>CBDASJ010000029.1:0-90573 GCA_965199555.1 Acetobacteraceae bacterium | reverse complement strand
AACGGCGCCGCGACCTACTCGCCCGCGCTGTCGACCCCGACGCAGACCGTGTTCACCTATGTCGTGGCGCCAGGCGGTGACACGTCGGACCTGCGGATCAACGCCTTGGCGCTGAACGGCGCCCGCATCACCGATGCCGCCGGCGACGCCATCGCCGCCACCAGCCTGACGGGGTTCAGCACCAGCGACACGGGCATCCAGGTTTCCAGCACCTACAATTTCATCCCGCCGCGCGGCGCCACGACCGCCACGCCGGTCATCTCCCGCCCTGGGGGAGGGCTGCTCACCAACCTGCCCAGCGCAACTCTGGGGGGCACGGCGGTGCCGGGCGCGTCCATTGCCCTCTTTGATGCTGGCGCCGCCGCTGGTACGGCGACGGCGGACGCGACGACGGGCGCGTGGCAGGCGGCTGTGACGCTGGTCGGGCTTGGCGTGCAACCGGTCACCGCGGTCGCAACGGCCGGGGGACTGGCGCCTTCGCTGCCCAGCGCTTCCGTGCCGGTGTTCGCGCTGGCGGCGCCGGTCAACGGCGTCAGCAGCGCGGACGTCGCGTCGGTGGATGTAGCGTCCGTGCTGGGGACGGGCTTCGGCCTGCAGTTCGCGGGCGGGACGGAGGCGGTGCAGTTGCTGGACGGCACGCTCAGCGTGGGGCCGGATACCGATGCCGCCTATGTCGGCCGGCTGTATGTGGGCTTGTTCGGCGTGGTGCCGGACAGCGCCAACCTCAGCATCTGGACCAACTACATGGCCGCCGGGCACAGCCAGACGGATGTCGCGGCCGGCTTCCTTGCCGCGCCCGCGTCCGCATCGCTGGCAGCGCTGCCGGACGGACAATTCGTGCAGCAGGTTTTCACCAGCTTCCTCGGGCATGGCCCGACGCCCGACCAGGCGGTCGCGTTCGGCGGCGTGCTGGCGGCCGGCGCGTCCCGGGCGTCCGTGCTGGCGGGGATCGCGGACTCCCCTGAATCGAAGGCCGCGCTGGCGCCGCAAACCGCCCGGTTGTTTGCCACGGATACGGCGACCCAGACGGTGAATGACGTGTTCCGGGCCGGGCTGGGCCACGACGCGACGCAGCCGGTGGTGCAAAGCCTCGGCGGGTCGCTCCAGGCAGGACTGACGGCGGTGCAATTGGCGCAGGAAATCGCCGGCACGCCCGAGTTCCTGGGCCTACATGGCGGGCAAAGCGATGCCAGCTATGTGGCAAGCGTCTACACGGCCGGGCTGGGGCGGGCGCCGAGCGGCACGGAACTCGGTTCGGTGGTGGGCGGGCTGCAAGCCGGCGTGTTCGACCGCGCGACCGTGTTGGCGGCCGTGGCCACGTCGCCGGAGGGGATCGCGCACCTGACGCAGCCCTTGTAAAGGGAGTGGAGCGCTTCATCGCCGCCCACACCAGCCTGGCTCGCGCGCCGTTGGTGCCAGAAATCGTGCTGCATCTCGCGACCGAGATCACCCCGATCTGGCAGGCCACCGAGGATTTCCTGCACCAGCACAATATCGAGCCGCCGTTCTGGGCGTTTGCCTGGCCGGGCAGCCAGGCCATGGCACGGCACGTGCTGGACCACCCGGCGACCGTGCAGGGCCGCCGGGTGCTGGATTTCGCGGCCGGGGGCGGGTTGGCCGCCATTGCCTGCGCCTTGGCGGGGGCTGCCAGCGTGGAGGCGGTGGAGATCGACCCGGTGGCGTGCGCCGCCACGCGCTTGAACGCTGCCGCCAACGGCGCCGCGGTGACCGCGGTGCACGGTGATTTCGTCGGCAGCCCGTGCCGTTGGGACCTGATCCTGTGCGGCGACGTGTGTTACGAAGCGCCGATGACCAACCACATCCTGCCCTGGCTGCGCGGGATGGCCGCGCAGGCGGAGGTTTGGATCGCCGACCCGGGACGCGCCTATCTGCCGCCGCGGCTGGACGGCTTCGCCCGCTACGACGTGCCGACCACGACGGAATTGGAGGACACCGCCATGCGCCGCACCACCCTGCATCGCTTGGCCGCATGATGGCGCGCGCCACGCTGATGCTTCTGCTGCTGCTCGCGGGCTGTGCGCAAACGCAGCAGGCGGCGGCGCCGGCCCATGCCGGCTCCCAGCATTGGGTTGCCGTGCTGGTGGCGGGCGACGGGTCCCTCCCGGTGTTCGACAACGCCACCGGTGCCATGGCTCGGTTGCTGGAGCGGTCCGGCGTGCCGGGCGACGACGTCCACCGGCTCAGCGCGGCGCCGGACGTGCTGTCCAAGCCGCGCGTGCAGGTGGCGACGCGGGCCAGGGTGCTGGAAGCGATCGGGGAGATGAACCCGGCGCCCGGCCAGGCGTGCCTGGTGTTCATGACGTCCCACGGAGCGCACGGCCCGGGCGTCTACCTGGCACCCCGTAAGGAGTTCCTGTCGCCGGACGATCTGGACACCGCCTTGCGCGCCGGCTGCGGGACCGCCCCGACAGTGGCGATCGTGTCGGCTTGCTACACGGGTGCGTTCGCCGCGCCGCCGATGGCGCAGCCGAATCGCGTGCTGCTGACGGCGGCCGCGGCGAACCGCCCGTCCTTTGGCTGCGGCGCCGGGCGGGAACTGACGTATTACGACCAGTGCCTGCTCGGCAGCCTGGACAGCTTGCCGCGCAGTTGGGCGGACGTGGTCGGCGAAACGAACCGCTGCGTGACCAAGCTGGAAGCCGCCGAGCACGAGCCGGCCTCCGACCCGCAAAGCTATGTCGGCCGCGGCGCTGCCGGGATACCGGTGGTGGGCGGCTGAGCCCTCAGCGGTTCATCAGCACCGGCAGGTCGGCCTTTTCCAGCACGTGCCGAGTGACGCCGCCCAGGATAAGCTGGCGCAAACGAGAATGCGAATAGGCGCCCATAGTCAGCAAATCGGCGCCGAACTCGCGTGCCGCCGCCAGCATCCCGGCGCCGACCTCGCGGTCCAGCGCGCGGAAGGTCTTCAGTTCCGGCTTCACGCCGTGCAGCGCCAGGTAGGCCGCCAGGTCGCGGGCCGGCGGCCCGTTGCGCTGGTAGTCGTCCGACGAAAGGATGCACACGGCCTGCGCGTTCTGCAGCCAGGGCAGGGCGGCATGCACCGCGGCCGCTCCTTCGCCGGTGCCGTTCCAGGCGACCGCGACGCGGGTGCCGAGGCTGGCCGGCGCGCGATGCGGCGCGATCAACACCGGCCGGCCGCTGTCGAACAGCACGGCGTGCAGGGCGTCGGAGGATGACACGTCGTCCCCGGATTCGGGGTGCGGCACGATCGTGAGGTCCGCCAAGCGGGCCTGTTGGGCCACCACGTCCTCTTCCCGGCCGACGGTGGTGGCGAAGGAGGCGCTCGGATGGTCTTCCTGCGCAGTCGGGTGTTCCATGCGGATGCCGACGCCGCCCAGGGCGCGGTCGAACAGCCCGCGCACCGCGGAGGAGCGCTCGCCGCTTTCCTTTTCCGTGGCCTGCATCATCTCCTGGATCATGGCGCCCGACAGGCCTTCGCCCGCCAAGGGTGCCACATCCCGGCTGTCGGCGCGGACGTGCAGGGCCATGATGTGGGCGTTGAACTGGCGGGCCACCAGCAGGGCGGTGGCGATGGCGGCTTCACCGGCTGATGTGCCGGTGAGGGGCAGGAGCAGCTTGCGGATCGGCATGACGGGAGCGTCCTCGGTGGGGCAGGCTTGTTTGTGGCCGAACACAAGCAAGCCGGACGGTGGGACGCAAGGATTTGCTCAGTGAGCCCGCCTGTAGGCGGGAGCAGGCCCGACGCTACTGGAGGAGGTCGGGCCGCCAGATCGCCATGGGCAGGTAGGTCGGCATGGTAAGGCCGAAGCGGTCGGCGACCAGCCCCAGCGTCGCCCCGATGGTGCGGTCGTACAAGCTGCCGAGCTTCAAGTCGTCGATCGGCATGTCCGCGTCGACGTGCTTTTCCCGGGCGAGCCACGTCCGGGCTTCCGCCTCGCCGCCGATCTCGTCCACCAGGCCAAGTGCAAGGGCCTGCCGCCCGGAATAGGCGCGACCGTCGGCCAACTGGCGCACGCGCGCCTCGTCCATGTGCCGGGCCTGCGCCACCATGGCAACGAACTGGCCGAAAAGGTCACCCACTAGGCCTTGCAGGTAGTCCCGCCCGGCCGGCGACAAGCCGTGGGTGAAGGAGGGCTGGTCCTTCAACGGCCCGGAGATGATCGCTTCCGCCGACAGGCCGAGCTTGTCCAACAGGCCGGCGGCGTTGCCGGTTTCGAGGATCACGCCGATCGAGCCGGTGAGCGTCGCGTTGCTGGCGAAGATGCGGGCGGCGGGCAGGCTGATCATGTAGCCGGCGGACGCCGCCGTGCCGCCCATCACGGTGACCAGCGGCTTGGCCGCCGCAACCCGTGCCAGGGCGTCGTGCAGGCCTTCGCCGCCGGCGACGCTGCCGCCGGGGCTGTCCACCGCGAGTACCACGGCGGCGACGCTGCGGTCCTTCGCCAAGGCCGTCACCGCTTGCAGGAGGCGGCGGTTGTCCGTGATGACCCCGCTGACCGTCACGCGGGTGACATGCGGGCGGCCGGGAAGGCTGCCGGGCGCCGCGCCAACCGCGATGTAGCCGACGGCGCCCAGCACGGCGAGCACCGCCACCACCCGCCAAAAGACAAGGCGGCGCTTGAGGCGCCGCCTGTCCAGGAGCAGGTCTGCTTCGAGGCCGTCGGCCACCCGCTACTCGCCCTGCTGGTTGCGGCGGCGGATTGCCGCACCCAGGATGTCGCCCAGCGAGGCGCCGCTGTCGGACGTGCCGAACTCGGCCACCGCCTGCTTGTCCTCCTCGATCTCACGCCCCTTAATGGTGAGCGAGAGCTTGCGGGCGGCACGGTCGATCGCGGTAATCTTGGCGTCCACCTTCTCGCCCACGGCGAAGCGGTCCGGACGCTGGTCGCCCTTGTCGCGCGCCAGTTCGGCCCGGCGGATGAAGCCGGTGAGGACCTCGTCCACCTTCACCTCGATGCCGTTGGCCTGGATCGCGGTCACGATGCAGGTCACGACCTCGCCCTTGTGCACGCGGCTGAGCGTGTCGGCCGCCGGATCGTCCTCGAGCTGCTTGATGCCGAGCGAGATACGCTCCTTCTCGACATCGACGTCCAGCACCTTGGCTTTGACGATCTGGCCCTTCTCGAACTTGGCCATCGCCAGTTCGCCCGGCTCGTCCCAGGCGATGTCGGACATGTGCACCATGCCGTCCACGTCGGCGGACAGGCCGATGAACAGGCCGAACTCCGTGATGTTGCGGATTTCGCCCTCGACGATGCTGCCCACCGGCTGCGCGTCGACGAACTCTTCCCACGGGTTGCGCTGCACCTGCTTGAGGCCCAGCGAGATGCGCCGCTTGGAGCTGTCGACGTCCAGCACCAGCACGTCGACTTCCTGGGAGGTGGAGACGATCTTGCCGGGATGGACGTTCTTTTTGGTCCAGCTCATTTCGGACACGTGGACCAGGCCTTCGACGCCGGGCTCCAGCTCCACGAAGGCGCCGTAATCGGTGATGTTGGTAACGCGGCCGGTGTATTTGGCGCCCGGCGGGTACTTCGCCGCCACGCCTTCCCACGGATCGGCCTCCAGCTGCTTCATGCCCAGGCTGATGCGCTGCGTGTCGGCGTTGAAGCGGATCACCTGCACGCGAACCTGTTGGCCGATCTGCAGCGCCTCGGACGGGTGGTTGATACGGCGCCAGGCGACATCGGTGACGTGCAGCAGGCCGTCCACGCCGCCCAAATCCACGAAGGCGCCGTAATCGGTGATGTTCTTCACCACGCCGTCCAGGATCATGCCTTCCTTGAGGCCCTGGATCAGCTCGGACCGCTGCTCGGCGCGGGTTTCTTCCAGCACGGCGCGGCGGCTGACCACGATGTTGCCGCGGGCGCGGTCCATCTTGAGGATCTGGAACGGCTGCGGCGTGCCCATCAGCGGGCCGACGTCGCGCACCGGGCGGATATCCACCTGCGAACCGGGCAGGAACGCCACGGCGCCGCCGAGGTCGACGGTGAAGCCGCCCTTGACCCGGCCGTAGATGGTGCCGTTGACGCGGAGCTGCGCTTCGAACGCCTTTTCCAAATTGGTCCAGGCTTCCTCGCGCCGCGCCTTTTCGCGCGACAGCACGATGGCGCCGTCGCGGTCCTCGTAGCGCTCGACGAACAGCTCGATCAGGTCGCCGGGCTTGACCTCGGGGGCGGCGCCGGGTGGGCCGAATTCCTTCAGGGCGACGCGGCCTTCACTCTTGAGGCCGACATCGACGATGGCGAACTCGTCCGTCAGGCGCAGGACGCGGCCGGTGACGACGGAGCCATCGAAGCCGGTATCCCGGCCAAGGGTCTCATCGAGGAGGGAAGCGAAGTCTTCGCCGCCCGCGTGTTCGGATTTGGAATAGTCAAAGGCGACGGCCTGAGATGCCATGTGGGTCGGGTTCTTCCTGATAGGGGCGCCGTGGCGCCGACGTTTGCGCACCCGGCGGAGCGGGAACGACTAGCCCATAGATGACGGGCCGGGTTTACGGATGTAGCCGGCGCAGGAACACCGAGACGGTGTGGGGAGTCAAGGAAAACCGGGAGAAAGACGCTCTCCCCTCCCTTAAAAGCCCGCTCCCTCTGGGAGAAGGTTGGGTGGGGGCTACAATGCCTGTGACCTTGCGGCTTCAGGATGCGCGGGCGGCACCCTCACCCAGAAGGAGAGGGGGATGCAAGGGGGCGGGCGATGCGGATGGCGGCGAGGGCGGCGGCAAAGGCCTGGTCGGGGTTCATCGCCGTGGTGTCCAGCACCGTGGCGTCGGCGGCGGGGCGGAGGGGGGCGGTGGCGCGGGCAGCATCCTGGCTGTCGCGGGCGCGCAGCTCCGCCGCCACGGTTTCCAGCGTCCGCCCGCCGTGTTCGCGCCAGCGGCGTTGCGCGCGGGCTTCCACGCTCGCGGTGACGAACAGCTTCACGTCGGCGTCCGGGAAGATGACGGTGCCAATGTCGCGGCCGTCCAGCACCGCGCCGCCCGTGGTGGCGAAGCCGCGCTGGAACGCCAGCAGCGCCGCCCGCACCGCCGGCACGGTCGCCACCAGGCTGGCGGCGCCGTCGGCGTCCGGGCCGCGCAGGTCGGGCCGGTCCAGGTCGGCGGGCCGCAGCGCCTCGGCCTCGGCCAGGGCCGCCGCCGGGTCCGCCGGGTCCGCCCCGGCATCCAGCACGCGCCGGCCGACGGCGCGGTACAGCAGCCCGGTATCCAGGTAAGGCAGGCCGAGTTCCCGAGCCAGGCGGCGCGCCAGCGTGCCCTTGCCGGCGGCGGCCGGGCCGTCGATGGCGATGATCACCCGATTGCCGCCCCAAGCTCGCGCATCAGGGTGGTGAAGCCGGGGAAGCTGGTTTCGATGAAGGCCGCGTCGTCCACGGCGACCGGCGCCTGCGTGGCCTGGCCCAGCACCAGGGCGCTCATCGCCAGCCGGTGGTCCATGTGCGTGGCGACGGTGCAGCCGCCGGGCAGCACCGCATTGCCTTGCACCAGCAGGTCGTCGCCCTCGATCGTCACGGTGCCGCCGGCGGCCTGCACCATGGCGGCGGTGGCGGCCAGGCGGTCGCTTTCCTTGACCCGCAATTCCGCCAGGCCGCGCATCCGGGTGGTGCCTGCGGCATGGGCGGCGACCACGGCGAGGATCGGGTACTCGTCGATCATGGCCGGCGCGCGCTCCGGCGGCACGTCCACGCCGCGCAGGGGGCCGTGGCGCACGGTCAGGTCGCCCACCGCCTCGCCGCCCTCTTGGCGTTCGCCGGCCACGGCCAACTCCGCACCCATCTCCCGAAGGGTGGCGAACAGGCCGGTGCGCAGCGGGTTCAGCCCGACGCCGCACACCGTGACGACCGACCCGGGCACGAGCAGCGCCGCCGCCACCGGAAAGGCGGCGGAGGACGGGTCGCCCGGCACCACCACGTCCCGCGCCACCAGTTCGGGCTGGCCCGCCAGCGTCACCACCCGGCCGGCGCCGGCGACCTCCACCGTCACGTCGGCGCCGAAATGGCGCAGCATGGCTTCGGTGTGGTCGCGGGTGGGCACCGCCTCCTCCACCACGGTGCGGCCGCGGGCGTTCAACCCGGCCAGCAGGATGGCGGATTTCACCTGCGCCGATGCGACGGGCACGCGGTAATGGATCGGCATCGCGTCTCGGGCGCCCTCGATCGCCAGGGGCAGCCGGCCGCCGTCGCGGGCCGAGAACCGGGCGCCGCACAGCGCCAGCGGCTCCGTAACCCGGCGCATCGGCCGGCCGCGCAGGCTGGCGTCGCCGGTCATCACCGCGAACAGGTCGTGGCTGGCCAGCATGCCGGCCAGCAGCCGCGCCGCCGTGCCGGAATTGCCCATGTCCAGGATGTCGGCCGGTTCCGCCAGCCCGCCGACGCCACGGCCGGCTACGCGCCACACCGCGCCGTCCCGCGCCACGCTGGCGCCCAAGGCCCGCATCGCCGCGGCGGTGCGCAAAACGTCCTCGCCTTCCAACAACCCGTCGATCCGCGTTTCGCCCACCGCCAGGGCGGCGAACATCAGGGCGCGGTGGCTGATCGACTTGTCGCCCGGCACCTGGATGCGGCCGCTGAGCGGGCCGGCTGGCCGGCGGGCTGTAAGGGGCTGGGGAGGTGCCATCCGGCCGGGCGCTTAGCAGGGGGGGGCGGCTTTGAACAGCCATGCCGTTTGACACGGCGATGGGACGATGGCATGGGGCGCGCCCTCCGGTGGATTCCGCTGGAAGCGAAGGAGTCCTGCCGCATGCCGAAGCCCGAACTCGGTCTCAAGCGAGTGTGCGTGGCGTGCGGCGCCCGGTTCTACGACCTTCAAAAGACCCCGGCGGTTTGCCCGAAATGCGGTACGGAGCAGCCGGCCGAGGCGCCGCGGGCCCGGCGCGCGGGCGGCAACGTGGTGGAAGACAAGCGGCCCAAGAAGCCGCCGGTCGCCGATGACACGGATGTCGAGGTGGAGGCCGCGGAGGACGAGTCGGAGGAGGACGTGATCGAGGACGCGTCCGACCTGGAAGACGATGCCGACGCGATCCCGGACGAGATCGAGGTCGAATCCGACGGTGACGACCGGGAGCGGTAGCCGCTCCTCGGTTCAAACAGCGGGCTGGTTCTACCGCTCCCGCCGACGCGCGCTTTCGTGCCACCGATGCAGCACCAGCCAGGAAAGCAGGCTGGTCAACGCGTAGATCAGGACGCCGCTGAGCGACAGCAGGGCGACCGCGGCGTACATGCGCGCGATGTCCAGGCGATAGCCGCTTTCCAGGATCCGGTAGGCCAGCCCGGTGCCGGCCGTCGCGGTGCCGGCGGTGAACTCCGCCACCACGGCGCCGATCAGGCTTAGCCCGCCGGCGATGCGCAGCCCGCCGAGGAAATACGGCATGGCGGCGGGCAAGCGCAGGTACCACAGCACCTGGCCGCGCCGGGCGCGGTAAAGCTGCATCAGCTCCACTAGATTGTGGTCGACGGAGCTCAGCCCAAGCGTGGTGTTGGACAGGATCGGGAAGAACGCCACCAGCCAGGCGCAGATCACCAGGGCAAGCCGCGTGTCGCGCACGTAGATCAAGATGAGCGGCGCGATGGCCACGAGCGGCGTCACCTGCAAGATCACGGCGTAGGGGAACAGGCTCGCCTTCAGCCAGCGCGATTGCGCGAACAGGATCGCCAGCGCGCCGCCGCCCAGGATGGCCGCTGCCAGGGCGACCAGCGTCACCTCCAGCGTCACCAGCAGGGAGCCGGACAGCGTGCCCCAATCCTGCACCAGCCGGACCGCGATGCGCAGCGGCCCGGGCAGGATGTAGGGCGGGATGTCGTCGACCCGCACCAGCGCTTCCCACCCGGCCAGCACAAGCAGCCCGACCAGCACGGGCAGCAGGACGAGGAGCAGGCGGCTACGCATCCATCGCGCCCTTCAAGGCGGCGGACACCACGCGGCAATCCGCGGCATAGCCCGGCGACATGCGATACGTCTCGTCCCGGTCCTCCGGCGGTTGCACCGGCAGGTCGGCCACCACGCGGCCGGGGCGCGGCGCCATCACCACGATGCGGGTGGAAAGAAAGACGGACTCGTACACGCTGTGGGTGACGAACACGACCGTCAGCCCTTCCGCCCGCCAAAGCCGCAGCAGGTCGTCGTTCAACTGCGCGCGGGTGATCTCGTCCAGCGCCCCGAACGGCTCGTCCATCAGCAACAGCTCAGGCCGGGTGGCCAGCGCGCGGGCGATCGAGACGCGCATCTTCATGCCGCCGGATAGCTGGCGCGGATAAGCCCGCGCGAACCCGGCAAGGCCGACGCGGCCGAGCGCCTCCGCCACGCGCGGCTCCGCCTCGCGCCGGGACAGGCCGGCCACTTGCAGCGGCAGGCGGACGTTGCCGGACACCGTGCGCCACGGCATCAGCGTGGGTTCCTGGAACACGAAGCCCAAGCGGACCGCCCCCCGCTGCATTGTGCCGGCGCTGGGCTCGCCCAACCCGGCGATCAGGCGCAGCACGGTGGACTTGCCGCAGCCGGACGGGCCGAGCAGGCTGAGGAACTCGCCCCGCCGCACCTCCAGCTCCATGCCGCCCAGCGCCACGGTGCCGTCGGCGAAGCGCTTGTCCACCCCGCGCAGCCGCAGCAGGGGCTCCGCGGCAGGGCTCAGGGCTTGGCCGCCATGCCGTAGCCGGCATCCACGAACTGCAGCGTGAAGGCCTTGCGGTAGTCGAGGTCGGCCTTGTACAGCCCGGCCTGCACCATGGTGTCGAAGAAGCTTTTCCACCGGGCATCGGTCATCGCGCCGAGACCCAAGGTGAGGCTGTCGCCGGAATCGACGATGCCGTACTGCCGCATCACTGCGACGGAGTTGTCCAGCACGTCCTGGCTTATGTCAGGGTTGTCCTTGCGGATCAGCGCGTCGCCCGGCGCCGGGTCGGCCATGTAGCTGCGCCAGCCTTCGATCGACGCCTCGATAAAGGCGCGCACCACCTCCGGCCGCTCCCGCACGGTGCGCGTCTGCGCCAGGATCACGGTGGAATAGCTGTCATAGCCGTTATCGGCCAGCAGGTTGACCACCGGCTTGAACCCGCCCGCCTTCTCGATCTGATACGGCTCGGAGGAGACGAAACCCTCCTCGATGGCGGTCTTGTCCGCTAGGAACGGGGCTACGGAGAAATTGTACGGGCGGATTTGGTCGTCGGTGAAGCCGTATTTGGCCTTCAGGAACAGCCAGGACCCGGCGCGGTTGGCGGCGGAGATCATGATCGGCCGCCCCTTCATGGCGGCGATGCTGTCGGCGCCGGTGCCCGGATGCGAGATCAGCACTTGCGGGTCTTTCTGGAAGAACGCCGCCACGGCCAGCACGGGAATGTCCTGCTGCACCATCGCCATGGCGGCGAAGCTGCCGGAGGAGAGTTGGAAATCCACCAGCCCGGCCGCGACCTGCTGCGGCGGGTTCAACTGCGGGCCACCCATCCGGATGGTCACGTCCAGCCCGTGCGCCTTGTAGTAGCCGTTGGCCAGCGCCTGGTAGAACCCACCATGCTCGGCCTCCGCCAGCCAGTCGGTGCCGAAGACGATTTTCGTTTGCGCCGCGGCGGGGCTAGCACAGGCGGCCAGGAGGAGGGCGAGCAAGGGCCAGCGATGGAAGGGCATGCGAGTCGTCCTCGGCTACGATGCGCAAGCCTAAAGCATGGTTCCTTCAAGTCGACTCTCCCGATCCCGGAGGGCAGGGCTGTCGCATTTGGCACGGTCGCCCCAGGGGACCCTCTCCCGCCGGCGGGCGAGGGTAGGGTGACGGTGGCCGACCAGGCGGCAGTCGGCCGTGAAGGCTGGAGGCTTACCGGGCCTCGCCACCCTCACCCCGACCCTCTCCCGCCAGCGGGAGAGGGAGGTCGGCCAGATATGACTTTCCCTGTTTGCGAGGGTTTGCGGTTGGTCGACCTTGTCCAAACGGGCAGGCGTATCATGGCCACGCCTGCCCGGCGGCTCACACCGTGAGCGCGCGATCCATGACGGGGTCGGCCGACCAGGGCGGGCGTGCCATGTCCTCTGGCGAGCGGCCCAGCCGGTCCATTCGCAGGAAGCCGATCTCGTGCCGGGTGGTGCCGTCGCCGGTCGCCAGATCGGCTAGGATCTCGCCCACCACCGAGCAGAACTTGTAACCATGCCCGGAGCAAGGGGAGGCGAGCACCACCTGGGGATGTGCCGGGTGGCGGTCGAGGATGAAGTGCTCGTCCGGGGTGTTGGTGAACATGCACGCGCGCAACGCCAGCGTTTCCCCGGTGCCGGCGGGGAAGTAGCGGCTGCCGAACTCCCGCAGCAGGGTTTCGTCCTCCGGGTCCACCTCGCGGCGCATGGCCTCGGCCGGCATGGTTTCGTTGCGGTGGTGGTAGCGGCCGAACTTGAACCCGGGCACTTCGTAGACCGGGAAACCGTAATAGCGGCCTTCCGCAACCTGGAGGTTGAACACCGGAAAGCGCTCGGGCGTGAACAGCGCCGGATCGGACGGCTGTGTCCAGATCAGCACCTGGCGCTCCGGCACCGCGACCCCGCCAAGCAACGGCACCAGATCGGCCATCCAGGGGCCAGCCGTCAGCACCAGCCGGCCGGCCTGGTAGGTGGCCTTGTCCGTGCGCACGGTGACGCCCTCGCCGGACGGATGCGCTTCCCAACCCAGCACCCGCTCCCGCGCCCGGATGGTCGCCCCCTCGGCCATCGCGGCGTTGGTGTGCGCGACGATGGCGCGCTCGCTGGCGATCAGGCCGCCCTGGCGTTGCAGCACGAACCGCGCGTTCGGCAGCATGCGATAGCCGGGGAACCGCTCGTTGACCTCCGCCCCGGTCAGCACCTCGTGCGCCAGGCCGTGGGAGCGGGCGGAGCCAAGTGCGCCTTGGAACAGCGCGTCGTCTTCCGGGCCGCCATCGAGGGAGCCGGTGGTGACCAGCACGGTGAGGCCGGTGGCCCGCTCCGCCTCGGCCCAGAGCTCATAGGCGCGGTGCAGCAGCGGCACGTAGGCTGGGTCCTCGTAATACGGCAGGCGGATGATGCGGCTGATGCCGTGCGACGAGCCCATGCTGTGCGGGATGTCGAAGCGTTCCAGCCCCAGCACGCGCTGGCCGCGCCGGGCCAGTTGCCAGCATGCGGCGCTGCCCATGCCGCCCACACCCACTACGATCGTGTCCCAAACCATCGCCGTTCTCCCGGTATCGGAAGTCTTACACCGGGCACGTGGCGCTTCTTGCGTATTTGCGACATCCGCAAGGGCGTCCTGCGTCATCGATGTCGCAGCTTGCCCGGCTGAATGTCGCGTCCGCGCAAGCCGGTTTGGAACGGGCGGCGCGACACTCGACGCGCAACAATTGCTGGACGGCGCGCATGCCCCCGATCATCGGCGACTACAAGGACGTTCCCGACTTCATCTACGGGATCACCACGGAGATCTGGGAGGCGCGCGGCATCGGCGGCAAGCTGGACCGCTATTACGGCCCCACCTGCCTGGTGCGCGCGGCGACCGGGTTGGCGGCCGACAACAAGGACGTGACGGCGCAGACCCTGGCGACGCTGCACCAGTTCCCGGATCGGCAGTTGGTGGGCGAGGACGTCATCTGGACCGGCTACGAGGACGGGTCGTTCCTGTCGTCCCACCGGCTGATCTCCGTCATGCGGCACACCGGCGACGGCAGCTACGGCAAGGCGACCGGGCGGATGGTGAAGACGCGGATCATCGCCGATTGCTGGGTGGTGAACCAGGTGGTCACCGAGGAGTGGCTGGTGCGCGACCAGGCCGCTTTCGCCCGCTGCCTGGGGATGGAGCCGCGGGCGCTGGCGCTGGAAATGGCGGAAAGCGACATCCGCACCAAGGGCCACGTCGCCTTCTTCCTGCCGGAGCACGACAAGCCCGGCGTGTACAAGCCGCAGATCCAGCAGGCGCGCGAGGTCGAGCTTTACGCCGACGGCTATCGCCGCATCTGGGGCGAAAAGGCCTTGGACGCGATCAAGCAACTGTATTTCCACGGCGCCGCGGTGGAAGCGCCGGGCAACGAGAGCTACCACGGGCATTCCGACAT
Organism: Acetobacteraceae bacterium; assembly: GCA_965199555.1. GTDB lineage: Bacteria > Pseudomonadota > Alphaproteobacteria > Acetobacterales > Acetobacteraceae > LMUY01. The sequence continues at coordinate 76,566 of CBDASJ010000029.1, read as the reverse complement.
CGACCGCTTCTACCTGGGCTACCTTGCGGCCTTTCCGGACGCGAAGTTCACCCTGGAAAGCGCCACGATCAATGCGGAGCCGGGGCAGGCGGTGCGGGTGGCGCTGCGCTGGTCGGTGCGCGGCACGCATACCGGCTTCGGCAGCTTCGGCCCGCCATCGGGGGCGCCGGTCTACATCATGGGGCTGAGCCACGCCCAGATCGTCGACGGGCGGGTGCGGCAGGAATGGATCACGATCGACGAGGTGGTGATCTGGAAGCAGATCATCGCACACCAGCGTGGGGCGGCGGCGAAGCCAGGTTAAGCGCGCCTGTGGCCGACCTCATGGGCGACGCCCGACGTCAGGTGGCGGTGCTGTAGGTGATGTGTTACTGCCGATCAGGGAGTGCGAAGCCTCATGTTTGGCCCAAGTCCGCGTCGGGGCCAAAAGGAGAAAGGCAGGTTTGGACAGGCAAAGGCGAGGGCCGTTAAGTCTGTTTGACTCTAAGCAGTTGTATCGCGGTCATTCTCGGTTGCTTGGATTGCACACTTCTGCAGGGCTTCCGGTAAATTCACCGCTGCCTCCTCTATCCATAATGGTCATCTACGCCTTGCAAGGACAGCCTTACCGGGTGATCGATGTTTTACCCCGGAGACATGGCGGACCTGATGACGATCGTAGAATGAGCCCACTGGCCCTGGTTTTCGTTCTTGCGACAGCTCTTTTTGTAGAAAGTGTCGTCATGGCTCAGTTCCCGCCCGACCCGATCGGACACCTCACCCCGACGCAGGAGGACAGTTTCTTCGAGCGCCTGTTGCCCCGCGTACGCGGCGCCGACGACCGCATTCCTTTGACGACCCCGGAAGCCGCGCTTGCCTACGCCCAGCAGGTCGTCCTCGCCACCGAAGGGCAGCGCTCCTTCGATCTGCAGGGACCGTTCCTGGTCGAGGATCGCGGTGCGACCTGGCTTGTCACCGGCTCGCGATCCCCAAACCCATTGGCGACACCCGTCCGTGTTGAACTGCGGAAGTCCGACGCAGCCGTCATGGATTACGGCATGACCTTGGCCGGCATTGGCCCAGCACCATCGCCGAGATAGCCCGGCAGACCGTCCAGCGGGCGACTTGCCTTTAACATACGTCGGTGATTGGGAACGTTGCAGTCAGCAAACCGCTCTTCCCACACTCGCCGATCAGGGATGCGCGCTGATTTCGATCGGGATTATTGCCGGGTTTCGGGTGCCAAATTCGACCCTAAAGGTAAGGGCGGCGGTCCCCGGACATGGGGAAGGAGGGTGGCTGCGCGGGGGATTTTGCGGCCTTCGGTAGTTGCCCGTAGGGCCACCAGTCTTCCAGCATGGCCTGCAACGCCGTCGTGCCGCGCCGTCGCACAGCGACCGGGCTGTCGCCGAATGCGGTGCGGAAGGTGCGGCTGAAATGTGCGGCGTCCGCGAAGCCGCATTGGGCGGCGATGTCGCTGGTGCGGCTGGCGGCGTGCGTCATCAGCCACACCGCGTAGAACAGCCGCATGTCGCGGCCGAACTGTTGGATGCCGACGCCGAGGTCGCGGCGGAACAGCCGCTCCAACTGGCGCTTCGACACCGCAACCTCCAGAGCCAGTTGCCCGGCATTGAGCGGCGAGGACAGGTTCTGTTCCATCAGCAGCATGGCGCGCCGGACCCGCTGGTCCCGCACCGGCAGCATGTTGGGCGGCTGCGGCTGCGTGGCCGCGCCGGAGCGTGGCCCTTCCGCAAGCAGGATGTGCAGGCTTTTCTGCGCGACGGCGCCGCCCAACCGCTCCTGGATCAGCGTGGCGGCCAGGTCCACCGCTGCCAGACCACCGGCGCAGGTGGTGATAAGCCCTTCGCGCACCCAAAGCCGGTCCGCCACCGGTGTCACGCCCGGAAACCGCTCCTGCAAGTCGGGATAGTGATACCAGGACACGCAGCAGCGCGCGCCCGGGCGCAGCATGCCGGCCTCCACCAGCGCCAGGCTGCCGGTGCAGATGCCGATCAACTCCACCCCGGCCTCGGCAGCCGCCCGTAGAAAGGCGCGGGCGTGATCGTTCAACATCCGGTCGCCGGGCGGCGGCAGGCGGCCGCCGGCGACGACGATGACGTCGAAGCGGTCCGGCGCGCCCAGCGGCTCCTGCGGCTGCACCTCGATGCCGCAGGACGAGCGCACCGGGTTGCGGTCCAACCCCAGCACGGTCCAGGCGCAGGCGTTCTGCCGGGATCGGTCGCCCTCATCCGCCGCCAGCCGCAGCATGTCGATGAAGCCCGAGAAGGTGGTGATGGTGAAGTTCTGCAGTGGGATGATGCCCACGGCGAGCCGAACGCCGGCCGGGCGGTCACTCAAGCGAAGCTCGGTGTTGATCAGGGTCGAAGCTCCTTTGGACGCGGGTCGCAGGACGGCATCTACGACTTGGCCCGCTTATTCAAAGGAAATGTCGTTTTCCTGCAAGCGGGCGAACGGCGGGTGGTCTGACATCACCTTTACGAATCGCAACAACCGGCAGGGCGCCCTCGCGGCCTGCCATGCGGGAGGAACACCTTGCACCTTACACGCCGCTCGCTGCTTGCCGCTTCCGCCGCCACGGCGGCGCTGCCGGCGCTGGCCCAGGGTACGCCGCCGGGCAGCGCCCCGTATGGCTTAAAGGCCGGCAAGCCGTTCAACGGTGCCAAGCTGAACATCCTGGCGGTGGTGACGCCGCAGTTCCAGGCCTTGCAGAAGCGACAGGCGGAGTTCACCGAGCTTACCGGTATCACCGCGACCTGGGATTTCGTGCCGTTTCCCGCATTGCAGGATAAGGTCACGTCGATCGGCGTCGGCTCGGACGACACGTATGACGTGGTGAACTACCTCGACGGCTGGGGGCCGTCCAACGCGCATTGGTTCGTCAAGCTGGCGCCGCTGCTCAAGCGCGATGGCTTGTCGATGGACCGGTATCTGCCCGGCTTCATCAAGGCGTCGTCTTTCAAGTCCGAGGTGACGGGCCTGCCGATGCGCAGCCATGGGCAACTGTTCTATTACCGCAAGGACGTGTTCGAGCCGCTCGGCCTCAAGGCGCCGGAAACCTGGGACGACGTGGTCGCCGCCGGCAAGGCGATCCGTGCCAAGCGCACCGATATCGAGCCGCTGGCGCTGTCGTACCACAACGATGGCACGCGGCAGTCGCTGTTCCACTGGTGCGACTTCATCTGGTCGTCCGGCAACCAGATCCTGGACGACAAGATGCGCCCGGCCTGGACGACGGACGGTGCCATTAAGGCCACCGAGTTCTATGTCGGCCTGTTGACCAAGGAGAAGGTGGCGAACCCAGCCTCCATCTCCTTCGTGGAGCAGGATGCGCGCGTGTCCTTCCAGCAGGGCAAGTCCGCCATGATCCCGATTTGGGAATGGGCATACTCGCCGATGGTGACGCCGGGCCAGTCCGTGTTGACGGCGGCGCAGGTCGGGTTCAGCAAGTGGCCGACCTATCAGGGCCGCGCCGTCACCTGCGCGTCCACGCTGCCCTTCTCTCTCAACAGCTTTTCCCGCAAGCAGGACGCCGCGTGGGAATTCATGAAGTGGCTGTCAAACCCGGTGATGGACAAGTCCAATGCCATCGTGCGCGAGATCGGCGGGTTGAAGATCATCAACAACGTCGTCAACGTGACGGAGAACTTCCTTGATCCGGAGGTCAACGCCGCGAATGCCGGGGTGCCGAAGGCCTGCTACGAAAGCCTCAAGGAATCCGACACGCTGCCGATGATCGCGGAATGGCCGCAGGTGGGCGATCTGCTGGCCAACGCCATCGAACAGGCGGCTGGCGGCGGCGACGTGCGCGCCTTGATGACCAAGGCTGCCGCGGATGCCACGAGCGTGCTGAAGCAGGCTGGCTACAACTGATGGACGCGATGGCAGGTGCCACGACGACGGCGCAGGCGGCGGCCACCATGGCCGTGCCGCCGCGCCGCTTCGTGCGCCTGCCGGACCTGCGCGACAACCAGGTCAAATACCTCCTGGTGCTGCCCGCCATGCTGGTGGTGGCCGGCACGGCGGTGTGGCCGCTGATATATTCCCTTATGCTGTCGTTCCGCACCTGGCGGCTGGCACGGTCGCCGGTGCCGGGTCCGTTCACCGGCTGGGCCAATTACGCACAGGCCTTCGGCACGAGCGAGTTCTGGCTGTCGGTCGGCAACAGCGCGCTGTTCGTGCTGCTCAGCGTCACGCTGACCACCGTCCTGGCGCTCAGCCTGGCGCTGCTGCTGGTGCGGGGCGGGTTGCTGCGGCGTGCGGTGCAAACGCTGCTGATCCTGCCCTTCGCCATGAGCCCGGCGCTGGTCGGCATTTCCTGGCGGTTCCTGTTCAACCCGGAATTCGGCCTGTTCGCCGCCCTGTTCGGCACGCTGATCCCGCCGCTGTCCGGGATCAACTGGCTATCCACCCCGGCGCTGGCGTTCTCCGCCCTGGTGATGGCGGACGTGTGGGCCTGGACGCCGTTCATGTGCCTGATCCTGATTGGCGGCCTGGCTTCCCTGCCGCAGGACACGATCGAGGCGGCGCAGATGGACGGCTCGCCCGCCTGGCGCATCCTGTTCGGCATCATCATCCCGCAGCTCCGCCCGGTGCTGGTGGTGGTGATTATCCTCAAGACGATCTTCGCGTTGAAGCAGTTCGACGTGATCTTCATGCTCACGCAAGGCGGGCCGGGCCATGCGACGCAGACGCTGGTGTATTACGCCTATCTGAACGGCTTCAAATACTACGACATGGGTTTTGCCGCCGCCGTGTCCTGGCTGATGGTGATACCGATGCTGGGGCTGACCTTCCTTTACATCAAGTTCGTGTTCCGGAGGGCGGCATGAAGCGGAAAGGCGGCTGGCGTCGCGTCCAGGATGGGCTGGTGGTGCTGGCCGCGATGCTGGTGCTGCTGCCGATCGTCTGGATCGCGCTGGCGGCGTTCAAGACCAGCGTGGACGTGTTCCAGTTGAAGCTGTTCTTCACCCCGACGCTGGAGAACTTCGTCACCATCTTCGAGGCGCCCTACCTGATCCACCAGAAGCTGCTGAACAGCGCCATCGTCTCCCTCAGCGTCGTGCTCATCTCAATCCCCCTGGCGACCTGCGCCGCCTATGCCTTTTCGCGGTTCCGCATGCGGGGGGAGCGGGTGATGCTGGTCACCATCCTGGCGACCCAGTTCGTGCCGGCCGTGGTGATCGTGCTGCCATTCTTCCTGATGTTCCGCGACCTGGGCATGCTGGACACGCGGTCGGCGCTGATCCTGGTGGACACCGCCATCGTCATGCCGTTCGCGGTCTGGATGATCAAAGGTTTCGTCGACGGCATCCCGCTGGAAACGGAGGAAGCGGCATTGGTGGACGGTTCCACCCGGTTGCAGGTGCTGCGCCGGGTCGTGCTGCCGATGGCGGCGCCGGGCATCATCACTGCCGCCATCTTTGCCTTCATCATCTCCTGGAACGAGTTCCTGTTCGCGCTGATCCTGACCCGGCGTGACGCGGTGACGCTGCCGGTGGGATTGCAGTTGTTCAACGGGCAGGAAGGGATGCAGTGGCACCTGCTTTCCGCCGCTGGGCTGCTGATCATGGCGCCGATGATCGTGCTGGCCTTGCTGGTGCAGAAGCATTTCGTGCAAGGCATGACCATGGGAGCGGTTCGCTGATGGCGCAGGTCGTCCTAAAGGATGTGGAAAAGCGCTGGGCCAGCTTCGTCGCGGTCGCCCGGCAATCGTTGACCGTCGCGGACGGCGAGTTCCTGGTGCTGCTGGGCCCGTCCGGCTGCGGCAAGACCACGACCATGCGCATGGTCGCTGGGCTGGAGGAGCCGAGCAGCGGCGAAATCTGGATCGGCGACCGCTGCGTGAACGACGTGATGCCGAAGGACCGGGACATCGCCATGGTGTTCCAGAATTACGGCTTGTATCCGCACCTGACGGTGGGGGAGAACATCGCCTATCCCCTGCGCGTGCGCGGCGTAGCGCGGGCGGACCGCGCCCGTCGCGTGGCGGAGGCCGCGGGCAAGGTGGAGCTGGGCAATCTGCTGCACCGGCGTCCGCGGGAGTTGTCCGGCGGCCAGCGGCAGCGCGTGGCGCTGGCCCGGGCGATCGTGCGCACCCCGGCGGTGTTCCTGATGGACGAGCCGCTATCCAACCTGGACGCCAAGCTACGCGTCACCATGCGCGCCGAGATCAAGCACCTGCAAGCCGAGCTGGGCATCACCACAATCTACGTGACGCATGACCAGATCGAGGCAATGACCCTGGCGCACCGTGTGGCCGTGATGAAGAACGGGGTGGTGCAGCAGATCGCCCCGCCGGCGGAGGTGTATGACCAGCCGGCCAACCTGTTCGTCGCTGGCTTCATCGGCTCGCCGCCGATGAACCTGATCACCGGCGCCTTGGTGGACGGCACCTTCATGGCCCCGGGCGTGAACCTGCCCGGCGCCGGCATCGGGTCGCGCGACGGGGTGGTGCTGGGCGTGCGGCCGGAATGCCTGGCGATCACCGCCGTGGGCGAAGGGCACATGGCCGGCACCGTGTTCACCACCGAACTGACGGGTGAGGCGGTCCTGGTCACCGCGCAGATCGGTCCGGCGCGGGTGATCGCCCGCACCGACCGTGGCTTCCGTGCGGGGGCCGATGGTGCCGTCGGCTTGCGGGCCGATGGCAGGCAGTTGCATTTGTTCGACGCCGAAAGCGGGCTGCGCCTGCACGAGATGGCGTCGCGCGTGCCGGAACTCGTATCCGGCAATTGAGGGAGATTTCCATGAACGACATGCCACTCACCCCGGAAACGGCTCGCCAGCGACTGGTGAAGCGCTCCGACATGGTCGCGTGCAAGGTGGCCTTCATCGACTGCAAGATGCCGGGCTCGCAGGCCAAGGAGAACTATTCCCTGATCGGTTCCGGCGTCAGCCAGTCCGCCGATCAGGTGGTGAACATCACGGAGCCGCACGGCTTCAGCATGGGCGTCGCCGCCATGCCGCCGGGCACGGTGAACAACCTGCACGTCCACTACACCGCCGAAGTGTTCATGATCTACAAGGGCGAGTGGACGTTCCGCTGGGGCGCCGACGGCAAGGACGGAGAGATCGTCGGCCGCGCCGGCGACGTGGTCAGCATCCCCACCTGGATCTTCCGTGGCTTTACCAACTCGGGCAACGAGGATGGCTGGATCTTCACCGCGCTGGGCGGCGACGACACGGGCGGCATCATCTGGCACCCGTCGATCCTGGAAACCGCCGGGCGGTTCGGGCTGTATCTGACCGCCGACAACATGCTGGTGGATACCGAAGCCGGCGCGGCCAAGCCGCGGCAGGAGGAGCTGCTGCAGCCTATCGACCGGGCGACCGTGGAGAGTTTCCGGTCGTACACGCCGGAGCAGATGCGCAAGCGCGTGGTGACGGTGGCGGACCGGCAATGGTCCGACCGGGCGTTGCTGGATAGCTGCCTGCCCGGCCATGCCAGCGAGATGGCGCCGGTGCTGGGCTACGGCATGACGGAAGATCGCAACCACGAAGTGCCAGTCAGCAACCCGCACGGCTTTTCCGTCGAGTTCCTGCGTATCCAGCCCGGCAATACCGTGGGTCCGTTCCAGGTCGCGGAAAAGCAGGTGCTGATCGGCTTCGAGGGCAGCTTCGAGGTCAAGGTCAACGAGCCGGGGCAGGAAGTCGCGGTGCAGGTGAACGCGCAGGACTTCTTTTCCGTCCCGGCGGGGGCCTGGCGGTCCATCACCGCGACCGGCGACCGGCCGGCGGAGATCGCCGTCCTGCTGCCGGGCGACGCCCGCAAGCTGGTCACCTGGGCGCCGGAGCTAGTGGGCCGTGCGGCGGAGGCCGGGCGCGGCATGGACCATAACGGCTACGTCGCGCTCAAGCGGCTGCTGCCGCCGTTGCCGGCGATGGCGGCGGAGTAATGCGCCCCAACAAGCTGCGGCGGATGCACCGGGACGGGCAGCCCATCGTCAATGCCTGGCTGTCCATCCCGTCGGCCTATGCCAGCGAGGTGGCGTGCCACACCGGGGTGGACGCCGCCACGGTGGATTGCCAGCACGGCATGGTGGGCTTCGCCGATGCCATCGCCATGTTCCAGGCCATCGGCACCACGGACGCCGTGCCGATGGTGCGGCCCAGTGCCAACGATCCGGCGCAGATCATGCGGTTCCTGGACGCCGGGGCCTATGGCGTGATCTGCCCGATGATCTCCACCGCGGCGCAGGCCGCCCAATTGGTGTCCGCTTGCCGCTACCCGCCGGTCGGCAGCCGCTCCTTCGGCCCGGCGCGTGGGGCGCTGTATGGCGGGGCGGATTACTTCGACCGTGCAAACGAGGAAATCCTCGTGCTCGCGATGATCGAAACGCGCGAGGCGCTGGCCAATCTGGACGCGATCCTCGCCACGCCGGGACTGGACGGCGTTTACGTCGGGCCGAACGACTTGGCCATCGAACTGGGGCAGGCGCCACGGTCGGAGCACGACCACCCGGAGGTGAGCGGGGCCGTGGAACGTATCCGCGCCGCGGTGGTGGCCCGCGGCCTGCTGGCCGGCATCTTCTGTTCGGACGGGACGGCGGCGCAGATGCGGGTGAAGCAGGGCTTCCACCTGGTCACGCCGGGCAACGACGCCGCCGTGTTCCGCGCCGCCTATGCCGGGCACGTCAAGCTGGCACGCGAAGCCGCCCGCTAGCCAAGCCGGCAACCGCGCCGCGTGACGCCTTGCGTGAAGAAGCCCAGCCGCTACAGTAAGGCTACCTGACCAGAGCGGCGGGCAGGGTCGCCCTGATCCGTCGTGCAAAAGAACTGGCTGAGCACGGGAGCGGACGATGGGGAATGGATTGGATGACACGGCAGCGCCGCCCGGCTTTGCTGTCGCGTCCTCAAATCTGGAACTTACCCCGGTCGGTGCTGCGGGAACGTTGGACCGCGATTGGCTGGCCGTGGGCGCCTCGGCCGTCGGCATGGTGCTGTGCGTCGGGACTTTGGCACTTTACTCGTTCGGCGTGTTCGTTCGCCCGTTGACGGCGGAGTTCGGCTGGACCCGCACTGGCTTGTTCGGCGCGCTGTCGTTCTTCCAATTCGGTTTGGCCTTTTCGTCGCCGGTTTGGGGCGTGATCCTGGATCGCTTCGGTCCGCGCTGGGTGATCCTGTTCTCGCTCATGGCGCTGGCGGGGCTGGTTGCCTCACTCGGTTTGCTGAGCGGCAACATCTGGCAGCTCTACCTCGTGTTCCTTGCCATTCCGCTGCTGGGCGGTGGCGCGTCCCCGCTGGGCTATTCGGCCGTCATGGTGCGGCGGTTCGACCGCAAGCTCGGCTTCGCGCTGGGGCTGTCCTTGCTGGGCGTCGGGCTTGGCGGCGCCATGCTGCCGCCGCTCGCGCAGTTCCTGCTCGCCGAGTTCGGCTGGCGCTCGGCCTACGTGGCGCTGGGGGTGTTGACCTTCGTGGTCACGCTGCCCGCCGCGCTGATCGCCACGCGCAACGTGCCCGGCCCGGTCCGCCGCCGGGGCGGTGCCGCGCTGTCGGTTGCACCCATGCTGCGCACGCGCGCCTATGTCCTGATGGCAGTCTGCTTCGTGCTGCTCGGCACGGTCGGCGTCGGCGTGCTCGCGCACCTCGTGCCCATGATGGTGGACCATGGCTTCACGCCGGCCGAAGCGGCGCGCATCGCCGGGTTGTCCGGGCTGTCCGTAGTGGTGGTGCGCGGCGGCATCGGCTGGGTGTTGGACCGGGTCCACGCACCCTACGTGCTCGCCCTCGTGGCGGTGATCGCCGGGGTCGTTCCGTTGCTGCTCGCCTACGGGCAAGGGCCGGCGATCGGCTACCTCGCGGCCGTGTTGCTCGGCTCCACCATCGGGGCGGAGGTGGATTTCGTGTCGTTCCTGGTGCGCCGCTACTTCGACCAGGCGGCGTTCGGGCGGCTGTATGGCATCGCGTTCGGCTTGTACATCCTCGGCACGGCGATCGGCCCGGTGTCCATGGGGGCGAGCTTCGACTATCTCGGCGGCTATCGGCCGGGGCTGGTGTTGCTCACGGTGCTCAGCTTGGTTGCCGCGATCGCGGCGTTGGCGATGCCACGCTACGCCGCGCCGGCACGTCACCGCGCCATCGTTGCCTGAAATCGGAGAGCCCACCATGCGGATCGTCGCCCTGGAAGAGCATTGCACGTTCCCCGACCTTGCGGCGCGGATCGGGCCGGACGCGATCCGCGCCCGCGGGCTGACACCGGGCGGCCATCAGCCCCCCGTGGTGGCGCGGCGTGAGCAACTGCAGGATGTGGGCGCAGGTCGGCTGGCCGACATGGATGCGGCCGGCATCACGGTGCAGGTGCTGTCCGTGGCGCAGGCCGGGGCCGACCTGCTGCCGGGGGAGGAAGGGTCCTCCCTCGCCCGTGACATCAATGACGCACTCGCCCGCACCGTCGCCGGGCAGCCGGACCGGTATGCCGCCTTCACGCATCTGCCGACATCCGCGCCCGAACGCGCGGCGGACGAGCTGGAACGCTGCGTGACGCGGCACGGCTTTCTGGGCGGCATGGTCAACGGCACCACGGGCGGGCTGTTCCTGGACGATCCGAAATTCGAGCCGCTGCTGGCCCGGTTCGAGCAACTGGACGTGCCGCTCTACCTCCATCCGGCGCCGCCCCCGCCGGCGGTGCGCGCGGCGTATTATGACGGCCTGCCCGGGCATTCCAGCCTGCTGCTGTCCATTGCCGGTTGGGGCTGGCATTCGGAAACCGCGATCCACGTGCTGCGCCTGGTGCTGTCGGGTACCCTGGATCGGCACCCCAGGCTCAAGCTCATCATCGGCCACATGGGCGAAGGGCTGCCCGCCATGTTCGCCCGCTGCGACCAGGTGTTCGCCGACGAGGCACGCGACCGACTGAGCCGCACGGTGACGGCGACCATGACGGACCAGGTGTGGGTGACGACCAGCGGGTTCTTCAGCCTGCCGCCCTTGGTGGCGTTGCTGAGCACGTTCGGTGCGGACCGGGTGCTGTTCTCGGTCGATTACCCGTTCAGCCCGAACGCGAAAGGCACCGACTTCCTCCGCTCGCTGCCGATCCCGACGGCGGACAAGATCAAGCTCGCGCACGGCAACGCGGACCGGCTGCTCAAGCTGCAAGCCTCCTGACTGGAAGCCCTATTGCGCTGACGTGTAGCGAAGCTCGTCGGCGCCTAGGCGGGACAGGCCGACCACCTCGTTGTAGCGGCTCATCGGCATCATCTCGGGCATCGCCGCGTCCAGCCCGTGGTCGCGCTTGAGCGTGAGCAGCATGCGCTCCACCGCCGCGGCGGCGGCCAGCATGGCGGCGATCGGGAACAGCGCTGCCGCCGCTCCGCAGGCTTGGCACTCGGCCAGCGTCAGCGGGCGGCCGCTCCCGGCCTGGGAGATGTTGGCGATGTGCCAGCCGGGCACGGCCTGGCAGACCTTCGTCAGGGTTTCCACCGTGTCGGCGCCCTGGACGAACACCATGTCGACGCCGGCGTCGCGATAGCGCCCGGCGCGGTCGATCGCCCCGTCCAGCCCTTCGACCGCCAGCGCGTCGGTGCGGGCGCAGATGACGAAGGCCGGATCGCGCCGGGCGTCCAGCGCGGCCACGAGCTTGGCGACCTGGTCCTGCGCGGGAATGACGGACTTGCCTGCAAGGTAGCCGCACCGCTTAGGAAAGGACTGGTCCTCGATGAACAGCCCGGCGGCACCGGCACGCTCAAACGCCCGCACCGTTTGCACCACGTTGTGCACGCCGCCGAAGCCGGTGTCCGCGTCCGCCAGCAGCGGCACGTCCGACGCCGCCGCCAGGCGCGCATAATGGTCCGCGTAGTCGCGCATGCCGAGTTGGCCCAGATCCGGCGCGCCCAGCAGCGTCCCCGTCGCGGCGTTGCCGCCGGCGACCACCGCCCCGAAGCCGTGCGCAGAGGCGAGCCGGGCGGAAACGGCATCATAGATGCCGGGCATCACGACGACTTCCGGCGCGGCCAGCAAGGCGCGCAGGCGGTGCCCAGGATGCGGCGAAGGGGTCACGGCAAGGTCTCCTGCCAAGGGTTCAGATATCGGCGAAGCGGCGCGCCAGGCGGCCCAGCGCCGCGTTGGCGGTGATGGCCACGGTCAGCAGCAGCAGCGCGATGGCCATGATGGTGTCGTTGTCGGCGTTGTCGATCGCCCGCATCAGCAGGAAGCCCAAGCCGTGCTTGCCCCCGAACATTTCCCCGATCAACACGCCCAGCAACGTCAAGGAAAAACCGATCCGCATGGCGTTCAGCAGCTCCGGCATGATGGCCGGCAGCAGCACGTGCAGCACGGTGCTGGACCGGCTGAGCCGCATGCCGCGTGCCGTGCGCAGCAGGAACGGCTTGAGGTTGCGGATCGCCGCGATGCCGATCAACGCCACCGGCACGATGCCGTGCATGACGCCGAACGCCACCACGGCGTTCACGCCGATGCCGAACAGCAGCAGCACGACCGGATACAGCGTCACCTTCGGGATGGCGTAGAACGACACCAGCATCGGCTCGGCCACGTCGTTGGCCAGTCGGCTGAGGCCGAGCCAAACGGCCAGCAGCAGGCCACTGAGCCAAACGATCAGCAACGCAATGCCGAACGCCATCCCGGTGGCGGCGAAGTCCGGGCGGTAGCGGGGGGCGCCCAGCATGGCCCAAAGCCGCAGCGCGGAGGGCATGGGGGCCGACAAGGCGTCCGCGCCCATCAGCCATGCCGCGGCCTGCCAGATCACGAGGCAGGCGATGGCGGCCAGCAGCGGCGCCGGCATACGCTGGATCAGCCTCCGCCCGGGCAATGCGGCCGGGGCGAAGGCCCGCTCTACGGAGGCGGCGTCAGCCACGGGCGGCGACCTGCGCGCGGTCCAGCCGCCGGGTGCCGGCGCTCAGGAGACCGTTCAGTATGGTGGCCAGCAGGATGACTAGCACGATCAGGCCATACATCTTGGCCGTTTCGAAATTGTCGTAGGCGAAGGCGATCTCGTGGCCGATGCCGACGCTGGACAGGATGAACTCCCCGGCAACGGCCGCGATCAACGAGTAGGCCACCACCAACCGCAAGCCAACCACCAGATGCGGCAGCGCTGCCGGGAGCAGCACGAAGGCGATCCGGCGTGCCAGGCCCAGTTGGTGGATGCGGGCCACGCGGAACAGCGCGCGCGGGATGCGGTCCAGCGCGGACAGGGTGGAGGTCACCATCGCGCCAACCGAGAACACGAACGCGATGGCGACGATCGGCGCTTGCCCGACGCCGAACAGCACGATCATGACCGGGTAGAAGACGAACAGCGGGACGGCATACCAGGCGCCAAGCACCGGGTCCGCGATGCGGCGAAGCGGCGGCAACAGGAACAACCCAACGCCGACCGCCGCCCCCAGCACCACCGACAACGCGGTGGCGGATAGCAGCTCGCTCGCGGTGATCAGCAGGGCGCCGCGCAGCGCCGGGTCGGCCATCGCGCGAACCGCCGCAATCACCATCAGGCTGGGTGCCACCATGGTGATGCGGCCGACGATCCCGGTGCGGCAGAGCGCTTCCAGCAGCAGCAATGCGCCCAGCACCAGGCCGGCCTGGATCGCGGCCACCCGCACGGCACGGCGCGGCCTCATCCCTGGCGTCGCATGGACTTCATGGTCTCGCCGCGCAGCCGCTCCCACAACCGGGCGGTGATGCGGCCGAAGGCCGGGGTGCTGGCGATCGTGCTGTCGCGTTCGGCGGGCCAGTCCGTTTCCACCACCTCCATGATGCGGCCGGGGCGCGCGGACATGATGCCGATGCGGTCGGACAGCAGGGCGGCCTCGTCCAGGGAATGGGTGATCAACAGGATGGTCGCCCCGGTTTCGCGCCACAGCCGCAGCAGCTCGTCTGCCATCAACAGCCGGGTCTGCTGGTCCAGCGCGCCGAACGGTTCGTCCAGCAACAGGAAGCGCGGCTGCATCACCAGGGTGCGCGCGATGCACATGCGTTGGCGCATGCCGCCGGACAGTTGGGACGGGCGAGCATGCGCGAAATCGTGCAGCCCCATGAAGTCCACCGCATGGGACACCGACCGCTCGATCTCGGCCGCGTTGCGTCCTTCCCGGCGCAAACCGAACGCCACGTTGTTCCACACCGACAGCCACGGGAAGCTCGCATCCTCCTGCAACACCAAGCCGACGCCCTTGGGCACCGTTCCGGCATAGGGCACGCCGTCGGCGGCGAGCGATCCGCCATCGGGTGGCGACAGGCCCGACAGGACGTCGATCAAGGTGGACTTCCCGCAGCCGGATGGGCCGACGATGGAGAAGAACTCGCCGGCGCGCAGCGACAGGTCCAACGGCCCCAGCGCTTGCAGAACCGTGCCGTCCGGCCGCTGGAACCGGCGCTCCAGCCGGGTGCCGTCAATGCGCATGCCCGTGCCGGCGGGGGCGAGCGACGGCGCGCGCTGGAGCGCCGCGCTCATGGCGTGCTGCGGAGGTCGGCGGGCAGGGCCGATTCATCGACCATGGTTTTCCAGTCCACCGTGGCAGTGGGAAAGGCGCCGATCTCGTGCAGGCCGGCGATCGACCGCGCCATGGCGTCGTAGTCCAGCCGCCCGTCGCTCCAGTAATGCGCGGCGATCAGCCGGGTCAAAGCGCGTTTGATGACCGGGACGGGCACGTCGAGCGCATCGGCCTCGATCTCCGCGGCCTCGTCGGGGTGGGCGTAGAGATAGGCCACGCCTTCGCGCCGGGCCTGGATCAATGCGCGGACCTGGTCGGGATGGTCATGAAGGAAGGCGGCGTTGACCACGCCGACATGCTGGGTGATCGGCGGCAGGATATCGGCCACCGAGAACAGGACGCGGTACTTCGCCTCGTTGCGCGCGACCAGCGGCTCCAGTTCGGGTGCCGCGTCAACCGCGCCCTCCGACAAGGCGGTCAACCCGCCGCCCACCGTGCCCAGCGCCAGCATCTTGACGTTGTCCACGCCCGACGCGCGCAGCGCCAGCCGGCCGAACAGTTCCGTGGTCGACTTTGCGCGGGTGTAGGCGATCTTGTGGCCGGCCAGGTCGTGGATCGTCTTCAGCGGGGAGTTCGGCAGCACCACCCAGACGAGGTCCGCCGCCGTATTGACGGCGCCATCGACGATCTTCAGCGGGATGCCGTCCTGGATGGCGCCAACCGCGGCGCTCAGTGCCGTTTCGGCGTAGGGCAGGTCGCCCGCCATCATGTTGCGGATCGTGGTGCCGCCGCCGTCGGACGAGATGAAGCCGGTGACGTTCAGGCCGTGCGCCTTCAGGAACCCCTTCTTCAGCGCGATGGCCCAGGGCGTGCCGTACATGATGTCGCCGTAATGCGAGACCACCAGATCTTCCGCGTTGGCCGGCCGGATGGTGGCGGGGGTCGCCGTCGCCAAGCCAAGCGCCGCGAACGCCGCGGTCCATTTGCGGCCGATCCTCGATGTCATCGCCGTCGCTCCCATTTTCATTGTGGCGGCCGCAGCGTTTGCCGCCAGGGGCGCCGCGCCTGCTCGGCCAGTTCCCAGGATGCGATCGCGTCCTGCTCCCGCAGGGTCATGCCGATGTCGTCCAAGCCTTCCAGCAGCGCCAGCTTCTCCACGGGTGCCAGGTCGAACGGGAACGCGAACCCGTCCGGGCCGGTCACGCGCTGTTCCGCCAGGTCGACGCCGAGATGCACGGGGGAGGCCGCGTCGCGCAGGATGGCGGCCAGGCGCGCCAAATTGTCAGGCTCGGCCGTGATGGGCAGCAAGGCATTCTTGAGGCAGTTCTCGCGAAACACTTCGGCATAGCTGGCGGCGATCAGCACGCGGATGCCGAACCTGTCCAACGCCCAGCAGGCATGTTCCCGCGTGCTGCCGCAGCCGAAATTCTCGCCTGACACCAGGATGCGCGTGGCCCCGAAGCCCGGGCGGCTGAGCACGAAGGCGGGGTCGCGTCGCCACACCCCAAACAGCCCGGCGGCGTAATCCGGGTTGGCGCCGCGCAGGTAGGAGGACGGCAGCATCTGGTCGGTGTCGATGTTGTCCTGGTCCAACAACGCCGCGACGCCGTGCACGGGTTCGAACCGGCGCATCAGGGCGTGCCGCCGCGGCCGACGATCCGGCCCGCCAGCGCGGCGGCCGCGGCGGTGGCCGGGTTGGCGAGGTGGGTCATGACGCCTGGGCCTTGCCGGCCGGCGAAGTTGCGGTTTGTGGTGGACACCACGCGTTGCCCGGGCTGGCCATCGTCACCGTTCACCCCAGCGCACATGGAACACCCGGATTCCAGCCATTCAAAGCCAGCGTCGCGGAATACGGCATCGAGCCCGAGCGCTTCGGCGTCCCGCTTCACCGTGCTCGACCCCGGCACCACGGAGGCGCGCACCCCGGCCGCGACGTGCCCGCCGGCCACCACGGCCGCCGCGGCCTGCAGGTCGCTCAGCCGGGCGTTGGTGCAGGAGCCGATGAACACGCGGTCGATCGGCAGGCCGGCGATAGGCGCGCCCGGCTGCAGGTGCATGTAGTCCAGCGCACGGGCCATCTCGTCGCGCTGCGCCGGCGGGCACAGCGCCGGGTCCGGGATGCGGGCGGAAATGCCGATCACGTGGGCGGGGTCGATCCCCCAGGTGATCTGCGGCTCGATCGCGTCGCATTCCACGCGTAGATCCGTATCGAACACGGCATCGGCGTCGGAGGCGAGGGCCTGCCATTCGGCCACGGCCCGGTGCCAGTCGTCGCCCGCCGGAACGCAGGGGCGGCCCTGCAGCCAGGCGAAGACGCTGTCGTCCGGCGCGACCAGGCCGGTGCGTCCGCCCAGCTCGGTGATCATGTTGCAAAGCGTCAAGCGCCCTTCGACGGGCAGGGCGCGAGCGACCGGGCCGGCGAACTCCACCGCGCAGCCCCGCGCCATGTTCGAGCCGAAGCGACCGATCAGGAACAGGATCAGGTCCTTCGCCGTCACGTCCGGCGCAAGGGTGCCGTCGAGCGTGATGCGCATGTCCTTGGGGCGCTTCAACGCCAGCGTCTGCGTCGCCAGCACGTGCACCAGTTCCGTCGTGCCGGTGGCAAGCCCCAATGCGCCGATGCCGCCGACGGTGCAGGCGTGGCTGTCCGGGCAGGAAACGGTGCTGCCGGGCAGCGCCAGGCCCAGCTCCGGCGAGACGACGTGAACGATGCCTTGCAGCGGCGAGTCGAGCCCGAGCATGCGAATGCCCAGTGCTGCGGCCCCGGTGTGGGTCGCGGAAAGGGACGCGGCGCTTTCCGCCCGGCTGTCATTCGTGCGGCCGGGCGTCGTCGCGACGGTGTGGTCCGCCACGGCAACGGTCAGGTCTGGCCGCCGGACGGGATGGCCTGAGTCGCGCAGCTTGGCGAAGGCATGGGGGGCGTGCAGGTCGTGCAGCACGTGACGGTCCACGTAGATCAGCTCACGCCCATCGGCGCGGCGGCCGACGAGGTGATCCTGCCATATCTTGGCGAAAAGCGTGGGCACCCGTTCCATCCCTCCGTCGTCTCGGCGACGTCCGGGCAACCTGCCAAGCGCACGACATGATTGTCAACAATCAACGTTTTACATGCACGAGATGTCGTGGTTCAACGATGCCACCGAGCAGGACGGAGGCGGGCGTGGAGCGGATCGACGTGCAAACGCTGGCGGACCGCGCCTGCCACACGCTGGACCGGGCCATCATGAGCGGCCAGTTGGCGCCGGGCGTGCAGTTGGGCGAGGCGGAACTGGCCGGGAAACTCGGCATCAGCCGCGGGCCGCTGCGTGAAGCGATCAACCGCCTGGAAGGGCGCAGGCTGGTGCAGCGCGTGCCGCATAGCGGCGTGCGGGTCGTCAGCCTTTCCGACGGTGAGGTGAACGAGATCCTGTTGATGCGCGAGGTGCTGGAAGGGTTGGCATGCCGCCTGGCGGCCCAGCACATGACGGCGGCGGAGTTGGAGGCACTTGGCTCCTGCGCCGACGTGTACCATTCCCCCGCGCGGACCGGCGGCGACCTGCCGTTTCCCAGCACCGACGACTTCCACGTGCGGATCGCGGAAGGAAGCCGCAACCGGCAACTGATCCAGTACCTGTGCCGCGACATGTATGGGCTGCTGCGGCTGTATCGCGCCCGGAGCGGCGTGACGCGGGAGCGGGCCGGTGCGGCCCTGGAGCACCGGCAGATATTGGCGGCCTTGCACGCGCGCGATGCGGATGGGGCGGAACGGCTGATGCGCGCACACGTGGTCCGCGCGCGGCTAAGTCTGAACCTAAGTGTCGAGCAGCCGGGCGGCTGACGAGCAGGCCAGTCGTTGACTCACCGGCTTCGCCAGATTTCGATCAGGATGATGCCGAACCCGCCCTTGCGCTTGAGCACCCTGCTCTGTGCCACAACCTTAGCGGGTGTGAGCTGAAGCATCAGACTTCTGACCGCCCGTGGATTAATTGGCTCGCGGGTGCAACGCTCCGGCGGCGGCCAGTGCCTTGATCCGGTCCGCGGTCCGCATCGCGATCGCCGTGATCGTCAAATGGGGGTTGACGCCGCCCACGGTCGGGAACACGGAGCCGTCGCACACCCAAAGGTTCGGGATGTCCCAACTGCGGCAATCCGCGTCGACGACGCTGGTGTCTCGGTCGAACCCCATGCGGGCGGTGCCGCCCAGATGGTTGGTGTCGTTTTCTTGCCGGAACACGTCCCGCGCGCCCACCAACTCCAGGCTGGTCTGCATCTGGTCCAGCGCGTGCTGGATCAGTTCCTTGTCGTTGTCGCCCCAGCTATAGGTCACGCGGGCGACGCGCAGGCCGTACTGGTCGGTGTCGTCGGCCAGCGTCACCCGGTTGCGCTCGTCCGGCAGCATCTCGCCAACCATCTTCAAGCCGACGCTGTGGTTGTACTTCTCCATCTCGTCCCGCAGCGCCTGGCCCCACAGGCCGCGGGAGCCGGTCTGGATGGTGGCCCACTCGATCGGCAGCGGCCCCTGCGCCATCCAGCAATAGCCGCCGTGGAAATCCTTCTTGTCCTGGTAATTCCAGTGTTCCGTGATGGACAGCGAAGGCGGCGCCTTGTTCCATCGCACCTCCTGCGCCATCGTGCCGAACACGGCCTGGTTGGACTGCGTCATCAGGTTCTTGCCGACCAGGCCGGAGCCGTTGGCCAGCCCGTCCGGATACCGGTCGGTGGCGGAGGCGAGCAGCAGGCGAGGGGTTTCCACTGCGTAACCCGACACCATCACGTTGCGCGCGCGCTGGAAGCGCCACTGGCCTTCACGCATGTAGTGCACGCCGGTCGCCCGGCCGTCCTTCACCTCGATCCGACCGACCATGGCCAGGTCGCGGATTTCCGCACCGGCCTTCAATGCACGGGGGATGAAGGTGACCAACTGGCTTTGCTTGGCATTGGTGGAGCAGCCAAAGCGGCAGAAGCCGCGATACACGCAAGGCGGGGATTTGCCGTGCGGGGCGGATACGGTGGCCAGCGGCGTGGGCGACCAGCGATACCCCATCGCCTCGGCCCCGCGGCCCAGGATTTCGGCAGCGCCGTTTAACTCGTGCGCGCGGTACGGGTAGCGCGGGCGGGACGGGCCCCAGGGATAGTTAACCGGGCCGGAAATGCTGAGCGCCCGTTCCGCCCGGCCGTAATAATCCCACATCTCCCGCCAATCGAGCGGCCAGTCGGCGCCGTAGCCCATTACGCTGCGGGACTTGAACCATTCGGGCCGGAAGCGCAGCGACACCATGGCGAAGTGGACGGTGCTGCCGCCGACGGCCTTGCCGCTGTTCTTGCCACCCATCACCATGGGATTGGCACCGTCCACGACACGCTCGTCCGTCCAATACAGCTTGTTCTGCTCCGTCTCGTCGGAGGCGAAATCCTCCAGCGGACGAAAATACGGCCCGGCATCGAAGCCGATGACGGAGAAGCCGGCCTCCGCCAGCCCGGCGATGACGGGGCCGCCACCGGCACCCGTGCCGACGACAACGAAATCCACCTCCTCGTCTTCGCGGAACTGCGCCATCGGCACCCAGCCGCCGACCTTGAACACGTCCGGCGCGCGGCCGCCCGTGGCGCGCGGTGCGGCGGACGGGTCGGTGGAGGGGTTAGATGCCACGCGTGTTCTCCCGCCGGCCGCGGGCTTCCTCGCCGGGCTTGGCTTCGGCCGCTTCCCACGGGTCTCGCCGGTCCAAGCCCATGCGGACATAGCCGCGCGGACTGGCCGGGCCGCCGAAACCGAGTTCATTCCAGGCCGTCGGATGGGCGTAGTAGGCATGGGTGATGTCGGCGATCACCCGGTGTTCGAAGAACAGCTTGCACGGCATGCCGCTCCAGACCTCGCTTTTCAGCTCGCCGTGCTGCATGCGGGTGATCAGGGCGTCTTGTTGGTCGCCGGGCAGGGTGTGGAAGCGGGCGCCATGCGCGTCCAGCGCTTCCCGGTCCAGGGCCGCGAGGCCGCGTTGCCAGGCCTCGCCCTGCTTGGGCAGGGCTGCGTAGCGGTAGCCGTCCAGATGCTGCTCGGTGATTTTGGCGTCCACGTAGGCGGGCAGCGGCACCTTCGGGCGCGTGGCGGGTTGCGGCATGATGCGGTCGCACAGCGCCGCCAGCGTTTCCCACTCGGCCTCGGTGAAGAAGCGCGGATGGCGGGGGACGGCGAGCCGCTTGGCCACCACGTCTCGGGTCACCTGGTCCCAGGACGGCGTGTCCTGCTTGGCCAGCACGTCATAGCCGGGATAGCGGTCAGTCATCGGGATGGTCCTCCATCAGGCCCAGGGCCGCGAGGCCAGCCAGGGCCAGGCCGGTGAAGCTGGGCGGGGCGGGGATTGGCGGCCCGTTCAGCACGTTCTGGCTCCAGTTGCGCCAGCCGCCCATCTGCCGCGCCACCCCGCGCACGTGGAAGCCGGCACCGACGTAACCCATGACGGCGGTCAGTCGCAGCCACCAGCGGAGCGCCGGGCGGCGCTGCCCGGTGCGGCCCAGTGCCGCCCCACCCAACAGGACAGCGGTGACGGGTGGGATGGTTACGGGGGCATACATGGCCGGGTTGTTGAACGCGCCGCGGAAGTGCAGCAGCCCCGCTTCCCCAACCGTGCCCAACAGGCCGGCGCCCGTTGCGGCCGCCACTACGCGGCCGGCTGGCAGGCCTAGGATGGTGGGCGCCTGGCCCGGCCTGGTGTCGCGCACACGCTCGGCCAGAAAGCCCATCGCGCCGGACAGGCTGAGCGCTGCCGGGGCGCCCAGCGGGGCGGAATAGAACAGGTTTTGCCAGGAGAAGCCGCCGGGCTTCTTCCCCACATTGTAGGCGTGGAACGCCGTGCCGACCACGCCCGTCAGCGCCGCCAGGCAGTAGATGGTGTCGCGAACCCGGTGCGGCACTGGCCGATGGTCCGCATTGCCGTGCGCGCTGACGGCGAGCGACAGGCTGGCCGTCACCAGCGGGGTGAACATGGCCCGGTTGGCAAAAGCGCCGCGGTAATGCTCCACCGCGCTATCCGCCAGCACCGAGGCGGCCAGCACGCCCGCCGCCCGGTTGAGCCGCTGTGCCGCGCGCACGCTGGCCTTGGGGTCCAGCGCCGGCATGACCGGAACCAAGGCGGATTTCTGCGCGCGCGGGCGGCTGAGGGTCATGGCCGACAGCCCCAGCAGGGCCAGGCCGGACACCGCCACGGCGGTGGTGTTGCGCGTGTTCATGCGGCCCTCACTTCGAAGCGTGCGGCGTCGGCTTCTTTCAGTTCCAGCCCCAATCCCGGCCGCTGCCAATCCGGTGCGATCTGTCCGCCCGCGGCAATTGGGGCGCCGTCGAACAGCATCTGCTCGATCCGGACGTGATCGTGGAACCATTCCACGTGCCGGAACCGGGAAGCGGCACAACCGAGATGCCGATGCAGGGACGGCGCGCAATGGGCCGACAGGTCGGAGTGGAAGCCTTCGCAGATCGACGCCACGTGCAGGAAGCCGGTTACGCCGCCGCAGCGCGTAGCGTCCGCTTGCAACACGTCCACCGCACCGGCGGCCAGCATGCGGGTGAAATATCCCGGCGCGTAGCCGTACTCTCCGGCGGCGACCTCCATCGGGGCGGGCACGCCCTCGCGCATACGGTGCAGCCCGTCCAGATCGTCGGAGGACACCGGCTCCTCAAACCAGCGCACATCGGCTTCGGCCGCAAACACCGTGGCGAGGTGCTGCGCCTGCTTCACGGACAGCGCACCGTTGGCATCGACGAAGAGGGCAGCGTCGCCGATGGCGGCCTTGGCTGCTTGCACCCGGGCGGGATCGCGGTCCGGCTCGCTGCCGATCTTCATCTTGACCCAGCGGCAGCCATCCCGCTCCACCCAACTCGAGAGCTGCCGGGCCAGCGTCGTGTCGTCGTAGCTGGTGAAGCCCCCGCTGCCGTAGATCGGCACCGACTCACGGTAGCGGCCCAACAACAGCGCCAGCGGCACGCCCAGGACGCGCGCCTTCAAGTCCCACAGTGCGGTGTCGACGGCCGATATCGCCATGGCGCACAGCCCATCGCGGCCAAGATTTCGCACGGCGTGAACCATGGATCGCCATGCGCCGGGTGGGTCTATGGCGTCCCGGCCGGCCACTACTTCGGCGAGCTTGCCACTGATCACCGCGGCAGCGGCTGGATCAGCGTAGGTATAACCGGAGCCTTGCCATTTGCCGGCCTGTATAGTCACCACAACGAGTGTGGTCTTGTCCCACGTCGCCGTGCCATCCGCCTCCGGCGCGTCCGTCGGAATCGTGAAGGCCCGCGCGTGGACCGTGGAGATGCCCGGCACGGTTCAGTGGTGGCCAGGCAGCACGCCGGCCAGCACCTGCTTCACGCTGTTCTTGAGTACGCTGCCCAGTTCAGGTTCGCTGCCGATCATGGTCACGAAGTTCTTCGCGTCCTTGAAGGTGATATGCGGCGGCAGCGGCGGCACGTTGGGATCCGCATAGACGTTCATGATCACCGGGCGGTCGGCATTGAACGCCTCGTCCCACGCTGCGCCCAATTGCTCCGGGTCGCGCACCACGATGCCCTTCAAGCCCAGCAACTCGGCGTAGCTGTGATAGGCGAAATCCGGAATGGCCTGCGTCGACTCCGTCTTGCCGGTGCCGAGTTGAACCCGCTCCTCCCAGGTCACCTGGTTCAGGTCCTGGTTGTTGAGCACCATGATGATGAATTTGGGGTTCGACCACCGCCGCCAGTATTTGGACACGGTGATCATCACGTTCAGTCCGTTCATCTGCATCGCGCCGTCGCCGATGAAGCCCAGCACCACGCGATCCGGAAACGCGAACTTGGCCGCTACGGCATAGGGCGTTGCGGCCCCCAGGGAGGCGAGGCTGCCCGATAGCGAACCCATCATGCCGCGTCGCATCTTGATGTCGCGGCCATACCAGTTCGCCACCGAGCCACTGTCGCCCGTCATGATGGTGTTCTCGGGCAGCCGCTTGGAGCATTCCCAGAACACACGCTGCGGGTTGATCGGCTCGGCCGGGATCATGGCCCGCGTTTCCAACGTCTCCCACCACTTGCCGACATCCGTGGCGATGTCCTTGCGCCATGCGCCCGCTTCCTTCTGCTCCAGCAGGGGCAGCAGGGCGCGTAAACTGGCCGCGCTGTCGCCGGCAACGTTCACCTCCATCGGGTAGCGCAGGGAAAGCCGGGTGGGGTCGCTGTCGATCTGCACGCCGCGGGCGTTGCCGGGTTTGGGCAGGAACTCGCTGTACGGAAAGGACGAGCCGACCATCAGCAGCGTGTCGCAGTCCTGCATCAGGTTCCAGGACGGCGCGGTGCCAAGCAGCCCGATGCCGCCCGTCACCCAAGGCAGGTCGTCCGGCAGCACCGCCTTGCCCAGCAGCGCCTTGGCCACGCCGGCCTGCAGGCGCTCGGCCACGGCCGTCACCTCCTCGGTCGCGTTCAAGGCGCCGGCGCCGACCAGCATGGCCACCTTCTTGCCCGCGTTCAGCACCGCCGCCGCTTGGGCCAGCGCGTCCCCGTCCGGCGTCTTTGCGGTCATGGCGTAGCCGACGCCGGTGTGGGTGGTGCCATGGGCCAGCGGCGGATCGGCGTAATCCAGCAGTTGCAAGTCGTTCGGGATGATGATGCAGGTGACGCTGCGGGTGCTGGATGCGATCCGCACTGCGCGGTCGACTAGGTGGCGGATCTGCTGCGGCACCATGGCGGTGACGACGAACTCGCTGGCCACGTCCTTGAACGCGGATTGCAGGTCGACCTCTTGCTGGTAGTTCGCGCCGATGGCGGTGCGCGCCTGCTGGCCCACGATGGCGACGACCGGCACGTGGTCCATCTTTGCGTCGTACAGCCCGGTCAACAGGTGGGTGGCACCGGGGCCGGAGGTGGCATAGCAAACGCCGACCTCGCCGGTGAACTTGGCGTGGGCCGAGGCCATGAAGGCCGCCATTTCCTCGTGCCGCACCTGCACGTATTCGATGCCGTCGGCGGCCTGGGCCTTTTCCAGCGCCACGTCCAATCCGCCCACGCCGTCCCCGGGGTAGCCGAACACCCGCTTGATGCCCCACTCGGCCAACCGGTGCCAAACGAACTCACTGACGGTCATGCTCATGCCCAGGCTCCCGTGCGCTACCCACCACGGTATTACGTGCGGCCTGGAAAGCCGTTTCAGCCCGAACTGCGTTGTTCGGTGAACAAACGGCCATGCGTTTGGCCGCGTCCCGGATCGGAAGACTGGCAGCCATGGCGGATATCGAGGTCGTGCTTCAGGCGAACACCATCATAGGGGAGTCGCCGACCTGGTCGGCCGGGGAGGGGACGCTCTACTTCATCGACGTGAAGGCCCCGGCGCTGTTCCGGCTCCATCCCGGCTCCGGCAAGCTCGATCGCTGGACGGTGGGGTCCGACATCGGCGGCTTTGCCCTGCTGCCGGGCGGCGACGGGGCGTTGGTCGCCTTGCGCAGCGGCCTGCACCGGTTGGACTTTGCCACAGGCGACACGGCGCTGGTCGCCCCGCCGCCGTTCGACCCGGCGATGCACCGCTTCAACGAGGGCGGCTGCGATCCGGATGGCCGGTTCTGGGTGGGCGTGATGTTCGATCCCGCCGACCCGGCCAGCCCACCGTTGAAGGGCGCGCTGCACAGCTACACGCGCGCCGGCGGCTTGCGGGCGGAGCCGGACCTGGCCGAGTTGCACAACGGCATGGCCTGGAGTGCCGACGGCGCCCGCATGTTCCTGTCCCACAGCAACCGCGGCACCATCCACCGCTTCGCCTATGCCGGCGGACGCATCGGCGACAAGGCCGTATTCGCAACGATCCCCGAAGCGGACGGCCTGCCGGACGGCGCCGCGGTCGACACCGCGGGCGGCTATTGGTGCGCCCTGCACGGCGGCGGCAGCCTGCGCCGGTTCCACGCGGACGGCTCGCTGGACCGCACGGTGGCCTTGCCGGTCAGCCAGCCCACCATGTGCTGCTTCGCCGGGCCGGATTTGGCGGAGCTTTACGTCACCACCGCGACCGACAAGCTGACGCCCGAGCAGCGCCGGCAGGAACCGCTGGCCGGGGCGCTGCTCCGCCTGCAGCCCGGCGAGCGCGGCGTTCCCCGCCGCTGCAACGTCGCGTGACTGGACGGACCAGTTTGGCTGGGGCATAAACCGCGCCTTCATTTCCAAGGTCGGTCAGCATGGTCCGGCAGCCCCGGGTGTCCCAGCGTATCGCCGACAGCCTTTCGGACGAGATCAGGTCGGGGCAGCTTCCCGAGGGCGCGTTGCTGCCGTCGGAACGGGATCTCGTGGAGCGTTACAGCGCCAGCCGCATGTCCGTGCGGGAGGCGCTGTCGTCGCTGCGCTCGTCCGGCCTTATCGAGATGCGGGAGCGCGCGCGGGCGCGGGTTCGCAAGCTCGACACGCAGACGATGCTGGCGCCGCTGGCGGTCATGGCCCACGCGCTGGTTGCCACACCGGGCGGCATGTCCAACGTCCAGGAAGCGCGCATCCTGTTCGAATGCGGGCTGGTCCGATACGCCGCCCGCCACGCCTCGCCCAAGGAGATCGAGCGGCTGGGCGATTCGCTGCTCGCCAACCGGCGGGCGATCGGCGATCTGGAGCAGTTCGTGGCGACCGATCTGTCGTTTCATGCGGTCCTTGCCGAGATTCCGCAGAACAACATCTTCGTCGCGCTGGGCAACGCCTTTTCGGATTGGCTGGCGGACCAGCGCCGGATCGGCATGCGGGCACGCGGCGCGGTCCGGCGTGCGTATGGTCACCACGAGGCGATCTTCACCGCCGTGCAGGCCCGTAGCCCGGAACAGGCCGACGCCGCCATGTCCGAGCACCTGACCTTCGTTGCCCGGACCTACCGCGAACAGGCCTGAGCGTTCCCGCGCCAGTAACAACACTGGACAGACCAGACGCCACAACTGGCTTGACATCCGGTTTGGTGAAGGCGACGCTGGAGGAAATCAGCACGAACCGGCCGTTGCGCCGCAATCCTGTGTCGAAGGGAGACGCGTCCATGCTCGAGCACGAGGGCCTGGCAACCGCCAAGCGCAGCCGGAACTATTTCCTGGTCCTGCTGACGATCGCGTTCGTGCTGAACTTCTTTGATCGTTCCATCGTCAACGTGCTGCTGGAATCGATCAAGAAGGAGATGCAGCTTTCCGACACGGCCCTAGGCTTCATCGCCGGGCTGGGCTTCGTGCTGCTTTATGCCATTCTCGGGGTGCCGCTCGGCCGGTTGGCCGATTTGCGCGGCCGCCGCGGCGTGGTCGCGTTCGGGATCGCGTTGTGGAGCGTCGCGACCGCGCTTGGCGGGGTGGCGCAATCCGGCGTGCAACTCGCCTTGGCGCGGACCGGCGTCGGCATCGGCGAGGCGGCGGGCACGGCCCCTTCCATCGCCATGATGTCGGACCTGTTTACTAAGGACGAGCGGCCACGGGCGCTGAGCATCCTGAACCTGGGCGTGCCGCTGGGCGTGTTCTTCGGCATCATGGTCGGCGGCCTGGCGAACAACTGGTTCGGCTGGCGGGGGGCGCTGTTCCTTGCCGGGGTGCCGGGCTTGATCGTGGCGGGGCTGCTGGCCACGGCCGGGCCGCTGCCGCGCGTGGGCGGTGCCACCGGGCCGCGCACCGCGGAGCCGGTTTGGCAGACGCTGCGGTTTTTGTTCTCCCAGCCGTCCTACGTGCTCGGCATCACCGGCAGCTTCTTCAGCGGCTTCGCCTTGAACGGGCTGTTCGTGTGGACGCCGTCGCTGTTCGCCCGCGTCTACGGCATGCCGCCGTCGCAGGTGGGCGTGTTCGTCGGCACCATGCTGGGTTTGTGCGGCGCCGCCGGCACGGTGGCTGGCGGGATGCTGGTCACGCGGCTTGGCCGGGGCGACGACCGCTGGAAAGCCGGGGAGCCGGCGATGGCCTGCCTGACCTCGGCGCCGTTCCTGATCGCGATGCCGATGACGGACTCCCGCACGGTCGCGTTGGTTTGCCTGGGAATCGGCTCCTTCCTGCTGATGTCGCTGCTGGGGCCGATCTACGCGGTCTACCAGGCCGTGGCACGGCCGCAGATGCTGTCCTTCGCGACCTCCATCCACAACCTGCTCGGCACGATCGGCGGGTTGGGGCTGGGCGCGCTGATGATCGGCATGATGTCGGACTACCTCACCCCCCGCTACGGCGTGCTGGCGATCCGCTACGCCATCCTGCTGCCGATCAGCTGCACCCTGCCCGCGGCGGTGCTGTACGGGTTGGCGATCCGCACCATAAGGCGGGACGCGCACCGGATGGCGGACGGCTTGGACCGCCCGCTGGTGCCCGGGGGTGTTCCCGCGGCGTAGGCGCGGGCGTTCAGATGCGCGGTGCTGGTCGATCTTGAGGGTCGAGATGCCTTATCCTGGGGAGCGACCGTTTTTCTCCGTGGACTAGGAAGCGCCATGACCGCCGGAGCCGCCAGCAGCACGGAAGGGGACATGCTCCTGCGGCGGCTGGAGTTGCGCCACCTCCGCTACTTCGTGGCCGTGGCGGAGGAGCTGAGCTTTCGCGGCGCCGCGGCCCGCCTGCACATTAGCCAGCCGCCGTTGACCACGCAGATCCAGCAGTTGGAAGCGCTGCTGGAAGTGCGGCTGTTCGAACGCAACAAGCAGCGCGTGCTGCTGACGGCGGCCGGGCGGGAGCTGGTCGGGCATGCCCGGCGGCTGTTGAACGAGCTGGCCGGCATCAAGGCGGCGCTGGCGAACGCCGCCGGCGGCACCACGGGGGAGCTGCGGATCGGCTACACCGAATCCGCCGTGCACATGGACGTGGTGCTGGAAGCCGTGCAGCGGGTGCGCACGGAGCGGCCGCGCGTGACGTGGGCGCTGCGCCCCATGTCTTCCGCGGCGCAGTTCGCGGCGCTGGAAGCCGGACAGCTCGATGTCGGGTTCGCTTGGGCGCCGGACCCGCGCCCGGGTGCGTCCCTCGATTGCGAACTGGTCCGGACGGAAGCCATGGTGGCGGCCTTGCCACGCGGGCATGCGGCGGGGCGCCAGGCCGGGGCGCTGCCCTTGGCGTCCCTGGCGGCCGAGCCGTTCATCATGGTGACGCAGGACAACGGCTCCGCGATCTTCCGCACCGTGATGCGGTTCTGCCGGGCGGCCGGTTTCGTGCCGGACATCGCGATCGAGGTGCCGGACCTGGCGGCGGTGATCGGCCTCGTGTCCAGCGGCGCTGGCGTGGCGGTCATCCCGGGGGTCATGGCCCGCATCAAGCGCTCGGGCGTCATCTACCGGCCGTTGGCCGACGAGGCGTGCCGCATCGGGCTGCATTGGCTGTCCCGGCGGGGGGACGCTTCCCCGCTGGTGGAGGTGTTCCGCCAGGCAGTCCTGCCGGGAGGCGTCACGCCCGCGGCATGACGCGGCGGCTCAGCCGACGGAGGGCGTGGCGACCACCTGGTTCTCGATGCTGCCGATGCCGTCCACCTCCACGCGCACCACGTCGCCGGGCCGCAGGAAGCGGGGTGGGGCGGCCAATCCGCCGATGCCGGCCGGGGTGCCGGTGAAGATGATGTCGCCCGGGTCCAGGATCATGACCTGGCTCAACGCGGCGACGATCGCGGCGCAATCCATCAGCATGCCGGCGGTGTTGCCGGATTGACGCAGCTCGCCGTTCAGCCAGGTACGGACGCCGAGCGCCTGCGGGTCGGCGATCTCGTCGGCGGTGACGACCACCGGGCCGACCGGCGCCTGGTTGTCGTAGTATTTGCCGAGCACCGGGGATCGGAACGCCCGCCGGCGCATCGTCACGTCGTTGCCGACGGCGTAGCCGCCGATGGCGTTTCGGGCCTGTTCGGCGGTCAGGCCGTGGCACCGTTTGCCGATAACGATCACCAGCTCGCCTTCGTAATCCAGGTCGTCGCATCCCCGTGGGAACCACACCGGGTCCGACGGGCCGCACAGCGCGCCGGCCGGGCGGCCGAACCAGATGGTGTCCGCCGGCAGCACGACGCCGGCGGCCTGCGCTTCCGCGACGGCGTCATGGTAGTTCATGCCGATGCCAAGGATCTTGCCGGCGCCGGCCGCGGGACACAGCAGCGCGACCTGGTCCCGGGCGTGACGCAGGCCGGCTGCCGCCGCCAGCCGGTCCGCCGGCATTTCCAGCAATCCGGCGAGGCCGTTGGGTGTCGGCACCTCGATCAGTTCCGTGCCGTGTTCCACGCCCCAGGCGGTTCGGCCATCGACGGAGAAGTGGGCGATCCGCATGGCGGCCTCAGCCGGAGCTGCGGACCATGCGCCCGCGGATGGTGCCGATCCGTTCGACCTCGATCCGCACCACGTCGCCATCGACCAGGTAGCGGGGTGGCTGCATGCCGATGGCGCAGCCCGCCGGGGTTCCGGTGGCGAGCACGTCGCCCGGCTCCAGCGTCAAGGTCGCGCTCAGCTCGGCGATCTGCGCGGCAACCGAGTGGATCATGGTGGCGGTGCTGGCTTCCTGCCGCAGCTCGTCATTGACCCAGGTGCGGATCATGAGGTCCTGCGGGTTGGGGATCTCGTCGGCGGTGACCATCCAGGGGCCGAGCGGGCCATGCGTGTCGAACGACTTGCCCAGCGTGTGGGTCGGCGTGCGCATCTGCACGTCGCGGACGCTGACGTCGTTGCAAACGGTGTAGCCGGCCACCACAGACAAGGCGTCGGCGGCGGACACCCTGCGCGCGCGGCGGCCGATCACCACCGCCAACTCCCCTTCGTAGTCGACCTGGTCCGAGGCGGCCGGGATCAGGATGTCGGCGAACGGATCGTTGAGCGAGCTGACCTGCTTGTTGAACCAGATCTGGTGCGGCATGGGCCGCAGCCCGAGATGCGCCACCTCGTCCAGGTGCGCCTGGTAGTTCGCGCCGAGCCCCATCAGCTTGCCCGGGGTCACCGGCGGGTGGAGCACGACCTCCGCAAGCGGGATGCGGGGCGCGTCCGGCAGCAGCGAGGCGAGGAACGCCCAGGAGCGTGTGCCCCCTGGCAACCAGGCCCGCAGGTCCGCCGGCAGGCCGGGGCAGGCGTCGAGCACGTCCACCACGCTGTCGCCTTCCACGACCCCGAGCCGGGGCGGGTGGCCCGCGTGGGAGAACCGGGCGATCTTCATGCGGCTACCCCCATCTGCGGCCGTTGGCCGCTCGTCGCCCGTTCGTCCAGGATGGTTTGGGCGACCTTCTCCCCGATCATCAGCACGGCCAAATGCGTGTTGGCGCTCACCACGGTTGGCATGACGGACGCGTCGACCACCCGCAGCCCGGCCACGCCATGCACCCGGCAGGACGGATCGACTACGGCGGCCGGGTCGTCGGAGCGGCCGATGCGGCAGGTTCCGGACACGTGGTGCACGCCGGCGCCGACGCGGTGGATCACCTCCTCGCAGGCGGCGCGGTCCGTCGCCAGCCGCTCCAGGTCGATCACGCTGCGGGCCAGCAGGGTGCGGCGCAGCCCGAACGGCAAGTCAAACAGCGTGCTGATGACCGCGCTCTTCAGCCAGTTGAACCGGCTCGGCCGGTTCAGCTTGTTGGCCTGCCCGCCGCTGGGCAGGAACGCCTCGTTGGCGACCGCCCGCACGTGACGGCTGCGCAGCAGGCCAGCCGCCATGCCCAGCCCGTCCACCATGCGGTCGAAGTCGCGGGGGTCCGACAGCAGGCGGAACTTCACCTCCGGCTCCACCGCCGGGTCGGTGCTCTTGAGCGCGACGGTGCCGGTGGAAAACGGCTTGTACAAGCAGACTCCCAGCGCGCCGATGCGCCGGCCGAGCGGGTGCCAGGACGTGCGGTTGGTGGGGAACACCTGCATGTCCCCGGCCGGGCATCCCGGATGGCCGGACGAGTAGCGCAGCATGGCGAACGCCCAGGAGGTGAGCGTGCGGTCCTGCTTGGACGAGCGGGGCAGGTGGATCGCGATGTGGGCGATGGCGTGGTTGAACAGGTTCTGCCCGACGCCACCGCGGTCCACCACCGGTTCGACGCCGACCCGACGCAGAGCGTCGGCCGGCCCGATGCCGGAGCGCATCAGCAGCGCCGGCGAGTGGATGGCGCCGGCGCACACCAGGATTTCCCGGCCGAACACCGTTTCCGTGCCGCCGGGTGTCTGGACCACGACGCCGGTGGCGCGCTTGCCGTCGAGCACCAGCCGTTCGGCGCTGGCGTTGGCGCGGATCGTCAGGTTGGGCCGGCGCCGCGCCGCCTCGTCCAAATAGCCCATTGCGGCGGACACGCGTTGCGTCGGCGTGTTGTTCATCGGCACGGTGGTCACGCAATCGCCGAAGAACCCGTTGAAGTCGGGGTTGAACTGGAATCCCTCCTCCTCCATCGCCGCCGCGACCGCGCGCACGAAAGGCGGCCACACCTCCCGCTTGTAGCGCCGGATCGGGATCGGTCCGGACTTGCCATGCAGCGGCCCGTCGAAATCCCAGTCGTTTTCCAGTCGGTTGAAGAACGGCAGGACGTCGGCCCAGCTCCATCCGTCCGCACCCAGCCGTTGCCATTCGTCGAAGTCGGATGGCAGCCCGCGCTGCGCCATCATGCCCATGATGCTGGAACTGCCGCCCATGAGGCGGCCCTGGGTGAACTGCCGCGTCAGCACCGGCGCGCCGTCGCCCCGATCGGTGCCGACCTCCGCCAGCAGGTGCTTCCAAGCAAACCGCGGATCGCCATAGGAGGACGGGAACGGGTCCCGGATCGAGCGCGGCTCGCGCCCCGGCGGCATGTCGTCGCCCGCTTCAAGCAAGAGCACGCGGTTGTCGGGGTCGGCGGACAAGCGGCCCGCCAACACGCACCCCGCCGTACCCCCGCCCACGATCACGAAGTCATAAACGTCCTGGTGCATGGCTTCCCCCTCCGTTCTTGCGTTGGGGCCACCCTGCCACCATCCGGGTGGGGAACACAAATCATGGCAGCCCAAATAGCTTAACTGGACGGACCAGACGGCTGAGCTGCACGGGCGGCGGCGTGGCCGACTGGCCCGGCGCCCTATTCTCGGGCAGGCCACCCTTCCACGACTTCCACGAAGCGGGACAGCCAGGCATTGGTGCCGTGGCCGTCCACCACCCGGTGGTCGATGGTCAGCGAGACGTAGCACATCGGCCGGATCTGGATCGTGTCGACGCCGTCCACCTCCCGCACCACCACGCGCTTTTCCAGCTTGCCCACGCCCAGGATGGCGGATTGCGGCTGGTTGATGATGATGGGCGTCGCCAGCAGCGAGCCGGACACGCCGTGATTGGAGATGGTGAACGTGCCGCCGCGCATGTCGGCGGGGACCAGCTTGCCGGTCCGCGCCCGCGCCGTGAGGTCCGTCAGCCGGGCCGCGACGCCCAGCAGGGACAGGTTCTGCGCGCCGGCGACCACCGGCACCACCAGCCCCTTGTCGCCCAGCGCGGTGCCGACGCCGACGCTCACGTCGTCATAGAGCTCCAGCCGGTCTTCGAACCAGCGGCTGTTGATGACGGGCGCCACGCGCATCGCCTGCACGGCGGCGGCGATCATGTAGGCGGTGTAGGTGAGGTTGGCGCCGTTCTGCTCGAACGCCGCCTTGTTGGCGCGCCGGTGCGCGGCGATGGCGCTGAAGTCGCACTCGAACACGGCCGTGACGTGCGGTGCGACGGTGACCGATTGCAGCATGTTCTGCGCGATCAGCAGGCGCATGCGGTCGTGCGGCACCGTGCGCGTGCCGCCTGGTGCCGCGGGCGGTAGTGGCTCGGCGGCGGGTGGCAGGGCCGGCTGGTCCGCGGGTGGAACCGGCTTGGCGGTGGCGCCCTCGGCCACCGCGCGGTCCACGTCGGCCCGGGTCAGCCGCCCGCCCCGGCCGGTGCCGGCGATGGTGGACGGGTCGATGCCGTGCTGCCTGACGGCCCGGCGCACCGAAGGGGACAAGGCGGTTTGTGGCGCGGTGGCCCACACGACGTCGCCGGACAAGGCCAGGCCGCTTGCCGACTCGCCCGGGCCATCGGTGTCCTCGGCCGGCTGCGTCGTGTCCGGCTCCGCCAGGGGAGGCGCGCCCGCGGCGGGCGCCAGGCGGCCCAGCACCATGCCGGGCAACGCTTCCGCATCCGTGTCGAGCAGAATTTCGGTCAGCACGCCGGCCGCCGGGGCCGGCACCTCCTGCGTGACCTTATCGGTTTCCAGCTCCACCAGCGGGTCGTGCTCGGCCACGGTGTCGCCGACCTGCTTCAGCCACGACCGGACGACGGCCTTGGTGCCTTCCTGTTCGAACGGGACGAGGATGTCGGTCATCGCGTCAGAACCCCACCAGCTCGTCGATCTTATCGCGGATGCGCTCCACGGAAGGCAGCGCCCATTCCATCAGCACCGGGTTATGCGGGCTGGGGATGTCCGGCATGGTGAGGCGCGACACCGGGGCGTCCAGGTCCATGAACGCCTCGTCCGCCACCACGGCGGCGATCTCCGCGCCGAACCCGGCGGTGCGCAAATCCTCGTGCACGATCAGGCAGCGCCGGGTGCGCCGGACGGAGGCCAGCACCGCCGCCTTGTCCCACGGCATCAGGGTG
Organism: Acetobacteraceae bacterium; assembly: GCA_965199555.1. Lineage (GTDB taxonomy): Bacteria > Pseudomonadota > Alphaproteobacteria > Acetobacterales > Acetobacteraceae > LMUY01. The sequence goes on along the minus strand of CBDASJ010000029.1, from coordinate 42,691 downwards.
CGCAGGTCCAGGATGTCGGCGGACGTGGCCGACGCGGCTTCCTCGCATCGCGGCACCATCGCGCCCCAGGTGACGATCGTGATCAGGGAGGGCGTGGCGTCGCCCCCGGTGCGGAGCAGGCTGGCCTGGCCGAACGGCAGGGCGAAATCGTCGCCGGGATAGGGGCGCCGTGCCCAGGCGAAGTCCAGCATCGCCCGGTGCTCGAAAAACAGCACCGGGTCATTGCCCCGCAACGCCGTGCGCAGCAGGCCGACCGCGTCCTGGGCGTTGGAGGGCACGGCGACCTTCCAGCCGGGGCTGTGCACGAAGGCGACCTCGTTGGTTTGGCTGTGCCATGGGTCGCCGCATTTAAAGAAGCCGCCAGGCACGCGCAGCACCATGGGGGCGGCGAACCGGTTGTTGGTGCGCCAGCGCATGGAACCGCAATCGTTGATCTGCTCCGTCGCGGGCTCGGCATATTTGCGGAACTGGATTTCCGGCACCGGCATCAGCCCGGCCAGCGCCATGCCGACCGCGCGGCCGACGATCCCTTCCTCCGACAGGCTGGTGTCGAACACGCGCGCTTCGCCGAAGCGTTCCTGCAATCCCAGGGTCACGGCGTGCACGCCGCCCTTGGGGCCGATATCCTCGCCGAACAGCACCACGCGCGGGTTGACGTCCAGCTCGTGCTCCAGCGTGCGGCGAATGGCGGTCACCATGTTGATGCGCTGGCCGGCCGGGCTGGGCTGGTCGGTGCTGTCCGGGGCGCGATAGCCGTGGGTGGCCTGGCCGCCCTGGGTTTGCAGCCGCCCTTCATAGAACACGTTGCGCGTGACGCCTTCGGGCCGGGCGACCGGCCGCGCTTCGGCGGATTCGCGCGCCGCTTCCGCGGCATCGGCGGCCTGGCGGGCGATCTCGTCCCATTCCGCCTCGTCCAGCAGCGCCGGCACCAGGAAGCTGCGCAGCTTGGGCAGCGGGTCGCGCTCCCATTCGCTGGCGACGAAGGTCTCGGTCTTGTAGGCCTGGGTGTCCTGGAAGCTGTGGCCTTGCAGCCGCGGCACGCGCAGCCGCAGCAACGCGGCGCCGTGCCGGCCGCGGACATGGGTGGTGGCCTGTTCCACCAAGCGGATCGCTTCCGCCGGATCGGTGCCGTCACCGTCGAAGATGGCGAGGTTCTTCCAACTCGCGAGGTTCGCTGCGATGTCGCCGCCGGGCGTTTGGAAGCTGGACGGGACGGAAATGCCGTAGCCGTTGTCCTCGATGTAGAACAGCATCGGCAGCGACTGGGTGGTGGCGATGACAAGCGCCGACCAGAAGCCGTTGGACGCGACCGACCCGTCGCCGCCGAGCACCACGGCGATCGCGTCCTGGTAGGCCGCGTCGGCCAATTGCGTGCGGTGATACTCGATCGCCTGCGCCCAGCCGACAGTGGGGGTGTACTGCGCCCCAACGCCGCCACACATGGGCAGGGCGGAGGCGCCGTGCGGGTTGGGGTAGTTAAACACCACGCCGATGTCGCGCCCGTCCGAGTAGCCGCCGGCGCGGCCCATCGCCGAGCCCAGCGCGTCCGCCACGTCCACCCCCAGCGACAGCAGCAGCGGGCGCGACCGGTAATAGCCGCAGGCGGCATCTTGCGCGTCCGTCAGGTGCAGGCCGAGCATGACCTGCGCCATGTCGTGGCCGCGGGCCGAGAACTGGTACAGCACCTTCTTTTCCGGGACGAGCCGCTCCTCCTCCATCCGGTCCAGCGCGCGCGACAATTGCGTCAGGTAGAGGATGCGCCGCCAGTCATGCCGCTCGTCCGGGGCGTTGCGTGCTGGCGCCGCAGCGATCTGGTTCATTCGGGTTCTCCCATGCGTAGCGTCATACCGCGTTCTTATCAGCCCGTGATTGCCACGGAAGCCGTGGGCGTTGTCCGTGACTGCCGCCCCTACGGCACGGGCGACGATGCCCCCGGAGGCGGACCGATGCCCGCGCGGATACAAGCGGCCACCTGGAAAGGCGTCCAATACGTTAGGCCGCAGGGTTCCGATACGTCCGAGTGCTGGGCGCCACCCTGGCACCCGGGGGTATTTGACCGACGGGGCGGCGCGTGCAGAGTGCCCGCGCAATGAACGGGACAGCCCGATTGCAGGACGGCGACACCGTCGAGTTGCGATATACCGAGGCGATGCTGCGTCGGGCCGTGCGCGTGTTCGTTTGGCGCCGGCTGCTGCGGCGCGGCTGGCTGTGGCTGGCGGCGGCCGGCTTGCTGCTGGCGAGCCTGGCCCTCGGCGAATGGACCGGCCCTTCCTTTGCCACCGGCCTGGCCTTGGCGAGCCTGGTGTTCCTGGCCGCCTTAGTAGGGGCCGTGTGGCGGGCGCACTTCGTGAACACCGTGGGGCGCTATCGCGCCATGGACCCGCCCACAGCGCGGTTGACCTTCGGTGCGGCGACCATGACCGTCGCGTCCAACCTCGGGTCGAGCACGCTGCCCTGGTCGAGCATCGTCGCGGTTTGGCAGATCGACGGCGCTTGGATGCTGTTCCTGGCGCCGAACCAATTCATGACCCTCCCGACGACCGGCCTGAGCGAGGAGGCGAAGGCGTTTCTCGGCAGCAAGCTTCCCAAGGCCAGCCACGGCTGAGCCACACGTGCGGCATGGGCGGTTCGCCCCGGCTGCCCGCTGCCGGTTATTTGTCTTGGCAGTCCGCAACGTCGGGCGTGTGGCCGGCTTGTCTCATCGTCACTTGAGGAGCCAGACATGACAGAACAGGTGCCCATCGCGTCTGGGAGCGTCGCTGCGGCTGAGGCCGAAGACGGCACGTTGGAGGCTGCCCCCGGCGTGGCATACCGCCGGCTGGCGTTTGTGAACGTGGTGTATGTGGGCCAGCCGGGCCAACCCGATTGGGTGCTGGTGGACACCGGCATTCCCGGTATGGCAGGGCGCATCGCCGGTGCCGCCGCGGACAGGTTCGGCGCGGGTGCGCCGCCCCGGGCCATCGTGCTGACGCACGGGCATTTCGACCACGTGGGCGCGCTGGAAACGCTGGCGGAGCAGTGGAACGTGCCGGTCTATGCCCACAAGCTGGAGCGTCCGTACCTTGATGGCTCGGCCTCCTACCCGAAAGCGGACCCCACCGTCGGCGGCGGGGCGATGGCGTTGTTGTCGCCGCTTTACCCGCGCAGCCCGGTAGATGTCGGCAGCCGGCTACGCGACCTGCCGATGGACGGCAGCATCCCGGAACTGCCGGGCTGGCGTTGGCTGCACACGCCCGGGCACTCGGTCGGCCACGTGTCGCTGTGGCGGGCGGACGACCGCACGCTGATCGCCGGCGACGCCTTCGTCACCGTCGGGGCGGAGAGCGCCTATGCCAGTGCCACGCAAGCGCCCGAAATCCATGGGCCGCCGAAGTACTTCACCCATGATTGGCAGGCGGCGGAGCGGTCGGTGCACACGCTGGCCGGGCTGGAGCCGGAGGTGGTCGTCACCGGCCACGGCCGCGCCCTGCACGGCTCCGCGATGCGGGACGCACTGCACATGTTGGCCCGCGATTTCGGGAAGATCGCGGTTCCGCGCGACGGCCGCTACGTCGGTGATCCGCAGCGTGTGGAAGACGGCAGCGCCTACAAGCCGGCCTGATGACCGAGCGGGTCGCCCGCCGCGTTCCCCTTGAACAACGCGTGCTTAAGGCAGGGAGCGCAGCATACGGTCTGGACTCCCGAGGTCCACGACGGCTTCGGCTGCAAGGGCGTGTTGCCAGTCGAAGCCGGCAAGCGGGCTGGGCGGGCGCTCCGCCGCCAATCGGTGCAGCGCGGTCGCCGTGGAGCGGAACAGTCGGGCCACGTTGTCCTTGCCTTCGATGACGCCACCGAAGCTGGGGCACACGCGCTGGATGGGCAGACGGGCGTGCAAGGCTTCCAAATCGGCGATCAGCGCGTCGCTGTATGCGCCGATGAGCCAGTCGAACTTGGTTTCGAGGCTGCGGTGCAGCACGGCGGGCGACAGCATCTCCACGCCTGGCCGAATGGCGAACGGGGCGGCGCGTGCCGGGTTGGGCAGGAAGCCGAATGAGTCCGCGGTGAATAGGGAGCCGGTGGTGTGCTCGTAGAACCAGACGGCCAGCAGCAGCCGCAGGCTGACCGGCACCACCTCGATGCGAAGCGCGCCGACATGGACCATCTCGCCCAAGCCGATCGGCACCAGCTTTGCCGAACCGGCGGCTGCCTCGACCTGCGCGGTGGCGGTTGCTTCCTCGAACCGTTCGAAGAAATCCAGCGGGTTGATGCCGCCATAGGACAGCACGTCGCGGACGCCGAACCGCTCGATCAACCAGGGCAGGTTGACCATGGAGTCCGGCTCCCACCGGCTGATCAGCGCGCGCGGCGGCGGATGGCCGTCCAGAAGCTGGCTCAGCCCGATTTCGACGACGGCGCGATGCACGCCCAGGCCGCTGTCCATCACCACGGCCTCGCCCCCGTCCCGCAAGACGAAGCACTGAACCGGCATCCATCCCCCAAGCCCCTGGGGGATCCAACTCACCGAAACGTCCGCCGGGACGCCGCCGCCCACTGCGTAGATCGCGTCGGGCACGATGGCGGCCACCGAACTGCTCAGGGAGGCGGGGACCACGGGTTCACTCGGCCGCCACGGCGACCGCGAGCGGCGGCGGCACTGCGGGCACACGCACGTCCATCCCGGCCTTGACCAGGGGCACCATGGCGCTGTGCACGTCCACCACGCCGCCATGCCCGGTGGCGATCAACGCCGGGTCGAGCACGCGCAGCATTTCGTCGAGGTCGGCGAAGCTTGCGGAGACGTCGGTGTGCCGCGTCCAGTACATCGCCCGCTCGTTGAAATACTTGATCATCGCCACGTCCGGCGGTGGCTGCTCACTGGCCAGGAAATCGCAACGCTGCGCCTCGTGGTAGTGCAGGAAGGCGAATGCGTCGGACACGAACAGCGTCCGCTCCGTGGTGTCGAACGCCCACAGCGTGTCGCGCAGGTCGCGCCAAACCGGCGGAATGAACACGATGCGGCGGTCACCCAAATCAATCGCGTCGCCGGCCGCGACGTTGCGCATGCGGTGGGCGTATTGCGGGTAGTAGAGCGGGAAGTCGCGCAGCGCGCCGACGGCGAGCGCGTCCGGGTATTTCGACAGCCACTGGGTGAGCAATCCGCAATGCGGAAGCTCACCGTGGGTCGGGAAGATGTAGTCGAGCGGTCGCCCGTCCAGGAAACGCTCGACGTCATGTTCCATGTGCGGCCAGTCGGGTGCGTTGCCGGTATCGACCAGCATGGTCTTCTCGGACCCGACGACCAGGTAGGCGCACACGTGCGAATGCACGACGCGGTCCTGGTAGGTGATGTTCAGGCACCCGCCCGTCCACAGCAGACTGGGGCTGAGGACGCGTGGGAAGTGGCCGCTGGGCGGATGACGATGGGTTTCGGCCATGGCAGGGTGCTCGCGGTTGCGGACGCTAATCTGGGATTTCTGCGTTGATTGCGGTGAGTGCGGCTTTGGCGCATTCCATGTCCTGGCTGTAGTGTCCGCCGCTGACGCCGATGGAGCCGATCAGCTCGCCGGCTTCGGTGATCGGGTAGCCGCCGCCGAACACGATGAAGCGCGGATACTGGGTGATCCCGTGCAGCAGCGGCGGGTCTTTCGAGATCCACTCGAACAGGGCGTGCGTTGGCGAGCGGAAGCTGGCCGAGGTGTGCGCCTTGTCTTCCGCGATCGGCGCCGACAGCATCGGCGCTCCGTCCATGCGGATGAACGCCTTGAGCTGGGAGGAGCTGTCGTACACGGCGGCACAGATGCCGATGCCGATCTCCTTGGCCTTTTCCGTCGCCGCCACCGTCGCCTTGATCGCGGTGGCGGCGTCGATCATGCGCACTGCGTAACTTGCCATCTTATGCAACCTTGTCGCTGAACATGGTGCGGATGCGCCGCACCGCCGCGTCCGACACGGACAGGTTGCGCATCGACACGGCGCTGACGCCGGGCAGGCGTTCGACGACCGGCAGGATGCTGGCGCCGTAGGTCATGGCCTGGGCCGGGCACTTGATGCAGTTGCCGGTGAAGGCGAGCGTGACCTCGCCCGCCTCCGACACCGACACGACCTCCACGTCGCCGGCATGCGAGCGCAGGCGCCGCCGCACGCCGTCCAGCGCGTCCGTGATGCCGGCGCCGAGGTCCTGCGCGCCGCTCACTTGGCCGCCTGCAGCTCGGGCTGCGACGCGCGGGCGCGGGGTGCCAGCTCGCGCTTCTTCTTCTCGATGTCGATGCCCAGCAGGCGGGCCTGGTTCTCGCCGAAGATCTTGCGCTTCATCTCCCGGGTGATCTGCGGGTAGCCGTAGCCTTCCTGCAGCTCTTCCGGCATGGTCATGTCCGCGAACGCCTTGATGTAGGGCTGCAGGCTCGGCCACACGAAGGCTTCGGAGCCGTAAAGCAGCCGGTCCTCGCCGACCAGCATCAGGCACTTGCCCAGCATGTCCAGCGCGACCCGGGGCTGGATGGGATAGATGTTGATCCAGGCCGACAAGGCCAGCCACACGTTGGGGTGGCGCGACGCGATGTTGATCGTGTCGTCGATGAACGGCATGCCCAAATGGTGGATGATGAAGGTCAGGTCGGGGAAGTCGATGGCCGCCTGCTCGATGTCGTTGGGCCGCTGGTGGTCAAGCAACTGGCGGCCGAACGGCAGGCCCTTGTGGAACTGCACGTTGGTGACGCCGAGCTCCAGGCACTTCTCCCACAGCGGGTAGGCGATGTGCCGGTCGTCGACGCGCCACAGGCTGCCGTTCAACTGGGACTGGTAGAACTTGAAGGAGCGGGCGTTCCACTCGTCCTTCTGGCGCTGCATCTCGTCCAGCGCGCCGCGCGAGCCGTGGTACAGCGGGTCCACGCCGCCGCAGAACACGACGCGGTCGGGATAGGCGGCGGCCAGGGCGTGGTTGGCGCGGGCGGGGGAGAAGCCTTCCTTGAACCAGCCCATCAGCGGCACGGTCTGGGCGATCACCATGTCGGTGTCCGACTCCTCGAACAGCACGCGGTGGGCTTCCTCCGTCGTGATGTAGTCGTCGCCGAAGGTCGGGTGGGCGATGTAGGTGTCGTTGGAGAACAGCTTGGCCGCACCCCAGATCGAGTCGATGATCTTGCGGCCTTCCTCGCCAAGCTTGTTCGACGGACGGTTGTCGAACATGTGCACCACATTGTCGAAAACGAAATAATCATCATACATGGGAACGTGCTCCTTCGGTGATGTCAGGCCAGGCCTTGAAGACCGGCCGTGCGTTGCAGCACCGCCCATCCCTCAGGCCCGATTTTCTGACGCCAGTTCTGGTAGTAATCCGTCTTGCTCAGCGCGGTGCGGAACAGGTCCGCCGGGGGCTGGAAGATCGTCATGCCGTTGGCCTGCAGCTTCGCATTCGCTTCGACTTCCAGCTTGGCCACGTCTTCGCGCTGCGCGACCGCGGCAAGGCTGAAATGCTTGCTGGCGAGTTGCTGCAAATCCTCGGGCAACCGGGCCCAGGCGCGGCTATTGGCCACCACCACGAACGCGTCCCAGCTATGGTTCGTCAGGGTGATGTGCTTCTGCACCTCGTAGATCCGCATGGCCGCCAGGGTCCACAGCGGGTTGTCGGAGCCTTCGACCAACCCGGTTTGCAAGGCGGGATACAGCTCCCCCAGGCTCAGGTTGACCGGCGAGGCCCCGAGCTCGCTGAACAGCGTTGCCAGGATCGGCGCCGGCGGCACGCGTATCTTAAAGCCCTTGAGGTCATCCGGCGTATGGATCGGCGTGTGGCCGGAGGTGGTCTGCCGGAAGCCGACGTTGAACGCCTTGCTGACGTGCTGGATGGTTCCGGTCTTTGCGACCTGAGCGGCCAGGAAAGCACCCAACTCCCCGTCCATGGCTGGCCAGATCTTGTCGTAGCCGGACCAGGCAAAGGCGAGCGAGTTGATCCCGGCCAGCGGCGCCACCGGGATCTGGTTGCCGTAGCCGCAGCAATACAGTTCCAAGGCGCCACTGCGCACCTGGTTCAGCTCCTCGGAAATCGTGCCGAGTTGGCTGCTGGGAAACACGCGGATGGCGAGCCGGCCGCCGCTTTCCTGTTCGATGGCCTTGGCCGCCTCGGTCAGCCGAGCCGTCATTGGGTCCGCCGGCGGCATGTCCGTAGCCAACTTGAAATTGAATGCGGCGGCCGAAGCCCGGCCGATCGAGGCCAGGGTGAGAGCACCCGCCGTCATCGCCGTGGAAAAGCCGCGCCTGGTCATGACAGCCATTATGCTTCCTCCGTCCCGTAACCGAACTATTCAGCCGATGTTCTTCGGAGAACCGAAGCCTGGCTGGTGCTCATTTCTTCTGGACTTAAGCTAGGGTTGCCTGTGACCCGACTGCAAGCCGCCGCGCTGGCTCATCTCACAATTTGAGAACTGCCATCTGCGGTCTTGATCGTTGCCTGGTGCGCGGCTTCTCTTAACGCCGTCAGGACGGTCTTGACCCTTGTGGGGGTGCTCGCGTCGTTCTGAGGGGGAATCGAACATGAACCTGCTGCCGCACAACGAGCAGTTGGATAGCGGGGTCGTTTTGGCGGGCCCGCTCGGCACCGCCGCGGACGTCCGCCGAACCCGGGGCGACCATGGTGCCACCGCCCGCTTCACGGCCGGGGCCGGGCGAGTGCTGGTTTCGGCGATCGAGCACGTCGCGGCAATCATCGTGTTGGCCGAACTGCTGATCCTGCTCGCCGGCGTGATATCACGCTACGTGTTTGGCCGGCCGTTCACCTGGTCGGACGACATCGCGTCGCTGTTGTTCGTGTGGCTGTCGATGTTGGGCTCCGTGGTGGCCTTGGCCAGGCAACAGCACCTGCGCTTGACGCTGGCGGAGAAGCGCCTGTCACCGCGGAACAACGTCGTACGCGAACTGGTGGCGCAAACACTGAGCCTGGTTTTCCTTGTGTTGCTGTTCATCTTCTCCTTCGGCTTCGTGGCGGATGCGGCCGGGGCGGTGAACCCGATCTTGGGTCTGTCCGACGGGTGGAAGGCCGCGGCGCTTCCCGCCGGGCTGGGGCTGATGGCGGTGTTCTGCCTGTGCCGGGTCATCGCGACCGGCAACGAACGCGGCTGGCTTCTGGTCGGCTTCGCGGCCGCGCTGACGGCCGCCGGCGTCGCCCTGTGCTATGGCGTGAGCTGGGCCACCGATGGCACGTATGACCTAGTGCTGTTCTTCATCGGGCTCGGGGGTATTTGTGTGGCGCTGGGCATGCCCATTGCCTTTGCCTTCGGCTTGTCGACGCTGGCGTTCCTGCAATGGAACTCGTCGGTCCCGCTGTCCATCGTCGCCAGCCGGTTCGAGGCTGGATTGTCCCCGCTGATCCTGTTGGCAATCCCGATGTTCATCGTGCTGGGCCTGTTGTTCGAGGCGACCGGCATGGCGCGTACCCTGATCGCGTTCCTGTCCACCCTGATCGGCCATCTGCGCGGTGGGCTGTCCTACGTGCTGCTGGGCGCCATGTATCTCATCTCCGGCATCTCCGGGGCCAAAGCGGCCGACATGGCCGCGGTGGCGCCGGCGCTGGTGCCGGAAATGCGCCGCCGTGGCATCCCGGATGGGGAGCTGGTGTCCTTGCTGGCGGCGTCCAGCTCGATGAGTGAGACGATCCCGCCCAGCCTGGTGCTGATCACCGTCGGCGCCGTCACCGGGGTGTCGATTTCCGGCCTGTTCACCGCCGGGCTGCTGCCGGCGCTTGTGCTGGCGCTGATGACCTGCGTGCTCGCCCGCGCCCGCTCCAACCAGGAGATCACCTTGCCGCCGCGCGCGTCCTGGCGCATGGCCGCGGCGGCACTGGTCATGGCCACTCCCGGGTTGCTGCTGCCGATCCTGATCCGAACCGCCGTCGTGGAGGGGGTTGCCACCGCGACGGAGGTGGCGACGATCGGCGTCCTTTACACCGTCGTGGCCGGGCTGGTGGTTTACCGCTGGACCGATTGGCGTCGAGCCTATGCCGTGCTGAAGGATACGGCGTCGTTGGCCGGCGCCATCATGGTGATCTTCGCCGCCGCCAACGCCGTGTCCTGGGCACTGACCCAGACCGGCTTTTCCCAGGACCTGGCGCAAAGCATCACCACCATGCCCGGTGGCAAGCTCAGCTTCTGGACGATCTCCATCTGCGTCTTCCTGGTGTCCGGCAGCCTCCTGGAAGGCATTCCCGGCATCGTGGTGTTCGGCCCGATGCTGTTCCCGATCGCTCGCAGCCTGGGCATCCACGAGGTGCAGTACGCGATCGTGGCGGTGCTCTCGATGGGCGTTGGGTTGTACACGCCGCCCTTCGGTATTGGCTACTATCAGGCCTGTGCGATCAGCCGGATCGACCCTGCCGCCGGGATGGCCAGGATCTGGCCCTACCTCGCGGTGCTGGCCCTGGGCGTGGTCGTCATTGCCGCCGTGCCCGGAATCTCCACGATTTTCCTGCACTGACGTCGTTCGCCGTCACGTTGCTTCCGATGCTGCCCCACATTTAAGGTAGAACCTGGTCGAACCACCCAGAATGTCCTGAATCCAAATCGAATGGCATGACGACCCCCACCAACAAGTCGATCCTCAAGGCGCTCGACCTTGTCGACGTCGTGTGCAACACGCCGGGCGGCGTGACGCTGCGGGCGGCGGCCGCAACCGCCAACCTGTCGATCGCCACCACCCACCGCCTGCTCCGCACGTTGCAGGGCGCCGGGGCGGTCAGCGTGGATCGGGGCGGGGCCTACACGCTGGGGCCACGCCTGCTGGCCCTGCACGACCAAGGCGTCCGGGCCCGGCGCGCCTTGCAGGAGGTGGTGGATCTGCGGTTGCGCCAGATGCTGACCATGCGCGACTTGTGCGTCCGGCTGAGCGTGCTGGACGGCACCGAGATCTACATCGTCGCCGGCGCGGATACCTGCGAGGACCCGAAGCGGCACGCCGCGGTTGGCGCGCATTACGATGCGTACTGCACTGCACCCGGCAAGGTCATGCTGGCGGCGCTGCATCCGCGCAAGCTGGACGAGTACGTGTTCAGTGCGGGCTTCGTGGCGCTGACATCCAAGACGATCGTCGCGCCGAGCCGGCTTGCCGAGGAAATCCGCAACGTCCAGCATTGCGGCTACGCCTTGGACAGCGGCGAATTCTTCGAGGGTGTCAGGGCCGTCGCGGTGCCGGTGCGGATGGAAGGCGGCGAGGTGATCGCATCCCTCAGTGTTGCAGGCATCGGCATGTCGCTGGACAATCTGGCAGAACTGGTGGCCGGCTTGTCGGCCCATGCAGGGGCGTTGAGCAAGCAGATCGGCCGCATCCCGGGCGGGTTGCGGGCACTGCATTGCCTGCCCAACGCCTTGCCCTGCTGATCAGCGCGCAACGTTCACCGCGTTCGCGATCCTGTCGCGGACGAGCTTGTCCATCCTGCCGACCCGGGCCGTTTGGGACAGCGCCTGCAAGGCGGCGATCGTGTTCTGCAACACCGTCGTCACCAACGCGCTGCCTTCGATGACGCAACCGTAGCTGCTGCAGATCCGGTCGATCGGGCGGGTTAGCAATTCATGGATTTCGGCCGGCATCGGCGACGTGTCCACGCCGGCCAGCCACTCAAACCGGTGCAGGAGGGGCCGCGCGACGGCGGAAACGGATAGGCGCTCATCCCGATGCCAGACGATTCCATCGCAATGTCCGTCGCCTGGGGAACAAAGCCCCACGTGTCCGAACCGAACAGCGTGCGGGTTTTCCGCTCATACAAATGCTGCTTCGGCAGCACGCGAAGCGTGGTCGGCAGCACCTCGATGGCACGCAGGACATGGCAAGACGTGGCGAGGAAGCCGGATAGAAGCGGATCGATCCACGATGTCGGCCGCTCGGTATGGACGAACCCGGCGGTCGCGAACACCGCACCATCCGCAAGCGTAATCGAACGCGAGCCCCGATCCAGCGATGCGGCGGCGCTCAAGCCGCCGCCCGGTCCAGCGCGCCGGCCTCCTCTCCGCACATGGCACGCTTCATCAACGGGATCATGAGGTCGGACCGGTCGATGACGGCACCATGGGCGGGCGCGATGAAGCGCGGCCGCAACAGGGTCAGCAATTCGTCGAGGTCGGCGAAGGTCGTAGCGGCATCGGTGTAGCGCGTCCATTGCAGGGCGAGTTCGTTTATGATCTTCATCATCTCCGTATCCGGGATCGGCTGTTCACCCGCGGTCAGGCCGCAATGCCCGGGCCGGTGGTGATGGGTCGCGGAGAACCCGTCCACCACGAACAGGATGCGGTCCTTCGTGTCGAAGCCCGGAGCGGCAAGGAAGCGGGTCGATCATCAACGTGTCGAGCATCGGCGGCATCCGCGATCTCGGCATGCCCTATATCGCCTACGCGTCGAGCAAGGCGGCCGCCATCCAGGGCGACGCAAAGCATCGGGGTGCAATACGCCGGCAAGGGCATTCGCTGCAACGTCATCGTGCCGGGGTTCATCGACACCCCTCACATCGTGGGCAGCTTAGGCGCGGCCTATCCCGACATGCAGCAGGTGAAGGACGCACGCCACAAGCGGTCGCCCACGGGCAAGATGGGGAGCGCGTGGGACGTTGCCCGCGCGGCCCTGTAATTGGCGTCGGACGAGTCGGCCTACGTGAACGCCACCCAGCTCGTCGTAGACGGCGGTATCACCGCAACCGTGCGCTGACCTGGCCCGGGCCGAGGGCTGTCTGTTGCGATGATCAGTCGTAATACAGGGGATTGTCCTTCGCCCATCGGCTGTCCGGGTAGCGGGACTTCAGGAGCATGAAGGCGCGCTTGCCAGAATGGTCGTGGCCCTGGCCGTAATGCCCGACATGGATCACCCAACTCAGCGCTTCCGGCACGCGGGGGTCCTGCGGGTGATGTGCGGCATAGTCGAGGATGAAGTCCCAAACGTAGACCGACCCCGGTGGCGGGACGGCTGGCTTGGCCGTTGCGTCCTGGCTGGCGGGAAAGGCGGCGCTTCGGTCGGCTGACAGTTTCGCCGGGTCGGCATACTGGCCCGGCGGTGGAAGCAGGTGCCGTTCAAGCGAGGCCCGGGCGGCCGTGGCGGACAGGAAGGCGATCGGGTGGGGCACGAAGCCGCCGGCGCCGCACAATCCCTTGCACACCACGTCCGGTATGCGGACGTGGCCGTCGCCCAGATCCGTTCCGGCCGGCACGTCCGCCGTCTGGTAGCCGGCACTGTCGTACAGCACCGGGGCGGGCGGGATGATGCCTGGGTCAGGCTTGCCCAGCACCACCCAGTTCGGCCAACCGCCGGTGAACTCGGCGATCTTGCCAATCGGCCTGGTGTAATCCAGCAGGTCCACCCGCAGCCCCGGTATCTTCGCGAACACCAGGAACTCCGCGAACTGCCGGTCCGGCCCCGGCCGTGCCGCGGGGATCGCGGCGAACTCCGCCGACATCACCGGCAACAGCCCCTGCAACGGGGCGCAGAGCGCGTCCACGGTGGACTCGTCGTGCACCAGGACGGCGCGGGCGAAGCTGGTCAGCGCTAGGTCGAGCTGGATGGGGGCGGGCAGGGCAGGGTCGCGGCCTAGCGCCACCCGGCTGGCCAGCGCCATCCGGTCGATCAGGTAGCGGGCGTCGTCCCCCAGGCCGCGCGTTTCCTTGCCCGCATCCGCGTCGAACAAGCCGCTGCCGCGGCCGTCATAGCCCCACTCATCCGCCTTGCAGCCAGGATCCTTTTGCCCGCAGAGCACGGCACGAAGCGCGTGGCGGGCCATGTCGCCGCTGTCTGCGGCTACCAGCATCCGCTCCGCCAGGAACAGGTTGCGCGTGGTGCCGGTCAGGTCCGTGCGGGCCAGCACCGTGTCAAGCATCGTCCGGGTCGCCGCCGGGTCCGCGCTGACGGCGGTCAAGCGGATGCGGTGGTACAAGGCGATTAAATACGCTGGCGCGGCGGGATCGAGCGCGGTTGCGTCGGTGATCGTGGGCACGTTTGCCGGGTCGTCCGGCTGCGCCAGTGCCAGCGCGGCCAGCAGCCATGCCGGGTCGTGCCCGGCGGCGTAGCGGTCCCGCGCATGGGCCAACGCGGCCACCCGGCGGCCATCGGCGGCACGGGCCTGGTCCAGCGGGCTGCCCTGCGGGTCCGGCGGATTCGGCGGGGCGGCGGCGCCGGTCTTGAACGTGGCGATCCAGTCCAGCAGCTCGGGCTTGTCCGGCGCCGCGGGGATCGACTGCAGGTCCTTGAAGTCGAGCGCCGCCGTGTCCGCCAGCACCGGTTCGGCCAGCCGCGCCACCAGGCGATCCCGCGCCACGGCGGGTTCGCCGTGCAGTTGCGCCATTTGTTCCAATTGCCCGGCTGCGTCGTGCATCGGCGCACCGGCCTGGATCGCCGCCGCGGCCTGTCGCGCGGCGGCGAAGTCGCTCGTTGCCTTGGACACGAGCGCGCGGCGCAGTAACGCCCGCACCCGGAGGTAGGGCGCGATGTCGTGCCAAGGCGACGCGGCGTCCCCGGCGATGGCGGCGAACGCGTCCGCCGCTGCCGGGAAGTCGGCGTTGTAGAAGGCCAAGGCGGCCGTTTGGTAACGGTAATCCGCCTGCAACCAGGCGGGCGCCGCGTCCGGCAACGCCGGCAGCGCGGCGACCGGCTTGGAACAGGCCTGGAACACGGCGTCCTGCGTGCCGAGCCAGAAGCGGACGTCCGGCGAGTCGGCGCCGTAGGTCTGCACGCGATCCTTCAGCGTCCGGATCGCGGTGCGGAAGGCGTTGTCCAGGCAGTTGGGGATGCTGGTGTAGTCGGGGCCGGGCCGTTCCGTGTCCAGGCTGGTGCCGATCGCCGCCGCGCCGGGCACGGCTTTGCGGGCGTCCACCCAGGCGAACATGCCGTCCATCGGGCCCAGCGGTCCGCCGCAGCAAGGCACCGCGAGGGCTTCCCCGGCCTTCGTGCCCACGGTTTGCCCGTGCAGGCGGCGCCAACCGACGAACAACAGGCTGGCCGGGGAGCTTGCCATCAGCACTCCGGGGGTGCCGCCAAACAGCATCTGCCGATCGGCGGTGGAGCCGCCGAACTCGCTCAGGCCCCAATCGGTGCTCGCGTCACCGGTGGAGGCACCGGCCGGGCCGGCAAACAGCGCCAGCGCCAGCAGGGCCGCGACCGGGCGTCGAAATCGAAATGTCATGCCGTTATCCTGGGCCGAGGGCTGCGATCGCGGCCGCATCCCACGGCCGCGGGTTGAAGATATACACGCGCCGGCCCGGCGGCACGGCGGTCGGCGTGTCGGTGGCGATGCCGATCGCCTTGCGGCAGAGCGGCTGCCGGAAATCGCCGCCCGTCGCCAGCTTCCCCCGCAGCGCCCCGCCGCGGCGCCCCATGCGGAACAGCATCGGCACGATCTCGTCCACCGGCGCATCATCCAGCCAGGTTTCGTTCTCGCACCAGGACGCCAGCGCCGTCATGGATAGGGTCGTGCCTGGTGGCAACCCCGCCCGCAAGCCACGCAGCACGTCCAGCACGGCCGCATGCTGGCTGGCCCGCACTTCCATGTCGAGCTGCACGTGCGGCGCATCATGCGCGAAGGAAAGCGCCGCCTCCACCACGTGGGCCGATAATTGGCTGGTCCAGCCCAAGGCGTGGGCCTGGTCGACTTCGATGTGGATGACGGTGACCGAAGCTGCGCGGTCCTTCGCGAGCATAAGCGGGAAGCGGCGCCCCCGCGCGGAAACGATCACATCACCTCTCAGCCGGATGAAGCCTGCCACGAACGCAACGCCGATGTCGGGCGGCAATGCAGTTAGGGATTCTGGCCGCTCCCAGGCCCACACGAGGCGGGACGGTTGGGCGGCGACCGGGGCTGGGCGGCGACCGGGGCTGCGGACAAGTACACCAACAGCAGAGCGGCCAAACGATGCCATGCCACGCCAGCATGAACTCCCCCCGGGGATGGTTTCACCCATCCTGCATCGGTATCGCGAAGGCCTTCGGTGGCGGGCTGTTCCAGCCGAGTACGGGCCACGCACCACGCTCTTCAACCGCTTCGACCGCTGGAGCGAGAAGGGTATCTGGCAGGGACTGCTGGCGGCGCTTGTGGCATGCCAAGACCCGCCGGAGTTTGCCATGGTCGACAGCTCTGCCGTGCGTGCCCACCGTTCGGCAGCGGGTGCAAAAGGGAGCAGCAAAACCAGGCGATCGGCCGTTCGCGCGGTGGTCCCACAACCATGCGGACGGAGCCGGCCGCCTGCCGCAGCGACGACATTCGGCACGTCTACTCCGTTGGTAGCGACCGGCCAACCAGGGCACCGAACCCGTTCGCAGGATACTAGGCCGGCTCAATCTTGCCTCGGGGGATGGTTAGTCGATTCAAACGCCTCAATGAACTCCAAGCACCGCGCGGTAACGCCGGAAGCACGCCGCTCCGCACTCCAGCCGCATCAGCGCACCTTCTGCCAGTGCAGGCGCTCTGGAAGGGTCCTCGGCGACCAGCGGCCAAGCGGCTTCGGCGTTCCACGCGGCACTGTGCTTGATGTCCAACACTGAATGCAGATCGAAGTAGTGCCTGTCCTTGCCGCTCACCCCGAGCCGCTTCAGCCCGATACCCACGAGTTTGGCCCGGCCCGGCGCCGTCTGCTCGATCACACCCAGTGCGCCCACGGACTGGTAGGCGTAGCGTCGGCTTGCCGCCAGCCCGGCCATGGTGTTGGCCAGGGCTAGCGCTTCCCACACCGTGGTTTCCACCGCCGGATGCAGGCCCAGTCGCATGGCGAGGTGTTCCAGCATCGGGCCGTGCATGCCTTTGGCGTTGCCGCGACCCATCTCATCCCAGTAGTTGCGCGCCAACTCCAACTTGGCGCGGACTGGCAGGCGCATCTGGGTGACCGCCGTTAGGTCGTCGAAGCCGGCCTCGCCCGCAACTTCCTGCGTCAGGAACCAGCGCATTTCCTCCAGGGTGGCCTGCTCCGCCAGCCAAGGGAAAAGCGGGTCGTCCTGCCCCGGCCCGGTATGTTCCAGTCCCTCGAACCACGCCACGAAGCCGTCGGCATCCCGCGGCGCTTCGGCAGCGCGGGCGGCAACTTCAGCCCGGCGCTGCTCGAGCCAGTGGCCTTCCTTCAACAGGAGAGCGGCCTGCTCGGCGATCTCGTCCTTCCAGCCGGGATGGGGCAAGCCTGGAGAGAAACGCGCAGCGTTGAAGGCGGCAAGCTGGCGATGCCAGCGATCGTTTTCTGTCAGTGACGCGAAGCTGCCATCTGGCATTGCGGAAATCCTGTTCGATTACTAGGGCTTTATGACCGTCAGCATGACGGCAGCGATCCGGTCGGCCTGCGCATAGGCACCGAAAGCCAACTCCTCGCCGAATACGTCCGGGTCCATTTCCTGATAGGTCCATTGAAGGTCGGACCCGGCAAGTCGGGCGGAAACGGCGCTGCGCAACGGGTCTCGCCCGTTCACAATCGCTGCACCCGTATACAGCAACAACCTGCCGCCCGGCGCCAGCCGCTCGACACCGGCGTCCAGGATCGCCAGCGACAGGTCGGCGCCGAGTTCCCCACCGCCATGCCGATAGGCACGCGCCGCCGGGTCTACCAAATAGGGCGGATTGGCCACGATCAGGTCGAACTCCCCCGGTACGCCGCGGAGCAGGTCGCTGTTCACCGCTTCCACCTTTACGCCGGCCAGCGCGGCGTTGGCCCGCGTCAGGCGCAGCGCCGCGTCGTTGATGTCCACTGCGACGATTTCTGCCGCCGGGTGTGCGCGCGCGATCAGAATTGCGCCCGGGCCGGCGCCGCAGCCGATATCGACCGCGCGTCGCACGGGCCGATCGGGCAAGGCAGCGATTGCTCGGGCAAAGCGGTAGGTGTCCGGCCCGAAGAACACCGAGTCTGCTTCGGTCGTGGGATAGGCGGAATGGATGAACAGCAACCCATCCAGACTGGATAGCCGCACCAGGCTCTGCCAACCCTCGCTTGCCGGGACCAGCACGCCGGCCGCTTCCGCCACCTCCATGACGGCGTTCGGGAGGACGCCGGCAGCAAACGGTCGGCTCCAACCGAAAACGTCGCGGAGGTCCCGTGCCATTGCGCTTTCGGCACGGGCAACAACCCGGGCATGCGTCGCGGGCGTCGGCGTGACGAACTCATAGCCGGTGGCTTGAATGGCGCGCGCCAACGCGACCAGCGCGGTGGTGTCCGGAAAAGGCGATTTTGCTCGCATTGAAAGCCGAACGCGTTCGCCGGGTGCGGCGTTGCCAATGCCGCTGCCTTATTACGACTCGCCCGGCCAAGCCGTCTGGCGACCGCTTCGGAGCAACCAGCCCCGCCGTTCTTCTTCAGCAGTTGGTCGGCAGCGGCTACGATGGGCATGGAGAGGTTTGGAGGGAGCGGAGTTCGCCATTCGGCCGTGCTTGGCTCGCCTGATCTAATTACCGAGAGGAGTGTGGCGTGTCGCAGAAGGTCATCGGCCTGATCGGCGGGATGAGTTGGGAGAGTTCGGCCGAGTACTACCGGATCATCAATCAAACCGTCAGGGCGCGGCTCGGTGGCCTGCGGTCGGCGCGCTGCCTGCTTTGGTCCTTCGACTTCGGAGAGATCGAGGCGCTGCAGCACGCCGGGCGCTGGGACGATGCCGCCGCCGAGATAATCGCGGCCGCAAAACGCCTGGAGCGCGGCGGCGCGGATTTCGTGGTGATCTGCACGAACACGATGCATCGCATGGCCGACCAGGTTCAGGCGGCAATCGGGATGCCGCTGCTGCACATCGCCGACCCGACCGCGGAGCGGATCAAAAATGCGGGGCTGAAGAAGGTTGGCCTGCTCGGGACGGCTTTCACCATGGAGCAGGCCTTCTACAAAGGACGGCTCGCCGAGCGGCACGGGCTGGAGGTGCTGGTTCCAGAGGATGACGACCGGGCCCTGGTGCATCGGGTGATCTACGAGGAGTTGGTGCAAGGCCGGGTGGAGCCATCCTCACGCCGGGCTTATCACAGGGTGATCGAACGCCTGGTGGAACGCGGGGCAGAGGCTGTGATCCTGGGTTGCACGGAGATCATGCTGTTGATCAAGCCAGAAGACAGTGCGGTGCCGCTTTTCGACACGACCGCGCTCCATGCCGAGGCCGCCGTTGATCTGGCCATTGCGGGGACCTAACGGCGCCCGTCACTTCCACCGGCGAAGCGTGTTCTGCAAAAGCGCTTCCGGCGAGCCGGTGCAATGCCTAGCCCGCCGCCTGCGCCTTCCGCACCTCGTCCAAGACCGCTTGATGCGTCGCCAGTATTCGGCGCAGCGTGGGCTTTCCTTTGTCGCTCGCCTCGGCGATGCCCTCGTGCATTTCCTCGATGCCCGTCGTCATCTGGTCGGCCAAGCCGGATAGCCGCTCCTGGAGCTGTTCGCCGTCATCCGCCAATTCAGCCGTCCAGACCGCCAGGATGCGGGTGATTTCCGTGGCGGCGCGTTGGGGCGCGACGCCCGCTTGCAGGAGCTTGATGAGGGGCGCCAGGTCGGCGGCAGGAGAGCGTGCCATGCCGGGGAAGTTAAACAAGCAGGCGGACACTGGCCATCCCAAAGCCTGCGAACGGCCACGGGCCGTTTCGTGTCGCCCCCCGTAGCAGAAGGTCTGGTCATTTGTCCCTGGTACCCCGCCTCCGGCGAATAGTGGCATTCTGTTCCGCAAGCATGGGGCTGTGGCGGCGCAAAGAAGGCACGGGCGAAAATTGGAGGTTTGGCGACCTTCCGAACCTGGCCGTGATCACGACGCGAAGCATCGTCCACGATGGCGCCTGGGTCGCCCAAGTCTCTCACGATGCCGATGATGGGGGCTGGCAGTTCCATGACAATGAACCCGGTGACCCCACGGTGCAGGACGCCACCGTGGTGGCCCTGCGCAGCATGGTGAGTCGCGATGGCACATTGAATGACTTGGCCGACCTGCCGAAAGGATGGCGCGCTTGGCGGGACGATCCTGCTGCGCCTTGGCAGCGGGGCAGGGCTGGGTAGCGTGCCTTGTCTGCTTCCGCTCGATGAACGACCCACTATGCTGAGCTCGACGTTGACGCAGATTTGGCTTGTCCCGGGCGGCGCTCCCGGCGACATGGGTCACGCTGTCGCTGCGGCTTCGACGAGACACCGCGCGTTCCCTGTCTCCCATCGCGCAGCAGGCCGACAAGTGTCCCGAGGTAACCCATGATTTCATGCACCTGCCGATCCTGTTGCACTCGGCCGCGATAGGCGCCTTTCCATGGCTTGGTATAGGCTAGCATATGCTCCGCCCCGCCGTTGCCATCTTGCTGCTCGTTGCCGCACCGGTCTTGGCTCAGTCCGGACCCTTGTCCACTGGCCCCGTGGCGCCCAGTCCCGAGACAGCGGCGCAAGCCCGGTGCCGCGACCTATTGCCTGCCGAGATGGCGTCCCGACCCGGCGTGGAGGCTTTGGGCGACGGCGGCTGCCGTTTTACCGAGGCCCGGATCGACCACGATCTCTACGACCTCCTGGGCCTGCCGAATTTTGGTCCGGCATTCCGCGGCTACGAGGCCGAGACCATAACGGAACACGGCCTGCCCGCACGCTGGGACCCGCTGCCGGAGGGAGCGGTGGCGGTGCAGGTGGAAGCGCGCAACATCCGGTTGGTGTTCCACACCGACAGCCCTCAGGTGAACTGGCTGTTCGACCAGCAGCAGTTCCCCTTTGACATCACGTTCGACGCCGCCTTCGACCCTGGCACGCGCGAGGTGACGTTGCACCGCCTGTCGATGGATGGCGTGTCGATCGGCCACGTGCAACTGACCGCGGTGGTCGCGGGGGTCACCCGGTCGGAGCTGTTTGCCGAGGCCGGGCTGCGATCCGTGCAGGTGCATTTGGACAGCCGCCGTTTCATTCCGGCCTTCGTCTTGATGTCCGTGGCCACGCATCTGCCGTCGGACGACCCAGGCGCCGCGGCGGAGCGCATCAGGGCGCAGGTGATTGCCGCGCTGCGCACTCTCCTGCCCTTGGCCCACGCCTCGACCGGCACGGTGGACGCGCTGGTGGCTTTCGCGCAGGACTTCCCCCGCTCCCAGCACGTGTTGGATATGACGGTGACCGCGGACCCACCGGTACCAGCCGAAACAGTCCTCGACCTCCTGAACGATCCGCCGAAGGTGACGAGCCTGATCGGGACGCTCACAATCGCCGCAACCTATGCTGGTGAACCACACTGAGCCCGGGCACCAACGGGACCGCAGGCGGCGCCGCGCGTCGCGTTCGCAACCTGCGGTGCTGGTCGATGCTTCCGGTTGCGACCCTCTTAGCGGAAAGCTTGTTGCCGCTTGCAGGTCGTTCTAACCGAGTGAGGTCCGAACCTCCTCAATAAGGGTCTCCATCTCGGCGAGCGCCCCCTGGTCGAGGTCGGCCAAAGCATTGGTCAGCTTCTGGATGATTGCCGCGATCGGCTGCGGCGCGGAATCGCCACCGCCCGACTCCGCCCCATGGACATCGGACAGCGCCGCCAAGGCAAGTTGCAGACCGCGGCGCACCTCCGCGGCATCCATGGCGAGCACACCCCGATGCGCACGGTCGAGCGCCGTCGTTGTCGTCTCGATGGCCAAGTCCCTGTCGTACTCTCCAGACATCGACATCTCCCCTACATGAGCAGCCTAGACGTCGAGGTTGGCGACCTTCAGCGCATTGCCCACGATGAACTCGCGCCTGGGCTCCACCACGTCGCCCATCAACGTCGAGAACACTTCCGCCGCGTCCTCAACGTCGCCGACGCGCACTTGCAGCAGGGTGCGAACCGACGGGTCCAGCGTCGTCTTCCAGAGCTGTTCGGGGTTCATCTCGCCCAACCCCTTGAAGCGCTGGATCGACAAGCCGCGGCGGCCTTGTTGCAGGATGCGGTCGAAGGCGCTGGCGGGACCGGCAACGCTGACGGTGTCGCGGTCCAGCTTCAGCGTCGCGGACTGGCCGAATTTCTGCATCCACACCGCGCGGCGCTCGTGCAGCCAGCGGGCTTCGGCGCTGCGCAAGGTGGCGGCGTCGATGCGGTGCCAGTCCGCCACGCCGCGCACCGTGCGGCGCATGGTCAGGCCGCGTTCGTCCGCGTCCACCACCCATCCCCGTTCGGACGGCAGGGAGATTGCGGCCAGGCGGTCGGCCAGGACGGAGCGTTCGCCCACCGTGCCGGCGTGGTCCGCGGTGAGTGCCCCGGCAATGGCGGCCTGTTCCAGCAGGTTGATCGGCACGGCATCGGACAGCCGGCGCAGGTTCAACCAGGCTTCGCGCAAGAACCTGGCTTCTGTTGCCAAATCGTCGCCCTGCACCACCGAGCCGTCGGCATAACTCAGCACCGCTTCCGCCAACGCCTTGTCCAGCAGGTAATCCTCCAGCGCCGCATCGTCCTTGATGTAGCGCTCGTCGCGCCCGCGCGTGGCTTTGAACAAGGGCGGTTGCGCGATGTAGAGGTAGCCGCGCTCGATCAACTCCGGCATCTGGCGGAAGAAGAATGTCAGCAGCAGCGTGCGGATGTGGCTGCCGTCCACGTCGGCGTCGGTCATGATGACGATGCGGTGGTAGCGCAGCTTGGTGATGTCAAAGCCGCCTTGCTCCGGCTCGCCGCGGCCGATCCCCGTGCCCAGCGCGGTGATCAGCGTGCCGATCTCCGCCGAGCCGAGCATGCGGTCGAAGCGGGCACGCTCCACGTTCAGGATCTTGCCCTTCAGCGGCAGGATGGCTTGCGATTTGCGGTCGCGTCCCTGCTTGGCGGAGCCGCCGGCGGAATCACCCTCGACGATGAACACCTCCGCCTTGGCCGGATCGCGTTCCTGGCAGTCGGCTAGCTTGCCCGGCAGCGTCGACACGTCCAGCACGCCCTTGCGCCGGGTCAACTCGCGGGCCTTGCGGGCAGCCTCGCGGGCGCTGGCGGCGTCCATCACCTTCTGCACGATCAGCTTGGCTTCGCGCGGATGCGTTTCGAACCAATGGCTGACCACGTCGGCGACCACGGCCTGCACGACCGGCTGCACTTCGGAGCTGACCAGCTTGTCCTTGGTCTGGCTGCTGAACTTCGGGTCCGGCACCTTGACCGACAGCACGCAGGTCATGCCTTCGCGCATGTCCTCGCCCACCAGCGCCAGCTCCTTCTTGCCCATGCTTTCGGCGTATTTGGTCACCACGCGGGTCAGCGCCTGGCGGTAGCCGGCCAGGTGGCTGCCACCATCGCGTTGCGGGATGTTGTTGGTGTAGCAGAGCATCGTCTCGTGGAAGCTGTCGTTCCAGGACAGGGCGAACTCGACCCGCATGCCCCCGGTCGCGTCCACGGCGCCGAACAGCGGTTCGCTCAGCACCGGCGTCTTGGAGCGGTCGAGGAAGCGGACGAACTGGATCAGCCCGCCGTCGAAACAGAAATCGGCTTCCTGCACCGGCGCGTGCCGTTCGTCGTGCAGGCGGATGCGCAGGCCGGAGTTCAGGAACGCCAGCTCGCGCAGGCGCTTTTCCAGGATGGGGTACTCGAACTCGGTCTTGGTGAAAGTGGCCGGGCTCGGCTTGAACACCACTTCGGTGCCGGACTGCTCCGTGCTCGGCCCTACGACAACCAGCGGCTCCACCGCGTCGCCGTTGCGGAAACGGATGGAGTGCTCGCTGCCGTTGCGCCAGATACGCACGTGCATCCAGTCCGACAGCGCGTTCACCACCGCGGCGCCCACGCCGTGCAGGCCGCCCGACACCTTGTAGCTGTTCTGATTGAACTTGCCGCCGGCATGCAGGCGGGTCAGCACGACTTCGGCGGCCGATACGCCTTCCTCGTGGTGGATGTCGGTGGGGATGCCGCGCCCGTTGTCCCGCACGGTGACCGAGCCATCCGCGTTCAGCGTGAGCGAGCACTCCGTGGCAAACCCGGCCTGCGCCTCGTCCACCGCGTTGTCGATGATCTCGAACGCCATGTGGTGCAGGCCGGAGCCGTCATCCGTGTCGCCGATATACATGCCGGGCCGCTTGCGCACGGCGTCCAATCCGCGCAGGACGGAGATGGAGGCGGCGTCATACTCCCCGTTGCCGGGCGTGGCGTCGGGCGCGGGGGCGGCGGGGTCGGACATGCCGTCTTTGGTCTCCGGGACTCGTCAGGATCAGGTTGCAATATAGGCACATTCCGGCCTGTTAGACAGGGCTGATGGGGGGAAAGGCCGGGTCGGGCAGCAGCGCGTTGCCGCCGGTGCGCCAGCCCTCGGCATGGCCGCGCGCACCGGCAAAGGCGTCCGCGTCGGTGCCCGTCAGCAGCACCGTGCCGCCTAGCGTGGTCAACGCCGCCAGCAGGTCGCGCCGGCGGTCGGCATCCAGGTGGACGGTCGGTTCGTCCAGCAGCAGCAGCGGCGGCGCGCCGCGGGATGCGGTGATCAGGGCGGCATGGCCCAGCACCACGCCCAGCAGCAGCGCCTTTTGCTGCCCCGTGCTGGACAGCGTGGCGGACACGCTGGACGCCGCGTCGAACAGGGCCATGTCCGCCCGGTGCGCACCCAGCCCGGCCGCCCCCGCCGCGGCATCGCGTGCGCGGGCATCGTGCAGGGCGGCCCGCAACCAGTCCTCCACGGCCAAAGCGGGGCTGGTGTCCAGCCGTTCCGCCACCGGGTCCAGCAGCGCCATGCGGGCGGCGGGGAATGGGTCGGCGGCGCCCGCTTCCAGCGCGTCGTTCAGCCGGGCGACAAGCATGCGCCGGGCGGCGGCGGCGGCCACTGCGTGGCGCACCATGCTGTCCTCCAGCCCGGCCAGCCAGGCCGGGTCGGCGCCGCCCTGCGCCAGCAGGCGGTTGCGGCCAGCCATCGCCGTGTCATGGGCGGCGATCTCCCGCGCGTGGCCCGGCTCCAGCGCCCAAACCAGGCGGTCCAGGAACCGCCGGCGCCCGGACGCCCCCTCGCCGAACAGCCGGTCCATTTGCGGGGTGAGCCAGACAGCCGCCAAACGTTGTGCAATGGCGGCCTGGGATCTTGGGGCCTCGTCATCTAGCCGGAACACCCGCCGCTCCGCCGGGCCGTCCGGCGGCGTGCCGGTGGCCAGCCGCAACCCGTCGGCGAACTCGGCCGCCACGCCCCAGCGGCCATTGCCCGCCTGCCGCGGCAGGTCCGCCAGCCGCGCGTTGCGCAGCCCCCGCCCCGGTACCAGCAGGGAAATCGCTTCTAGCAGGTTGGTCTTGCCGCTGCCGTTCGGCCCGGTCACCACCACCAAGCGCGCCGTGGGCCGCCACACCAGCGTCGGGTAGTTGCGAAACTCGGTGAGCGCCAGGCGACTGAGCTGCACGCCCCGCCGCGCGGCCCGGCTAGACGCGCATCGGCATCAGCACATACAGCGCGCTGCTGTCCCCGGCGTCGCGCACCACGGTGGGGGCCGCGCCGTCGCTGAACAGGAACTCCACCTCGCCGCCGATCTGGTCCGTGATGTCGTTGAGGTAGCGGGCCTGGAAGCCGATCTCCAGCGGGCCGGCCTCGTATTTTACGCGGTCGCCTTCCAGCTCCTCGCTGGCGGTGCCTTGTTCCGGGCTGGCGGCGGACAGCACCAGTAGGTCACGCGCCAGCGACATCTTCACCGGGCGGGAGCGTTCGCTGCTGATGGCGGCGACGCGGCCCACCGCTTCAGCAAAGTCCTTCTTGCCAACGCGCAGAATCTTCTCGTTGTCACGCGGGATGACGCGTTCGTACTCCGGGAACGTGCCGTCGATCAGCTTGCTGGTGAGCTGCACGTTGCCGACGGTGAACTGGATGCGGGTATCGGACAGCGCGCATTCCACATCGCCACTGGCTTCGTCCAGCAGCTTGCGCAGCTCGGCCACGGTTTTGCGCGGCACGATCACGCCGGGCATGGAGCCAGCGCCTTCGGGCAGCGGTTCCTCCACCCGCGCAAGGCGGTGGCCGTCGGTGGCGACGGCGCGCAACACCCGGCCGTCGTCGCTTTCCGCCGCGTGCAGGAAGATGCCATTCAGGTAATAACGCGTTTCCTCCGTGCTGATCGCGAAACGGGTGCGGTCGATCAGCCCACGCCACGCCAGGGCGGACAAGTGGAAACGATGCGGCAATTGCCCGGCCGTCATGGACGGGAAGTCGTCGGTCGGCAGCGTCACCAGGCTGGTGGCGTAGCGCCCGGCCCGCAACGCCAATTGCGCGTCGCCACCGGGGAAATCCAGCTCGACCTCGGCGCCGTCCGGCAGCTTGCGGACGATCTCATAGAGGGTGATCGCAGGCGCGGTGGTGGCGCCGTCGCGGCTGGCCGAGGCGGGGACTTCCTCCACCACGGCAATCTCCATGTCGGTCGCGGTGAAGCTCAGCTTGCCGTCCCGCACGCCGATCAGCGCATTCGCCAGGATCGGGATCGTGTTGCGCTTCTCGGCGACGCTCTGGATATGGGCCAGCGCCTTGATCAGGCTGGCGCGGTCGGCCTTGAGCTTCATCGGTTCGGTCCTTCTGCGCGGCCGGACTCGGTGCGCTGTCTCATCGGTCTGTCAACCTAGCAGAGCCGGGGCAGGGCGCAACCGGATGGCGCGTCAGCTTTCCAGCATGCGCCGGAGCAATTCCACGTCCTCGGCAAAGCCGGCATCCACACCCATGATCTCCGCCACGCGGGAGCAGGCGTGCATCACCGTGGTGTGGTCGCGGTTGCCGAACTTGCGGCCGATCTCCGGCAGGGAGCGGCTGGTGAGTTGCTTGGCCAGGTACATCGCCACCTGGCGCGGCCGGGCGACGTTACGGGCGCGGCGCGCGCTGCTCATCTCGCTGAGGCGGAGATGGTAGTGCTCGGCGACGCGCTTCTGGATTTCCTCGATCGTGACGCGCCGGTCCTGCGCCTTCAGCACGTCCCGCAGCACTTCCTGCGTCGATTCCAGGGTGACCGGGCGACCGAACAGGCTGGCATGGGCGAGCAGGCGGTTCAGCGCGCCTTCCAGTTCGCGGACGTTGCTGGTGATTTTGTGCGACAGGAACTCCAGCACCCGGCGCGACACGTCGACCCCGGCGCGGGCGGCCTTTGCTTCCAGGATGGACACGCGCAGCTCGAAGGTCGTGGCGTGCAGATCGGCCACCATGCCGCAGGCCAGCCGGGTGCGCAGCCTCTGCTCCACGTCCAGGTCGGACGGCGACTTGTCGGACGAGATCACGATCTGCTTGCCGGCGTCGACCAAGGCATTGAAGGTGTGGAAGAATTCCTCCTGCGTGCTGTCCTTGCCGATCAGGAACTGCACGTCGTCCACCATCAGCACGTCCACCGAGCGCATGCTGTCCTTGAAGTCCATGGTCGAATGGCTGCGGATCGCGGCGATGAAGCGGTACATGAACTTCTCGGCCGACATGTAGGTGACGCTGGTTTGCCGGCCGACATCGCGGCGGGACAGTTCCAGCCCGACCGCATGCATCAGGTGCGTCTTGCCGAGGCCAACCCCGCCATACAGGAACAGCGGGTTGAAGCCCTGGCTGGCAGGGTGCTCCGCCACCCGGCGGGCGCAGGCATAGGCGAACTCGTTGGGCTTGCCGACCACGAATGCGTCAAAGGAGAAGCGCGGGTCCAGCACGCTGGCCAGTTCGGCCGTGCGCGGATCCGCGCGGTCTTCCGCTCGCGCCGCGGCGGCGGACACCAGGGGCTCCACGGGGATGGCTTCCGCTACCGGCGGCGGACTGGCGCTGGCCGCGCCGACGCGCAAATCCACCCGGTGCACCGCTGGGTTCTCCGCCCGCCACAACGCCGTCAGCTTGTCGGCGTAATGGCTGCGGACCCAGTCCCGCAGGAAGCGCGTCGGCAGGCGAATGGTAACCTCGTCGCCATCTTGCCCGACCAGCGCCATCTGGCGCAGCCAGGTGCGGTACTCGACCTCGCCCACGTCCGATTTCAGCCGGTCGCAGACGCGGGCCCATTGGGCCGCCAATCCGACTTCGTCTGCATCGATGGAATTTGCCGCGTCGCTGCCATTCGGCGGGTTGATCGGGCCGCCGAATGTGATCATCCCCACCTGCCTCAAGCGTTGCGAGCACTGGCATGCCGACCTGGAGAAGCCCTCCTCGTCGAACATGACCGCACAGTAATGGTGTAGGTGAATGTGCGTGGCCAGGCAATGCGAATCCAAGCCACACAGACAAACGAAAGTATTACATCACGAGGCAAAAATAAAAGGCTGGGCGATTCCAACGGGAACCAGCCAGCCTTTCAATCCACACTTTGCCCTGGCAGGGATCGCCAGGGATGACGAGCAGCCGATGTTACGCGGTAGCGGGCGCTGCCAGGCCCTTGATGCGCTTTGCCAAGCGGGACAAGCGACGCGCCACCGTGTTGCGGTGGATGATGCCCTTGCCGGCCGCCCGCTGCATTTCCGGCTGCGCGGCCTTGAACGCGGCGGCTGCCTGCGCCTTGTCGCCGCTCGCAATCGCCGTCTCGACCTTTTTGACGAACGTCCGCATCCGCGACTTGCGAGCCTGGTTGCGCTCCGTGCGGCGCTCGGTTTGACGGATGCGCTTGCGCGCGGAAGCAGTGTTCGCCATCGGGTCTGTGTCTCGTTCTCAGCGTGTGCGGTCCCGCGCGGCAAAAAGCCGGTGCGGCGTATCAGTTCGTCGGAGGGCGGTGTTCTAAGGGGAGCGGCGCCAGCGAGTCAAGGAAGCCAAGGCCCCCGGAGTCATGTCGCGAAGGTCGGCTTACGCTTCTCGATAAAGGCGGCCATGCCTTCCTTCTGGTCCGGCGTGCCGAACAGGGACAGGAACATCGCCCGTTCGGTGGCGATCCCCTGGGTCAGCGTCGTGTCGAACGCCGCGTTGACGGCGCGTTTGGTGAGCAGGCTTGCGGTGCGTGACTGGCTGGCGATCTTGGCGGCCAGCTTGATCGCTTCCTCCACCAACGTGGCGGCGGGGAACACCCGGCTGACGAGGTTGGCGCGTTCGGCTTCCGCGGCATCCATCATGCGCCCGGTTAGGCACATGTCCATTGCCTTGGACTTGCCGACCGCGCGGGTGAAGCGCTGCGTGCCGCCGGCACCGGGCATCACCCCGAGCGTGATCTCCGGCTGGCCGAACTTCGCGGTGTCAGCGCAAACGATCAAGTCGCACATCATGGCGACTTCACACCCCCCGCCCAATGCGAAGCCGGCGACGGCGGCGATCACCGGCTTCTTGACCCGGAGCACCGTCTCCCATTTGGCGATGAAATCATCCAGCAGCAGCCCGGGGTAGCTGCGTGTCTGCATTTCCTTGATGTCGGCGCCGGCGGCGAACGCTTTCTCCGAACCGGTGAGCACGATGGCGCCGACATCCGGGTCCGCATCGAAGTCGAGGAGTTGCGCGCCGAGTTCGGCCATGAGCTGGTCGCACAGCGCGTTCATCGCGGTCGGTCGGTTCAAGCGGACCAGCCCGACGGCGCCGTGGGTTTCCACCAGGATCATTTCCGGCATGGTCGTTGTCCCCCTGCCTCCCATCTAGCCCGGTCGTCGGCGGCAGGGAAGCGTTCAGTGCCCGAAGAAGCGGATCGCCGACAGCGCACTGAACAGGGCAACGGCACCGACCGTCCACACCTTGGAGTTCGCCAAGCCGGCGTCGATCTTGCTTTCCAGGCTCGTGATCCTGGCATCGACCCCGGCCAGTTTGGCGTCGACACCTGCCAGTTTCGCATCGACACCCGCCAGTTTGGCATCGACCCGCGCATCCATGTTGTCGATCCGTGCTTCCAAGCGCTCGATATCGGCGCGCGTCGCAACGGTTTCCTGGATCGCCTGGTGGAAGGCCTCGGACAGCTTTTCAGCCTGCGGGCGAGCAAAGGTGCCCTCGCTTTCGAGGTGCCGCATGAACGACAGCTTATCGAACACAACCGTCATGCGATGACCATACCAGACAAGGCACGCGCGCCCAACACTCAGCGTTGGGTGCGCGGACAGTAGAAGCTCGAGCGCCCCGATTGCACCATGCGACCCACGCCAGGGCACGCGGGCAGTCCTGGGCAGCGTTCGCAGGGCTGGCCTTCCCGCCCGTACACCTTCCAGGCGTGCTGGAAATAGCCCAGTTCGCCGTCCGGTTGCACGTAGTCCCGCAAGGAAGAGCCGCCGGCCGCGATCGCTTCCGTCAACGTCGCCTTGATGGCCGCTGCCAAGCGGGTGGCGCCGGCCCGCGGCACGGTGGCGGCTTGCCGGTCGGGTGCGATCATGGCCCGGAACAGCGCCTCGCACACATAGATGTTGCCCAGCCCGGCGACCAGCCGCTGGTCCAGCAGCGCCGCCTTGATCGGCGTGCGCTTGCCCGCCAGCGCCCGGGCTAGCACGCCGCCGGAGAAGGCGTCGTCCAACGGTTCCGGCCCCAGCTCCGCCAACAGCCGGTGGGCGTCTTCCGCGCCGGTCGGCACCAGGTGAACCGAGCCGAAGCGGCGTGGGTCGACGAAGCCGACGCGCCAGCCGTCATCGGTTTGCAGCACCAGGTGTTCGTGCACCGTCACGCTGTTCGGGTTCGCCGGGCCGATCACCATGCGGCCCGACATGCCCAAATGCAGCAGCACGCTGTCGCCGCCATCCAGCCGCATCAGGATGTATTTGGCCCGGCGGCGAAACCCCTCCACCCGCGCCCCGGTCAGCCGCACGGCCAGGTTTGGCGGCATCGCCCAACGCAGGTCCGGCCGGTTCACCGCCGCCTGCACGATCACCCGGCCTTCCAAGCGTGCGCGCAGGCCGCGCATCACCGTTTCGACTTCTGGGAGTTCCGGCATGGATGCCGGGCAGGCTATACGGATGGACCATGAGCGACAACACCACCGATTTCGGCTTCCGCACCGTTCCGCGCGGGGACAAGAAGCCGCTGGTGCGCGCCGTGTTCGACAGCGTGGCGCCACGCTACGACCTGATGAACGACCTCATGTCGCTTGGCATCCACCGTGCCTGGAAACGTGCCTTCGTGGCCGCCCTGCAACCCGCCGCCCACCGCACCCTGCTGGACCTGGCGGGCGGCACCGGCGACATCACCTTCGGCTGGCGCCGGGCAAGGGGCGGGCCGGCGGTGCTGTCCGACATCAACGCCGCCATGCTGGGCGTCGGCCGCGACCGCGCCATCGCCGGCGGCCATGCCGAGGCCGTGCGCTTCCTGGTCGCCGACGCGGAAACGCTGCCGCTGCCGGACCGCAGCGTGGACGTGGTGTCGATCGCGTTCGGCCTGCGCAACGTCACCGACAAGCCCGCCGCCTTGCGTGAAGCGCATCGCGTGCTGCGGCCCGGCGGCCGCTTCGCCTGCCTGGAGTTTTCCCGCGTGCAGGTGGCCGTGCTTGCCCCGGTCTACGACGCCTGGTCATTCTCCGTGCTGCCGCGCCTGGGCAGCGCGGTCGCGGGCGACGCCGACAGCTACCGCTACCTGGCGGAAAGCATCCGCACCTTCCCCGACCAGGCAGCGCTGGAGGCCATGATGCGGGGCGCCGGCTTTGCCCAGGTGCGCCACCGCAACCTGACCGGCGGCATCGCGGCTATCCATACCGGTCGCCGCCTGTGAAGATCCTGCTGGTCGTTTCCGGCGGGATCGCCGCCTTCAAGGCGCTGGAGTTGGTGCGCCTGCTGCGCAAGGCCGGCCACGGCGTCACCGGCGTGCTGACGGCGGGCGGCGCGCAGTTCGTCACACCGCTCAGCCTGCAGGCGCTGACGGAAACGCGGGTCTACACGGATTTGTGGTCGCTGACCGACGAGAGCGAGATGGGCCACATCGAGCTGTCGCGCGCCGCCGACCTGGTGGTGGTGGCCCCGGCCAGTGCCGACATCCTGGCCTGCATGGCGACCGGGCGGGCGCACGACCTGGCCACCACGCTGCTGCTCGCCACGGACAAGCCGGTGCTCGCTGCGCCGGCGATGAACGTGCGGATGTGGCTGCACCCCGCCACGCTGGCCAACGTCGCCACCCTGCGCAGCCGTGGCGTGGCGTTTGTCGGGCCGGACGAGGGCGTCATGGCCTGCCACGAATTCGGCCCCGGCCGCCTGGCCGAGCCACCGGCGATCCTGGCCGCCATCGAGGGTTTCGCGGCCCCGGGCCGGCTCGCCGGCCGGCACGTGCTGGTGACCAGCGGTCCCACTCATGAGCCGATCGACCCGGTGCGCTACATCGCCAACCGCTCCTCCGGCCGGCAGGGCACGGCGATCGCCACAGCACTGCTGCGCCTGGGCGCGCGGGTGACGCTGGTCAGCGGCCCGACCGCGCAGGCGCTGCCGGCCGGCGCAGTCGTGCATCGGGTGGAAACCGCGGCGGAGATGCTGGCGGCCTGCCAGGCGGCGCTGCCGGCCGATGCCGCGGTTTGCGCCGCCGCCGTGGCGGATTGGCATGTCGAGCCAGCGGCCCACAAGCTGAAGAAGCAGCCCGGCGCCGCCCCGCCCGCTTTAGTGTTGTCGCCCAACCCGGACATCCTCGCCACCTTGTCGGCCGCCGGGCCGGGGCGCCCGCGCCTGGTGGTGGGCTTCGCCGCGGAAACGGAGGACGTCGCCGCCAACGCGGCCGCCAAGCGGGCGCGCAAGGGTTGCGACTGGATCGTCGCCAACGACGTGCGCCCGGCCACCGGCATCATGGCCGGCGAAGCCAACCAGGTGCACCTCGTCACCGCTGAGGGCGAGGAGGATTGGCCCATGCTGCCCAAGACGGAGGTCGCGGCCCGGCTCGCCGCCCGCATCGCCGACGCGCTGGCATGAAGGTGGAGATGGTGGTGCTGGACGCGCGCCTGCACCAATGGGGCCTGCCGACCTACCAAAGCGCCATGGCCGCCGCGATCGACCTGCATGCCTGCCTGGACGCGCCACTGGCCATCGCGCCCGGCACCGCCCCGGTGCTGGTGCCCGCCGGGTTCGCGGTGCACATGGCCGACCCGAACCTCGCGGCCCTGGTGCTGCCGCGCTCCGGCCTCGGCCACGGCAAGGGCCTGGTGCTGGGCAACCTCGTGGGCCTGATCGACCCGGACTACACCGGCCCGATCACCGTCAGTGCTTGGAACCGCAACGCCCCCGGCACGGAGCCGATCGTCCTGGCGCCCGGCGAGCGCTTCGCCCAATTGCTGTTCGTGCCCATCCTGCGCCCGATGCTGGCGGTGGTGGACGCGTTTTCCGCCCCGAGCGTGCGCGGCAGCGGCGGGTTCGGATCGACCGGCTAGCCGGCCCGGCGCCGTCTTCAAACCACCACACGACGGCGGCGTGACAGCCGCAGCGCCGGCTTGTATGGGCTGCCCAGCACACGGCCGAGGATCGTCCCCATGTCCGGAACCACTTTCCCGGCTTTCGCCTCGGTCCGCCGCCTACCCAATCTGTTCGACATCGCCGCCATGCTGTGCATCGGCGGGCTGATCTTCGCCTTTGCCAGCGGCGCCCGTCACACCGTGGCGCCGCTGACTGCGATGGAACCGATCAGCCTCGATCCGGCCTATCTGCCCGGCTACGCGCTGCGCACCACGCTGCGGATGTTCGCCGCGCTGGCGTGCTCGATCCTGTTCACCTTCACCTACGCGACCTGGGCGGCCAAAAGCCGCCGCGCCGGCAAGGTGCTGGTGCCGATCCTGGACATCCTGCAATCGGTGCCGATCATCGGCTTCCTGACCTTCACCGTGGTGTTCTTCATGCACCTGTTCCCCGGCCGCGTGCTGGGGGTGGAGTTGGCGGCGATCTTCGCGATCTTCACCAGCCAGGCCTGGAACATGGCGTTCAGCCTGTACCAATCGCTGAAAACCGTCCCGGCCGACCTGGCCGAATGCGCCACCGCCTTCCAGTTGTCCGCTTGGCAGAAATTCTGGCGCATGGAGGTGCCGTTCGCCATGCCGGGCCTGGTGTGGAATACCATGATGTCGATGTCCGGCGGCTGGTTCTTCGTCGTCGCCAGCGAGGCGGTGACCGTGGGCAACAACACGTGGAAGCTGCCCGGCATCGGCTCCTACGTGGCGCAGGCGCTGGAGGAGCGGGACATTCGCGCGGTGTTCTACGCCATCGTGGCCATGCTGGTCGTGATCCTGGCCTACGACCAGTTGCTGTTCCGCCCACTGGTCGCCTGGTCGGCCAAGTTCCGCTTCGAGATGACGGCCAGTGCCGAGGCGGAGGACCCCTGGATGCTGAAGCTGCTGCGGCGCACCCGCCTGCTGTCGGCGATCGTCGACCGCCTGGTTTTCGTGTTCAACGCCGTGTCCGGCATGCGCCTGGCCGGCAAGCGCCGCGACACGCCCCGGCTCACCCCGGCGGCGTCCCGCGCGTGGGACGCGGTGTGGGCAAGCGTGCTGGTCCTGGCGGTGCTTGCCGCGGTGTGGAAGATCGCGACCTACGTGTCGGCCACGCTGGCCTGGGCGGATCTGGGGGAGGCGCTGCTGGACGGCGTGTTCACCATGATCCGCGTGGTCGTGCTGATGGTGCTGGCGACGGCGGTGTGGGTGCCGATCGGCGTTTGGCTCGGGTTGCGGCCCACCTGGGCGCGGCGGGCGCAGCCGGTGGCACAGTTCCTGGCGGCGTTCCCCGCCAATCTGTTCTTCCCCATCTTCGTCGTAGTGATCGTGCACTTCGCATTGAACCGGGACGTCTGGCTGACCCCGCTGATGGTGCTGGGCACGCAATGGTACATCCTGTTCAACGTCATCGCCGGCGCCGCCGCCTTTCCGGGCGACCTGCTGGAAGCGTCGCGGAACTTCCGCGTCGGTGGCTGGCTGTGGTGGCGGCGCGTGGTGCTGCCAGGCATCTTTTCGTATTACGTCACGGGTGCGATCACCGCATCCGGCGGCTGCTGGAATGCCGCCATCGTGGCCGAGGTGGTGACCTGGGGCAGTGACCGCCTGCAGGCCCACGGCCTCGGCGCGTATATCGCACAGGCGAGCACGGACGGGCCGGACGGCAACACGCCCAAGGTGGTGCTCGGCGTGGTGGTGATGAGCGGCTTCGTCCTGCTGTTCAACCGCCTGGTATGGCGTCCGATGTACGGCTACGCGGCCCGCCGCTTCACCTTCGCCTGAGGACCGGACGATGGATACGATCGAGACGCGGACCGTGGCTGGCAACCTCGTCGAGGTGCGCGGCGTCCGGCAATCCTACCACAAGGACAGTTCGGCCGACCTGCTGGTGCTGGACAACGTCGACCTGACGCTGCGAGCAGGCGAGATCGTCGGGCTGCTGGGCCGTTCCGGCTCGGGTAAGTCCACCCTGCTGCGCATCGTGTCCGGCCTGCTGCGCCCGACCGCCGGTGCGGTGGCCTGGCGCGGCGCCCCACTGCGCGGCCCGGCCGAGGGCGTGGCGATGGTGTTCCAGTCCTTCGCCCTGTTCCCCTGGCTTACGGTGCAGGAGAACGTCGAACTGGGGCTGGAAGCGCAGGGCGTCGCCCGGGCGGAACGCGAAACCCGCGCCGAAGCGGCGATCGACCTCATCGGGCTAGGCGGCTACGAAAGCGCCTATCCGAAGGAGCTGTCGGGCGGCATGCGCCAGCGCGTCGGCCTGGCCCGCGCCCTGGTCGTGCACCCGGACCTGTTGCTGATGGACGAGCCGTTTTCCGCGCTGGACGTGCTGACGGCGGAAACCTTGCGCACCGACCTGATCGACCTTTGGATGGACGGCAAGCTGCCCATCAAATCCGTGCTGATGGTCACCCACAACATCGAGGAAGCGGTGCTGATGTGCGACCGCGTGCTGGTGTTCAGCTCCAATCCCGGCCGGGTCGCCAGCGAGCTCACCGTGCCGTTCGCCCATCCGCGCAACCGGCTGGATCCGGCGTTCCGGCAGATGGTGGACGACATCTACGCGCTGATGACCCGGCGGGCACCGGCCAAGTCCACGCCCACGCCCGTCACCACGGCGACGGCGCTGCATCCGGTGTCCACCAACATCATGGCCGGCCTGCTGGAAACGCTGGCCGCGCCGCCGTACAACGGCCGCGCCGACCTGCCCGCCTTGGCCGCCGCCTTGCAGTTGGAGGCGGACGAGTTGCTGCCCTTCGGCGAGGCGCTGCAATTGCTGCGGTTCGGCACGCTGGCCGACGGCGACCTGATCGTGACCGAGGCCGGCCGGCAGTTCGTCGCCGCCGACACTGACCCGCGCAAGGCGCAGTTCGCCGAAGCCCTGCGCGCCCACGTTCCCCTGGCCGCGCAAATTCGCCAGGTGCTGGACGAACGCTGGAATCATCGCGCCAGTGCCGTGCGGTTCCGCGACGAGCTGGAGGACGTGATGAGCCCCGACTACGCCGATGACACCATGCACGCGGTGATCGCCTGGGGTCGCTATGCCGAGCTGTACAGCTACGACGAGGACGCCGACCAGTTCTACCTGGATGAGGACCAGACTTAGCCCGCCAGCGCCGGGCTGCCCGCGATCTCCTGGATCAGCTTGCGCTTGATGGCGTTGGCGAAGGCGGTGAAATCCTCGGCCACGACCAGGAAGGCGCCGACGCCGCCGATCACCGAAGCCTCGTAGTACTTGTCCACGTCCAGCTCCAGCCGGCCGAAGCGCGGGGTGCGATTGATGATGGGCAGGCCGTTGATCGTCACGCCGGACGCGACCAGCCGGTCGCGCTCCTCCTCTGGTGGCGGCCCGTTGTTGTTGGCACCGTCGCCCGAAACGTCGATCACCCGGCGCGTGCCCTCGAACGGGCTGGCCGCCAGCAGGCGGCCAGAAAAGCCCAGGGCGCCGGAAATGCTGGTCCAGGACACGCTTTGCCGCGGGCTGCGTTCCAGGCGGTCGGCCCAGCTCTGCGCGTCCGCCGGGCCGGCGATCCGCATCCATGGGATCACCAGGTCCTGGAACTGAAAGCTCGCCCATTCGAAGTAGGCGACCGCGATCGCCCCCAGGGAGCCGCCGGCGATCGCTGCCAGGACGCCGGGGTCGACCATGGCGCTGCGGTAACCTTCCCGCTGCAAGACCGCCTCCTCGTCGGTGACGGAGCGGGACACGTCGATGGCGAGCACCAGCAGGAC
Organism: Acetobacteraceae bacterium; assembly: GCA_965199555.1. Classification (GTDB taxonomy): domain Bacteria; phylum Pseudomonadota; class Alphaproteobacteria; order Acetobacterales; family Acetobacteraceae; genus LMUY01. The sequence goes on along the minus strand of CBDASJ010000029.1, from coordinate 5,906 downwards.
GTCGACCGCGCTGGCTGGCTGCGCCCGTGCCAGGCGGGATGCCAGCAGGCCGCCGGCGGCAAGCAGGCTACGACGGCGCATGGTTCCTCCTTACGGGGTCGGCGGCACGAACGGCTCCCCGCGCCAGGCGAGGATTTTCCACACGCCGTCCGCCGTGGCCACGATGCGGTCGCCGGCCGTCATGACGCCGCGCACGAACACAAGGCTGCGCGTCGCGCGCACGATCTCGGCGCGCACGATCGCGAACTCGCCCAGTTGCAGGGCACCGACATACTGCACCGCCAACTGCACGGTCGCGCTGGGCCGTTGGTTGGCAGCGTCCCAACTGGCATTGCCCAAAGCCACGTCGAACGCGGTGGCGAGCATGCCGCCATGGACAACGCCGCGCTTGTTGCCGTGCCGGCCGTCGGCCAGGAAGCCGCACAGGAGCCGGTCGCCGCCGGGCGGCGCAAAGAACGGCCCCACATGCGTGCCGAACGCCTGGGTCGGCACACGCTCCCAACCCTCCGGCACGCTGGCGCCTGCCTGCTGGTCCGCCATCAATAAGCACCCGCCCAGCCGTCGCGCCGCGTGTCGGAGGCCGCCATCCGCACGCCGTTCGGCATCACACGGATCACCTGCATCGCGCACGGCCCTTCCAGGTGGCCGACCGGGTTCAAGGCATGGCCGCGCCGTTGCAGTTCGGCGAGCACCTCCGCCCCCACATCCCGTTCGATCGTCAGGGTGCCATCGCCGTCATGCGGCCAGTTGGCGCCTTGGCTGGCTTGGCTGCTGGTCCAGCGCGGCAGCTCGATCGCGGTTTGCGGGTCCGCCCCCAGATCAAGCATCGCCGACAGCACCTGCACGTTGACCTGCACCTGGTTGTCCGCACCGGGCGTCCCCAGGACGGCCCATAACCGGCCGTCCTGCAACACCATCGGCGCGTTCATGGTGTGGCGGACGCGCTTGCCCGGTTGCAGCCGGTTCGGATGGCCCGGGTCGAGGTGCCAATACGCCATGCGGTTGTTCAACAGGATCCCGGTATCCCCCGCCGTGACGCCGGACCCGAACGCCGAGTTGATGCTTTGGATGCCGGACACGGCGTCGCCCTCCTTGTCCACCACGCAGAAATAGCTGGTGTCGCCGGCAGCCGCTTCGCCGTGCTGCAAGGGCACGTCCGCGGCGCGGTCCAGCGCAATGGCCGCGGCATGCGCCTGCGCCACGCCGTCCGACAGCAGGCCGTCGATGGGCACGGACGCAAAGCGTGGATCGGTGCCGTGGCGCTCGCGGTCCAGGAAGGCGCGCTTCTTGGCCTCCACCAGCACGTGGACGCGCTCCGCCGGCGTCATCGCCGCCAGGTCGAATTGCTCGGCGATGCGGAGCATCTGCAGCATGACGAAGCCGGTGGAGTTCGGCGGCGTTTGCCGGATTTCGAAGCCGCGGTAGCGGATGGCGATGGGATCGGTGATCTCTGCCTGGCATGCGGCCAGATCGGCGGCCGACACCAGCGTGCCGGCCTCCGCCAGCCCGGCGGCGAACCGCCGGGCCAGCGCGCCGCGATACAGGCTGTCCGGCCCCTCCGCCGCGATGGCGGTCAACGTTGCGGCCAGTGCCGTCTGGCGGATCAGCCCGGCCAAGGGCGGGGTGTCGCCCCCGGCCAGGAACACCGCGCGGCTGCGCGGGTCGGCGGCGAGTTGGCCCTGGTTGGTGGCCGCGAAATGGCGGTAGCCATGCGTGGCTGCGAAGCCCTCCGTGGCGTGGGCGATGGCCGGGGCTGCCAGCGTGTTCCAGGCACGCCGCCCGTGGGCGGCATGCATCGCGCCCAATGCGGCGAGCGAGGCGGGGACCGACACGCTGCGCGGACCGTACACCGCGATGCCGTCCGGAAAGGCGTCCGGGCTGGCCGCGAGCGGTGCCGGGCCGGTGCCGTTGTAGACCTTGGCGGCCCCGCCATCCGCGCGGTGCACGTGGTAGAACCCGTCCCCGCCCAAACCGGACATCATCGGCTCCACCACGCCAAGCGTCAGGGCGACCGCCACCGCCGCGTCCACCGCGTTGCCGCCGGCCCGCAGCGTGTCCAGCCCGGCCTGGGTGGCCAGCGGGTGGTTGGCACCCACGGCACCGTTGCGGCCCATGATCAGCGGACGGTGGCTGCGCGGAACTGGATACATCGGCCGGCTCCCAGCGGCGGCAAGCCCGTGAACGGCAGCCGCCAAGCCGACACGCTGCCGGTTCAGGCGCATGTCAGCAAGCGTCTTGTCTGGGCAGGAGAGCCGTGGTTGTTTCCGCCGCAAAAAAAAGAAGGCGGCACCAAAGGCGCCGCCAAGTTTAGGGAGGAAACGTCCAAGATGTAGGAGGCCGGAGCCTCGCTACGAGGATCAAGATAACTCACTCTCCGGGGCGTTGCAAGGGAAATTGTGCATTGCACAAGACCCGGCAGCCTGGAGCAAGTGGGAGGCGGCGCGGAACCCCGCCAGTAGCCGTGCCGGGATGTCCGGGTTCGTGCAAAGATACACCGGGCTGGGGTGCGGGACGCGGATCACGCCTACCTCCGGCCGTGCCGTCCGAATCAGTGGTTCCGCCATCGCCGCGATGCGGCCCGACAGCACGGCACAGCATAGGTTCGGCAGCAAGGGCAGCAGCGCTGGCACGAGCGCCGATCCGCGGCGGATTTCGGCCACGCGCGGTGCCCGGTTCGGCCCGCCGGTGTGGATCACGAAGGGCACGGTGTTCCAGATCACGATGTCCTGCCGGTGGAGGCCGGCCTGCGCGAAGAACCGGCGCAGATTGCCGGCCGTACCGGTGGGGTTGTCGGCGGAAACGAACCCCGTCTTGCCGATCGCGGTCCCCGGCGTTTCCAACAACACCAGCAGTCGCGCCGCGCCGCCGCCATCCGCCGGGTCGAAATCCGGCGTCGGGCCGTGGACTGCCCGGATGGACGCGGCGAACGCCCGCAGGCCCGCCATCGCCGGCCGGTCGAGCATGGCTTGCCGGGCTGCCAGGACGCCGGGCTCGTTGAGCAGCGCCATCGTGCTAGACCCGTGCTGCCATAAGCGCTGCAACAAAGGGACATGATGCCATGATCGAGCTGACTGCCGGCGATGCGACCCTGCTGATCTGCCCGGCACTGGGCGGCAGCGTGGGCGGGTGGACGCGTCGCGGCACCGCCATCTTCCGTGCCACCCCGGCCGAAGCGCTGGCCGGCACCAACTCGCGGCTGCTGTCCTGCTTTCCGCTCATCCCGTTCTCCAACCGCATCGCCTGGGGGCGGTTCTCCTTTGGCGGCGAAAGCTTTCAGCTCGACCGCAATTTCGGCGATCATCCGCATACCATTCACGGCAACGCCTGGCAGCGGGCGTGGGACGTGGTGCGGCAGGGCGCGGCCGAGGCCGAACTCGTGCTGCACCACGACCCGGCGACGGACCCGACGGTGTCCGCCGGCGGCTGCCATTGGCCGTACGCCTACACCGCCCGGCTGCTGTACGCGCTGAAGCCGGACGAGCTCCACGTGACCATCACCTTCAACAACACGGATTCCCGCAGCCAGCCGGTGGGGCTGGGCCTGCACCCCTACCAGCCACGCTCACCCGAAACCGCGCTGGCCTTCCACGCCGGCTCCGTGTGGCATACCGGCGCGGACTCCCTGCCGGACGCCCGCCTGCCGATCGAGGGCCAGTGGAGCTTCGACCCCGGCCGCGTGATCGCCGGTCCGCCGCTGGACAATTGCTACGCCGCGTGGACCGGGCGGGCGGAGATCACCCGGCCGGAACACGGCATCCGCCTTACGATCGCCGCCGACGATCTGTTTCGCCACCTGGTGGTCTACACGCCGGACGGCAAGCCGTATTTCGCCGTCGAACCCGCCAGCAACATGACGGACGCGGTCAACCGCATGGACGGCGTGCCGGACCACGGCCTGCGCATCCTGCGTCCCGGTGACTCGTTGCAGCGCCAGGTGCGCTTCACCGTGGCGAATCTCCCTCAGTAGGTGGACCGGCCGCCGGTGATGTCGAACACGGCGCCGGTGGAAAAGCCGCAATCCTCGCTCATCAGCCACGCCGCCAGGGCCGCGATCTCCTCCACCGTGACGAAGCGGCCCATCGGGATCTTGCCCAGCATGTAGGCGATCTGGGCGTCCGTCATCTGGTCGAACAGCTCAGTCTTGGCGGCGGCAGGGGTGATGCAGTTCACCAGCACGCCGGTGCCGGCCAGTTCCTTGCCCAGGGACTTGGTCAGCGCGATCAGCCCGGCCTTGGACGCGCTGTAATGGGACGCGTTGGGGTTGCCTTCCTTGCCCGCCACGCTGGCAATGTTGACCACCCGGCCATAGCCGCGGGCCCTCATGCCCGGCACCACCGCCGCGCTCACCAGAAAGGGCGCGACCAGGTTCACCTCGATCACCCGGCGCCATTCGGCGGCGGGCAGGTCCCAGGTCGGGGCGTTGCCGCCGGTGATACCGGCATTGTTGACCAGGATGTCGATGCGGCCCCGCGCCGCCTCCGTTTGCGCCGTCGCCTCCCGCACCGCGGCCTCGTCGGTCAGGTCCACCGTTACGGCCAGGGCGCCGGGCAGGCTGGCGGCGGCTTGCGCCAGCCGCGCCGCGTCACGGTCCCACAGCACCACCGCGGCGCCCGATGCGGCCGCCCGCTGCGCCACCGCCAGGCCGATGCCGCGTGCGCCGCCCGTCACCATGGCCACCCGGCCGTCGAGGTCGATCCGGTTCATCTTGTTCCTCCCCGCTGCGGGGCGCGACCCTTGCCCGAATACCGCAACTCCGCAAATCTGCCGCCATGACGGAAAAATTGGGGGCGCTGGTCACGGGCGGCGCACAGCGTTTAGGCCGCGCCATCGCGTTGGCCTTGGCGGAGGCGGGGCACCCGGTGGCGGTGCATTGCCATCGCAGCCGCGACGCCGCGGAAGCGACGGCCGCCACGATCCGCAACCATGGCGGGCGCGCCGCCGTGGTCGCGGCCGATCTGGCCGACGAGGCCGCCACCGCCGGCCTGCTGGCGGCGGCCACGGCGGCGGTGGGCCCGGTGGGCGTGCTGGTCAACAACGCCAGCACCTTCGAGCGCGATGAGTGGGACACGGCGGACCGCGCCAGTTGGGACGCGCACCTGGAACCCAACCTGCGCGCGCCGTTCGTGCTCACCCAGGCCTTTGCCCGCGCCCTGCCGGCGACAGCCGACGGCGTGGTGGTCAACATGCTGGACGAGCGCGTTTGGTCGCTGACGCCGCACTTCATCTCCTACAGCGTGTCCAAGGCCGGGTTGTGGGCGTTGACCCAGTCGCTGGCCTTGGCGCTGGCCCCGCGCATCCGCGTCAACGCGATCGGCCCCGGCCCCGCCTTGCCCAGCCCGCGCCAAACCGCCGAGCAATTCGCCCGGCAATGCGCGTCCACCCCGCTCGGCCGCGGAACGGACCCGGCGGAGGTGGGCCGGGCCGTGCTGGCCATCCTTGCCCTGCGCTCCATGACGGGCCAGATGATCGCCCTGGACGGCGGCCAGCACCTGCAATGGAGCCCCGCTGGCAATCGGGGGCTTGAGGAATGATCGATCCACCTCGTTTGGCAGGGCGCGGCCTGCGGCACGTCTTCCTGCGCGACATGGTGTTGCCGGCCTCCATCGGCGTCTACCCGCACGAGCAGGCGGCGAAGCAGCGCGTGCGGATCAACGTCGACATGGGCGTGACGGAGGACGGCCCGGGTGCCGGTCTGTCCCGCGCCGGGGTGGGCCGCGACGAGCTGGGCCGGGTGGTGGATTACGAGGCGGTGGCGCGGTCCGTCCGCGCGACCGTGGGATCTGGACACGTCATGCTGGTCGAAACCCTGGCGGAGCGGCTGGCCGAAATCTGCCTGGCGGACGAGCGGGTGGAGGTGGTCCGCATCCGGGTGGAGAAGCTGGACGTGTTCGATGACCTCGTGTCCG
>CBDASJ010000028.1:0-45762 GCA_965199555.1 Acetobacteraceae bacterium | reverse complement strand
AGGGCAGGCCGGTTTCTTCCAGCAGCAAGGCCACCTTGGCGGGGTTCGGCGTGGGGTGGAAGTAGAAGCGGATCATGGCGACTCCTGTTCAAAACAAGCGGTCAGGGCGGCGCCGGGATCACGCCGCGTGCTGGGACGCCGTTTGCCCCGCCGCCCGACCCAGGGCGTCCATCAGGTCCGCCGGGTCGGGCCGGCGCGTATAGTCCGGGTTGACCTCCGCATAAACGATCACGCCGTCCGTCGCGACCACGAAACGGCCCGGCATCGGCAGGGTCCAGGACGGTTCTCCGTTGACCACCGCCAGGTCGTTGCCGAAGCCCTTGTAGATGGCAACCAGCTCGTCCGGCAGGCGGAAGCGCAGGCCGAACGCCGCGGCGACCTCGTTGCCCTTGTCGGTCAGGATCGGAAAGGACAACTCGTTCTGCCGGGTCGATTTGCGGCTGTTGGCGGCATTCTCCGGGGAGATCGCCACCAGCGCGCCGCGGAGTGCGGCGATGGCGGGCAAGGCATCCTGCAAGGCCTGCAGTTCCGCGTTGCAGTACGGGCACCACACGCCGCGGTAGAAGGTGATCACCAGCGGTCCGCGGGCGAGCAGGTCGCGCGAGGACACCTCCTTGCCGTCCGGGCCGGGCAGCGTGAAGTCGGGCGCCCGGTCGCCCACGGTCAGGGCACGGCCGGCTTGCCCGGTCGCGACCAGGTCGGCCGTCGCTTGCTTCATGGCCGCGAGGATGTGCGGCGGCGCCCGGTTGGCAAACGACGCGCCGATCGCGTCGAGCTTATCCTGTAGTGCCATGCGAGGCTCCTGTTCCGATGCGCCACGACATAACCACGCCGCCGCCAATGCAGCAGGCGGGCTGCCGGCATAGGATCGATGCTTTCCGGCTATGAATGGCACGTCGGCCGCGTCACCAGCCCGGTTGCTGGATTGAAGCAGGGCCGGGCGGACCACCCCACCGTCCCGCAAGGCTTAACCCCCTGTTGATTTCGGGACGCGATAGTTAAGCCAGCTCAAGCTGATTGGTGGTTCATGACGATCCATACGGATCCCGTCGGTCGCGTTGCCGGCAGCAGGCTGCATCCTGAAACCCACGCAGTGCTGCATCGCGATACGCGTCCGCGCGTCTACACGTCCGAAGAAGGCAGCAAAGTCGTCGCCGACATCCCAGGCTGGTATCCGGACAGCGACGGGCAGGCGGTTCACACCCCCGATGACGAGAAGGCCAAGGTACTGGCCGCAGCAGCGCTCCAAGCGATGGACCGCGGGTTCGAGCCGGCAACGCACGCGACCGACCCCGAGCACGAGACGCGATAACTTGGAGGAAGCACGGTTCTTGGTCGGCGACAACGCGGTGCGTTAGCCTGGCGCCGCAACGCGCACGATCATGACCACCGTGACGGACACGTCCGAGTCGCCGGCCGCCGACGCGATGGGTGCCACGGGCGGCTGCGGCGCAGCCAGCCTCGCGCGATCCGCTTCGAACTGGACGGTGCCCGGCACGACAACCGTCCCGGGCACCGGGTCGACTTCCGCCAGTTCGATGCCGGCCACCTTCTGGCCCGCCGCGTCCGCCACCGCGCGGGCCTGGGCCACCGCTGCACGCGTCGCCTCCTCCACTAGGTCGCGGCGGGCGGCTGCCACCTCGTCCTCCCGTGGGGAGGAGCCGAACTGCCCCAGCGCCGTGGCGCCGTTGTCCAGGCATCCGGCCAGCACGAACGGCAACTGCTCCGGCGTCGTGCGGAACGACACGCTCATGCGGCCGGTGTAGCCCTTGATCCGGTCGGGCTGACCGCGCAGCTCCTGGATTTCGGGGTCGAAGCTGGTGCCTTCCGTGCGCAGCCGCTCGGCGGATTGGGTGCGCAGGAAACCGAGCAGCGCCTGCGCCTGGTGGCCGAGCTGCGTTGCCGTGCCGCGCAAGTCGCGCCCGTGCACTTCGATGGACACGGTGGCGTCCGACACGGTGCTGGGGAGCCGGCGATGCGCCGCCGTGTGGACGGTGATCAGCCCCAGCCTGGGCTGCGCCGGACCCGGCGGTATTGCGGCTTGGCCGGAGGTCTGCGCCCCGGCGGGGCCCGCCGCGAGCCCACCCAACAGGACGGCCGTGCCGCCAAGCAGCCCAATACGCATCGCCAACGCTCCCCTTAAGCGATCTGTCACCCGGCGCCGGTCAGCCGCCGCTCGCCTTGTTCAACGCGGCATCCAGCGCCTCGTCCGGCGGGCCGCCCTTGAACTTGGCGGCTTCGGCCGGGGTGATGCGGGCGCCGGCGTCGATCAGGGCATCTGCCGCGCTGTAATGCTTGGTGATCAGCGCCATGGTCAGCGGGGTGAAGCCCTGCGGCGTGCGCAGGTCGATCTTCGCGCCGGCGGCCAGCAGCGTCTTGATCACCGGCCCGTCACATTGCTGGGCGGCGATCATCAGCGGCCCGAGGCCCTGGATGCCCGGTGCGTTCGGGTCCGCCCCCGCCTTGATCAGCGACTGCATGACGGCAACGACCTTGGCCGAGGCCACGTGGCCGCCGGCGCAGGCGGTGGCGGCCAGCTCCAGCGGGGATTGCGGCAGGGACGTCTTGGCATTCACGTCGACGCCGAGCGCGATCAGCGAGTCCACCGCCTTGGCGTCGCCGTTCATGATGGCTTGGGGGTAGTTGTCCGGCAACGGGTCGATCCCCTGCTCGGCCAGGTAGGCTTTGGCCTGGCCGGGCGTCATGGCCGGGGTGGCGGCAAAGGCGGCGGGTGCCGCCGCGGCCAGGCCAAGGGCCAGGAGGCCGGCGGCGGCGAAACGGGTCGGCATGGCAACGCTCCTCATTGTGCGGCGCGCTCCAACAGGGCGCGCTGATCGGCCTTGTCCGGCGGGGCGAAGAAGATCTCGGACGCGTCCTTCTTGGACAGGTGGGCACCGGCATCCACCAGCACCTTCGCCATGTCCCACTTGCCGCTGACCAGGGCCATCTTCAGCGGGGTGAAGTGCTGCCGGTTCACCGGGTCCACCGGCGTGCCGAGCAGCACCAGATCCTCCACCACGGCAGCGGGACAGAACTGGGCGGCGGACAGTATCAGCGTGTTGCCCGCGTCATCCGTGTATCCCAGCGGGAAGCCGCGCGCTTGCAGGGTGCGGAGGATGGGGGCGATGCGGTTGTTGGGCAGGGTGTCCGCTGCGCAGGCGGTGGACAGGCCGTTGAGGACGGCGTTGTAGGTCTTGGACGCGTTGCCCGGCCCCACGCCGATGCCCGCCTCGCCCAAGGCGGCCACCGCCGCCGGATCGGCCTGGCCGATGGCGGTGGCGAGCGCGTCGTACGACACCCGGATGTCGTGGGCGCGCAGCCACTCCAGTGCCGTTTGTTGGTCGCTGCCGGCCTTGACCGGACCGTCCGGGGCGCTGGCGCGGTCCTCCAGGTAGGACTGCAGGATGACGCCGCGGCTGTGGATGAACCTGGCCTGCGGGCTGTGATCCGCTTCGGCAATGCCGATCGCGCGCCGCAGCACGTCGTCCGGCGGCTCCAGGTCGCGCAGCACGGTGAAGGCCTGGCCGCGCACCGTCCAATCGGCGTCGCTCCCGGCCAGGTCCAGCACCGGGCCGGTGGCGTTGGCCCGCACCCAGCGTTTCAACGCCACCGGCACGGCCGCATCCGGGCGGCCAAGGGACACGATGCCGTCCAGCAGTTGACGCTGGTCGTGCGCGGCATGGCTGGTGCGCAGAGCGTCGATCAGCGCCGCCGCAGCCTGCTGCGCGTCGGCGGAACCGGCCTGCGCTGCCTCCTCCGCCCGGGTGACGAGGACGTCGACGCCGGCCGCGCCGGCCGGCCTGGCAATGCCCGCCGCAAGGCATCCCGCCAGCACGCAGCTCCATCGCACCATCGATCCGCCCCATCGCCGCCGCGCCGGCTTGTCCGGGCGCCAGGCCGGTATTCAACCGAAGCGGGTGCGCGTGTCGAGGCCTCTTCGGCGGCGCCTCTCTCCCCACGACCGTTTTCCCATGCCACAAGGCGGCACGGCGGTTCGGACAGGAACGGGAAGCTCGGAGTCATGCATCGCGGCCTTGCTGGTTTCCTTGCCGCCTGCCTGCTGTTCGCCACCCTCGGCCATGCGCACGCGGCCGAGCAGGTGGAAGAACACGAGGCCCTGGTCATGCGGCTGGTGTTCGACGACTGCCTCGGCTTCCTCCGCCACGGGCGGACACCCTTCCAAGGGCTTGCCACGCGGCCGGCTTCCGCGGCGGGCGCCCGGCAGTTCCCCGCGGCCATGCCCGACCGCAACCAGATCGTGGAATTGCTGTCGCCGCGCTACTTGGCCGCGTGGGGCGCCGATGCAAACGGCCGGCATTGCATCGTCAAGCTGGCGCTCGACCCTTGGCCGCCGCCGGAGCCGGGGCTGCTCGGCGTCCGCCCGGCCGGGTTCGTTGCACGCGTCACCGCGCGCGCCACGGCGGCGGGCCTGTCGCAGCATCCCGGGCCAGGGGAAGCGTTCTCGCCCCTGAACGTCACGACCTGGTCCGAGCCGGAAACCGGCGCCGACACTGGCCCGCAGCGGCCGATCCGGATCGTCCTCATGCCCGCCGGCCAAAACGCGGACGGCAGCGTGGTGGTGGAGGTCGGCACCATCGTCTCGGGCGGGCCGCCGCAGGGTTCGCCCAACGATCCTTGACGCGATGGTAGGGACGCGGAACCATTCCGGCCAACCACCGGCGGCCGGAAGCCACCGGGCACGAAAGGGAGCAAGGCGATGCGGCGCCCACACGTCCTGATCGCCGGCGCGGGGATCGGCGGCCTCACGGCCGCGCTGGCGCTGCTGCGCCGGGGCATCGACGTCGACGTCTTCGAACAAGCGGCCGAGTTGCGGGAGGTGGGCGCCGGCGTGCAGGTCAGCGCCAACGGGTCGCGCGCCTTGTTCGGGCTTGGCCTGCGCGATGCAATCCTGGCCTCGTCAAGCGAAGCCAGCGGCAAGGAAATCCGCTTGTGGAGCACCGGGCAAACCTGGCCGTTGTTCGACCTGGGGTCGCATTCCGTTCAACGCTACGGCTTCCCCTATGTCACGGTGTTCCGGCCCGACCTGCTCGCCGCGCTGACGGAGGGGGTGCGGAGCGTGAAGCCCGATGCCATCCATCTCGGGGCCAAGCTGTCCGGGTTCGAACAGCGGGGCGACCGCGTTGCCCTGACATTCGAGAACGGGGCGGCGGCGGATGGCGACGTGCTGGTCGGCGCCGACGGCATCCATTCCCGGGTGCGGCACGGCCTGTGGGGGCAGGAGGCGGCGCGGTTCAGCGGCCTGGTCGCGTGGCGCGGGGTGATCCCAATGGACCGGCTGCCCCGGCACCTCGCGCGTCCGGTCGGGACGAACTGGGTCGGTCCGGGGCGCCACGTGATCCATTATCCGCTGCGGCGCGGCGAGCTGATGAACTTCGTCGGCATCGTGGAGCGTGCCGATTGGCAAACGGAAAGCTGGACGGCGAAGGGCTCCCGGGAGGAACTGGCCGCCGATTTTACCGGCTGGCATCCCGACGTGCAGGCGCTGATCGGGGCGATCGACACGCCGTACAAATGGGCGCTGATGCTGCGCGACCCGCTGGAGCGATGGACGCAGGGCAGGGTGACGCTGCTGGGGGATGCGTGCCACCCGACGCTGCCGATGCTGGCGCAGGGGGCGGTGCAGGCGATCGAGGACGGCTATCTGCTGGGACGCGCGCTGGACGATGTGCCGGACGTGGAGGAGGCCTTGGGGCGCTACGAGGCCGCCCGGCAGGCGCGAACGGCGCGGGTGGTGCGGGGTTCGGCCGAGAACGCCGCCCGCTTCCACAATCCTTCGCTTGCCGATCCCGAAGGCGCCGCCGCCTACGTGACGCGGGAATGGGCGGAGGACCGTGTGGTGCAGCGCTATGAATGGCTGTTCCGCTACGACGTCGATGCCGTGCAGATCTGACCGGCTGCGACCGATAGAACGGGGAGAACCAATCATGTTCGCGATGCGGTGCCTGCTGGGCGGGGTGTTGTCGCTGGCCGCATGCATGCCGCTCCGGGCGCAACCCGTGAAGGTCGGCGTGCTGAGCGACCTGTCGAGCATGTTCACCGACGTGACCGGGCAAGGCTCCGTCCAAGCGGTGCGGATGGCGGTGGCGGATTTCGGCGGCACCCTGCTCGGCCGGCCGATCGAGGTGATCGTCGCCGACCACCAGAACAAGCCGGAAGTCGCCATCGACATCGCCAAGGAGTGGTATGGGCGGGACGGGGTGGACGTGATCGTCGACCTGCCCAACTCCTCCGTCGCCTTGGCCGTGCAGGGGGTGTCGCAGGATCAGAAGAAGATCGTCCTGCAAACCGCCAGCGGGGTCGAGGATCTGTCCGGCAAGCTTTGTACGCCGTACTCCTTTCAATGGACCTGGGACAGCTATTCGCAGGCCAAGATCATCGCCACCGCGCTGCCGAAGCTGTCGCCGGACACCTGGTTTACGGTGGCGGCCGACTATTCCTTCGGCATCACGCTGGAGCACAACCTCGCAAAGTTTGTGGGCGAGCAGGGCGGCACGACCGTCGGCTCCACCCGCCATCCGATCAACACGGCCGATCTGTCGTCCTTCCTGTTGCAGGCCCAGGCGTCGCGGGCGAGCACGGTCGTGCTGGCCAGCGGCGGCACCGACGGGGTGAACAGCATCAAGCAGGCTGCCGAGTTCGGCATCGGGCCGGCGGGCGGCCAGCGCATCGTTGCGGCCGCGGCCTTCATCATGGACATCCACGCGGCCGGCCTGCAAGCGGCGCAGGGGATCTACTTGCCGGAAGCGTTCTACTGGGATCGCGACGACGCAACGCGCGCCTTCACACGACGCTTCGCGGACAAGGTCGGCCGGGTGCCCAACGACTTCCACGTGGCGGCCTATTCGGCGGTGCTGCATTGGCTGCAAGCGGCCCGGAACGCGGGCACCCTGGATGCCACCACCGTCGCCGCCCGGATGCGGGCCACCCCGGTGGACGACGTGTTCGCGCAGCACGCCACAATCGGCGCCGACGGCAAGCTGGTGCACGACGTCCTGATGATGCAGGTTAAGACGCCGGCCGACAGCCACTCCGAATACGACCTGTTCAAGATCATCCGGGTGGTTCCCGGCAACCAGCTCGTGCGTCCGCCCGCCGACAGCGAGTGCCCCCTCGTGCATCAGGCCCGGTAGCAGGCCGCGCCTACGCAGGCGTGTCTGACCCTGCGGCGGCCCGACGCGCCTGAATGATGGCTGCAAGTTCGTTGCGTCCGACCTCCAGGTTGTCCGGGATGTCACGTGCCCTGCCGTCCACCAGCACCAGCCTGACACCGCCAGAGTAGCCGCCCGGCTGGGTACCTTCCCAAGCCGTCCGAATCAGCACGCTGCGAATAGTCTCCCACCGTGCGCGCCAATGGCTGCCGCGCACGTGGAACTCAACGCCGTTAGCGTCCAAGCACAGACGGGTGGTCATCGCCGTCCAACGGACCAAGCCGAGCAGGATCAGCGACACGGCAATCACTGGCGTGCAGCCGCGAGCGACGTCGCCGTGTCGAGTGGCGACCGCCGCCAGCGCGACGAGGCCACCGGCCGTGGCGACTGAAGAACCGAGCAGTGTCGGAATACGGATTAACTTGCGCCGCGGATCGACCCGGAAGATCCGCACGGCATAGCCGGTTTGTGCCACGCTCATCGGCACGAAGTGGGGATGCTCGCCAGAAGTGACGACCGGACCGAATGTGCACCTGAGCCCAAAGCGGGCGTATTAGCCCAATGACTGACAATAGACACGACAAACGCATCGCTAAGTTCAGGCTGAGCAACGACAGTAAGTGTGTAAGACTTAAGTTTCCAAGCCGTAATGTTGGCTGGCTGGGCGCGCACCCGCAAGTTAAGTTTTTGTTCACCTGTGAAACAGGGTTGCCCAACTACCATCGACACGGCTTTAACCAGTCTTTTCTGCTCTGACAATGGTGCGGGATGTACATACAGCTGAAGTGTAATTAGACTAGTAGTACGGTTACAGGCGTCGGCATCATCGTAAATTGCCAATCCTGATTCTATGGGAACTAGACCAGCTTTGGAGGGAAGTCTTGCAGTGCTACATTCAGCTTGGTCAAACCCGACAACCGGACTGAGCCGAGCGGTTAAATTTGAATTGGTCCAAATCTCGCTCGGTTCGGCCGTCAACTTCGCCGCAAGCTCCTCTTCCCACTTCGGCGACACGGTCTGGGCCTGTCCAATGCTCGTCAGTGCTAATAAAGCCAGAGGCAGGACCGAGATCATCTGAATGTAGATAGCCCAACGACAGCTCATTCGAGCTCCATTTGGAACACGATTGCGTCCGCCCCTAACCCGCCAAGAATGCTCGCGAGACTTAGGCCAACCGAAAGGCCCAATCCCCACATAGATGTTGGTGAAATAGAAGCAATGGAAAATGGGGCACAAAAAATAAGCGTAGAATAGGACGTTTGTAGCCCGTCCATCGCGCCTGAACCAGAGAACACAGCGCAGACGCCCGCGAAGTCATTAGGCTGCATTGGGTCTGGCGAGAAAACCGAGTATCGAATCCGTGAGCCAACTCCAGGTACTTGTGTTTTAGTACCAGGGACGTTTTTGGGAGACCAAGAAAAATTAAGAAAGGGAACAGCCACTTGTATTCCGACACCAATACCGATACCGCTGCCCTTCAAAGTAATTGACCGCATTACGTGCCCGTCTTTGACTTCTGTCATTGGCACACGATGCTGACGGATTCAACAGCCAGCTTCGCTTCTGGCGTGCCGATTGACACGGAAGAGCTGCTAGACGATCCAACATACCAGTCGGACCATTTAGAGTGGTGGAGATGAAACGGGGAATTTGAAACAGACTCATCTACTACTCCGAAACGATCTCGCGCTGGCCAGAGATCCATTTGCTGTGATGAAATACAATAAGCACCGGTGACCGCGAAATGCCAGATGGCGCGCACCGGCCTGGCAACCGCCCCGCCGCGTGGTAGGGTTCGCCACAGGCCGCCGACAACCACGGTGGATCGTGCCCGCGGCGTAGGAGCGTCCGAACTGACCGAGCCCATCGCAGGCGCCGCCGCCCCGGGGTTGCTGGGGAACGCCTTTGCCGTGCTGGGCGCCACGCCGCGCACCTCCGTGGCCGAGCTGTTCGAGCAGGCGGACACGCCGGCCGGCACGGCGGCCGCCCGGGCGCTGTCGGTGCCGCGCAGCCGGTTGGCGGCGGAGGCCGCGTTCCTGCCCGGTGCGTCGAAGGCGGTGCCTGATATCCTCGCCGCGCTGCGCGCCGGGCGGCGGGTGGACCCGGCCGGGCTGCCCGCCTTGGCCGCGGCCAACCTGCGGGCACATCTGTGCGGGGCCGGGCTGGCGACGGCGGATGACGTGGCCGGCCTGGCCTTTGCGGGGCCAGCGGCCGCCGATGACGAGACCGTCGCGGCGATCAATGCGGATCGTGCCTTCGCCGGGTTGCCGCCGTGCCAGCCAGCGGCGCTGGCGGCGGAGCTGGAGGCGCTGGTGGAAGCGCACGCGGCGGCCCTGGTCACCGCGTGCCTTGCCGGCGCCGATCCGGCCGGGCGGCTGGCCGATCTAGTGGGGGGCGGCCCGCTGCGGCCTTCCCCGATCCTTCGCCGGGCGGCTGCGGCTTGGGCGCGCCGAACCGCGTCCGACCTGGCGGGCCTCCAGGCCGACGCAGGCGCGGCGGTTTCGGCCTGGCAGGCGCGTCCGGACGCCGACACCTTCTCGGCGTTGGAGCGGGCGGTGCGAAGCTGGGCCGCGTTGAGCCGGCCGCAGCGGCTGATGGACGCCCGCGCCGCGCTCGACCACCCGCCGACCGTGCGCGCCCTGGTTCCGTGGCGCGCGGCGGTGCAGCGCGTCGCCCGGTCCGGACAGCACGCGGCGGCGCTGCCGGCGGCACGGTTGCTTTCAGGCCTGTTTGGCGAGCTGCCGACCGAGGCCGCCGCCTTGCAAGGGGAAGCGGACGAGGTCGCCGCGCTGGACGAGGCGCAGTCCCTCGCGCCGCTGCTAAGCCACTTGAACGAACTGGTGGCCCGGCTTTCCGCCGACCCTGCCCTCCTGCGGGCGGGGCTGGCCACCCGCCCGTTCGGCCCAGCGGCGCGCAAGGATGCCGCGGCACTTTGGGCGGCGTTCGACGCCGCGGCCTCAGCCAGCGCGGTGTCGGAGGCAGCTTGGGACGCCGTGGCGCCGCTGGCCAGCTTGCTGGACATCCCGAACCGCGCCGGGGGCGCCGCTGCGGCGGTGGCGCTGTTCGCCGGCCTGGTGAACCGGGCGGAGGCGGCTGGCCGCCCCGGGCTGGCGGCACGGCTCCGCACCCGGCAGCGCGCGCACCAGGCCGCCGCCGCCTTGCAGCTTTACGCCCGCCGCACCCGCAAGCGCTGGCTACCCTGGTGGCTGTCCCCAATGCGTCGCTGGAGCGTGGGTGCGGCCATCAACCGCGCGCTGCTGGTGGTGGATGACCCGGCCGAGCGCCGCAAGCTGGAAGCCCACCGCGAGTCCATCCGCCGCCGGACCCGCTTCTTCCGGATGGCCGCGGGCGTGGTGGCAGCCGCCGTCATCGTGTGCTCCGGGGTGTGGGAGTTGGACGCGGACTACGCGGCAACCGCGCCGTATCGGCAGCACGCCGCCATATCGCTGGCCGCGCCGTCCCCGGACGTGCCGGACCCGGTGGCGCCCGCGCCGCCCGCGCCTGCGCCATTGCCGGTGTTGCCGCCCGGGCGCGCCGTCGCCTTCGCGGCCCATGCCGGCGAGTACATGCCGAAGCCGGCCGCCCGCGCGCTCACCCGGGCGGAGCTGCGCTGGTGCCTCGCCAACGACGCCCGCCTGCAAGCGGCTTCCCGCCTGGCCGACCCCTTCGAGCAGGCGGGGCTCGACGCGCTGGCGTCGGAGCTTGCCGGGCGTTGCGACGGCAGAAAGGCGCGCCGCCTGGACGAGGACGCCGTGCGGGCGGATGTTGCGGCCAACCGCGACCACTTGCAGGTTGAAGGAGAAGCCATGCTGGGAACCGCGCCGCAGTGACGGCCGAGCCGACCGTGCCGCGCGCCACGCTGGTGCTGCTGGCCGCCGAGTGGTGGAAGGCCAACCGCCGCCTGCTGCGCCTGGCCGCGACGGCGGCACCGGGCCAGTTGGACCGGGAGCGGGCGCAGGCCGCCTTCGCCACGCGCCGGATCGAGGCGGCGTTGGATGCGTCCGGGTTGCGCTTGGCGGACCATACCGGACAGCCTTACTCGCCGGGGCTGCCGGCCGAGCCGGTGAACCCGGAGGATTTCGAGACCGAGGAAGGATTGGAAGTGGCGGACACGATCGAGCCGACCGTGCTGGAGCACGGCCGCATCCTGCAACGCGGCAAGGTGGTGCTGCGCCGCGCCGGTGGGGGCTGAACCGGTGCAGCTCGGCATCGATCTCGGCACCTCCAACAGCTCGGTCGCGGGCTACCGCGATGGCCGGCCGCATCTGTATCGCACGCCGGAGGGCACGGAGGTGATGCCGTCCGTGATCCACATCGACCGGCGCGGCAACCGCACGGTTGGGGTGCGCGCCTACGACCAGGCGATCCTGTCGCCGGAGAACGTGGCGCAAGGTTTTAAACGCATGATGGGCACCGCGACGCCGCTGCGCTTCGCCGCGTCCGGGCAGGAGATGTCTCCGGCCGCGTGCAGTGCCGAGCTGCTGCGCACGCTGGTGGGCTACGCCTTGGTGGAGGCCGGGGAAACGGCGGTGGACGGGGCGGTGGTCACCATCCCCGCCGCCTTCAACCAGTTGCAAAGCGAGGCGACGCTGGAAGCCGCGCACGAGGCCGGGTTGCAGCGGGTGGCGCTGTTGCAGGAGCCGGTGGCCGCGGCCATGGCGGCGATGGCCGCGTCCAGCGAGCGCAGCGGCCAGTTCCTGATCTTCGACCTGGGCGGCGGCACCTTCGACCTGGCGCTGGTGCAGGCCGCCGCCGGCACCGTCAACGTGGTGGCGCATGAAGGCGTCAACATGCTGGGCGGCCGCGACATCGACCGGCTGATCCTGCAGGAGGTGGTGCATCCCTGGCTGCGGCAAACCTTCCAACTGCCGGACGGCTTCGGCTCCGACCGGCGCTTCGACCGGCTGGCCCGGGTGGCGCGGCTGGCGGCGGAACGGGCCAAGGTGGAGCTGTCGAGCCGGACCGAAACCTCGGTCAGCGCGGCGGACGATCTGGTCCGGCTGGAGGACGAGCGGGGCGAGCCGATCTATCTGGACGCGCCGCTGAGCCGCGCCCGGCTGGACGAGATGATCGAGCCGATCGCCACCCGCACCGCCGCCTTGTCGCGCGCCATCGTGGAGGATGCGGGATACGCGCTGGCGGACATCAGCCGCGTGGTGCTGATCGGCGGGCCGACCAAGATGCCGCTGCTGCGCGCGCGGATCGCCGCGGCGCTGGGCGTGCCGATCGAGGATCCCGGCCGGGTGGACCCGATGACGGCGGTGGCGGTCGGGGCGGCGATCTACAGCGACAGCCGGGACTGGTCCGGCACGGTGAGCGTCCCCAAGCCCAGGCGCGCCGCCGCCGAGGCCTCGGGCGGCGCCATCGCGATCGGCTACGAGTACGACGCGCGCACTGCCGGCAGTTCCGCCAAGCTGCGCATCATCCGGCGCGCCGGGCCGGACGGCTTGCAGGTGCAGGTGGAAAGCGCGCTGGGCTGGAGCAGCGGGCGCCTCGGGCTCGATCACCCGGCGGAGCTGCACTTGCCGCTGCCCGACATGGGCGCCAACCCGTTTCGCGCCGTGGTGTTCGATGCCGCCGGCCTCGTGCCGGGCGCGGGGCAGGAATGGGTGATCGAGCGTGCCCCGGCTGCCAGTGCCGGCATCCCGGCCACGCAGACCGTTGGCGTCAAGGTGCAGGACGATGCGGGGCGCAACACGGTCGCGCCGCTGGTGCCCAAGGGGGCGCTGCTGCCGCAAACCGGCACCGCGCGGTTCCGCGCCGCCCAGTTGCTGCGCGCCGGGGGTGGCGGGGTGCTGCGGCTGGAGCTGTTCCAGGTCAGCGATCCGGCCGTGCTCGACCCCGGGCTGAACTTGGGCATCGGCGAGTTCCGCATCCGCGGCACCGACCTGCCGGAAGGCCTGTCCGTGCGCCGCGGCACCGAGCTCGTGGTGAACTGGGCGATGAACGAGGACCAGACCATCCAGGCGGAGGTGGAGATCCCCGACCTGGGCCAGCGCTTCGATGACGCGAATTTCTATGACTGGCAGGCGGGGCTGCATTCGTTCGAAGGCGAGGACGGCGCCAAGCTCGCCGCCGTGATGCTGGATCGGGCGGAGGAGGAGTTGGACGACGCGGCCAGCATGCTGCCGCTGGCCGCGCGCACCACCATCCCGGCCTTGCGCGCCCGGCTGGACGCGGCGCGCCGGGCCACCGATGCCACGGCCGAGCCGGATGCGCGGCGCGGCGCGGGGGAGGAAGCGCGGCTGGTCCGCCAAGCGGTCGCCACCTTGAACAACCGTCCCGAGGTGCGCGCCGCCTTGCTGCGGCGGGAGCTAAACTCGCAGTTGCGCTTCTTCGACCGCGACATCCGCCCCGCCGCGCCGCCCGCCGCCTCCGCCCGCGCCGACCAGCTCGCCAGCAGCGTGCGGGCGGAGCTGGAAGGCGGCACCCCGGACGGCTTCAACGTGGCCGACAGCCTGATCCGCGAGATCAACGGGCTGTACTGGGGCGAAGGGCTGCGCCTGCCTGGCTTCTGCGCCATGTACTGGCGCTGGGTGCGGGCCGAGCGCCACCTGATGCGCGACAAGGCACGCTTCGACACGGTGGTCGAGGTCGGGGATCGGCAGCTCGCCGCCGGCGACATGGACGGCTTGCGCGAAAGCCTGCGGGCGATGTGGAACAACAAGATCGCGTCCGGCCGCCGCGACGACGTGTCCACCCCGGCGGACGTGTTGCGGGAGTGACGGGCGCGTTCCCGTGGCTGCCGATCGGCACCGCCTTGCCGAACGGCGCGCTGTCCGGCCGCCTGCTGGAACAGGGCGCCGGCTGGCAGCTTTGTGACGGCGGGCCGGGCGGCACCGTGCTGCTGCTCCGGCCGGGAAACGGGCCGGCCTGGTGGGCGAGGGAGCTGGACCGGTTGGCGGAGGCGGCCGGGCTGCTCGCGGCGGTGGACGGTTGCCTGTGCCTTGCCTGCCCGCGCCCTGCGCGCCCGCATACCGTGGCCGGGTTGGCGCTGCGCAACCCGCCGGTGGACAAGGACGAGGCCTTGCCGCTGGTGCGGGCGGTGCTTGCCATGGCGGCGCGGCACCCCGGCGCCGGCTGGTCCAGCGCCCTGTTCCTGCCCGGCCCCGGCCTGGCCCTCGCCACGGCGGAGGCCGCACCCGGCGAGGACCGGCGCGCCGCCCTGCTGGCGGCCTTGTCCGGCGGGATCGGCCTGGACCCGGCGTCGCCTGCCCGGCTGGTGCAGCTCAACGCGCGGCTGGACCTCGCCACCGCCCGCGCGGCGCTCGACCTGCTGGCGACTCTGCCGGCGGCTGCCGCGCCCGCGCCGGACGGCTTCGTGCTGGCGGGCCAGCCGGCGTTGCAAACCCTGCTGCGGGAGCGGGTGCTGGACGTGCTGCACCGGCCGGCGGAGTACGCCCGGCTGGGGGTGTCGTGGCCCGGCGGCGTGGTGCTGGCGGGGCCGCCCGGCTGCGGCAAAAGCTTCGCCGCGGCCCGGCTGGCCGGCTTCCTCGGCTGGACGCTGCACGAGATCTCGGTCGCCGGGGTTGGCAGCATGTGGTTGCACGAGACATCCCGGCAGCTTGCCCGCACCTTCGACCAGGCCGCCGCCGCGGCGCCCGGCGTGATCCTGCTGGAGGAGCTGGACGCGCTCGGCGGCCGGCGCGACGGCGAGCACGGGGCGAGGATCGAGGAGGTGAACACGCTGCTGCGGGAGGTGGAAACCGCCGCACGGCGCCGGCTGCTGGTGATCGGCACCACCAACCGGCTGGACTCGATCGACCGTGCCCTGCTGCGGCGCGGGCGGTTCGACCTGGTTTTCACCATGGACTACCCCGACGCCACGGGGGCGACGGCGATGTTGCAGGGGCTGTTGGATGCGCGCCCGCACGCGCCGGGCCTGGACGTGGCGGCGATCGGGCGGCGGTTGGCGCGCCGTCCGGCCAGCGACCTGGCCTGGGTGGTGGACCAGGCGGCGCAGATGGCGGTGCGCGCGGGGCGCGACGTGATCGACGAGCTGCTGCTGGCCCGCGCCGCCGCCGAACTGGCCCCCGCCCGGGGCGGCGAGTAGCGCGCGTTGGTTCGCGTGTTCAGCGCCCTGCCGGCCCGGGTCCTGCATGGCCGTCCCCCCGGCGCGCGTGCCGCGGCGGCCTGGAGCGTGGTGGGGCTGCTGATGGTCGGGGGCATACTCGGCTTCCTGCTGGTGTTCGTGCCGCCTGGCCTGGTGACCGATTGGCAGGTGCGCGGCACGGCCCTGGCGCTGCGGGACGGCACCGTGACCGACAGCGATTGCTCCAGCCGCGACCTGGTCAACGTATGCGACATGACGCTGGCTGCCCCCGTCGGCACGGGTTCGGTGCAGCGCCGGGTGCACTACGTTTTCATCGCCTCGCTCGATGATTCGCTTACCGTCCAGGTCGTGGCCGATCCGGCGCATCCCGGCTGGCTCACCACCGATCTGGGGCTTGACCAATTCTGGGATCGGGTGGCGAGCCTGGTCGGCATCACGGCCGTCTTCGCAGGCTTGCTGCTGGGTGGCGGCTGGGGGGCGCTACGCAGCTACCGGCGCGCGCATCGGTGGCGGACGGCCGATTCCGTGCCGGTTACGCTCCGCCTGATGACCCAGCAACGCGTGCGGAACGGCGCGGTGTGGACGGTGCGCAGCGAGGATGGCCGAACTGTGCGATGGACGGTTCCGCGCGGCTCGGCACCGTTCTCCCTGGGATCGACCAGTGAGATCCTTGGGCTGCAACGGGTGGACGGCTCCGACATCATGCCGCTGGACGCCAAGCTGCGCTGGGTGGACCTAACGGCCGCCGAGCGGGCAACCGCCCTTGGCGCTGTCAAGTAGCATTGCGCTTGGTTCATCGCGGCCGGTGTTCCGTCGTGAGCCGGACGACTTCGATTA
Source organism: Acetobacteraceae bacterium (assembly GCA_965199555.1). Lineage (GTDB taxonomy): Bacteria > Pseudomonadota > Alphaproteobacteria > Acetobacterales > Acetobacteraceae > LMUY01. Next base: position 29,703 of record CBDASJ010000028.1, on the reverse strand, counting down.
ACGGCCGCTTATCCTTTCCGGCGTAGTTGACGACACCCTCGGAACTGGACATCGCGTCGCCCATGACTGACGTTATCGACAGGGCTTTGATGGCCCACGCGCAAATCAAACGGCGTTTGTGCGAAGCCATTCGAAATCCCGGATTGATCGACCTTGGTGAAATCCGCTGCGATCGGACCTGCGCATTTGGCCAGTGGATCTATGGGCCGGACAGTGCGCGGCAATCTGACTTGCCGCAGTTCAAGGCGTTGAAGCGGATACACGCCGCCTTCCACGAAGCTGCCTACCAAGCGGCATCAGCGGTCGAGCACGGCCGCGTCACTCAAGCCGAAACGTCGATCCATTCGGGCGATTTTGAACTGGCGTCGCGTGCCATGACGCAGTCACTGATGGACTTGAAAGCGGCCAGGACGGCGCAGCAGGACGCGCTGGCGTCGTCCTAAGTCAAACGTCAGGCAGCCGATGCCTGGCGTGCAGCGGCTGGGTTGTCCCGCCCGCCGATCTCCAATGCCAGCTTGCGTCGGCCTTCCTCGAACGCGGCCGCATATTGCTGGGCGGCGATATCCAACCGCGTCCAGTTTGGCGGCGCTGCCGCCGCGGCAACGGCCCGGCTGTCCGCTTCTGCAACGGGGTCGTTGGCAAGCGCCAGGTCCAGCGGGGTGGGGGAATACATAGCCATTTTGGCTCTATAAAATGCGTGGAGGAGTCGGTGCAACACCGTCCGGGTCCTACAGTTGCAATCCGACCGAAGTGCATCAGGGGCGGAAAAGCCCGCCTCCCCCCTGGTCCGGAGCAAACAGTTCCGCCGCCGCATGCGCCGTCGCGACGTTCGCCGTCTGGATGTAAGGCAGGTTCGCCAGGGTTCGGATCGCGACGGTGCCGCCGGCGGGAAAGGCCGGGTTGGTCAGCGCCGCGGCGGCGGCGGGCAGGTTGCCGCTGGCAAGGTCAGCCCGTGCGGCGGCCAGGCTGTCCACCACGGCTTGGGAGGGTGCGTTCGGCGCGATCCCCACGGCGGCCCGCACGTCCCTGCGCGCTTGCAGCAGTTGCAACTGCGTGGTGGCGTCGATATTGGCCCAGCGCGGGCTCGTGTTCAGTTCCCCGGCGATGTAGTCCATCGCCAACACCGCCTGCGCCCCGGCTACCGGGTTGCCGTAGGTGCGGGCCGCGTCGGCAAAGGCGTATTGCGCGTACTGCGTCGCCTGGACGTCCCCGTCCAGCGGACCGAACACGCCGGGCGGCAGGCGCGCCGTGTCGGGCGGCGGCGGCAAGGGGCCGCAGCCAGCCAGGCCGGCAGCGAGCAACAGGGTGGCACAGAATAAACGCATGGACGGCTCCCGGACGCCGCCGTTCAGCGGACGGGGGTGAGCCCCGCGCGATATCGGCTGGCGAGTTCCATGTAATGCACGGCGGTGCGATCCCAACCCGCACGCTCCTCCGCCGACATCACCCGCACGCGACGGGCCGGGCTGCCCGCCCACAGCTCATCCGGGCCGATCGTCTTGCCCGGCGTCAACAGGCCGCCGGCGGCGAGCATGCCGCCTTCCCGGATGGTGGCGCCGTCCAGCACCGTGGCACCCATGCCGACGAACGCCCGGTCCTCCAGCGTGCAGGCATGGACGATGCAGGCATGGCCGATCGTGACGTTGCGCCCGATTAGGCAGGGAAAGGACGTGGCGTTCACGTGGACGATGGTGCCGTCCTGGATGTTGGTGCCGTCGCCGACACGGATGTGGTTGGTGTCACCGCGCAACACGCAATGCCACCACACGCCCACCCGGGCGCCGAGCACGACGTCGCCGATTACGGTGGCGGTCGGTGCCACCCAGGCATCGGGCGCCAATTGGGGCGCCACCCCGTCCAGCGCCCAAAGCGGGCCAGCGTCAGGCAAGTTCGACCGCCCGTGCCACGTCCACCCCCAGCATCAGCCGCATGTTCTGCACCGCCGCGCCGGACGCGCCTTTGCCTAGATTGTCCAGCCGCGCCACCAGCACGGCGTGGTCGTGGCCGGGATAAGCATACACCCGCAGTTCCATCCCGTCCGTGTCGTTCAGTGCTTCCGGCTCCAGCTTGCCGCCGGGCTCGACCGGCAGCACGCGGATGGCCGGCGCGTGACGGTAATAATCCGCCAACACCGCCGCCAGATCCTGCCCGGAGGGGCGGCCTGGCAGCGCGTCCAGGTGCAGCGGCACCGACACCAGCATGCCCTGCCGGAAATGCCCGACGGACGGCACGAAGATCGGCCGCCGGGTGAGCAAGGCGTAGCGTTGCAGTTCCGGGACGTGCTTGTGTTCCAGCCCCAGCGCATACAGTTCGAAGGCCGGGCCGCCGCTCGCCTCATGGGCCTCGATCATGCCGCGGCCGCCGCCGGAATAGCCGCTGACCGCGTTGACGCAGACCGGGTAATCCGCCGGCAGCAGCCCGGCGGCGACCAGCGGCCGCAGCAGGGCGATGGCGCCGGTGGGGTAGCAGCCCGGGATTGGCGACGCGGGGCGCGCGAGCGATGCGGTCCGCCTGGTCCGCGTCCAGTTCGGGCACGCCGTACACCCAGTCCGGGTCGACCCGATGCGCCGTGCTCGCATCCAGCAGCTTCGGTGCGGCGGTGCCCAACTCGGCGGCGAGGGCGGCGGATTCCCGCGCCGCCTCGTCATGCAGGCACAGGATGGCGAGGTCCACCTGCGCCATCATGTCCTGCCGCGCGGATGGCTCCTTGCGGTGGGCCGGGTCGATCGATCGCAGGTTCACCCCGGGCACGTCGCGCAAACGCTCGCGAATCCCCAGCCCCGTGGTGCCGGCTTCGCCATCGATGAACACGGTATAGGTCATGCACTCGCCTCCGAGGGCGATGGTGGAGGCGTTTGCCCGGCCGGCGCAAGGGAAACGGTGGAATGGCAGCCGCGACGCCAGCGCCTTTGCCAAGGTGAAGTTGCAAACATCAAGATATCCTTATATAGCGCCGGCAAATCAGCCAGGAGCCTGCCGATGCCCGACGCCGCGATGCCGACCGATTACAAGGTCAAGGATTTCTCCCTCGCCGGCTGGGGCCGCAAGGAGATCGCCATGGCAGAGGACGAGATGCCCGGGCTGATGGCCATCCGTCAGGAATACGGCGCCAGCCAGCCGTGAAGGGCGCGCGCATCGCCGGCTGCCTGCACATGACGATCCAGACCGCCGTGCTGATCGAGACGTTGACCGCGCTGGGCGCCACCGTGCGCTGGTCGTCCTGCAACATCTTCTCGACCCAGGACCACGCCGCCGCCGGCGTCGCCGCCGCGGGCACGCCGGTGTTCGCCTGGAAGGGCATGAACGAGGAAGAGTTCTGGTGGTGCATCGAGCAGACGGTGCGCGGCCCGGATGGCTGGACGCCGAACATGATCCTGGATGACGGCGGCGACCTGACCGTGCTGATGCACGACAAGTATCCAGAGATGCTGAAGGACGTGAAAGGCATCTCCGAGGAGACCACCACCGGCGTGCACCGCCTGTGGGAGATGGCCAAGGCCGGCAAGCTGCTGGTGCCCGCCATCAACGTCAACGACAGCGTCACCAAGTCCAAGTTCGACAACCTGTATGGTTGCCGCGAAAGCCTGGTGGACGCCATCCGTCGCGGCACCGACGTGATGCTGGCGGGCAAGGTCGCCGTGGTCGCCGGGTTCGGCGACGTGGGCAAGGGCTCGGCCGCGAGCCTGCGCCAGGGCGGCTGCCGCGTGCTGGTGACGGAGGTGGACCCGATTTGCGCCTTGCAGGCGGCGATGGAAGGCTACGAGGTCGTCACCATGGAAAAGGCGGCGCCGCGAGGCGACATCTTCGTCACCGCCACGGGCAATGTCGACGTCATCACCATCGACGACATGCGCGCCATGAAGCACCGAGCGATCGTGTGCAACATCGGCCATTTCGACAGCGAGATCCAGATCGAGGCGCTGCGCAACTACACCTGGGACAACGTCAAGCCGCAGGTGGACGAGGTGGTGTTCCCCGATGGCAAGCGGCTGATCGTGCTGAGCGAGGGCCGCCTGGTGAACCTGGGCAACGCCACCGGCCACCCGTCCTTCGTGATGAGCGCATCGTTCAGCAACCAGGTGCTGGCCCAATTGGAACTATGGGGCGCACCGGCCGGCAAGTACGAGCGCAAGGTCTACACCCTACCGAAGCATTTGGACGAGAAGGTTGCGGCGCTGCACCTGGCGAAGGTCGGCGCGGAACTGACCAAGCTCTCGCCCAAGCAAGCCGAGTATATCGGTATGCCGGTGTCCGGCCCGTTCAAGCACGATCTGTATCGCTACTGATCGCCTCCAACGACAACGCCCTTTCACGCAAGTGAAAGGGCGTCCCGTCGTCGTCTCTGTTCTAGCCGCTCGCGGAGGTGGCCAGCGGCATCGCTGGCCACCTCGCGTCGTGGCTAGCGCGTGGTCGGCGTCGTAGCCACGGCGTTACCGGAGGCTGCGGTGGTGGGCTGGTTCGCGGCCTTGTCACCCGGCAGTTGCGTGGTGCCCGGTCCGACGCCGGTCTGGTTCAACTGCCCGGTGCTCGTCGCCGGACCGGCCGCGCCAGCGCTGTTGGACGGTGCAGTTTGCCCACCCTGGATCGTCGCGTTGGATGGGCTCTGCGCCATGGCCAGACCGGTCGTCAGAAGCAGGGCGGCCGCGCCAGACAGGATCAGCTTCATCATAGTGTCCTTCGATGACGTTGTGTCACTGACTTTTGCTAACGTGATCGGGTCGTCAAAGTTGCTGGACTGAGGCCGAACCGCGCCTCGCATGCAAGCGCCTGGTCCTCACGCGACCGCCGCCTGGTGCAGGTAGCGGATGGGCCGGCCGCTGGTCATGGCCTGCGCGGCGCGCATGATGCCTTGGGCGTCGATGCCGTTCAGCCGGTACAAATCCGCGATCGTCCCCGTCTGGCCGAACCGCTCCACGCCGAGCGACCGGGTGCGATGCCCCGCCACGGAGCCGAGCCAGCCGAGCGTGGCCGGGTGGCCGTCCAGCGCCGTGCACAGCGCGACGTGGCCCGGCACGCCGTCCAGCAGCCGCTCCACGTGGCTGCGGGCGTGCACCAGCCCGCGTTCCCGGGCGCGCTGCGCCGCGGTCCAGCCGGCATACAGCCGATCGGCCGAGGTGATCGCCAGCAAGCCGGCTTCGCGCCGGTCCTCCGCCATCAACCCCACAGCCTCGATTGCCTCAGCCGCGACCGACCCGGTGTAAGCCACGACAACCTGTGTGTTGGGGCCGGGCCGGCGCATCCAGTAGCCGCCATGGACGATGTCGGCGGCGAGCGCGTCGTCCATCACGCGCTGCGGCTGCTCCACCACCCGCGTCGACAGCCGCAGGTAGACGGAGCCGCCCAGCCCGTCCGGCAACCAGGTCGCTTCCGCCGCCTCGGTCCGGTCGGCACGCTGCATGTGCTCGAACCCCCAGCGCATGACCACGGCGAGTTCGTCGAGGAAGGCGGGTTCGAAACTGGCGAGCCCGTCTTGCGCCATGCCGATCAAGGGCGTGGCGATCGACTGGTGCGCCCCGCCTTCCGGCGCCAGCGTCACGCCCGACGGTGTCGCCACCAGCATGAAGCGGGCGTCCTGGTAGCAGGCGTAGTTCAGGGCATCCAAGCCACGCTCGATGAACGGGTCGTACACCGTGCCGACCGGCAGCAGGCGCTCCCCGAACAGCGAGTGCGACAGGCCCAGCGCCGACAGCATGATGAACAGGTTCATCTCGGCGATGCCGAGTTCCATGTGCTGCCCGCCGGGCGCGAAGTTCCAGTTGAAGGTGGACGGAATGCGTTCGGCCTTGAACGTGTCGGCGAGTTCGTCGCGCGCGAACAGGCCGCGGCGGTTCACCCAGGCGCCGAGGTTGGTGGACACCGTCACGTCGGGAGAGGTCGTGACGATGCGCCGGGCGAAATCGGCGGAGGTCTTGGCGATCTCGTGCATGATCAGCCCGAAGCCCGCCTGGGTGGAGCCGGTGGGCCGCGGCGTCAGTGCCAGGCTGTCCGGCACGGCGATGGGGGCTGCTGCGAAGCGGCGCGGGCCGCCTTGCGCGAACGGCACGGCGTCCAGGAAGCCGCGCAACTCGGCTTCCGGCACGTCCAGGCCCTCGAACGGATCCCACTCATGCCCTTCGCGGATGCGCATGCGCTGGCGCAGCGTTTCCAGTTGGGCCACCGTCATCAGCCCGGCATGGTTGTCCTTGTGCCCGGCCAGCGGCAGGCCGGAGCCCTTGATCGTGTAGCAGATGAAGCAAACCGGCCGGTCATGCGTGCGGGCCTGCGCGAAGGCGTCCAGCAGGTGCGCCAGGTCGTGGCCGCCCAGGTTGCCCATCAGCGCGTCGAGTTCGGCGTCGCTGCGCCGCCCGATCAGCGCGGACATGTCGCCCTGGTCGCCCAGCTCGTCCAGCAGCCGCTTGCGCCAGGCGGCCCCGCCGCTGAAGGTCAGCGCGGAATAAAGCTGGTTCGGGCATGCCTCGATCCAGGCGCGCAGCCGCTCGCCGCCCGGCTCCGCGAAGGCGGCTTCCTGCAAGGCGCCGTGGCGCAGCACCACCACGTCCCAGCCGAAGTTGCGGAACATCGATTCGAACTTGGCCCACAAGCCTTCCCGCACCACGGCGTCCAGGCTTTGGCGGTTGTAGTCGACCACCCACCAAGTGTTGCGCAGGCCGTGCTTCCAGCCTTCGAGCAGCGCTTCGAAGATGTTGCCCTCGTCCATCTCGGCGTCGCCGATCAGGGCGACCATCTTGCCTTCCGGACGCGCGGTGCCCCAGTCCTTCGCGCGCAGGTAATCCTGCACCAGGGACGAGAACAGCGTCTGCGCCACGCCCAGCCCGACTGATCCGGTGGAGAAATCGACGTCGTCGATGTCCTTGGTGCGGGAAGGATACGACTGGACGCCGCCAAATCCCCTGAAGTTCTCCAGCTTCTCCCGGGTCTGCTTGCCGAGCAGGTATTGGATGGCGTGGAACACCGGGCTGGCGTGCGGCTTGACCGCGACGCGGTCCTCCGGCCGCAGCACGTCGAAATACAACGCCGTCATGACGGCGGCTAAGGATGCGGAGGACGCCTGGTGCCCGCCGACCTTCAGGTCGTCGCCGCTGTCGCGCAGGTGGTTGGCGTTGTGGATGGTCCAGGTCGACAGCCACAGCAGCTTGCGTTCCAGCGCTGCCAGGATGTCCGTCTTCGGGGTGGGCATGTTCGCGCCTCCGGGAATTCTTGCGTCCGGCCACTCACCGGCGATGACGGCCCAGCCTACAGCCGCAGGAGCGCTTGCGCATTGCCGCCGAAGATCCTGGCCTTGTCGGTGGAGGATAGCGGCGCGCCGTCCAGCCAATCAACGGCCGGCTTGCTGTCCGACACGAACGGCCAGTCCACGGCGAACAGCACCCGGTCCAGCCCCAGCTCCATGGCGCAGCACAGCAGCGCCGGCGTGGAAAAGAACCCACTGGTGGTGATGGAGAAATTGCGCGTGAAGATGCTGCGGAAGCTCAGCGCCTTTTGCCCGGCCCGCGCCAGCGCCTGGTCGATGCGCCAAAGCTGGAACGGCAGCGATTCGCCCAGGTGGCCGAGGATGATCTTGAGGTTCGGATGCCGCTCGAACACGCCCGAAAGCACCAGCCGCAGCGCCTGCGTGCCGGCTTCCACCGTGTAGCCCCAGGCCGGGCGCGCCAGCATGGGGAAGTCCTTCAGGTAGTCGTCGTAATAGGCGTCCATCACGGCGGGGTGCGGCAAGGCGGGATGCAGGTAGATCGGCACGTCCAGCCGCTCCGCCCGGGCAAAGATCGGCCAGAACTTCGGCAGGTCCAGGAACTCGCCCTGCGACAGGCCGTGCAGCATGGCACCCTTGAACCCCAGCCCAACGCAGCGCTCCAACTCGTCGGCCGCCGCCTCCGGGTTGGCGGTGGGCAGCGCGGCGAAAGCGGCGAACCGGTCCGGCCGGGCCGCCACCGCGGCGGCCAGCCGGTCGTTCACCCGGGCGATCAGCGGCACGGCGATGTCGGCCGCGAGCTTCTGGCCGGACGGGGCGCCGTGGGACAGCACGGCGACGTCGATGCCCGCCGCGTCCATGTCGGCGATGCGGTCGCCGGCGAAGTCGCGCAGCCGCCGCTCGATCTCGCCCGCGCGGGATGCCTCGCCGCCGGTGAAGTGGGAAGCGAGTTCGGCGTCCCAGTAATGCTCCTCGACCGCGACCACGCGGCCGCGCCGTGCCGAAATCATCGGATCACCGAGCCGCCGTCGACCACCATGGACTGCCCGGTCATGAAGTCGCTGTCGGCGGACAGCAGGTACTCCAGCGAGCCGGTGAGGTCCTCCGGTGTCTGCTCGCGGCGCAGGCACCGGCTGGCCACGGTGGCTTGCCCGTCGCGCACCCAATCCTCCTGCTCCCGTACGCCCTCGCTCATGGTCAGCCCGGGCGCCAGGCAGTTGGCGCGGATGCCGTGGCCGCCCAGCTCGCGCGCGACGCAGCGGGTCATGGCGACCACCGCGCCCTTGGACGTGACGTAGGACAGCATGTTGACCTGGCCCTTGAACACGGTGCCGGACGCGATGTTGACGATCTTGCCGTAGCCTTGCCGCTTCATGGCGGGCACCACCGCCTTGATGCATTCGAACGCGCCGCGCACGTTGACCGCCATCACGCGGTCGAACTCTTCGGAGCTGATTTCTTCCAGCGGGCGCTTCGGCAGGGCGGCGAACAGCGCGGCGTTGTTGACCAGGCCCTGCACGCCGCCGAACCGACCGTCGGCTTCGGCAACCAGGGCGGCGACCGCCTTGGCGTCGGTGACGTCGCACGCCATCCCGAACGCTTCGCCGCCCGCCCCCTGGATTTGCGCCACCGTCCGCTCCGGCGTTTGCAGGTCGCAGACCGCGATCTTGGCGCCCGCCGCGGCCAGGGCGGTGGCGAAGCTGGCGCCGATGCCTTGCGCGGCGCCGGTGATGATGATGCCGCGGCCGGACAGCTTTCCCATGCGTGCGCTCCCTCAGAGGGTGGTGCTCAAGGCTCGAACGTCGTCAGGGTCTGGAGTTGCGTGTATTCGTGCAGCCCTTCCAGCCCGGCGCGGCGGCCGATGCCGCTTTGCTTCATGCCGCCATACGGCGCCCGGCGGTTGATGCTGTTCGTGCCGTGCGTGTTGATGAAGACGGTGCCCGCCTCGATGCGGCCGGCGACGGCCATCGCGGCCTCCACGTCGGCGCCCCACACGGACCCGCCCAGGCCGAAGATCGTGTCGTTGGCGCGGTGCAGCGCTTCGTCGATGTCCCCGTAGGGCAGCACGGGGATCACCGGACAGAACTGCTCCTCCGCGACCAGCCTGGCGTCGTCCGGCACGCCCGTCGCGATCACCGGGCGGTGGAAGAAGCCTTCGGCGAAGCGGGCCAGGTCGTCGATCCGGCCAAGCTGCCGCAACGCCGCGCCGCGTCGCTCGGCATCGGCGACGATCGCCTTCGTGCGGTCCATCGCGGCGCTTGAATGCAGCGGCCCCATGGTCACGCCCGGTCGCAGCCCGTCCCCCACCACGATGCGGTCGACGGCGGCGGCAAACGCCTCGACGAAGCGGTCGTGCAGGGTTGCCGGCACGTAGATGCGCTTGATCGCCATGCACACCTGGCCGGTCATGCGGAACACGATGCCGGCCATGCGTCGCATGGCGTCCTCGCCCAGATCGGCGTCGGGCAGCAGGATCGCGGGATCGTTGCCGCCCAGTTCGGAGGTGACACTTTTGATGCCGTGCGCGGCGTTGCAGATGATGTGGCGCGCCGACGGGATGCTGCCGGTGAAGGCGATCTTGCCCACGTCCGGATGGCGCGTCAGGGCGTCGCCGATCTCCCCGGGCAGGCCGGACACGACGTTCAGCAGGCCCGGCGGCAACGCCGAGGCGATCAGCCCCACGGTCAGCGTCAAGGCCAGCGGGCAACTCTCCGGCACCTTCACCACTACGCCGTTGCCGGTCAGCAGCGCGGGGATGATCTGCATGCAGGCGAGCGACACCGGCGCGTTCCAGGGCGAGATCGCGACCACCACCCCGAATGGCAGGCTGCGCACGCGCGTGCGCCCGCTGGCCCCCGGCAGTTCCCGCGGGCTGTCCATCTCCTCCGCCAACGCCAGCGTGTGGCGCGCCCGCCCGGCGACGTCGGAGATTTCGGTTCTGGCTTCGGCCAGGGTCTTGCCGTTTTCGCGGACGTAGAGCGCGGCGCGCTCCTCGATGCCTTCCAGCGTCCGCTCCAGCGCGCGGGCGATCACCTCCGCCCGGTCGACATGGGTCCGCCGTGCCCATGCGGGCTGCGCCGCCTTGGCCGCTGCCACGGCGCGGTCCACGTCGTCCGGCGTGCCGCGCACCACCGAGCCCACGATCTCGGACGGGCGTGCCGGGTTGCGGACTTCGATCACCCGGTCGCCTCCGGCCGGTTCGCCGCCGATCAGCATCTTCAGGTGATGCGGCATGCTTCCATCCCGTTTGTCGTGTTGTCCTGATGATCAGCGTGCATGACGTTATTGTCAATTTCCGCGAAAACTGACGGGCGGCGGCGAATACGCCAAATTAACGGTGATGAAGCACCGTGGGGTGGCGCGGGCGGCATTTGAGGGGGCGGGCGATGGCGTTGATCCGGAACACGGCACGTATCCCGTCGTCGCGTTGGCTCGCCTGAGCGTGTTCGCGGCACCCGACATCGTCGTCCAAGCGCAGGCGGACGGCTCGCGCGTGTTCCGCTCCCGCACCGCGCTGCCCGCGCACGCCCCCACCGTAATCGATTGGCTGGAGCATTGGGCAAACCGGCGGGCCGACACGCCGCTGCTGACCGAGTGGGTGGGCGGCATCCGGGTGGCGCTGCACTATGCCGACGCGCTCGCCCGGGTGCGCGCGCTGGCGGAAGGGCTGCTGCAGGCCGGACTGCCGCCGGGCCGGCCGGTGCTGGTGCTGGCGCCCAACGGGGCGGACCATCTGTGCTTAGGCCTGGCCTGCATGATGGCCGGGCTGCCCTGGGCGCCGGTCACGCCGCTCTACGGGCGCGACCCCGCGGGCAAGCGGCTCCGCCACGTGGTGGATGTGCTGCGGCCGGCGGCGATCTTCGTGCGCGACCGGACCGAGGCGCCTGCGCTCGCCGCGATCGACATGCGCGGCGCCGCCTTGTTGGAAGGCGCGGACTCGCTCGCCCGCCTGCAACGCGCGCCCGGGGCGCGGATGGAAGCGGCCCGGGCCGCGCTGGACCCGCACGCGCCGGCCAAGCTGCTGATGACCAGCGGCTCCACCGGGCTGCCGAAGGCGGTGATCTGCACGGGGGCGGGCATGACCGCGAACCAGGCGATGGCGAACGGGGTGTGGTTGTTCCTGCACCGCGCCCCGCCGGTGCTGGTGGATTGGCTGCCCTGGAGCCATGCCTTCGGCGGCAACCACCTGCTGTCCACCGTGCTGTGCCTGGGCGGGACCCTGCACATCGACGAAGGCGGCGGCGCGCCGGACCGGCTGGACCGCACGCTGCGCAACCTGGCGGAGCTTCGCCCGACGCTGCATGGCGCCGTGCCGGTCGGGCTGGCGGCGCTGCTGCCCGCGCTGGAAGGCGACGCGGCGTTCCGCGCGGGCTTCCTGTCGCGGCTGGATGCGGTGTTCACCGCCGGCGCAGCGCTGCCCGGCGACACCTGGCAGCGCTTCAGGCAGGCCACCGGCGTGCCCCTGCTGTCGGCCTGGGGCGCCACCGAAACCGGGCCGAGCGCCACCCTGGTGCACGGCACGGACAACGCGCCGGGCGACATCGGCACGCCGCTGCCCGGCACCGAAGTGAAGCTGGCGCCGCGCGACGGCAAGCTGGAGCTGCGGGTGCGGGGGCCGAGCGTGACGCCGGGCTACTGGAATGCGCCCGGCGCCGCCCCGTTCGACGCCGACGGGTTCTATTGCACGGGCGATGCCGGCGTGCTGGCGGACCCCGACCGGCCCGAGCAAGGCTTCCGCTTCGACGGCCGACTGTCGGAGAACTTCAAGCTTTCCACCGGCAGTTGGGTAAGCGCCGGGCCGCTGCGGCAGGCGCTGCTCTGGGCCGCCGCCCCCGCGCTGGCGGAGTTGGTGCTGGTGGAGGCCGGCGCGGAATTGGCGGCGCTGGTGTGGCCGAAGCCCGGCGCCGGCGTGGATGCGCTGGCGGCGTGCCTGCGCCAACACAACGGCGCGGGTGGCGGCGCCAGCACGCGCATCGCCCGCATCCTCCCGCAGGACGCGCCGCCGAGCGCGGAGGCGGGCGAGATCAACGAGAAAGGGACGATCAACGTGCGTGCCGTGATGGCGCACCGGCCGGACGCGGTGGCGCGGCTGCGCGACGGGCGCGACCCGGCCGTGCTGCACCTCCTGCCGCAGCGGGAGGCCGCGCTGTGACCGCAAGCGGCCGCTTCGGCGCCACCGGACGGGCGCGCGGGGGTCAGCCCGTTTCGGCGCCCCAGCCTTGCAGGTCGGCGACAAAGAAGTCGGGCACCTCCATCGCCGCGAAATGGCCGCCCCGCGGCGCCTGCGTCCAGCGCGTCAGGTTGTAGCCGCGTTCCACCCAGCTCCGCGGCGGGGCAGGCATGCGCGGGTCGGGAAAGGTCGTCATCGCGGTCGGCACGGTCACGCGCTGGCCCGGCGCCATCTGCCGCAAGGTCTCGGCCGCCGCGGCGGCGTAGTAGAAGGCGGCCGACGCGAACGCGTCCGTCATCACATAGATCATGGCGTTCGTCAGCAACTGGTCGTCGGTGAACACGGCGTCGAACGGGCGGTCCCGCAGGTCGGACCAGTCGTGGAAGCGTTCCACGAGCCAGGCCGCCTGGGCGACGGGATTGCCTTGCATGGCATAGGCGATGGATTGCGGCTTGGTGCCTTGCAGCGCCGCGTAGGCGCCGAGCGCCTGCTGCGCCCCGTCCGCTGCCGTCCGCCAGGCCTTCTCCTCCGCGGTTTGCGGCGTGCCGGCGGGTTGCACCAGCAGGTAGTTGAGATGGATGGCGCGCAGCCCCGCCGCATGCTCCAGCCCCAGCCAGGCGCACACGGCGGCGCCCCAGTCACCGCCCTGCGCCAGATAGCGGTCGTAGCCGAGCCGTTCGCGCATCAAGCGGTCGAACAACCGTGCGGTGGAACGTGCGCCGAGCAGGCCGGGGGGCCGCCCGGAATAGCCGAAGCCCGGCAGCGACGGGACCACCAGGTCAAACGCGTCGGCGGCACGGCCGCCGCTGCGGCTCGGGAAGGCCAGCTTGTCGATCACCTGCCAGAACTCGAACACCGAGCCGGGCCAGCCATGCACCAGCAGCAGCGGCCGCTTGCCTTCCGCCTCGCCCACCACGTGAAGGAAATGCACGTCGATTCCGTCGATCTGCGTGGTGAATTGTGCAAAGCGGTTCAACTGGGCGGCGGCGGCCGCGAAATCGAAGCCGTCCGCCCAATAGCCGCACAAACGGCGCAGCACGTCCGGCGGGCAGCCGAACCGCCAATCCCCCGGTTCGGCCGGCGAGAACGGGAACTCGAACGCCCGAATGCGGTCGCGGAGCTGATCCAGCGCGGGCGCCGGCCATTCCACCTCGAACGCCTTGATCTCTGCCGCCACCGTGCTTGCCTCCCCCGCCGACGCGAACGCCGGACACCGGTAGCACGGCTGGCCGGCCCGCCACGAGCATCGGATTGACGGGATGTCGCCCGCTGTCCAGTGTCGGCGGCAAGAACGCCAGGCGTGGGGGACGACGCTGTTGAACGACATGGCGCTGCCGGCGGGGTCGCCGGAGGACGTGGCCGCGCGGCTGGACAGGCTGCCGGTCGGCCGATGGCATGTCCGGGCGCGCGTGCTCCTGGGCGCCAGCCTGTTCTTCGACGCGGTGGACCTGCTTGCCATCTCCTTCGCGCTGCCGGCCTTTGTTGAAGCCTGGCAGATGTCGCCGCAACAGGTCGGCTTCGTGCTGTCGGCGGCGTATGCCGGCCAGATCCTGGGCGCGATCGGCGCGGGCGCGTTGAGCGACCGGTTCGGGCGGCTCACGGTCGCGAACGTCACGATCGGCATCTTCAGCGTGATGAGCCTGGCCTGCGCCTTCGCCACCGGGCCGCTGATGCTGATGCTGTTCCGCTTCGTGCAAGGCATCGGTTTGGGCGGCGAAATCCCGGTGGCCACGACGTATGTGGTGGAGATCGCCCCCCGGGAAGGCCGCGGCCGGTTCTTCCTGGTGTACCAGGTCGTGTTCATCTTCGGACAGGTCGGCGCCGGGGTGCTGGGGCGGCTGCTGGTGCCGTCGCTGGGCTGGCGGTCCATGTTCGTGATCGGTGCGCTGCCCGCGCTGCTGACGCTGGTGCTGCGGCGGACGCTGCCGGAGTCGCCGCGGTGGCTGGCCGGGCGCGGCCGCCATGCCGAAGCGGACGCGGTGATGCGCCGGGCCGAACAGGCCGCGCAGGCGCGGGGGGCGGTGCTGGCCCCGATCCCGCCGGCGGAGCGGACGCAGGAGCCGCCGCGGCGGCGGGGCAACTGGCGCGAGATGTTCGGGCCGGTGTACCGGCGGCGCACCTTCGCGATCTGGGCCATTTGGTTCTGTTCCGCGACCAACACCTACGGGCTGACCAGTTGGATGCCGACGCTGTACAAGACGGAGTTCAAGCTCCCGCTCGAAACGGCCCTGCTGTATGGGCTGATCACCACCGCGGCCGGCCTGGCCGGGGCGGGCGCGGCGGCGCTGCTGATCGACCGGATAGGCCGCCGCCGCCTGTTCATCGGCGGCTTCGTCATAACCGCCTGCGTGTTGCTGGTGTTGCTAGGGCACGGCGTGACATCGGCCGAATTGCTGTTGGTGTTCGTGTCCGTCGCCAACTTCTTCATGATCGGGGTGGCGGTCGGGCTCAACCTGTACAATCCGGAGCTGTTCCCCACCCGGATCCGCTCGATCGCGACCAGCGTGGGCAGTTCGTGGCAGCGCGTCGCCGCCACCGCCGGCCCGGTCGTCATCGGCGCGGTGCTGCCGGCCTTCGGGCTGCGGCCGGTGTTCCTTTACTTCGGCGGCCTGGCGGCGGTGGGGGCCTTGCTGGTCCTGGCCTTCGCGCCAGAAACCAGCGGGCGGCGCCTGGAAGACGTGTCGCCGTAGCTTCGCCCTATGACGCGAGCGCCGCGGCGACCGGTTGCAGCCTTGCCTGCCCCGCTGCCAGTGCGGGCAGGTCGGCGGCTTCCATCTCGCCGGTGATGGCGCGGGCGACCAGCTCGCCTACCAGGGAGCCCAGCTTGAAGCCGTGACCCGAGCAGGCGCTGACCACCCAGCCGGCGTTGCCGGTCGGCCCGACCTGGAACTCCTCCCGGTCGTGCACGGTGTAGAAGCAGGCCTTGCGCTCCAGCACGGCGTAGCTGTCGAAGTCCCGGAACACCGCACGCGCGGCGGGTTGCAGCCGTTCCAGGTCCCGGTCGGTGGCGCGGCGGTCCTCGTCCGGGTCGCCGGTGCGGGAAAAGATGTGGTCGCCGATCTTCAGCCGGGTGCCGCGGCGGGGCGGCAGGGTGTAGATGCCGCCCGCCGCCGAGCGGTCCAGCATCACCGGCGCGTTCGCCCAGGCATCCGCCACGGCCGGCGGCGGCGACAAGTACAGCACGGCCTGCCGCGACGGCACCACCGACTCGCGCATGGCCGGCACCAGCCGGTCCGCCCAGGCGCCGGCCGCCACCACCACCGCGTCGCCGCCATGGCGGCGGCCCTGCGCCACCAGCGTGCCATGCTCCAGATCCACCTCCGTCACGGGGCTGCCGGCGTGCAGCGTGACGCCCAGCCGGCCGAGCAGCACCACCAGGTCGGTCAGGATGCGGGACGGGAACAGCATGCCGGCGCCGTCCGTTTCCACCACGCGCTCCAGCCCGTCCGGCCGCACCATCGGGTAGCGCTGCGCAACGTCGTCCAGCGGCACGTCGCGGT
Organism: Acetobacteraceae bacterium; assembly: GCA_965199555.1. Lineage (GTDB taxonomy): Bacteria > Pseudomonadota > Alphaproteobacteria > Acetobacterales > Acetobacteraceae > LMUY01. The sequence goes on along the minus strand of CBDASJ010000028.1, from coordinate 13,844 downwards.
GGGCGATCCCCATCTCGACCAGCGAGCGTGCCGCGGCGTCGTACCAGCCGTCGTCGTGGCGCAGGAAATAGGTTGCGCCGCAGGGTTCGTAATGCGTCGTGCCGATCGCCTGCCACAATTGGTCCCACACCCGGAACGCTTCGGGCATCAGCCGGGCGTAGCCTGCCATCTGGCCATAGGCGTGCCGGATGATGCGGTGCTCGTCGTAGGAGGAGGCCAGCGGGTTGGGCAGCGGCCCCTGCTCAAACAGCTCCACCGTCACGCCGCGCCGGGCGAGCGCCCAGGCCGTGGCCAGGCCGGCAATGCCGCCGCCGACGATCAGGACCTTGGTCATGGCTGTTCTCCGTTGGCTTTGCCGCTATGATCCGGCCGTTCGCCCGTGCGGGCAACGCAGAAAATGCCTTGCGGCCGGCGTTCGTGGTGTGAGCAAGGCAGATCAGGAGGCTGCATGTTGGACCTGTCCCGCATCCGAACGCTGCTCGACCAACGCCGCCCCGGGCACACGCTGCCCCAGGCCTTCTACACCGATCCGGACATCCTGGCCTTCGACATGGCGGCGATCTATGGCCAAAGCTGGATCATGGTCGGGTTCGAGGTGGAACTGCCGGAGCCCGGCAACACGCTGGCGACCACGGTCGGGCGTAACCCGGTGGTGATCGTGCGCGGACGGGACGGCGCATTGCGCGCATTCCACAATTCGTGCCGGCATCGCGGCGCGCAAATCTGCGCCCCCGGCGCGGCGCGGCGGCCGCGGCTGGTTTGCCCATACCACCAATGGGCGTATGATCTGGAAGGCCGGCTGGTGAACGCGCCGCGCATGCCGGACTGGTTCGAGCCGTCTGAGCACAATTTACGCCCGGTGGCGCTGCGCACCGTGGCGGGCACGGTGTATATCTGCTTGTCCGACGACCCGCCGCCGTTCGACGACTTCCACGACAGCTTCGCCCCCATGCTGGCGCCACACCAACTGCACCGGGCGAAGCTGGCGCATGAGATGACGCTGGTGGAGCGTGCGAACTGGAAGCTGGTGATGGAGAACGCGCGCGAATGCTACCATTGCACGACCAACCATCCTGAACTGTCGGTCACCTTCCCCGTCGGCCGCCGCTCGCTGAGCGAGGCGGAGCAGGCGCGCATCAACGATGCGTTCTCCACCCGCATGGCGGAGCAGGGGCTGCCGTCGGGTCCGGCGGAAGGGGCGTGGTGGCAGGCCGGGCGGTTCGCGCTGAACCCCGGCACGCGGTCGATGACCTTCGACGGGCAGCCTTGCGTCGCCAAGCCGATCGTGGACATCGGCAATGGCGACGTGGGCTCCCTGCGCTGGGCGCTGGAGCCGCACAGCTTCGCCCACGCGGTGGGCGACTACGTGTTCATGTTCAGCGCCATGCCGACCGGCCCGGAAGAAACCGTGGTGACGGCGAAGTGGCTGGTAAGCGGGGATGCGGTGGAAGGCGTGGACTACACCGTGCCCGGCCTGACCGAATTGTGGGACACCACCAACCTGCAGGATCGCGCGCTGGCGGAAAACAACCAACGCGGGGTGAACTCGGCCGGGTTCGTGCCCGGCCCGTATTCGGAGAACGCCGAGGCGCTCGTGCTGCGGTTCGTGGATTGGTACTGCGCCAAGGCACGGGCCTATGTGGACGCCCACGCCTGACGGCATAGGGATTGCTTGCCGGACCCCTGTTCAAAAGGAGCCTCGAATGAGCCGTGCCACCGAGTTGCTGGACAGAATGCGCCGGGGCGCGGGCGACATCGAGAACCACGTCGTGGACGAGTTCCTGGCTGGCCGGCTGGACCGCCGCGGCCTGCTGATGCACGGCGCCCGGGTCGGCCTGGCCGCGCCGCTGCTGGCCGGGCTGCTCGGCACGGTGCCGCTGCGCCGGGCACGGGCGCAGGGCAAGGCCGGCGCTACCATTCGCGTGGGGAGCATCGTGCCCACCACCGCGCTCAACCCGGTCACGGTGGCCAACACCGGCGGCTTGCTGATGCTGATGCAAAGCGGCGAGTTCCTGGTGCGGGACGCCCCGAACCTGGTGCTGCAACCAGCCCTGGCGTTGAGTTGGAAGCCGAACAACGATGGCACCGTCTGGACCTTCGCCCTGCGGCCCGGCGTGAAGTTCCATGACGGCCGGACGCTGAGTGCCGCCGACGTGGTGGCCACCATGGACAAGCTGGCGGACCCGAAAAACGGTTCCAACGCGCTGTCGGCGTTCCGCGGCGTGCTGTCCAAGGGCGGGACCACGGCGGTGGACGACCTGACCGTCGCGTTCCACCTGGACGCGCCGAACGGCAACTTCCCGTATCTCGTCTCGTCGGACAATTACAACGCCATTATCGTGCCGGCCGGCTACGACGATTTCGAGAAGACGTTCATCGGCACCGGCCCGTTCAAGCTGGAGCGCTTCACCCCCAAGGTCGGCGCCAGCTACGTCCGCAACCCGGACTGGTGGGGTGGCCCGGTGCTGCCGGCGCGCACCGAGTTCACCTTCTTCGCGGACCAGCAATCCGAGGTGCTGGCGCTGCAGGGCAACCAGGTGGATCTGATCGCGCAGCTTTCGTTGCAAGGCGCGCAAGGGCTGGCCAGCGACCCGGACGTGACGCTGATCAAGCTGCGCTCCTCCGCCTTCCGCGAGTTGCATATCCGCAACGATGTGGCGAAGTTCGCCGACAAGCGGGTGCGGCAGGCGATGGCCATGGCGATCGACCGACCCGGCCTGGTGGCCGGGCTGTTCCGCGGCAATGCCGAGGTGGGCAATGATTCGCCGATCGCGCCGATCTACCCGTCCGCCGACCCCACCGTGCCGCAGCGCAAGAAGGATGTGGAACGCGCCAAGGCGCTGCTGGCAGAAGCCGGCGTGCCGAACGGGTTCGAAGCGACCTTGACCTGCGAGCGCACCCAGGAAATCCCCGACTACGCCGTGCTGGTGCAGAACGCCTGCGCCGCCATCGGCGTGAAGCTGACGCTGAAGGTAGAGGACCAGGGCGCCTATTATGGCTCCGCCAAACCCGGAACGTCGGACTGGCTGGATTCGGAGATGGGCATCACCTCGTACGGGCATCGCGGCATCCCGAACGTGTTGCTGGGCGCGCCGCTGCTCAGCACCGGCACGTGGAACGCGGCGCATTTCAAGAACCCGACCTACGACAAGCTGGTGGCCGAGTACGTCGCCACCGCCGACCTCGGCGTGCAGCGGGAGGCCGCGGGCAAGATCGACAGGCTGCTGCTGGATGAAACGCCGATCATCTGCTCGTATTTCTACAACCAGCTCACCGCGACCGCCGCCAGCATGTCGGGCGTGCAACCGACCGCGATCGGCCAGTTGTTCCTCCAGAACGCCGCCATCGCCTAGGCGCCGTGCAGGGGCTGGCACGCACGCTCGCGCAACGGCTGGGGGCCGGCGCGATCACCCTGCTGCTGCTGAGCATGGTGATCTTCGCCGGGGCGGAGTTGCTACCCGGTGACGTCGGCCGTGCCATCCTCGGCCCGCTGGCTGATCCGGAGGCGGTGGCGTCGCTGAACCACCAGCTCGGCACCGACCGGCCGCTGCTGGTGCAATACGGCGACTGGATCGGGCATTTTCTGCTCGGCGACATGGGACAATCCTACCTGTTCCACGCCCCGGCCGCGCCCTTCGTGCTCAACGCCCTGCTGAACTCGCTGAAGCTGCTGGCGGTGGCCTTCGTCATGGTGGTGCCGTTGTCCATCGCCGGCGGCGCCTATGCCGCCGCGCGGGCGGGGCGCTGGCAGGACCGGGTGATCTCCGTCGGGGGGCTGAGCCTGACCGTGGTGCCGGAGTTCGTGTCCTCCATCGCGCTGATCCTGGTGCTGGGCGTGTGGCTGCGCTGGCTGCCGATCTCCGCCGCCACGCGGCCCGGCACGCCGGCGCTGGAACAACTGCGCCACCTGATCCTGCCCGCGCTGCCCGTCGTGCTGCTGCTGTTCGGCTACATCGCCCGCATGGCGCGGGCCGGAATGGTGGGGGCGCTGGAAGCGGACTACACCCGCACCGCCGTGTTGAAGGGGCTGCCGCGCCGGGTCGTCATGCTGCGTCACGTGCTGCGCAACGCCCTGCTGCCGACCATTACGGTGGTGGCGACGCAGCTCGGCTACATGCTGGGCGGGCTGGTGGTGATCGAGACGCTGTTTCGCTACCAAGGGATCGGCAGCCTCATCTTCAATGCCGCCAAGGGCAAGGACTTTCCTATGCTGGCTGCCGGCACGCTGACGGTGGGCACGGTCTACGTGCTGGCCACCCTGGCCGCCGACATGCTGTACACCGCGCTCGACCCGCGGCTGCGCACGGCCGGCCGGTGAGCGACAGGCCGCGCAGCCGGCTGGCCCTGGTGCTGCGTTCCGGCGCTGTGCTGTTCGGCGCCGTTATCGTGCTGGTTTGGGTGGCCTGCGCGCTGTTCGGGGCCTGGTTCACCCCGTTCGATCCCTACCAGGACGACCTGGCGAACACCTTGGCCGCCCCGTCCGCCGCGCATTGGTTCGGCACCGACCAGATCGGGCGCGACATCTTTTCCCGCGTGATCGTCGGCGCACGGCCCATCCTGGCCACGGCGCCGCTCGCTACGCTGATCGCCACTGGGCTGGGCACGGCGCTGGGCCTGCTGACCGGCTATCTCGGCGGGGTGGTGGACCTCGTGGTCGGCCGCTTGATCGAGGTGGTGCTGGCCTTGCCGCTGATCATCGTGGCGCTGCTGGCGCTGGTGGCGCTGGGGCCATCCGCGCCCACGGTCGTGGCGGTGATCGGCATCGTGTTCGTGCCGCACATCGCCCGCACCGTGCGCGCCGCCGTGCTGTCCGAACGCGCGCTGGACTACGTGGCGGCGGCGGAGCTGCGTGGCGAGGGCGCGCTGCGCATTATGTTCGCGGAGATCCTGCCCAACGTGCTGCCGGCCGTGCTGGTGGAAACCACGGTGCGGCTCGGCTACGCGATCTTCGCCGTCGCCTCGCTCAGCTTCCTGGGTTTCGGCATCCAGCCGCCTTCCGCCGATTGGGGCCTGGCCGTGGCGGAGAACTACAGCCTGATCACCGGCGGCTATTGGTGGACGGCGGCGTTCACCGCAGGGGCGACCGCTTCATTGGTGGTGGGGGTAAACCTGGTCGCGGACGGCATCGCCGGGGCGCTGCGTTGACCGCCGCCTTGCCCGCGCTGGAGCTGCGCGACCTGGTGGTCAGCTTTCGCGTGCGCGGGCGAAACCAGCCGGTGCTGCGCGGCGTGTCGCTGCGGGTCGGCAAAGGTGAAGCCTACGGGCTGGTGGGCGAGTCCGGCTGCGGCAAATCCACTGCCGCGCTGGCCGCGCTGCGGGCGCTGCCGCGCAACGGCGCGATCACCGCGGGCAGCGTGCTGATCGGCGGGCAGGATGTCGGCCGGTTGGACCACGCGGCGCTGCGGCACCTGCGCGCGCGGGCCGTGTCCATGGTTTACCAGGATGCCGGCCGCGCGCTGAACCCGTCGCTGACGATCGGCCGCCAGGTGAGCGAGGTGTTCGAAACGCTGGGCGTGGCAGGGGCTGCCGCCATCACCGCGTCCGCCGCCATGCTGGACCGGGTGCGCATCGCCGGGGCTGCCCGGGTGATGGCCGCCTATCCGCACCAATTGTCGGGCGGCATGCAGCAGCGCGTGGTTATCGCCATGGCGCTGGCCAAGGAGCCGGCCTTGCTGGTGCTGGACGAACCCACCACCGGCCTGGACGCCACCGTGGAGGCGGAGGTGCTGGATTTGGTGGCGACGCTGCGGCAGGAGCTGGGCACCGCCCTGCTGTTCATCAGCCACAACCTCGGCGTGATCCGCCAGATGTGCGACCGGGTCGGCGTGCTGTACGCCGGCACGCTGGTGGAGGAAGGCGACACCGCCGCCCTGCTGCACCGGCCGATCCATCCCTACACGACCCGCCTGCTGCGCTGCCTGCCGGTGGCGGGTCGCACCAAGCGGGACGGGCTGCTTGAGTCGATCCCCGGCTTCCTGCCGCCGCCGGGTCGGCTGCCGCCGGGTTGCGTGTTCGCGCCGCGCTGCGATGCGGCGGACGACACGTGCCGGACCGTGGCGCCGCCACCCGTACGCTCCGCCAACCAGGTCGCGCTGTGCCACCACCCGGACGCCGCCCTGCCGGCCCCGCCCGTCATGCAGCAAGCGGCCACCGACGCCGTCGCCCCGCGCCCCGCGCTGCGCGCGACCCGCCTGTCCAAGACGTTCGGCGCCGGATCGGCCCGGCTGCTGGCGGTGGACGACGTGACACTCAGCCTGGGCGCCGGGCAAACGCTGGGCCTGGTCGGCGAGTCCGGCAGCGGCAAGACCACGCTGGCGCGCCTGCTGCTGGGGCTGACCGGGCCGGATGCCGGCGGCGTGGTGGAGCTGGACGGCAGGGCGGTCGCCGCCACCGCCCGCCACCGCGCGCGCGCCGATCGCAAGGCGTTGCAGATCGTGTTCCAGAACCCGGATTCCGCGCTGAACCGCGCCCACACGGTGCGCCGCCTGGTGGGCCGCGCCCTGTCGCAACTGGCCGGGCTGCGCGGTGCGGCACTGGAGCGGCGGCTGGCCGAGCTGCTGGCGGCGGTGCGGCTGACCGCCAGCCACCTGCCGATGCGGCCCCGCCAGTTGTCCGGCGGGCTGAAGCAGCGCGTGGCGATCGCGCGCGCCTTTGCCGGCAACCCGCGGGTGGTGATCTGCGACGAGCCGACCTCGGCGCTGGACGTGTCGGTGCAGGCCTCCATCCTCAACCTGCTGGTCGACCTGCAGGCGCGCGAAGCGGTGAGCTACGTCTTCATTTCCCACGACCTCGGCGTGGTCCGGTTCATCGCCGACCGCATCGTCGTGATGTACCTCGGCCGCATCCTGGAGGCCGGGCCGGCGGACGCGGTGTTCGGCGGGCCGCACCACCCCTACACGGAAGCGCTGCTATCCGCCGTGCCGGGCGCCCCGGGGCCGCGCATCCGGCTGTCCGGCGACCTGCCCGGGCCGGACGCGCGCCCGTCCGGCTGCGTGTTCAACAGCCGCTGCCCGCGCAAGCTCGGCCCGGTGTGCGAGGCCGAGGAGCCGCCGATGGACGAGCAGGACGGCCATGCCATACGATGCCACATCCCCCGCCACGCGCTCGGCCGCCGAGCCGCCGCCGTTCCGGCCTGGAGTTTGTCGCCATGACCGCCATCGACCCGCGTTCCACCGCTTCCAGCTCGCTGGCACGCGAGGAGCAGACGGCGTTGCTGGTGGTCGGCGCCGGGCCGGCCGGGTTGGCTGCGGCGATCTTCGCGGCCGAACAAGGCAGGCAGGTGGTGCTGGTGGATGAGAACCCGGTGCCGGCGGCCACCATGGGCGACGACATCCCGCTGCATTGGGGCCAGCGCATGACCGGCGCCGCCCGCAACCGCAACGCCATGACCGAAAGCCTGGTGGCCACCGAGCCGCTGCTGGCTGCCGCGTTCGAAGCCGGGGTGGATGTGCGGCTCGGCGTGGTGTGCTGGGGGCTGTATGCCAACGGCAGCAGCGTGAACTGGCTGCCCGGCCGCGTGGCGGGCCTGACGGATGGCGAACGGTCCTGGATGCTGGGCTTCGACGCCGCGGTCGTCGCCACCGGGCGGCGGGACATGGGGCTGGCCTTTCCCGGCTGGGAGCTGCCGGGCGTGATGGGCGCCACCGCGGCGGAGCGGCTGGCCACCCGCTACGGGGCGCTGGACGCGCGCCGCGCGGTGGTGCTGGGCACCGGGGCGGAGGCGCTGGCCACCGCCGCGGCGTTGCAGGCGGCCGGGGTGGAGATCGCGGCGATCGTGGAACAAGCGGCCGCGCCCGTCGGCCCGCAGTCGGTAGAGGCCCCGTTGTTCACCGGGCACGTGATCGCGCGGGCCGAAGGTGGCGCCGACGGGGTGGAGGCGGCGGTGCTGGTGCGGTTGGACGAGGCGGGCCGCCCGATCCCGGGCGAGGCCACGCGGGTGGCCTGCGACACGATCGTGCTGGGCGTGGGCGTGGTGCCGGTGGTGGAGCTGACGGACGCGATCGGCTGCCGCAACGTGTTCGCCCCGGAGCGCGGCGGCTACGTGCCGATGACGGATGCGGTGCACCTCACCACCGTGCCCGGCGTGTATGCCGTGGGGGATTGTGCCGGCGTGTGGCCGGGCAAGTCGCTGGACCGGCACGTGGCCGAAGCGGAAGGCCGCCGCGCCGCCGCGCACGCGATCGGGTTGCCGGCGCCCGAGGCCGCGCCGGTCCCAGATGCCCCGGCCTTCGACCTCGGCGCGTATCGCACCGCCTGGGTGCGGGCGGCGGTGGTGCAGGGCGAAGGGGCGCCGCATGTTTGCCAATGTGAGTCGGTCACCGCGCGCGACATCCTGGAGGTGCGGCCGCCCGCCTATCTCGGCTGGCGCGCATCGCTGCGCAACGACGCCGATTTGTCCGGCCTGCTGGGCAACGGGCCGCCCAGCCCGGACCAGGTGAAGCGACTGACGCGCGCCGGCATGGGGCTGTGCCAAGGCCGCCGCTGCCGGGAGCAGGTGGCGGCGCTGCTGGCGCTGGGGGCTGGGACTCCCTTGGCCGACGTGCCGCTGGCCAGCTACCGCGCCCCCGTGCGGCCGATGCCGCTGGCGCTGGCCGGCTCGATCCCGGAGCCGGAAGCCATGGCGGCGCATTGGGACATCTGGTTCGGCATTCCCGGCCAGGTGACCAGCTATTGGGACCTCCCCGCCGCGCCGGGCGAGGCATAGCAATGTCGGACCGGGCCGGGGCAAGCGTCGTCATCGTCGGGGGAGGCGCCACCGGGCTCAGCGCCGGGTGGTGGCTCGCCCGCACCGGCGCCGACGTGCTGGTGATCGACAAGGGCATCGTCGCGTGGGAAGCCTCCGGCCGCAACGGCGGCGGCTGCACGCATGGCTTCAGCCCGCTGTTCGCGGAGGAGCAGCGTTTGTGGCCGCAAATGGACGAACTGCTGGGCTACCCGACGGAGTTCTCCCCCAAGCGCATCCGCATCTCCATGACGGAGGGGCAGTTCGCCGACTCGCACCGCATGGTGCGCAACGGAAACAAGCACGGGCTGGCCTCCGAGCGGCTAGATTCGGCGCAGTTGCGCGAGTTGGTGCCGTTGGCGGCGGAGGACGCGTATGGCGCCTATCTCCACCATTTCGGCGGCCACGCGAACCCGCACCGCACCACGCAGGGCTATGCCTGGGCGATGCAGGACCATGGCGGCCGGCTGCTGCAGCACGCCACCGTGCTGGGGTTCGACGTGGCGGGCGGCAAGGTCCGCGCGGTGCAAACCGATGCCGGCCGGTTCGGCTGCGACCACCTGGTGCTGTGCGCCGGGCCGCAAACCGGCAAGCTGGCGGCGATGCTGGGCGTGACGGTGCCGATGGTGGCGGCCCGGGCGGAGATGATCGTCACCGAGCCGCTGCCGCTGATGCCGCTGGGCGGCGCGGACGGCAACGGGCTGTACGGCCGCCAAACGCTGCGCGGCAACCTCGCCTATGGCGGTGGCCCGCATGAATGGCTGGAGGACGGCGAAGGCATGGTCGCCCCGCCCCGCTCCACCACGCCGCTGATGGGCCACATGGCCGGCCGCCTGGCACAGATGTTCCCCCGCGCCCGGCAGGCGCGCGTGATCCGCAGTTGGGGCGGCATCATCGAGAACACGCCCGATGGCCGCCCGGTCATCGACCGGCTGAGCGACCCGGACAACGTTGTGCTGGCGACGCTGTCCAGCATCGGCTTCGGCCTGTCCCCGGCCAGCGGGCATGCGGTGCAGCAACTGGTGACGGACGGGGAATGCGGCTTCGCCGACCTGTCCACGCTGCGGCTGTCGCGCTTCGATGCACTGGCGCCCGGCTGGGCGGCGGAACGCGGCTGGACCCCGCTCGCCGCCCCTGCCTGACCGGCGTCAGGCGAAGCGCAGGCGCTGGCCGATCCCCAGACGTTTGGCCTTTTCCAGCATGGCATGGCCCAGCGCGATGTCGGACAGGGATAGGCCGCGATGCCAGAACAGGATGGTTTCAGCATCCGTTTCCCGCCCGGGCTTCAGGCCGGCAACGATCTGCCCCATTTCCGCGTGCAGCGTCTCGGGCGTGAGCTTGCCGGCATCCACGTGCTGGCGCATGGCGCCGTACGGCCCGGCGCCCACCTGACCCCAATCGTCCACCACCAGCTTCGCCATGATGTCGGTCAGAGACAGCTCCAGCGCGCTCATCGTCCCATAGGGCATCACCAGCGCGCCGGGCTTGATCCACTCGGTTTTCAGCAGCGGCGTCGGTTCCAGCAGGCGGGACGCTTCCACCACGATGTCGGCGCCGACGATCACGTCCTGCCAGTTGCCGCACTCGACCACCGGCTTGCCCAGATCCTGTTCCAGCCGCTGGGCAAAGGCGCGCTGGCTTTCCGGGCGCTTGGAATGGACGCGGATTTCGTCGAACTGGAACAGGCTGTCCAGCAGCCGCACGTTCCAATAGGCCGTGCCGCGTGCGCCGATATGGCCCAGCACCTTGGCATCCCTGCGCGCCAGGTATTTCGCGCCGATCGCGGTCACCGCGCCGGTGCGCATGTCGGTGATGCCGCCCGCGTCCAAGATGGCGCGGGGCATGCCGGTTTCCGGGTCGAACAGGGTCAGGATGGCCATTTCCGACGGCAGCCCGCGCTCGTAGTTGTACACGAAGTCGCTGACCACCTTCACGCCCGCGCGCTGCACGTCGCCGCCGATGGCGCCCCGCAGGACGTTTAGGTGCCCGTGCCGGTCCTTGTCGGGCTTGAGGTGCATGCGCGGCTCGATCACCGTTTGCCCACGGCCCTGCGCCGCCAGGCTGGTCTCGATCGCGCCCAGGATGTCCTCATTGGTGAGGTCCAGCGCCGCGATGTCGGGGCCGTTCAGGAAGTCGACGTAGATGGGGTGCATGAGACGGGAACTCCGGTAGCGGCGGACGGATTTGAACCGCCGACCAAGGGATTATGATTCCCCTGCTCTACCGCTGAGCTACGCCGCCAGCCGGAACGGGGCGGTGTTTCGCCCGGGCGGCACGGCAAGTCAACCGCGTCCCGGCCGCCGCAGTCTCACACCGGCGCTTCGACGAAGCCACCGCCCAGCACGCGGTCGCCGCTGTAGAACACGCAAGCCTGGCCCGGTGCGGGGAGCGCCGGGTCGTCCAGGGTCACGGTGCCGTCCGCCGTCACGCTGGCCGGGCGCAATGCGTCGCGGGCGCGCAGCTTCACGGTGCAGCGAACCTCCCCGGGCGGATCGATCAGCCAGTTCATCTCGCGCAAACGCACGTGGCGCGTGCCGGTGTCGCGCGGGCCGACCACCACGCGGCGGGTTCCCGGCTCCAGCGCCACCACGACGGGCCGCGATGGGTCGCCCAGACCAAGCCGCTTGGCCTGTCCCACGGTAAAGCGGCCGATACCCTCGTGCCGCCCCAGCACGGTGCCGGCGGTGTCCACGATGTCGCCGGGCAGCATGGCGTCCGGGCGCAGCCGGGCCACGGCGCTGTCGTAGCGGCCGGACGGCACGAAGCAGATGTCCTGGCTGTCCGGCTTTGCCGCCACCTCCAGCCCCAGCCGCACCGCTTCTGCGCGCACGTGGTCCTTGTCGGGCATGTCCCCCAGCGGGAACAGGGTGCGGGCGAGCTGCGCCCGGGTGGTGGCGAACAGGAACCAGCTCTGGTCCCGGTGCAAATCCGCCGCGCGATGCAGTTCCGGCCCATTTGCGCCATCCACCCGGCGCACGTAATGCCCGGTCGCCATGGCGTCGCAGCCAAGGTCCGTGGCGAGCTGCATCAGGTCGGTGAACTTCACCGTCTGGTTGCACCGCACGCAGGGCACGGGCGTGCGCCCGGCGGCGTAGCTGCCCGCGAAGTCGTCGATCACGGCGGCGCGAAACCGCGCCTCCGCGTCGATCACGTAATGCGCGATGCCCAATCGGTCCGCCACCCGGCGGGCGTCGTGGATGTCCTGCCCGGCGCAGCACGCGCCCTTCCGCGCCGCCGCCGCGCCGTGGTCGTACAGTTGCAGCGTGGCGCCGATCACCTCGTGGCCAGCGCCATGCAACAGGCCCGCGACGACGCTGCTGTCCACGCCGCCGGACATCGCGGCGAGGACGCGCATCCGAACCTACCCCTGAACGTTCCGCGTCGCCGCGGGCAGCCGCACCACTAGGCCGTCCAGCGCCTCGGTGATCACCAACTGGCAGCCGAGGCGCGAGGTCTTTTCCAGACCGAACGCGAGGTCGAGCATGTCTTCCTCGTCCTCCGTCGGCTTGGCCAGCTTGGGGAACCAGGCCGGGTCGACGATCACGTGGCAGGTGGAGCAGGCGAGCGAGCCTTCGCACGCGCCCTCGATATCGACGCCGTGCTTGTGCGCGACTTCCAGCACGGAAAGGCCGAGCGGCGCGCTGACTTCCTTGCGGGTGCCGTCACGCTCGACGAAGGTCATCTTTGGCATGGTCAGTCAGGCCCCGACAGGTTCCGCAACCGCGGACAACGCCCCGATGGCGAAATCCACGTCGGCGGCGGAGGTAAAGCGTCCCAGCCCAAGGCGCAAGCTTCGTGCGGCCGCCGCCCCGTCCAGCCCCATGGCCGCCAGCACGTAGGAGGGTGCCAGTTCCGCGGAGGAGCAGGCGGATCCGGTGGACACGCACAGCGCCGGCGCGGCGCGCATCACCTCCAGCGCCCGCCGGTGCGGCAGGGTGATGTTGAGGTTGCCGGGCAGCCGATGCCGAAGGGAGCCGTTGACCCGCAGGCCGGGCAGGCGCCCCCGCAACCCGTCCAGCAGCCGGTCGCGCAGGTGGCGCAGCCGCTCCGCTTCCGCCGACATGCCGTCCCCCGCGATGCGGCAGGCCTCGCCGAACCCCACCACCAGCGGGGTGGGCAGGGTGCCGGAGCGCAGCCCACGCTCCTGCCCGCCGCCGGAAAACAGCGGCTGGAGGCGCGCGCGGGGGCGGCGGCGGACAAACAGCGCGCCAACGCCCTTGGGGCCATACAGCTTGTGCGCGCTGAAGGAGGCGAGATCGATCCCGGCGACGTCGAACGCCACCTTGCCGAGCGCCTGGGCGGCGTCCGTGTGGAACAGCGCGCCTGCCGCATGCGCCATCGCGGCCAGCGCCGGCAGGTCCTGCAACACGCCGGTTTCGTTGTTGGCGGCCATGACGCTGACCAGCACGGTCGGCACGGCCAGCGCCGCCGCCAAGGCCGCCGGGTCCAGCCGGCCGTCGCCGCCGACCGGCAGCACCACCGGGTCGAAGCCCTCGCCCCGCAGCTCGGCCACGCTGTCCAGCACGCATTTATGCTCGGTCGCGACGGTGACGATGCGGCGGCGCTCCGTGCCTTGCCCGGCGGCGAAGCGGGCGGCGCCCTTGATGGCGATGTTGTTGGCTTCGGTGGCGCCGGAGGTGAAGACGACCTCGCGCGGCTCCGCCCCCATCAGCGCCGCCACCTGGCCGCGCGCTGCTTCGACCGCGTCCTCGGCGTCCTGGCCCATGGCGTGCTCGGCGCTGTGCGCGTTGCCGAACCGCTCGGTGAAGAAGGGCAGCATGGCGGCGACGACCCGGGGATCGCAGGGTGTGGTCGCCTGGTTGTCCAGGTAGACGGGGCGCATCACGCGGCCCGGCGCGCCAGCCGGCCGGCCATGCCGGCATAGGCGGCGGCAAAGGCCTGCACGTCTGCCGCCGTGGCGTTCCAGGGCAAGGACACGCGGATCGCCTCGCCGGCCAGCGCGGCCAGCCCCATGGCTTCCAGCACGTGGCTGCGCGCCACCTTGCCGGAGGAGCAGGCGGCGCCCGCGGACACCTGCACCCCGGCGAGGTCCAGCGCGATCAATTGGGTTTGCGCGGGGATGCCGGGCAGGGCCACGCACGTCGTGTTGGGCAAACGCCCC
>CBDASJ010000027.1:0-46829 GCA_965199555.1 Acetobacteraceae bacterium | reverse complement strand
GCTTGGCTGGCTTGTAGGAGCTGGCGGCGGTCTGGCCCTTCACCACCGGATCGGCTTCCTCGACGGTCAGGATCACGGTGGCGGGCAAATGGATGCCGACCGGCTCGCCTTCCACCGTGTCGACCTCGAGGGCCATGTTGTCCTGCAGGAAAGCCACCTGCTCGCCCAGGATCTCCGCCGGGATCATCGCCTGCTCGAAGGTTTCCGGGTCCATCAGGACCAGGTTGTCGCCGTCGGTATAGGAGTAGGTGTAGTCCTTGGTGTCGGTCATCAGCCGCTCGACCGTATCGGCGGTGCGCCACCGCTCGTTGGTCTTGTTGCCGGTCTTCATGTTCCGCATCTCGACCTGGATGAATGCGCCACCCTTGCCCGGCGTGATGATCTGCTGCTTCAGCACCGTCCAGCGGTTGCCATCATGCTCGATCACCTGGCCGGCGCGGATCAGGTTGGCCTGCTGCTTCATGGTCTCTCGGGCTCTTGCGGGGTTTCGAACGCGGACGTCTACAAGGTGCCGGCCGGTGCGGCAAGCGCATGGCTGCGGCCGTGCGGGTCCCGCACCGCGTCGCCTTCCAGGTAGTCGGGCCCGATCGGGACCTTGCCGAAGCCGCCGGGGATGTCCAGCACGTAGGTCGGCCAGGCCAGCCCAGTCACCCGGCCGCGCAACTCGGCCAGCAGCGCCCGCCCTTCCGCGATCGGTACGTGGAAGCGCGCCGTGCCGGGCGCGGGGTCGAGCTGGTGCAGGTAGTACGGCTTGATCCGGGCGGCCAGCATGGCACGGAACAGCGCTTCCAGCGCCGCCGCCGAGTCGTTCACGCCGCGTAGCAGCACCGACTGGCCCAGCAGCGGCACGCCGCGCCGGCTGACCTCGCGCAACGCGGCGACCGAAGCGGCGGTGAGCTCCCGCGCGTGGTTGGCGTGCACGACCAGCCATAGCGGGGTGTCGCTTTCCAGCGTCGGAGCCAGCGCGTGCAGCCGCGCCGGGTCCGCCACGGGCACGCGGGAATGGATGCGCACGGTTTGGACGTGCGGAATGGCGTCCAGCGCCGCCAGGATGGCGCTGAGCCGGCGCGGCGACAGCAGCAGCGGGTCGCCGCCGGTCAGGATCACCTCCGTGATCGCCGGCCGCGCCCGCAGCCAGTCCAGCGCCGCGGCCAGTTGCGCGTCCGACAGCACCCCGCCTTCAGGGCCGACATGCTCCCGCCGAAAACAGAACCGGCAATACACCGGGCACACCAGCAGCGGCTTCAGCAGCGCCCGGTCAGGGTAGCGATGCACGATGCCGGGCAGCGGGGAGAGCGCGTCATCCCCGATCGGGTCGGCACGCTCATGCGGCGCGGTGAGCCGCTCGTCCGGATGCGGGATGAACTGGCGGCCGATCGGGTCGTCGGGGTGCTGGATCAGCGCGGCGAGCGCAGGCGGGATCGCCACGGCGTAGCGGGCGCCCACCTCGTCCAGCGCCGCCCGGTCCTCCGGCGCCGCCAGCCCGGCGGCCACCAGGGCGGCGGCGTTGCGCAGGACATGGGCAGGGAGGAGGCCATCCGGCATGCTGGCGGCCGTGTAGTCCCGGAGCCTGCATGCCGCAACCGTCCTGGCACCCCGACCAGTTTGCCGCCCGCCTGCCCTTCCTGCGCCGCCGCGTCCGGCTGGCCCAGGCCACCCGCGCGTTTTTCGACGCGAACGGTTTTCTGGAGGTGGAAACGCCGTATGCCGTCGCCGTGCCCGGCGAGGACGTCCACCTCCGCGCCTTCCGCACCGACCATATCGGCACGGACGGCACGCGCACCCCGCTCTGGCTGCACACCAGTCCGGAATTCGCCATGAAGACTCTGCTGGTGGCGGGGGCCGGCCCGATCTTCCAACTCGCCCGCGTGTGGCGCAACGAGCAAGGCAGCGACACCCACGCGCCGGAGTTCACCATGCTGGAATGGTACCATCCGGGCGATTCCCTGCACGATCTGATGGACGAGACGGAGGCCCTGCTGCGCGCCGTGCTGCCCCCGGTGGTGCAATGCCGCGGCATCCAAACCTCCCTGGCCGCCTTCGAGCGGCTGACGGTGGCCGAAGCCTTCACCCGCTGGGCTGGGGCGGACGTGCTGGGCACCGCCGGCGACGCCCCAGCGCTCGCCGCCCAGGCCGGGGTGCGGCTGCGGGAGCGGGAAAGCTGGGAGGATCTGTTCTTCCGCCTGCTGCTGGAGCGGGTGGAGCCGCATCTGGGCCGCGAGCACCCCACCTTCCTCACCCATTGGCCTGTTGAACAAGCCGCCCTGGCCCGCCGTGACCCGCAAGACAGCCGGGCGGCGCTGCGCTTCGAGTTGTTCGTGTGCGGCATGGAGCTGGCGAACGCGTTCGAGGAACTGACCGACGCCACCGAACAGCGCGCCCGTTTCGCCGCCGACCGAGCGCGGCGGGAGGCGCTGTACGGCCACGAATGGGACAGCGACGAAGCATTTCTGGCCGCCTTGGCCTTCGGCATGCCGGACGGCAGCGGCATCGCCCTCGGCTTCGATCGCCTGGCCATGATCGCCGCCGGCGCCGACCGGATCGACCAGGTCACCTGGCTGCCGGCACCACTCTAGAATACCGCCCGTCGCCGCCATACCTGGTTTGTGGCGCCGGCCGGCAAGTCTGGCTAACGTCGCGGCGGTTCATGGGCGAGGAGCACGAGGGATGGCTGACGTGGTGGGCCTGCCTCCACGTGGCGGGCAGGCCAGCGACGATTCGCTGTGGGCGGTGATCGCGTGGCTGGGCTCGCAGCGCCGGGTGGCGGAGGTGTTTCCTACCCGGGCGCGAGCGCTCGCCGACCGCGATTGGCGGGAACGGCAGGTGCAGGCCTACGGCACCGTGCTGCTCGGCACCGCGCATCCCGTCCCGCGCTACCTGGTGGCGCCGATCCGCCGGTCGGACCTGCCCCGGCGCTGGACGCCGCTGCCCGCGCTAGGCTTCCTGCGTGGGCAGGTCATCTAACGCCACTCCTGGTCACTCCATCGCGGCATGCGCGTCGACCGGCGCGGCCGCACCGCTGGACCGTTTCAGCAACAGCAGCAGCAGCACTGCCGGGGCTGAGGTCAGCAGCATCAGCTTGAAGTCGTCCAGGTAGGCGATGATCGTCGCCTGATGGTTCACCATGGTGTCCAGCAGGACGGCGTTGCCGCTCGGCATGTTCAGGACCTGCATGTTCGCCATGGCACCCGGCACTACCAGCGGCGCGCTGCCCGGCACCGGGTTGAGCATCTGCTGCGCCATGCCACCGCCTTGCAGCGCCCGGTTGAACGGGGTGATGCGGGCCGCGATGTCGGCGTGGGCGGCCTGGATGTTGCGGGACAGCATGGTGGAGGTGACGGACACGCCGATCGCGCTGCCCACGTTGCGGAACAGGCTGAGCAAGGCGGTTCCGTCCGTCCGCACCGCGCTGGGCAAGGTCGCGAACGCCACGACCTGCAAGGGGATGAACACGAAGCCCAACCCGGCGCCCTGGATGATGGTGTTGACGATGACGCTTTCCTGCGAGGCATCCGGCGTCCAGCTCGTCATGGTCCACAGCGAATAGCACAGCAAGGCTACGCCGAACGCCATCAGCAGGCGCGGATCGACCCGGCTGGACAGCCGTCCGGCGACCAGCATGGCGCCCATGGTGCCGATGCCGCGCGGCGCCAGCAGCAACCCGGCCGCCTCCACCGGGTAGTTGGCCAACGTCTGCAACCACGGCGCCAGCAGGGCGGATGTCGCCAGCAGCAGCATGCCGACCGAGAACATGATGACGAAGCTGACGGTGATGTTGCGGTCGCGGAACACCGCCGGCGCGATGAACGGCCGCTCCGCGGTGGCCATGTGCACCACGAACAGGTACAGCCCCAGGCAGGCCAGCACCGCCTCGACGATGACTTCGCGGGAGCTGAACCAATCCTTGGTCTCGCCCCGGTCGAGCATGAGCTGCAAGGCGCCGATGCCGATCGCCAGCACGGCGAAGCCGATCCAGTCGAACTTCATGTCGGTCTTCGCCTGCGTGCGCGGCAGGAACAGCACCATGCCGACCACGGACAGGATGCCGAACGGCAGGTTGACGTAGAACACCCAGCGCCAGTTGTACATCTCCGTTAGGTAGCCGCCGAGCGTCGGGCCGAGGATCGGGCCGACCATGACGCCCATGCCCCAGATCGCCATGGCGGAGCCGCGCTGGGCCGGCGGGTAGATGTCCAGCATGGTGGATTGCGACAGCGGCACCAGCGCGGCGCCGAACACGCCCTGCAACAGCCGGAACAGCACCATCTGCTCCAGCGATTGCGCTACGCCGCACAGCATGGACGCGACGGTGAACCCCACCAGGCAACTGATGAACAGGGTTTTGCGGCCGAACCGCGTCGCCAGCCAGCCGACCGGCGCCGTCATGATCGCCGCGGCCACGATGTAGGAGGTCAGCACCCAGGTGATCTGGTCCGACGTCGCGGACAGGCTGCCCTGCATGTAGGGCAGCGCCACGTTGGCGATGGTGGAATCCAGCGCCTGCATCAGCGTCGCGATCATGGCGCAGACGGTGATCAGCGTGCGGTTGGGGACCGGCGCGTCCATGGGGTGGCCTCGGCCGCCGCGGTCAGAACAGATCGTGCAGGCTGCGCGTGTGCCCGGTGTCGATGTCCGCCACCACGCTCATGCCAGCGCGCAGCGCCGGGTCGCCCGGGTGTCGGTCGACGCGGATGCGCAGTGGGATTCGCTGCACCACCTTCACCCAGTTGCCCGACGCGTTCTGCGCGGGAATGATGGAAAACTGGGAGCCGCTGCCGGGCGAGATGCTTTCCACCACGCCGGTCCAGCTCCGCCCGGGATAGGTGTCGATCGCGACCTGCACCGGCTGGCCCGGCTGCACCCAGGTCAGCTCCGTTTCCTTGGGGTTGGCGTCGATCCAGACATGGTCGCTGGAGATCAACCCGAAGGCGGAGGTGCCGGCCGGCAGGAACATGCCGGGCTGCAACGACGACACCTGCGTCACGACGCCGTCGAACGGCGCCCGCACCACGGTGTCGGCCAATTGGCGCTCCGCCTCCTCCAACCGGGCCTGGCCTTGGCGGAAGGTCGGCAGGGTGGTGACGTCCACCTGCGGGTTGCCGTTCAACCGGGCAAGCTGGACCTGCGCGGCCAGCGTGCTGGACTCCACGCCGCGCTGGTCCGCTGCCAGCTTGTAGCGAGCGTCATCAAAGGAGGAGCGGGACAGGTCGCCCCTGCCGACCAGGGCGTTGTAGCGGTCGAACGTGGCCTGGTCCGCCTGGACCTGCGACGACTTGGCGGCGGTGTCGCGCATCATCCGCTCGTAGTCGCGCTTCATGGATTCGAGGGTGAGCCGCGTCTGGTCGAGGTCCGCCTTCGCCGACTGCACCGCGATCTGCGTTTGCCGCGGGTCGAGCCGGAACAGCACGTCGCCCTTGTGGACGAGTTCGCCTTCGTGGACCGGGATGTCGAGCACCTCGCCCGACACGTCCGTCGACAACGCCACCTTGTCGGCATTGGTGTAGGCGTTGTCGATCGACACCCATCGGCCGCCCTGCAGCCAGCCATACAGGCCGCCCACGGCGACCACCGCCACGCCGCCGAGCATCAGCACCCGGCGCACCGTCCGCCGCAGGTTGCCGCGCGTGCGCGGTGGGGCGCCCATGGCCA
This sequence comes from Acetobacteraceae bacterium, assembly GCA_965199555.1. Lineage (GTDB taxonomy): Bacteria > Pseudomonadota > Alphaproteobacteria > Acetobacterales > Acetobacteraceae > LMUY01. The sequence continues at coordinate 41,180 of CBDASJ010000027.1, read as the reverse complement.
GGTCGCGCGGCAGGCCGGCGGGCAGCGACGTGGATGCTTGGGACATCAGGCGACCTCTTTCGTGTCGGCGCGCCGTTCGGCGCTGAGGATGGACTTCATGCTGGCCAGCGTGTCGAGCAGGCGCGTCTGCGCACCGTCCGGCATGCCTTGGGTCAAGGTCGCGGTCATGGCTTCGCAACTGCGATGGATTTCACCGAGCACGGAACTCGCCGCATCCGTAAGGTGCAGCCGCCAAATCCGGCGGTCCGCGGCATCGGGCCGCCGCTCGACCATGCCGCGGCGGTCCAACCGGTCCACCAGGCGCGCGACGGTGATCGGCTCGACCTCCAGCACTTCGGCCAGTTCCCGTTGGGACAGGCCCGGCTCCCGCTCCAGCCGGATCAGGATGACCCACTGCGCACGGGTCATGCCGTGCATGCGCGCGCGGCGATCGACCTCCGTGCGCAACAGCCGGCCGATATCGTTCAGCAGCGTCAACAGAAGGTGGTCGCGAACCATACGCGGATTATGATAAGCGGCGTTACGATAAGGAAGCTTTAAAACGCAGGCCACCGGTGCACGGCCTGCATGGTAAGCGGCGCTCCTACGCCTTCCCGTCGTTCGACCAGTCTACATCAGGGCGTAGGCGGCGCTTACCCCGGGACTTGGCCGGACGCAGTCTTTGCTTGCGGCTTGCGGATCCACCACTTCACCGGCTGCGGCTCCTTGGCGCGGGCCAGGCCCTTCTGCTTTGCCACCCGCGGTGTCGCCGGCGCGCGTTTCTTGGCTGGGGCCTGGGGGGTGGATGCGGACAACTCCGCCACCGCGGCGTCACGTGCGACGGTAACACGCTGCAACTCCGCTTCCGCCTGCTCGCGGGCCTGGCGTTCGAGCGCCACCGACTCCCGCGCCGACATCTCCACATGGCCCAGCTTGGTTTCCAGTGCGTGCACCTGCGCCAGGTACGCCTGCGCGGATTGCTCCGCCTTCAAGCGCGCCGTGTGCTCGGCTTCCAACTCGGACTCGAGCGTCGCGATCCGTCCGCGCAGGGACGCTGCCGCATCGCCGTCCCGCGGACCGCTCAGATGGGTAACGGGCACTTCGCCGTCCTGCACGAAGCGGTGCCGCTGCTTGGGCGCCGTGGCGGCCTGCGGACGGCTGGCCGGGCGGCCGCGGCTGCCGAGCCCCAGCGTTTCCCGCATGTGGACCTCGTCGACGTCAAGGCTGGGGTCGGCGTCCGATTGGAAGCGGGCTTGTCCGGTTTTCGCGTAGTCTCGATCTGACACTATGGTACTCTGCTGCTGTGGAGAAATGAAGCGAAGCTGATATGGCCGCTGGGTTTACGCGCCAATTGTGCGGTGAACGCTTTGCGCCCCATCGGCAACTGGCATTGTGTGACGGTGCTGGCGTATTCGCGCCAGCGAGTCGGTTGTTGTAATACCGGCCATCCCTTAACCGAGCAATAGCGCCCGGTTGTTCTGCCCTACCACGCGGATGAAATGCTTGTCGGCCCGACTTCAAGAGCAGTTTCGTGCTGAAACCTTCCACAACCTGCGCGGCCACCTAGCATCTTGCGCCGCAGCATCGCACTGGCGTCCGCGCCGGCTCGGCGTAGAACGGCCGTGCTGCACGCGTGGCAAAGGAACGGAGACTCGCATGGCATCGCCCTACTGGCGCCGCAACCTTTACGTCTGCCTGTTCGGCTCCTTCACCACCCTGGTCAGCTTGACGTTGCTGCTGCCGTTCCTGCCGCTTTACGTCGAACAGCTCGGCGTCCACGACCCGGCGGCGGTCGTGCAATGGTCCGGCATCGCGTTCAGCGCCACCTTCTTCCCCGCGGCGCTGGTGCAGCCGTTATGGGGCTGGCTCGCCGACCGTTACGGCCGCAAGTCGATGTTGATCCGCGCGAGCCTGGGCATGGCGGTCACCATGTCGATGATGGGCTTCGTGCAAAACGTGTGGCAATTGACCGCCTTGCGCTTCGCCGCCGGGCTGGCGGGCGGCTACGCCTCGGGCTCGATCGTGCTGGTCGCCACGCAAACGCCGCGCGAACGCGCCGGCTGGGCGCTCGGCACCCTGTCGATCGGCACACTGGGCGGCAGCCTGGTCGGCCCGCTCGTGGGCGGCTTGCTGCCGGACCTGATCGGCCTGCGGCAAACCTTCCTGTTCGGCGGCGCGATGATCGGGGTGGCGTTCGTCGCGACCTGCGCGCTGGTCCGCGAAGACCCGGTGACCCGCAAGCCGCCCGCGCCTGGGAAGCGGAAAGGCGCCTGGTCCTCCATCCCGGACCGCCGCCCGGTGATCGCCATGCTGGTCACCGCCTTCCTGCTGCTGCTGGCGAACATGTCGATCGAGCCGATCATCACCGTCTACGTCGCGGCCCTCGACCCCGGCGACACTCATGTGGCGCGCATGGCCGGGTTCGTGATGGCGGCGGCGGCGCTGGCCAGCATCATCGCGGCGCCGCGAGTCGGGCGCCTGGCGGACCGGTTCGGTGCCTGGACGGTGGTGGTGCTGGGCCTGCTGGCCGCCGCGGTGCTGCTGCTGCCGCAGGCGATCGTCACCAGCCCGTGGCAGCTTCTCGTCCTGCGCTTCCTGATGGGCCTGTCGCTGGCGGGATTGCTGCCGGCGATCACCACGCTGATCCGCCACAACGTGCCGGACGATATCGCCGGGCAGATGCTGGGCTATTCGCAATCCGCGCAGTTCACCGGCCAGGTCGCCGGGCCGCTGATGGGCGGTTTCCTGGGCGCGCATGTCGGCATCCGCTCGGTGTTCCTGGTCACCAGCGCGCTGATGCTGTGCGGCGCCGGCGTGACCTGGGCGGCCAGGAAAAGCGGCGCCGTGCCGGCCGGCGAAGCCCCAGCAGGTCGGTGACGCTGGCACGGTAGCAGGGCATGTCAAACCAGGTGCGTCGGATCTTGAACTGGATGGAGGCGGCGGCGCTGCGGGCGGCGATGGGCCTGCTCCGCCTGCTCGGGCCCGCCCGGTCGTCGGATTTGGGCGGCTGGCTGGGTCGCCACATCGGTCCACACCTGTCCGTGTCCCGCGTCGGCGACCGCAACCTCCGCCTTGCCATGCCCGAACTGGACGCCCCGGCGCGGGCGCGCATCCTGCGGGGAACCTGGGACAGCCTCGGCCGCACGGTGGCCGAGCTGCCGCACATCCCGCATCTGGTTCGCACGCCGGCCGGCCCGGGCTGGGAGGTGGAGGGCGAGGAGCACGTCCAGGCGCTGATCCGCAGCGGCACCCCCGCCCTGTTCTTTTCCGGCCATTTCAACAACTGGGAAATGCTGCTGCCCGCCGCGGCCAAGGTGGGGATGAAGGTGTCCGGGGTTTACCGCGCCGCGTCCAACCCGCGTGTAGATGCCATCATGGTGGCGCTGCGGCAGGCCGCCCTGGGGCCGGGCGTGTCGATGTTCCCCAAGGGCGCCGCCGGCGCGCGCGCCGCGTTGGCGCATCTGCGGCAAGGCGGCTCGCTGGGGCTGCTGGTCGACCAGAAGATGAACGACGGGATCGCCGTGCCGTTCTTCGGCCGGCCCGCCATGACAGCGCCTGCCACCGCACATTTCGCGCTTCGGTTCCGCCTGCCGCTGTTGCCCGTTCGCGTCGACCGGATCGGGCCGGCGCGCTTCCGCATGGTCTGCGAACCGCCGCTGGCCACGCCGCTGACCGGCGACCGGACGGCGGACATCCATGCGCTGACGTTGGCCATGAACGCGACGCTGGAGCGCTGGGTTCGGGCAAACCCGGCCGCCTGGCTTTGGCTGCACCGCCGGTGGCCGAAGCACGCGGACGAAACGAGTGCAGCGCCGCGGTAAAACCGGCATATCGGCAAAGAATGCAAAAAATACTTGAACAACGTTCAGTTCCATCCAACTTGAACGTTGTTCACGAAAGGTCGCCCATGCTCCTCCTCCGCTCCCGCCGCCTGGCACCTTTGCTGGTCACGCAAACGCTGGGCGCCATCAACGACAACCTGTTCAAGAACGCCCTGGTCGTGCTGGTGCTATTCCACGCCGCCGCGTCCGGCGGGGCAGCGATGGTGGCCGCGGCGGGCGGCGTGTTCATTTTCCCCTACGTGCTGCTGTCCGCCACCGCAGGCCAGATCGCCGACCGGTTCGAGAAGCAGCGCACGATCGTTTGGGTGAAGGTCGCCGAACTCGGGCTGATGGCGCTGGCGGCGGCCGGCTTCTGGTTCGGCAGCACGCCGCTGCTGTTCACCGTGCTGTTCGGGCTGGGCATCCAGGCGACGTTCTTCAGCCCGCTGAAATACGCGATCCTGCCCAACCACCTGGCGGATACCGAACTCGTCGCCGGCAATGGGCTGATCGAGGCCGGCACTTTCCTTGGCATCCTGGTCGGCACCATTGCCGGCGGCGCCTTGTTCGCGCTGCCCCATGGCCCGGCCATCGTTTCGATCGCCGGGCTGCTGATCGCCGCCGGCGGGATCGCCAGCGCCCTGTTCATCCCCGCCGCGGCATCCGACGCGCCGGACCTGCATGTCGGCTGGAACCTCCCGCGCGAAACCGTCGCCCTGTTGCGCACGGCGCGGGCCAACCGGCCGGTTTGGCTTTGCCTGCTGGGCCTGAGCTGGTTCTGGGTGGTCGGCGCGACCCTGCTGGCGGAGCTGCCGACCCTGGTGCGGGACGACATGGGCGCCGATGCCCACGTCGTCACGCTGATGCTCGCCTTCTTTTCCGTCGGCGTCGGCGCAGGGTCGGTGCTGTGCGCCCGGCTCCTGAAGGGGGAGGTCACGGCGCGGCACGTGCCGCTGGCCGCACTCGGCCTGTCCGTGTTCATCTGGGACTTCGCGCACGCGGTGGGCCACACGCATGGCCTGGCGGACGTGCATGCCGTGCTGAGCAGCCTGGCGGGCTGGCGGATGCTGGTGGACCTGTTGCTGCTGTCGGCCTGCGGCGGCCTGTATTCCGTGCCGCTTTACGCCGTCATCCAGGAACGCTCCGCCCCCGCCGAGCGCGCGCGCATGATCGCCGCCAACAACGTGGTCAACGCCGTGGCGATGGCCGCCGCGGCCGCCCTGACCGCGCTGCTGGCGCTGGCCGGCGTGGCGCCCGTGACGATCCTGCTGCTGACTGCGGTCGCGAACCTTGCCGTCGCCGTCTGGATCATCCGCCTGCTGCCGCAGGACGTGCTGCGGGCGCTGTTCCAGCGTTATTTCCGGCTGTTCCATGGCGTGGATGTAGCCGGGCTGGCCAACCTGCCGGCGCCGGGCCAGCGCGCGATCTTCGTGGTCAACCACCAGAGCTTCGGCGACGGCTGCTTCGTCGCCGCCTTCCTGCCCGGCAGTCCGATGTTCGCCGTCGACATCACCACCGCGCACCAATGGTGGGCGCGGCCCTTCCTGGCGGCGGTGCGCCATTTCGACATCGACCCGGCCAACGCGTTCAGCACCAAGGCCATGGTCCAGGCGGTGAAAAGCGGCGAGCGGCTGGTGATCTTCCCGGAAGGACGCATCACCCGCACCGGCGCGCTGATGAAGGTCTACGAAGGCGCCGGGCTGGTCGCCGACAAGGCCGGGGCGGTGATCATCCCGATCCGCATCGACGGGCTGCAGTTCTCCCGCCTGTCCCGCATGGAAGGGCACGCGCCCCGAAGCTGGTTCCCCCGGCTGTCCTTCACCGTCCTGCCCCCCGTCTCGCTGGACCTCGACCCCGAGTTGCGCGGCCACCCGCGGCGCGAGGCGGTGGGCGCGCTGCTGCAAGGCATCATGGAGCAGGCGAGCTTCACCACCGCCAACACCAACCGCTCGCTGTTCCGCGCGCTGCTGGACGCCCGGAGCCGGTACGGCAACGCCCTGCCGATCATCGAGGATATCGACCGCGTGCCGCTCAGCTACAACCGCGTCGTCCTGGGCGCGGCGGTGCTCGGGCGGCATTTGGCCCGGTTGGCGCCGCCCGGCGGCTTCATCGGCGTGATGCTGCCGAACGCCAACGGTGCGGTGGTCACCTTCATGGCGCTGCAGGCGTTCGGCCGGGTGCCGGCCATGCTGAACTTCAGCGCCGGGGCGGACGGCATGCTCGCCGCCTGCGCCGCCGCCGGGGTGACCACGGTGCTGTCCTCACGCGCCTTTGTGGAACGCGGTAAGCTCGGCCCGGTGGTGGAGCGCATGGAGCGGGAGGTGACGTTCGTTTGGCTGGACGATGTGCGCGCCAGCCTCGGACTGCGGGCGAAACTGCGGGGTTGGCTGGATGCACGCCGGGCCCATCGGCTGCCCGGCGCCACGACGCCGGCGGACGCCCCGGCAGCGGTGCTGTTCACCAGCGGGTCGGAAGGGACGCCCAAGGGGGTGGTGCTCAGCCACCGCAACTTCATCGCCAACATCGCCCAGGTCGCCTCGGTGATCGACTTCAACGCCAATGACCGCGTGTTCAACGCCATGCCGATGTTCCACAGCTTCGGCCTGACCGGTGGCACGCTGCTGCCGCTGTTGAGCGGCGTGCCGACCTTCTACTACCCGTCCCCGCTGCATTACCGCATCGTGCCGGAGCTGATCTACGGCACCGACAGTACCATCACCTTCGGCACCGACACATTCCTCAGCGGCTGGGCGCGCTTCGCCCACCCGTATGATTTCTACAGCATGCGCTACATCTTCGCCGGCGCCGAAAAGCTGCGGGAGGAAACGCGGCGCACCTATGCCGAGCGGTTCGGCGTGCGGGTGCTGGAAGGCTACGGCGTTACCGAAACCGCCCCCGTGTTGGCGGTGAACACGCCCCTGCATTGCCGCCCCGGTGCGGCCGGCCGCCTGCTGCCCGGCATGGAATATCGCCTGGACCCGATGGAAGGCATCACCGAAGGCGGCCGGCTGGTGGTGCGCGGGCCGAACGTGATGCTCGGCTATCTCCGCACCAGCGCACCCGGCGTGCTGGAAGCGCCGGCGGATGGCTGGTACGACACGGGCGACATCTGCACGGTGGACGCCGATGCGTTCATCACCATCCGCGCCCGCGCCAAGCGCTTTGCCAAGATTGCCGGGGAAATGGTGTCGATGCCCGCCGCCGAGGCATTGGCCGCGGCGCTGTGGCCCGGCGCCGCCCACGCGGTGGTGTCCGTGCCGGACGGCCGCAAGGGCGAAGCGCTGGTGCTGCTGACCACGCAGAAGGACGCCACCACCGGCGCCTTGCAGGCCCATGCGCGGGAGCGCGGCGTGGCCGAGATCGCCGTGCCGCGCAGCCTGCGCCTGGTGGACAGCTTGCCGCTGCTGGGCACGGGAAAGATCGACTACCCGGCCGCAACGGCGCTGGTGACGCCGGAGCAGCACGCCGCCTGAAGCAGATCGTCAGGACAGGCCGCGTGCCACCGCCATGACGATCGCGGCGACCTGCGCGTGCAGGACGGGAAGTGGCATCGCCGCCACCTTCTCGTCCAGGCCGAGCGCCACCATGCCGTGCACCGCGGCGAACAGGCTGCGCGCCAGCAGGCCACGCTCCGAGGGCTCCAGCGCCGGGCACAAGCGGCCGAGCGGCGCCTCGACATGGGAAAACGCGGCTTGTTGCTGTTCGCCATACCAGGCCGGCGCGCTTTGCCCGGCCCCCATCACGTGGAGGAACAGGGCCTTCCAACGCGCCCGGTGCTCTGCCGCATAGTCCAGATAGGCCGCGGCGAGGCAGACGAGATGCTCGGCCGGGTCGGCCGTCGCCACGCCGCCCAACACCTGGTCGATCTGACCGAGCGTGCGGGCGTTCACCGCCAGGATAATGCCGTCTAAATCGGCGAAGATCGTGTAGATCGCGCCGACGGAGCAACCTACCGCCTCGGCCAAGTCACGGGCCCGCAATGCGACCAGCCCGTCGGTTTCGATGACGTGTTCGGCGGCGGTGACCAGCGCGCCTTGCAGCCGTTCATGCCGGCTTGCCGTGGCCGGGCGTTGCTCCGGCCGCGCGGCATTCACACCACCGGGCCGGCTATACGTGGAAGCTTTCGCCGCAGCCGCACCGGCCCTTTTCGTTGGGATTGACGAAGGTGAAGCCGGCCGCAAGGTCCTTAACCTGGTAGTCCATGACTGTGCCGATCAGAAACAGGCTGGCCTTGCGGTCCACCAGCACCGTCAAGCCGTGATCCGTCACCACCTCATCCCCCGGGCCGGGTTCCGCTACCCAATCCATGCGGTAAGACATGCCAGAACAGCCCTTGGTGCTGACGTCGATGCGCAGCAGCATGCCCTTTTGCGCGCCGGCATACAGCTTGCCGAGCCGGTCGGCGGCCGCGTCCGACAGCGACATCAGCGGCGGCAAGGCGCGGCGGGGCTTGGTGGTGGTCTGGGTCGCACTCATGATGGATCCTAGATCGTCACGCGTCAGAACATGTTCAACGACAGGCGGGCTTCCTCGGTCATCCGGCTTGGATCCCAAGGGGGGTCCCACACCGTCTCGACCTCGCACTCCACCACGCCGGGCACGGCCATGATGGCTTCGCGCGCCTGCACCGGCAACTCCTGCGCCGACGGGCAGCCAGGCGCGGTCAGCGTCATCTCGACCTTGACCCAGCCCTCATCCGAAATCTCGATGGCGTAGATCAGGCCGAGTTCATAGATGTTCACCGGGATCTCCGGGTCATACACCGTGCCGATGGCGTTGATGATGGCGTCCTCGCTGGGCAGCGGCTCGGGGCTGCCGTCGGGAGTCCAACCGGCGTGAATGTCAGCCATGGTCGTGTTCCTTCAAGGCCGCCAGCAAGGCGTCCCACGGCAACGTCGCGCATTTCAAGCGGGACTTGAACTCGTGCACGCCGGATAACGGCCGCAGGGTGGCCAGATCGTCGCATGCTGGGCAGTCGCCAGTGCGCACCATGGCGCGGAAACGTTCCGCCAGATCCTGCACCGCGGCGCCGGTCTGCCCGGCCACCGCTTCCGCCATCAGGTCGGCAGACGCGATGCTGATGGCGCAGCCCCGCGCCTCGAACGCGGCCACGGCGATGCGGTCGCCATCCATGCGCACCCGCACCTCCACCCGGTCACCGCACATCGGGTTGTCGCCCTTGGCGGCGTGGTCGAACGGGTCGAGCCGCTGCTGGTGGCGGGGGTGGCGGCCGCGCTCCAGGATTACCTCCTGGTATAGGTCACCGACATCGAACCCGGCGCCGCTCATGCGAAGAACGCCCGCACGCGCTCCAACGTGTCCGCCAGCACGTCGATCTCGCCCGGCGTGGTGTAGACGCCGAAGCTGGCCCGCGCCGTGCTGTCCACGCCCAACCGTCGCATCAGCGGCTCCGCACAATGGTTGCCCGCGCGAACCGCGACGCCGTTGCGGTCCAGCAGGGTGGCGACGTCGTGGGCATGCGCCCCGTCCAAGGTGAACGACACCACGCCGCCGCGATCCTGCGCCTGGCCGATTACCCGCAAACCCTTCACCTCCGCCAACCGCGCCAGGGCATGGTCGGTCAACGCCGCTTCGTGGGCGGAAATGGCGTCGTAGCCGACTGCCTCCACCCACTCGATCGCACGCTTGAGGCCGATGGCCTCGACGATCGGCGGCGTGCCGGCTTCGAACTTGTGCGGCACGCGAGCCCACGTCGTGTGCTCGAAGCTGACGCTGCCGATCATGTCGCCACCGCCCATGAAGGGGGGCATGGCGTCCAGCAACTCCATGCGGCCCCACAGCACGCCGATGCCGGTCGGGCCATACAGTTTATGTCCGGTGAACACGTAGAAATCGGCGTCCAGCGCCTGCACGTCCACCCGGCGGTGCACCACCGCCTGGCTGCCGTCGAACATCACCTTCGCCCCGGCCGCATGGGCCGCCGCAGCGACGCGCGCGGCCGGCGTGTAGGTGCCGAGCACGTTTGACATGTGCGTCATAGCCACCAGGCCCACTTGCCCGTCGGCGAGTTTAGCCTCGAAATCCGCCCAATCCAGTTCGCCGGCATCGGTGACGCGGGCCACCCGCAGTTCCACGCCGCTGCGGTCGCGCAGCATCTGCCACGGCACGATGTTGGCGTGATGCTCCATCTCCGTGACCAGCACCGCCTGGCCCGGGTGCATCAGGCTGCCGTAGCTATGCGCCAGCAGGTTGATCGCTTCGGTGCTGTTCTTGGCGAACACCACCTCATCGCGCGAGGGAGCGTTTAACAGCCGCGCTACCGCATCCCGGGTCGACTCATAGGCGTCGGTGGTGCGTTCGCTCATCCAATGCAGGCCGCGATGCACGTTGGCGTATTGCGTGCGCATGGTCTGCGCCATCGCGTCGATCACCGCGTCCGGCTTCATCGCGGACGCGGCGCTGTCCAAGAACACCAGCGGCTTGCCGTGCACGGTTTCGCGGAGGATTGGGAACTCCGCCCGAATCTGCGTCACATCGAGCGGAACGGCTCGGATCATGTTCATTGGACGAACGACCCTGACAACGTGTTCGGCATGTTCAACTCGGGGAGAGGGCTCACGACACCCGACGCTCCCACCACCCCTCGAGCGCATGCTCCAGCAGGCCCCGCGCACCCGCATGGGTGACGGACTCCAGCGCGTCGTCCAGGAAGGCGCGGATCAGCATGGATCGCGCTTCCTGCTCCGGAATCCCGCGGGCACGCAGGTAGAACAGTTGGTCGTTGTCCAACTCGCCGATGGTAGCGCCATGGCTGCATTTCACGTCGTCGGCGTAGATTTGCAGTTCTGGTTTACAGTCGATTTCCGCTTCGGCAGACAGCAGCAGGGCCTGGCTCATCTGGTAGCCGTCGGTTTTTTGCGCGACCCGCTCCACCTCAATGCGGCCCTGGAACACGCCGCGGGCGCGGTCGGTCAGCACGTTCTTCACCGTCTGACGGCTGGCGCAGCTCGGCGCCTCGTGCGCAACCACCGTGGTCACGTCACCTAGTTGGTTGCCGCCCAACAACTGCGCCGCGTTCAGGTGCACGGTAGCGTTGGGGCCGACCAGCCGGGCATGGAACTCGGCACGGCTGACACGGCCGCCAAGGCCCAGCGTGAATGCGTCGTACAGGCCGCCGGACTGAACCGTCGCGTAGATCGTCGCTAGGTGAAAGGCATCCAAGGCCTCGTCCTGAAGGCGGACATGGGTCAGGGTCGCGTCTTCGGCAACCTCGACCTCGAACACCGGATTATGCAGATATCGTCCCCGGCCAAGCGACAACTCGATCACGGTCAATCGCGCGCCGTTTGCCAAACGGATTGCATGGCGCGGGTGAAAGGCGATCGATCGCCCGGTTGCCTCGGCGGCCAAACTCACCAGCACCAGCGTGCCGGCATCTACGCCGGCGGCCACGGACAGGATCGCTCCATCCTCGGCCAGCATGGTGTTGAGCGCGACCACCGGCTGCTCACCGGGCCGGGACAGCGTGCCGAAGGACGCGCCGTCGGCAAAGCGGCCGACATGCAGCGTGTCGGGCGGATTCGACAGATCGTCCCGCAACCGGCCGTCCACAAACACCAGCCGCGGCCCTTCGATGGCCGGGATCGCTGGCAAGGCACCGCCTTCCACCGAAGTGAGCGGCTCGCGAAATTCCTGGTCAGTCAGAGCCCGTAGGCTGGTATATTTCCACGCCTCGTCGCGCGCGCTCGGCAGCCCCGCCTTGCGGAACGCCATCGCCGCGGAATCGCGTGCCGCAAGGTCACCGGGCAGGCGCTCGCGCAGGCCTTCATAGCGGGCGAGGAAGCTGTCCGTGCCAGATCGGAGCGCAGCGCTCATCGCTCACCTCTAGACGCTAGGCAAACGAGACGGATAATCATGCCGCGTCGGCCACCATCGGGGCATAGCCGGTGGCTTCCAACTCGTGCGCCAGTTCCGGACCGCCCGAACGGATGATGCGCCCGGCGGACAGCACATGTACCCGGTCCGGCACGATGTAATCCAGCAGGCGCTGGTAATGCGTGATCACCAGCGCCGAGAAGCCCGGGCCACGCAGGGCGTTCACGCCGTCCGCCACGATCTTCAGCGCATCGATGTCCAGGCCGCTATCTGTTTCGTCCAGGATGGCTAGGCGGGGCTTCAGCACCGCCATCTGCAACACCTCGTTGCGCTTCTTCTCGCCGCCGCTGAAGCCGACATTGACGTTGCGCTTCAGCATGTCGTCCGGCATCGCCAGGCGCTTCATCGACTCCCGCGCCAGGCGCAGGAACTTCACGGCATCCAACTCAGGCTCACCCTTGGCACGCGCCTGCGCGTTGTAGGCCGTGCGCAGGAAGTTGGCATTGCCGACGCCGGGCAGCTCCACCGGATACTGGAACGCCAGGAACAGCCCGGCCGCCGCACGCGCTTCCGGCTCCATCCCCAGCAGGTCGTGCCCGTCGAACACAGCCGAGCCGCCCGTCACCTCATAACCGTCCCGACCGGCCAGCACATAGGACAAGGTCGACTTGCCGGAGCCGTTCGGCCCCATAATGGCGTGGACCTCGCCCGACGGGACCACCAGGTCGACGCCATTGAGGATCGCCTTGCCGTCCTCCAGCGAGGCGGAGAGTTGCTTGATCTCGAGCATCAGCCGACCGAACCCTCCAAGCTGATTGCCAGCAACTTCTGCGCTTCCACGGCGAACTCCATAGGAAGCTCCTTCAAGACGTCCTTGCAGAAGCCGTTCACGATCAGGCCCACTGCGTCCTCCTGGCTCAACCCGCGTTGCCGGCAATAGAATAGCTGGTCATCGTTGATCTTGCTGGTGGTCGCCTCGTGCTCCACTTGGGCCGTCGCGTTGCGGCTCTCGATATACGGCACGGTGTGAGCGCCGCACTGGTCGCCGATCAGCAGGCTGTCGCACTGGGTGAAGTTACGCGCCCCATGCGCCTTGGGCAGGATGCGCACCAGGCCGCGATAAGTGTTATCCGATCGTCCGGCGCTGATCCCCTTGCTGACGATGGTGGACCGGCTGCCTTTGCCGATATGGATCATCTTGGTGCCGGTATCGGCCTGCTGGCGGTTGTTGGTCAGCGCCACGGAATAGAACTCACCGACGCTGTCCTCGCCCTGCAGGATGCATGACGGATATTTCCAGGTGATGGCGGACCCGGTTTCCACCTGTGTCCAACTCACCTTGCTGCGGGCGCCACGGCAGGCCGCACGCTTGGTGACGAAGTTGTAGATACCACCCTTGCCGTTGGCGTCGCCCGGATACCAGTTCTGCACCGTGCTATACTTGATGGACGCGTCGTCCAGCGCCACCAACTCGACCACGGCGGCGTGCAACTGGTTCTCGTCCCGTTGCGGCGCGGTGCAGCCCTCCAGGTAGGAAACGCTCGCCCCTTCTTCCGCGATGATCAGCGTGCGCTCAAACTGGCCGGTGTTCTTCGCATTGATGCGGAAGTATGTGGACAGCTCCATCGGGCAGCGCACCCCCTTCGGGATGAACACGAAAGAGCCGTCGGTGAACACGGCGCTGTTGAGCGCGGCAAAGTAGTTATCCGCCGCCGGCACCACGCTGCCGAGATACTGCCGCACCAATTCCGGATGATCGTGCACCGCCTCGGAAATTGGGCAGAAGATCACGCCGGCTTCGAACAGGCTTTTACGGAAGGTGGTCGCTACCGACACGCTGTCGAACACGGCATCCACCGCAATATTGCGCCCCGGCGTGGCATCCTCGCCTTCCGGGGCGACGACGCCGGCCAGCAAGGCCTGCTCCTTCAATGGAATGCCCAGCTTGGCGTAGGTCTTCAGCAGCTCGGGGTCGACCTCGTCCAGCGAGCGCGGGCCGTCCTTCTTCTTCGGGGCGGCGTAGTAATGGATGTCCTGGTAGTCGATCCGGGGATAGTTGACCTTCGCCCAGTCCGGCTCCTCCATCTGCTGCCACGCCGCATAGGCCTTCAATCGCCAGGCGAGCAGCCATTCCGGCTCGTCCTTGCGGGCCGAGATCATGCGGATCGTGTCGACGCTCAGCCCCTTGGGAGCGACGTCCATCTCGATGTCGGTCTCGAACCCCCATTTGTAGCCGGACTGCGTCAGGGATTGGACGGTATCGAGGGTTTCGGCGACAGCTGCCATCAGCGAGCGTCCTACTTGACGGGAGTGGAAAGGAAAGTTGGCGCCGCAAACGGCCGGGCCTTGGGCGCCATGTCAGCCAACGTGATGCCAGCGAGCGCATCCCGCACCGCATCGTTCACCGCGTCCCACCGCCCCCGCACCGGGCAGGTGCCCGAGGCCTCGCAAGGAGAGCGGGAGCCTTCGACGCAGGCAGTCATCGCGATCGGACCGTCGATTGCCACAATCACATCGGACACCGCGATCGCACCCAGCGGCCGCATAAGGCGATATCCGCCTCGTGCGCCCCGCTGCGACACCACCAACCCGGCGGCGGCCAACGCCTTCAGCACCTTGCCGACCGTCGGCTCCGGCACACCCGTCGCATGCGACACGCCGGGCGAGGTTTGCACCCCTTCAACCGCCGCCAAACGAATGAGCACGACAACCGCGTAATCCGTGAGTTTGGACAGCCTGAACATCGCACCCGGGAGGTTGATACAGAAATTGGACTGCGCCGGTCCGGTATGCGCCAAATGAGGCTTCCGGCACCAAGCGTCAACCCCGCTGGGGTGCGATTCTAAAGTGCGTGGCGTCCCGGTCAGGTCCGGCGCATGTCGGGGCCGAGCTCGCCTTCGTCCAGGTCGTCGTCGTCCAGGCGCTCCATATGGATGCTATGGTCGCCGCCATGCTGCTGGATGTCACGCTCCCGTGGCCCGGCGGTGCGGTCCACCACGTTCACGAACTCAACCCCCTCATCGTCGGCAACCCGGCAGGCCGCCGCGATCGCGTCCTCCAGGCTCATCGGCTTGCCGTCCGCGTCCAACGGGTGCGTCCGCTCGGTTGGGGCGTGGAGGTGGGTCAGGGCGATCTCCACCACGACCTTGTGCGGGTCATCCTCGTCGAACCGGCGCATCACGGTCACCGAGTGGCCTTCCGGGGCCGGGTCATGCGGGTTCAAGTGGCGGACTTGGGCCATGGCGATCTCCTATTCGGCACCCCAACGGACAAGCCGCCCGGCGGGTTCAATCCGCGGCGGGGCTGCGCTATGCAGGGCGCGGTGGAACATGCGCACGACCTCATCCTGCTTGGCGGCGCGCTTGGCCTGCTGAGCATCTTCGCCGGGCTGGTGTCGGCCCGGGTCAACGCGCCGCTGCTGCTGGTCTTCCTGGTGGTCGGCATGCTGGCCGGCGAGGATGGGCCGGGCGGCATCGCCTTTTCCGACTTCTCCGCCTCCTACCTGATCGGCAGCATCGCCTTGGCGGCCATCCTGTTCGAAGGCGGCTTCAAGACCGAGCGCACCATGCTGCGGCAAGCATTCTGGCCGGCGCTGGCCATGGGCACGGCCGGCGTCGCCGTCACGGCCGGCATCGTCGCCGGCACCGGGGTGGCCGTGTTCGGCGTGCCCTGGGGCGAGGCCATGGTGATCGGCGCGGCCCTGGCGCCGACCGACGCCGCCGCCGTCGGCCTGCTGCTGCGCCAGGCGCGCGTGGCGGTGCCGGAGCGGCTGACCGCCTTGCTGGAGATCGAGTCCGGGTTGAACGACCCGATGTCGGTGTTCCTGACGGTGCTGTTCGTTGAGGCGCTGGTCCATCCGGGCGCCATGACCGCCTCGCACGCCGTCCGCTTCTTCGCCCTTGAAATGGGGGGCGGTGCCGTGTTCGGCGTTCTGGGCGGCTACGGCCTGCTCGCCTTGCTGAAACGGCTGCCGGCCGAGGCCGCGATCTTCCCGATCCTGACCTTTGCCGCCGTGCTGGCGCTGTTCGGCGCGGCGCAGCGGGCCGGTGCCAGCGGGTTTCTGGCGGTCTACCTGATGGGTGTCATCGCCGGCACCAACGACTACCGCACGCGCGCCCGCATGGAGGAGTTCTACGAGGCGTTTGCCTGGCTGGCGCAGATCGCCCTGTTCCTGCTGCTGGGCTTGTTGATCACCCCGCACGCCCTGCTGCCACAGGCGCCGGCCATCCTGGCCGTGACGGTCGTGCTGATCGTCGTGGCGCGGCCGGTGGCGACCTTCGCCTGCCTGCTGCCCTTCGGCTTCGGCCCGCGCGAAACCGGCTTTGCCGCCTGGGTCGGGTTGCGCGGGGCGGTGCCGATCTACCTGACGATCATCCCCGTGCTGCAAGGCGCCCCAGACGGCGAGCGCCTGTTCGGCATCGCCTTCGGCACGGTGGTGGCCTCGCTGGTGGTGCAGGGCTGGACCATCCGGCAAGCTGCCGGGCTGCTCGGCTTCGGCCGCTCGAAAGGATAGCGCCGTGTCGGACACCGCCATCACCGCCCCCCGCGCCGCCGCCGTGCGCGCCCGGCATGCCGCCAGCCTGATCGTGCTGCGGGCGGACGGGTCGCAGCCGGCCATGCTGATGGGGATGCGCGGGGCGGGCCACCGCTTCATGCCCAACCGGCTGGTGTTCCCCGGCGGCGCCGTGGACCGGGCCGACGCAACCGCCGCCGTGGCCGCGCCGATGCCGTCGCACGTGCTGGCCATGGTGGGAAAAAGCTGCCAGCCGCGGCTGGCCCACGCGCTGGGCGTGGCCGCGGCGCGGGAGTTGGAAGAGGAAACCGGCCTCACCTTGGGCACGCCGCCGAACCTGGCCAGGTTCGATTATCTCGGCCGGGCGATCACCCCACCGGTGCAGCCGGTGCGGTTCAACGCCCGCTTCTTCGTCGTCGACGCCGCCCTGGTCAGCGGCACGCTGGCCGGCTCGGGCGAGCTGGAAGGCTTGCGCTGGTACGGCATAGAGGAAGCGCTCGCCCTGGAATTGGCCCGGCCCACCCGAGTGGTCCTCGGGTTGCTACAGGATTGGCTGGCGATGAGCGTGGCACAACGGCGTGCCCGCACCGCATTGCCGGTGCTGCGGGTGCAGCGGATGGCGACGGAATAGGGCTGCCCAGGATGGCAGAGCCCAGGTTCGACCGGGTGGCCCTCCTGGACGCATTCGCTTCGCTTGGGCGCTTGGCATGGGCCGACGGGAAGACGGTGGACATCGCCGTCTATGGCGGCTCCGCCCTGATCCTGAGCTATGACTGGCGCATCGCGACGAAGGACGTGGATGGCGTATACGAGGATGACCGGGCGATCGTCCGCCTGCTCGCCGCCCAGGTGGCGGCGGAGCGCGGCTGGCCTGACGACTGGCTCAATGACGGCGTCAAGGGTTTCCTGAGCGTGAGGGATGCTGATTTGGCAAGCAAAACGCTGCTCGGCGAGTTCCCGTCCCCGGAAGCGCCCGGTTTGCGGGTCTTCGTCGCCCGACCGGAATACATGTTCGCGATGAAGTGCCGGGCGATGCGCGTTGGGGGCGCCAGCGACGGTGGCGACATCGACGACATCCGCAACCTGGCCCGCGAAATCGGGTTTGCCGACGCGGCCGAGGCACTTGCCCTTGTGGGATCGTTTTACCCGAATGCCCAGTTGCAGCCCAAGGTTCAGTTTGGCATCGAGGAGATCTTGTCCGACCTCGCTGCCGAGAAAACCGCACGAGGCTTTCCGTGACTGTAGCTTCGTTGCGCCCCGCCAGCTTGCTCGAGGTATCCCACCGCACGGCATCGGGCGCGCAGACCTTCGATCCGGCACTGCGCGAGTTCCTCGACGACTTCTACTCCAACACCCACAGCCGTTCTGCGGCGCTGGCTGAGGAGCCATTGCTGCTCGATGACGTAAAGGACGCCTATATCGCAGCGGTAGCCGAACATCTTGCCATGCGATATCGGCTGGAAATCCCCGGCTGGGCAGAGGGTCACGGCAAGCCCCTGAAGAAGGCGTTCTTCGCGGGAGGGCTCGAATCGCTGAAGGCGATCCTCACGGTCGAAAGTCCGGCGGCTTTCCGCAGGCGGCTTCTGTTCGTCAGCAAGAATGCACTGGATCGGCCTTCGCGCCGCGACGACGCCGCGCCTCCAGGTAACGGAAACCTGGCTTAGCCGTACCCGAGGAAACCGGGCATCCCGGCGATCGGCGGTGCGGCACGCAGCCGGGCGAGGTCCGGGACCGGGCGGGCCGTGCGCGGGTCGTCGGCCAACGCGGCCTCCAGCGCGGCGGCGACCGCGAGCAACGCGGCATCGCCGCCGCGGCGGCCGATCAGTTGCAGCCCGAACGGCATGCCCAGCGAGTCCAGCCCGACCGGAAGCGACAGGCAGGGGTGGCCGGCCAGCGTGCCGGCATAGGCCAGCGCCAGCCAATGGTAGTAGCTGTCCAGCACCCGGCCATCGATGGCGGCCGGGAACAGCTCCGTCCAGGGCCGCGGGCTGATGCTGATCGCCGGCGCCAGCACCACGTCGAACCGGGTGAAGAAATCGTGCCAGCTTCGTTGCAGCGTCGTCTGCATCGTCAAGGCGCGCGCCACGTCGGCGGCGCTGTAGCGCAGGCCCTCCTCCACGTTGGCGATCACGTTGGGGCCGACATCGGCCGGCCGTGTTTGCACCTTCTCTAGATGCGCGCCCAGGAACGCCACGGCGCGCAGGATGGCAAAGCACTCGTCCGCATCCGTGCAGTCCGGCGTCGCGTCCTCAGCCTGGGCGAACAGGTGGCGGAACAGCGCCGTCTTCTCCGTGAAGGCGGCGACCACGGTCCGCTCCACCGGGGCGAAGCCGAAATCCGGCGTCACCGCCACCCGCAGCGACGACAGGTCCACCGCCGGCGCGGGATGCAGCGCCGCCGGGTCGATCGGAAAGGAATACGGGTCGCGCGGATCGTGCCCCACCATGGCCGCCATCAGCAGCATCGTGTCCGGCACGGTGCGCGCCATCGGACCGTTGGTGGGCAGCGGCATCCAGCCATGCCCGCGCATTTCGTTGGGCACCGCGCCGGGGGACGGCCGGAAGCCGACGATGCCGTTGAACGCCGCCGGGTTGCGTAGGCTGCCGCCGGTGTCGGACCCGGTGGCGATCGGCACCATGCCGCAGGCCAGCGCCACCCCCGAACCGCCGGACGAGCCGGCGGCCGAGCGCGTCGGGTCGAACGGGTTGCCCGTGGCGCCCCACACCGCATTGCGCGTGTTGGCGCCAGCGCCGAACTCCGGAACGTTGGTCTTGCCCAACACGACCGCACCGGCCTGCCGCAGGACGGCGACCAGCCGCTCATCCTCCGGCGCCACCGCGTCGCGGAAGATCGGGCTGCCCCGGGTGAACGGCAGGCCGGCGGCGGCGGTCAGGTCCTTCACCCCTAACGGCAGGCCGTGCAGCAGCGGCAGCGGCTTTCCGGCCATGACCGCTTGCTCCGCCTTTGCCGCGGCCGCGCGGGCGGCCGGCACGTCCCGCGCGGGCATGGCGTTGACCGCCGGCTCGACCGCGTCGATGCGGGCGATGCAACTGTCCAGCAGTTCCACCGGCGACAGCGCCCGGCGGCCGATCAGCCGCCGCGCTTCCACCGCCGTCAGGTCACAGGGCTCCGTCATGCTCAATATCCCAGCGCCATGCCGTCCTTGCGCGGGTCCGAGCCGCCCATCAGCGTGCCGCGCGCGCGGTCGATCCAGATTGCCTGCCCGCCGCCATGCGGCCGCTCCACCATCGCCGGCCCATGGCCCATGCGGGCGAGCAGGTCCACCGTCGCCTGCGGGATGCCGCGCTCCACCTCCAGCTTGCCGCCATACGGAAACAGCCGCGGCAGGTCGAGCGCCTGCTGGATGTCCAACCCGTATTCCAGCAGGTTGCCCAGGAACAGCGTCTGCCCCATCGGCTGGAAATGCCCGCCCATGACGCCGAACGGCATCACCGCCTCGCCGTCCTTGGTGAGCATGCCCGGGATGATGGTGTGCAGCGGCCGCTTGTTCGGCGCGATGCAGTTCGGGTGGCCGCGCTGCACCACGAAGCCGGCGCCGCGGTTCTGCAGCATCACCCCGGACTGCTCGGCCAGGATGCCCGAGCCGAAGCTCTTGAACAGCGAGTTGATGAAGGAACAGGCGTTGCCGTCCCGGTCCACCACGCACAGGTACACCGTGTCACGATGCGGCGGCAGCGCCGCTTCCCCGGCGCGCGGCAGGTTCGGCAGCGCGCGGACTGGGTCGATCAGGCCGCGCAGCCCGGCGAGATAGGCCGGGTCCATCAGGCGGCGCATCGGCACATCCGCCTGCGCGGGGTCGGCGATAAAGGCATCGCGGTCGCGATACACCAGCCGCGCCGCTTCCACGTGGCGGTGTAGGCGTTCCGGGGCCAGCGGGTCGGTTGCGGCGTCAAACCCCTGGAGGATACCGAGCAGCATCAGCACCATCAGGCCGGAGCCGTTGGGCGGGCATTGCCACACGTCATAACCGCGCCAGGCGGTGTGGATCGGCTCGACAAACTGCGCGGCGGTGCGCCCGGCGGCAAAATCCTCCTCCGTGTGCAGGCCGCCGCGGGCGCGTAGCGTCGCCACCATGTCGGCGGCCACCGGCCCCTCGTAAAAGCCACGAGCCCCCTGCCGGGCGATCGTCCGCAGCGTTTCGGCCAAGGCCGGTTGGCGGAACATGTCGCCGGGCTTCGGTGCGCCGCCATTGGGCAGGAAGGGCGCCGCACCGTTCTGGCGCAGCTTGTCGGTGGAAAGCTGCCAGTCGGAAGCGACGCGGTGATGCACCGGCCACCCTTCCTCGGCAAAGCGGATCGCCGGCTGCAACAGCTCGTCCAGCCCCTTGGTGCCGTGCGCCGCCAGCAGGGTTTCCCAAGAACCCACGGCGCCGGGCACCGTGACGGAATGCGGTCCGGTGTCGTCGATGGCGCCGATGCCCTGCGCCTCGAACCAATCGATCGAGGCCGCTTCCGGCGCCCGGCCGGAGCCGTTGATCGCGACCACCGGCTTGCCCGGCTGCTTCCATAGGCAGAAATTGTCGCCGCCGATCCCGGTGGATTGCGGCTCGATCACGCACAGCACGGCCACCGCGGCTACCGCGGCATCCAGCGCGTTGCCGCCGGCCCGCAGCACGTCCAGCGCCGTCAGGGTGGCCGCGGGCATCGAGGTCGCCGCCATGGCATGGGTGGCATAAACCGGGGAACGCCCGGGCAGGTGAAGATCGCGCATGGCTGGAATTGCTCCCACGCTGCTCCCCGCTTGGCAACCGGCGCGCCACGGGGTTGGATGCCGGGCATGAGCGAGCAAGCGACCATCGAGGACTTCGACCGGCTGGACATCCGGGTCGGCACCATCATCGACGCGCAACCCTTCCCGGAAGCGCGCAAGCCGGCGTTTAAGCTGCGGATCGATTTCGGCGGGGAGATCGGGACCAAGAACTCCTCCGCGCAGGTCACCGTGCACTACGCGGCGGACCAACTGATCGGCCGCCAGGTGTGTTGCGTGGTGAACTTCCCGCCGCGCCGCATCGCCGGCTTCGCGTCCGAGGTGCTGACGCTGGGGATGCCGGACGAAAACGGCGCGGTTGTGCTGGTGCGCCCCGACCTGGTGGTCCCCAACGGCGGACGGCTGTTCTGACGCCGCCCGCCCCGGCGCCCCCACCGGCCTATGCCACCGTCAGTTGGGACCAGTTGCACCGGGACGCCCGGACGCTGGCTACCACCCTGGCTCCGCTCGGCCCTTGGCGCGGCATCGTCGCGATCACCCGCGGCGGCATGATCCCGGCCGCGATCGTGGCGCGGGAGCTGGAATGCCGCCTGGTGGAAACGATCTCGGTGGCCAGCTACGACGAGGAAGCGCGCGGCGAGCCGGTGGTGCTGAAGCCCGCCACCGTGGCGGGCGACGGCGACGGCTTCCTGGTGGTCGACGACCTGGTGGACCGGGGCGCCACGGCGCGGCTGGTGCGCGGGCTGCTGCCCAAGGCGCATTTTGCCTGCCTGTATGCCAAGCCGGCGGCGCAGGCGGTGGCCGACACCTTTGTCGCGGCCGTGGACCAGGACACCTGGATTCTGTTCCCCTGGGACACGGCCCCGCTTTTCGTGCCGCCCCTCGCCCGGCGGGCCTAGCGCCTCATTCCAGGTGCTTGCGCAGCATGGCCCGTAATTCGCGCAGCACGCCGTCGCGCAGCCGTTCCGACTCACCCCGCATGACGATGGCGATCCGCATCATCTGCGGCACGATAATCGCCAGCCGTTCCGCCTGGTCGTCCAGCAGCGCGGGCTCCGCCTGGGCGAACAGGGCGGCGATCTGCAAGCGCCGGCGCGCCCGCACGGCGTCTCGCCAAGCATTGTCGCCCGGCACGTCGATCAACGCCGCATACACCGGGTGCGCGTCGATGAAGGTTGCCATCTCGTCGAACAGCGCGTCCGCCAGCTTGGCCGCCGGCCACGCGGCCGACCGCACCCGCAACGCGTCCAGCCGGGCGGACAGCACATCGCTCAACTGCGCCAGCACGGCGGTGGCCAAGGCGAGCTTGGTTGGGAAGAACAGGTAAAGCGAACCGATCGACGCCCCGGCGCGGGATGCGATCTGCGTCATGGTCGTGCCGTCGAAGCCGCGCTGGAGGAACAGCTCCGTCGCAGCCGCTATCAGCGCGGCAACCCGGTCACGACCCCGTTGACGCTGCGGATTGCGTGCGGCGTCGCTTGTAATTTCTGAGGACATCCTCGTATTTCTACCTGAGCCTTTCCTCATCTATAGCCGGGGACGTCCGGCCTTGCACCTCCAAGGGACCCGCCGATGCAAACTCCCTCGTCCGACGGCTACAAATGGGTGGCGCTGAGCAACACGACGCTGGGGATGCTGGCCGCGGCGATGAACAGCTCCATCCTGCTCATCAGCCTGCCCGCCGTGTTCCGCGGCATCGGGCTGAAGCCGCTGGAGCCGGGCAACATCAACTACCTGTTGTGGGCGATCATCGGCTACATGATCGCCACGGCGGTGCTGGTCGTGGCGTTCGGCCGGCTGGGGGACCAATTCGGCCGGGCCCGGATGTACAACCTGGGCTTCGCCATCTTCACCGTCGCGTCCGTGGCGCTCAGCCTGCTGCCCGGCCAAGGCGACTTCGCCGCGATCTACCTGATCAGCGTGCGCGTGGTGCAGGGCGTGGGCGGGGCGCTGATCATGGCGAACTCCACCGCCATCCTGACCGACGCGTTTCCCGCGCAGGAGCGGGGCTTTGCCCTGGGCATCAACGTCGTGGCCGCGATCGGCGGCCAGTTCCTTGGCCTGCTGATCGGCGGCCTGCTGGCGGACACGAACTGGCGGCTGGTGTTCTGGATCAACGTGCCGGTCGGCCTGGCGGGCACCGTGTGGGCGTATCTGCGGCTGCGGGACGCGCCGACCCGGGTGTCCCACCGCATCGACTGGGCCGGCAACCTGACGTTCGGCCTGGGCCTGGTGCTGATCCTGACGGCGATCACCTACGGCATCCAACCATACGGCAACCACGTCATGGCCTGGGAGCGTCCGCTGGTCCTGGTGCTGTTCCTGCTGGGCTTCCTGTCCTTGGCCGCGTTCGTCGCGGCCGAGCGGCTCGCCACCAGCCCGATGCTGGATTTCCGCCTGTTCCGCATCGCGGGCGTGGCGTACGGCAACCTGGCCAACCTCGCCTCGGCCATCGCCCGCGGCGGGTTGCAGTTCATGCTGATCATCTGGCTGCAAGGGATTTGGTTGCCGCTGCACGGCTACTCGTTCGAGGACACGCCGCTGTGGTCGGCCATCTTCATGCTGCCGCTGACAATCGGCTTCCTGGTCGCCGGGCCGCTCGCCGGGTATTTCTCAGACCGGGTGGACGGCCGGCTGTTTTCGGTCGGCGGCATGGTGCTGGGTGCGGCGAGCTTCATCGCGCTGATGCTGCTGCCGGCCGACTTTTCCTATGCGGGCTTTGCCGCCCTGCTGCTGCTGAACGGCCTCGGTTCCGGGCTGTTCGTCGCCCCCAACACCACGCAGATCATGAACTCGGCGCCCGCGTCGGAGCGGGGCCAGGCGTCCGGGCTGCGCGCGACCACCACCAATGCCGGCCAGGTGCTGTCGATCGGGTTGTTCTTCAGCCTGATGATCGCCGGGCTGGCAACGACGCTGCCGCGATCGATGGAAACCGGGCTGCTCGCGGAACACGTGCCGGCCGCCGTGGCGCATGACCTGGCCGGCACGCCGCCGGTCGCCAGCCTGTTCGCGGCGTTCCTCGGCTACAACCCGATGGGCGAGCTGATCCCGCCGAGCGTGCTGCACAGCCTGCCGCCGGCCAGCATCGCCACCCTGACGGGCAAGACGTTCTTTCCCGGGCTGATTTCGGGGCCGTTCAAGCACGGGCTGATGTTCGCGTTCAGCTTCTCCGCCGCGCTCTACCTGCTGGCGGGGGCGGCGTCCTGGCGCGGCAGCATTAGCCGGCCAGCGGACGTGCCGCCGAGGCGGGAGGAGCTGGAACTGACCAGCAACCGCTAGCCGCTTGCCGCGACAGCCGGATGGAACCTTGATATCGTCGCGCGCATGCAGAGCACCGCCTCCAGCCCGGGCCGCCTGATGGCGGTGGAGATCGCCGAGCAGCCGGCCGCCTGGCTCGGGTTGCTGGCGCAGCGGGGCAGGATCGCAGCGTGAGCAAGGTCACCCGCACGCTATGACCACCGTGCTCGCGGCACCGCGTCTGCTGCTGCCTGGCGGCTCCTGGGGCGGGCCGGGCGCCGTCACCATCAGGGGCGGCATCTTCGCCTCGGTCACGGAGGGCCCGCCTCCGCCCGGTGCGGAGGCGCTGCATGGAGGCGTGCTCACGCCGGGGCTGATCGACCTGCACAACAACGGCGCCTTCGGGGTGGATTTCGCCGCGGCCGACGCCGCCGGCTGGGCCCGGGCGCTGGCCGGCCTGGCACGGTGCGGGGTGACGTCGGTGCAGCCGACCGCCATCACGGCGCCGCTGCCTTCCCTGATCGGCGTGCTGCGGCGGGCGGCGGCCATGCAGGACGGTGGCGCCGGCCAGGCCACCGCCCGGATGCTGGGGGTTCACCTGGAAGGCCCGTTCCTGGCGCCGGCCTTTCGCGGCGCGCACCGGGCGGACTGGCTGCAGGATCCCACGGCGGAAGCGGTGGACGCCTTGCTCGCGGACCCGGTGGCGCGGCGCACCCTGCGGACCATCACCCTGGCGCCCGAACGGCCCGGCGCGCTGGCAGCCATCCGCCGGCTGGTCGATGCGGGCGTGGTGGTGGCGCTGGGCCATTCCGACGCCACCGCCGCGGCGGCCCATGCGGCGGCCGATGCCGGCGCCACCATGGTGACGCATCTATTCAACGCCATGCGGCCGTTCCGGCATCGCGACCCGGGCCTGCCCGGCGCCGCCCTGACGGACCCGCGGCTGCGCTGCGGCCTGATCGTCGACGGGCTGCACGTCGACCCGCTCGCCTGCCGCGTGGTCTTTGCCGCCAAACAAGGCCGGGTGGTCGCGGTGACGGACTCCATCGCGATCGCCGGCATGCCGCCGGGCACCACGCTGGCGTTCGGCGGCATGCCGGTCACCGCCGATCCGGACGGGCTCGGCCGCCGTGCGGACGGCACCATCAGCGGCGCTGGGATCGTGTTGGACGAGGGGGTGCGGCGCATGATCGCCGCCGGTGTCGAACCCGCCGCCGTGCTGCATGCCGCCACCGAAGCGGCAGCGGAGGCGATCGGGCGGAACGATCTGGGGCGGTTGGTGGCTGGCGCCGCGGCCGATTTGGTGTGGTGGGACGCGGATTGGGTGCCGCGCCGCGTTTGGGTGGGCGGCGTGGAGGTGCCCCGGTGAGCGGCAGCGTCCTGGCGGTCGACCTCGGCAAGACGCGATGCCGCGTGGCGCTGTGGCACGGCGGCGTTCACCGTGATGCGGACGGCCCGGGCGCGCCCGGGCTGGCGGGCGCCAACGGCGTGGCGCATGCCGAAGCGGCGATCCTGCCCTTGACCGCCGGGCTGCTCCGGGCTTCCGGGCTGGCGCGGGTGGATGCCGCCGGCGTCGGCGTCGCCGGGGCGCTCGCGGCGCCGGACGCGGCCGGCCTGTTGGCGCGACGGCTATGCACCAGCCTGCCCGCCACCGAGGTGTCGGTCGCCAGCGACGCCGTCACCTCCCACGCGGGTGCGCTGGGCGGCCAGCCCGGCGTAGTGCTCGCGGCCGGCACGGGTGCCGTCGCGGTGGCGGTGGGGCCGGACAAGGTGCTGCACCGGATCGACGGGCTCGGCCCCTGGCTGGGCGATGACGGCGGCGGCGGCAGCATCGGCCTGGCCGGGCTGCGCGCCGCGGCTCAGGCGGCGGACGGGCGCGGCCCAGCAACCCTGCTGCTGGCAGCGGCGGAGCGCCAATTCGGTCCGGTCGACGGGTTCGCCGCCCTGCTGGCCGGCGACCCGAACCCGGCCCGGATCGCCGCAGGCTTCGCTCCCGCCGTGGCGGACGCTGCCGCTTCCGGCGACGCCGTCGCCACCACGCTGATCGCCGCCGCCGCTCGCGCCCTGGCCACCACCGTCCGGGCGGCGGCCAGCCGATTGCCGGGGCAGCACATCTGGCCGTTCGCCGTGGTCGGCGGCCTTGTCAGCCTCGGCGACGTCCTGCTCGCCCCCCTCCATGCCGCGTTGGCGGACGCCCCGCTGGCGGCCGTGGCCGCGCCGGGCTCGGCACTGGACGGCGCGCGCCTGCTGACCACGCCGGCGGCCACCCTGTATGACGGTGCCGTCCACCGCGCCGCCGCCTCTGCGGGCAAGGCGCCCGACAGCCTGGACACGCTGGCAACGGAAGCGGTGCGGCCCGGGCTGGAGGATCTGGACCAGCGGACACCCGGTGCGGTCGTCCGGCTCGCCCTCGAACATGAGCGCGCCGCGCAGGACGCCCTGCTGGCGGCGGCACCTTCTCTCGCCGCCCTGGCCGACGCGGTGGCGGACCGCATGCGCCGCGGTGGCCGGCTGTTCTACCTGGGTGCGGGAACGTCCGGCCGGCTGGCGACCCTGGACGCGGCGGAGTTGTCCCCCACCTACAGCGCCCCGCCCGGCCTGGTGGTGGCACTGCTCGCCGGCGGCCCACGGGCCATGGCACAGGCGGTGGAGGGGGCCGAGGACGATGCCGGCGCCGCCGCCGCCGCACTCGACGCGCACGGCCTGTCCGCCGCCGATGCGGTGGTCGGCATCGCCGCCTCCGGCCGCACGCCGTTCGTGACCGGCGGCCTGCGCCACGCGCGCGACCACGGCGCGCTCACCGGCGCGATCGTCAACAACCCCGCCAGCCCTGTCGCCGCCGCGGCGGAGTTCGCGGTGGAAATCCTCACCGGGCCGGAGATCGTGGCGGGCAGCACGCGGATGGCGGCGGGCACGACGCAGAAGATCGCGCTGAACGCCCTCAGCACCGCCTGCATGGTCGCGCTGGGCAGGACGTTTGGGTCGCGCATGGTGGATTTGCGCGCCAGCAACGCCAAGCTGCGCCGTCGCGCGCTGCGCACCCTGTGCGAGGTCACCGGCTGCACGGAAGACGCGGCGGCAAACGCCCTCGCCGCCTCGGGCGGCCGGGTGAAGCCGGCACTGGTCATGCTGCTGGCTGAACTGGACGCGGCGACCGCCGAGCGCCGCCTGGACGCGGCTGGCGGCCATGTGCGCCGCGCCATCCTGCCGGAGGCCGCGACCGAGTAGGAGGAGCGGCTCAGCCGGCCGGCGTCAACTCGAAGCCATACTTTTCACGCAGGGCGGTGAACAGCGCAGCGCGCGCATCTGCTGCGTCGCGCGGAACCACGCGCTTGCGGACCGTGCGCGACTCCTCGTCGGGCGAAGCCGCACGGATCAGGAATTTGTCGCTGCTGTTTAGCAGCTCCGCCGCCAGATCCAGCGCGTCAGCGAAATCCGCTTCGCTGGATACGACATGCAGTCGATGCTCGGCGTCCAGCGCGACGACGCCGGCTGGCACGCCCTCTTCGTCAAGCGGCGCGCGATGCATCACGTTGAACATCTGCCTGCCTGCTGGTTCATTGGCCATGGCGCGTCACTTCTTGGATTTTGCGTTTTTCCTGGCCAGCAGCAGCACGTCCAGGGCGGCGGCCTTGCCTTGATCCTCGGCGTCGATCTCCGTCGGCTGCGACGCGTATGCCCTGTGCTTGGCTGCGGCGTCGGGATCACCGTCATTCGGAGGAAACAGGTAGCCGACCGGGATGTCGTTTACCATGTACATCAACGCGGTAGGATAGTCGGGATCGTTGACGTCGATCTCGCCATCCTTGAGCTTCCGCACCATGAAGTCCTGATGGGCGTGGAACATCTCGTGCAGGATGGTGCCCAGCGCCTCGTCGGCCGGCTCCAGGCAGTCCGCGTGCAGGTTGAGGCCGATGGAGTTGGTGCCTGGCTGGTAGCCACCGAAGTTCAGGTCGCCATTCGCGTTGGCTCCCTGCGGCGGATCAGGATCCTTGCGGATCGGGATGCGCGGGATGCCCAACGTATCGGCCTGCGCGTGCGAGACCTGTTCCATCAGGTCTTTCACCTTGTCCGGGTCCGCGATGAAGATCTTCCACTTCGCGGCGTCGAACTTACCCTTCTTGTCGTATAAATCCGCGATTACCGGCATGGCCGCGACCTTGCCCGCGATCTCCTTGCGCTGCTGCTCGCGCTTCTTCAGGAAGGCCTTGTCCGGCGGCGAGTTGTTGTAAAGGCGGATAAGCTGGTTGAGCGTCGCCCTGTCGGTCGGCTTCTTGTTGCTGCACAGGTCAAAGGCGATTTCCGCCTTGTCCAGCAACGGCAGCTTCTTGATGTCCTTGTCTGTTAAATTCGTCAGCCGCGTGACCGCGACCGCGATCCTCTGCTGCTTGACGAGGTCCGAAGGATTGCCAGCGGCTTCCAGCGCCACCGTCGCGGCCTCGGCAGAACTGCCGGCTTCCAGGGCGCCCAACCCGTCCGCACGGGCGACCAGCGTGGCGACCCGCTTGCGGGCGGCGTTGCAGTCCGAATACCGGCTGACCATGACCCGGCCGACCGGCTTGCCGGCATTCACCGTGGCATACCGTTGCTCCAGATCGGTGAGCTGCGTCTGCGCCGCCGTCAGGCAAGCCACGTCCACCGGGGCGATCGCCGCGTTGAACTCGCCCAGCTTGGTGAATGCCACCGTCCAGTTCGGCGGGTTGGCGGTGGAGGCCGCCGTGGCGGCGTCGCGGGCATCCGTGGCGGCGCGTAGCGCCGTCGTGACCGCCGCCGGCGGGGTTGCCAGCGCGCCGATCCGGGCGGGCCGGGTTGCCAAAACCTTCACGGCCGTCGCGTGCCGGGCTGTGAAATCGTCCCGCGTGGCAGCCTGCGCCGCCTGCGCCTGGGCCGTGGCCCGACGCAGCGCCGCCGCAGCGCCTTCGAAATTCTTCTGCCCGCCCAGCGTCGCGGCGGCGTTGATAGCTTCATCGATCGAATCCACTGCGGGCTTCGCCTTGGGCGTAACCGCTGGCAGGGCCTGTGCCGCCGTGATGGCCGGCATGGCAGCTTGCAAAAGCGTGTCGTACTCCGCCTCCGCCATGCCACCGCGTGGTCCGGTCGGCGCCTTGCCCGCCGCCCAGCTCGCCTTGGCAGGCGCGGTGCCGTTCGCAGCAGCCTGGTCGGCGCCACCCAGCAAGGCCAGCAGTTCCGTTACGGACGCATCCAGCGCGTCATCGCTGCCTTGCGGTTTCTCGACGGTGTTGACAGCACCCGACATCTGACCTCCTAGGCCGCCGCTTCCAGGTTGCCGGCCATCTCCGCCAGCACACCGTCCAAGACCCCGACCACGGACAGGTCGCCGACATGCTTCGCCGCGAACTGCTCGAAGGCTTGCAAGGTCGTTGCCCCCGCGATCTCGCCGCGGTACCGGCGGATCACCCCGAGCGCATTCCGCGCGATGCCGGCATCGCTTCCAGCATTGATGCCTTTGTCCAACAGATCGGCAAGGTCCTCGCCCAGTTCCGGGACCAGCGCGGGCAAGCGGGAGATCGCCGCCTGCACTTCAGGGTAGCGCGGGTCCGCCTGCACGTTCGGCAAGGCGAGATAGCTTTTGCCAGCCCGGTCCAAGGCGCCGGCGGCATCGGCCTGGGCGGACCGCCAGCGCAGCAGCATGCGGGGATACGCGATGCCGCGCACGTTGGCCGCCTGCGCTTCCTGCCCCCGCGCGGCCGAGTGGCCGGTCGCGGCCCGCGCACCGACGTCAACGCCCAGGACCCGCAGGACCCAGCTATCGCGCGCGCCCCCGTCCGACATGTCCCCTCCCCGTCCGCATTTTACCAAACGGCCCGGCGGCTTTCTCAGCCGCTCACCGTGCCGGCCGAACTACAACCGCACGCTTGGCTGGGCAAGCAGCTTCTCCGCTGTCGCAACAAACGGGCGACATCCACCGTTGCGCGCGGCCTGTTCGCCTTCCAGCCGGTAAACTGAGCGGGCTATCTGCGCCGGCGCTTGGCCGGGTAGGATCACCGCCATGCGATCGATCGACCTGCTCGTCATCCTGCTCTGCCTCGTCGCGACCGCCGTGATTGGCCTGCGCTCGTCCGTCCGGCCGCTGGGCGTGGCCGTGACCCTGCTGGTCGGCGGCGCGATGAGCCTGACGCATTCGGCGCAGGGGGCCGGCTGATGCCGGAGCAAGCGGGAGCGCGCCCGGTGTGGGCGGTCGGCCTGATGACCGGGACCGTGCTGGACGGCATGATCGACATCGCCATGCTGCAAACCGATGGCGAAGCGATCGGGGCGTTCGGCCCCTGGACGCTGGCGCCCTACCCGGCCGGCACCCGATCCCTGCTAGCCCAGGCCTTGGACGCGGCGCGGCGCTGGGGGTTCACGGGGCCGGAGCCGGCCATCTTCGCGGAAGCGGAGGCGGCGCTGACGCGCGACCAGTCGGCGGCGGTCACGGCGTTCCTGGCCGCCAACGCCATCCCGGCCCATGACATCGCCGCCATCGGCTTCCACGGCCAAACCGTGCTGCACCACCCGCCGCGCCGGGCCGGCAATGGCGGGCAGGCCACCGTGGGACGCACGCGCCAGTTGGGCGACGGCGGCGCCATGGCCAGGCTGACCGGCATCGACGTCGTCTACGATTTCCGCACGGCCGACGTCGCGGCGGGCGGCCAAGGCGCGCCGCTGTCGTCCAGCTACCACGCGGCGTTGCTGCGGCGCCTCGGGTCGCCCGGCGGCACCGCCGTGCTGAATTTGGGCGGGGTCGCGAACATCACCTGGTGCGGCGAAGCGGGGGAGATCGTCGGTTTCGACACCGGCCCGGCGAACGCGCCGATCAACGATTGGGTGGAGCGCGCGACCGGCGCCCGCATGGACCAGGACGGGCAGTTAGCCGCCAGGGGCAGAGTGGACGAGGCACGGCTCGCCAGGCTGCTCGAACACCCGTTCCTGTCGGCGCCCTACCCGAAATCGCTCGATCGGTTTGACTTCTCCGCCGCCATGGCGGACGGCCTCGGCCTGGAGGATGGCGCGGCGACGCTGACCGCCTTCACCGCGGCCGCGGTGGGCCGTGGCCTGGACCTGTTGCCGCGCCGGCCGGACCGGCTGATCGTGTGCGGCGGCGGCCGCAAGAACCCGGCGCTGATGGCGGCGCTGCGTTCCCGCGCCGGCGCCGAACCGGTCACTGCGGAACTGGTGGGTTGGCGCGGCGACGCGATCGAAGCCGAGTGCTTCGCCCTGCTCGCCGTCCGCACGCTCCGCGGGCTGCCGATCAGCTATCCCACCACCACCGGCGTGCCATCGGCCATGACCGGGGGCCGCATTGCGCAGGCCGGCACGACCATCGGCTCTTGACGTTGACCGGTCGGCGGTGGCTGGACGACGGGCCGCTGGTACTAGCTGGCCAGCGCGGCGCCGGGGTGGAAATGGGCGTACACGCGGCGGGCGGTTTCGCGGTTGATCCCGGTTACCGCCTCCAAATCGCTGAGCCCGGCCTGCTTCACGCCGCGCGCGGAACCGAAATGGTTCAGCAGCGCACGCTTGCGCGCCGCCCCGACGCCGTCGATCTCGTCCAGTTCGCTGGTGACCAGGCTTTTGGAGCGGCCGGCGCGGTGCGTGGTGATGGCGAAGCGGTGCGCCTCGTCGCGCACGCGTTGCAGGTAGTATAGCACCGGGTCGCGCGGCGGCAGTTGGAACGGTTCGCGGCCATCGATGTGGAACCATTCGCGGCCGGCGTTGCGGTCCGGCCCCTTGGCGATGCCGACCACCTTGACGTCCTGCACCCCCATGTCCGCCAGGATGCCGCGGACGGCGGAAAGCTGCCCGGCGCCGCCGTCGATCAGCACCAGGTCGGGCCAGTTGCTGCCGTCGCCGTCCGCCTGCTCGCGCAGCGCGCGGCCGAAGCGGCGCTCCAGCACCTCCCGCATCATGGCGAAATCGTCGCCGGGCATGATGGGGCCGCGGATGCTGAACTTGCGGTACGCGTTCTTGTTGGGTCCATCGGCGCCGAACACCACCATCACGCCGTATGGGTTGGTGCCCATGATGTGGCTGTTGTCGTAGCACTCGATGCGCTCCGGCGCGGCGCCGAGCTCGAACAACTGCGCCACACCTTCCAGCAGCCGGGCCTGCCCGGCGCTTTCCGCCAGCCGCCGTTCCAGCGCTTCGCGCGCGTTGGTCACGGCGTGGTCCACCACGGCGCGCTTCTCGCCGCGCTGCGGGGTGGTGATCTCCACCTTGCGGTTCGCCTTCAAGCACAGCGCCTCCGCCACCAGGGCGGTTTGCGGCAGGGCGTGGCTCAGCAGCAGCAGCGGCGGCGGCGGCTTGTCGTCGTAGAACTGGGCGATGAAGGCCTGCAGCACGTCGCCCGGCTCTTCATGCTTGGCATGGGTGGGGTAGAAGGCGCGATTGCCGTTGTTGCGGCCGCCCCGGACGAAGAACACCTGCACGCAGGTTTGCCCGGCGGTCTGCCAGGCGGCGACCACGTCGGCATCCTCCAGGCTGGCCGGGTTGATGACGCCGGTGCCCTGCACGTGGGTCAGGGCGCGGATGCGGTCGCGGGCGGCGGCGGCGCGCTCGAATTCCAGCTTGGCGGAGGCCGCCTCCATCTCCGCCGCAAGCTCCGCCTGCACGCCGGCGGCGCGGCCCTGCAGGAAGGCCTTGGCCTGCGCCACCAGCTTGGCATAGGCATCCGGTTCGATGCGGCCGACGCAGGGGGCGCTGCACCGCTTGATCTGGTGCAGCAGGCAAGGGCGGGAGCGGTTGCGGAACACCGTGTCGGCGCAGGACCGCAGCAGGAACACCCGCTCCATCGCCACCACCGTCTGGTTGACGGCCCAGGCGGACGCGAACGGCCCCCAATAGCTGCGGCCTTTCGCCTGCGTGCCGCGGAACTTGGCGATCTGCGGAAAGGCGTGCTCCTCCGTCAGCATCAGCCAGGGATACGATTTGTCGTCCCGCAGCACGATGTTGTAGCGCGGCTTCAACCGCTTGATGAGGTTGGCCTCCAGCAGCAGGGCCTCGGCCTCGGTATGGGTGGTGACCACCTCCATGCTGGCGGTGTGCGACACCATCAGGCGCAGCCGCTCCTCCAGCCGGCCGAGCTGTGTGTAGTTGGTCACCCGCTTCTTCAGGCTGCGCGCCTTGCCGACGTAGAGCGCGTCGCCCTTGAGGTCGAGCATGCGGTACACGCCGGGGCTGGTCGGCATGGTGGTCAATGCCCGCTCGATCACGGTCACGCCGATCGGCGCCGTCGCACCGTCGGCCGGCTCGATCGGGGCTGCCTCCGTTTCGGCCACGGGCTTGTGCAAGTCATCCACCGACTCTGTGGATAACTCTGTGGGGGACAGGGCTGCTTCGTTCCCTGCCCCGCAGGTTTCTGCGACTTTCGTCACCTTGCCTAACAAACGGGCATAAATCCTATGATGTTGATTTTGCTGTATTTGCCGCGGGCGCTACGGGCATTCTGAGGAGAACCGCTTAGGCGACTGACTCTGCTGGGAGTCAATTCCCGCCGCGTGGACAAGTGCTGCGCTGGCGTTCGATTTCCACCCCGACGGACGCGAGGTCATCGAACACGTCCAGCTTCTCCACCCGGATGCGGACCACCTCCACCCGCTCGTCCGCCAGGCAGATTTCGGCCAGCCGCTCCGCCAGGGTTTCGACCAGCATGACGTGTCCCGATCCCACGGTCGCGCGGACGGACCGCGCCACCGCCTCGTAATCCACCACCCGGCCCAGCTCGTCGCGGCCCACCCCGGCGCGGGACAGACCGGCACCCGGGCCGTCCTCCGTCACGCCCATGTCGACGTTGATCCGCACGCGCTGCTTCGCCGCCTGCTCGTGCGGGTAGACGCCGATGGAGGCCGGCAACACCATGTCGCGCAGGAAGACGTGCCGCAGGCCGCGCCCTGCCAAACGAGGTGGATCGATCATTCCTCAAGCCCCCGATTGCCAGCGGGGCTCCATTGCAGGTGCTGGCCGCCGTCCAGGGCGATCATCTGGCCCGTCATGGAGCGCAGGGCAAGGATGGCCAGCACGGCCCGGCCCACCTCCGCCGGGTCCGTTCCGCGGCCGAGCGGGGTGGACGCGCATTGCCGGGCGAATTGCTCGGCGGTTTGGCGCGGGCTGGGCAAGGCGGGGCCGGGGCCGATCGCGTTGACGCGGATGCGCGGGGCCAGCGCCAAGGCCAGCGACTGGGTCAACGCCCACAACCCGGCCTTGGACACGCTGTAGGAGATGAAGTGCGGCGTCAGCGACCAAACGCGCTCGTCCAGCATGTTGACCACCACGCCGTCCGCTGTCGCCGGCAGGGCGCGGGCAAAGGCCTGGGTGAGCACGAACGGCGCGCGCAGGTTGGGTTCCAGGTGCGCGTCCCAACTGGCGCGGTCCGCCGTGTCCCACTCGTCGCGCTCGAAGGTGCTGGCGTTGTTGACCAGCACGCCCACCGGGCCCACCGCCGCCGTGGCCGCCGCCAGCAGGCCGGCGGTGGCGGCCTCGTCGGCCAGATCGGCCGCGACCACGGCGGCGCGCCCGCCATGGTTGCGGATCGTGGCGGCCGTCGCTTCCGCGGCGTCGCGGCTGCGATGGCAATGCACCGCCACCGGGTGCCCCGCCTCCGCCAAGGCCAACGCGATGGCGCGGCCCAAACGCTGTGCGCCGCCCGTGACCAGCGCCCCCAATTTTTCCGTCATGGCGGCAGATTTGCGGAGTTGCGGTATTCGGGCAAGGGTCGCGCCCCGCAGCGGGGAGGAACAAGATGAACCGGATCGACCTCGACGGCCGGGTGGCCATGGTGACGGGCGGCGC
Organism: Acetobacteraceae bacterium; assembly: GCA_965199555.1. Lineage (GTDB taxonomy): Bacteria > Pseudomonadota > Alphaproteobacteria > Acetobacterales > Acetobacteraceae > LMUY01. The sequence continues at coordinate 6,278 of CBDASJ010000027.1, read as the reverse complement.
ACGCGGCATCGGCCTGGCGGTGGCGCAGCGGGCGGCCGCATCGGGCGCCGCGGTGGTGCTGTGGGACCGTGACGCGGCGCGGCTGGCGCAAGCCGCCGCCAGCCTGCCCGGCGCCCTGGCCGTAACGGTGGACCTGACCGACGAGGCCGCGGTGCGGGAGGCGACGGCGCAAACGGAGGCGGCGCGGGGCCGCATCGACATCCTGGTCAACAATGCCGGTATCACCGGCGGCAACGCCCCGACCTGGGACCTGCCCGCCGCCGAATGGCGCCGGGTGATCGAGGTGAACCTGGTCGCGCCCTTTCTGGTGAGCGCGGCGGTGGTGCCGGGCATGAGGGCCCGCGGCTATGGCCGGGTGGTCAACATTGCCAGCGTGGCGGGCAAGGAAGGCAACCCCAACGCGTCCCATTACAGCGCGTCCAAGGCCGGGCTGATCGCGCTGACCAAGTCCCTGGGCAAGGAACTGGCCGGCACCGGCGTGCTGGTGAACTGCATCACCCCTGCCGCCGCCAAGACTGAGCTGTTCGACCAGATGACGGACGCCCAGATCGCCTACATGCTGGGCAAGATCCCGATGGGCCGCTTCGTCACGGTGGAGGAGATCGCGGCCCTGGCGGCGTGGCTGATGAGCGAGGATTGCGGCTTTTCCACCGGCGCCGTGTTCGACATCACCGGCGGCCGGTCCACCTACTGAGGGAGATCCGCCACGGTGAAGCGCACCTGGCGCTGCAACGAGTCACCGGGACGCAGGATGCGCAGGCCGTGGTCCGGCACGCCGTCCATGCGGTTGACCGCGTCCGTCATGTTGCTGGCGGGTTCGACGGCGAAATACGGCTTGCCGTCCGGCGTGTAGACCACCAGGTGGCGAAACAGATCGTCGGCGGCGATCGTAAGGCGGATGCCGTGTTCCGGCCGGGTGATCTCCGCCCGCCCGGTCCACGCGGCGTAGCAATTGTCCAGCGGCGGACCGGCGATCACGCGGCCGGGGTCGAAGCTCCACTGGCCCTCGATCGGCAGGCGGGCGTCCGGCAGGGAGTCCGCGCCGGTATGCCACACGGAGCCGGCGTGGAAGGCCAGCGCGGTTTCGGGTGAGCGTGGCTGGTAGGGGTGCAGGCCCAGCCCCACCGGCTGGCTGCGGGAATCCGTGTTGTTGAAGGTGATGGTCACGTGGAGCTCGTCCGGCTTCAGCGCGTACAGCAGCCGGGCGGTGTAGGCGTACGGCCAATGGCAGCCGCCGGCGGACACCGTCGGGTCCGTCGCCGGGTCGTGGTGCAGCACGAGTTCGGCCTCGGCCGCGCCCTGCCGCACCACGTCCCACGCCCGCTGCCAGGCGTTGCCGTGAATGGTATGCGGATGATCGCCGAAATTGCGGTCGAGCTGAAAGCTTTCGCCGCCAAAGGAGAACCGCCCCCAGGCGATGCGGTTGGAGAACGGGATGAGCGGAAAGCAGGACAGCAGCCGCGAGTTGGTGCCGGCCAGCGCTTCGGCCGGGGTGGCACGGAAGATGGCGGTGCCGCGACGCGTCCACCCGCCCACGCTGCCGCCCAGTGCCGGGCAGATCAGCAGGGTCGCATCGCCGGCAGTCAGCTCGATCATGGCATCATGTCCCTTTGTTGCAGCGCTTATGGCAGCACGGGTCTAGCACGATGGCGCTGCTCAACGAGCCCGGCGTCCTGGCAGCCCGGCAAGCCATGCTCGACCGGCCGGCGATGGCGGGCCTGCGGGCGTTCGCCGCGTCCATCCGGGCAGTCCACGGCCCGACGCCGGATTTCGACCCGGCGGATGGCGGCGGCGCGGCGCGACTGCTGGTGTTGCTGGAAACGCCGGGGACCGCGATCGGCAAGACGGGGTTCGTTTCCGCCGACAACCCCACCGGTACGGCCGGCAATCTGCGCCGGTTCTTCGCGCAGGCCGGCCTCCACCGGCAGGACATCGTGATCTGGAACACCGTGCCCTTCGTGATCCACACCGGCGGGCCGAACCGGGCACCGCGCGTGGCGGAAATCCGCCGCGGGTTGGCGCTCGTGCCAGCGTTGCTGCCTTTGTTGCCGAACCTATGCTGTGCCGTGCTGTCGGGCCGCATCGCGGCGATGGCGGAACCACTGATCCGGACGGCGCGGCCGGAGGTGGGTGTGATCCGCGTCCCGCACCCCAGCCCGGTGTATCTTTGCACTAACCCGGACATCCCGGCGCGGCTGCTGGCGGGGTTTCGCGCCGCCTCCCACTTGCTCCAGGCTGCCGGGTCTTGTGCAATGCACAATTTCCCTTGCAACGCCCCGGAGAGTGAGTTATCTTGATCCTCGTAGCGAGGCTCCGGCCTCCTACATCTTGGACGTTTCCTCCCTAAACTTGGCGGCGCCTTTGGTGCCGCCTTCTTTTTTTTGCGGCGGAAACAACCACGGCTCTCCTGCCCAGACAAGACGCTTGCTGACATGCGCCTGAACCGGCAGCGTGTCGGCTTGGCGGCTGCCGTTCACGGGCCTGCCGCTGGGAGCCGGCCGATGTATCCAGTTCCGCGCAGCCACCGTCCGCTGATCATGGGCCGCAACGGTGCCGTGGGTGCCAACCACCCGCTGGCCACCCAGGCCGGGCTGGACACGCTGCGGGCCGGCGGCAACGCGGTGGACGCGGCGGTGGCGGTCGCCCTGACGCTTGGCGTGGTGGAGCCGATGATGTCCGGTTTGGGTGGGGACGGGTTCTACCACGTGCACCGCGCGGATGGCGGGGCCGCCAAGGTCTACAACGGCACCGGCCCGGCCCCGCTCGCGGCCAGCCCGGACGCCTTTCCGGACGGCATCGCGGTGTACGGTCCGCGCAGCGTGTCGGTCCCCGCCTCGCTCGCCGCATTGGGCGCGATGCATGCCGCCCACGGGCGGCGTGCCTGGAACACGCTGGCAGCCCCGGCCATCGCCCACGCCACGGAGGGCTTCGCAGCCACGCATGGCTACCGCCATTTCGCGGCCGCCAACCAGGGCCAACTCGCCGCCGACCCGCGCAGCCGCGCGGTGTTCCTGGCCGGGGGCGACACCCCGCCCTTGGCCGGGCTGATCCGCCAGACGGCACTGGCCGCAACGTTGACCGCCATCGCGGCGGAGGGGCCGGACAGCCTGTATCGCGGCGCGCTGGCCCGGCGGTTCGCCGCCGGGCTGGCGGAGGCCGGCACGCTGGTGTCGGCCGCCGATCTGGCCGCATGCCAGGCAGAGATCACCGATCCCATCGCCATCCGCTACCGCGGCTTCGAAATCCGGCAAACGCCGCCGAACTCCACCGGCTTCGTCATGCTGCAGATGCTCCGCATCGCCGAGCAATTCGACCTGGCGGCGATGACGCCGGCGGAGCGCGTCCACGTGCTGGTGGAGGCCAAGAAGCGCGCCTTCCTGGACCGCGAGCGCCACGGCACCGACCCGCGCTTCGCGTCCGTGCCGATCGACCACCTGCTGTCGGACGGCGTGGCGCAGGCGCATGCCGCGGCCATTGCGCTGGAGCGCGCCGCGGACGTGCCCTTGCAGCACGGCGAAGCGGCTGCCGGCGACACCAGCTATTTCTGCGTGGTGGACAAGGAGGGCGACGCCGTGTCCGGCATCCAAAGCATCAACTCGGCGTTCGGGTCCGGCGTCACGGCGGGGGATACCGGGATCCTGTTGAACAACCGCATGGCGTATTGGCACCTCGACCCGGGCCATCCGAACCGGCTGCAACCGGGCAAGCGCGTCCGCCACACCATGAACGCGCCGATGGTGTTGCAGGACGGCCGGTTGTGGGCCGTCCTGGGGACGCCCGGTGCGGACAACCAGGTGCAGGTCAACGTGCAGGTGCTGTCGGCGATGCTCGATCTGGGGGCGGACCCGCAAACCGCGATCGAGCTGCCGCGCTGGACCAGCAGCCAAGCCAGCCAAGGCGCCAACTGGCCGCATGACGGCGATGGCACCCTGACGATCGAACGGGATGTGGGGGCGGAGGTGCTCGCCGAACTGCAACGGCGCGGCCATGCCTTGAACCCGGTCGGCCACCTGGAAGGGCCGTGCGCGATGCAGGTGATCCGTGTGATGCCGAACGGCGTGCGGATGGCGGCGTCCGACACGCGGCGCGACGGCTGGGCGGGTGCTTATTGATGGCGGACCAGCAGGCAGGCGCCAGCGTGCCGGAGGGTTGGGAGCGTGTGCCGACCCAGGCGTTCGGCACGCATGTGGGGCCGTTCTTTGCGCCGCCCGGCGGCGACCGGCTCCTGTGCGGCTTCCTGGCCGACGGCCGGCACGGCAACAAGCGCGGCGTCGTCCATGGCGGCATGCTCGCCACCGCGTTCGACGTGGCTTTGGGCAATGCCAGTTGGGACGCTGCCAACCAACGGCCCAGCGCGACCGTGCAGTTGGCGGTGCAGTATGTCGGTGCCCTGCAACTGGGCGAGTTCGCGATCGTGCGCGCCGAGATCGTGCGCGCGACGCGCAGCCTGGTGTTCGTGCGCGGCGTCATGACGGCCGGCGACCGCATCGTGGCCACGGCGGACGGCGTGTGGAAAATCCTCGCCTGGCGCGGGGAGCCGTTCGTGCCGCCGACCCCGTAAGGAGGAACCATGCGCCGTCGTAGCCTGCTTGCCGCCGGCGGCCTGCTGGCATCCCGCCTGGCACGGGCGCAGCCAGCCAGCGCGGTCGACGTCCTGCTGGTGCTCGCCATCGACGTGTCCCGCTCCGTCACCGACGAGGAGGCGGTCTTGCAGCGGGAAGGTTACCGCAGCGCCATGGTCGACCCCGGCGTCCTGGCGGCGATCGCCGGCGGCTCGCTGGGGGCGATCGCGGTCGCCTACTTCGAGTGGGCGAGCTACCAATTTCAGGACCTGGTGATCCCATGGATGCGGATCGCCGGCCCGGCGGACGCGCAGAGCTGGGCCGACCGCCTGGAACGCAGCCCGCGGCAAAGCGTGTCCTGGACCAGCATTTCCGGCGCCCTGGGCTTTTCCGGCCGCCTGCTGGCGGCCAGCCCGTTCGAGGGCACGCGCCGGGTGATCGATGTTTCGGGCGACGGTGCCAACAACAACGGGCCGCCGCCGGAGGAGGAGCGCGACCGTCTGGTCGCGTCCGGCGTGACGATCAACGGGCTGCCCATCATCAACCGCACCCCGCGTTTCGGCCGCTTGGAGTTGGACGTGGACAAGTACTACGAGGCTTCGGTGATCGGCGGCGTCGGCGCCTTCCTGGTCGTGGCCGAGGATTTCACCGCCTTCGCCAACGCCATCAAGCGCAAGCTGATCCAGGAGATCGCGGGCAGCCCGGCGCTGGCGGGCTAGGTCTGGTCCTCATCCAGGTAGAACTGGTCGGCGTCCTCGTCGTAGCTGTACAGCTCGGCATAGCGACCCCAGGCGATCACCGCGTGCATGGTGTCATCGGCGTAGTCGGGGCTCATCACGTCCTCCAGCTCGTCGCGGAACCGCACGGCACTGGCGCGATGATTCCAGCGTTCGTCCAGCACCTGGCGAATTTGCGCGGCCAGGGGAACGTGGGCGCGCAGGGCTTCGGCGAACTGCGCCTTGCGCGGGTCAGTGTCGGCGGCGACGAACTGCCGGCCGGCCTCGGTCACGATCAGGTCGCCGTCGGCCAGCGTGCCGAACCGCAGCAATTGCAGCGCCTCGCCGAAGGGCAGCAACTCGTCCGCCTCCAACTGCAAGGCGGCGGCCAAGGCGGGCAGGTCGGCGCGGCCGTTGTACGGCGGCGCGGCCAGCGTTTCCAGCAGGCCGGCCATGATGTTGGTGGACACCGGATTCAACGCCGTCGCCGTGGTGACGGGCGTGGGCGTGGACTTGGCCGGTGCCCGCCGGGTCATCAGCGCGTAGATGTCGTCCACCATCTGCCGGAACGCCGGATCCAGCCGGTTGCGCGGATGGGCGAACGGCACGGTGAGCTCGCTGGCGACCCGGCCGGGATTGGAGCTGAACACCAGCACGCGGTCGCACATCAGCACCGCTTCCTCGATGTTGTGGGTGACCATCAGCACGGATTTGATGGGCAGCTTGCCGTCCATCCAAAGGTCGATCAGGTCGGTGCGCAAGGTTTCCGCCGTCAGCACGTCCAGCGCGGAAAACGGCTCGTCCATCAGCAACAGGTCCGGGTGCACGACCAGGGCGCGGGCCAGGCCGACGCGCTGGCGCATGCCGCCCGACAGCTCCTTCGGATAAGCGCTTTCGTAGCCGCCTAGCCCGATGAGGTCGATTGCCGCTTCGGCCCGGGTTTCGCGTTCCGCCCGGGCGACGCCCTGCGCTTCCAGCCCCAGTTCGACGTTCTCCTGCA
>CBDASJ010000026.1:0-156967 GCA_965199555.1 Acetobacteraceae bacterium | reverse complement strand
CCTGTCGCTGCCGCTGTTCGACGGCACGGGGGCGCAGGGGGCACAGAACACCTCCGTGTTCATCAGCAGTTGGACCGGTCCGTCCGCCGCGCCGTACCCGGAGTTGGCGGAGCTGCCGTCCGGCCGGGTGCGGGTTGCGTTTTTCTCCCGCACGAAGGACGCTCAGTCGCCGGATTACGAAGTGGGTATGCGTTACTGGTCGAACGGCGTGGCGGACGCGTTGAACATGGACTTCTCCGATTTCGTGGTGAGCGGAAAGCTGGCGACGTTCACCATGCCGGCGCCGCATTGCTGATGGCGCGCCGCCGGGTCCTGTTCGCCACGCTGCTCCTGCTGCCGCTGGCGGCGCGGGCGGAAACCCCGGCGGAGCCTGCAGCCGCCGCCACCTTCGTGCGCCAGGCCGGCGTGGACCTGGCCGGCGTGGTGTCCGGCGCCAGTTCCCCCGCGGACAAGCAGGCGCGGCTGGACCCATACCTCCAGCGCGTGGTGGACGAGGACGGCGTGGCGCGGTTCTGCCTCGGCCGCTACTGGTTGACCGCGACTGCGGAGCAGCGGGCGGAATACTTGCGGCTGTTCCACCTGGTGCTGCTGCAAGGCGTGGTCAGCCGCCTGGGCGACTACCAGGCCGGGTCGGTGAAGGTGACCGTCAACACGCCGATCGAGAAGCCGGACGGCACCTACGTTCCCACGGTTGTGGAGCGGAGCGGCAACAAGCCCGTCAATATCACTTGGCTGGTGACGGCCGAGGGCAAGACCTTGCACATCGCCGACGTCCTGGCGGAGGGCATGAGCCTGCGCGTGACGCAACGCAGCGACTACGCGTCCTTCATGGCCCGCAACGGCGGCAACATGGACGCTCTTCTAGCCGCGTTGCGCAAGCAGGTCGGGCAGTAGCCGGCTCGCTCATGCCAGCGGGCCGATCTTCGGCCGGCGCGGCGGCTTGGTGATCGGTGGCGGGGTCTTCTCGGGATAGCCGCACCACGGCACGGCCGGGCAGCGCCAGCATTCCGGCGTGCGCGCCTTGCAGACGTAGCGGCCGTGCAAGATCAGCCAGTGATGCGCCGGGCGCAGCATGTCCCGCGGCACGCGGCGGACCAGCCCGTCCTCCACCACGCGCACGGTCTTGCCGGGTGCCAGCCCGGTGCGGTTACCGAGCCGGAAGATGTGTGTGTCCACCGCCATGGTGCTTTCGCCGAACGCGACGTTGAGCACGACGTTCGCGGTCTTGCGGCCGACGCCGGGCAGGGCCTCCAGCGCCGCCCGGTCCGCCGGCACCGTGCCGCCATGCTGGTCCACCAGGATGCGGGACAAGGCCGCGACGTTGCGGGCCTTGCCTTGCCACAGGCCGATCGCGCGGATGAACGGCGCGATCCCCTCCGCCCCCAGCGCCGCCATGGCTGCTGGGTCGGGGGCGGCGGCGAACAGCGCCGGTGTCGCCTTGTTGACCGCCGCGTCGGTGGTTTGCGCGGACAACGCCACTGCGACCAGCAGGGTGAACGGGTCGGTGAACGCCAACTCGCTTTGCGCGTCCGGGTTGGCGGCGTGCAACGCTTCCAGGAACGGGCGGATGTTGGCGAGCGGCATGCGCGGCGTCCGGCGGGGGCGCGCGGCCTTGGGGGCGGCTGTCATGCCGGCAGGGTGCCGCGCCGTGCCGGCTGGTGACAAGCCGGGCCGCCGTGCCAATCTGTCGGGCATGGACGCCGAACCCGCCTTCTTCGAAGCCGTGATCGTGCCGCACCGCAGCCTGTCACCCGGCGGCCTGCGGCTGCTGGTGGGCGCCATCTGCACGCTGAGCGTTTGCACCACGGCGGTGTTCTGGTGGCTGGGCGCCTGGCCGATCGCCGGCTTCAACGGCGTGGAAATCACCACCGCGCTGCTGCTGCTACGCCACAACGCGCGCGCGGTGCGGGCCAACGAGGTGATCCAGCTTTCCGCTTCCGCCCTGCGCATCATCCGCACCGACGCGAAGGGCCACCGCACCGAACGGGCCGTGGCGCCCGCCTGGCTGCGCATGGAGTTGCAGGAGCGTCCGGGCCGCGTGCCCGGGCTTTACCTGCTCGCCCGCGGCGACCGGATCGAGGTCGCGGCCAGCTTGGGCGAACCGGAAAAGCTCAGCCTCGCGCGCGCGCTGGATGCGGCGCTGTATAGCTGGCGCAACCCGCGTTTCGACAACCCGCAACTGGCATAGCGGCGGCGGTCAGGCCGCGGCTTTGGCCTGCCGCCGGCGGGCATGCAGAATGAACTCGGTATAGCCGTTCGGCTGCGTGCGACCCTGGAAGATCAGGTCGCGGGCCGCGGCAAAGGCCGGCCCGGCGAAACCCGGCGCCATCGGCGTGTAGGCCGGGTCGCCGGCGTTCTGCCGATCCACCACCGCGGCCATGCGGCGCAACGTTTCCTCCACCTGCGCTTCGGTGGCGACGCCGTGGCGCAGCCAGTTGGCGATGTGCTGGCTGCTGATGCGCAAGGTCGCACGGTCCTCCATCAGCCCGACGTCGTGGATGTCCGGCACCTTGGAACAGCCGATACCCGAGTCGATCCAGCGCACGACGTAGCCCAGGATGCCCTGCACGTTGTTGTCCAGCTCCGCCTGCACGTCGGCCGGCGCCCAGTTCGGCCGGTCCGCCAGCGGGATCGTCAGCAGGTCGGACAACGCCGCCGTCGCGCGCTTGGTCAGCGCCGCTTGCCGATCGGCCACGCTCACCTGGTGGTAATGCAGCGCGTGCAGCGTGGCCGCGGTGGGGGAGGGCACCCAGGCGGTGTTGGCGCCGGCCTGCGGATGACCGATCTTCTGCGCCAGCATGTCCGCCATGCGGTCCGGCGCGGCCCACATGCCCTTGCCGATCTGCGCCTTGCCGCGCAGCCCGGCGGCCAGGCCGATATCGACGTTGCGGTCCTCGTAGGCCTTGATCCACGGCGTGTTCTTGATCTCGCCCTTGCGGATAAACGCGCCGGCCTCCATCGAGGTGTGGATCTCGTCGCCGGTGCGGTCCAGGAAGCCGGTGTTGATGAACACCACCCTGTCCTTCGCCTCCGCGATGCAGGCCGCGAGGTTGGCGCTGGTCCGCCGCTCCTCATCCATGATGCCCATCTTCACCGTGGCTTGCGGCAGCCCCAGCATCCCCTCCACCCGGCCGAACAACTCGGCCGTGAAAGCCACTTCCTCCGGGCCGTGCATCTTCGGCTTGACGATATAGACCGAGCCGGCGCGGCTGTTGCGACGGGCCAGGAGGTCGTGCATCGCGATCAGCGTGGTGACGGCCGCGTCCAGCATGCCTTCCGGGATCTCGGCGCCCTCCGCATCCAGCACCGCGTCGGTGTTCATGTGGTGGCCGACGTTGCGGATCAGCATCAGGCTGCGGCCCGGTAGCACCAGCGTGCCGCCACCGGGGGCGGTGAATGACCGGTCGGGCGCCAGCGTGCGCCCCACCGTCTTGCCGCCCTTGTCGAAGCTGGCGGACAGGCTGCCATCCATCAGGCCGAGCCAGTTGCGATACACCAGCACCTTGTCCTCGGCATCCACGGCGGCGACGCTGTCCTCGCAATCCATGATGGTACTGATGGCGGATTCCAGCACCAGATCCGCCACGCCGGCCGGGTCGCCGGAGCCGATCGGGTGCGCCCGGTCGATCACCACCTCGATATGCAGCCCGTTGCGCTTGAGCAGGATGGCAGTGGGCGCGGTGGCATCCCCGCTATAGCCGACGAACTGCGCCGGGTTCGCCAAGCCAGTGGCGCCACCGTCGAGGCGCGCCACCAGGGCACCCGCCTCGACCGCATAGGCGGTGACCGCCGCGTGCGAGCCTTCGGCCAGCGGCGCGGCCTCGTCCAGGAACGCCTTGGCCCGGGCGACCACCTTGGCACCGCGCCGCGAGTTGAAGCCCCGGCCGCGTTCCGCCCCGTCCGCATCGTCGATCGCATCGGTGCCATACAACGCGTCGTACAGGCTGCCCCAGCGGGCATTCGCGGCGTTCAAGGCATACCGGGCATTGCTGACGGGAACCACGAGCTGCGGCCCGGCGATGCTGGCGATCTCCGCATCCACGTTGCCGGTTGCCACGGTGAAGGGCGACGGCTCCGGGAGCAGGTAGCCTATGCCGCGCAGGAACGCCTCGTACGCCGCCCGGTCCGGCACCGCGCCGCGGCGTTCGGCGTGCCAGGCATCGATCTGTTCCTGCAACGCGTCGCGCCGGGCCAGCAGGGCCCGGTTGCGGGGTGCCAGGTCACGCACGATGCCGGCCAGGCCGGACCAGAACGCGTCCGCCGCCACGCCGGTGCCGGGCAGCGCTTCGGTCTCGATAAAGGCGTGCAGGGCGGTGGCCACCTGAAGGCCATGCGACGCGATGCGGCTCATTGAAGCGTTCTCCTGGACGGCGTGAGCGGGCGTTGTGCCGGTTACGCGCTTTCCCCGGCCGCCACCATCTCCCGCATCGTCTCCAAAGCCAACCAACGTTCTTCCGCCGCGCTCAACTGTGACTGTGCCGTGGCCAGCGCCGCCGTGGCTTCCTTGAACCGCGTTGCCCGGCGGCGATACAGGTCCGGGTCGGCCAGTTCCGTTTGCAGGCTGCCGATGCGGGCTTCCAGCGCGGACATTTCCTGCGGCAGCGACTCGAGCGCCAGCCGGTCCTTGAAGGACATCTTCGGTCCGCGGGCCGAGCCGCGCGGCTTGCCGGGCTTGCCGGCCTGCCGCAGCGTTTCCGTTTCAACCGGACCGCGCTGGGCCAGCATGTCGGTGTAGCCGCCGGCATATTCCACCCACCGGCCGCGCCCCTCGGACGCCAGGGTGGAGGTCACCACCCGGTCCAGGAAGTCGCGGTCGTGGCTGACCAGCAGCACCGTGCCGGGGTAGTCGGCCAGCAGCTCCTGCAACAGGTCCAGCGTTTCCAGGTCCAGATCGTTGGTGGGCTCGTCCAGGATCAGCAGGTTGGACGGCCTGGCCAGGGCGCAGGCCAGCAGCAGCCGGCCGCGCTCCCCGCCTGACAGCATGCCCACGGGCGTGCGGGCCTGCTCCGGGCGGAACAGGAAGTCCTTCATGTAGCCGACCACGTGGCGCTTCTGCCCGGCCACCGTCACTTGGTCGCCATCCCCGCCCGTCAGCATGTCCTGCAACGTGCGGTCCGGATCGAGCGCGGCGCGCTGCTGGTCGAGCGTGACGGGTTGCAGGTTGGTGCCCAGCACGACGGAGCCGGCATCCGGCTGGTCCAGCCCGGTCAGCAGCCGCAGCAGCGTGGTCTTGCCGGCACCGTTCGGCCCGATGATGCCCAGCCGATCCCCGCGCAGCACCCGCAGCGACAGGTCGGCCACGATCGGCCGCTCCCCGAAGCGACGGCCGACGTGCTCCGCCACCACGACCTGCTTGCCGGACATCTCGCCCTCCGCCGCGGCGAGCTTCAGCGTGGCGCCGGGCCGCCGGCGTCCCGTCGCTTCTGGCGCAGGGCGGCCAGTTCGGCAACGCGGCGGACGTTGCGCTTGCGCCGGGCGGTGACGCCATAGGTGATCCAATGCTCTTCCCGCACGATCTGGCGGTTGAGCTTCTGCCGGTCGCGTGCCTCCTGCTCGGCCACCTCTTCGCGCCAGGCCTCGAAATGCTCGAAGCCGCGATCCATCCGCCGGGTGATGCCGCCTTCCAGCCACACCACGGCGCGGCCGACGGTTTGCAGCATGCGGCGGTCATGGCTGATCAGCACGATGCCGGCGCGGGAGGACGCCAGCTCCTTCTCCAGCCACTCGATGGCCGGCAGGTCGAGGTGGTTGGTCGGCTCGTCCAGCAGCAGCAGGTCCGGGGCAGGGGCCAGCACCCGGGCCAACGCCGCGCGGCGGGCCTCCCCGCCGGACAGATGCGCCGGATCCTCGTAACCGGTCAGCCCCAGCCGGTCGAGCAGGGCCGGGCCGCGATGTTCGTCGTCGCCCGGCCCGAGCCCGGCCTGCACGTAGTCCAGCGTCGTGGCAAAGCCCGATAGGTCCGGCTCCTGCGGCAGGTAGCGTACAGTGGTGCCCGGCTGGACGAAGCGGGTGCCGCCATCCGACCGCATCAGGCCGGCGGCGATCTTCAACAAGGTGGATTTGCCGGACCCGTTGCGGCCGACCAGGCAAATGCGCTCACCCGCGCCGACGCCGATGGATGCGCCGTCCAGCAAGGCCTGGGTGCCCAGGGTGGCGTGAATGTCTTGCAGCAGCAACAAGGGAGGAGCCATGCGGGCTGTCTGGCGCGCGCGCCGCCCCGTGGCAAGCCGGCTAACTTCGCAGTCTGCCGAACGTGTTTGGTAACCCGTAGAAAACCCTCTCCCGCTGCCGGGAGAGGGTAGGGTGACAGCCTTAGTACGGCAGCCTAACGGTGGCGCTGGCGATGTTCGGTGCCGTGGCCAACGGGCCGGCCCCGATCCCTGCTGCGCCTGGCGGCAGGCTGTTCACCGGCTCCGGCTCGCTATGCGCCGCCAAGGCGGCCGGAGGCGACTTTCCGGATATCAGTGCGGGACCACCCAGGGCCACGTTGGGAGCGACAGTGGTGTTGCACCCCGCAAGGCAGGCCAGGCAGACGAGGCCCAGGGCAAGGCGGATCATAGGCCAACGCTCCCACACGACAGAACAGTCGGCCCGCCATGCTCCAGCGGGCCGACAAAGCCAATCAGGCGGACATCTGGCTTTCGGCGAACGCGTAGTTTGCCAGCTTGTCCAGCCAGTTGGTCACATAGTCCGGACGGCGGTTGCGGAAATCCAGGTAGTAGCTGTGCTCCCACACGTCGATGCCGAGCAGCGCCTTGCCCTCGCCGGTTGCCAGCGGGTTGGAGCCGTTGGGCGACTTGGTCACCTTCAGCTTGCCGTCCGTCCCCAGCACCAGCCAGGCCCAGCCGGAGCCGAACTGCGTGGTCGCGGCGGTCTTGAACGCCTCCTTGAACTTGTCGACGCCGCCGAGGTCCTCGGTGATCTTGGCTTCCAGCCGGGACGGGATCTTGCCGCCTTCCGTGGGGCTCATCGCCTGCCAGAACAGGATGTGGTTCCAATGCTGCCCGGCGTTGTTGAACACCGGCCCGCCTTCCTTGGCGGTGCTCTTGACGATGTCCTCCAGCGACTTGCCTTGCAGCGCCGGGTCCTTCTCGACGAAGCCGTTCAGCGCGGTGACATAGGCCTGGTGATGCTTGTCGTGGTGCAGCTCCATGGTTTCCTGGCACATGCCGGCGCCGGCCAGGGCGGAATGGGAGTAGGGCAGCGGGGGGAGTTCGAAAGCCATTGGCATTCTCCTGAGGGTCGGATCGGAAGGGGGTCGCGGACCATCCTGCCGGGTTATCCCTCCCGTCAAGCGCGCCAGACCCCATCTGCGTTGCATGTCCTCGCCAGCTTCCCTGTCGCCGCTCGGCACGCTGGTGCGCCGCGCGGACCCGGACCGCTTTCTGACGGCGCTGTTCGCTCCGGCCGACCGCCGCGAAGCGCTGTTCGCCCTGTACGCGTTCAACCACGAGACGGCTCGCGCCCGCGAAGCGGCGCGGGAGCCGACCATGGCGCTGATCCGCCTGCAATGGTGGCGGGAGGTGGTGGAAGGCGCCCGCAAGTCGCATGAGGTCGCGACGCCGCTCTCCGCCCTGTTGGACGCGGGGGCGCTCGACCCGGCAGACCTGCTTTCGGTGCTCGACGCGCGCGAGGAAACCGAGTTCGACAGCGTCGCGGAGTGGCGTGCCTGGTTGCTGGCCGGCCCCGGCGCCTTGGCCCACGCCGCCGGCCGCTTGCTTGGCGTGGATGACGCGCGGCTGCGCATGTTGGGGGCGGCCTATGGCGCCGCCGGCGTGCTGCGCAGCGTGGTGCCGCAAGCGCGGTTGGGCCTCTGCCTGCTGCCGGACGACCTGCTCGCGGCGCATGGCCTATCGCCGGAAGCCGTCATCGCCGCACCCACGGCCGTGGCGCTGCATCCGGTGCTGCGAACCCTGGCGAAGGAGGGCGAGGCCCTGCTCGGCTCGCGCTATCGTGCTGGAGTTACCTTGGCGGCGGCATTGCCGGCAGCCTTTGCCCGCCGAGATCTACGGCGTCAGCCAAATCGACTGGTGATGGCGTCGCCCCATGGATTGGCGGATCGGCTCGCCGTCATCGCTGCGGCGTTGCGTGGACGCGTGTAGGCCCGACGCCCGCGGTCAGGCCAGTAGGACTTGTGTCACATCGTCACCGGTTTCGGTGTCTAGCACGGAAAAGCCCACACCCCGCGCGGACCAATTACGCAACTCGTCCACCGTCGTGTATTGGGCGGCCGCGGTGTCATAAAGGCGCGCACGGGCGTAGCGCTTGATCAGGATGGGGCGGGTCGCCTGCGCCTCCGGGGTATGAGCATCGGTCAAACCTCACTCTCCTGCCTATTCCACCGAGAAGATCACGATACCCGTCACATCGAGCTGGTAAAGGGCAACGCGAACACGGCCGTCATCCCGGTGCCTCGACTGGCGTCGCATCCCCGCTTGCCCTAAGTCCCGCCCATGCCGTTCCCCCCAGTCCATCCCGTGCTCGACGCCGCCCTGGTGGCGCGCGGATATGACGAGCCGACCGCCGTGCAATCCGCCGTGCTCGATGCGGCGGCGGACGGGCGGGACCTGCTGGTGTCGGCGCGCACCGGGTCGGGCAAGACCGTGGCCTTCGGCCTCGCCGCCGCGCCGACGCTGATGCCCGACGGGCAGTTGCCGCGGCCGGGTGCGCCGGTGGCGCTCGCGGTCGCGCCCACCCGGGAGCTGGCGTTGCAGGTCCAGGCCGAATTGTCCTGGCTATACGCCGGCGCGCGCATCGCTGCCTGCGTGGGCGGCATGGACATCCGGCGGGAAGCGCGCGCGCTGGCGGCGGGCTGCCACGTCGTGGTGGGCACGCCGGGACGGCTGGGTGACCACCTGCGGCGCGGCAACCTGGACCTCGCGGCGCTGAAGGTCGTGGTGCTGGACGAGGCCGACGAGATGCTCGACCTCGGCTTCCAGGAGGAGCTGGAGTTCATCCTCGCCGCCGCGCCCACCGAACGCCGCACCCTGCTGTTTTCCGCCACCATCCCGCACGACATCGCCGCCCTGGCCCGGCGCTACCAGCGCGACGCCCTGCGCATCGACACGATCGACCGGGCGCAGCCGCATACCGACATTGAATATCGCGCCATCGCCGTGCCGGCCCACGAGGCGGGCGCCGCGCTGGTCAACCTGCTGCGCTGGTATGACGCCCCCGGCGCGCTGGTTTTCTGTGCCACCCGTGAAGGCACCAAGCGGCTGCACATGGCGCTGGTGGAGCGGGGCTTCGCCGCCGTCATGCTGTCCGGCGAGCTCAGCCAGCACGACCGCACCGCCGCGCTCGACTCGCTGCGCGCCGGCCGCGCCCGGGTGGGCGTATGCACCGACGTGGCGGCGCGCGGCCTGGACCTGCCGGAGCTGGACCTGGTAGTGCATGCCGATCTGCCCACCAACCCCGAGACCCTGCTGCACCGCAGCGGGCGGACCGGCCGAGCGGGGCGCAAGGGCGTGTCCGCGCTGATCGTGCCGCACCCGAAGCGCCGCCGGGCGGAGCAGGTGCTGAACGCCGCCCGGGTGCGGGCGACCTGGTCCGGCGCGCCCGGTGCCGACGAAATCCACGCCCGCGATCGCGAACGCCTGTCCGATGATCCGATGTTCGCGCCGCCCGAAGGTGCGGAGCGCGTCGAAGCGGAGGCGCTGCTGGCCGGCCACGAACCCCTGGCCGTCGCCGCCGCCCTGCTGCGCCTGCACCGCGCTCGCCTGCCGCCGCCGGAAGCGCTGACCCCCGTGGTCGTCGACGCGCCGCAACCGCCGCGCGCCGTGGCGCCGCGGGCGCCGGGTGACTTCGTGCAGTTCCGCGTCGCCGTCGGCCGCCGGGACAAGGCCGATCCGAAATGGCTGGTGCCGCTGATCTGCCGCATGGGCAACGTGACCAAGCGCGAGATCGGCGCCATTCGCGTGTTCGACACGGACACGCGGTTCGAGATCAGCCGTGCCGCCAGCGCCGCCTTTGCCGCGGCCACCGCAGGTGCCGGGCCGGGCGACCCGCGCATCACCCCCGCCGGCGACGGCCCCATGGCGGCGCGGGAACGGCCGTTCCACGCCAAGCCGCGGCCGGATGCAAAGCCACGCGCCCGCCGCCACGGCTAGATTTGGCAGTTTGCACGGCGCCCAACTGCCGCTAGGGTCCGCGTCGGCTGCCCCCGGGTCATGGCAGCCATGCATCAGACGCGACCGACCACTTGTTGGGATGGCATCATGAAGCGCCGGCATTTCCTGTCCGCCACGACCGGCCTTGCCGCCGCAACCCTTGCCGCGCCCCGGCTGTCCTTGGCGCAGAACACCAAGGTGCTTCGCTTCATCCCGCAGGCCAATTTATCGAGCCTGGATGCCGTGGCAGGCACCCAATACGTCGTGCGCAACGCCGCGATGATGGTGTGGGATACGCTGTATGGCGTCACCAGCACGCAGCAACCGATGCCGCAAATGGCCGAAGGGTCGGAGGTGTCGGACGACGGCAAGACCTGGACGTTCCGGCTGCGCCCCGGCCTCAAGTTCCACGACGGCGAAAAGGTCCTGCCCAAGGACATCGTCGCCAGCCTCAAGCGCTGGATGGTGCGCGACTCCATGGGGCAGATCATCGCCGCCCAGTTGGTCGCGATGGAGGGGCCGGACGACCTGACCTTCCGCATCCGGATGACCAAGCCGTTCCCGAAGATGCTGTTCGCGCTGGGCAAGTCCAACGCGCCGATGGCGCTGATCATGCCGGAGCGCATCGCCGCGACCGACCCGTTCAAGCTGATCGCGGAGTTCGTCGGCTCCGGCCCGATGAAGTTCGACCGGGGAAGCTGGGTGCCGGGCAGCATGGCCGTGTTCACCCGGTTCGACGACTACCAGCCCCGGCCGGAGCCGGCGGACTGGTCGGCGGGCGGCAAGCGGATGTATTTCGACCGGATCGAGTGGAACATCATCACCGACCCCGCCACCGCCGCCAGCGCGTTGCAGCGTGGCGAGGTCGATTGGTGGGAAAACCCCATCCCGGACTTGGTGCCGCTGCTGCGGAAGAACAGCGCCCTCGCGGTCGACATCGCCGACCCGCTGGGCAACATCGGCTCGCTGCGGTTCAACCATTTGCAGCCGCCATTCAACGACGTGCGGGTCCGACGCGCCGTGATGATGGCGTTGAGCCAGGAGGATTACATGCGGGCCGTGGTCGGGGACGACCGGGCGCTGTGGAAGGCGTGTCCCTCCTATTTCACGCCGGGCACGCCGGCCTTCACCACCGAGGGTGGGGAAATCCTGGAAGGGCCGCGCAAATACGACGCGGCGAAGGCCCTGCTGAAGGAGGCAGGCTATAACGGCGAGAAGATCGCGCTGTGCGTCGCCACCGACGTGGCGATCACCAAGGCGGAAGGCGACGTGACGGCGGACATGCTGGCGCGCATCGGCATGAACGTGGACTACCAGGCGTTGGATTGGGGCACGGTCGGCGCGCGCCGGGCGAAGAAGGATCCGGTCGCCCAGGGGGGCTGGAACATCTTCCACACCTGGCATGCCGGCGCGGACTGCATCAACCCGGCGCCCTACACCGCCTTGCAGGCGACGGGTGACTCGGCTTGGTTCGGCTGGCCCAAATCAGACGCGGTGCAGGCCGGCATCGCGGAATGGTACGCGGCACCGGACGCCGCGGCGGAAAAGGTTGCGCTGGTCAAGACCAACAAGGCGGCGTTCGAGGACGTGGTCTACGGCCCGACCGGGTTCTTCCTCGGCTACCAGGCCTGGCGTAAAAATGTCTCGGGCGTGGTCAAGGCGCCATTCCCGGTGTTCTGGGACGTCAAGAAGGCCTGATGTTCGCTTATATCCTCCGGCGCATGGTCGCCACCATCCCGGTGATGGCAATCGTCGCCTTGTTCGTGTTCAGCCTGCTGTACCTGGCACCGGGCGACCCGGCGGCGATCATCGCCGGCGACCAGGCGAGCCCGGCCGACGTGGAGCGCATCCGCGCATCGCTGGGCCTGGACCGGCCGTTCGTGGTCCGCTTCGGCGAGTGGGTGTGGCATGTGCTGCACGGGGATTTGGGCCAGTCGATCTTCACCAACCTGCCGGTCACCCACATGATCGCGCAGCGGGTGGAGCCGACGCTGTCGCTGATGGTGCTGACGCTGGTGTTCTCCATCGTGGTGGCGATCCCGATGGGGGTGATCGCGGCCTGGAAGCAGGGCACCTGGATCGACCGTGGGCTGATGCTGCTCGCGGTGTTCGGCTTTTCCGTGCCCGTCTTCGTGGTGGGCTACCTGATGGCCTACGCCTTCGCCCTGCAACTGGAATGGCTGCCGGTGCAGGGCTACACGCCGCTCGCCAACGGCGTGTGGCCGTGGCTGTCCAACCTGATCCTGCCGACGCTGACCCTGGGGGGCGCGTTCGTGGCGCTGATCGCACGGATCACCCGGGCGACCATGCTGGAGGTGCTGAGCCAGGACTACGTCCGCACCGCGCGGGCCAAGGGCGTCGGGCAGTCGCCCATCCTGTTCGTCCATGCCTTGAAGAACGCCGCGGTGCCGATCGTCACCGTGATCGGCCTGGGCGTAGCCGGGCTGATCGGCGGCGCGGTGGTAACGGAAAGCGTGTTCGCCATTCCCGGCGTCGGGCGCCTGGTGGTGGACGCCATCCTGCGCCGCGACTACCCGATCATCCAGGGCGTGGTGCTGATCTTCTCCTTTGTCTACGTGCTGGTGAATTTGGGCGTGGACCTGATGTACACCGTGTTCGACCCGAGGATCCGCTATTGAGCACCACCTTCCCCGGCCCGGGCGGCGTCGCCGCGATCCTGCCCGACGTGCTGCCGCCGGTCCGCAAGCGCGGGCGCGTGCTGACCTTCATCCGCCGCAACCCCACCATCATGGCGGGTGCGTTGCTGCTGGGGCTGATCGTGTTCATGGCGATCGCCGCGCCGATCCTCGGCACGGTGGACCCGACGGCGATCGCGCCGGCCAAGCGCACCCGCGTGCCGTCGGCGCTTTACTGGTTCGGCACGGACATGCTGGGGCGGGACGTTTATTCGCGCGTGCTGTATGGCGCCCGCATTTCGTTGATCGTGGGCTTTGCCGTGGCCGCATTGTCGTCCGGCGTCGGCATGCTGATCGGCGTGTGCGCGGGTTATATCCGCCTGGTCGACACGATCATCATGCGGGTCATGGACGGGCTGATGTCCATCCCATCCATCCTGCTGGCGATCGCCTTGATGGCGCTGACCCGGGGCAGCGTGCAGAACGTGATCATCGCCATCACCGTGGCGGAAATCCCCCGCGTGACGCGGCTGGTCCGCGGCGTGGTGCTGAGCCTGCGGGAGCAGCCCTACGTGGAGGCGGCCGTCGCGTCCGGCACCCGCACCCCGGCGGTGATCTTCAAGCACATCCTGCCGAACACGCTGGCGCCGATCATGGTGCAGGCGACCTTCATTTGCGCGTCCGCCATGATCACGGAGGCGATCCTGTCCTTCATTGGCGCCGGCACGCCGCCCACCATCCCGTCCTGGGGCAACATCATGGCGGAAGGCCGCGCGCTGTGGCAGGTGAAGGGTTACATCGTGTTCTTCCCCGCCGTGTTCCTGTCGCTGACGGTGCTGGCGGTGAACCTGCTGGGCGACGGCATGCGCGACCTGCTGGACCCGCGTCTGGCCAAGCGGCTTTGAGCGCCCGCTGATGCCGCTGCTCGACGTTCAGGACCTGCAAACCCATTTCGGCACCCCGGACGGCGTGGTACGCGCGGTGGAAGGGTTGTCGTTCCACATCGACGCCGGCGAGACCGTCGCCATCGTGGGGGAAAGCGGGTGCGGCAAGTCCGTGACCTCCATGTCGATCCTGCGGCTGATCAACACGCCGCCGGGCAAGATCGCGGGGCGGATCGAGTTCCAGGGCCGCAACCTGCTGGACCTGCCGGATGCCGAGATGCGCAAGCTGCGCGGCAACGACATCAGCATGATCTTCCAGGAGCCGATGACCAGCCTGAACCCGGTGCTGACGGTGGGCCGTCAGATCGGCGAGACCCTGCGGCTGCATCAGGGAATGACCGCCAGCCAGGCGACCAAGCGCTCCGTGGAGATGCTGGAGCTGGTCGGCATCTCCGCCGCCGCCCGCCGGGTGAAGGAGTTCCCGCACCAGCTTTCGGGCGGCATGCGGCAGCGGGTGATGATCGCCATGGCCCTGGCCTGCAACCCGACGCTGCTGATCGCGGACGAGCCCACCACCGCGCTGGACGTCACCATCCAGGCGCAGATCCTCGACCTGATGCGGGACCTGAAGACCCGCCTCGGCTCCGCCATCATGCTGATCACCCATGATCTGGGCGTGGTGGCGGAGATGGCGCAGCGCGTGGTCGTGATGTACGCCGGCCGCAAGGTGGAGGAAGCGCCCGTGCGCGAGATCTTCGCCCGCCCGCTGCATCCCTACACGCGCGGCTTGTTGGGCGCGGTGCCGAAGCTCGGCTCGTCGTTGGCGGAGGAGGGGCGCTCCAAGCTCGCTGAAATCCCCGGCTTAGTGCCCAGCCTGCGGCAGCGTATCGTTGGCTGCGCCTTTGCCGGGCGCTGCCCGATGGTCACGGATTACTGCCGCGAGGTCGCCCCGGCGGTGGAGCCGAAGGCGCCGGAACACCTGGTGGCCTGCCATTACGCGAAGGCGGCGTGAGCGTGCGCCGGAGCCCTCACCCAACCCTCTCCCAAAGGGCTTCCCGTATTCTCCCTCTCCCGCTGGCGGGAGAGGGAACTCCCACGCGGCGTGAGACCAATTGCCGTGCCGAAAGGGAGACGGCCTCCTTCTCCCTCTCCCTCTCGGAAAGGGCCGGGGTGAGGGCTGCCTTGGCACTCGCCCTGCCGCTGCTGCTGTCCGCCTGCGGCACCCCAAACGCCTGCCTGGCCAACCGTTACGACGGCTCCGCCCCGCAGGCCCGCTGCGTCAGCGGTCTGCAGCTTCCGTTCGGCCTTTTGAAGGACACCGACCCCATGTCCGGTTCGACGGCACCCGTGGACCCGGCGCTCTGATGGCATTGCTCGAAGTCAACGCGCTGAAGAAGCATTACCCGATCAAGGGCGGCCTGCTCGGCGGCCAGACGGCGACCGTCTACGCGGTGGACGGCGTGTCCTTCACCGTCGCCGCCGGGGAAACGCTGTCGGTGGTGGGCGAAAGCGGCTGCGGCAAGTCCACGGTGGGCCGCGCCATCCTGCGGCTGACCGATCCCACGGATGGCGAGGTGTTCCTGGACGGGCAGCGCATCGACACGCTGCCACCCGGCAAGATGCGGCAGGTGCGGCGCCGCATCCAGGTGGTGTTCCAGGACCCGTTCAGCAGCCTGAACCCGCGTATGCGGGTGCGCGACGTGCTGGCGGAGCCGATCACCAATTTCGGCCTGGCCAGCGGGTCCGAGCTAGAGGACCGCGTGGCGGCCTTGATGGACAAGGTCCGCCTGCCGCGCGACGCCATGCGCCGCTTCCCGCACGAGTTCAGCGGCGGCCAGCGCCAGCGCATCGGCATCGCCCGGGCACTGGCCCCCGGCTCCGACCTGATCATCTGCGACGAGGCGGTCAGCGCGCTGGACGTATCGGTCAAGGCGCAGATCATCAACCTGCTGAGTGACTTGCAGGATGAGTTGGGCCTGGCCCTGCTGTTCATCAGCCACGACCTGGCGATCGTGGAGCACCTGACGCACCGCGTCGCGGTGATGTACCTCGGCAAGATCGTCGAGTTGGCGGACCGCCGCAGCCTGTTCGCCAACCCGCGCCACCCCTACACACGGGCGCTGCTCTCCGCCGTGCCGGTGCCCGACCCGACCGCCCGGCGCGACCGCATCATCCTGAAGGGCGACGTGCCCAGCCCGATCGACCCCCCGAAGGGCTGCCGCTTCCACACGCGTTGCCCCTACGTATTCGACCGCTGCCGCGTGGAAGAGCCGCTGCTGCTGGACAAGGCGCCCGGGCAGAAGGCAGCTTGCCACCTAGACGTACTGCCGGAGCTTCACCCGCTGCCGGCCTGATAGTCAGTGGGCTTTGTGGTTCCAGAAAGACGACATGACGATCGCTAATTGCGTGCTCCAGGCTGTTTCGGCGCAGGCTTGGTGGAAGATGCCGTGAACGGCCTTTCGCGCCTACATGCGGCAACAAACGACGTCAGCTGCTGCGCCGCATGGGTTCTGCGCATCGGCCTTCAATAACCCGGAACTGGTTGACCGCTGATCCACCGACTTCAAGATCGATTCATTGAGAATGGTGGCATGACCGTGGCATGGTGTAAGTGCCAGAGTGTTTCGATCAGAACGGCGCAAACCATTGTCACTATACACATCTGACTTCTTCAGCCGCAATGCGGATGGCAGCTTGCGGTCGGCACGAGCCATTCTCGCCGAACTGCGCAAGCATTTGGCTTTCGATTCGGTTCTAGACGTCGGATGTGGGGTGGGTGCCTGGCTGACGGCAGCAAGGGAAATTGGAGCCACGAGGCTTCTTGGCGTCGATGGCGACTATCTGCCGCGCCAGCAACTCATGATCCAGGCCTCAGCCTTTCAGGCGTTGGATTTGGAACAGGAGGACCTTGAAAGAGTGCTAGACGTGGGTCAGCGTTTCGACCTGACGATCTGCGTCGAAGTTGCCGAACACCTCTCCGCCAGTCGAGCGCCAGCCC
The DNA here is from genome assembly GCA_965199555.1 of Acetobacteraceae bacterium. Classification (GTDB taxonomy): domain Bacteria; phylum Pseudomonadota; class Alphaproteobacteria; order Acetobacterales; family Acetobacteraceae; genus LMUY01. The sequence goes on along the minus strand of CBDASJ010000026.1, from coordinate 140,340 downwards.
TCGTTCGCGGCTTATGTGCCAGTTCGAATTTGGTCCTGTTCTCCTGCGCCATACCAGGCCAAGGCGGGACCGGGCACGTGAACGAACAATGGCCACAATATTGGAGCGACCTGTTTGCCGCTCTTGGTTATGCATGTTTCGACATACTGCGCCTGCCGCTCTGGCAGGCAGAGGCGGAATGGTGGTACGTCCAAAACGTTCTCACCTTCGCCAAGCTGAACACAACAGCGCACGCGCGCCTGGCTACGACGACAGGACCGGTTCGTGACCCGCTGCCGCTTGTGCACCCCCGGCTTTTCGAGATGCGTCGGTGACTGGCACATACGGCCAGGCCGTTCCATTCAGCATCCTCATACCGGTGTTCAACGAGACCGATGCCCTTCGCTTCTCAATCCACTACATGCGGCGGCTGGGGATTTCCCCAATCTACGTGCTCGACCGCAAGAGAACCGCAGAAGCTCAGGCTATCCTCGTGGACGCCGGGCTGCCGCTCGTTTTCTACGATAACGACAAGCCGTTCATCGAGAATGGCTACCAATCGCTCGTGAGCCGGTCCCCAACCGACTGGGTGTTACGCCTGGATTGCGATGAGGTGCCTAGTCCTGACATGCTCTCGTTTTGCCGTGACCTTGTCCAACAGGAGCAAGACACGATCGTCGGCTTCGAGCGTCATCAACTTCTTTGGCAAGGAAGTGGCTTCCTCACGGCAACGACTGAGCGCTTCTCACCTTCGAACCAACGACAATGGCGGCTTTTTAACCGCTGCAACGTGCAATATAACCAGCACATCCATACGCCGGGCATCCACGTCACGACGGCGAAGTCCGCGCCGGCAAACGCAGAAATCTACCATCTGTCGTGGGTTTTTCTCACTTGGGAAGACCGCGTGGCAAAGGCTGCCCGCTACGATGCCCATGGACAGCCGTCCGGTAATCGAAACAATCAGCTTTTCCCCCTGCAAGACGTCGAGTGGGAGGCGTTCGATCGCCCCTTCCTGCGCGACGGCTACCTCGAATGGGTTCGTGCGAGGACTCTCATCGCACCGTCGGAGTAGCGTCTTTAAGTCGCCCGGCCGTTTCCCAACGGCCGGGTGCTGCCTTACCGCAAGGGTTAACCCGCCTTTCCCGCCGGGTCGATCCAGCCGATATGGCCGTCGCTGCGGCGATACACCACGTTCAACTCGCCCGTGGTGCTGTTATGGAACATCATCACCTGCTGGTCCGCCAGGTCCAGGCGCATCACCGCCTCGCTGACGCTGAGGTGGTCGATGGTGGTGGCGGTTTCCGCGACCACGGTGGCGAAGGCCTGGGTGTGGCCTTCCGGCGGGGTGGGGACGGCCTCGTCCTCCTGGCGCAGCACGTATTGCCGGGCAGCCTTGGCGGCCGGACGGTCCTTGTTGGCCAAATCCCGCGCATGTTCGTTCACGCGCCGGCGGTAGCGGCGCAGCCGCTTGGCGATGTGCTCCGCCGCATCATCGAAGGCGCCGTTGGCATCCGCCGCCTCGCCCTCGCCGCGCAGCGTCAGGCCACGCCCGGCATGCACGTTGATGTCGCAGGTGAAGAAGGAGCGGGCGCGGCTGAACGTGACGTTGGCCTCCAGCGCGCCGTCGAAATACTTGCCCGCGATCGTGTCGAGCCCCGTTGAAACGCGGGTCCGCAGCGCATCCGACAGGTCGACCTGCTTGCCAGAAACAGTGATTTGCATCCGCATCGCCTCCTTGTTGGCGGGCGGCGTTTGCTCAGGCTGGCAACGCCTTTTCCCGCTTGCGCTGCACCGAACTCGGAATGCGCAACGCATCGCGGTATTTGGCCACCGTTCGCCGTGCGATGTCCACGCCTTCCCGGCGAAGGGCAGCCACGATCGCGTCGTCAGATAAGATGTCGGCCGCCGTTTCCGCCCCGACCATGATGCGGATGCGCTGGCGGACCGCCTCGGCGCTGTGGCTTTCGCCGCCGGTGCCGGCAATGGCGGTGGTGAAGAAATACTTCAGCTCGAACGTGCCGCGCGGGGTGGCGATGTATTTGTTGGCAGTGACGCGGCTCACCGTGCTTTCGTGCATCTCCACGGCGTCGGCGATGTCGCGCAGGATCAATGGCCGCAGATAGGCCACGCCGTGCTGGAAGAAGCCGTCCTGGCGGCGGACGATCTCGGCCGACACCTTCAGGATCGTTTGCGCCCGTTGTTGCAAGGATTTCACCAGCCAATTGGCGGAGGAAAGCTGCTCGCCCAAAAACGCCCGCTCGTCCCGCTTGGTGCGGGTCAGGATGCGGGCGTGGAAGCCCTGGTTCACCAGCACGCGCGGCATGGTTTCGGGGTTCAGCTCCAGCAGCCACTCGCTGCCATCCTCGTCGCGGATCGGCGCCCGGCGCATCAGCACGTCCGGCAGGATGGCCGCGACCGGCCCGTTCTCGAATGCGGCGCCCGGCTTCGGGTCCAGCGTGCGGATTTCGGCCACCATGTCGGCCAGGTCTTCCGCATCCACGTCGCAGAGTTCGCGCAGGCGGCGCATGTCGCGCTGGGCGAGCAGGTCGAGGTTGTCCAGCAGCGCCTGCATGGCCGGGTCCAGCCGGTTGCGGTCGGCCAACTGGGCGGACAGGCATTCCCGCAAGTCGCGCGCGAACAGGCCCGGCGGGTCGAAGCGCTGCATCTGCCCGCGCACCCGCTCCACCCGGGCCGGCTCAATGCCCAGCGCGTCGGCCAGCGTGGCGCTGTCGATACTGACCCGGCCGGCCGGGTCCAGCAGGGCGATCAGATGCGCCCCGATCAGGCAGTCCACCGGGTCGGTGAAGCTGAGGCGGAGCTGCTGGCCCAAATGATCCCGCAGCGAACGCGGCATTTCCGCCAGATCGTCGGTGCCGCGGTCTTCGCCGTCGAAGCCGCGTCCGCCGCCGCCTTCCCGGCTGAACGCCGCGGCGCCGTCGCCCAGGCTGCCCGCGTCGTAGCTGTTGGTGTGGTCGGCTTCCGTGGCGTCCGGCAGCTTTTCCCGCCGCAGCAGGTCCGCCGAATCCAGGCTGTCCAGCGTTTCGGTGCGCTGGTCCGGGGCAGGGCGCTCCGGCATCGTGTCCTGCCGGTCGTCCCGCTCCAGCAGCGGGTTGCGCTCCAACTCTTCCTCGATATAGGCGGCGACCTCGATGTTGGAAAACTGCAACAGCTTGATGGCCTGCCGCAGTTGCGGCGTCATCACCAGGGACTGGGATTGCCTGAACTCGAGCCGGGGACCGATCGCCATGGAACCGCAGCCTACAGGCTGAACCTTTCCCCGAGGTACACGCGCCGCACGTCCTCGTGCTGCACGACCTCTTCGGGGCGGCCCTCCATCAGCAACTGGCCGTCATGCATGATGTAGGCCCGATCGATGATCTCCAGCGTTTCCCGCACGTTGTGGTCGGTAATCAGTACGCCGATGCCGCGATCCTTCAGGTGCCCGACCAGGTCGCGGATTTCGCCGACCGCGATCGGGTCGATGCCGGCCAGCGGTTCGTCCAACAGGATGTAGCCGGGCTGGGTGGCCAGGGCGCGGGCGATCTCCACCCGGCGGCGTTCCCCGCCGGACAGCGCCAGCGCCGGGGTGCGGCGCAGATGCCCGATGCCGAACTCCGCCAGCAACTCGTCCAGCATCAGGCCACGCTTGTCCCCGTCGGGCTCCACCACCTCCAGCGCGGCGGTGATGTTGCCTTCCACCGTCAGGCCACGGAACACGCTCGCCTCCTGCGGCAGGTAGCCGATGCCGAGCCGGGCGCGGCGATACATCGGCAACGCGGTGATGTCGTGCCCGTCCAGGCTGATGGAGCCGGTGTCTGGCCGCACCAAGCCCACGATCATGTAGAAGGTGGTGGTCTTGCCCGCGCCGTTCGGCCCCAACAAGCCGACCGCTTCCCCGCGGCGCACGTTGACCGACACGTTGCGCACCACCGGCCGCTTCTTGTACGTCTTGCCGACCGCGTTCGCCGTCAGCCCGGCACCGCCGTCGATCACCCGCAACGCGCCGCTCACTTTGCAGTCTCCCCAGGCTTCGCCGGCAGTCTGGGCGCGCCGGGCGGCGCATCCTTGCCGCCAGCGGCGTCGTTCGGCACGACCAGGCCCTCGACCCGCTGCCCCGGCTCCCGCGTCAGCGTGGACACGCCAGTGCGCAGGTTGATCACCGCCTGGTCGCCGTTGAGCTGGTTCTGCCCACGGGTGAGATGGACGTTGCCGGCCAGCCGGGCGATCCCCGTGTCGGGGATGTAGACGCCCTTGTCGGCGTGGATGATCTCGGTGGCGGTGCGAACCTCGACATGGCCGAACGCATCCACGCGTTGCAACTTGCCGCCGGCATTGGCGAGCGGGTCGGCACCCGGCTTGGCGGGCGTGGCGGCGACCTTCTGCACCGGGGCTGCGCCCGCCGGAGCGTTCGGGTCGGCGGTGTAGCCGACCAGCGTGTCGGCGCTCAGGCGGCGGCCGTCACTGGTGTTGACCACGGCGTTGCCGCGGCCGACCGCCATGTGCTTCTGCGACCAGTATTCCATCTCGTCCCGCGCCGACATGGTTTGCTGCGGCGTGATGATGTGCAGGTCGTGCCCGGTCAGCACCAGCACGGCCTGGTCCATGTCATACACCGCCTTGTCGGCGAATGCCTGGTCGGTCGCGGTGTAGATGTGCACGTGACCCACTGCGTCCAGCCGGTAGATCTCGTTGTTCCCCGTGTCGGGCGTGATGCTGCCGGGAGCGGCGGGCGCCGGCGCCGGGCCGGTGGCGGCTTTCTTGCGGTAATGCGCGACCAACTGGTCCGCCGTCACCGTCACCGTGCCGCGCACCGCCTTCGCGTCGCCCTTGGCGATGATGAGCTGGTCTTCCTGATGCCATTCCATGCCGTCGCGGGAGGTCACCTCGACGGAGCCGCCCTTGGTCATGTCGATACCCTGCGCCCAGCCGGACGCGGGTGCCAGCAGCAGCACTGCCCCGAGCGCCCAGGCCCTCACCGCTGCGTCTCGTTCAGCACGAGCCGCGACTTGCCGTCGAATTGGATGACGTCGCCCTTGTCGACCAGCGCGAAGCCCTGCGCGTCCAGCGTGCCGAACGGGCCTTCGGCGTGGGTCGCCTGGTCGCCGCTGGCCGCGCCGACCTTCAAATCCATCGCGACGGACGGGGTGTGCAGCACCACGCCGCTGTCGCGATACAGGGCGACGTCGCCGGACATGTCCAACAGGCCGGCCCGCTGGATGTAAACGCCCTGATGCGATTCCGTGTAGGTCCACGAGCCGTTTTCGCTCACCACGTCGCCTTTCGGTTGCACCAGGTTCACCCGCTCCGGCCCGGCCTGGTTCGCTTGCTCGGCCGTCACGGTGTACGGGCGGTTGTGCGTGTCGATACCGTGGTAGCGGATGTTGAGCAGCTTTCCCGCCTGCAACTCCGCCGACAAGCCGCCGCGACGGTAGGCAATGCGGCCGGAGTCGAAGAGGTTGGCGATTTCCGGCCACATGGCGACGCTGCCCAGCAGCAGCAGGGCGAGCACGGGCAGCAGCCGCTTACTCCACAGCACGGTGCGGCGGCGGCCCTTCAGGCTGCGCTTGGTGGGGGCCGGGCGGCCCCGCACCGTGGCAACCCCCAGCCGGTCGGGCCGGGCGCGTGGCAGTGGGGCAACCGTCACAGCACGCCGGCCCGCAGGAAGTCATGCACGTGTACGATGCCCAGCGGGGCGCCGGCGGCGTCCACCGCGAACAGGCTGGTGATGCGCCGTTCCCCCTCGTTCATCAGCCACAGCGCGTCCACCGCCAGCGCATCCGGCCGGATGGTGCGCGGGCGGGCGGTCATCACGGCGCGCACCGGCTGGTCCAGCAGCCCCGGCCCCATGGCCCGGCGCAGATCCCCGTCCGTGACGATGCCGACCAACCGCCCACCTTCCACCACGCCGACGCAGCCGAAGCCCTTGCCCGTCATCAACAGCAAGGCCTGCTGCATGGGCATGTCCGGGCCGGCGAGCGGCACCGCGTCCCCCGTGTGCATCAGCTCGGCAACCCGGCGGAGCTGCGCGCCGAGCCGGCCGCCGGGGTGAAAGGCGCGGAAATCCGTCGCGGTGAAGCCGCGCCGGGTCAGCAGCACCACGGCCAGCGCGTCGCCAAGCGCCATCTGCATGGTCGTGCTGGTGGTCGGGGCGGAGGTAACGGCGCAGGCCTCGGGCGCGGCCGGCAGCAACAGCACCACGTCGGCCGCCGCCGCCAAGGTCGAGCCGGCGCGCCCGGTGACGGCGACCAGCGGCATGCCGAAGCGCCGGGCATGTGCCACCAGGTCGGCGAGTTCCGTGGTTTCCCCGCTGTTGGAGAACAGCATCACGGCGTCCCCCGGCTGCACCATGCCAAGGTCGCCGTGGGACGCTTCGGCCGGGTGGACGAAAAACGCCGGGCTGCCCGTGGAGGCCAAGGTCGCGGCGATCTTGCGGGCGATATGGCCCGACTTGCCCATGCCGGACACGGCGATCCGCCCCCCGCACCCGGCCAGCAATGCCACGGCGCGGTCGAACGACTCGCCCAAGGACGCCGCTAGGGCACGCAGCCCGGCAGCCTCCGTGGCGAGCACGGATCGCGCGACGTCCAGGTCGGTTTGGGCGGCTGCCACGGCGCTCATGGCTCCATGGTATGATCAGACGGGGCAGCCTGGTCAATGCGCGCAGGTGAAACTGCTGTCATGGCATCCAAAAACCATGCCACGAAGTTGGGTTAGTGCGAGAAGATGTCCGGCGCGTCGTAGCCGAGGGCGTCCAGCGTGGTGCGGGTGGGCAGGAAGCGGAAGCACGCCTCCGCCAGCTCCAGGCGATCCTCCCGGCGCAGCAAGGTCTCGAGCTTCGCCCACAGGGCATGGAGGTGCAGCACGTCGGACGCGGCGTAGGCGAGCTGTTCCGGGGTGAGCTCCACCGCGCCCCAATCCGAGGTTTGCTGCTGCTTGCTGATCTCCACGCCTAGCAGCTCCCGGCACAAATCGCGCAGGCCATGCCGCTCCGTGAAGGTGCGGACCAGCTTGGCGGCGATCTTGGTGCAGCGGATCGGCGTGACCGCGATGCCGAGTGTCTGTTGCAGAATGCCGACGTCGAACCGGGCGAAATGCATCAGCTTGGTCACCGCCGTGTCGGCGAGCAGCCGCTTCAGGTTGGGGCAGGCCGTCCCGCGACCGCCCAGGGACGGCGGGACGATCTGCACGAGGTGGGCCGTGCCGTCGCCCGCTGAAAGCTGCACCAGGCACAGCCGGTCGCGGCGCCAGTCCAGCCCCATGGTTTCGGTGTCGACGGCGACGCTCGGTCCGAAGGACACGCCTTCCGGCAGGTCGTCCTTATGGAGGTGGATGGTCGCATTTGGTTGGAACTGCGTCGCCACGGCATCGTGCCTTCGCTGCGCCGTCCTCCGTCAGGAGGCCGGCGCGGGTGGTGCCCAGGAAAAGACTCGAACTTTCACGTCCTTTCGGACACAGGTACCTGAAACCTGCGCGTCTACCAATTCCGCCACCTGGGCATGCACGCGGTGGAGCGGCGATGTAGCCGCCGGGTTCCGGTGCGTCAATGCCCATTCGACGCCATGGCGGCCCAGTATTGCCAAGCGAACCCGGCCGCGCCGATTGCGGTGAGCGCCATGCCGCAGCGGGCGAAGAAGCGAATTGGGTCGAGCGCCAACTGCCATTCGGCGCGGCGCGCCGCACGCTGCTCCGGCGAGGCCGGCCATGCGGCGTCATGCGGCACGGCGTGCCCGAAGGCTTGCCACGGCCGCCAGTCGGGGTTGTCGTCCTGCCCGACGCGGGCGCAGACCATCCAGGTGATCGCCCCGATGATGAACAGGCCCAGGAAGCCCAGCACGTCCGCCATCACCACGGCCACGGCGAAGATTCCCGCGAACACGAGCCAGGCCACAGCGTTGGCGACGGTGCCAGCCGAAATCCTCATGCCGGAAGGCTATGGCACGGGGCAGCTTGTTTCAATCTCGGGCGCATAGCGGCTTGAGACGGCGGCATCCGGCGCATATGGGTGGGTGACGCGACATAAGGACGAATTCATGGCGACGGCGACGCGCAGCGTGGCAACCGTATTCGGCGGGTCCGGCTTCCTCGGCCGCTACGTCGTCAAGCGCCTGGCAAGCGCCGGCTACGTGACGCGCGTGGCGGTCCGCGACCCGGAAGGCGCGCTGTTCCTGCGGCCGATGGGCCGGGTCGGGCAGGTGGTGCCGATGTATGCCTCGCTGGGGCACGAGGCGACGGTGGCCCGCGCCGTGGAGGGCGCGTCGCTGGTGGTCAACCTGATCGGGATCCTGGCGGAGCGGCGTGCCGGTGATTTCCAGCGCGTGCAGGTGGAAGGGGCCGGGCGCATCGCCACCCTGGCCGCTGCCGCCGGGGCGACCCGGCTGGTGCAGGTTTCCGCCATCGGCGCCGACGCGGCCAGCCCGAGCCTGTATGCCCGGACCAAGGCCGCCGGGGAGGCGGCGGTGCGGGCGGCCATGCCGTCGGCCACCGTGCTGCGCCCGTCGCTGGTGTTCGGTGCGGAAGACAAGTTCTTCAACCGCTTCGCCGCCCTGGCGCAGATCCTGCCGGTCATGCCGGTGATCTCGGGGGCCACCCGGATGCAGCCGGTTTACGTCGGCGACGTGTCCGATGCGGTGATGGCCGGGCTGGTCGGCGAGGACACGGCGGGCAAGACCTATGAGCTGGGCGGGCCGCGGGTTTGGACGTTCCGGGAAATCCTGGCGTTCATCCTGGCGGAAACCCGGCGTAAGCGTCGGCTGGTGGACGTGCCGATGGGCCTGGCGCGGTTCCAGGCCGGTTTGGCGGAGAAGCTGCCCACGAAGCCGTTCACCCGTGACCAGTTGTTGCTCTTGTCGCAGGACAACGTCGTGTCCGCCGGGGCGGCGGGGCTGGCGGAGCTCGGCATCGTGCCAACGCCGGTGGAGCTTGTCGTGCCAGAATATCTGGACCGGTATCGTCCCGGCGGTGGCAAGCTGGAGCGCGTTCCTACCTAAAGGCCGATTTCGGCCCTAAATCGCGCTGCTAAACCGCCACTGGTCCAGCCGGCCTACTGCACCCCGCCGTCGAGTGGCAGCTATGCTGCCCTATCCTGCCGTTTCCCCCTCGTATTGGCCGTGCAGGAGCGGTATAGGCCGCTTCGCTTGGGAGAGGATCATCCATGGCCGACCGCATGCTGCAATTCGTTCGCCTGCCGCAGCAGACGCCGGAAAAGCGTGCCGTGCCGGAGCGCCGCCATGATTTCGACGAGATCTACCGCCGGTTCGACCAGGCCGCTGCCGGCGCGCAGGCCAGCCGGTGCAGCCAGTGCGGTATCCCGTTCTGCTCGATCCACTGCCCGCTTTCCAACAACATCCCGGATTGGCTGAAGCTGACGGCGGAAGGCCGGTTGGAGGAAGCGTACGAGGTCAGTTCCGCCACCAACAACTTCCCGGAGATCTGCGGCCGCATCTGCCCGCAGGACCGCCTGTGCGAAGGCAATTGCGTGATCGAGAAGGGGTTTGAAAGCGTCACCATCGGCGCCGTCGAACGCCACATCACCGACACCGCCTTCGCGGAAGGCTGGGTCAAGCCGTTGCGGCCGAAGCAGGAGCGGCCGCAATCCGTCGGCATCATCGGCGCCGGGCCGGGCGGGCTGGCCGCGGCCGAGATGCTGCGCGCCAAGGGCTACCAGGTACATGTCTACGACCGGCACGACCGGGTCGGCGGCCTGATGATCTACGGCATCCCCGGCTTCAAGCTGGAAAAGGACATCGTGCTGCGCCGCTGGCGGCTGCTGGAGGAGGGCGGCATCCAGTTCCATCTTGGCATGGCGGTCGGCGAGGGCATCGCCTGGGATGAGCTGCGGCGGCGCCACGATTCGGTGCTGATTGCCACCGGCGTGTACCAGCCGCGCGAGATCGGCGGCCCGGGCGCCGGGCTCGACGGCATCGTTAAGGCACTCGACTACCTGACCGCGTCCAACCGCCAGGGCCTCGGCGACAGCGTGCCGGCGTTCGACAGCGGCGCGCTGAACGCCGCGGGCAAGCGCGTGGTCGTGGTGGGCGGCGGCGACACCGCGATGGACTGCGTGCGCACGGCGGTCAGGCAGGGCGCCGCCTCCGTCAAGTGCCTGTACCGGCGTGACCAGGCCAACATGCCGGGCTCGCTGCGGGAGGTGAAGAACGCGCAGGAGGAAGGGGTGGAGTTCGTGTGGCTGGCCGCGCCCGAAGCCTTCCTCGGCGACGATGCGGTGAGCGGGGTTCGCGTGCAGCGCATGCGGCTCGGCATGCCGGATGCGTCCGGCCGCCAATCGGTCGAGGCATCGGGCGAGCGCTTCACGGTGGACGCCGATCTGGTGATCAAGGCGCTGGGCTTCGACCCGGAAGAGTTGCCGCGCCTTTGGGGCGTGGACTCGCTGGAGGTGAGCCGTTGGGGCACGCTCGCGGTGGATCACCGCACCCAGATGACCAACCTGCCCGGCGTGTTCGCCGCGGGCGACATCGTGCGCGGCGCCAGCCTGGTGGTGTGGGCGATCAAGGACGGGCGCGACGCCGCCGCCCGCATGCACGACTACATGCAACAGGGTGCGCTAGCGTTGGCGGCGGAGTAGCACGATGGCGGCAAGGCAGCAGGGAAGAGTGTCGTCCGCCCACCGGCGCGTGGGCGTCCGCGGTTCGATGGTGCTGCGCCTGTCCGCCCTCGTCCTGCTGTCGGCCGCAGTCCCGGTCTTCGCCGAGGGCCAGCCGGCAACACCGCCCGATCCGGCGGCCCTGGCCGAGGCGCCGGCGTATTTCGAGCGGACCGGCAAGGCTGAGTTCCTCGACGCCGTGACGGGCCAGCTCCGTCCATCGGTGATCACGATGCTGATGACCCATGGGGTGCCGCGCGAGGAGGCGGGCGAACTGGCGGACAGCGACGTCATGCCCGAGGTCGAAGCGGCCAAGCCCGAGCTGAAGGCCAAATGGCTGGAGACCTTCGCCCAAGTGCTCACGGCCGACGACATGAAAGCGCTGGAAGCGTTCTATGCGACGCCTGCCGGGCAGCATGTCATGCATGTGGAAGTCGCGCTCAGCGTCGGCATCGCGGACCAGGACCGGAGTTGGGCGGCCAAGGTGGTGCGGGACGCGATGGACCATCACGCGGCGCATCTACGGGAGCATGGTTTCCATGACTAAGACCGCATTGCTGCTCGGCCTCGCCGTGCTGGCCGGGATCGGCCCAGCAACCGCACAGCCGAGCGACGCCGTCGCTGAGGCGCCCCATTTCATGATGCTGACCGGCAAGCAGGCGCTGGCGGATGCCTTTGTGGAGCGGATGCGTCTGGTCGGCATGGCGATGCTGGGCAATGGCGGCCTGTCTTTCAGCGATCGTGCGGAGCTGACGGACAAGCTCATCATGCCGGAATTGCGTGGGGCGGAGCCGGACCTGCTGGCGCAATGGACGGCGGTGTATGCCAACGCCCTGTCCGCCGACGACATGAAGGCGGCGGAGGCGTTCTACGCCACGCCAGCCGGGCAACATCTGCTTGCGAGCGACGTGCAGATCTCCAACTCGCTGCAAGTCGTCTCGCTGACCTGGCAAACGGCCACGTTGCGGAACGCGATCAGCAAGCACCTCGACGCGCTGCAAGCGCGCGGCTACCTGCAGTAGGGAGTTCCACCATGGACCATGTCGCCGACTGGAACGCCAACCTTGCCCTGCTGCACGACACCTACCGCCCGCAGGACGAGCACGATGCCTGCGGCGTCGGCCTGGTCGCCTCGCTGGACGGGCATGCCCGGCGTGACGTGGTGCAGGCGGGCATCGACGCCCTGCGTGCCGTCTGGCATCGCGGCGCGGTGGACGCGGACGGCAAGACCGGGGACGGCGCCGGCATCCACATCGAAATCCCGCAAGATTTCTTTGCCGAGGTGATCAAGAGCGGCGGCGACGCCCGGCCGGACGAGCGCATCGCCGTGGGCCAGGTGTTCCTGCCCAAGACCGACCTGGCCGCGCAGGAACGCTGCCGGCAGATCGTCGAGACGGAAATCCTCAATTTCGGCCACACCATCCATGGCTGGCGCCAGGTGCCGATCAACGTCGGCTGCATCGGCGAGAAGGCCAACGCCACCCGGCCGGAGATCGAGCAGATCATGGTGCGCAACGGCACCGGCGCCGACGACGCGCTGTTCGAGCGTGACCTCTACGTCATCCGCCGCCGAATCGAGAAGCAGGCGATCGCGGCGCAGATCAACGAGCTGTATATCTGCTCGCTGTCCTGCCGCTCGATCATCTACAAGGGCATGTTCCTGGCGGAGAACCTGACGGATTTCTACCCGGACCTGCTGGACGCACGCTTTGTCAGCCGATTCGCCATCTACCACCAGCGCTATTCCACCAACACCTTCCCCACCTGGCGGCTGGCGCAGCCGTTCCGCATGCTGGCGCATAATGGCGAGATCAACACGATCAGCGGCAACACCAACTGGATGAAAAGCCACGAGACCCGGCTGTCCGCCGCCGAGCTGGACCCGTTCCTGGACGACATCAAGCCGGTGATCCAGGCCGGCAGCAGCGACACCGCGGCACTGGATGGCGCGTTCGAGTTGCTGGTGCGCGCCGGGCGGGACGCGCCGATGGCCAAGGCGCTGCTGATCCCCGCCTCCATCAGCGTCGATGCGACCATGAAGCAGGCGCACAAGGACATGTTCCTGTATTGCAACGCCGTCATGGAGCCGTGGGACGGCCCGGCGGCGCTGGCCGCGACGGACGGGCGCTGGATGGTCGCCGGGCTCGACCGCAACGGTTTGCGCCCGCTCCGCTACAGCCTGACGCATTCGGGGCTGCTGGTGGTCGGCTCCGAGGCCGGCATGGTGAAGTTCGACGAGCGCGACATCCGCACCAAGGGCCGCGTTGGTCCGGGGCAGTCGATCGCCGTGGACCTCGAAACCGGCACCTTCTATGGCGACGAGGAGGTGAAGGACATGCTCGCCGCCCGGCACGACTATGCCGGCTGGACGCGGCGGATCACCGAGATCGACCACATCGTCAAGACCGACGCGCCGGAGCCGACCCTGTTCACCGGCGAGGAGCTGCGCCGCCGCCAACTGGCGGTGGGCATGACGCTGGAGGAGTTGGAGGTGATCCTCCATCCGATGGTGGCGGACGCGGCGGAGGCCGTCGGCTCCATGGGGGACGACACGCCGATCGCCGTGCTGTCGCAGCAATATCGTGGGCTGCACCATTATTTCCGCCAGGCGTTCAGCCAGGTCACCAACCCGCCGATCGACAGCCTGCGCGAAACGCGGGTGATGTCGCTGAAGACCCGGCTGGGCAACCTCGGCAACGTGCTGGACGAGGACAGCTCGCAATGCGACCTGCTGCAGTTGGAAAGCCCGGTGCTGTCCAACGCCGAGTTCGACGCGATGCGCGACTTCATGGGCCGCAACGTGTGCGTGATCGACTGCACCGCGCCGATCGTAGACGGCCAGGTGGACCTGCGCGCCGGGCTGGAGCGCATCCGGCGCGAGGCGGAGGAGGGGGTGCGGGCCGGCTGCACCCACATCATCGCCACGGACGAGCACCAGTGTTCGGACCGTGCCGCCATGCCGATGATCCTGGCCACGGCGGCGCTGCACACGCACCTGGTGCGCTCCTCCCTGCGCACCTTCACCAGCCTGAACGTGCGCGCCGCGGAGTGCATCGACGTGCACGCCTTTGCGGTGCTGATCGGCGTCGGCGCCACCACGATCAACGCCTATCTGGCCCAGGAAAGCATCGCCGACCGGCAGCGCCGCGGCCTGTTCGGCGCCATGACGCTGGGCGAGGCGTTGCGGCGCTACAAGAAGGCGGTCGACAAGGGCCTGCTGAAGGTGATGTCCAAGATGGGCATCTCCGTCGTTTCCTCCTACCGCGGCGGCTATAATTTCGAGGCGATCGGTCTGTCGCGCGCGCTGGTGGCGGAGTTCTTTCCCGGCATGCAGTCGCGCATCAGCGGCATCGGCATGCCCGGCATCGCCCGCAACCTGCTGGCCCTGCACAAGGCGGCGTGGAACGAGGACGTCGTCACCCTGCCGGTGGGCGGCATCTACAAGCTGCGGCGCCGCGGCGAAGCCCATGCGTTCGACGGCAGCCTGATCCACACGCTGCAAACCGCAGTCAGCAACGACAGCTTCCAAACCTACATGCGCTACAGCGAGGCGGTGCGCCGCCAGCCGCCGGTGGCGTTGCGCGACCTGCTGGATTTCACCGAGGGGCACAAGCCGATCCCGGTGGACGACGTCGAAAGCATCACCGAAATCCGCAAGCACCTGATCGCGCCGGGCATCTCGCTGGGCGCGCTCAGCCCGGAAGCCCATGAAACGCTGGCGGTGGCGATGAACCGCATCGGGGCGCGGTCCGACAGCGGGGAAGGCGGTGAGGACCAGGCGCGCTACAAGCCGCGGCCGAACGGCGACAACGCCAACTCCGCCATCAAGCAGATCGCGTCCGGGCGTTTCGGCGTCACCGCGGAATACCTGAACGCTTGCCGCGAGATCGAGATCAAGGTCGCGCAGGGCGCCAAGCCGGGCGAGGGCGGCCAGCTCCCCGGCTTCAAGGTGACGGAGCTGATCGCCAAGCTGCGGCATTCCACGCCGGGCGTGACGCTGATCAGCCCGCCGCCGCACCACGACATCTACTCGATCGAGGATCTGGCCCAGCTCATCTACGACCTGAAGCAGATCAATCCAGACGCCTATGTCTGCGTGAAGCTGGTGGCGCGGTCGGGCATCGGCACCATCGCGGCGGGGGTGGCCAAGGCGAAGGCGGATGCCATCCTCATCTCCGGCCACTCCGGCGGCACGGGGGCGGCGCCGCAAACCAGCGTGAAATACGCCGGCGCGCCGTGGGAAATGGGGCTGACCGAAGCGCACCAGGTGCTGATGCTGAACCGCCTGCGCCACCGGGTGCGGTTGCGCACGGATGGCGGCATCAAGACGGGGCGCGACGTGGTGATCGCGGCCATGCTGGGCGCCGAGGAGTTCGGCATCGGCACCGCCAGCCTGGTGGCCATGGGCTGCATCATGGTCCGGCAATGCCACAGCAACACCTGCCCGGTCGGCGTCTGCTCGCAGGACCCGGCGATGCGGGCGAAGTTCGAAGGCACGCCGGAGAAGGTGATCAACCTGTTCTCCTTCGTGGCGGAGGAAGTGCGCAACATCCTGGCCGGCCTGGGCGTGAAGCGGCTGCGCGACGTGATCGGGCGCACGGAGTACCTGCGCCAGGTCAGCCGCGGCGCCGAATGGCTGGACGACCTCGACCTCAACCCGTTGCTGGTGCAGGCGGACCCAGGGCCGCATGAGCGCTACTGCACGGAAGGCCGCAACGAGGTGCCGGAAACGCTGGACGCGCAGATGATCACGGATGCCGCGCCGTTGTTCGAACGCGGCGAAAAGATGCAGCTTGCATACAACGTCCGCAACACGCACCGGGCGATCGGCACCAAGCTGTCGTCCCGCATCACCCGGCAATACGGCATGGCGACCTTGCAGCCGGGCCACGTCACGGTGCGGTTGCGCGGGTCGGCCGGGCAGTCGCTGGGCGCGTTCGCGGTGCAGGGCGTGAAGCTGGAGGTGTTCGGCGACGCCAACGACTATGTGGGCAAGGGCCTCTCCGGTGCCACGATCGTGGTGCGGCCGGCGCCGTCCTCCACCCTGGCCAGCCAGAACAACACCATCATCGGCAACACCGTGCTGTATGGCGCCACGGCCGGGCGGCTGTTCGCGGCGGGGCAGGCAGGCGAGCGGTTCGCCGTGCGCAATTCCGGCGCGGACGCGGTGATCGAGGGCTGCGGCTCCAATGGCTGCGAGTACATGACCGGCGGCACCGTGGTGGTGCTGGGGCCGATCGGCGACAATTTCGGCGCGGGGTTCACCGGCGGCATGGCTTTCGTGCTGGACACGGAGGACATGTTCGACAAGCGGGCCAACCCGGAGACACTGACCCGGCAGCGCGTGGTCCACCCGCATTGGCAGGGCGTGCTCCGCCAACTGATCGAAACGCACGTGGCGGAAACCAGCAGTCGCTACGCCGCCGGGCTGCTGCACGAATGGGCGGAAACGCTTGGCAAGGTTTGGCAGGTCGTGCCGAAGGGTTACGCGCAATACCTCCCGGTGCCGTTGGACTTCGCCGCGGAGGAGAAGCGCGCCTGACGCAGACGCGGGGCAATTGGCGCGGCTCGGCGCGAATGCCATAACGGCGTCTCATGCGGCTGCTTTACCACCTCCCTTTGTCCCCCTATTCGCGCAAGGTCCGCCTGGTCCTGGCGGAGAAGCGGCTGTCGTTCGACCTGCGGGTGGAGAAGCCGTGGGAGCGGCGCACCGAATACCTTGAGCTGAACCCGTCCGGCTCCGTCCCCACGCTGGTCGAGGAAAACGGGTTGGCGATCCCCGATTCCGGCGTGATCTGCGAATATCTCGAGGAAGCCTATCCCGACACGCCGCTGCTCGGTCACACCTTGGCGGAACGGGTGGAGGTGCGTCGGCTGGTGGCCTGGCTGGACGGCAAGTTCGCCCAGGAGGTCACCCGGCACCTATATGGCGAGAAGATCATCAAGCGCCTGTCCGCCACAGGCCAACCCGATGCGGCGGCGCTGCGGGTCGGCTTCATCAACCTCAAGACGCATTTGACCTATATCGGCTGGCTGGCTGAAACGCGGAAATGGCTGGGCGGCAACGCCATGACCCTAGTGGATCTGACCGCCGCCGGGCACCTGTCGACCCTGGACTTCTGCGGCGACGTGGATTGGGCCGCCGTGCCCGCGGCGCGCGAGTGGTATGCCCGCATGAAATCCCGACCGTCCTTTCGACCGATCCTGGCCGATCGCGTGCCCGGCGTGACGCCGCCGGCGCACTACGCCGATCTGGATTTCTAGCCGGCCGTTTCCAGCATCGTCCGTACCGCCTTGCAGATTTCGGAGGGCAGATACGGCTTGGCGACGAACATGTCCCGCGGCCCGGCGCCTTCCATGGCGTCCGGCCGGCCCGTCATGAAGATCACCGGCAGCCCTGGCCGCGTTGCGCGGACACGCTGCACCAGCGCGCGGCCGTCCAGCGCGCCGGGAAGCTGGATGTCCGTCAGCAACACCGCGATATCAGGCGTGGCGTCGAGGATCGCCAGGGCCTCGTCGGCGGTTTCGGCCTCCAACACCTGGTAGCCCTCGTCCGCCAGCACCTCCGACAAAGTGAGCCGAATGAGGAACTCGTCCTCGACGATCAGCACCCGTTGAGCCTGAGCCGTAACGGAGTCGTCCATGTTCATGATCGAAGACATATGTCCTCAACGCCCAGGTTTCGATTTCGTTCTGGCTGGTTGCATGGCATCGCCGGCCGATCGTAGGCATGATGCGGCGATGGGTGTGCACCGTGCGGCCGCGTTGGTCATGTTTCCGGTCGCCGTGATGGTGGTGCTGGGCCAGGACGTCGTCGTGCCGGCGCTGTTGGGTGCCGGCCGTCGGGTTGCGGCCTGGCCGCCGCTGTTGCCGCTGCGTCGGCGCATCGCGCGCTTGCCGGCCTTCGCGGCGCTGCTGTTGTTCCTGGTGCCGGAACTGTGCAGCCGCTGCGGCACGTTGGCGTCGGCGTGGTTGCTGTTGCAGGGCGATTGGTGGCGCGCGCTGGCGGTGTATGTCGGGGCGAAGCTGCTGGCCGGCGGCACGGCGCTGTGGATCTACACGGCCTGCCAGCCAGCCCTGTTGCGGGTCCGGTTATTTGCCGCAGTGCACGGCTTCGTTGCTGGGCGCCGGGCGTGGCTTGCACGGCCGGCACGCGCCGGGAAGTTCGCGGCCCTGCTTTGCCAGGTTCGCCTGGCGCGATCCGAAGTGCCAGGCAGCAATCCTTCCGGGAGCGTTAACGCTCCCGTGGGAGGCTGGGCGCGGTGGAACGGGCGGATACAGGAATGACGCGGCGTCGCGGATGGGCCTGGATGCTGGCGGGCGCGGTGCTGGTCGTGGCACCGGGGCGGGTGCAGGCCGCCGACCTGCTGTTCCAGGCGGAGGCGCAGACCCTGGCGGGAAGCTGCAGCCCTGGACAGGCGGTCCGCTTGGAAGGCAACCACGACACTGTCGTGCTGAGCGGGACGTGTGGCTCGCTGCTGGTGAAGGGGTTTGCCAACATGGTTCAATTGGCGGTCGCGGCCGGCGGCTCGATCCGTGTCGAAGGCAGTGCCAACCGCATCCACTATGCCGCTCTTGGCGCCGCACCGATCGTGGAAACCTTCGGACCTGACAACGATGTCTCGCCTGGCGGAAACGCGCGACCGGTCTCAACCGCGCCACCGCCCCCGCCCCGGACGCCATCACCGCCGCCCCCGCCTGCGCCAACACCGGTGCCGGCCGCCGCTACACCCGGCGTCGCCGAGCAGGGCAGCCGGCTGGAACTGTCCGGCGACGACCAGGAACGGCTGGCGGATTGTGCCGGGCATGACCTGATCGTCACCGGCAGCCGCAGTGCCTACGTGGTGCGCGGCGGCTGCCGTTCGGTGGTGGTGCGCGGCGATTTGCTGACCGTGCAAGCCGTGGTGCAGCCCGGCGCCCGCATCGCCGTGACGGGGCGCGGCAGCACCGTGTCCTGGGCGGTGCCGGGCAGGGGCCGTTCCCCGGCCGCCTTGGTGCGGGGCGCCGGCAGCCGGGTGCAGCGGGCGGAGTCGATCGGCGGCGAACCGGTGCGCTAAAGGCAGCGTCTGCCGCGCGGAATGACTCCCACGGGACGGAGGGGGCGTGATAGGAACCGCTCGGAAGTCTTGGATAGATCATGAAGAAACTGCTGCTCGCCTTGCTGCTGTTGCCCGCCGTCGCGACCGCGCGCCCCTTGGCCTTCGTGATCAACTCCGCCGAGGCCTCGGTCAGCTTGATCGACATGGACAGCCACGCGGAACTGAAGCGCATTCCCGTCCTGCGGGAGCCGCATCACATGGCGCTGACGCCGGACGGCACGTCCCTGCTGGTCGGCGACACGGCGGGGAATGCCGTGTTCTTCCTGGACCCCGCCACCGGCGACGTGCAGCGCCGCATGACGATCAGCGACCCCTACCAGTTGCAATACAGCCCGAACGGCAAGTGGATGACGGTGGCCGGGCTCGCCCGCAACCAGATCGACATCTACGACGCGGCAACGCTGACGCTGGCCCACCGCATCCCGGCGTCGTCCATGCCGAGCCATATCAACTATTCCCCAGATTCCTCGGTCGCCTATGTCAGCCTGCAAGGCACGGACTCGCTGGTCGCGATCGACGTGCATAGCGGCGCGGTGCTGTGGAAGACGGTGGTGGGCAAGACCCCGGCCGGCGTGCTGTGGCTGGACGGCAAGCTGCTGGTCGGCATCATGGGCGCGGATTACGTGGCCGTGGTCGACCCGTCGACCGGCGCCGTGGAGCGGCGAGTGCAGACCGCCAAGGGCGCGCACAACCTGTTCGTGTCGCCGGATGGCCGCACGCTGTATGTGTGCAACCGGGTCGACGGCAGTATCTCCCTGCTGGACCCGAAGACGCTGGCGGTGCGCGGCCGCATCGCCATGCCCGGCGGCCCGGACGACATGGATTTCGCGCCGGATGGCAAGATTTGGGTCACCCGCCGCTGGGCCCATACGGTGGCGCTGCTGGACCCGGCGACTGGCCAGTTCTCCACGATCGAGACGGGGCGCTCGCCGCACGGCATCTGGCTGAACACCCACCCCAACGCCCCTACGCCCACGCGGGTGAGCGCCAAGTAGTGGACCCGTTCGACACCGTCGCCGGCTGGCTGCAGGAGCATCTGGTCATCCCGCTGCTGTATCAGTTCGACCTGATGCAGTGGGAAGACGTGGGCTACGGCTGGGCGCTGTTCGCCGTGTATGGCGTGGCGCAGGTGGCGATCACCTTGGCAGTCTGCCTGCCGCTAGAACGGTGGCGCCCGGTGGAAAGCTGGCCGGACGCGAAGGCGGTGACCATCGACGTCGTTTACACGCTGATCAACCGCATCGGCGTGCTGCCGCTGGTGACCTTCGTGCTGTTCTACCAGGTGCAGGTGTGGTTGAGCGGCTGGCTGACCGATCGCGGCATCGTGCCGCCCACGCTGGAGTTGCTGGTGCCCGGCTTGCTCGGCCACCAGGTGCTGACCTTCGCGTTGTACGTGCTGATCCTGGATTGCGGCGAGTATTGGCGCCACCGGCTGAGCCACGGTTTCGGCTGGTGGTGGGCGCTGCATTCGCTGCACCATGCGCAGCGGCAGATGACGTTCTGGTCCGATGACCGCAACCACGTGGTGGACGAGGTCATCTCCTTCCTGTGGGCCGCCGGCATCGCCTTGCTGATCGGCATCCCGCCGCTGCAATTCCCCATGCTGGTGCTGGTGCTGCGCTTCCTGGAAAGCCTGAGCCACGCCAATGCGCGGGTCTCGTTCGGGAAGCTGGGTGACCGGCTGCTGATCTCCCCACGCTTCCACCGGGCGCATCACGGCGTGCTGGCCGCCGGGCAGCAAAGCTGCAACTACGGCGCCATCCTGCCGGTGTGGGACATGCTGTTCGGTACGGCGGATTTCGGCCGCGAATACGTCCGCACCGGCGACCCTTCGGGGGAGGAGGCGCTGGCGACCGGCAGTTGGTGGCAGCAGCAAAGCGCCGGGTGGCGCCGGATGGTGCGGATGCTGCGGCGGCGACGCGTGTTCGCCACGCCGTCACAGAGGAGCCCGCTGTAGCCGCGGGCTTCGTGCTCGCAATCGCAGCATATTTCCGGTAGAGGGGCTGCGCCGCAACCGGACACCCGACCCCACCATGCTCCAGATAGACGACCTCGTCTTCAACGCCTGGGGACGTCGGTTCTTCGACCACGCCAGCGTGCTGCTGCCGCTCAACGCCAAGGTGGGCCTGGTGGGCCGCAACGGCGTGGGCAAGTCGACCCTGTTCAAGCTGATCCTGGGCGAACTCGGCCCGGATGGCGGCGAGGTGGTGCTGCCCCGCGCTGCCCGCGTCGCCAGCGTGGCGCAGGAGCATGCGGCGACGTCGGTCAGCCTGCTGGACACCATCCTGGCCGCCGACGAGGAGCGGGATGCGCTGTATGCCGAGCTGGAAACCGCCGCGCCCGAGCGCATCGCCGACATCTACGCCCGGTTGGAAGAGATCGACGCCGACCGCGCCCCGGCACGGGCGGGCGAAATCCTGGCCGGCCTCGGCTTTTCCACGGCCGATTTGGCGCGCCCGATGGCGGAGTTCTCCGGCGGCTGGCGCATGCGCGTGGCCCTGGCCGCGGCCTTGTTTGCCGCACCCGACCTGCTGCTGCTGGACGAGCCGACCAACTACCTGGACCTGGAAGGGGCCATGTGGCTGGAAGCGCGGCTGCGGCGCTACCCGAAATCCGCCCTGATCATCAGCCATGACCGCGAGCTGCTGAACAACTCGGTCGACCACATCCTGCACATCAAGGACGGCAAGCTGGAGCTCTACACCGGCGGCTACGACGATTTTGAGAAGCGCCGGGCGGAAAAGGCGCGGCTGCAATCGGCGGCGCGCGTCAAGCAGGAGGCGGAGCGGGCGCATCTGCAAAGCTTCGTGGACCGCTTCCGCGCCAAGGCCAGCAAGGCGGCGCAGGCGCAATCCCGCATGAAGCGGCTGGCCAAGCTGGAGCCGATCTCCGCCATCGTGGAGGAGCGGGTGTCCCCCTTCATCCTGCCGTCCCCGCCGCGCCCGTTGGCGCCGCCGCTGATGCGGTTGGAGGCGGCGGATATCGGCTATGGCGACGCCGAGCCGGTGCTGCGCGCGCTCAACCTGCGGCTGGACGTGGACGACCGCATCGGCCTGCTGGGCGTGAACGGCGCCGGCAAGTCCACCTTCGCCAAGATGGCCGCGGGCGCGCTGCCCTTGCAGGCCGGCCACATGCAGCGGGAGCGCCGCATCCAGGTCGGCTGGTTCCACCAGCACCAGATCGAGGCGATGAACCCGGCGGACACCCCGCTGGACATCATGCGCCGCGCCCGGCCGGAGGACAGCGAAACCTCCTACCGCTCCCGCCTGGCGCAGTTCGGCATCAACTTCGACAAGCAATCCACCACGGTGGAGAACCTGTCGGGCGGGGAGCGGGCGCGGCTGCTGCTGAACATGGTGGCGATGGCGGCGCCGCATTTGCTGATCCTGGACGAGCCGACCAACCATCTGGACATCGACAGCCGCCGCGCGCTGCTGGATGCGCTGAACGACTATGCCGGCGCGGTTATCCTAATCACCCATGACCGCTCGCTGATGGAGCTGGTAGCCGACCGGTTGTGGCTGGCGGCGGACGGCACCATCGTCCCGTTCGACGGCGACATGGACGACTACGCCCGCTTCGTCCTGGACCGCGCCAAGGGCGGCGCGGCGCCGGGGCAAATGCGCACGGGCAAGCAGAAACGGAAGAAAGCGGCATGACGCAGGACGAGCTGACAGAGTGGGCGCTGAAGAACGGCTGGACCATGATCGCCGGCCACCCGAGCCTGACCAAGCCCTCCAACCCCAAGGAGGCCGTGGTGCGCATGGTGTTGAAGGCCACCGTCGTGCATGTTGAGGCGAAGAAGCCGGCGGGAAAGTGGGAAAAGCTGAGCGGCGAAAGCTACGGCAAGGTCGTGGCTGACGCCGAGTCCGGCATCCCCGGCGGGCTGAGCCTGGAAACGATCCCGGGCTTCCGCATGCTGATGCAGGAAAACCGGGATCGCCAGGTGTTCGCGAAGTTCGGCAAGTAGCGGGTCAGGCGTAACCCAGCTCGTCCAGCGCCCGGTGGGCGGCGCGGACCAGCGCGGCCTCGATCACCGCGAGGAAATCGCCGCCATCGGTTTCCGTGGTCCACGGGTCCATGGTGGTGGAGATCAGGAAGTCCACGCCCAGCTCGGCCTGCGGGATCACGCCCAGGCGGCGGGAAAACGCGTCCACGAAATGGTGGCCGTAGATGCCCGGCTCGAAGCGGGAGGAGGTGAGCACCAAGTCCAGATCGCTCACGTCCGCCCGCGGCTCGATCAGGCTGCAGAACTGGAACACCCGGTCGTTCAGGGCATTCGCCTTGGCCAAATCCGTGTTCATCCGCCCGTCCAGGGTGCGGAAGTTCAGGCAGAAGGCCAGGATCACCTGGTCCGAGCCGAGCGAGGTGAACAGCCGCTTGGCCGCCGGGTCCGCCGTCAGCATGGCTTCCAAGCCGGCATTGTCCACCTCCACGAACCGGCGGATCGCCTGGCGTTCGGCGGCCAGCTCGTCATCCGGCCGGCGCGCGCGTTCGGCCGGGGTGGCGTTGAACATGGTGATGCGGAAGCGCGGGTCGTCCAGCGTGTGCAGGCGGCAGAACAGGCGCTTGGACGTCCACATGCACTGGCCCAGGATGTGGCCGTAGCCGGAGCGGTCCGGCCGGATCACCCGGTGCGCCAGCCACACCGCCGCGGCAGCGGAGCCCGGCTTGGACCCTTCCACGCCGTAGATGCCTACCGTGGGTTCCGCCTGGCTGTGGAACACCACCGGCGCCTGGAGCGAGATGGCGTCCCGCATGGCGGCGTTGCGGTAGCACAGCGCGCCGGCCGGGTAGGGGATGTAGCCGCCCTTGTGCGGGTCCACCGTGATGCTGTCCGCCTTGCCGAGCACGGCGTATTGCCGCTGCACGTAGTCGCTCATCGCCAGCGTGGGGACGCCCACCTCGGCGCTTTCCGACCCGGCTTCGCGCAGCATGGTGCGGAAATAGCCGCCCCAGGCGGCGTCGGCATGGATGGCGAAGTTCAGGCCGCGGCTGCGCATCCGCTGCCGCAGCGCCAGCAGCCCGGCCAGCGGGTCCACCGCGCTTTCCTCCGTGCTGCCGATCACGGCAACCGTGCACAGCACCGGCACCCGGCGCCGCAGCATGTCCGTCAGAGTGGACTCCACGTGCTCCAGGTCCATGCGGGCGTCGCGGTCGACGCGCTGCACCGCCACGGCGTTCTGCCCCAGCCCCAGCAGCGTTGCCGCCTTGGGCCAGGAGTAATGGCCGGTGGCCGGCGCCAGGAACATCGGCGTTTCCCCCACGTCCCGCATGAAGGAGCGGTAGAAGTTCACCAGCCCGACATTCTGCACCGCGAAGCCGCCCAGCATGCGCGTCAGCCGCTCCGGCGCGATACCGAGTTCGGTGATGGCGCCGGGCAGGGCGGCCACGGTGTCGATGTCCAGGTTCAACAGGGTCCAGGTGTCGAGGTCGACCAGCCGCCCGGTGCCGCCTTCCCATAGCGGGACTTCCAGGCCGCGCGCCGCGTTCAGCGCCGGCACCTCGCGGATCGCCTGGCGGATGGCCACGGCGGCGAACTTCAGGTTCCGCGCCGCCCACAGCGCTTCCACGTTGGCCACCGTGCCGCCGCTGGTGATGTGGCCCCAGGGCAGCGGCTTGCCCGGCTTGGGCGCCTTGCCTTCCGGCGGCACGTCGTAGCCCAGCATACGGCAAAGGTCGTTGCCGACCTCGATCTCCAGCCGCGTGGTGACGGGGGATGCCTCGGCCGCGACGTTGTTCTGGTTGTACAGCATGCCGGCGAACAGGCCGACCGTCGCCGGCAGCACCTGGTCCCACAGCATGTGCCCCTGGTAGCGCATGGACGCGAACGGGGCGGACAGCCGCAGCTTGTCCAGCAACTCGCCCACATCCGCGCGCAGCCGGGCCACGCCTTCCTGGAACCTTGGATCGGCCCGCAATGCCGGGGTGATGTGGCTCGGGTCCTGCGGGTGGAAGCTGCGGCGGAATGCGGCATGGCTGTCGATCGCGGACAGCACCAACTCCTTCAGAAGGTCGATGTTCTCGGCCTTCGGACCCAGGAACCAGGTTTCCGGCACGCCCCGCGTGGAGCCTTGCAGCTCCAGCGTGCCGCGCAGCTCCTCGTCCCACGCCTGGCGGGCGCGCTGGTGGCGGGCCGGGACCAGCGCTTCCGGTACGTCGGACGGCAGATGCGGGGAAACGCTGGCCTTCGCGTCGTCGTCGGTCATGGGCCGAGCAACTGCCCCCCATCGACCACGATACTTTGCCCGGTGATCCAGCGCGCCCGCTGAGAGGCGAGGAACACCACCACCTCCGCGATTTCCTCCGGCGTGCCCATGCGGCCGAACGGGATCTGTTCAAGCGTGCTGTTGTAGAGCGCCGCGTCGCTGGTGCGACGGCGTTCCCAACTGCCGCCGGGGAACTCGACGGAGCCCGGGCAAACGCAGTTCGCCCGCACGCCCTGTGCGGCCAGCATCCTCGCCTGGCTCGCCGTGTAGTGCATCACCGCCGCCTTGATGGCGCCGTAGGGCGGGTTCCGCTTGGTGGCGCGGAAGGCGGAGATGGAGGAGATGTTGACGATGCTGCTGCCGGGTTGCGCCGCGAGGTGGGGCAGAGCGGCCTGCGTCGCGCGCACGATCGCCATCAGGTCCACCGCGACCGACGCCGCCCAGGCTGCCTCGTCATCCGCGGCGCCGAAGCCCGACGCGTTGTTGACCAGCACGTCGATGCCGCCCAGCGCCGTCGCGGCCTGCGGCACGAAGCGCGCGATCGCCTCGGCATCCGCCAAATCGACCTGGCCGGAAAATGCGGCAGCGCCCAACTCGGCTGCCGTTTGCTCCAGCGCCTCGGCGCCGCGGGCGCAGATGGCCACCGCGGCGCCGCCTTGGGCGAACATCAGCGCGATGGATCGCCCGATCCCGCGGCTGCCGCCCATGACCACGACCCGCTTGCCCGTCCAGTCGTCCATCGCCGTATTCCCCGTCATTTCCGGTTCCATAGGAGCCGCCGCGTTGCCTGCGAGCAAGAGTGCGTGGGCAAATGGAGATTTAACCCGTCGCCGACCTTGAATTCAGGCCAACGATCGTCAACAACATATATCGAGATCGACGTATTAAGCTCCGTCGCCTTGGCAAGGCGGGGTCCGTACCGATCTGCCAGGCACCGCGCAAGATTTAGGGCAGAGGATTGAGTACTTGAGACCCCCGAAGGACAACCGCCAGCGGCAACCGCGTCGTCGTGGATTCGACGACGACAATTTCTACGGCAATGCGCCGACGCCACCGACCTTTCCGTCGTTCGCGCCGCCGCCCTCTTCTGCGCCGCAGCTTCAAGCGACGGTGAAGTGGTACAACCCCGATAAGGGGTTCGGCTTCGTCGAGCTCGCGGACGGCTCGGGCGACGTCTTCCTGCACGCCAACGCGCTGCAAGCGTCCGGCATCCAGCAGGTGAGCCAAGGCGCCACCTTGCAGGTGCGCGTCGGCCAGGGACAGAAAGGCCGCCAGGTCGAGCAGGTGATGTCCGTTGACGAAAGCACGGCGTCCAGCACGCCCAGTCGCTCGTCCGGCCCGCGTCCGGGTGGCGGTGGCTTCGGCGGGGAAGGCGGCTTCCGGTCGCCGCGCCCGCCGCGTCCGCAGATGGATACCGGCCCCGGCGTCGAGATGACGGGCACGGTGAAGTGGTACGACCCGAACAAGGGGTTTGGCTTCATCTCCCCGCAGGACGGCAGCAAGGACGTGTTCGTGCATGCCACGGCGTTGGAACGGGCGGGCAAGCCGCCGTTGACCGAAGGCCAATCCGTTCGCGTCGTGGTCGGACAGGGCCAGAAGGGTCCGGAGGTCCGCTCCATCCTCGGGGACTAGAGCGCACTGGTGAAACGATGAAGAAAGGGCGGCCCGGTGACGGGCCGCCCTTTCTCGTTGCCGCCTCCCAGCACCCTAGCGCGGACGCGTGATAACGGCGGTGCGGTCGCGCAACCGGCCCGTCATCACCAAAGCGCCGATGCCGGCCACCAGCAAGGCCTCCAGCCAATCCATCCGCGTGGCGTCGCGCCCGGCCAGCCAGAGGAACGCCGCCGTGACGAGCACGAGCGCCATCCGGCCGCGTCGTCCGGCGCGGATCGACAACACCGCCAGCGGCACGAAAGCCACGAATGCACCGATCGCCAGCGGCGGGATGAAGGCCGCCGCCAGGTCGGGAAGGTGGAGCAGCGTTTGGTCCACCCACTCCATGACGTCACGGACGAACGCCCAAACGACTGTGAGCGCGTCCGTCGCGCCGAAGGTGTAGGCGACGACCGCCGCCAGCACGCCGACCAGCCAGATGAGCGCGACCGGGTTAGACCGCACGGCGACCGGTCGGATCAGTGCAAGGATTTCGCCAGGTTCGCCAGCGTGCTGGTGACCGTCGGCTTGATCGCGAGCTTCACGAACGGGTTGGCATCCAACTCGCCGATGAAGGGATCGCTCATCGCGAAGGACAGGTAGGTCTTGATGAGGCCGCGGGCCTGGCCGACCAGCGCGTCTCGCCCAGCCGGTTCCTTGGTGTTCATCAGGTCGTCCAGCACATCCAGCAGGCGGTCATCGAACTGCGCCGTCACCGGGGCCACCTTGGCCTGGAACTTCGCGACGATCTCGCCGGCTATGGGCTGCCCTTGGTACGCCTTGGCGAGTTCGCTCCGAAGCTTCTCGACCTCGGCCTTCACCTTCTCCTGCACGCCCGTCCACTCCTGCCGCGACGCCGCGAGTTGCTGCACGCTGGCCGGCGCGGGGGCCGCCTGTGCCGCGGCCGGGGCGGACCCTGCCATCGCTGTCTTCAACTGCTGGAGGAAGTTGGCGGCGTAAACCAGGTTGCCGGTCTTGATGTTGACGTTCGTGTCGGTGGCCAGCTTCAACAGCGTCGCCTTGCGCGCCATGTCGTCGCCGGCCGCCTTCGGGATGGCCGGGGCGAGGGCGGCAAGCTCCTTTGCCAAGGCCGCGGCATCGGGTGGGGCCTGCCCCGCGGCTGCACCGGCCGGCGGGGGCGGTGCCGGCGGCGGAGGAGGGGGCGGCGCTGCGGCGGCCTGGGGGCTTGCCGCCGCGCCGGCCTCGGCCTCGCCGGCTTCCGCCTCCTCGTCCTCTTCCTCGTAATTCTCGACGACGGAGCCGTCCTCCGTCACGATGACGACCTTGGTGTAACCCGTGCCCTTCAGCGTCTTGATCAAGCGGCGGGCGATGCCGGAGACCGCGCGGTTGAGCTTGAACTTAACCAGCTTCGGGTTCTCGTCCACGTCGATGAAGGCGGTGCCGAAGCGCGAGTTCTTCGCCTCGGGGAAGTCGTCCTTCAGGATCTTTTCCATCGCGCGTTCGGCCTTGGTCCGGTGCATCACCAACAAGCCAACCGCCGCGTTCTCGCCCTGGCCGACGGCGCAACTCACCGGGGATTCCTTGGCGTGTGCCAGCATCTTCTTCATCTCGGCCTTGGACATGCCGGTGTTGACGACGGCCATGGAAACCCTCCCGTTCGATGCGCAGTCGATGCTAGCCTAGAACATTTGCCTGTCATAGGGTAACACGCAGACGGCTCGCGGCGGTCGCCCGACGCATCCGGCCCCGACGCATTCGGCGATGGCAACGTGCAGGGTAGTCCATGCAGTACGAGGTAAGCTTCGGCCAAGTGACGCGGCCGCAGCAGGCAAAAACCGGCACAGCCAGGTTCCGCCTGGCCGTCCTGGGCGATTTTTCCGGCCGCGCTAATGCCGGGCTGTTGGAAACCGGCGCGGCGTTGGCGCGCCGCAAGCCGATCGCGGTCGACGTGGACAATCTGGACGACGTCTTGGAGCGGATGGCGCTGAAGCTGTCCTTGCAGCTTGACGAGGAGGGCGGCGCGATCGAGGTGCCGGTCGCCAGCCTGGACGATTTCCACCCCGACCAGTTGGTCGAGAACGTGGAGCTGTTCGGCTCCCTGCTGCAACTGCGCCGCGACCTGGCCAGCAAGGCCGGCTTCGCCCGCGCCTCCAAGGAGGTGCTGTCCTGGAGCGGGGAAACCGCACTGCCGCCGCCCCCCGCCGCGGCCCGCGGTGCCGACATCGCGACGGACAAGCGGCTGTCCGACTTCGCCCGGCTCACCGGGCGTGCCAAAGCGCCGGGCGCCGACGCTTCGGTGGACGATCTGGTGCGTCGCCTGGTCGGCCCGTTCGTCCAGCCCGCACGCGACTCCCGCCAGGAGGATTTGACCGCGCGGGTGGACGCCGCCTTGTCCGCCGCCATGCGCCGCGTGCTGCACCACCCGGATTTCCAGACGGCCGAGGCGATGTGGCGCGGGGTCGAGCTGCTGGTGCGGCGGCTGGAAACCGGCAACCGGTTGCAGATCGTGCTGTACGACGTGTCGGCCGAGGAATGGGCGGCGGACCTCGCCAATGCCGACGCGCTGGAAGAAAGCGGGATGTACGGCATGCTGGTGGACCAGCCGGCCATGGATGCGGACCAGGGGGCGATCTCCGCCGTGCTGGGTCTGTACGCGTTTGAGTTGTCGCCGCCGCATGCCGATCTGCTCGGGCGCATGGCGCAGGTGACCGCCGCGGCGGGTGCGCCGTTTATAACGGGCATCGAACCGGATGCCCTGCAAACGCCGATGCGCGACCAGAACCCGCTGATCCGGCAGGCCTGGACGGCGCTGCAGGGCTTGCCAGCCGCGACTTATCTCGGGTTGGCGACCGTGCGGTTCCTGTTGCGCATGCCGTATGGCAAGCGCAGCGATCCCATCGACGCGTTCGCCTTCGAGGAGTTCACTCGGGAAGCCGGCTTGTCCGGCATGCTGTGGGCCAACCCGGCGCTCGCCGCCGGGCTGTTGCTGGCGCAGGGCTGGGGCAAGGCAGGCGCCAAGATGCAGCCTGGCGTGGTGAGCGTCATCGGCGACATGCCGTATTACGTCTACACGCCGCCGGGCGGTGACCAGGTGGCGCTTCCTTGCACGGAGCGGCTGTATTCCGAGCGGCAGGTCGTGCAGATGGCGCCATACCGCGTCATGCCGGTGGTCAGCCTGCGCGGACGGCCAGAAATCCGCATGGCCGGCTTCGGCTCCGTGGCCGGGCCGGCGCTGGCCGGCTTTTGGGGTCAGGTGACGATCGCTGCCACGCCCGTCGCGCCTCCCGTTCCCGAACCCTCCGCGCCCGAGCCGATCGCCGCCGCTGAGCCGGAAGCCGCGGCAGTCGAGCCGGTCGCGGAAGCAGCCGAACCGCCGGCCGCCGACGCCGACCTCGACCTGGACGCGCTGCTCGCCAGCCTCAGCGAGCCGGCGCCGGTCGCGGCGGAGGGCGAGACCGAAGTCGACCTCGACGCCTTACTGGCGTCGCTGTGACGGTCAGCCCTCGGTGATGCCCGTTGCCGTCGCACAAACCAGATCGAGCCGCTCGCAATCCTCCGGTGTGTCGGTCGGACCCGTATCGGTGTCCAGCCGGGCGGTGTCCGCCCCAGCCGCGGCCAATGCGGCGATGACCAGTTGGCCGCGCAGGCGTTGCAGGTCCAGCAGGCCGGGTGGTGGCTCCGCCGGGCGGAACTGCCGCAGGGTGAGCCGGGCTGTTCCGTCGGCCGCCAACAACGCGGCGGCGGCAGTGATCGCTTCCCGCGCGTCGTCCGTCAGCATGGCCGACCACGGCGTGAAGCGGATGCACGACGCGCCTCCAAATGCGCCCTTGATGCGCCGCACCACCTCCGGGTGGATCATCCACGGCATGCCGCCTTGCTCCGCCTCCGGCGAGGTGGCGTGCCAGATCGCCCAGGCGTCGGCCCGCGTGGCGCAGGCGACGAATTCCACCGACACCGTAGGGGGCAGATTGTTCGCCAGCAGGCCGTCCACGTGCTCGTCGCCCTTCACCAGCCAGGCCTGGCCACCGACCTCTGCAAGCGTCACGTCCGCCATGTCCGCCCCTTCCGTACCGTGGGGGAACGCTAGCGACACGCCGGCGCGGCGGCAATTCCGCACCGTTCCCCCGGCCGGCGGCCTGATCCAATTCGGGCTAGGGGGCTGCCGCTAGATGGGGTGGGAAAACCGCATCGTCTGGGGCGAGGGCCTGTTCCTCCAGCCGCAGCACCTCCAACAGCAGGAGCGGTATTTCGACCGCCTGGTGCGGACCAGCACCGCCCCGCTGCGGCCGTTCGCCTGGGGCTTGACGCAACTCGACCTCGACAAGGATTTGCTTACCCTGGGCAAGTTCGCCGTCCGCAGCGCCGCTGGCATCATGCCGGACGGCACGCCGTTCAGCGTTCCGGACCAGGACGACCATCCCCGCGCCATCGACCTGCCGGAAGCCACTCGCAACAGCATCGTGTATCTGATGTTGCCCACCCGGCAGCCCGGCGCGGTGGAGGCAGCCGGGCCGGAGCACACCGAAACCGTCGCCCGCTTCGTCACGGCGGAGCACGAGGCGACGGACAGCAATGCCGGCTATCAGTCCTCCGCCACCCTGCCGGTCGGCAAGCTCCGCCTGCGCTACGCCTTGGAAGGCGAGGCGCGGGCCGGCTTCGCGTCGATCGGTCTGGCACGGATCATCGAGGTGCGGGCCGACCGCAGCGTCGTGCTGGACGACAGCTTTATTCCCCCCGTGCTGGCCAGCGAGGTGTCCGGCGTGCTGGCCGGATTTATCAGCCAGATCGAAGGATTGCTGCACCACCGGGCGGAAGCGCTGGCCGGCCGGGTGTCGGAAAGCGGCACGCGCGGCGCGGCGGAGATCGCGGATTTCCTGCTGCTGCAACTCTGCAACCGTTACGAACCGCTGATGACACATATCGGTGCCATCGTGGCGCAGCTCCATCCGGAAAGCTTCTACGGCGTGGCGGTCAGCCTGGCGGGGGAGTTGGCGACCTTCACCGAAAGCCGCAAGCGCCCGGCGGTGTTCCCGCCCTACCGGCACGATGACCTGCACGCCACCTTCCGTCCGGTGATGGCCGCGCTGCGGCAGGCGCTGTCGGCCGTGCTGGAACAAACTGCCGTCGCCATCGCCTTGCAGGAACGCAAGTTCGGCATCCGCGTCGGCCCCATCCTCGACCGCACCCTGACCACGGATGCGACCTGGGTGCTGGCGGTGAAGGCGCAAATCCCCGGGGAAACGCTGCGCCGCGGCTTCCCGAACCAGGTGAAGATCGGCCCGGTGGAGAACATCCGCGAGCTGATCAACGTAGCGCTGCCGGGCATCGCGGTGCGCGCGCTGCCCGTGGCGCCGCGGCAACTGCCGTATTACGCCGGCACCACCTATTTCGAGATGGATCGCAGCGGGCCATACTGGGCGGCGCTGTCGCGCTCCGGTGGCATCGCCATCCACGTGACCGGCGATATCCCGGGCCTGGAAATCGAATGCTGGGCAATACGGGGCTAGGGCGGCATGTCGGATTCCAGCACAGCGGCAGATTCCTTCGTCACCCTGACGGTCACGCCGGACACCGGGCTGGACCTGGTGCTCGACTCCATGGAAGCCAGCGAGGAGTTGGGCCGCCCGTTCCTGATCACGCTGGACGTCAGCAGCGCCACGGCGAAGGGCGACCTGCACGCCATCCTCGGCAGCTCCGCCACGGTGACGCTGACGCATCCGACCAAGGACAAGCGCTATTTCAATGGCGTCGTGGCGCGCATGCGCTACCGGGGGCTGATCGGCGGCGCCTACCGCTACCGGATGGAGTTGCGGCCCTGGATTTGGCTGCTGTCGCATCAGCAGGATTGCCGCATCTTCAGCAGCAAGTCGCCGTGGACCATCATGACGACGCTGTTCCGCGACGCCGGCTTCACCGATTTCAGCGACAAGCGGCAGAACTCGTCCGGTGACGCCGTGCTGGATTACTGCGTGCAATACCGCGAATCGACGTTCGACTTCGTGACCCGGCTGATGGAGCAGTTCGGCATCTACTACTTCGTCACGCATTCCAACGGCAGCCACAGCATCGCCTTCGCCGATGACCCGAACAGCCACACCGCGCTCGGCAAGGCCATCCCCTTTGTGTATGACCAGACCGACTGGCGCACCGCGGACGACCATGTGTGGGATTGGGAAGCGGAGGCGCAAATCCGCCCGGGCGCCTACACCCTGCGGGAATACAACTTCACCACGCCCAAGGCCGATCTGACGGCAAAATCGCTGAGCGCCGGCAATCACACCTACGGGACCAACGAGGTGTACGACTACCCCGGCCTGTACGACACGGCGGATGATGGGCAGAAATTCGCCCAGGTGCGCATGCAGGACAAGGAAACGCAGCGGGTGAGCTATGGCGGCACCAGCAACGCGCGCGGCTTGGGTGCCGGGGTGAAGTTCACCTTGTCCGGCTTCTCGGATGCCGCGGCCAACCAGGAATACCTGGTGACGGAAAGCATCTGCTCCATCCGCAATGCCGAAACCCGCTCGTTCCAGGACGGCGACATCGTCGACACCTTCCAATGCGCGATGAAGGTCGTCCCCGGCTCCCGCCCGTTCCGCCTGCGCCCGGTGACGCCGCGCCCGGTGATCCGCGGGCCGCAAACCGCCCGCGTGGCCGGGGAGTCCGGGCAGGAGATCACCACCGACCAGTATGGCCGGATCAAGGTGAAATTCCCGTGGGACCGCCGGACGGAGGAGGACGAAACCAGTTCCTGCTGGATCCGCGTGGCGCAGGTCTGGGCCGGCACGGCCTGGGGGGCGATGTTCATCCCGCGCATCGGGCAGGAGGTGATCGTCGAGTTCCTGGAAGGCAACCCGGACCGGCCGCTGGTGACCGGACAGGTCTACAATGCGGACATGACCGTTCCGTACGGGCTGCCGGACAACAAGACCCGCTCCACCATCAAGTCCAACTCCAGCCTGAATGGCGGCGGCTTCAACGAATTCCGTTTCGAGGACAAGAAGGACTCGGAGGAGGTCTTCCTGCAGGCGCAGAAGGACTTCAACGTCGTGGTGCTG
Source organism: Acetobacteraceae bacterium (assembly GCA_965199555.1). Classification (GTDB taxonomy): domain Bacteria; phylum Pseudomonadota; class Alphaproteobacteria; order Acetobacterales; family Acetobacteraceae; genus LMUY01. The sequence continues at coordinate 106,778 of CBDASJ010000026.1, read as the reverse complement.
AACAACGAGACGGTGAAGATCACCCAGGACACCACCACCACAGTCGACAAGGGCAACCGCTCCGTCACGGTGTCGACCGGCAACAACACGTTGGAAGTGTCGCAGGGCAATCGCTCGGTCACGGTCGACAAGGGCAACGACACCCACACCGTTTCGACCGGCAACCGGGACGTGACGGTCAGCAAGGGCAACGACACTCACACCGTGTCGACCGGCAACCGTGGGGTGACGGTCAGCCAAGGCAACGACACGCACACCATTTCGACTGGCAACCGGGAGGTGACGGTGTCCACCGGCAAGGACACGCTGACGGTATCGACGGGCGACCATACGATTTCCGTCACCGCTGGCAGCAGCAAGCTGACCGCAGGCACGGCGATCACGCTCGCCGTCGGCGCCAACAGCATCAAGATCGACACGACCGGGGTGACGATCAGCGCCACCAAGATTTCCATCAGCGCCACGGCGGAGCTGGAAGCATCCGGCCTGACCACCAGCGTCGCCGGAAAGACCATGCTGAAGTTGGATGGCGGCCCGATGGCGGAGCTGACCGGCGGCTTGGTGAAGATCAACTGACGATGCGGGCCCGCCACGCCTGGGACGCGATTGCGCGATGAGCGAGGAATTGGATTTCGATTTCACCCTGCTGCTGGAACGCAGCCTGGCGCCGCAGGCCCAGTTCGTGGCCGATGCCGACGCCCTGCCGGACTGGGTGGTGGCGGCGGTCGGCACCCTGTCCCGGCTGACGGTGGATTTTGCCGGCTTCGGCGACCCCCGGCCACACCGCGCGGCCGAAGGCCTGGTGGCGGAACTGGACCGCCTGGTCAGCGACCAGCTTCGCGCGATCATCCACCATCCGGAGTTCCAGGCGCTGGAAGCCGCGTGGCGCGGGCTGCATTTCCTGGTGCGGGCGACCGACACGGACGCCATGCTGAAGATCCGCCTGCTCGACATCGGCAAGCGCGAACTGGCGCGCACCCTGCGCAAGTTCCGCGGCACCGCCTGGGACCAGAGCCCGCTGTTCCGCAAGATCTACGAGGAGGAGTTCGGGCAGTTCGGCGGCGAGCCGTTCGGCATATTGGTCGGCGACTACCAGTTCAACCACCATCCGGAGGACGTGCAGTTGCTGGCCGACATGGCGAAGATCGCCGCGGCGGCCCATGCGCCATTCCTGACCGGCGCCGCGCCCAGCGTCATGCAGATGAGCAGTTGGCGCGAGTTGGCCAATCCGCGCGACCTGACCCGCATCTTCCAAACTCCGGAATATGCCGCCTGGCGCTCCATGCGGGCGGACGAGGACACGCGCTATATCGGCCTGTGCATGCCGCACTTCCTGGGAAGGCTGCCGTATGGCGGGCGCACCAGCCCGCTGGACGACTTTGCCTTCGAGGAGGAAGCGGACGGTGCGGACGCGGCAGGCTTCCTGTGGATCAACGCCGCCTTCGCCCTGGCGTCCAACATCACCCGCGCCTTTTCGCTGTACGGCTGGTGCACTCGCATCCGCGGCATCGACAGCGGCGGCATCGTGGACGGGCTGGTGGCGTATCGGTTCGGCTCGGCCGACGGCGACGTCGATCGGCGCTGCGTGACGGAAGTCTCGCTCAGCGAGCGGCGGGAAGCGGAGTTGTCGCGCAGCGGCTTCATCCCATTGCTGCACCGCAAGAACACGGATTTCGCGGCGTTCGTCAGCGCCCAATCGCTGCAAAGCCCCGCCGGCTATGCCGACCCGGCGTCCACGGCGAACGCGGTGCTGGCGGCGCGGCTGCCCTATCTGCTGGCGAGCTGCCGGTTCGCGCAGTATTTGAAGTGCATGGTCCGCGACAAGGTCGGATCGACCATGAGCCGCGCGCAGTTGACGGAGTGGCTGCAATCCTGGCTGCTGGACTATATCGACGGCTCGCCGGCCACCTCTTCGGAGGAATGGAAGGCGGCGCATCCGTTGGAAGAGGCCGACGTGGTGCTGGAGGAGAAGGAAGGCATGCCGGGCCAGTACGAGGCACGCTTCTTCCTGCGGCCGCACTACCAGTTGGAGGGCATGAGCGTCGCCCTGCGGCTGGTATCGCGCCTGCCTTCCAAATAGCTTGGCGGGAAAGGGGAGGCGCTGATGGCGGAAGGCACGGACAGCGACGTCTTGGTGTATCTGATCGCGACGGGAAGCGACCCGATCGCCGCCGAATCGCAATCCGCCCTGGTCCCGGGTGACAAGCTCACCGCCGACTTCCAGGCGGGCAAGTTCTTCGAGGCCGAGGGCTTCACCTTCGGCATCAAGCTGGAAGACGACGAGGGCGGCACAAAGAAGAAGAAGGACACCAGCACCACGAACCGGAGCGACGACAAGAAGGACCCGAGGGGCCGCGACGCTGACGGTAAGGAGCGGGAGGAGGACGGCCGCAGCTTTGCCCGTTGGCGCGCGCTGAAGGATGACACCGCCAAGCCGACGCCACCCTTCTCCGCCGAGCCGGAGGATTTCAGCCTCACCCGGATGATCGACACCTCCTCGCCGATCTTGTTGCAGCATTGCCTCGACGTGAAGCGGTTCCTGAAGGCGGTCGTGGTCAAGCGCAGCCGGGTCGGCTCCACCGGGGCACTGGCCGGGTTCCTGCGCATGGAATTCTTCCAGGTCTATCTGAAATCGGTCGATTGGGCCGACGGGGATGCGGTGCGCGAAACCTGCAAGTTCAAATACGCCGGGCTCAACGTGACCTACGTCAAGCGCAAGCCGGACGGCACCACGCTGTCGTCCTGGCCCTGCGAGTGGGAGCCGCCGAGCAATGGCTGAGGCAGGCATCGACGTCCTGATGCGGGCCGTCAACAAAGGCCGCGCCTTGCAGGCGGAAAGCCGGACGGTTTTCGCCGTCAACCCGATCATCGACGGCCTGCGCAAGGATTTCGACCCGGGGATGTTCTGCGAGCTGCGGGAGTTCAGTTTCTCGGCGGGCGCCGTTTCCATGGACAAGCCGGCCCCGCGAAAGGATGAAAGCGCGTTCCAGACGGAGATCCGGCAAGTCAGGCACGAGATGCGGCAGGCGCGGGCGCGGCGGGAAGGCAACCGTGCGAACTTGGACGCGGTGGACATCCAGCCGGTGGAGTTCACCCGCGTGTTCGACACGGCCTCGACCCTGCTGTTCAAGGCGCTGGTCGGGTGCGAAACGCTCGATTCGATCTCGATCCTGAAGCGCAAGGCGGCGGGCACGATCAACTCAGGGCTGGCCTATCTCCGGCTCGACTTCACCAAGGTGCTCATGACCGATCTGGAATGGAAGGACGCGGAGCACGTGGTGGAGGAAACCGGCACCTTCATCTACCGCGAGCTCACCGTCCGCTACCGCCCGCAAAAGCCGGATGGCACGCTCGGCCCGGTTATTCCGATGAACTGGAAGATGAAGGGCGGCAAGACCTGACGGGAGTGGCGGCCTTGCCGTCACGCAAACCACACTGCTGCAGCACGCATTGGACCGTTCCATGCCGATCGTTTTGACATTGCACAAGGCGCGTGACCCGTCCGACCGGCAGCGGGAAAGCCGGACCTTGGACGAGGGCGTCCTGTCGATCGGGCGCGGCCCGTCCAACAACTGGGTGTTGCAGGACCCGGCGCAGCATTTGTCCAAGGTGCATTGCGTCGTCAGCTCCACGCCCGGCGGCTACGTGCTGACGGATTGCAGCAGCAACGGCGTGTTTCTCAACGGCGCCAAGAAGCGGATGGAGCGGGATGCCAAGGTGCCGCTCGCCGATGGGGATGAGTTCGTGTTGGGCGACTACCTGGTCCAGGTGAGCGAGGTCGCCAGCCTGACCAGCCGGGCGGTGGCGAGCAGTGCCGGCGCCACCCCGCGCGGGGCCGCCCCGGTGCTGGACGGGGACGACCCGTTCGGCCTGGACGAGTTCCTGCCGCCCCGTCCCGCGCCCGCCCCGCCGCCACCCCCGCCGCCGCCGCGGGCGGCACCCCGGGTCGACCCGTTTGCCGATCCGGAAGCGATGGCGCGGCAGGACCCGTTCGGCGATTCGTTCGACGATGCGTTGCTGCCGTCCGCCCCTGCCGCCGCGGCGCGGCCGTTCGGTGAGCCGTTGCCGAAGGTCGCGCCGGCTGGGCAACGCGACCCGTTCGACCTGCGCGACGAAAAGCAGCAGGACGCGTTCGGCGACGACGACGATGACCTGTTCCGCGGCGCCAAACCCGCCGTATCCTGGGAAGGTCCTTCCCAGCCCGACACCGTTGACGGGTCGGCGCAGGCGTTTATCGCGCCCAAGGCGATCCCTATGCCCAACATGGATGATTGGGACGATCTGCTGGGTGACGTGGCGCCGGGCGTGTCGCCGCCGGCGCCACCACCTCCTCCTCCGGTGCCTGTGGCCGCGCCGCCGCCTGTGGCACCTGCCGTTCCAACGCCGCCCGTCGCCATGGTGCCGCCCGCGCCCCCGCCTGCCGCCGCGGAGGGCGACGCCGCGATGCGCCTGCTTGCGGCCTTTCTCGACGGTGCGGGCGTGGCCAAGCTGGACGTGTCCGCGCAGGACCCGGAAAGCTATTTCCGCGGCGTCGGCGAGTTGTTCGGCCTGATGGTGGAAAGCCTGCGGGACGTGCTGATGTCGCGCGCCGTGACCAAGGGCGAGTTCGGCGTGGAGCAGACCATGTTGCGTCCACGCAACAACAACGCGCTGAAATTCTCCGTCACCCCGTCCGATGCCGTTGCCGCTTTGCTGCAACCCGGCCGCCCCGGCTACATGCAGCCGCTGGCGGCGACCAAGGAAGCGTTCGACGACGTCCGCATCCACCAGCTTGCCGTGATGGCGGGGGTGCAGGCCGCCTTGTTCAACCTGTTGAAGACGTTCGACCCGGCGGCGCTGGAAGGCCGGCTGCAAAAAGGCTCGATGCTTGGCAACATCATGCCCGGCGCCCGGCGTGCCAAGCTTTGGGATGCGTTCTGCGCCGCCTATAAGGAAATCGCGCGGGATGCCGACAGCGACTTCCAGGCCGTGTTCGGGCGGGAGTTCGCCCGGGCGTATAACGAGCAGGCCGGGCAGAAATAGGCAGCCTGGGCTGAGCCAGGGTTTTGGGAGCGGGGCGCATGGCGGGCCGGATGACAAAGGGTGGCGGGTTTGTTTGGGGGATGCTCACCCTGCTGGCCGCGTGCGGCGGGCCGCCGCCACCGCCGCCACCCACGCTGGTCAAGGCGAGCATCGCCGCCAGCACCGACGCGAATGCCGGGGCCAACGGCGTGGGGGCACCAGTGGCGTTGCGGATCTACCAGTTGGTGTCGCCAGCCGGCTTTTCCGGCGCGCAGTTCTTTCCGCTGTTCGACAAGGACGCGGCGACGTTGAAGGACGACCTGGTCAAGCGGGACGATGTGCTGTTGGCGCCGGGCCAATCACGCGACCTTTCCCTCATGCCGGAGGATCGGGCGCACGCAATCGGCGTGTTCGCGGCGTATCGCGACTACGAGCACGTCACCTGGCACGTCGTGGTTGACATCCCCGCCCACCAGACGAGCATCCTAACGGTTGCCGCAACGAAATCCGGGCTCAGTGCCGACATCAAGCCGGCGACCCCGGCGAAATAAGGAAGGCGGGGCGCGATGAGCGACGATCCATTCGCCGACCTGCCGGACAGCGACCGGACCGTCATCCGTCCGCGCCCCGGCGGACGCACCGCCGCTACCCCCGCCCGTCCGGACACCGGCCGCGCGCCGGCTGCGTCGGCCCCGCGCGGGTTGGGCGACAGTTTGCCGCTGGTGGGCGTCAACCCGCTGGTCAAGGCCGCCGCGCCGCTGCTGGCGGCGGCGGTTCGCTTACGCGGGCGCCTCAACCATCCGGACCCGGACGGTTTGCGCCGCAGCATCGCGGAAGCGGTGCGCCAGTTCGAGCAGCGCGCCCTCGGCACCGGGCTGGACACCAAATCCCTGCGCGCCGCCCGCTACGCGCTGTGCGCCACCCTCGACGATTTGGTGCTGAGCACGCCCTGGGGCAGCCACAGCGCCTGGACCGCGCAAAGCCTGACCAGCCTGTTCCACAACGAGGTGTCGGGCGGCGAGCGGTTCTTCGACATCCTGGAACAGATGGAGCGGGAGCTCGGCCGCCACGGCGACGTGGTGGAGCTGATGTTCCTGTGCCTGTCGCTGGGGTTCGAGGGCCGCTACCGCGTGCTGCCGCGCGGCGCCGCCACCTTGGCGGAGTTGCGCGACAATCTGTTCCGCACCCTGCGGCAACGCCGGCCCGAGTTCGAGCGGGAGTTGTCGCCGCATTGGCGTGGCGTCGGCGCCGGCTACACTGGGTTGCGCCAGCGCATCCCGGTGTGGGTGGTGGGAGTGGCCACGCTGTCGGTGGCGGCGCTGATCTACCTGGGTTTCAACCTGCTGCTGGCCAGCAGCTCGGACGCGACCTTTGCCCGGCTGGCCGGGCTGCCGCCGACCGGGCCGGTGGTGATCACCCGCCCGGCCTCCCGCCCACCCCCGCCGCCACCACCCCCGCTGGTGGTCGCCGCCACCGGCGGCATCACCCGGCTGCGCAGCTTCCTGGCGCCGGAAATCAAGGAAGGCCTGGTGGAGGTGTTCGAGGATGCGCAGACCATCACGATCCGCATCGCCAACCGCAACATGTTCGCGTCCGGCGAAGGCACGCTGAACAGCGGCTATGGCCCGCTGCTGGACCGCATCGGCACCGCGTTGGAGGCGGAGCCCGGCAAGGTGCTGGTGGCCGGCCATACCGACAACCAGCCGATCCGCACCGCCCGCTTCCCGTCCAACTGGCAATTGTCCACCGCCCGGGCCGAAACCGTGGCACACGTGATCGCCGCCAAGCTGTCCGACCCGGGCCGCGTCAAGGCCGAGGGGCGGGCCGACACCGACCCGATCGCTCCGAACACCACGGCCGAAGGCCGCCAGCGCAACCGGCGCACCGATATCGTGCTGATCAAGCCGCCGGCCCCTCCATGACGAGGCTTGCATGAAGACTGTCGCATCCGTCCTGCTGTCGGCGTGGGTGCTGTCCGGCCTCGCCGTGCTGGCGCTTTGCCTGCTGGTCTGGTTCTTCAGCCCGTTGCTCGGCACGGGGCTGTACTACCCGTTCGAGCCGGCTTTCCCGCGCTGGACGCTGATCGGCGCGCTGGTGCTGGTCTGGTTCGTCCTGAACTTCCGCCGCTTCCACAAGCGGCGCGCCCGCGAGCGCAAGCTGATGGAAGGCATGACCAAGCAGGAGGTGGCGGTCGACCCCGACACCACCGCCACCGCCGAGGAGGTCGCGTTGCTCGGCGAGCGGCTGCGCGACGCGATGACCACCTTGCGCAGCAGCAAGAAGCGCGGGCTGTTCCGCGGCAGCTACCTGTATGAGCTGCCCTGGTACATGTTCATCGGGCCGCCCGGCGCCGGCAAGACGACGGCGCTGGCCAATTCCGGCCTGAACTTCCCGTTGGCGGATGCCAAGGGGCCTAGCCCGTTCAAGGGCGTCGGCGGCACGCGCAACTGCGATTGGTGGTTCACCGACGAGGCCGTGCTGATCGACACGGCCGGGCGCTACACCACGCAGGATAGCCATCAGCCGGTGGACAGCGCCGCCTGGCAAGGCTTCCTCACCCTGCTGAAAACACATCGGCGGCGCCAGCCGATCAACGGCGTGCTCGTGTCGATCAGCCTGTCCGACCTGGCGGTGTTGGCCGAGGATGAGCGTTTCGATCATGCCAGGGCGATCAAGGCGCGCATCCGCGAGCTGCACGACCAGTTCGCCGTGCGGTTCCCGATCTACGTCCTGTTCACCAAATGCGACCTGGTGGCCGGCTTCGCGGAGTTCTTCGGCAACCTCGGCAAGGAGGAGCGCGAGCAGGCCTGGGGGATGACCTTCCCGCTGGATGACGGCAAGCAGGAAGGCGGTGCCGTCGCGCATTTTCCGGAAGAGTTCGACCTGCTGGTGGATCGCCTGAACGACCGGCTGGTCGAGCGCATGCACCAGGAGCCGGATATCGGCGCCCGCAGCCTGATCTACGGCTTCCCCCAGCAATTCGCTTCGTTGCGGGAGGTCGCGACGGAGTTCCTGGAGGAGATATTCCGGCCGTCGCGGCTGGAAACCCGGCCGTTGCTTCGCGGCGTGTATTTCACCAGCGGCACGCAGAACGGTACGCCGATTGATCGGCTGATGGGGGCCATGTCCGGCCAGTTCGGCCTGCAACGCCAGGCGGTGACCGCCTTCAGCGGCGCGGGCCGGTCGTATTTCCTCAACCACGTCATCAAGCAGGTGGCCATCGCCGAGGCCGGCGTGGTGTCCGTGGATGCCAAGCTGGAGCGCCGCACCCGGCTGATCCATGTCGGCGCCTATGTCGCGGCGGGGTTGGTGCTGGTGCTGCTGACGGCGGCCTGGGCCACCAGCTACGTCAGCAATCTAGGCCTGATCGGCGCGAGCAACGCCCAGGCCGACAAGTACATGGACCAATACGCCGCCCTGTTGAAGCAGCCGCAGGGCGACACGGCGCTGCCGCCGTTATTGCCCATGTTGGCGACGTTGCGGACCATGCCGGGCGGCTACGCCGACCGGAACGCCACGCCGGGCTTCACCGCCACGTTCGGGCTGTATCAGGGCGCCAAGCTCGGGTCGCAGGCGAATGCGGCGTACTACCGGGCGCTCGACTCCCTGCTGCTGCCGCGGTTGCTGGCGCGGTTGGAAACCCAGATGCTGGGCAACCTCGGCAACACCGATTTCCTGTACCAGGCCTTGAAGGTGTACCTGATCCTCGGCCGGGCCGGGCCGCTGGACCCCGGCCTGGTCAAGCAGTGGATGGCGGCCGATTTCGCCGCCAGCCTGCCGGGCGATGCCAATGCCCCGGCGCGTGATGCGCTGAACGAGCACGTGTCGGCCATGCTGGAACGCCCGGTGACGGCCATCCCGGAAAACGGCCCGCTGATCGATCAGGTTCGCGGTGTGCTGCGTCAAACCCCGCTGGCCCGCCGCAGCTACGCCCGCATCACCTCCAGCGAGGAAGCGCAGGCCTTGCCGATGTGGCGCTATTCCGACCATGCAGGGGCCGCCGCCTCCAGCGTGCTGCTGCTGCGGTCGGGCAAGTCGCTCGATACCGGGGTGGATGGGCTTTACACCTTCGACGGCTACCACGACGTGTTCGCCAAGCTGCTGCCGGAGGTCACGGAGGATGTGGCCGAGGATAGCTGGGTGCTCGGCCGGCAGGATCGCGCGGAAAACAACACCGCGCAGGTCGCGCAACTGCGCAAGGACGTGCTGGGCCTCTATTTGGACGACTACGTCCGCAAATGGGACAGCCTGATCGCCGACGTGCAGATCAAGCCGTTCCGCAGCATGAGCGAGGGGCTGGACGAGCTGAACACGCTGTCTGGCCCGAACTCTCCGTTCCGCAACGTCTTCCAGGCGTTTGACGCCGAAACGCAACTGGTGCAGGCGACGCAGGCCTCCAAGCTGGCGGAAGGGTCCGCGCGGGTCGGCGCGGCCGAGTTGCAGCGCAGCGCGGTGACCCGGGTGTCCGGCCGTGACCGCCGCATCGCCATGATGCTGGGCGGCGTGTTCGCGCCCGGCACCCCGATCGTCGATCCGGCGCAGCGGGTGAACGACCACTTCAAATGGCTGCACGATTTCGTCGGCACGCCGGACAAGCCGGGCGGCGTGGAGGTGGTGCTCGCCAAGATGACGCAGATCTACCAGAGCTTCAGCCAGGTGGCGGCGTCACCCAACGCCGCCCAGGCGCTGCTCGGCGCTGCGGCGTCCAACAGCGGCAGCAGCCTGTCCGCCCAGCTCGACACGCTGGCCAAGACGATGCCGGGGCCGGTGCAGGCCATGGCGAGGACGGTGTCGCAAAGCAGCAACAGCGTCACCACCAGCGGCGCCAAGCAGCAGATCCAGGATGCCTGGGCGTCCAAGGTGCTGCCGCTGTGCCAGGCGGCGCTAAGCGACCGCTACCCGCTGTTTGCCACCAGCACCACCGACGTGCCGATGGACGATTTCATCAAGCTGATGGCGCCCGGCGGCTTGATCGGGCAGTTCTTCGACGACTACCTCAAGCCGTTCGTCGACACGACGGCCAAGCCGTGGAAGTTCAACGGCGCCGACAACAACCAGCTCGGTTTGTCGCCAAACACTTTGCAGCAGTTCCAACTGGCCAGCGACATCCGCATGGCCCTGTTCCCATCCAGCGCCGCAACGGTGGCGCTGAAGTTCGAGGTCACGCCCGCCAACCTGGACAACGGGGTGGGCCAGGTCAGCCTGGACGTCGATGGGCAGGAACTGACCTACGCGCACGGCCCCGTCCAGCCGATGCGCATGCAGTGGCCCGGCCCGGGCGGGCGCAACCAGGTGCGGCTGACCTTCAGCCCGGTCAGCGGCGCCAGCTCCTCGGTCACCAAGGAGGGCCCTTGGGCCATCTTCCGCCTGTTGGACGGCGGCAAGGCCAGCAGCACGCAAACCGACCGGGTGACCTACAGCTTCACCGGCGCGGGCGGCACGGCATCGTTCCTGATCGTCGCGGGTAGCGTCGTGAACGCCTTCACGCTGCCGGCGCTGCACCAGTTCCGGTGTCCGGCAACCCTGTAGCGGCTGCCGGCGTGTTGCGGAGCGACCCGGCGTCGCAGGTGCCGCCACACGGCGTGCTGCGCACCGGGGGGAGGCCGAGTCGCTTCAATTGGCTGACCAGGGTGGCGACCGGGGCGGCCGTGGTCAGCAGATCGAGTTCTTCGAAGGGCGGGACCGACCAGTTGAATTGCGCCACCGTTTGCGGCTGCAACAATTGGATTTGCTCGACGATGTCCCGCGTGAGCAGCATGGACGGGTTGGGCGACCGCTCCCGCACGTCATCCTCTACCGTTCGCAGCTCCGGCGGCAGGGCGGCGGCGGTGTCGTCCAGCTTGTCCTGCACGGCTTGTTGGAATTGACTGAACCGGACGGTCCGCGGGTTCAGGCCCGTGCTGCGTTGCAAGCGCAGCAACGCATGGAGCCGCGCGATCAGGCCATGGCTGACCAGCGGCGCGTCGATCGGCGGCAGCTTCACGCCGCGCAGCGGGCGCAACTGCGTCGCCAGCAAGGCGGGCGCGTCCTGGTCCGCCGGATCGATATCCAGGCTGCGCAGGATCGCGAGCAGCGGAGCGATCGCCTTTACCTTGGTCAGCAAAGGCCGCCACGGCCCCAGGGGCACGTCATGTTCCGACCGATCGTCGGCCCACGGTGCGAACACGCCCTGGCGCACCGCCTTTGCCACGGTATCGATCTGGTCGTTTTGCGCGGCCAACGAGTCCCAATCCGCGTCGTCCTGCAGCACCTCCTCCAGTTCGGGCAGGCGCCGGTTCATCGTCCGGACGATCCGCGCCAGCTTGGCCTGCTGGTCCGGCTGCGTGACGTCAACGCCAAGCTCCTCCAGGCAGGCCGCTTGGGCCTGGACCAGGCCGGAGATGACGGAGAACGAGGTGGCCGGCATCGGCGGGTCCGGAATGGCAAGGTCGAGCCATTCCGGGTCCGGGTTCCACGGCGGCGCCGGCAGCCATCGCGCGGACAGCCAAGTGGCAAGTGCCGACACCAGTCGGCCTTGCTCGCTCTCCCCCGGCTCATGCTGCTCCGGTTCGGAGTGGGCGGTCGTGCGCAGAGCATCCTTCAGCGCCGCGACGGATTGCTTGCAGAAGCATCCCATGCCGGACCTCTCCACCGTGGGCACCGCAATGGGGTGCGTGTTTGCCGTGATACCCATCGTTGCAGATGCCGCGATTGAATGCTTTGTAATACCAGCACCGCGGCGATGTGGCGATGAGGTCCAGAACACGACCGGGCTGGAGGATGGCATGGCCGGCCCGCTAGCCCGCTCGGTCGCGTGCAGCCATCCCGGGCTGGTGCGCCACCACAACGAGGATTCGTTCCTGGACCGGGCGGATATCGGCCTGTGGGTGGTCGCCGACGGCATGGGCGGCATGACGGCGGGGGAGGTGGCCAGCCGCCTGATCGTGACCGTACTGGACGAAATCGCGCAGCCGATGGGTGCGGCGGATTTACTGCACGAGGTGCGGCTGCGGGTGGACGCCGCCAACACCGAACTGCGCCGCATCGCGACGGCGCGTGGGCCGGATGTCACCATTGGCAGCACGGTCGCCGGGTTGATCGTGCATGGCGGGCATTTCGCCTGTTTCTGGGCCGGCGACAGCCGGGTCTATCGCAGCCGCGACGGGGAGCTGGACCGGCTGACCCGCGACCACAGCCTGGTGCAGGAGATGGTGGATGCCGGGCTGCTGCTGCCGGAGAAGGCGGAGCAGCATCCCCATGCCAGCGTGATCCAGCGCGCGGTCGGCGTGGACGACGCGCTGGAAATGGATTGCGTGCATGCCCGGGTGGTGCCCGGCGACATCTTCCTGCTGTGCAGCGACGGGCTGACGCGCATGGTCAGCGATGCGGAGTTGGAGCGCCAGCTCGGCTCCGGCCCGATCGAAACGGTGCGCGACGATTTGTTGGCGCTGGTGCTGCGTCGCGGCGCCAAGGACAACGTGACCCTCATCCTGGTGGAATGCGTCGCCTGACCGGGTTGGGCCGGTGTTTGCCCCAGCGCTACGGCGTGGCCACGTTGTACTGTGCGAAGCCGTAATTCTGCATCACCCACTTCAGGGTGTAGCCGTATTTCGGGTCGGTCGCGTACACACCGGTCAACGCGTCGGCGAACGCGTCCGGGTTGGCGACGAGCTGCATGGCCGGGGCATACACCTTGTTGGTGGCCAGCAGCTTGCCGTGCAGGTCAAACGCTTCTTCCAGCGAGTCGAACTTGCGGAACCGTGCGCTGGTGGTGACTTCCTGGCCAGCGACGAACTCCTTGGTGCCGCTTTCCACGCCCGGCTGCCCGCCGACCGCCTTGATGCCGAACGGGTTGTTGCTGTCGGGCGGCATCGCCGCGCCCCAGGCGCTTTCCACCGCCCACTGCGCCAGCGTGACGGAGGCGGGCACCTTCCAGCGCTGCTGCGAGGCGGTGGCGGCGGTGGCGACGTCCGGCGGCACCTTGCCCACGTGGCCGAAGCGCGGCGGCGGCTTGCCGGTGTCCGCCACCAGCGGATGCGCGGCCAGCGAGTAATAGGTGACGCTGCCCGGGTCCACCCGGCCGGAGGGCGGGTTCATGTTGAGCACCACCGCCTGGTAGGCCTCGATCGCGAGGACGAACCCGACATCCGGGTCGCCGGTGATCGGCAGGAAGGTATGGGGCTGCGGCAGCCGGTCGTTCAGCAGCGATTGGATGACGAACACGTCGCCGGGCCTGTTGACGCCGCCCTCGCCGACGGACGCGAAGATCGGCGGCGCCACGCGACCGATCTCATCGGTGCTGAGGATTTGTGCGGACGGCACCTGCCCCAACGCGCAATCCCTTCCGTTCCCCGCCTCGGGATGGAGTAGCAAAGCGGCGTCCACTGTTCAACGCGTGTGCAAGCCATGCTATGCCGGACGCAGGCGAAACGATGCGACCCGAAGCGGTCAGGGCGGGAGGATTCAGGAGTTGCTTGAACCGTCCAGCCCACGGCTCGCGCGCCCGCAGCCCGGCGGCAAACGGGCCAAGGCTGTTGCGGACAGCGCTACGCCCGTCGCGTCGGACGGGTTGCAGACCTTGGCAGGGTCCCGTCCCGTGGACGCCGACACCCCCAGCCTGATCACGCCCGCCATGCCGCTGTTGCAGTTGATGGCGCGGCTGCGGACCATGGCGACGCAGCCGGACGTGGCCGACCTGCGCGAACGGGCGGAAAGCGAGATCCGTGCCTTCGATGCGCGGGCGGAAAAGGCGGGCGTGCCGGCGGAGCAGGTGCGGCGCGCCAACTACGCGCTGTGCGCCAGCCTGGACGACATGGTGCTGAACACGCCCTGGGGCGCGCGCGGCGCCTGGGCGGACCATCCGTTGGTGGCCGGCTTCCACGCTTCGGTGGGGCCGGATCGGTTCTTCGACCTGCTGCGTCAGGCCCAGGAAAAAGGGCCGGCCTTCCGCCCCGTGCTGGAGCTGATGTTTCTGTGCCTGTCGTTGGGCATGATGGGCCAGTTCCGCCGGCTGCCGCAGGGTGCGGCGGAGGTCGAGGCGCTGCGTGCGCAAACGGCGACCGTGCTGGCCAGCCAAAAGCCGGCACCCGCGGCGGAACTCGCCGTGCAGTGGCGCGGCGTGGCCGCCCCATTCCGGTCCCGCCGCACCCGGTTCCCGGTCTGGGTGGCCGCCAGCCTGGGCGTGGCGCTGGTGGGCGGCCTGTTCCTGCTGCTGAGCCTGCGGTTGAACGACCAATCGGACGGGCTGTTCGCCCGCATGCTGGCGGCCGACCCGTCGCACATGCCCGCCCTGACGCGGCAGGCCTTGGCCGCCCCGCCGCCGCCCGCCCCCCCGCCGGCCGAGCCCACGGTGCAGGACCGGCTGCGCAGCCGGCTGGCGGCAACCGCGCCCGTAGTCACGGTGGCCGGCACGCCGACCTCGCCCGTCCTGCGAATTCCGGATGGGGCGTTGTTCGCCCCGGACGCCGCGGCCCTGCGGCCCGGCGCCAAGCCGCTGCTGGACGCGGTGGCGGCGGCGTTGCTGCCGGAGCCGGGGGCGCTCCAGGTAATTGGCTACACGGACAACCGGCCGGTTCGCACGGTGCTGTTCCCGTCGGCCTTCCGCTTGTCCGCCGCGCAGGCGCAGGCGGTGCGAACGGCGCTGGCGACCACCCTGCCTGACCCGAAGCGGCTGCGCGCCGAAGGCCGGGCCAGCGCCGACCCAGTCGCCGACAACGCGTCCGCCGAAGGGCGCGAGCAGAACCGCCGGGTCGAGATCGTGCTGGACCAGCCGGTGCCATGACCCGGATCCTGTTCTCCCGGTGGGTGCAAACGCTGTTCGGCACCCTGCTGCTGGCCGGCATGGTGTGGGAGTTCGGGCCGCTGCTGCCGCCCTTGGAGCCGTGGCTGCCGCGCGTGCTGGTGATCCAAAGCATGCTGATCGTGTGGGCGGTCGCCAACGCCCTGATCGACATGCGCCGGCGTTCGCGCGAAGGCGCCCTGTCGGCCGGGCTGGCGATGGGGCAGGAAGCGGAGGCGGTCGGCCAAACGCTGACCAAAGCGCTGGCCCTGCTGAAGAAGTCCGGCCAGCGCGGTGCCATGACCGAGCAGCCCTGGTACGCCATCATCGGGCCGCCCGGCGCCGGCAAGACCACGGCGCTGTTGAACGCCGGGCTGAGCTTCACCTTGGCCGACCAACTTGGCCAGGCCGCGATCTCCGGCACCGGCGGGACGCGGATGTGCGAGTGGTGGTTCACGAAGGACGCCGTGCTGATCGACACGGCCGGGCGCTACACGACGCAGGATTCCAATGCGGCCGTCGACCAGGCGGGATGGCTCGCCTTTCTGGCCTTGCTGAAGCGCACCCGGCCGCGTCAGCCGCTGAATGGCGTCATCGTCGCGATTGCCCTGCCGGAGGTGGTGCAGGGTTCCGCCGCCGACCGCGACGCCCACGCCGCCGCGATCCGGCAGCGTGTGGCGGAGCTGGAGCAGCGCCTGGGCGTGCGCATGCCGGTCTACGCCCTGTTCACCAAGGCCGACCTGGTCGCCGGGTTCAGCGAGTTCTTCGACAACCTGGACCGCGAACAACGCGACCAGGTTTGGGGCGAGACCTATCCGCTGGCGGGCAAGCCGGAATCGCTGGCGGAGCGGGTCGGCGCCAGCCTGCGCGGCCTGGTGGCGCGGCTGAACGAACGGCTATTGGCTCGGTTGCAGGCGGAGCATCGCATGGACCGGCAGGGTGCCATCGCCGGCTTTCCCACCCAGGTGGCCAGCCTGGAAAAGCCGCTTTCCGCTTTTGCCGCCATGGCGTTCCCGCCGCCGACCCTGCTGCGTGGCGTGTATTTCGCGTCCGGCACCCAGGAGGGCACGCCCATCGACCGCCTCACCGGCGCCATGGCCCGCGTGTTCGGCATCGACCAGGCGTCCCGCCCGGCGCTGCGGCCGGAGCAGGGGCGCAGCTACTTCCTGGGCCGTTTGCTGCGCGAGGTGATCCTCGGCGAGGCCATGCTGGTGCGGGAAGCGCCAGGTGCGGTTCGCCGCCGCGCCGCGCTCCGCTGGGCAGGGTTCGCCGTGATCCTGGTGGCGGTCGTCGGCGCCGGCGGGTTGTTCCTGCTAAACGATCGCGCCGCGGAGCACCAGGTCGCGGCCACGGCGGACCAGTTGGCGCAGTATGAGCAAACCGCACGGGGCCTGCCGCTGGACCCGGTGTCGGACGGCGATCTGCGGCCGATCGCGGCGCTGCTGGACCAGGCGGAGGCGCTGGGCGAGGTCGTGCCGGATGCGCCGGGCGATACCGGCATGGGCCAGGCCGGCAAGCTGGAAGCCGGCGCGCAAGCGGTGTACCGCAACGGGCTGGTCTATGGCTTACTGCCCCGCCTGGTCTGGCAATTGGAGGCCGAGATGCGGGGCAGCCTGGATCGGCCGAACGATTTGTATGCCCAAACGCGCATCTACCTCATGCTGGGCGGCGCCGGGCCGCTGAACGCCGCCCAGGTGCAGGATTGGATGGGTCGCGAATGGGACAAGGCCTATGCCGGGCCGGATGATGCCGCCCTGCGTGCCTCGCTGGCGCACCATCTGGCCGGGCTGCTGGCGGAGCCGCTGCCGCCGATCGGCCTTGACGGGCCGCTCATCGCGCAGGCGCGTGCCAGTTTCAGCCGCGTCCCGTTGGCGGACCGGGTGTATTCCAGCATCCTGGCCTCCGCTCCGGCAACGGCGCTGCCGCCGTGGCGGCCGTTCGACTCGCTCGGCCTGGCCGGCGTGCAGGTGTTCGCGCGGGCATCCGGCAAGCCGATGACGGACGGCATCCCCGGCCTGTACACCGCGACCGGGTTCCGCAGCGTGCTGCTGCCGTCGGTGAGCTCGGCGACCAAGACGGTCGCGTCGGAAACCTGGGTGATCGGGCGGACGCAGGAGTTTGCACCGGCGGAACTGTCGGATCTGGCGGCGGCTGTCACCCGCCTGTACTTCGCCGATCTCACCCGGCGCTGGGACGCCATGCTGGCGGATTTGAGCATCGCACCCATGACCAGCCTGCCGCAGGGGGCGCAAGCGTTGTACATCCTTGCCTCGCCCGAATCGCCGCTGCGGAACTTGCTGCGCTCGGTCGCCGCCCAGCTTGACTTTGCGTCCGGCGGCACGGCCGATCCAGCCGCCACGCAGGTCGTCCAGCGCTACAAGCCGTTGGTCGATCTGGTGACGGGCGATGGCGCGGCGTTGGGCCGCTCGCTGCGGCTGGTGGCGGACATCCAACAGCAGCTCGCCAAGATCGCGGCGCTGCCGGTCGGCGCCCCCGTTCCGGGCGGCGGCGAGGATATCGGCAACGCGGTGCAGGCCGATGCCGCCCGCCAACCGCAGCCCGTGGCGCGCTGGCTGGCCGCAATCGCCGCCAATGCCCAGGCGCTGCGCACCGGCAATGCCCGGCAGCAAGCCGTCATCGCCTTCAACGCCCCCGGCGGCCCGGCCCAGGCATGCCAGGCTGCCGTGGCCAACCACTACCCCTTCGTGGCCGGCGGTGCGCCGCTGCCGCTGAGTGAGTTCTCCCGCGTGTTCGCCACCGGCGGGTTGCTGGACGGGTTCTTCAACACGCAGTTGAAGCCCTATGTCGACACCGCGGCCAAGCCCTGGAAGCCGCAGGCGGTGGGTAGCGCGCAGCCGCCCGTGTCCGCCGAGGCCGCCGCCCAGTTCCAGCGCGCGGCGGCGATCCGCGAAGCGTTCTTCCCCGCCGGCGCGGCGTCGCCCTCCGTGCAGGTTGAGGTCACGTCCATCGGCGGGGACAAGCGGTCGGCGACGCTGGAGGTCGGCGGCATCACCGTGGCGGTGGGGCAGGGGCCGGTCCATACCGCCCAGCTCACCTGGCCGGCCGCCGACCTGTCGAGCACGGCCACCCTGTCCTCCGACCCGGCCGCGGCCCCCCTGCCGATCAGCGAAAGCGGGCCGTGGGCGATGTTCCGGCTGTTTTCCCGTGGCCGCTTGCAGCCGGCGGGCAAGACGGGGCAGCAACTGCTGACCTTCGCCGCCGCCGGCGCACCCGTGTCGTTCAACATCAAGGCGCTGGGGCAGACCAGCCCGTTCACGCCCGGCCTGTTCGCCGACTTCCGCTGCCCGGCCGTGCAATGACCGCGACCGCCGGCTTCTTCGGCAAGATTCCCAGCCGCGGCGACTTCGTGCGTCACGGGCTGCCCCCCGATTTCGTGGCCGGGCTGGATGGCTGGTGGCAGCAGGTGCTGTCCGGCAGCCGCGAGCGGCTGGGCGAGTCCTGGACCGGCTCGTGGATGGAAGCGCCTGTGTGGCGCTTCACCTTGTCACCCGGCCTGTGCGGCAGCGGCCCGGTGGCGGGGCTTTGGCTGCCGAGCACGGACAAGGCGGGGCGGCTGTTCCCCATCACCTTCGCCCTGGTGGGGCAAAGCTGGCGCGACGTGGCGCAGTGCCGCCCCTTCCTGGACGCGGCGGAGGCAGTGGGCCTGCGCTGCCTGGAGCAGGACCTGGACCCGGAGGCGCTCGCCGCCGGGCTGGCGGCGGCCTCCGCCCAAGGCGGCGACGCCCTGGAGCAGCCGGCGCCCGGCGCCAGCATCTGGTGGACCGAAGGCAGCCCCTTCGTGGCACCCGCCACCCGGCGGGTCACCGGCATGCCGGATTTTCGCGTATTCGCCACCATGCTGCGGGACGATGCCGCCCGCTGAGCGGCGACTAGGCGGCCGCCATGATCTCATCCAGCGCGGCCCTTGCCGATGGTGGTAGGGTCGATCGCCATCAGCCGCTTGCGCAGGGCAGGGTCCATCGGCTTGTGCGTGCCGAGCAGTTTCAGCAAGGCGTTCTGCGGGCCGGCGATCGTTTGCGAGATGCGGTCCAAGCCGTCATTCGACGCATCCAGGAACGAGGCACCTTGGTCGATCGGGACCAGCCCGCCATCTAGGCCGACGAGGATGTTGTCGCCGTGCCGGTCGGTGTTGAGCGTAACGAGGTCGAGGATGGCCATGGCGGCGCATTGATCGGCGGGTATGCTGGCGATCGAGCGCTTGGCGGCGCAGCTCGCCCTTGTTTTCCCGCACCTCCTGGACCGAGCAGGTGACGGGGCTGCCGGTCTTGTCCCGCTTCTCCGCCGGCAGGAAGCTTTGGTCGAGCTTGATGACGTGGGTTTCCGGCATGTCGAGCGCCAGGCCGAGTTGGCCGGTCAGCATTGCGGCTGCCCGCCCGGCCAGCGCTTCGCGGGCGACCTCGCCGCCGGCACGTATGCCGTCCACCTTGCTGTCATACCGGCTCGGGGTCTTGCAAAGGAACGACTTCTTGTCGGCGCGGGTGCCGTCGATACGGTTCACCCAGAACGTTTCGTTCACGCTGTTGCCATCGAAGCCGACGACGGTGCGGCGATCGGGTGGGATGCTCAAGAGGTCCAGCTCAACCTTGGCTCCGGCACCGACCATGCCCTTCGCACCGTCCCAGGGTGGCAGGCCAAGTGTGGTGATCTCTTCCCGCAGCTCCTCCGCCCGCAGCCAATTCAGCAGTTCTGCGCAATCCTTGTCCTGCTCGGCCGGCATGTCCGCGTCGCGGGCCATCTCGATGGCGGGCGCAGGTGGAGCGTTCGATGTGGCCGGGCCGCTGGGCCTGGTCGTACTCGCCCAAATGGTCGACCACGCTGGCAGGGTTCGCCTCTACGCCGGTGTCGTTCTATATCGTCCCTGAGCGGGTTTAGACAGCGCCATGGTCGTCTGGTCGTGAAAGGGGAGGGCCACTGAAAACCATGGCTGCCAATCCATCTGCGCCCATTCCGGAACGCGCCTGCGCGTCCTGCAACGTGTGTTGCGTGGCGTTGACGATCGACGATCCGGCCCTGCGCAAGGTCCAGGGTTATCGCTGCCGCAATGCCCAGCGTGACAATAGCTGCGCCATCTACGACACACGGCCGCAAACCTGCCGCAGCTTCGAATGCGGGTGGCGGCAGTTGAAATGGGTGCGCGAGGCGCTGCGGCCGGACCGCTCCGGCGTGCTGGTCCGGCTGCATTACGAGGTCGCCCGCGCCACGGGGGAGCGCCGCCTGGGCGTCATCGTCACCCTGCTGCATCGCGCGGCGCTGAAGGCGGACGGGCTGGCGGAAACGGTCGCCGCCGCCGTGGCCGCCAGCGTGCCCGTGTTTCTGGAAGTGCCGGGGCCGCCGGGCCACACCTACGGCCTGGCCCGATTGAACGAGGCGTTGAGCGACGCCGTCTACACACGGGACAAGGCCGCGCTGCTGGAAATCCTCCGCCGCGGCTATGCGCAAGGCCAGGCCGGCGAAGGCAGCCCGGTCACCTTCGCCGACCCGGCTGGCTGAGCATGCCCGTGCCGCGCATCCACAGGTTGGACGAGGTGGTGTCCACCATGGACGAGGCACGCGCCCTCGCGCTGGCTGGCGCACCCCATGGCACGGCGGTGATGGCGCGGCTGCAAACCGGCGGCCGCGGGCGCAGCGGGCGGCACTGGGTCAGCCCGCCGGGCAATCTGTATGCGACGGTGGTGCTGCGCCCGGACGGGGAGGCGCGGCGTGCGCCGGAGCTCGGCTTCGTCGTGGCGGTCGCTTTGGCGGAAGCGGTGGACAGCCTCGCCGGGCCCGGCACCATGCTGAAATGGCCCAACGACGTGCTTCGCGACGGCGCCAAGCTGGCCGGCATCCTGCTGGACCGCATGGAGGACGGCACCGTGCTGGCGGGGATCGGCGTCAACGTGGCCCACCATCCGGCCGACATGCCGTACCAGGTGACCAGCCTCCGCGCCGCGGGATGCCCGGCTGATGCGGCGACCCTGCTGGACGCGCTGCTCGACCAACTGGATGCCGGGTGGGCCGCCTGGCAGGCGGGCGGCCTGGCGCCGGTGCTGGCGAAGTGGCGTGCGCGCGGGCCGGCGCTGGGGGCACCGCTGCGAGTGCGGCTGGCGTCGGAACTGGTGACCGGGACGTTTGCCGGCCTCGGCGCGGACGGCACCCTGCTGCTGGACACCGCCACCGGGCGGCGTAGCCTGGTGGCGGGGGACGTGCTGCTGTAGCCGGGGCCGCGAAAGCCAACAAACTTGCAGGACTCGTGCCATGCGGGCCACAACCATGCCGTGTTGAAACTGCGCGTCATTCCCTGCCTGGATGTGAAGGACGGTCGCGTCGTGAAGGGCGTGAACTTCGTGTCCCTGCGCGATGCCGGGGACCCGGTGGAGCAGGCCGCGGTGTATGACGCGGCGGGCGCCGACGAGCTGACGTTCCTGGACATCACCGCCAGCCACGAGAACCGCGACACCATCTACGACGTGGTGAGCCGCACCGCCGCGCGCGTGTTCCTGCCGCTGACGGTGGGCGGCGGCGTCCGCTCCCCGGGCGATATGCGCAAGCTGCTGCTGGCCGGTGCGGACAAATGCAGCATGAACTCCGCCGCCATCGCCCGCCCGGCGCTGATCGCGGAAGCGGCCGAGAAGTTCGGCAGCCAATGCGTGGTGGTCGCCGTGGATGCGCGCGCCACGGCACCGGGCAAGTGGGAGGTGTTCACCCATGGCGGCCGCAACCCGGCCGGCCTGGACGCGGTGGCGTGGTGCGAGCAAGCGGCCAGCCTCGGCGCGGGCGAAATCCTGTTGACCAGCATGGACCGCGACGGCACCGGCAAGGGCTTCGACGGCGATCTGTTGCGCGCGGTGTGCGCGGCGGTGCGCGTTCCCGTGGTGGCCAGCGGCGGCGTGGGCGAGTTGCAGCACTTCGTCCAAGGCGCCCGCGCCGGGGCCACCGGGTTGTTGGCGGCATCGGTCTTCCACTTCGGCAAGTTCAGCATAGCTGAGGTGAAGCAGGCCTTGGGGGAGGCGGGGCTGCCGGTTCGCCTGTCCCGCCCGGCCGCATAGGAACGCAATGTCCAAGAAACCTGCCAAAGCCCCCGCCGCGCGCAAGAAGGTCGTCGCCAAGCGGAAGGCGCCGGCGGCCCCGATGCCGGCGTCGGAATCGGCGGCGGTCGTGCTGGACCGGCTATGGGCCGTGATCATGGAGCGGCGGTCGGCTGACCCGGCGGTCAGCCATTCCGCCCGGCTGCTGTCGCGTGGCGTGTCGAAGGTCGCGCAGAAATTTGGCGAGGAAGCGGTGGAATGCCTCATCGAGGCCGTCGCCGGCAATCCGGAGCTGGTGATCACGGAAAGCGCCGACGTGCTATACCACCTGCTGGTGTTGTGGGTCGCCAGCGGCGTGCCGCCCCAGGCGGTCTGGGCGGAGCTGGAGCGGCGCGAAGGCATCTCCGGCGTCGCGGAAAAAGCAGCGCGGCTGCCGCGTCGGCTGCCCGGCCCGGCAACCCGGAAAATCCCCTGATGCGGAGCGATCCATCATGCCGGTAAGCGGCCTCGGTCCCTACGACGACGCCAACATCTTCGCCCGGCTGCTGCGGGGGGAGATCCCCTCCACGCGGGTCTATGAGGATGAATGGGCGATTGCCTTCCACGACATCGCGCCGCAAGCGCCGGTCCATGTGCTGGTCATCCCCCGCAGCGCCCATGTGTCGCTGGCGGACTTCACGCTCAATGCCTCGGAAGCCGAGGTGGCGGGGTTCTTCCGCGCCGTGGGGCTGGTGGCCCGACAGCTTGGGCTGGAAGCGCCGGGCTACCGCGCAGTCGCCAATGTCGGCCAACATGGCGGGCAGGAAGTGCCGCACTTCCACGTCCACCTGCTGGCAGGCCATGCCTTGTCCGGCCGCATGGCAAATCCACGCGACGCATAAATCCAAGCCGAGGTAACGGTTTGTTTTAGCTTTCGGTTCCATTTTTGAGACATGCCCGTCGGGGCTGTCATGGAGCCGCCAAGATGATTCCCACAGCGCCGCTGCCCAGCCAGGCCGATCCCTCGGAAGCGTTCTTCCGCCAATGCGTGCAGTTCGGCCCGGACATGATGGTCGTGCTGGACCTGGACGGGCGATGCCGCCAGGTGTCCCACGCCAGCAACCTCCTGCTCGGCCGCGACCCCGATGAGCTGAGCGGCACCAGCCTGCGGGACCTGGTGATGGAAACCGACCAGCACATCGTCGATGACCTGCTGGCCGGCCTGGTCGCCGGGCGGTCCTCCGCCATGGCCGTGTTCCGCACCCGGTGCACCTACGGCACCTGGGCATGGGTGGAGGCAAGTGCGCGCCGCCTGCCCGCCGGGGCGGGCGCGGTGTTGTCCTTGCGCGACATCAGCGCGCGCAAGGAGGAGGAGGCGATGCTGATCGAAGCCAACGACCTGCTGCGCCGCCGCGCCACGCTCGACCCTGTGACCGGCCTGGCCAATCGCGGGCACTTCACCGCCGGGCTGCAACGCGAGCTGCGCCGGGCCTACCGGGAAGCGCAGCCGCTGGCGCTGCTTGCCGTCGGCATCGACGCCATGCGCTTGTTCAACGACCTGTATGGCCGCGACGCGGGCGACGTGGCGCTGCGCGAGGTTGCCACGGCGGTCGAGGTCGCGCTGGCCCGGCCTGGTGACCTCGCCGGCCGCATCAAGGGGGCGACGCTGGGGGTGATCCTGCCCGCCACGCCCTTGTCTGGCGCGGCACCGGTGGCGGAGCGGCTGCGGCAAGCGGTGGCCGACCTGGCGCTGGAACATGCCGGCGTGCCGTCGCGGCGGCTGACCGTCACGGTCGGGTTTGCTTGCGCCGGGCCGCGCGCCACGGCCGGGGCGTTGATGCATGAGGCATCGTGCGAGATGGAGGTGGCGCGCGCCGCCCAGGACGCCTGCCTGGTCGCCGACTGACCGGGCGGCCTATGCCACCAGGCAGCACTTCTTGTATTTCTTGCCGCTGCCGCAGGGGCAGGGGTCGTTGCGGCCGACATGGCGCAGCGGGTTCCGCAGCGGCTCCGGCGCTTCGGTCTCGTCCGACGGCGGTTCCAGCCAATCCATCGCGCGCCCGAGCGGGCCGATGCCGTCCCACACGCGGCCGGACGTGCCATGCGGGTCCTCCTGCGCTTCACGCAGGTCGCTCCAGAAGTGCTCGACGCCCATGATCTCGGGGTCGATCAAGTCGCGACGGAACGCCTGCTCCACCTCGCCAGATAGCCCGGCGAAACCGAGGGCGGATACGGCGCGCACCCAGCCGAACCAGACATGGGCCTGTTCCGCAGCCAGGCGGTCGGGCAGGCCGGCGAGATACTGATACATCTCCGCTTCGGGAAAGCGGCGCGTGCGCGCGAGAAAGGCCAACACCAGCAAGGCGTCGGCGCGCAGGTATTCGTCCACCGTCGGCGTTTCCACCAGGCGATGCAGCGCGCTGCGGTCACCGTCGAACGTGCTGACCAGGATCGCCGGCAGCGACGTCGTCATGCCGTCATCGCCGAACACGGAGTTCACCCGCTCCGCATCCATGGCGAGGCGGCACAGCGCCGGGAAGCTCGCCGTATCCTCCTTCTCGCCGAGCAGGTGGACGACGATGGTGAGCGCCCGCTCCGTTCGTTCAGACAGGTCGGTTCCGTCGGCGTAGTCGCGCAGCAGGGCGCGGCAAAGCGGGGCGGTGGTGTCCCACTCGTCCAGCGCCCAACGCATCGCGGCGTCGGGGAACAGGTCCAAGTCCGCGAAGGCGTCGACCGCCTCGTCCATGTTCATCGTTTGGCTCCACCAAAAACCCGGTTCCAGAAGCCGCCGGTCGGGGCTTTACCGTGGGACACGTGGGGCGTGCGCGCTGGCGGGCGCAGCGCGCTGCTCAGCAGGTGGCGGCCGGTATCGTTTGCCGCGATGCGGGCGCGCTCGAAGGCGACGATGTGAGCCATGCCATCCTCCGTGACGGGCACCGCGTCCAACGTCGCCGCCGCGTCCCGCAGCAGGCCGGCCCGGCGCTGCACGTCGGCCCGGCGGATCAGGCCTTCCGCGTCAGGCGGCGCGGGAGCCGCGGCAAGGGCTCGGCGACGCAGTTCCGCGCCGTCCCGGCCCTCATCCTCCGCCGCCCAGGCCGCTTGCAACAGGGCGTTTGCCGCGTCGGGCGTTCCTGCCGCCAGAACAGCCCAGCGCTCGCAGGGCGAGGGAAGGGCGCGGTAAGCTGCGTCCGACACCATGTCCCGCGCCGCGTCGGGCAGCCCCGCCAGGTCGGGCGCGCAGGCCCCGCAGCCGCGGCAGGTCTGCACCCAGCGTCGCAAGGTCGATCGCGTCGGTTCCCCGGGACGCCCGTCGAGGTCCGGCGAACCCTCGGGGGGCGGTGCGCGGAACGGCGGCGGCGCGGGCGTGCCGCAAAGGGCGCAGGCGGACATCGCGAAAGGGTAGCCTGCCGCTATTCCCGCACCAACACCCGATCGACCACGAAGGTGGACAGGCCGCCCGACACGAAGTCCCGCCGCAGCGCCACCTCATCATATTCGTGCTCCACCCACTCGAGGAATGGCAGGCGCCCTTCCGCCTCCGTCGCATAACGGATGAAGAACGCGTCGAGGATGCCAGTGCGGGACCGGCTCCAATGCCCGAACCGCCAGGAAAGCTGGGCCAGCGCCGCCCGGCTGTCACCGCCTTCGAACAGGATGGCGAGGCCGGATGCCAGGCCGGCCCGGTCCGCCCCCGACTTGCAATGCATGAGCGCCGGGCTGTCCAACGAGCGGTAAATTTCGGCGAACCGCAGGATGCGATCCCGATGCGGCGCCCCGCGGCTTTCAAACGCCATGTCGACATGGCGCAAGCCCAAATCCACCGAAGCCTGGCGCGACAAGGCATCCGATCCGCACTGCCGATGGCCGCGCAGATTGATCAGCGACCGCAGCCCCAAGCGCCGTTTCGCGGCAGCGAGCCGGGCCGGGGTGGGATGGTTGGAGCGATACAGCTTGCCCGGAACGACCTCCGCCAAATTGTCCCACAACACGCGGAACACGGCGTGGTCAACCAATAACGAATCGCGCCAGGCGGCAACGCGATGACGAGGAACGCTCAGGTCACCGGAGAAGGGCATGGCCGGCCGGAGGTGCGGCTTATCCCGCCCGTTCGACCAGCATCTGCTTGATCTCGCCGATCGCCTTGGCGGGATTCAGGCCCTTCGGGCAGGTTTTGGTGCAGTTCATGATGGTGCGGCACGCATACAGCTTGAACGGGTCTTCCAACGCGTCCAGCCGCTGACCGGTATATTCGTCCCGGCTATCCGCGATCCAGCGATACGCGGCGAGCAAGGTTGCCGGGCCGAGATAGCGGTCGCCGTTCCACCAATAGGACGGGCAAGACGTCGTGCAGCAGAAGCACAGGATGCATTCCCACATGCCGTCCAGCTTGTGACGCTCCTGCACGCTTTGCCGACGCTCGGCATCCGGCGGCGGAGGCGTGTCGGATTTCAGCCACGGCTCCACGGAGCGCAACTGGGCGTAGGCCATGGACAGGTCGGGAACCAGGTCCTTCACCACCGACATGTGCGGCAGCGGGTAGATCTTAACGACGCCCGCCATGTCCTCAATCGGCTTGAGGCACGCCAGCGTGTTGCCGCCGTCGATGTTCATCGAGCAGGAGCCGCAGATTCCTTCCCGGCAGGACCGGCGGAACGTCAGCGTGGGGTCGATGTCGTTCTTAATGTGGATCAGCGCGTCCAGCACCATCGGGCCGATCGCGTCCAAGTCCACCTGGTAGGTGTCGAGGCGCGGGTTCTCCCCGTCGTCCGGGTTCCAGCGGTAGATCTTGAACTCGCGCACGCGCTTGGCACCCACAGGGGCACTCCAAGTGCGGCCCGGTGTGACCGTGCTGTTCTTCGGGAGAGCAAATTCGACCATGTTATCTTCTGCCTTCAGCCGTCATGGCTGCCCTACGGGCAAACAAGCGGTCTGCCGTGACGTGTTGTCGTGGCGTCAATACACGCGCTTTTTCGGCGGGAAGACGCTCACCTCGTTGGTCAACGTCTGCATCCGCACCGGCCGGTAGCTGAGCGCCACGTCCCCGCGATCGTCGATCCGGGCGACGGTGTGCTTCATCCACTCGGCGTCGTCGCGGTCGGGGAAGTCGTCATGCGCGTGGGCACCACGGCTTTCCTGGCGGGCTTCGGCGCCGACCATGGTGGTCATCGCGCTGCTCAGCAAATTGTCCAGCTCCAGGGCTTCGGCCAAGTCGCTGTTCCAGATCATCGAGCGGTCGGTGACGCCGATATCCTCTTTGCCGGCGTAGATACCGCGCATCTTGGCCACGCCTTCCGTCAGGCTCTTGCTGGTGCGGAACACCGCGGCATGGGCCTGCATGGCACGCTGCATCTGCTCACGCACCTCGCCGGTGCGGGTGGTGCCGTGGTTATGGCGCTTGCGGTCTAGCCGATCGAGGCCCATCTCGCCGGCCTTGGCGGGCAAGGGAGCCTGGGACGCCCCTGGCTTAAGAATTTCCTCGGCCCGGTGCGCCGCGGCGCGGCCAAACACCACCAGGTCGAGCAAGGAGTTGGTGCCCAGCCGATTGGCGCCGTGCACCGACACGCAGGCGGCCTCGCCCACCGCCATCAGGCCGGGAACCACCGCATCCGGGTCGGCGGCAGTCGGGCGCAGCACCTCCGTGCGGTAGTTCGTCGGGATGCCGCCCATGTTGTAGTGCACGGTGGGCAGCACCGGGATCGGGTCCTTGGTCACATCGACGCCGGCGAACACCTTGGCCGTCTCGGAGATGCCGGGCAGCCGCTCGTTCAGCAAGTCGGCACCCAGATGCTCGATATGTAGGTGGATGTGGTCCTTGTTGGGGCCGACGCCGCGGCCCTCGTTGATCTCGATGGTCATGGACCGGCTGACCACGTCGCGGCTGGCCAGGTCCTTGGCGGTGGGCGCATAGCGCTCCATGAACCGCTCACCGTTGCCGTTGGTCAGGTAGCCGCCTTCGCCGCGCACGCCCTCGGTGATCAAGCAGCCGGCGGGGAAGATGCCGGTCGGGTGGAACTGCACGAACTCCATGTCTTGCACCGGCAGGCCGGCGCGCATCACCATGCCGCCACCATCGCCCGTGCAGGTGTGGGCGGAGGTGCAGGACAGATAGGCGCGGCCGTAGCCGCCGGTGGCCAGCACGGTGCTTTGCGCGCGAAAGCGGTGGATGCTGCCATCCTCCAGGCACCAGGCGATCACGCCGCGGCAGGCGCCTTCCTCGTCCATGATGAGGTCGAGGGCGAAATACTCGACGAAGAACTCGACCTCGTGCTTCAGCGACTGCTGATACAGCGTGTGCAGGATGGCATGGCCGGTGCGGTCGGCCGCGGCACAGGCGCGGTTGGCTGGCGTCTTGCCGTAATCCTGCATGTGGCCGCCGAACGGGCGCTGGTAGATGCGACCGTCCTCGGTCCGCGAGAACGGAACGCCGAAATGCTCCAGCTCGTAGATGGCCGGCACCGCTTCGCGGCACATGTATTCAATGCTGTCCTGGTCGCCGAGCCAGTCCGACCCTTTCACCGTGTCGTACATGTGCCAGCGCCAATCGTCCTCGCCCATGTTGCCCAGCGCGGCGCCAATGCCACCCTGCGCCGCCACGGTATGGGATCGGGTCGGGAACACCTTGGTGATGCACGCCGTCTTCAGCCCGGCGGCACCCATGCCGAGGGTGGCGCGCAACCCAGCTCCGCCGGCCCCCACCACGACCACGTCATAGGTGTGGTCGACGATCGTGTAGGCGCCGTTGGAGGGGCTGGAGATCGCGTTCATGGTTCGGTTCGTCCGCGTGAGGGATCAGGCCGTGAAGGCCATCCGGAGAATGGAAACGGCACAAAGCAGGCCAAGCAACAAGGCGACGGCCTTGTTCAGCAAGATGGCCACTGGCTGCCATTTCTGACTGCTGATGTAGTCCTCCATCACCACTTGCAAGCCAAGCTGCATGTGATGGAACGTCATCGCCACCAGCGCCAACAGCAACACGGTGTTCACCGGGCTGGCGACGAAGTGGTGCACGGCGGCCTGCGGCGCGCCCAACAGGTGCAGCACGGCGTAAACGAACCACACCGTCAGCGGCACCAACGCGATCGCCGTCACCCGCTCGGCCCACCAATGGTGGATGCCGGATTTCGCCGCACCCAGGCCGCGGGCGCGGCTCAGGTGGGATCGCATGACCTCGACCTTCGGGGTGGCCGGCCGGCTCATCTTCGCGTCGGACATCAGCGCCACACCATCAGGGCCACGATCCAGATCAACGCCGTCAGCACCGCCGTGGCGATGATCGCCGCCCAGCCGCTGGCGTAAACCTGCGGCAGGTCGAACCCGTAGCCGGCATCCCATGCCAAATGCCGCAAGCCGCCGACGAAATGGTACACCAGCGCCACTGTCCAGCCGAACAACAGCAGGATGCCGAACCAGGAGCCCATGAAGCCCTGCATGGTGGCAAAGGCGTTCGGCGACCCGGCGGACGCCACCAGCCACCACACCATCATCAACGTGCCCACGGAGGTGGCGATGCCGCTCATCCGGTTCATGATGGACAGGACCGACGTCAGTTGCGGCTTGTAGACCTGCAGGTGCGGCGACAGCGGACGTCGCACCGGCGTTCCGTCGCTCCGGGTCCCGATCATCAGCGCGTCGCGGACGTCTTTCATTCACCACTCCGGGGACGCGGCGCCAGGACGCGCCGCGATGCACAATCGTGCTTACTGCTGGAGGTGGGGAGGGTCAACGCAACGGCAACATCCCCGTGATCCGGCGATCACGACCCGAGCCGCAGGCCGACGACGCCGGCCAGGATCAACCCGACGCAGCACAGGCGCACCAGCCCGGCCTGCTCCCCTTCGACGGCAATGCCCCAGACCAGCCCACCAGCGGCTCCGATACCGGTCCACACCGCATACACCGTGCCCATCGGCAAGGTCCGCAGCGCCTGGGACATCGCGCCGAAGCTGCACGCCATGGCCAGGCAGGTCGCTGCACTCCAGCCCAGCCGGGTGAAGCCGTCCGACTGCTTCAGCAGCACCACCCAGACGATCTCGAACAGCCCGGCGATGGTAAGCCACAGCCAGGCTGTCGGCACGTCACGCCGCCTTGGCCAGCAGCTTGCGCGACACCAGCACCTCGGCGATCTGCACCGCGTTCAGCGCGGCGCCCTTGCGCAGATTGTCCGACACGCACCAGAAGGACAGGCCGTTCGGCGCCGTCGGGTCGCGGCGCAAGCGGCTGACGAACACCTCGTCCTCACCGGCGCAATCCAGCGGCGTGGCATAGCCGGCGTCGTCCCGCGTATCGATCACCCGCACGCCCGGCGCTTCGCGCAGGATGGCGCGCGCTTCGGCGGGGGTCACCGGGCGCTCGCACTCGATGTTCACCGCTTCCGCATGCCCGACGAACACCGGCACCCGCACGCAGGTGGCGTGGACCTTGATATCGGGGTCGAGGATCTTGCGCGTCTCGACCACCATCTTCCACTCTTCCTTGGTCGACCCGTCATCCATGAAGCGGTCGATATGCGGGATGCAGTTGAAGGCGATCGGCTTGGTGAACTCCTGCGGCGTCACGGCATCGTGCACGAACATCGCCCGGCTTTGCGTCCACAGCTCGTCCATGCCGTCCTTTCCGGCGCCGGACACCGACTGGTAGGTCGACACCTGCACCCGGCGGACGCGGAACTTGTCGTGCAGCGGCTTCAACGCGACGACCATCTGGATGGTGGAGCAGTTCGGGTTGGCGATGATGCCGCGCCGGGTGCGGGCCAGGGCCTCCGGATTGACCTCCGGCACTACCAGCGGCACGTCCGGCTCCATGCGGAAATGGCTGGTGTTGTCGATGACGATGCACCCCGCCGCGGCCGCACGGGGCGCATGGATGGCGGACACTTCGGCGCCTGGGCTGAACAGGCCGATATCCCAGCCCGCGAAGTCGAACCGGTCGAGCGCCTGGATCTTCAGCACCTTCTTGTCGCCGAACGACACCTCCTGCCCGACGGAGCGGCCGGAGGCGAGCGCGGCGACTTCGGTGGCCGGGAAGCCGCGTTCGGCCAGGATCTTCAGGATTTCGCGTCCGACCGCCCCGGTGGCACCCACGACTGCGACCCTGTAGCCCATCACGCCCTATCCTTTTCCCAACACCCGTCACGACTAGCGGAGGGCGGACCGGCGACACAAGACTTTCCCGCTGCATTGCGGCCAGTCAGTGCCGTATCACTCCGCCAGGCTCAGCTCGCGCAGCGCCGCCGTGTGAGGGTGGTGGACGGCGCCGGCGCGCAAATCCGCTGCGGAAACGGTTTCCACCAGGACCCCAGCCTGCATGACGCCGATCTGCGGGCAGAGGTGGGCCACCACCGCCAGGTTGTGGCTGACGAGGATGCTTGTCAGCCCACGGTCGCGTTGCAGGCCCTTCAACAGGTTCAGCACCTCCGCTTGCACCGACACGTCCAGCGCGCTGGTGGGTTCGTCCAGCAGCAGCACCGGCGGCTCCGTCATCAGGGCGCGGGCGATCGCCACCCGCTGGCGCTGGCCGCCGGACAGTTGGTGGGGGTAGCGAAAGCGGACCGCCCGGGGCAGCGCCACCTCGTCCAGCGCGCGCAGGATCGCGGCGTCGGCGCCGCCCAGCCCGTGTACCGCCAGCGGCTCGGACAACGCACGGTCCACGGTTTGCCGCGGGTGCAGCGAGCCGTAAGGGTCCTGGAACACCATCTGCACGCGGAGCAGCGTCGCACGGTCGCGCCGCGTGCCCAGGGTGGCACCGTCGATCGCCAAATGGCCGGTCCAGTCCGGGTTAAGGCCGGCGATGGCGCGCAGGATCGTGGACTTGCCCGAGCCGCTTTCCCCCACCAGGCCGAACGCGCCCCCGGCCGGCACATGGAAGCTGACGCCGTGGACGATCGCCGTTTGCCCGATCTGGATGCGGAGGTCCCGCGCCTCGATCACCTACAGCGCCCAGCTCGGGTCGCGTTGCAACGTCGGCAGCGTCGGCTGCGGCCGGGTCAGCGAGGGCATGCAGCGCAGCAGGCCCTGCGTGTAGGGGTGCGCGGCACCGGACAAGGCGCCGGCGCCGAGTTCCTCCACGATGCGCCCGGCGTACATGACGGCGACCCGGTCGCAGAACCGGCCGACCAGGGGCAGGTCATGGCTGATCAGCAGCAGCCCCATGCCGCGCCCGGCGACCAAGTCGTCGATCAGTCGAAGGATGTCGGCCTGCACCGTGGCGTCCAGGGCGCTGGTGGGTTCGTCGGCGATCAGCAATTCGGGGTCGGGCGCCAGCATGATGGCAATCATCACGCGCTGCCCCATCCCGCCGGACAATTCGTGCGGATACAGCCCGGCCACGCGCGCCGGGTCACGGATGCGCACCTGGTTCAGCAGGTCGATCGCGGCGGCCTTGGCGTGCCGGCGGCTGCCGCCCTTGTGCGCGCGCCATGCCTCCGCCACCTGGTCGCCGGCGGTCATGATCGGGTTCAGCGAGTATTTCGGGTCCTGCAACACCAGCCCGGCCCGGCGCCCGCGGATGCGCCGCATGGTGCGCTCGGATGCGGCCAGCACATCGATGCCGTCAAAGGCGAGGCGGTCCGCCGCGACGGTGGCGGCGCCCGGCAGCAATTTCAGCACCGCCCGTGCGGTGAGCGACTTGCCGGAGCCGCTTTCCCCGACGATGCCCAGCTTCTCCTGCCCGACGCGGAGTGAAATCCCCCGCACCGCCTGCACCGGGCCGGTGGGCGTGGGAAACGTCACGCGCAGATTGGCGATATCAACCAGCATCGGCGCCTGCCATCACCCGCCATGCCGCGGGTCGAGCACGTCGCGCAGCGCGTCCCCCAGCAGGTTGAAGGCGAGCGACGCGGCGAAGATCGCGGCCCCCGGGGCGGTGGCGACCCACCACTGGTCCAGGATGAAGCGGCGCCCGGTTGCGACCATGGAGCCCCATTCCGGCGACGGCGGCTGCGCCCCCATGCCGAGGAAGCCCAAGGCCGCCGCTGTCAGGATGATCGCGCTCATGTCCAGTGTCATGCGCACGATCAGGCTGGGGACGCAGAGCGGCGCGATGTGCTGCAGCACGATCCGCCCGGCGGACGCGCCGGTCAGCCGGGCGGCCGCGATGAAGTCGGCGCCGCGGAAGCCCAACGTTTCCGCCCGCGCCAGCCGGGCGTAGGGCGGCCATGCCGTCAGCGCGATGGCCGCGACGGCGGAGGGGATGCCCGGCTTCAACGCCGCGACGAAGGCGAGCGCCAGGATCAGGCGAGGAAAAGCGAGGAACACGTCGGTGACGCGCATCAGCACCTTGTCCCACGCGCCGCCCGCATACCCCGCCACGCAGCCGACCGCGAGCCCGAGCGGCGCCACCAGCACCACCACGGCGATCACCATGCCCAGCGTGATGCGCCCGCCGAATGCGATGCGGGACGCGATGTCCCGGCCCAACTCGTCCGTGCCCAGCCAGTGCAGGTGGCTGGCCGGGGCGAGGCGATGCGCCAGATCCTGCGTGGCCGGGTCGAACGGTGCCAGCAGCGGTGCCGCCACGGCCATCGCCACCAGCAGCAGCGCCACCATCAGCCCGGCCATTCCCATCGGGTTGCGGCGGAACTGCAGCCAGCCGCGGTAGCGACGGCCCCACGCCGCCTGCGCGCGAGACGCCGGGGTTTCGGTCAGCAGCCAGGCGCGGGTTGGGGACAGGGCCATCCTCGACCAATAGCATGGCCCCGCACCCTGCCAACGCCCGGCGTTGGGGCGCGCCCGGCTACGACCGGATGACGGGGAGGTCGGCGGCGCGGATCGTGCCGTGCTGGCTGCTGAACGTCAGATCCTGCGAGCCGCTTTGCTGCTGCGACACGCCGCTGATCCGATGGTCGCCGCTGTCGTAGAGGGTCACCGTGCCCGCCTGCTCGATCGCCACGCGTCGGCTATCGGGGAAGCAGGCATAGCGCATGCCGTTCTGCGCCCCGGTGGCGGACGCGGTGCCGAGGCCGGCGGGCCACCACTGCTCCGGCTGTCGCGGTGCATCCCGGGGTGGGGCCGGCGCGTTGGCCGCCTCGTCCGCCAGTTCGGCGCACAGTGCGCTCACCTTGTCTTTCAACGCGGTGTTGAACATGTCGCCGACCTGGGTCATGCCACCGGCCGACCATTGCCCCATGCCACCCAGATCCGCGTGGCTGAACTGCGCCTGCCGGCCGCCGCCGCGGCGCAGCGCGTCCTGCAACGCTTCCACGGCGCCCCGGCTCACCCCGTGCTTGCGGGCCAGTGCTTCGATGTCCGCCATCAGGACCGCTCCCCCGCATTGGTTTGCTTCGGGCCCTTGTCGGGCTGGGTGGCCGGCTTGGCGGGGGAAGGGGGTGGTTTCGGCGCCTGCGGCGGGGCGGGGTCGGTCATGCTGCTCTCCTGTGCTTCGCGGTCGAGACGCATCCGGACCCATCTGGTTTTCCGCGCCGGGGGGACAACACCGCGGAACTGCGCTATCCAGGGGCATGTCCCGCAACGCCGCCATTTCCCGCACCACCACGGAAACCGACATCCAGCTCACGTTGGGCCTGGACGGCTCGGGCGCGTCCGACGTGTCCACCGGGGTGGGCTTCCTGGACCACATGCTGACGGCGCTGGCCCGGCATGCCTTGTTCGACCTGGCGGTGCGGGCGACCGGCGACCTGCATATCGACGACCACCACACCGTCGAGGATGTCGGCATCGTGCTGGGCCAGGCCTTCGCGCAGGCGATCGGCGACAAGCGCGGCATCCGCCGCTACGGCCACGCCGTGGTGCCGATGGACGAGGCGCTGGTGGAGGCGGCGATCGACATCTCCGGCCGGCCGCTGCTGGTCTGGTCCGTCGGGTTCAACGTTCCCACCATCGGCACCATGGACACCGAGCTGTTCGAGGAATTCTTTCGCGCCTTTGCCCACAACGCCCTGGTCACGCTGCACGTCCACGCCAAGGCCGGGCGCAACGCCCACCACATCGCTGAAGGCTGCTTCAAGGCGCTGGCGCGCGCGGCGCGCATGGCATCGGAGCAGGACCCGCGGGCCGCCGAGGCCATTCCGTCCACCAAGGGGGCGCTGTGAAGACCTTCACCGCCCACCTGCATCGCCGCAAGCGGCTCGTGCTGGTGCCGGAAGCATTTTCCTGGGGCGCGCTGTTCTTCGGGCCGCTTTGGTTGCTGCGGCACGGCGCGTGGATCGCCGCGGTGCTGGTGTTGGCCGCTTTGTTCCTCGCCTGCACCGCGCCGCCCCCCGTGCTGCGGCCGCTGGTGGCGTTTGGCGTCCTGCTGTTGTGCGGGTTGGCGGGGCAGGACGGGCGGCGCTGGCAGTTGCGGCTGCAACGGTTCGACCTCGCCCACGTGGTGGCCGGGCGCTCGGAGGACGAGGCGCTGTTTCGCCTGCTGTCGCACCGGACCCACCTGATGGAGCGGGCGCTGTGATGCGGGTGGCGGTGGTGGATTACGGCAGCGGTAACTTGACTTCCGCCGCCCGTGCCCTGTCGCGCGCCGCCGACAATGCTGAGATTGCCGCGGACGTCAGCATCACCGACGACCCGGCGGTGGTCGCCGCCGCCGACCGGGTGGTGCTGCCGGGGCAGGGGGCGTTCGCCGATTGCGCGGCGGGGTTGGCCGCGGTGCCCGGCATGCGCGATGCGATCGACCGCTCGGTGGAGGCCGGGCGGCCATTCCTGGGCATCTGCGTCGGCATGCAGTTGATGGCGGAGCGTGGGCTGGAACACACGGTCACACCGGGCTTCGGCTGGGTCGCCGGGGACGTGGCGGAGATGGCGGCCGCCGAGCTGCGCCTGCCGCAGATGGGTTGGAACGCGCTGGATTTCGTGCCGGGCAGCCATCCCCTGCTGGCTGGGTTGGCGCCAGGGGAGGACGTGTATTTCGTGCACAGCTACGCCCTGCGCGGCGCCCGCCCGGCGGACGTGCTGGCCACCACCGAGTATGGCGGCCCGGTACCGGCCATGGTGGCGGTGGGCAACCGCGCCGGCACCCAGTTCCACGTGGAGAAAAGCCAGGCGACCGGGCTGCGCATCCTCGCCAACTTCCTCCAATGGCGGCCATGAGCGAGTCCGACACGCTGGCCACGCCGCTCGCCCCCGCCTTGGCGGTGGACCGGGCCGACGCACTGGCCGATGACGACCTGCAGGCGCTGTGCGAGGCCGCGGACGCCGCGATCATCGACGGCGGCGGCTTCGGCTGGGTCGAACCGCCGGGGCGCTCCGCGTTGGAAAGCTATTTCCGCGGCATCCTGCTGGTGCCGGAGCGCGAGTTGTTCGTCGGGCGGATCGACGGGATCATCGTCGGCAGCGCGCAACTCGTCCGCCCGCCGCGCAACAACGAGGCGCAGGCGTTCGCCGCCTCGCTGATGCACAGCTTCGTGGCACCGTATGCGCGGGGCCACGGGCTGGCCCGGCTGATCACCCGCCGGGTGGAGGACGCCGCCCGCGCCATGGGCTACCAGATGCTGAACCTGGACGTGCGGGAAACCCAGGACGCTGCGATCAAGCTCTACGAGGGCTCCGGCTATCAACGCTGGGGCGAGCATCCGGCCTATGCCAGGGTGGGCGGCAAGGTCATCCGCGGGCTGTTCTACTGCAAGAAGCTGCGCGACGGGCGCTAGCGGGGATGCGGCACGCCATCGCAGGGCTCTGCCCTGCACCCGGAAGGGGATAGTCATCCCCTTCACCCCTTTCATGCAGGTGTCCAGAGGACGACTGTCCTTTGGTGGGGCGAGGGGCGAAGCCCCTTTATCCGCTTGGCAGTTCTTGGCAGCCGCTCCAGCGGCTGGTTTGGAGGGTTCTGATGCCGTTCGTCACCCGTGAGGGCGTGCGTTTGTTTTGGCGCATGGACGGTCACCCGGATCGGCCGGCTCTGCTGCTGTTGAACTCGCTGGGTACCGACCACGCGCTATGGGACGGGGTGGTGCGGGCGCTGTCCGGCCGGTTCCGCCTGCTGCGCATGGACACGCGCGGGCACGGCGCGTCCGACGCCCCGCCGGGCGACTACACCATCGCGGACCTGGCGGCGGATGCGTTCGCGGTGCTGGACGCGGCCGGGGCGGCGAGTGCGGCGGTGGCCGGCGTGTCGATGGGCGGCATGACGGCGATGCAGATGACTGCCACGGCGCCGGCCCGGCTGACGGCCATCGCCATCTGCAACAGCGCCGCCGAGGTCCCATCGCAGATGTGGCTGGATCGCGCGGCCGCGGTGCGGGCCGGCGGCATGGCGCCGCTGATGGACGGCATCCTGGCCCGCTGGTTCCCCGCCGCCGTGCGCGCCGCCAACCCTCCGTACCTAGCCACCGCCCGCGCGATCATGCAGGCGCAGGACCCGCAGGGCTACGCCGCCTGCTGCATGGCGATCGCGGCGCTGGCCGTGAAGGACGCCTTGCCCGGCATCACCTTGCCCACCTTGGTTGTAGTCGGCTCG
Organism: Acetobacteraceae bacterium; assembly: GCA_965199555.1. Lineage (GTDB taxonomy): Bacteria > Pseudomonadota > Alphaproteobacteria > Acetobacterales > Acetobacteraceae > LMUY01. The sequence continues at coordinate 69,611 of CBDASJ010000026.1, read as the reverse complement.
TTGGATGAGGCGACCCCGCCCGCCACGGGCGGCGAGCCGATCGCCGCGGCGATCCCGGGCGCCAAGCTGGTCAGCCTGCCCACCGGACACATTTCCCCGTTGGAGCGCCCGGACGCCTTGGCTGCACTGCTCGCCGATTTCCTGGCGCCCGAGGTCGGGGATGCCGCGGAAGCGGGCCGGGCGGCGCTGTTCGACCTCGGCATCGGCAATCGCCGCGCCGTGCTCGGCGATGCCTGGGTGGACCGCGCGCTGGCGAAGCAAGGCGGCTTCGCGTGGGAGTTCCAGCAGTTCATCACCCGGTTCGCGTGGAGCGAGGTATGGGGCCGCCCCGGGCTGGACCACCGCACGCGCCGCATTATCGTGCTGGCCATCACGATCGCGCTCGGCCGCTGGGAGGAGTTCCGCCTGCACACCCGCGCCGCGCTGGAGCAGAAGGGGCTGAGCGAGGACGAGATCCGCGAGGTGCTGATCCAATCCGCCATCTACGCCGGCGTTCCCGCCGCCAACACGGCCTTCCACATGGTCGAGGAGATGCTGGCGGAGATGCAGCGGGGATGACCTGCCGGAGTTGGACGGTCACATTTGGCACGGTGGCGCCTGCGATCCCTCTCCCGCTGGCGGGAGAGGGCAGGGTGAGGGTGGCCGACCAGGCGGCAATCGGCTGCGGAAGCTGGAGTCCAAACGGGCGGCGCCACCCTCACCCCAACCCTCTCCCGCCAGCGGGAGAGGGAGATTTGGCGCGTGAGGGTGCCACCCCATGCCTCTGACGCTTTACCCCGCCATCGACCTGAAGGATGGCGCCTGCGTGCGCCTGCGCCGCGGCGCCATGGATGAGGCGACGGTGTATTCCGACGATCCGGCTGCCCAGGCGCGGGCTTGGCAGGACGCAGGCTGCCGCTGGCTGCACGTCGTAGACCTGAACGGCGCCTTTGCCGGCCGCGCCGTGAACGCCGACGCGGTTGCCGCCATCCTCGGTGCCGCGCGTGTGCCGGTGCAACTGGGCGGCGGTATCCGCGACCTGGCCGGGGTGGAGCGCTGGCTGGCAGCAGGCGTCCGCCGGGTGATCCTGGGCAGCGCCGCCGTGCGCGACCCGGCGCTGGTGCGCGACGCTTGCCGGCTTTTCCCCGGCCAGATCGCCGTGGGCATCGACGCGCGCGACGGATTCGTGGCGACGGATGGCTGGGCCGCGACCTCCACGCTTGCCGCGCCTGATCTTGCCGCCCGCTTTGCCGATGCGGGGGTCGCCGCCATCATCTACACCGATATCGGCCGTGACGGCATGCTGGGCGGCCTGAACCTCGACCAGACCGCCAGCCTCGCCACCGCCAGCGCCATTCCGGTGATCGCCAGCGGCGGCGTCGGCAGCCTGACGGATTTGCAGGCCCTGCGCGGGCTCGGCCATGCCAATATCCAGGGCGTGATCGTCGGCCGGGCGCTATATGATGGCCGGGTGGAGCCGGCGGCGGCGTTGGCGCTGCTGGACGGCTAGGCTCCGGGGAGGACACGAACCATGCTGAACAGCTTTCGCGGGCTGGATTTCGATCTGGGTGAAACCGTCGACGCCCTGCGCGACCAGGTGGCGAGCTTCGCCGCCGACGAGATCGCGCCCCGCGCCGCCGCCATCGACGTCGAGAACGAGTTCCCCGCCGATCTGTGGCGCAAGTTCGGCGCGCTGGGCGTGCTGGGCATCACCGCCCCGGAGGAGTACGGCGGCGCGGGCATGGGCTACCTGGAACACTGCGTCGCCATGGAGGAGATCAGCCGCGCTTCCGCGTCCGTCGGCCTGTCCTACGGCGCGCACAGCAACCTTTGCGTCAACCAGATCGCCCGCAACGGCAATGACGAACAGAAGCGCCGCTATCTGCCGCGGTTGATCAGCGGCGAGCATGTCGGCGCGCTGGCCATGAGCGAGCCCGGCGCCGGGTCCGACGTGGTGGGCATGCGCACCCGGGCAGACAAGCGCGGCGATCGCTGGGTGCTGAACGGCTCCAAGATGTGGATCACCAACGGGCCGAACGCGGACACGCTGGTGGTGTATGCCAAGACCGACCCGGCCGCCGGCCCGCGCGGCATCACCGCCTTCCTGATCGAGAAGGGCTTTGCCGGGTTCAGCACCGCGCAGAAGCTCGACAAGCTGGGGATGCGCGGCTCCAACACCTGCGAACTGGTGTTCGAGGAGTGCGAGGTGCCGGAGGAGAACGTGCTCGGCACGCTCGGCCGCGGCGTGAACGTGCTGATGAGCGGGCTGGACTACGAGCGGGCGGTGCTGTCGGCCGGCCCGATCGGCATCATGCAGGCGTGCCTGGACGTGGTGCTGCCCTACGTGCACGAGCGCAAGCAGTTCGGTCAGGCAATCGGCGAGTTCCAGCTCATGCAGGGCAAGATCGCCGACATGTATACGACGATGAACGCCAGCCGCGCCTACGTGTATGCGGTGGCTCGCGCCTGCGACCGCGGCCAGACCACGCGCAAGGACGCCGCCGGCGCCATCCTGTTCGCGTCGGAAAAGGCGACCTGGATGGCACTGGAAGCGATCCAGGCGCTGGGTGGCAACGGTTACATCAACGATTACCCGACCGGCCGGCTGCTACGCGACGCGAAGCTGTATGAGATCGGCGCCGGCACCAGCGAAATCCGCCGCATGCTGATCGGCCGCGAGTTGTTCAGCGAGACGGCCTGACTAGGCTGCGCTCACCCTTGCTGGGTAGGCAAGTCGCATTTGGCCGCAGTTCGCTTGAAGCCCTCTCCCGCCGGCGGGAAAGGGAGACACGCCACTTGCGATCCCCTAACCCTAAGGGAAGGGGTCCTGTCGATCAGCCAGCCCCGCGTGCCAGGGCGGCCCGCCCGATCTGGCCCAGCGCCAGATCATCCTGCGGTGGCTGGAACAAGCCGGCGCGGGCATCACGGAAGTACCGTTCCAGCGGCAACCCCTTCGTCAGGCTGAACCCGCCCGCCACGCGCAGCGCCTTCTCCGTGGCTTCACACGCAGCGTTGGTGCAGAGGTACTTCGCCATGCCGATCCGCGGGCCCAGCGAGCCGCGCAGCGCCGGGTGGTCAACCCAGGCTCGGGCGGTTTCGTGCAGCACGGCGCGGGCGGCTGACAGCACGGATTCCATCTCGCCGATCCATTGGATGATGTGCGGCTGCTCCGCGATCGGCCGGCCCAGGGAGGGCGGCACGCGCTCCCGCGCATAGGCGCAGGCCGCGTCCAACGCCGCCTGGCCGACGCCCAGGTACACCGCCGCGATGGGCAAGGCCCAACCATTGCTGCCCGGCTTCTTTCGGTCGCCGCCGCCGATTACCACCCGTTCCACGATGCGGTCGTCCGGCACGAACACGCCGTCGTAGAACACGTCCCCGTTGCCGCAGCCGCGCAGGCTGAGGCTGCCCTCCCAGGTGTCGACGATGCGCAGCCCGGGTGAGCCGCCTTCCACGATGGCGCTGCACAGCGTGCCCTCCGGCGCATCGGCGTCCGGCGGCAGCATCGTGGCGGTGACCAGCCATTTCAGCGCGGGCGCGCCGGTGACGAAGATCTTGTGGCCGTGGAGCCGCCAGCCGCCCGGCACGCGCTCCGCCCGCATGGACGGCACGCCGCCGCGCGAGATCGAGCCGAGTTCCGGCTCGGTGACGCAGTTGTTCACCATGCCGCCTTCCGCCACCACCCGGTGGGCGATCGCTTCCAGCACGTCTGCCGGCCAGCTCCGGCTTTCGAGAGCGCGGCCCAGCACGCTGATCAGCATGCCGGTGACCAGCGCGGTGGAGGCATCGCCGCGCGCCAAAACCTCCTGCGCCAGCACCATCTCGAACACGTCCGCGCCGCCGCCGCCGAAGCTGGCGGGGATGATCAGTCGGTCGTAACCGGCTTCGTGCAAATCCGCATAGTTCTCGTGCGGGAAGCCGCCAGCCGCGGCGCGCGGGCTGAAGCGGTCGGCAAGGCCGGCGGCCATTGCCATGATCTCCGACTGACGCGGGGTAGGCGCCAGCAGGCCGGGCATGTGGGTCACGGTGCGGTCTTCCTTCGCTCGGGACGCTAGCTCAGCCGCCGCCGTCCAGGACCGGCTCACCCAGCGTTTGCATCAGCCGGTTGGCGTTGGCGAACATGGCGACGGCGTGGATCAGGTCGTGGATTTCGGCGTCATCCAACCCGACGGCGCGCAACGGTGCCAGATCGGCCGCCACCATGGCGTCGGGCGTCCGGGTGAGCTTGGCGGCGAAATCCACGATTGCCCGCAGGCGCGGCTCCAACGGCGTGTCCAGGCCCTCGTCGTACAGGCGCTGGATGACATTCGGCTGCTTGGTCAACTCGGCGAAGCGCCGGGCGTGCACGCTGGCGCAGTAAATGCAGCCGTTGACGATGGACACGACCACCGTCGCCAACTCGCGGTCCGCCCGGCGCAGCCCGCGCGGCGCGTACATCACCGCGTTGAACAGCGGGGAGCGCTGGTTCAGCGCTGCCACGTCGTGCGCCAGGGTCAGGAAATAGGGCGACGTCCGCGCCTGCGCCGGGCTCTTGTCCAGTGCGGCGAGTTGGGCAGGCGATGCGGTGGCGGCGTCCACGGTCGGCAGCCAGGCGGACCATTCCACCGGTTGCAGCGTGAAGCGGCTCATGCCGGCTGGTCCAGCAGCGCCAGTCCGGCGGCCACGCGCACCTGAAAGGCGACGAAGGCGACGATTTGCGACAGGGTGACGATTTCCATCGGCGACAGTCCGGCCGCGGTCAGCGCTGCGACGTCATCCCGCGTCGCCTTGCCCGGGCTGGTCGCCAGCAGTTCGGCATGGCGCAGGATGGCCGCATCGCGCGGGCCGGGCGTGCTGGGCAGGCTGCGGTAATGCGCGGCCAGGGCGGCATGGCCGGATAGCTCGGCCGTGCGGCAGGCGGCTTGCGCACGCTCCGACGCGGTCAGCCCCTCCGGATGCGCCGGTGCCACGATGACGTCATAACTGCCTTGGGTGTAGCGCTTGAGATCCGGCCGTGCGGCGCGCAACGCGGCAGCGCGAGGGCCGAGGAGGTCATCCAGGAGGTCTGCCATACCCTATTCCACGTCAGCCGGCACGCTGGAGCAAGGGCGACGTAGGGCTGAAAAGGTAGGTCCCGACCCGAAGCAGAACCATCAAGGTGGCCTTGACGTTTAAGCCCATGCGACAGACTGGCACTCTTGCGGCCGATGTGAGAGATGGCGTCCATGCTGGAGCGCGTTGCCCTTAATGTCTCCTTGACCGCCGAACTCGCGGCTTTCGTGGCCGCCAAGGTCGAGCCCGGCCGCTACAGCTCGGCCAGCCAAGTGATCCGCATGAGCCTTCGTTTGCTGGAGGAAAAGGCCCAGCCGCGCCCGAACTGCCGAACCAAGTGCAAGGCCAGGACCGCAGGGACGCCCGATGAGCGCTGATGCGACGCCCCGCTTAACCGCGGAGGCTTCCCCGCAGGCCGAGGTCGAACAACTGTGGCGGCAGCTCGCGGCCGCCGAGCAGCGGGTGCAGATGGGTGCCGACCGGCATCGCATGATCCTGGACAGCGCGGTGGAGTATGCCGTCATCGCGCTCGACCTTAATGGCCTGATACTGCAATGGAACGAGGGCGCCCGCCGCATCCTGGGCTGGACCGAGGCGGAAATCCGAGGCCGTTCGGCCAGCCTGTTCTTTACGGAGGAGGACCGTGCGGCCGGGGTGCCCGAGGCTGAGATGGGTGCCGCCCTCCGCGAAGGGCATGGGATCGATGAGCGGTGGCACCAGCGCAAGGACGGCACCCGCTTCTGGGCCAACGGCGAGATGATGCCGCTCCGCAACGCGGCCGGCACCGTCCAGGGCTTCATCAAGGTCCTGCGCGACCGCACCGAGCAGCACCAGACCGCCGAGCGGCACCGGGCCGATGCCGAGTTCCTGCGTAGCGTCCTGGCCTCCTCCGGCGACTGCATCAAGGTGCTCGACCTCGATGCCCGGCTCAGCTTCATGAACGAGGGCGGGCAGCGCGTCATGGAGGTGGACGACTTCAACGCCATCCGCGGCTGTCCCTGGCCGGACTTCTGGCGGGACCAGGGCAACCAGGATGCCAAGGACGCCGTGGCCGCCGCGCGGGCGGGGCGCTCCGGGCACTTCCGCGGCGTGGCCGACACCATGGCCGGCACGCCGCGGTGGTGGGACGTGCAGGTCACGCCGATCTTCGGCGCTGATGGCCGGCCGGAGCGGTTGCTGGCGGTGTCGCGCGACATCACGGCCATGCACGCGGCCGAGGTGGCGTTGCGAACCAGCGAAGAGCGTTTCCGGACCATCCTCGACACCATCGAAGCAGCGTTCGCGATCGTGCAGGTCAGGTTCGACGTCGATGACCGGCCGGTGGACTACCGCTTTGTCGAGGCCAACCCCGCCTTCGAGCGTCAGGCCGGCGTCAACCTGCGCGGCAAGTGGGTCACGGAGTTCGCCCCGGACCTGGAGCAGTTCTGGTTCGATACCTACGGGCACGTCGCCAAGACCGGCGAGCCGGCAGACTTCGAGAGCTACGCCGAGGCGTTCAAGCGCTGGTTCGACGTCCTCGCCGTGCGCATCGGCGACCCCGCCGAGCGGCAGATCGCGATCATCTTCACCGACAGCACCGCGAGGCGCACCGCTGAGGATCGGCTACGCGCCAGCGAGGCGCTCGCACGCGACAACGTGGAACGCGTTCAGCTTGCGCTGGCAGCCGGCGCGATCCTTGGCACCTGGCACTGGGACCTGCCGACGGATCATTTTACGGTGGACGACGCCTTCGCCCGCGCCATCAAACTCGACCCGTCGCTCGGCCGCGAGGGCATCCCGCTTGCCCGGATCGTCGCGACCGTGCACCCCGACGATCGGGCGGGGCTGACCACGGCGATCAATGAGGCCATCGCGCAGGGCGGCAGCTACGCGCACCAGTACCGCATACGCCGCGCGGACGGCCGCTACCATTGGATCGAGGCGAACGGGCGGGTCAACTATGCCCCGGACGGCACGCCGCAAAGCTTTCCCGGCGTGCTGCTCGACGTGGAGGAACGGCGTGCCGTGGAAGCGGAGCGCGATCGCGTCACGGCCGAACTCCGCGCCCTGACCGAAACGCTGGAACAGCGCGTGTCCGAGCGCACGGCCGAGTTGATGCGCGCCGAGGAACAGTTGCGCCAAAGCCAGAAGATGGAAGCCGTGGGCCAGCTCACCGGTGGGCTGGCCCACGACTTCAACAACCTGCTGACTGGTGTGATCGGCAGCCTGGAGCTGTTGAAGACCCGGATCGGCCAGGGCCGGATCAAGGACGTGGATCGCTACGTCGAGGCCGCCCAGGGTGCGGCCAACCGTGCGGCGGCGCTGACGCACCGGCTGCTCGCCTTTTCGCGCCGGCAAACGCTCGACCCCAGGGCGACCGACGTGAACCGCCTCGTGGAAGGCATGGAGGAGCTGATCCGGCGCACCGTGGGGCCGGAAATCGCGGTGGAGTTGCTGGTCGAGGGCGGCGACCTGTGGCCGACGCTGGTGGACCCGGGTCAGCTCGAGAACGCACTGTTGAACCTGTGCATCAACGCCCGCGACGCCATGCCGGACGGCGGCAAGCTCGCGATCGAGACCGCCAACCATTGGGTCGACGAACGCCAGGCGCGCGCGCGTGACCTCCCGCCTGGCCAGTACGTGTCGCTTGGCGTCAGCGACACCGGCACCGGCATGCCGCCCGACGTGATCGCCAAGGCGTTCGACCCGTTCTTCACCACCAAGCCGATCGGCATGGGAACCGGCCTGGGCCTGTCCATGATCTACGGCTTCGCCAAACAATCCGGCGGGCAGGTCCGCATCCATTCCGAGGTCGGGCACGGCACCACGGTCAGCCTTTATCTGCCCCGGCACCTGGGCGCGGCGGACACGGTTGAGGCACGCTCCGAGTTGGCGGACGCGCCGCGAGCGAAGGATGGGCAGACGGTGCTGGTGGTGGACGACGAACCAACGGTGCGGATGCTCGTCACGGAAGTGCTGGAAGACCTCGGCTATACCGCGATCGAGGCGGCCGACGGTGCGTCTGGGCTGAAGGTGCTGCAGTCCGACGTCCGACTGGACCTGCTGGTGACCGACGTGGGCCTGCCGGGCGGCATGAACGGGCGGCAAGTGGCAGACGCGGCGCGGACAGCCCGGCCCAGCCTCAAGGTGCTGTTCATCACCGGCTACGCCGAGAACGCCGTGCTGAGCCACGGCCACCTCGACCCCGGCATGCACGTCCTGGTCAAGCCGTTCGCAATGGAGGCTCTGGCCAGCCGGATCAAGGAACTGATCGACATGCAGAGGGCCTGAGGGCCGGCTCCCGCCCCCAAGCCGGCCTCCGATCTCCAACGTAGGCCTTCTCCCGCATTGACGCTGCGCCAGCGCGTGGCTTTGATCCGTCGAACGCAACCACGGTGACACGATGAAATTTCGCGGCGCACTCGCCCTGCTGCTGGCCACGACCGGCCTGGCCCATGCCCAACCCAAGCACGACACGCTGACCATCGGCATCGCGCAGTTCCCATCCTCGCTCCAGCCCGACATCGATCCGGAGGTGGTGCGCGGTTACGCCATGGGCTTCGTGATCCGCCAGATCACCGCGTTCGACAAGGATTGGCACAACTCCTGCCTGCTGTGCACCCAGTTGCCCACGCTGGATAACGGCCTGGCCAAGCTGGAGGACCGTCCGGACGGCAAGAAGGGCATGGCAGTCACCATCAAGCTGAAGCCGGGCCTGCAATGGGGCGACGGCCAGCCGGTCACGGCCAAGGACATCGCCTTCACCTGGAAGCTGGGCAACGACCCGGCCAGCGGCTTTTCCAACAACAACCCGTGGAACCGCGCCACCAGCGTCGACGTGGTGGACGACCAGACCGCGGTGCTGCACTTGGACCGCGTCCGCGCCGACTACAACCAGTGGGACCAGATCCTGCCCGAGCATGTCGAGGGCGCGGTGGTCGCCAAGGACAACGCCCCCGGCGCCTACATCAACGGCACCAACTACAATCGTGCGCCGATCAACCCGGGCTTGTACGACGGGCCCTACATGATCACCGCCTATGACAGCGGCAACCAGATCGTGCTGGAGCCGAACCCGCATTGGAACGGCACCAAGCCCGGCTTCAAGCGCATCGTGCTGCGCCATATCGAGAACACGGCCGCGTTGCAGGCCAATCTGCTGTCCGGTGACGTGGACATGGTGGCGGGCGAAGGCGTCGGGCTGACCATCGACCAGGCCTTGTCCCTGCAGAAGGCCCACCCGGACCAGTTCACCTACGAGTTCAAGCCGAGCCTGACCTACGAGCACATCGACCTGAAGAAGGAGAACCCGCTGCTGGCCGACGTCCGGGTGCGCCGGGCGCTGCTGATGGCGATGGACCGGCAAACCATGGTGGACCGGCTGTTCCAGGGCAAGCAGCCGGTGGCGGCAACCTGGGTCAACCCGCTCAGCCCGAATTACGACGCGGCCGTGCCGATCGTGAAATACGACACCGCCGGCGCCAAGGCGCTGCTGAAGGAGGCCGGCTGGACGCCCGGCGCCGACGGCATCTGCCGCAACGCCGCCGGCGACCGGCTTGCCTTCGAGCTCGGCACCACGGCGGGCAACCGCCTGCGCGAGTTGCAGGAGCAGGTGCTGCAATCCAACTGGAAGAACGCCTGCATCGAGGTGAACCTGAAGAACGAGCCGGCGCGCACGCTGTTCGGCGACACGCTGAAGCACCGCACCTATTCCGCCATGGAGATGTATGGCTGGAGCAGCAACGTGACGGAAACGCCGTTCCGCACGCTGGGCACCTCGCAGATCCCCAGCGCGGCCAACAATTACGGCGGGGCCAACTATCCGGGCTTCAGCAACCCGAAGATGGACGCCGACATCGCGGCGGCGGAAGGCGAGCTGGACCCGGCCAAGCAGAAGGCGATCTGGGGCGACATGCAGGTGATCTATGCCGACCAGGTGCCCGTGCTGCCGCTGTTCTTCCGGGCGGAGCCGCACGTTTCCCCGACCTGGCTGCGCGGCTACGAGCCGACCGGGCAGGGCGACGTCAGCTCCTATTGGGCCGAGAACTGGCACCCGGCTTGATCCGGGCGGCGGCGTTGTGGCTGGCGTTGCTGTGCAGCGCCGCCACGGCGCAGCCGCACACCACCCTGGTGATCGGCGTCTCGTCGTTCCCGTCGACCCTGCACCCGTCGATCGATCCGGACGCGGTGAAGTTCTACGTCCTGGGGTTCGCGGACCGCCCGGTGACGGCGTTCGACCCGGACCGCACGCTTCGCTGCCTGCTGTGCACCGAACTTCCCAGCCTGGCCAATGGCGGCGTGGCCATGGAAGGCGCGGGCATGGCGGTGACCTGGCACTTCAAGCCCGGCTTGACCTGGGGGGACGGCGCACCGCTCGGCGCGGCGGACCTGGCTTTCACCGCCCGCGTGGGGCGTGACCCGGCCAGCGGGTTCGCCAACACAAAGACATGGCAGCGCGTGAGCCGGGTGGATGTGGTGGACCCGCAAACCGCCGTGGTCCACCTGACCGAGCCGTTCTACCAGTTCGACGAGTTGGAGGAGCTGCTGCCCGCCCATCTGGAGCAGCCGGTGTTCGACGCCGCGCACGCCCCGGGCGAATACATGCAGCGCAGCGTCTACAACCGCGACCCCACGAACGCCGGGCTGTACAACGGCCCATACCGCATCACGGGGTATGACCAAGGCAGCCAGATCGTGCTGGAGCGCAACGCGCATTGGACCGGGAACCGGCCGTATTTCGACCGCATCGTGGTCAAGACCATCGGCAACACCGCCGCCTTGCAAGCCAATCTGCTGTCGGGCGACGTCGACATGGTGCCGGGGGAGGGCGTGGGGCTGACGCTGGACCAGGTGCTGGTGTTGCAAAGCCAGTATCCGGCCCGGTTCACCTACGCCTTCAAGCCTAACCTCGCCTACACCCATGTCGACCTGCAACTGGATAATCCCATCCTGGCCGATGTGCGGGTCCGCCGAGCGCTGCTGATGGGGCTGGACCGGCAAAGCATGGTGGACAAGCTGATGGGCGGCCGCGTTCCCATCGCCGCCAGCTTCGTCAACCCGCAGGAGCCGGAATATACCGCCACCGGTGTGGCGACCTACCCCTACGACCCGGCCCGCGCCCGTGCCCTGCTGGAGGAGGCAGGGTGGCAGCCGGGGGAGGACGGCATCCGCCGCAACGCCGCCGGGCAGCGGCTGAGCCTGGTGTTCAGCACCAGCACCGGGGTGCGGGCACGGGAGTTGCTTCAGCAGGTGATGCAAAGCCAATGGCGCACGATCGGCGTGGAGACTGTGATCAAAAACGAGCCGCCGCGCACCCTGTTCGGTGAAACGCTGAAGCATCGCAGCTTCACCGGCATGGCGATGTTCGGCTGGCTCAGCTCGGTGGAAAGCTCGCCGCGGCAGACCCTGTCCAGCGGGCAAATTCCCGCGGCGGCGAACAATTGGGGCGGCACCAACTACACCGACTTCCGCGACCCCCAGATGGATGCCGATATCGACGCGCTGGAACGCGAGCTGGTTCCGGCTAAACGGTTGCCGCTCTGGGCCGACATTCAGCGCATCTACGCCGACCGTTTGCCGGTGTTACCGCTGTTCTTCGGCGCCGAAGCGCACGTCTGGCCGACATGGCTGAAGGGGGTGGCGCCGACCGGGCACAACCAGCCCACCACCTTGCAGGCCGAGCACTGGCATGAGTGACGTCCTCGCCGTGGAGAACCTGTCGGTCGGCTTTCCGGTCGGCGGCCGGTTGCGCCAGGTGGTGGCGGGCGTCGGGTTCAACGTGCCGGCCGGGCGCACGTTGGGCGTGGTGGGGGAAAGCGGCTGCGGCAAGTCGATGACCGCGCTGGCGGTGATGGGTCTGGTGCCGTCGCCGGGCCGTGTGGGCGGCTCGGTGCGGGTGGAAGGGCGCGAGATGGTGGGCCAGCCGGCCGCGATGTGGCGCAAGCTGCGCGGCGAGCGCGTGGCCATGGTGTTCCAGGAGCCGATGACCGCGCTCAACCCGGTGATGACGGTGGGGCGGCAGATCGCCGAAGTGATGGTGCTGCACCAGGGCCTGTCCTGGCGGCAGGCCGGCGCGCGGGCGGTGGAAAGCCTGGCCGATGTCGGCATCACCTCGCCCAAGGAGCGGGCCGCCGCCTATCCGCACCAATTGTCCGGTGGGATGCGGCAGCGGGCGATGATCGCCATGGCGCTGGCCTGCCGCCCGGCGCTGCTGATCGCCGACGAGCCGACCACGGCGCTGGACGTGACGATCCAGGCGCAGATCCTCGACCTGATGCTGGGCTTGCAGGACGAGATCGGCATGGCGATCCAGTTCATCAGCCACAACCTGGCCGTGGTCAGCGAGATCGCGCACGAGATCATCGTCATGTATGCCGGGCGGGTGGTGGAGCGCGCGCCGGCCGACACGCTGTTCGCCGAGCCGCTTCACCCCTACACGGTGGGCTTGATCGCCACCCTGCCGGACCCGGCGCATCGCGCCGAGGAGTTGCCGGTGATCCCCGGCGGCGTGCCCAATCTGGACAGCAGCTTCGTCGGCTGCCGCTTCGCCGACCGCTGCCCGCGCGGCGACGCAAGCTGCCGCCGGGCGGAGCCGCCGCTGGAAGAACTGGCCCCGGGCCACTGGGCCGCATGCTTCAAGGCACGGCAGTGACCGCGCGATTCCGATCATCGCGAATTTGGACGGGATCGCCATCCGCATGTTCTTCAACGACCATCCGCCGCCGCATTTCCATGTCCAGCACGGCGGCGACCGCGCTATCATGACGATCGAAGACGGCCGGGTGATCGCCGGCAGCTTGCCGATCTCCGTGATGCGGCGGGTCGGCGAGTGGACCAGGAACAATCAAGCCGCCCTGCTTCAAGCCTGGCAGCGTGCCCGGCTTGGCCAATTTCTAGGCGAGGTGTGATGCGAGGTTTGATGCAGAACCTGATCGTGAGCGCAGTGCCGGATGCGGCGACGCATACGGTTCGCCTGGCGTGGCAGGATGGCAGCGTCACCTGCGCCGATTTCACCTCGTTCGTCGGCCGGGAGGCGTTCGCCGCTTTCGACGATCCCAGCTTCTTCGACCAGGTGAGGGTGCTGGACGAGGGGCACGTGCTTGCCTGGCCGGATGAGTTGGAGTTCGACGCGGATGCGCTGTGGTTATCGGCCCATCCCGAGGATTTTCCCCTCGAGGCGGCTGCCGCGCACCAGTGATCCCGCTTGTCCAACTGGAGAACATCCAGGTCCATTTCACCGTTAACCGCCGCACGTTGCGCGCGGTGGAAAACGTGTCGCTCGACATCGCGGAAGGCGAGACGCTGGCGCTGGTGGGGGAAAGCGGCAGCGGCAAGAGCACGCTGGGCAACGTCGTGGCCGGGCTGCAGGCGCCGAGCGGGGGGACCATGCGCTTCCGCGGCAAGCCGATCGACCGGGCGGTGCGCCGGGAAACCCATAAGGCCATCCAGATCGTGTTCCAGGACCCGTTCGGCGCGTTGGACCCGCGCATGCCGGTGTCCACCATCATCGCGGAGCCGCTGCGCATCGGCGGCATCGGCACGCCGGCGGAGCGGCAAGCGCGCGCGGCCGAGCTGGTGGGGCAGGTGGGGCTGCCGCTGGATGCGCTGAACCGCTATCCGCACGAGTTTTCCGGCGGGCAGCGCCAGCGCATTGCCATTGCCCGCGCTCTGGCTCCTGCACCGACGCTGATCGTCGCGGACGAGCCGCTGTCCGCGCTGGACGTGTCGATCCAAAGCCAGGTGCTGAACCTGTTGCGGGCGTTGCAACAGGCAGCAGTGCAACGCGGCGCCGGACTGGCCTATCTGTTCATCAGCCACGACCTAGCGGTGGTGAACCACCTCGCCGATCGGGTGGCGGTGCTGTATCTCGGCCGGCTGGTTGAGGTAGCGCCGCGGGCCGAGCTGTTCGACACGCCGTCCCATCCCTACACGCAGGCGCTGTTGCAGGCGGTGCCGCGCATCGGCAAGCGTCGCAGCCGCGGCGTGGCGATCCGCGGGGAGATGCCCAGCCCGCTCAACCCGCCGCCGGGATGCGTGTTCCACCCGCGCTGCCCGAAGGTGCAGGCGGTGTGCCGGACGGTGCCGCCGCAGTTGGAAGCCTCCCCCGGCCGGCCGGCGCAGCGCGCGGCCTGTCACTTCAAGGAATGATCGTGGTGCAGCGACCTGGTTCCCGCGACATTCTCCCTCGCCCGCTGGCGGGAGAGGGTCGGGGTGAGGGTGGCGTCGCCTTCACGTGGGACGCCTCGGCTCTGCTTGTCGGCCACCCTCACCCTGCCCTCTCCTGCCAGCGGGAGAGGGTTCTTGACCGGTGGGATGGTCATCCATGACCCGCTTCATCCTCCGCCGCGTCGGCCAGGCGTTGCTGGTGCTGCTGGTGATGTCGTTCGTCATCTACAGCCTGATCGGCCTGATGCCCGGCGACCCGATCGACGTGATGATCGCGTCCAACCCGGGCGCTACGCCGGACGTGGTGGCGCATCTGCGGGCGATCTATGGCTTGGATCAGCCGATCATGCTGCGCTACTGGCACTGGCTGGTGGCGGCGCTGCAAGGCGATTTCGGCTTTTCCCGCACCCATTCGCAGCCGGTGATGGAGGTGCTCGCCCCGGCGCTGCTGCAGACCTGCCAATTGATGCTGGCGTCCTTCGTGCTGTCGGTGGTGCTGGCCTTCGTGCTCGGCGTGGTGGCGGCGTTGCGGCCCGGCGGCGTCGTGGATGGCATCGTCAGCCTGTTCGCCTTCGCCGGGATCTCCGTGCCGGTGTTCTGGCTGGCGCTGGTGATGATCCTGGTGTTCGCCGTACAACTGCACTGGTTTCCCGCCAGCGGCATCAGCACGGTAGGCAACGGCAGCTTCGGCGACCACTTCCGCCACTTGGTCATGCCGGTGATCACGCTGGCGCTGGCCAGCGCCGGGCAGTTCACCCGCTTCGTCCGCGCTGCCATGATCGAGACCATGCGCATGGACCATGTCCGCACCGCCCGCGCCAAGGGGGCCGGGGAAGGGCGCATCGTGATGGTGCACGCGCTGCGCAACGCCATGATCCCGGTGGTGACGGTTATGGCGCTGAGCTTCGGCAGCCTGTTCAGCGGGGCGCTGATCACCGAAACGATGTTCGCCCAGCCCGGCATGGGCAAGATGATCTACGACGCCATCCTCGGCAACGACTTCAACCTGGCGCTGACCGGCCTGCTGTTCGCCACGCTGGTGACGCTGCTGAGCAACCTCGCGGCCGACCTCGCCTATGGCTGGCTCGACCCGCGGATCAGCCTATGAGCGCCACCGTGACGGAACGGGCGGTGTCCCCGTGGACGCTGCGCTGGCGCCGCTTCCGCCGGCACCGCACCGGCATGATCAGCCTGGTCATCCTGTTCCTGCTGCTCCTGTTCGTGCTGGCCGCCGGTCCGGTGGCGCATTGGCTGGGCGTCGACCCGTACGAGACGGACCTGCTGTCGCAATACGGCCCGCCCTCGGCGCAGCACCCGCTCGGCACGGACGATGCCGGCCGGGACGAACTGGTGCGGCTGATGCTCGGCGGGCAGATCTCCTTGCTGGTGGGGCTGCTCGCCACCGGCGTGGGCAGCGTCATCGGGCTGACCCTGGGCGTGATCGCCGGGTATTTCGGCGGCCGCATCGACTCGGTGCTGATGCGCTTCACCGACGGGGTGATCGCGTTGCCGTTGTTGCCGCTGCTGATCGTGCTGGGCGCGCTGGACCTGACCAAGCTCGGCTTTTCCCCCGAGTTCGCGCATTCGAGCGCGGCCGGGTTCTGGCGGGTGGTGATCATCATCGCCCTGGTGGACTGGACCAGCATCGCCCGGCTGACCCGGGCGGCGACGCTGGCGCTGCGCGAGCGGGACTACGTCCGCTCCGCCCGGGCCAGTGGCGGCGGCGCCCCGTACGTGATGGGCGCGCACATCCTGCCGAACGTGGCGACGCCGCTGATCGTGGCGGTGACGCTGACGGTGGGCCGCGTGATCCTGTTCGAAAGCGTGCTGAGCTTTCTCGGCTTCGGCATCGTGGTGCCGACGCCGTCCTGGGGGAACATGCTGAACAACGCGCAGGAACTGGTCACCACGGCGCCGGCCTTGGCGATCTACCCGGGCCTCCTGATCTTCATCACGGTGATCGCGGTGAACTTCCTGGGCGATGGCCTGCAACACGCCTTCGACCCGCGCAGCCAGCGCTGATCACGCGGCCTCGCTCGGCCGACTCATCTCTTCCTCGAAGGTGGCGGCGATGTGGTCCGCCAGCACGTCCGTCACCGGCTGCGTCGGCTTGCGCCCCTTCAGCAGGTGGATGGCGGAGTTCGGCAGCGGCGGCAGTTCGCCCGGCGGCAACAGACGCAGCCCGTCCGGCACCCAGGTCACGTTAGAGACGGTCACCGCCAGCCCCGCCATGACCGGCGCATGCGTCCCGGTCAACGAGGC
The DNA here is from genome assembly GCA_965199555.1 of Acetobacteraceae bacterium. GTDB lineage: Bacteria > Pseudomonadota > Alphaproteobacteria > Acetobacterales > Acetobacteraceae > LMUY01. Next base: position 53,195 of record CBDASJ010000026.1, on the reverse strand, counting down.
GGAGGTGTAGGCGACGCGATACCGCCGCCCCGCTCCCTCCAGGGCGCCCAGCACGGCCCGCCGCCACGTGCAGCCGTGGCTTTCCATCGCCAGGGCCAAGGGCAGCGGATCCATGCGGTGCGGCGCCTGGCGCGCGGAGGTGATCCACCGTAGCGGCCCTTCCCACAATTGGACGGCGTCCCATCCCTTCGGCGCGTGACCGTCCGAGCAGAGCGCCAGGTCCAGCTCGCCTTCCTTGAGGTAGTCCACGACGGTGTAGGACGGGGCGCACATCACCTCCACATCCACGGCCGGGTGCGACAAGGCAAATCGGCGCAGCACGGCGGGGAGGTAGCGCAGGGCGTAGTCGTCCGGCGTGCCAAGCCGCACCGTGCCCTGCACGGCGGGGGAGTGGAACGCGCCCCAAATCTCGTCGTGGAGCGCCAGCAGATCGCGCGACCGCTCCAGCAGATAGCGGCCATGGCTGGTGAGGTGCACCTGCCCGCCCTTGCCCCGCAGCAGAAGGCTTTGGCCCAGCAACGACTCAAGCCGCTGCACCTGCATCGACACGGCGGACTGGGTACGCCCGACGCGTTCAGCGGCGCGGGTGAAACTGCCTTCCTCGGCGATAAAGGCGAAGGCCCGCAGCAGCGCGGGGTCGATGGTGGGAAGGCTGCTCATGCCCATCAACATCGCTGATGGGCGGCATCATGACAATTCGTTTTTCTAATCTGATGCGGCCAGGCATCGTCCGGGAGCGATTACAGGAGGCACCCATGTCGCAGACCGTCGTCAAGCTGCCCTTCAGCCCCGCCCGCCCCACCTGGCCTGGGTTGTGGCACCGCATCGCCGCGGTTTGGCGGGACGCGGCCACGCGGCGCATGCTCAGCCAATTGGATGACCGGGCACTGAGCGACATCGGCATATCCCGCGCCCAGGCGCAGTTCACCGTCGAGCGCCCAGTGTGGGATTTGGCCCCGAACAGCCATCGCTGACCGCCGGGCGGCGTGGGCGGGCGCCGTGCCGGTTTCAGGCCTTGGCGCTGGGGCGTTCGCCGATCCGCGCATACCACTCGGCCAGCGACCGCCACGCCGGGTCAAGCGGCTGGCCGACCTTGCTGCCGAAGCCGACAAAGCAGAACAACATGATGTCGGCCAGCGTGAACCGCTCCCCGACGATGTAGTCCCGCCTGGCCATTTGCCCGTCCAGCCAGCCGAGCCAATGCCGGGCGCGGGCCTTCAGCCCTGCTGATGCCTCGGGGATGCAGGGCACGCGGCTTTCGAACATCGACAGACCCTCGCCATACTGATACCCGGCCGTCATCGGTTCCGCGATGTTGAGGTCCAGGCGGCGCATCCACATCCGGGTCTGCGCCCGTTGCACCGGGTCGGTGCCGACCAGTGGCGGAGTGGGGAACATCTCGTCGAGGTACTCCGCGATGGCGGTGATCTCGGCCAACACGGTGCCGTCCTCCAGTTCCAGCGCCGGCAGTTGCCCCATCGGGTTGATCTTCAGGTAGGGTTCCTGCCGGTTCTCGCCGTCGCGCAGGTTCACCCGCTGCTTGTTGACCTGCACGCCTTTTTCCGCCAGCACGATGCGGACCATCTGCGGGTTCGGTCCGACGGAATCGTATAGCTTCACCGCGTTCCCTCCTGTCACTGGTTTGCCGAGCCGGCCCGCACCGCCTGGATGATGGCCGAGAAATCCTGCCCGGCATGGTGCTCCGCGAAGCGTTCGTAGAGTTCCAGCGCATGCGCCCCCAAGGCGGTTTTCGCCCCCGTCGCGGCCGCAGCCTCCTGGGCAAGCGCCAGATCCTTCAGCATCAGCCCGGCCGCGAAGCCCGGCAGGTAGTCCCGGTTGGCGGGCGATGCCGGCACCGGCCCCGGCACCGGGCAGTAGCTGGTGAGCGCCCAGCATTGCCCGGACGCGGTGCTGGCAACGTCGAACAGCGCCTGGTGCGACAGGCCGAGCCGCTCGGCCAGCACGAACGCTTCCGACACCGCGATCATGGAGATGCCGAGGATCATGTTGTTGCAGACCTTGGCCGCTTGCCCGGCGCCCCCTTCGCCGCAGCGCACGATGCGCTTGCCCATGGCCGCGAGGATCGGTTCCGCTCGCGCGAAGGCGGCGTCCGTGCCGCCGGCCATGAAGGTCAGCGTGCCGGCCTGCGCCCCGCCCACCCCGCCGGACACCGGGGCGTCCACGCTCGCCATGCCGGCGGCCCCGGCAGCCCCGTGCGCGGCCTGGGCGGCGGCCACGTCAATGGTGGAGCAGTCGATGAACAGCGTGTCCGGCCGGGCGGCGGGGAGGATGTCGGCATAGCAGGCCGCCACGTGCTTGCCCGCGGGCAGCATGGTGATGACGATCTCCGCCGCGGCGACCGCTTCCTCCGCCGAGGCTGCCAGGTCGAGCCCGAGGTCGGTGGCGGCCGCCGCCGCCGTGGGCGACAGGTCGTAGCCGCGGATGCTGTGCCCGGCCCGCAGCAGGTTCGCCGCCATGGGCGCGCCCATGTTGCCCAGCCCAATGAACGCGATCATCGCCATGGCTGTGTTTCCCCCGCCTGTCCGACCCTCGCGACGCTCATCCCACGACCTGCCCGACGCAGGGGCCGAATCCGGCCTGGCCGAAGCGGGCGGTCAGCGCCACCTCGTCACCGTCTTCCAGGAAGCGCCGCTCCTCACCGCTTTGCAGCGTCACCGGGTTGCGGCCGCCTTCGGTGATCTCCAGCAGGCTGCCCCGCGCGCCCGGCGCGGTGCCGGAGATGGTGCCCGAGCCGAACAGATCCCCGGGACGCAGGTCGCAGCCATTGGCAGTGTGGTGCGCCACCATCTGCGCCACCGTCCAGTACAGGTCGCGCGCGTTGCCTTCCGTCAAGCGATGCGGCGCGTGCCCGGCGCTGCGCGACCCGGCGGTGGACAGCGACACGCCGAGCGACAGGTCCAGCCCGCCCTGCGCCTGGTCGGCGGCGTCGGACAGGTAGGCCATCGGCGCCGGGTCACCTTCCGGCCGCGGCATCGCCGGGCAGCGGTACGGCGCCAGTGCTTCCGGCATGATGATCCACGGGCTGATCGTGGTGCAGAAGTTCTTTGCCAGGAACGGGCCGAGCGGCTGGTATTCCCAGCCCTGGATGTCGCGGGCCGACCAGTCGTTCAGCAGGCAGAACCCGGCGATGTGGTCGGCCGCGTTCTCGATGGTGATCGGTTCGCCGGGGGCGTTGCCCGGGCCGATCCACACGCCCAGCTCCAACTCGTAGTCCAGGTTGCGGCAGGGGCCGAAGCTCGGCTCTGTGTCCTTCGCCGGCTTGCGCTGGCCGTTCGGCCGGTGCACGGCGGCGCCGCTGACCCGCACGGAGGACGCGCGGCCATGGTATGCGATCGGCACGTGCTTGTAGTTCGGCATCAGCGGCTGGTCGGGGCGGAACAGCCGCCCGACATTGGTGGCGTGGTGGATGCCGGCATAGAAATCCGTGTAGTCGCCGATCGCGCAGGGGAGATGCAGCGTGCAGTCGGCGGTGGCGTGCAGCAATTCGGGCCGCGCCGGCGCGCTTTGTTCCAGCAGCCGCCAGGCCGCATGGCGGACCTCCTGACGGGCGGCGCGACCTTCTGCCAGGAAGCCGTTCAGCGTCGCCATGGGCCGCAACAAGCCGGCGGCCACCAGGTCGAGCACGGCGGTGCCGATGGCGATGCCTGGTCGCGGCTCGCCGCCCGGCGGGCTGAACATCCCGATTGGCAGGTTCTGCAGCGGGAAGTCGCCGTCATCGGTGCCCGGCACCCAACTCCGCCGCGCGCCGTCATGCGTGTCGTCCATTGTCATATGACTTTCCTCCGCCTTGGGACCATGTTGCGGCGACGGCGAACGGGCGTCCAGCGCTTCGGCCGCGATCCCGCGCCACGATGCCGCGTTGCCGGGCTGTGACAGGGAAGGACAGGGCGCTTGGCCGCTGAAGCTGCTGCGATACTGACGTTGAACGCCGGCTCCTCCTCCATCAAGGCGGCGCTGTTTGCGCAAAACGGCCTGCGCCCGCTGGTCCGCGCGCAGGTGGAGGGGTTGGGCGACCAGCCGCATTTCACCGCAACCGACGGCGACGGCAAGGCGCTGGCGGATGAGCGGTGGGACGGCGCGCCCATGCCGCAACTGATCGAGTTCGCCGAGCGGCATTTGGACGGCCAAACCCTGGCCGCGGTGGGCCACCGCATCGTGCATGGCGGCGCGCGCAGCGGCCCGGCGCGGGTGGACGGCGACCTGCTGGCGGCGCTGGAACGCCTGGTGCCCTGGGCGCCGCTACACCAGCCGCAGAACCTGGCGGCGATCCGCGACGTGGCGTCCCACCGGCCGAGCCTGCCGCAAATCGCCTGCTTCGACACCGCGTTCCACCACACGCTGGAGCCGTTGGCGGCACGGTTCCCCATCCCGCGCGCGCTGCACGAGGCCGGGCTGCGACGCTACGGCTTCCACGGCCTGTCATTCGAGTTCATCGCCGGCCGGCTGCGGGCGCTGGCGCCGGCCTTGTGCCGGGTGATCGTGGCGCATCTCGGCAACGGCGCCAGCCTGTGCGCCCTGGCCGCCGGCTGCAGCATCGACACCACCATGGGGCTCACGCCGCTGGACGGGCTGATGATGGGCACGCGCAGCGGCACGGTGGACCCGGGCCTGGTGCTCGCCTTGGTGCAGGAGCGCGGCGTCGCGGCGGTGACCGACATGCTGTACCACCAGTCCGGCCTGAAGGGCGTATCCGCCATCGCCTCCGACATGCGGGCGCTGGCCGCGTCGGACGACCCGGCCGCCCGCGAGGCGATCGACCTATTCGCCTTCCGCGTCGCCCGGGAGGCCGGCGGCATGGCGGCCAGCCTGGGCGGCGTGGACGGGCTGGTGTTCACCGGCGGCATCGGCGCGCACGACGCCGCGTTGCGGGAAGCGGTGTGCGCGCGGCTCGCCTGGCTGGGCATCTCCCTGGACCCGGCGACCCAGCCGCGGCCGGGCGGCAGCCTGGTCAGCGCGCATGACAGCCGCGTGGCGGTTTGGGTGATCCCGACCGACGAGGAAGCGGTGATCGCCCAACAAACATCGGAGATGCTGCCATGAGCCTGACCGAGGACCGCATCGCCCAACTCGATTGCTACGTCCGGGCGGCGAACTACCTGGGCGCCGCGCAGATCTACCTTAAGGCCAATGCGCTGCTGCGGGAGCCGTTGCAGCTCGATCACATCAAGGCGCGGCTGCTCGGCCATTGGGGCACGCAGCCGGGCATCACCCTGCTGTATGCCCATCTGAACCGGCTGATCCAGGACACCGGGCAGGAAACGCTGCTGGTCGTGGGGCCGGGCCACGGTGCCCCGGCCGTGCTGGCCAATCTGTGGTTGGAAGGCACCCTGGGCGACCACTACCCCGACTACGCGCGGGATGCGGCCGGCATGGCGGCGTTCCTGCGCGCGTTTTCCTGGCCGGGCGGCCTGCCCAGCCACGTGACCGCGCTGACGCCCGGCGCCATCCATGAGGGCGGCGAACTCGGCTACGCCCTGGCGCACGCCGCGGGGGCGGCGATGGACAACCCGGGGCTGATGGTCGCCTGCATGGTCGGCGACGGGGAAGCGGAAACCGGGCCGATGGCGGCGTCCTGGCACTACCCCAAGTTTCTCAACCCGGCGCGCGATGGCAAGGTGCTGCCGGTGCTGCACCTGAACGGCTACAAGCTGTCCGGTCCCAGCATCTTCGCCCGCATGGACGACGCGGCGCTGGAGTCGCTGTTCCGCGGCTACGGGCTGGCCGTGCGCATCGTTGCCGGCGACACGCCCGCCGCGCTGCACCGCCCGATGGCGGAGGCGCTGGACTGGGCCATGACCGCCTTCGCGGCCGCGCAGCACCCGATGATCGTCCTGCGCACGCCGAAGGGCATGACCGGCCCGAAGCAATTGGACGGCAAGGCCATCGAAGGCACGTTCCACAGCCACCAGGTGCCGATCGAGGACCCGGCGAGCAATCCCGGCCACCTCCGTGCCCTGGAGGAATGGCTGCGCTCCTACGATCCGGCCAGTCTGTTCACCGCGGGCGGTGAGCCCGTGCCGGCGGTGCTGGCCGCGCTGCCGCAGCGGGACCGGCAGCTTGGCCGAAGCCGTCACGCCAATGCCGGCACGTTGAAGCAGGCATTGGCGCTGCCCCCCATCGGGCCGGCCTCCGTTGCCGTGGAATCGCCGGGCTGCGTTGCCGCCGGTGCCACGACGGAGCTGGGCGCCTGGCTGGCCGGGGTGTTCGAAGCCAATGGAGACCGCTTCCGGCTGTTCTGCCCGGATGAAACCTCGTCCAACAAGCTGGCCGGCGTGTATGCCGCGACGCAGCGGGATTGGCAGTTGCCGACGCTGCCGACCGACGAGCACCTGGCCGGCGATGGCCGGGTGCTGGAGGTGCTGAGCGAACATCTGTGCGAAGGCTGGCTGGAAGGCTACGTGCTGACCGGCCGCCACGGCATCATCGCCTGCTACGAGGCGTTCATCGGCATCGTCGACAGCATGGTGTGCCAGTATGCCAAGTGGCAGAAGATGGCGCGCGAGGTGCCGTGGCGGCGCGACGTCGCCAGCCTCAACGTGCTGCTGACCAGCCACGTGTGGGAACAGGACCACAACGGCTACAGCCACCAGGGCCCGACCTTCATGAACACGCTGCTGACCAAGAAGTCGGCGCAGATCGGCATCTTCCTGCCGCCCGACGTGAACTGCCTGCTGCACGTGGCCGATGCCTGCCTGCGGTCGGAAGCCACGGTGAACCTGATCGTCAGCTCCAAGAAGCCGCAACCGCAATGGCTGGACGCCGAAGCGGCGGCCGAGCATTGCCGCCGGGGTGCCTCGGTGTGGCGTTGGGCGTCCTGCGAGGGCACGCCGGACGTGGTGCTGGCGGCGGCTGGCGACGTGCCGACCCGCGAGATGCTGGCCGCCGTGGCCCTGCTGCGGGACGCCGCGCCGGACCTGGCGGTGCAGGCGGTGAACGTCGTCGACCTGCTGCGCCTGCAAATACCCGACGAACATCCAAGCGGCGTGTCCACGACGGAGTTCGCCGAGCTGTTCACCGAACATTGCCCGGTGATCTTCGCGTTCCACGGCTACCCGATGGTCGTCCACGAGCTGTTGCACGGGCGCCCGGCCCCGCAGCGCTTCCACGTGCACGGCTACCGCGAGGAGGGGACCACCACAACGCCGTTCGACATGCTGGTGGTGAACCGGATGAGCCGGTTCGACCTGGCCAACGACGCGCTGCGGCGTTGCGGGCGCGATGGCAGTCGGTTCGACCGTGATCTGGCGCGGCATCGCCAATGGATTTCCGAGCACGACGACGATTTGCCGGATATCCTGGATTGGCGTTGGTCTGCCGCCGCACGGTCATGACGCCAGTCGGCGACGTCGTTAACGCTTGTTGACGTTTTAACCTCTTCGTTACAAGGTTTAAGGATGTCGATGCGCAGGAATTAAGAAATGGCAGGCGGCTCGATTGGTGGTGGTGTGGCCTCGGTGAGCTTCACCAGCAGCGAGAACCTTGCCGCAGCAACCAAGGCAGCCGACACGATCCTTGCCAGCCTGCAATCCGGTGCGTTCACGACGGTCACCTATTCCGGCACGGGCGCTTCCGTGCCGTCGCCGGCGGCGGGGAACGGCGTGGCGGTGTTCAACGTGCCCACCGCCCGGCCCGTGTTCGTCGGCACCGGCAACCCCTTTATCGTCGTCAACGCGGGCGGCCCGGTTTCCATCCAAGGCGGTGCTGCGGGCGGGACGTTGCTGGCCGGCGCCGGCGAGCCCGGCGCCGTGCTGAACCTGTCCTACACGGACATCACGCCGTCCGACTCGGCTACCGACACGATCATCGTCACCGACGGCAACAACCTCGTCCAAACGGCGGCCACCGGCGCGGGCAATTACGACGTCGCCACCGGGTCCGGCAACGACACGATCAACATCCTTTCCGGCAATAGCACGATCAGTGCGGGCACCGGGGCCAACCAGATCACGCTCGGGTCCGGCGCCAACCTGATCAACTCGACTGGATTCGACGCGATCACGGGGGCGCCGACCGGCGGCGGCAGCGACACGGTCGACATCACGTCGGGCACGGCGTCGATCAACAGCGGCAGCAGCAACTTCCTGGTCCGTGACAGCTCGGCCAATCCGCTGCACGTGGCGTTGGGCTCGGGCGCGGTCCAGGTGAGCCTTGCCGATGCCGGCGCGGCCACGGTGCAGGGGGCCGCGACGACGACGCTGACCAGCGGCAACGCCGTCGTGGCGGGCACGCAAACCGCCACCGGCGACTTCGTGCTGCTGTCGTCCGGCGCGTCAACCGTGGCCGCCGCCGGGGCGAACGACACGGTGCAGGCGCTGTCCGGCAACAACCTGGTGGCGGCCGGCACCGGCAACGACACCCTGCTGGCCGGGCTGGGCAACGACACGTTGACCGGCGCGGTGGGCGGGGCCAGCAGCGCGACGCTGGTGTCCGGCACCGGGCAGGGCACGACATTCGCATTTGCGCCCGGCCACTCCGGCGGTGCCGACACCATCACGGGGTTCAAGCCGACCGATTTCCTGAGCTTCGCCGGCTATGGGGCGGACCCGCAGGGAACGGCGATCACCATGGGCAACAGCACGATCCTGACGCTGTCGGACGGCACCACGCTGACCATCGCCGGTGCGACGCCGACCGCGCACCAGTTCATCATCAAGTAGCGTCGCCCCCGCCCCGCTCCCGGCGCGCAACCGGCCGCCCCGCCTGGTCGTTGAAGCCGGTTACGCAGGGGGAGCGACTGACATGGACGAGAACAACGCGGTGCTGCCGCCGCAATCCCAGGAGCACCAGCCCGGCTCCGAAGCCGACATGTCGCCGCGCCCGCAAAGCGCCATGGCGACGTATCGTGCGGCCAGCCGCCTGACCGGTCGCGTGGCGCTGGTGACCGGCGGCGATTCGGGGATCGGCCGCGCGGTGGCGATCGGTTTTGCCAAGGAAGGCGCCGACGTCGCCATCAGTTGGCTGGATGAGCGGGAGGATGCGGCGGAAACCGTAGCCGCCATCGAGGCCGAGGGAGTGCGCGCATTGTCGATCCCCGGCGACATCGGCAACCCGGATTTCTGCCGTGAGCTCACCCGGCAGGTCGTCGCCGAATTCGGCCGCATCGACATCCTGGTCAACAATGCCGCCGAGCAGCACCTGCAACCGGATTTCGAGCAGATCACCGACCAGCAGATCGAGCGGACGTTCCGCACCAACATCTTCAGCCAGTTCTACCTGACGCGGGACTGCCTGCCGCATATGTCGGCTGGTGGATCGATCATCAATTCGACCTCGGTCACGGCCTACAAGGGGAGCCCGACGCAGGTCGATTATGCCAGCACCAAAGGGGCGATCGTCGCCTTCACCCGCAGCTTGGCCATGGCATTGGTGAAACGCGGCATCCGGGTCAATGCGGTAGCGCCGGGGCCGGTGTGGACGCCGCTGATCCCGGCCAGCTACGACGCAGAAAAGACCTCGCACCATGGCGAGGCGGTGCCGATGGAGCGGCCGGGGCAGCCGGACGAGATCGCGCCGTGCTACATCTTCCTGGCGTCGAGCGACGCTAGCTACATGACCGGCCAAGTGCTGCACCCCAACGGTGGCAGCGTGGTCAACGGATGAAGGACCGTCCCGTTATGCAACATGCGCAGATGCCCGAGCCGGTCGTCCCGCCGGGAACGCCCGTCCCGCCGATGCCGTATCCGCCGCCGCTGGACGACCCAGCGGACCCGAACGACGCCCCGGTGGACCTGCCGCCGCAGCCTGTGCAGGATCCGGAAGAGGACCCGCCGCCGCCCATGCAGATGATGCGGTAAGCCCGTGCGGCTACTTTGCCAGCGGCAACGCGCCGTTGGTCCAGCCGATCGAGTATGCGAGCGGACCATTCATCACCCGCACCATTGACTTGACCTTGCCGGCGCCACCCATGATTGCCACGCGGGTCGGCGCGATGATGGTCTGGCAGGTCTCGATCGCCGAGTTAGCGCGAACATGGCCATTGGCGGCGTAATCGTCGAAATCCCGCTGCGTCGTGCAAAATGCGTCGCCCATTTGCAGGAAGGACGGCAGTTCGGCTGCCAGGGCGGCAAGCGGCGTCAACAGAACGGCAGCCGATAGCAGGGTAAACGCGCGGGGCATGGGCGGAACTCTCTGGCAGGGTCGCCTTGCACCACCACAGTGAAACGGAACCGTCAACGTCTTTTCACCCGGCCGTCGCACGCCGCCGCCGCGGGGAAGCCGGGATCGGCAAGGGAACTGGGTCATCAGGGCCGCCCAGCGCCCCCACCAAGGCCGCGCGCAGCACGGTCAGCTTGCGCTCATTCTCAACCTTCAGCCCGAACACGTCCTTGACGTAGAACACGTCCACTGCGCGCACGCCGTACGTGGTCACGTGCGCCGAAGCGATCTGCAGGCCTTGCTCGCTGATGGCGGCGGTGACGTCGTGCAGCAGGCCAGGGCGGTCGCGGCCGTTTACCTCGATCACCGTGTGGGTGTGGCTTGCGCGGTTGTCGACCACCACGCGGGGGGGCACGTGAATGGCGCGCATGCGGCGGCCCAGCAACGCCTCCCCCAGGCGACGGATTTCGGTGGCGAGCTGCAAGCGGCCGGACAGCGCCTGTTCCACCAGCACGGACAGCCGGGCTAGCCGATGCGGCGCATCGAAAGCGCCCCCGGCGGCGTCCTGCACCCAGAACGTGTCGAGTGCCATGCCATTGGTCAGCGTGTGGATGCGCGCGTCCACGATGGACGCCCCCGCCACCGCCAGCGCGCCCGCGATTTGGCTGAACAGGCCGGCATGGTCGGCGGCATACACCGTGATCTCCGTCACCGCGCGTGCCGGCAGCGGCTCCGCCTGCACGATCAGCGGCGCGTCGGTGGCACGTGCCTCGCGCACCAGCCGGGCGTGGCGCAGATGGGTTTCCGGGTCGAAGCCGAGCCAATAGCCGGGGTAGCCGAGCCCGAGGAAGTAGTTGCGCTCCGCCTCGCTCCAATCCGCCAGCTCGGCCGACACCGCCTGCTTGGCCCGGGTGACGCGGACGTCGCGCTCGGTGGTGGCCAGCCCGCCGGCCAGCACTTCCGCCACGCGGGCATACAGCTCGCGCAGCAACGTGGCCTTCCAGCCGTTCCAGACCCGCGGCGACACGGCGCGCATGTCCGCCACCGTCAGCACCAGCAGCAGCTTCAGCCGCTCCGGCGACTGGATGGTTTCGACGACGTCCAGGATGGTCTTGGGGTCATCGATGTCGCGCTTGAACGCGGTTTGGCTGAGCAGCAAGTGCTGGAGCACCAGCCAGGACACCATCTCGGTTTCTTCCGCCGACAGGCCGAGTTGCGGCCCGATGGTCAGCGCCAGGTCCGCCCCCAGCTCCGAATGGTCGCCGCCGCGGCCCTTGGCGATGTCGTGCAGCAGCGCCGCCACGTACAAGGCGCGGCGGGATTGCAGATCCTCCATCAGGCCGGACGCGATCGGCGCCACGTCGGACAGCTCCCCCCGGTCCAGCGTGTCGAGCACCCGGACGGACTCGATCGTGTGCTCGTCCACCGTGAACACGTGGTAGGTGTCGAACTGCATCTGCCCGACGATGCGCGCCCAATCGGGAATGTAGCGGCCCAGGAAGCCGGTCTCGTTCAGCACGTGCAGCCATCGCGCCCCGTCCTGCCCGGTGGTCAGCAGATCCAGGAACACGCTGCCCGCGTCCGGGTCGCCACGCAGTTCGCCGGCTTGCCGCTCGTGACGGATCAGCGCGCGGATCGCCAGCGGGTGCAGCGACAGGTGCCGGTCCCGCGCGATTTGCAGCATGCGCAGCATCTGCAGCGGCTCGGTGTGGAAATCACGCCCGGGCGCCGCCAGCAGCTTGCCGTCCGCCAGCACGAAGCCCTGTTGCAGCAAGGCGGCGTCGGTCTTTTCCTCCAACGCGGGCGGGCCCAACGCGGCGCGCACGATCGCCGGCTCCAGCACGGCGGTGATGCGCGTCACCTCCCGCGCGGTCAGGAAATAATGGCGCATGAAGCGCTCCACCCCGTCCTGCCGCCCGTGGCGCGTGTAGCCCATGCGGGCGCCGACCACCGGCTGCATGTCGAAAGTCAGCCGCTCCTCCGCGCGCCCGGCCACGTAATGCAGGTGGAAGCGGACCGTCCACAGGAAATCCCAGGACCGCCGGGCATGCTTGGCTTCGCGCTCCACCAGGATGCCGCCGCCGGGGCTTTGCGGGCCGACCAGCTCACCCATCACGCGGGCGTCGAACACGTAGCGGGTCATCCAGTACAGCGTTTGCAGGTCGCGCAGGCCGCCGCGGCCTTCCTTGATATTCGGCTCGACCAGGAACGGGCTTTCGCCGAAGCGGCGGTGCCGCAGGTCGCGCTCCACCTGCTTGGCGGCGATGAAGCCCGCCGTATGGAGGGCGCAGGCGGCGGCAAAGCGGACGCCGAACGCCTCGAACAAGCCCGCGTCGCCGGCAAGCTGCCGGGCGTCGATCATGGACGTGCGGACCGTCACGTCCCGCTCCGCCTCGGCGATGCACTCGCTCACGCTGCGGGTCGCGTGGCCCACCTTCAGGCCCAGATCCCACAGGAAGTACAGGCTGAACTCCACCGCGGCCAAAGTGCTCGCGTCGGGCTGCTCCGTCGTGATGAACAGCAGGTCGATGTCGCTGAACGGCGCCAGCATGCCCCGGCCGTAGCCGCCGGTCGCCACCACCGCGAGCGGGTCGGTGGCCCCCACGGTGGCGCGGGCGTAGTCGTGCAACCTGCCTATCAGCCCGTCCATCAGCGCGGCAAGCGCGCGGGCGCTTTGCAGGCCGGTGCGCTGGTAGTGCTCGAACTCTTCCCGCACGTGGTGCTGGATGCGGGTCAAATGGCGCCGGAACACCGCCAATGCCTCATCGCGGGCGATGGCGCCCGTTGCCGCCCGCACATCCTCCAATTGGTCGGCCAGCATCCGTGCAGCCGCGTCTGGCTCCCCGGGCAGCGGTAGGATCGTCAGCATTCCGCCGATGATAGCGCGAGCGACTTCAATTGATACAGCGCTTCCAGTGCCTCACGGGGTGAGAGTTGATCCGGCTCGATGCCGTCCAGCGCGGCGCGCAGCCGGTCGGGCGCCGGCGCCGCGGCGGGCAGGGCGGCGAACAGCGGCAGGTCCGGCCCGGTGGCGCTGCTGCGTTCCAGCGACGCTAGCAGCCCGGCGGCGCGGCGCACCGTGGCAGGCGGGATGCCGGCCAGCTTGGCGACGTGGACGCCCCAGGACCGGCCCGCGGCGCCTTCGCCGACCTCGTGCAGGAACACGATCTCGTTCTTCCATTCCCGCACCCGCATCGCGTGCGGGCACATCTGCGGCAAGGCTTGGCCCAGCCCCGCCAGCTCGTGGAAATGCGTCGCGAACAAGGTCCGGCAGCGGATGTGTGAGTGCAGCGCTTCCAGCACCGCCCAGGCGATCGCCAGCCCGTCCAGGGTGGCGGTGCCGCGCCCGATCTCGTCCACCACCACCAGGCTGCGTGGCCCGGCCTGGTTGAGGATGGCGGCGGTTTCCGTCATCTCCGTCATGAAGGTGGACCGTCCGCGCGCGAGGTCATCGGCCGCGCCGACCCGGCTGAACAGGCGGTCCGCCACGCCGATCCGCGCGCTGGCGGCCGGCACCGGCAGCCCGGCTTGCGCCAGGATCACCAGCAGGGCGTTCTGCCGCAGGAAGGTGGACTTGCCCGCCATGTTCGGCCCGGTGAGCAGCAGGATGCGCCGGGCTGGGGACAGGTCGCAATCGTTGGGCTGGAACGGCGTGCCGGCGGGCAGGGCCGCCTCCACCACCGGGTGGCGCGCCGCGGCGATGCTGAACGCGGCGTCCGCGGTCACGGTGGGGCGGCACCAGTTACCCGGCTCCGCAAGCCGGGCGCAGCCTTGCAGCACGTCCAGCGTGGCCAGCGCGGCGGCGGCACGGCGCAAAGGCTGCGCTGCCGCCAACACCTCCGCTACCAATGCGGCGAATACCAACGCTTCCCGCGCCGCAGCCCGGCCGGCCGCCTCGTTGATCCGGCGGTCGAGTTCGGCCAGCTCCGGGTTGGTGAAGCGGGCGGCGTTGGCCATGGATTGGCGCAGGCTCAGCTCCGGCCGGGCACGCAACGACTCTGCCGCGGCGGCCGGGACCTCCATGACGTAGCCGAGTTGCGCGTGATGGCGGATCTTCAACGAAGCAACGCCGTAGCGCTGCGCGTACTCCAGTTGCAGGCCGGTGATCACGCGGCGGCTGTCGTCCCGCAGGCGCCGCTCGGCGTCCAACTCGCCGTCGAACCCTTCGGCGATCGCCCCGCCGTCTTCCAGCCGCAGCGGCGGTGCGGACGCCAGCGCCGCGTGCAGGCGCTCCCCTAGGGCCGAGTCAAGCTGAAGGTCGTGGGCCAAGCCCCGCAGCACCCCGCCTTTGTCTCTCTCGGGGAAAGGGCTCGTCGTCTCGCCGGGCAGGAGGGCCGCTGCCTCGGACGCGACGGCGATCACCTGGCGCACCGCCAGCAGGTCGCGCGGGCCGCCGCGGCCGACGGACAGCCGGCCAAGTGCCCGCGTGGCGTCGGGTGCGCCGCGCAGCACGCCGCGCAACGCCGGGCCGGCAACGGGATCGGCCAGCAAGCCGACCCACGCATCCTGCCGCGCAGTGATCGCCGCCGGGTCCGTCAACGGGGCGGCCAGCCAGCCGGCCAGCAGCCGGGCGCCCGGTGCCGTCAGCGTGCGGTCCACCGCGGCCAGCAGGGTGTGCTCGGCGCTGCCGTCCCGCGCACGGGTGATCTCCAGGCTGGCGCGGGTCGCGGCATCCATCGCCAGCGTGCCGTCGCCGTCGTTGCGCGCCGGCGGCGACAGCGCGGGCATGTGGCCGGCCTGCGTCGCCGCCACGTAGGCGAGCACCAGGGCCGCCGCCATCGCCTCGGCATCGCTGAAGGCGCCGAACCCGTCCAACGTGCTCGCCTCAAAATGCGCCGCCACCCGGGCGCGCGCGGCCAAGGGCGGCGGGGGCAGCGTGTCCGGCGCACGCCGGGCGTCGTGGTCCCCCAGCGCGAGGTCGGCCGGCGCCAGGATTTCCGCCGGGTCCAGCCGGCCGAGCAGGGCCGGCAGATCGGCCACGGCCTCCGTCTCGAACAGCCCGGTGGAGATGTCGACCCAGGCCGCCCCCACCTCCCGACCGGCCCGTGCCAGGCCGAGCAGCAGGTTGGGCCGGCCGCCTTCCAGCAGCGACTCCTCCGTCAGCGTGCCCGGTGTCACCAGGCGCACGATCTCCCGCTTCAACGGGGCCTTGCCGACCCGCGCGGCGGCGGCCTCCATCTGCTCGGCCACGGCAACGCGGAAGCCGCGGCGGATCAGCCGCGCGAGGTAGCCGTCCGCCGCGTGCATCGGCACGCCGCACATCGGGATCGGCTTGCCTTCGTGCTCGCCGCGCGCGGTCAGGGCGATGCCGAGCGCCGCCGCCGCCAACTCGGCGTCGCCGAAGAACAGCTCGTAGAAATCCCCCATGCGGAAAAACAACAGCGCATCCGGCTGCTGCTCCTTGGCGGCGAGCCACTGGGCGATCACGGGGGAGGCGGCCATGGCATTGGCGTTACACTGGCGCCGGGCCGGACGGAAGGCCGCAACGGGGAGCATCGACACCGCCAAACCCAGCGGCCATTGTTTCGCTGGCGAGGAGGAGTCCGAACAATGGATGCGATGCGGAACGGCGGCCCCAACGAGAGTGCCAGCGAGGTGGGGCGTCGCCTGCGCGCGATCTTCGGCGGCTCGATCGGCAACCTGATCGAGTGGTACGATTTCTACGTCTACAACTCCTTCGCGGTGTATTTCGCCAAGCTGTTCACCGCCAGCAACGACCCGACGGTGCAGTTCATCACCGTGTTCGGCATCTACGCCGTGGGCTTCTTTATCCGGCCGGTCGGCGGGCTGATCCTCGGCTACTATGCCGACCGTCGCGGCCGCCGCGCGGCGCTGACGCTGTCCGTCCTGCTGATGTGCGCCGGGTCGGCGCTGGTCGCGGTGCTGCCGACCTATGCGCAGGTCGGCGTGGCCGCGCCGCTGCTGCTGCTGCTGGCGCGGCTGCTGCAGGGCGTGTCACTGGGCGGCGAGTATGCGTCCTCGGCCACGTATCTGAGCGAGATGGCCGGGTCGAAATGGCGCGGCTTCTACAGCTCCTTCCAGTATGTCACCCTGATCGGCGGCCAGGTGCTGGCGGCGCTGGTGCTGCTGGTGATGCAGCAGGCGATGACGCAGGCGCAGTTGGGTGACTGGGGATGGCGCATCCCGTTCGTGATCGGCGCGGCCTGCGCCTTGTACGGGCTGTATCTGCGGCGGCATTTGCCGGAAACCGAGGACTTCAAGCGGGCCTCGGCGGAGCCGCGCCGCAACATCTTCCGGGAGCTGGCGCAGCATCCGCGCGAGCTGTTCCTGGTGTTCGGCCTCACCATGGGCGGCACCACCGCGTTCTACACCTTCAGCAGCTACATGCCGACCTACCTGTCGAATACGCTGAAGCTCGACCCGGGCTGGGTGGCGCAGATCTCCTTCATCACCCTGTTCCTGTTCGCCGCCATGCAGCCGCTGTTCGGCTTCATCAGCGACCTGATCGGGCGCAAGCCGGTGCTGCTGTGGTTCGGCATCCTCGGCACGCTGTGCACGGTGCCGATCCTGCGGGCGCTGGGCGGCACGCACAGCTACATGGGGGCGCTATGGCTTGTGCTGGCGGCGCTGGTGATCGTGTCCGGCTACACCTCGATCAACGCCGTGGTAAAGGCGGAGCTGTTTCCGGCCGGCATCCGGGCGCTCGGCGTGGGGCTGCCCTACGCGCTGGCCGCGTCCGTGTTCGGCGGCACCGCGCCGCTGATCGCGTTGCAGTTGAAGGCGAGCGGGCACGAGGACTGGTTCTACTGGTACGTGACCGTGCTGATCTTCCTGTCGCTGATCGTCTACGCGACCATGCGCGACACCAAGAAGGCGTCCCGCATCACGAGCTAGGCGCCGCGTGATTGCATCGGGGAGCGGTTGCCCCAACAGTACCGCAACCCCGATGGAGTCGCGACCGCAAGTGTCCGGTGCCCCCAAGAGTTCGATCCGGATCAAGGGACGCTCCTTCGTGGCGCTCGTCTTGATGCCGGAATGGCCCATCGAGGATTGGCTGGCTGCGCTTGCCGGGCAGATGCAGCGGGCGCCCACGTTTTTCGAGGGGCGGCCGGTGATCGTCGACATGTCGGCACTGGCGGACCATGGCGGTGAGTTGGAAGCCCTGGTGGCCGAGCTGGAAAAGCGCGACATCCGCATCATCGGGGTGGAAGGCGCGCCGCCCGGCTGGACCGACAGCGACATCTGGGGCCGGCCGCCGATCGCCACCAACGGCCGGGCGGACCGCTTCATCGAGGTCGTGGAGGACGAGCCTGACACCCCGCCGGTGCCGGAACCGAACTCCCTGCTGTTGCAGGGGCCGATCCGCTCCGGACAGACGGTGTTCTTTGAGCGGGGTGACGTCACGGTGCTCGGCTCGGTCGCGTCGGGTGCGGAAGTCATTGCCGGCGGGTCGGTGCATGTCTATGGCACGCTGCGGGGGCGGGTGATCGCCGGATTCGCCACCCAGGCGGGCGCCGGCGTGTTCTGCCGCCGCATGGAAGCGGAATTGATCGCCATCCACGGCGTCTACAAGGTGGCGGACGACATGCCGCCGCAGATGCGCGGCAAGCCGGTGCATGCCACGCTGGACGGGGACGCGATCGTCATGGCGGTCATGTCGTAGGCTGCAACTGGTTTGGGGGAGAGCGCGATGGCGGAGGTGCTGGTCGTAACATCCGGCAAGGGCGGGGTGGGTAAGACGACGTCCACCGCCTCCTTGGGTGTGGCTTTGGCGCAGTCCGGGCAGAAGGTGGTGATCGTCGACTTCGACGTGGGCCTGCGCAACCTCGACCTGATCATGGGGGCGGAGCGCCGGGTGGTGTTCGACCTGATCAACGTGGTGCAGGGCGACGCCAAGCTGGCGCAGGCGCTGATCCGCGACAAGCGGGTGGAAACGCTGTCGCTGCTGGCCGCGTCGCAGACCCGGGACAAGGACGCGCTGAGCGAGGATGGCGTCGAGCGCGTCATCGGCGAGCTGCGCGAGAAGTTCGATTGGGTGATCTGTGACAGCCCGGCGGGCATCGAAAAGGGCGCCGCGCTGGCGATGAAGTTCGCCGACCGAGCCGTCGTGGTGACGAACCCCGAAGTGTCCTCCGTGCGCGACTCGGACCGCATCATCGGCCTGCTGGACAGCAAGACGATGAAGGCGGAGCGCGGCGAGCGGATGGAAAAGCAGTTGCTGCTGACCCGGTTCGATCCGGTGCGGGCAGAACGTGGCGACATGCTGAAAACGGACGACGTGCTGGAAATCCTGTCCATCCCGTTGCTGGGCATCATCCCCGACAGCGAGGAGGTGCTGAAAGCCTCCAACCTCGGCTCCCCCGTGACGTTGAGCAGCCCGGCCTCGGCGCCGGCGCGGGCGTATTTCGACGCGGCAAAGCGGCTGCGCGGGGAATCGCTGCCGATGACGGTGCACAGCGACAAGAGCGGGCTGCTTGGGCGGCTGTTCGGGCGGAGGGTGGCATGAGCTTGTTCGGGCTATTTTCCCGTCGCAGCAGCGCGCCGGTGGCGCGGGATCGGCTGCAAATCCTGCTGTCGCACGAGCGCGCGTTCGTAGGCGGCAGCGACCTCGCGGCGACCTTGCAGGAGGAGATCATCCGCGTCATCGCCAAGCACATCGCGATCGACCGCGACAAGGTGAAGGTGAACCTCGAGCGTGGAGAGTCGGTGTCGACACTGGAAATCGACGTGGAGATGCCCGGCGAGGATGAGGTGCGGGAGCGCTACGGCTAGCGGCACCGCGGCCGTCGTAGCAACCCTCTCCCTTTGGGAAAGGGCAGGGTGAGGGTCAGGCGACGGAGTTGACGGGCGCAACCCTCTCCCAGGGGGAGAGGGCTTGAGGAGGGTGTGGGCGAAGGCGGCTTTAGCCGCCCTTGTTGTCGCTGGTCAGGGCGACGGGCACCCAGCGCAGACCGTCGCTGTTCTGCACCAGCATCAGCACGGTTTTGCGGCCCATCTTGCGGTATTTCTGCACCCGGTCCTCGACGTCCTGCGCCGTGGACACGCTTTCCTGCTGAACCTCGACCACCACGTCGCCGGCCTTCAAGCCGCGTGCCGCGGCCGGGCTGTTGGCGGTGATGTCGGTCACCACGACGCCTTTCTGGTCGGCGCCGATCGAGTATTTCGTGCGCAGTTCGCTCGTGATCGCCGACAGCTTCATGCCCAGCCCGGTGATCGCCGTCGCCGTGTCAGCCGGCTTCGTCGGCGCCTGGGCAGGGGTGGCGCTGGCCTTCTGCACGTCGTCCGGCAACTCGGCAATCGACGCTTGCAGGGTCAACTCCTTGCCGTCACGCCATACCACGACCGGCACCTGCTTGCCGATCTCGGTCTCCGCGACGACGCGGGGCAGGGTCCGCATCTCCTTCACGTCCATGCCGTTGAACTTGAGGATCACGTCGCCGCCGTGGATTTGCGACTTCGCCGCCGGCCCATCTTCCGTCACGCTCGCCACCATGGCGCCGCGTGCCGGGTGCAGGCCCAAGCCGTCGGCGATGTCCGGCGTCACCTGCTGGATCTGCACGCCCAACCAACCGCGCTTGGCATGGCCAAAATTGCGCAACTGGGCGACCACCTGCTTGGCCATGTTGGACGGGATGGAGAAGCCGATGCCGATGGAGCCGCCGGACGGCGAGTAGATCGCCGTGTTGATGCCGATCACCTGGCCGTCCATGTTGAACAGCGGGCCACCGGAGTTGCCGCGATTGATCGCCGCATCGGTCTGGATGAAATCGTCATAGGGGCCCTGCCGGATATCCCGGCCCCGGGCACTGACGATGCCGGCGGTAACCGAGCCGCCCAGCCCGAACGGGTTGCCGATCGCCAGCACCCAGTCACCCACGCGGGCGGTGTCGCTGTCGGCAAACGGCACCGCGGGCAACGGCGTGTCGCTTTCCACCTTCAGCAGCGCCACGTCCGTGCGGTCGTCGTGGCCGATCAGCTTGGCCTTCATCGACGTGCCGTCATGCAGGGTGACGGTGATCTCGTCCGCCCCTTCGATCACGTGGTTGTTGGTGACGATGAAGCCGGTCGGGTCGATGATGAAGCCGGACCCCAATGCCACGCCGCGCCGCGGCTCGTTGCCGCCGCCGTCATTGTCGCCGCGGTTCTGCCCACCGGGTGCACCGTGACGCTCCATGAAGTCGTGGAAGAACTGTTCGAACGGGGAGCCCTGTGGAAATTGCGGCTCGTTGGAGCCGCCGGGGCGATCGGCCTTTGCCTGCACCGCCTGCTGGGAGGAGATGTTGACCACGGCCGGTGCCAAGGACGCCGCCAGGTCGGCGAAGCTGTCGGGCGCGCCACGGGCCTGCGCGACCGACACGGTGAACGGCGCCACCACCGCCACCCCGGGCAAGACGATCGGCGACAACGCGGTGGCCAGCGCCGCGGCGCGCAAAGAAAGCAGGCGCATGTGGTTCGGACCCCTAATCGTTGGCAACGATGATGCTCACGCGGCCATTCGCGCGACAAGAGAGCAGGTGGGCAAGCGCATCAGTTTGAGAATGGCCACACTGCCTTATTGTGCCGGCGCGGCGGGCGCCGTCCGCATCATCTTAAAGAAATCATCGTCGGTGGACACCACCATGCGCGACTGGCCACCGGCGAAGCCGTCCCGATACGCCTGCAGGGTGCGCCAGATCGTGAAGAACTGCGGGTCGCGTCCGAATGCCGCGGCGCTGAGGGCGATCGCCGCCGCCTCACCCTGGCCGCGCAGCTTGTCCGCCGTAGCCCGGGCGTCCGCCAGCAGCACGGTACGGTCCCGCTCGGCATCGGCGCGGATCTTGGCGGACGCTTCGGCACCCTCGGCGCGCGCCTGGCTCGCCGCGCGCTGCCGCTCGGACTTCATGCGGTTCAGGATCGCCTGGGTGTTGCCTTCCGGCAGGTCGGCCCGGCGGATGCGCACGTCCTCGATCGCTACGCCGAAGCCGTTCATTTCTCGGTTCACCTGGTCGCGGATCAGCCCCATGATGTGGCCGCGATTGGTCGACAGCACGGCCAGCAGGCTTTCATTGCCCAGCACACGGCGCAGGGCGGAGGTGACGACCGAGTTCAGCCGCGCGCGGATGGCATCCTCCTGCGCGCCCACCGCCTGGAAGTATTGCAGCGGGTCGGTGATGTGGAACCGGGTGAAGCTGTCGACGATCAGGCGGCGCTGGTCGCTCAGGATCACCTCCTCGCCCGGCGTCGAATAATCCAACAGCCGGCGGTCGAAGCTGATCACGGTTTGGATGAACGGAATCTTGACGTGCAGCCCAGGCTCCGTGATCACGCGGATCGGCTGGCCGAACTGGGTGATCAGCACCTGCTCCGTTTGGTCCACGGTGAACAAGGCAGACGCACCGGTGGCGAGCAGCACCAGCACGACCACGCCAAGGACGATGTTGCGCATTATTGCGGCGTTCCCGTTGCGGCGGCCGCTGCCGCGGGTGGCGCCGTCGGGCCGCCCACGTTGAACAGCGGCAGCGGCGTCTTCACCCCGGCATCCAGTACCGTGGTGGGCGTGTGCGACACCAGGGCTTGCATGGTTTCGATGTACAGGCGGCGCAACGTCACGTCCTTGGCAGCCTGGTAGGCGGAGTAAACGCTGTCGAAGCGCTGTGCCTGGCCGCCAGCCTCGGCGATCGCCGCTTGCCGGGCGCCGTCCGCCGTGGCGGTGATGGCGGCGGCGTCACCGCGGGCGCGGGGCACGATGTCGTTGCGGTAGCTTTCCGCCTCGTTGCGCATGCGGTCGGCGTCCGTATTGGCGCGCTGCACGTCGCGGAAGCTTTCGATCACCTCGCCGGGTGGGTCGACCTTCTGCAACTGCACCTGCGTCACCTCCACGCCGGCCTTGTATTGGTCCAGGATGGCCTGCATGCCCGAGCGCACGTCCGTCTCGATTTGGGCGCGCGCTTCGGTCAGCGCCGGCTGGATCGGGGTGCGGCCGATCACCTCCCGCATCACGCTTTCCGCCACCTGCTTCACCGTGTCGTCGGGATGGCGTGTGTTGAACAGGTAGTTGCCGGCGTCGCGCACCCGCCAGAATACGGCGAAATCGATGTCGATGATGTTTTCGTCGCCCGTCAGCATCAGGCTTTCGGCCGGGATGGTCTGGTCACGGGACACCGGATCGTTGACCAGGCCGCGGGACGTCATGCGCGAGGTGCCGGCGCCCGAGGATTGGGTGAAGCCAACCTCAACCCGGTTGATGCGAGTGACGGAGGGCGTCAGCGCCGCCTCGACTGGCCAGGGGATGTGATAGTTCAGGCCGGGCAGCGAGGTTCGGTTGAAGGCGCCGAAGCGCAGCACCACGCCCTGCTCGTCCGGCTGCACGCGGTAGAAGCCGGACGCCAGCCAAACGGCGATCACCAGCAGCACCAGCAGCACCAGGCCGCGGCTGCCGTTGCGCGACAGGCCGGGCCGTCCGCCGCCGCCGGGCAGGAAGCCGCGCAACGTCGCATTGGCACGGGCGATCAGCTGGTCCAAATCCGGCAGATTGCCCGGCGGTCCGCCAGGGCGCCCGCCATTGCCGCCGCCCCAGGGGCCACGGTCCTTGTTGCCGTCGTTGCGCGGTCGCTTGTTGCCGTCGCCGGGCGCACCCCACGGCCCGGGCGTCGGGTCGTTGTTGTCGCCAGAATTCCAAGGCATTGCTGCCACGCTCCTCATCGGTTGGCCGGACGGCGTTTGCATCGCAGCATCCGCGCGCCATATCCCCCGGCACGGCCAGGTCCGATACGGGCTGGCGCGCATAATGACGACGCACCAGGGGTTTGCAAGCGCATGGCCGAAACCACGCCGGGCTCGGAGCTGGAAGCCGCCATTCGGCAAGCGTTGCGCGGGGTGGCCGAGCCGTCCGGCCATGGCGATCTGGTGGCGGCCGGGCTGGTGGACAGCCTGACCGTGCGGGGCGGCATGGTGCATTTGGCGTTGCGGGCGGACCGCTCCTCCGCCCCCGCCATGGAAGCGGTGCGCGCCCGGGCGGAGGTGCTGGTGGCGCGGTTGCCCGGCGTGCTGAACGTCACCGCGGTGCTGACCTCCCACCGGGCGGAGCCCGCTGCTGCCGCCGCTCCGCAGCCCGCGGAGCTGCTGCCCGGCGTGCGGCACGTGCTGGCGGTGGCATCGGGCAAGGGCGGCGTGGGCAAGTCCACCACGGCGGTGAACCTGGCGGTTGCCTTGGCACAGGCGGGGCATCGCGTCGGCCTGCTGGACGCGGACATCTACGGCCCCAGCCTGCCGACCATGCTGGGCATGCGCGGCAAGCCGGACCTGCACGGCGACCGTATCGTGCCGGTGGAGGCTTGGGGCCTGAAGGCAATGTCGATCGGCCTGCTGGTGGATCAGGAGACTGCGATGGTGTGGCGCGGCCCCATGGTCATGGGGGCGTTGCAACAGTTGCTGGGCCAGGTGGCATGGGGGCCGCTGGACGTGATGGTGCTGGACATGCCGCCCGGCACCGGCGACGCGCAGTTGACGATCGCGCAGAAGCTGAAGCTTGCCGGCGCCGTGGTGGTGTCCACCCCGCAGGATGTGGCGCTGATGGACGCGCGGCGCGGCGTGCGCATGTTCGAAAAGACGCAGGTGCCGGTGCTGGGCCTGGTGGAAAACATGAGCTTCTTCTGCTGCCCGGCTTGCGGCCATCGGGCGGAGCTGTTCGGCCATGGCGGTGCCCGGCAGGAAGCGGCGCGGCTGGGCGTGGATTTCCTGGGTGAGATCCCGTTGCTGCTGGACATCCGCGAAAGCGGCGACGCCGGCACCCCGATTGTGGCCGCGTCCCCCCGCGGCGTGGCCGGGCAGGCCTATACGGCGCTGGCGGCGCGGGTTTGGGACAAGCTGGCCACGCCGGTTGCCGCAGGCCCGCGGATCGTCATGGATTAGCCGAGTGCCTCGGCATCCTGCGGTGTTTGCAGCGGCCATTGCGCTGTTTTGTGCCTTGCTCGTGTCATCGCCCGGCCCGTCGTCCGCGCGGGCGTCGCCGCGGTGCGGGGATTTCCTGGCGCAGATGCACCACAAGCCCGAGCAGTTGAGGTTTATCGGCTGCCAATATCTGCCGGACCGGCAAGGCAAGCCGTTGCAGGCAACCTACCAGGTGAGTGGCCGATCCGCGGCATCGACCGAGGCTTATCTCGGCAAGGCCGTCGGGCTAGGCCAGTTGGAGCGATACTGCTGCGAGTGGGAAGCACACGCGCATCAATTCAAGGATGCGAGTGGGCGGGCGTTCTCGATCGCCATGGGATCGGGCGAAACGATGGCTACGACGCGCGCGGCATGGCCGTCGATCCCGCTGTTCACGGTAACGGTCGAGATTTTTACCGAAGACATTTGAACGCTGCCGGTTCAATGATCCGGTTCGGACCGCGTCGCGACCCCCCGCGCTTTCTGCAGCACGCGGACCTGCGCCACGGGCACGCCGCCCACATTGTCCAACGCCCAGGGATTGCCCGGAGGCCACCACGGGCCGCCGGCCCAGGCAGTGCCACCCTGCCACACGCGCGCGTGCGCCTGCATGAAGGCGAGTTGGTTGGTCATCGCTTGCAAACTAGCGGCATCCGGGCCGGCGCCGAACTCACCCAGGAACAGGCGCTGCCCGGTTGCCTCCGCCCAGGCCGTCACGGCGGCCAGCCGCTCCGCACCGATCGTCGGTGAGGCGGGGACCGTGCTGGCGCCACTTTGGTCCGCGTCGTTGTACTGGTGGATCTCGAACACCACCCGCCGCAGTGGATCGACGACTCTGTCGGCGAACTGTGCCGCATTGCCTTGCGACACCCAGGACTCGCCATTGGTATGGAAGGTGCCCGGCACGAGGATTTCCTGCCGGGCACCGGCCGCGCGGATCGCGGCAATGGCGGCGTTGGCGGGGCCGAGCCATTGCGCCGGCGTTTGTTCGTGCGGTTCGTTCATCAGGCCGAAGATCACGTTCGGGCTCCGGCGGTAATGCCCGGCCATGCGGTGCCAGAAATCCGCGAACGTGCCGGCCGGGGTTTCGGGCGAGCCGACCAGATGGCCGTAGCCGTAGCCATAATTATGCGGGTCGATGATTACGGTGATGCCGCGCCGGGCGGCATACGCGACTAGGTCGTCCATGAGGGCGAGCTGCTCCCGGTCCAGCGGTCCGTCCGGCGCGGGCTGCATGCGCTCCCACGAGAACGGCACCCGCGCGACGTTCAGCCCGGCGGCTGCCAAATCGTCCAGCTCGGCGTGGGTGGGATAAACGTAGTCGGCGCCGTAGCGGCCGATATGGACGTGGCCGTGCTCCATGTCGTCGATGCCGAATTCCGCGGCAGCAAGGTTGACGCCGAGCAGGGCGAGGCGGGGCGGAGGTGCGGCTGCGGTGGCGAGGAATAGGCAGGGCAGGAGCAAGCGGGCGAGACCCTCACCCAGCCCTCTCCCAGGGGGAGAGGGCCTTTTGCTGCTGGGAGTGAGGGTTAGAATGGCAGTTTCAGGCCGCCGGGGAGGGACATGCCGCCGGTGACTTTCTCCATTTCCTCGGCGGTCTGGGCTTCCAGCTTGCGGCGCGCGTCGGCATGGGCGGCGACCAGCAGGTCCTCCACCATTTCGGCTTCCGCCGGGTCCAGCAGCTTGGGGTCCAGCTTGACCCGCTTGAGGTCGCCCTTGCCCGAAAGCGTCACGTGCACCATGCCGGCACCGGAGCTGCCTTCGATCTCCAGCGCTTCCAGCTTGGCCTGCATCTCCGCCATCTTGGACTGCATCTGGCTGGCCTGCTTCATCAGGCCGGCGAGGTTCTTCATTCGCTATTCCTCCATGGTATCGGCCGGCTCGGCGTCCGGCGGGGCGAAATCGGGCATGTCGGGCTCGCCCAACGGGATCGGGGCGGCGGGCAGGCCGTAATCGTCGATCGAGCTGTCCTGCACCTTGCCGATCGTGGCGCCGGGAAACGCCGCCAGGATGGCCTGCACCAGCGGGTGGTCGGCCGCGGCGTGGCGCCGTGCCGCTTCGGCGGCCTCGCCTTGCTCGCCAAGGGTCGGCTCGCCCGGCGCGGTGGACAGCGCGATGGTCCAGCGCGTGCCGGTCGCCGCCAGCAGCAACGCGGCCAGCCGCGGCGCCAGGTCGCGCGGCGCCACCGGCTCCGGCCGTAGATCCAGCACGCCGGGTGCGAAGCGGACCAGGTGCACGGAATGGCGCAGATGGCTGTGCAGGGTCGGGTCGCGGCCGGAACACAGCGCCACCACGTCGCGGAAGCTCGTCACGCGCGGTGCGGCCTCGGCCGCTTCCACCGGCGCCCGCGCGGCCATCGCGCCGCCGCCGCTTGCCACCGCCCGCCCGCCGCCGCCGGACGGGCCGGGCGACGGTGGCGGCCTGGGCGGGGCGCCGTCCGCGGTCAGCCGCCGCACCAACTCGCCCGGCGGCGGCACGTCGGCCAGGTGGCACAGGCGGATCAGCACCATCTCCCCGGCCGCCCGGCGGTCCGGCGCCGAGTCCACCTCCGCCAGACCTTTCAGCAGCATCTGCCAGGCGCGGCCGAGCACGGGCACCGAAAGCCGGTCCGCCAACGCCGCGCCGCGGGTCCGTTCCGCTTCGGGCAGCGCCAGGCCGTCGCGCAGTTCGGGCACGGAGCGCAGCCGTGTCAGCATGTGCACCAACTCAACCAAATCGGTCAGCACGGTGCCCAGATCGGCACCGAAGGCGTGCGCGCGGTCGGTGATCTCCAGCGCGGTGCGGACGTCCCCGGCGGCCACCGCCTCCATCAGGTCGAACACCAACTGGCGGTCGGCCAGGCCCAGCATGTCGCCCACTTCGGCGGCGGTGACCTCCGCGCCTTCCATGCGGGCGATGGCCTGGTCCAGCAGGCTCAGCCCGTCGCGGGCGGAGCCATCGGCGGCCCGCGCGATCAGCTCGGTGGCGGCCGGGGCCACGGCCACCTGTTCCGCCGCGGCGACGCGGGTGAACAGCCCGGCCAGTTCCGCCGCGGAAATGCGGCGCAGGTCGAAGCGCTGGCAGCGCGACAGCACCGTGATCGGCACCTTGCGGATTTCGGTGGTGGCAAAGATGAAGGTGATGTGCGGCGGTGGCTCTTCCAGCGTCTTCAACAGGGCGTTGAAGGCCTGGGTGGTCAGCATGTGCACCTCGTCGAGGATGAAGACCTTGGTGCGCGCTTGCAGCGGCTTGTAGCGCACCGCCTCGATGATCTCGCGGGCGTCGTCCACCTTGTTGCGGGTGGCGGCGTCCATCTCGATCACGTCCGGGTGGCGGTCGGCCAGGATGGCGGTGCAGTTGGGGCACACGCCGCACGGGGTGGCGGTCGGGCCGCCTTGCCCATCTGGCCCGACGCAGTTCAGCGCGCGGGCGATGATGCGGGCCGTGGTGGTCTTGCCGACGCCGCGCACGCCGGTGAGCATGAAGGCATGGGCGATGCGGTTCAACGCGAAGGCGTTGCGCAGCGTGCGCACCATGACGTCCTGGCCGATCAGGTCCTCGAACCGGGTGGGCCGGTACTTCCGCGCCAGCACGCGGTAGGGAACGGCCTTGGCGGCCTGCGGCGGGGCATCGCCGAACAGCCCGGCGCCTTCGGCCGGCGGCGGGGATCCGTCCTGCGCGGCATCCTCTACCGCATCTCCGAACAGGCCAGACATCAGCGGCGCCAGGCCTCCTGCGGAAAGGGAAGGGTGGGGAACCGGACCACGACCCGGTCGGAACTCACTGCGGCTGCTTCCTTCCGGACCTGACCGGGTTGGCAAGGCGACCGTCCGCAACCGGCTCCCCGTCGGCACCCTACCACGGGGAGAGGGGGGTGGGGCAAGGTCGCGTCAGCCGGAGTTGCCGGTTGTCCAGCCCCGTGCGACGGTCCGCCGCGCATGATCACGCCCCGCCAACCCAACCCGTACACCGGCAGCCCGCTGGACCGGGCGTCCCACCTCCGCACGGATGCGGGCTGGATAGCGGACGCGTTGGGCGACCCCACCACCCGTTTCGTGCCAATGTGGCGCGGCCGCAACCTGTTCCGCGCCGGCGCGGACGGCACGCCCGGCGCTGTGTTCCCGACCGGGCTGGCGACCGAAGGGCATGGCTGGGCCTTTCTGGGCAATGCCGAGGGCGTGGCGACCTTCGCGCTGGACCTCAGCGCGATGGAGGACCCGTTGCCGTTGCTGCCGGCCGGCGCGGGGGCGTTCGAGGAGCTGCGCACGATCGGCGCCGGGCTTCAGGCGGACCATGCCGCCATCCTGGCGCATGCGCGCGGGCTGATGCATTGGCGCAGCCGCCACCGCTTCTGCGGCGTGTGCGGCGCCGCGTGCGAGCCGCACAGCGCCGGCAACGTGATGGCCTGCACCGGATGCGCCACCCACCATTTCCCGCGCACCGACCCGGCGGTGATCATGCTGGTCACGCGCGGCGACAAGGCGCTGCTGGGCCATTCGGCGCGCTTCCCCAACAGCGTGATGTACTCCACGCTGGCCGGCTTCGTGGAACCCGGCGAAAGCCTGGAGGAAGCGGTGGCGCGCGAGGTGCGGGAAGAGTCGGGTGTGCCGGTCGGGCAGGTGCGGTATCATAGCAGCCAGCCCTGGCCGTTCCCGGCCAGCATCATGCTGGGCTTCTATGCCGAGGGCTTGGCGGAGGAGATCATCCTGGACGAACAAGAGTTGACGGATGCGCGATGGTTCAGCCGCGCCGAGATGAAGGACGCCAAGGCGCACGGCTTCGCCTTGCCGCGGGCCGACAGCATCGCCCGCCGCCTGATCGAAGATTGGTTGCAGGCATGAAGGCGCTGGGCTGGCTGCCGGGCCTGCTGGCGCTTGCCGCCTGCACGGTCGACACGGCGCCGAACGCGCCGATCCCGTCGGTGTGCGAGGACCAGGTGTACGCCGACCCGGTGGTGAAGGACCTGATCCTGAAAAGCGCCGGCAGCGAAACCTACCGCATCAACCATGTCGAGCAGCTGAAGTATGCCAAGATCGACGCGACGCGGCGCTGCATGCAGTTGAAGGGGCTTGCCCCGCCGGGCGGCGGGGTGCAGCGGCCGACCGTCCGCAACTAGCGGGACACCGCCCGCGACAAGGCCCCGTGCGCCGCGTCGGGCGCGGTGTCCGGCCCGACCGTCACCGTGGCCGTCATCCCCGCTGCCAGGTGCACCGTGTCCGGCACCGCGTCGATGTGGATGCGCACGGGAATGCGTTGCGCCAGGCGGACCCAGGTGAACACCGGGCTGACGGACGCCAGGCCGAGCGCGCCGGGATTGGTGTTCGGCGTGTTGATGCCGCGTGCGACGCTTTCGACATGGCCGCGGATCGCGTCGCGATAGCCCATCAACGCGGCCAGCGCCGGGTCGCCGACATGGATGCCGGGGAGCTTGGTTTCCTCGAAATAGCCGACCACCCAGAAGCTGTCGCTGTCCAGGATGGAGATGTTGCGCGTGCCGGCCGTCGCGAAATCGCCTTCGCGCAGCAGCAGGTTGGTGACGAAGCCGTTCACCGGCGAGGTGACGTGCGTCCGGTCCAGGTTGATGTTGGCTTGGCTCAACTGCGCCAGCGCGGTGGCGTAGGCCGCGGCGGCGACCTCCGCATTGCTGGCATAGGTCTGCTGCTCCTCCTGCGAGGTCGACAGCGTGGACAGGGTGGTGCGCCGGGTCGCTTCCTCGCGCTTCAGCTTCAGGTCGGCGAGCTTGCTGTTCACGTTCGCCTGCGCGGCGGCGACGTTGACCTGGTAGTCGACGGGATCGACCTCGTACAGCAGCTCGCCCTTGTGGACCATCTGGTTGTCCGCGACGGCCAGCCTGGTGATCCGGCCGGTGACCTGCGGCGCCAGGTTGACGATGTCGGCCAGCACCTGGCCGTCGCGGGTCCATGGCCCGGTGATGTAGTGGTTCCAGATCACCAGCCCGGCAAACCCAGCCGCCACCAGGATGGCCAGCGTCACCCCCACGCGCAGCGCGCGGCGCGCCCGTCCGAACACCGCGGTTACCGGCCGGCCGTGGCGGGGGTGAAGCAGGACGGCATGGCGCGGGCTCCTTGGCGGGTGGGGATGAACGGGCGCGTCACAGCCATCCGACCAGCGCCCCGAGGATGCACACATACAGCCCGGCATCCGCCAGCAGCGGGTTCCAGGCCCAGCGATGCAGTCGCAGGCGGATGAGCAGCCAGCGCAACGGCAGGTAACACAGCAAGGCCGCCAGCATGTAGGCGAGCAGGGGCGAGAAGAACACGCCGGCGATGTTGGTTTCGCGCCACATCGCTTCAGCCCGCCGCCACGCCGTAATGCCGCAGTGCGCGCCCGTGGGTCCGCAGCAACACGGCCGAGCCGTGCAGCCCGGCGGCGGCGTGGATCACCGCCGGGTCCACCGCCCCGTCGCGGGACAGCAGGTCGCGTGCCGCGGCGTCCAGCGAGTCCGCGTCGCGCGGCGGCATGGGCAGGCCGAGCGCACGCATGCCGCCCCAGGCCCGCCGCAACGTGGAATCCAACTCGCTGAACGCCGACAGCCGCTCCAGCACCGCAAGGCGGGCCGGCGTCGGGTGGCCCAGCCAAATCTGTGCCTGCGCCAAGCGATCGAAGCGCAGGCACCTTGCCGCGACGGGGCCTTGCCGCGGCAGCTTGCCGTCCAGCGACAGGCGCAGCCGCCGCCCGATCGCGTCCGCCACGCGCAGCAGCCGGCGGCCGCGCGACACCGGCAGGATGAAGCGGAAAGCCAGCAGCATGAAGACCAGCGCCACGACCTGAACCAGGACGTTGTTGAGGAAGGCTTCGAGGTCGAAGATCTCGGTATTGGCCGGCGACAGCAGAAGCGTCAGGTACAGCAGCAAACCAGGCGTGTAGGGCGCCGCCCGCCGATGCCGCGTCGCAAGGGCGGCAGCGAACGCGAACGGCACCAGCGCCAAGGCGAACGGCACGAAGCCGGACGCTTGCGGCAACAACAGGAAGCCGATCACGGCCGCCGCCGCCCCGGCGAACGGCAGCCCCGCGGCGATTCCCACCGCCGCGCCGGACGGGTTCGGCGCCATCCCCAGCAAGGCGGTAAAGGCGGCCTGCTGCACCAGCAGCAGGGTCGCGCCGGGCCAGCCCGCGTAGACGCAGAACAAGCAGCCTAGGGCGACGGAGATCACGGTGCGGGTGGCGCTCAACCCCGCGCCAACCCAGTCGAGGTGGATCGGCAGGTGGGTTTCCACCGCGCGGCCTTCGCCGTCCGCCAGCATGCGCAGGCCGTCCAGAACGGCGTCGCGTTGAGACAGCAGGTCGTTCGCACGGTCCAGCAGGGCGGCGGCGTGCGGGCTCGCCGGCCTGGCTTGCAGCGGAATGCGCGGGCTGGCGCCGCCGATCTGCGCCGCGGCCGCTGCCATGAGGGCGCGGGTGGCGTCGTCGACCGGCTGCTGCAAGCCGGTCGACAGCGCGCGGGTGGCCGACAGCATGCCGAGCAACCCCGCGATGGCCGCCGTGGCGCCGGCGCGCCGATTGCGGCCGTCCGGCATTTCCGCGGCGGCGTAGCCGGCCTGTGTCCGCAAACCCAGGATGTCGGCGCCGACCTGCGCCGGCAGCGGTTCCCGCGGCAGCATTTCCCCAGCCAGCGCCGACAGCGCCAAGGCGTCCGCGGTCGCCAGGCGTTGTTGCAGGGCCGCGCGCAATTCGCTGAAGGCGGTCGTGCCGGACAGCAGCAGGTTGACCAGCGCCACGGCGCCGATGCCGATCAGGATGGCGGCCACCCGGTTCAGCGTGGCAAGCAAGGCGCCGCCGGGCGCGTCGATGCCGGACACGGCGATGATGCCGACCGTGTAGCCGCACAGCACCGCCCCGTACGACCGGAAGTCCCGCAACAGCGCCGCAACGAAGGTGCAGGCGCCGAGCCACACCGCGAAGCCGAACAGCAGCATCGTGCGGTCCTGCGGGAAAACCGATACCAGCGCGAGCGCGGCGATGCCGCCGACGACCGTGCCCACCGCGCGGTACACCGCCTTCGACATCGCCATGCCCGGCGTCGGCTGTGCCACGATTGCCACGCACAGCCCGGCGCTGGACGCGGTGTCGAGCTGGACGGCGAACGCCACGAGATACGCCAGCAGCAGCGACAGCGTCGTGCGCGTCGCGAAGCCGAACGCGTCCGGCATGAAGCCGGGCAGGAACAGGGTCGGCTCGCGGTGCGGGGCCATGGTCGCGGACATTGCGCGGCGAACCTCCGGACGGCCGCTTGCTCCGGGTCGCAACGGCTCCTAGGACACTTCGATAAGGCTTATCACGCCGGAATTCCAGGGAGTGTCGCCATGCTCAGCCACGAGGTCCGTGTCCACCCGTCCAAGGACGTGCTGAAGCGGGAGGACCAGTTGGCGTGGAAGATCGCCGCTGTCGCCGCCGACAAGGTGAAGGTGCAGCGCGACGTGGCGGACATGATCGTGAACCGCATCATCGACAACGCCGCGGTCGCCATCGCGTCGGTAAACCGCTCGGCACCCACCTCCGCCCGCGGCATGGCGCTGGGTCATCCGCGCAAGAACGGCGCCACCGTGTTCGGCGTGGCGTCCAACAAGCGGGTCAGCCCGGAATGGGCCGCCTGGGCCAACGGCACGGCGGTGCGCGAGCTGGACATGCACGACACCTTCCTTGCCGCGGACTACTCGCATCCCGGCGACAACATCCCGCCGATCCTGGCGGTGGCGCAAACCATGGAGAAGTCCGGCGCCGACCTGATCCGCGGGTTGGCGACCGGCTACGAAATCCAGATCGACCTGGTGCGCGCCATCTGCCTGCACGAGCACAAGATAGACCACATCGCGCATCTCTGCCCGGCGCAGGCGGCTGGCATCGGCACCCTGCTCGGCCTGAAGCCGGAGGTGATCTACCAGGCCGTGCAGCAGGCGGTGCATGTGAGCTTCACCACGCGGCAATCCCGCAAGGGCGAGATCAGTTCGTGGAAGGCGTACGCGCCGTCCCATGCCGGCAAGCTGGCGATCGAGGCGGTGGACCGCGCGATGCGCGGGGAAGGCGCGCCGTCCCCGGTCTACGAGGGCGAGGACAGCGTGATCGCCTGGATGCTGGACGGCAAGGACGCGCAGTACTCCGTGCCGCTGCCCGGCCCCAAGGAGCCGAAGCGGGCGATCATGGACTCCTACACCAAGGAGCATTCGGCCGAGTACCAGAGCCAGGCGCTGATCGACCTGGCGTTCCGCATGCGCGAGCGGGTGGGCGACACGCGCAAGGTTGCCAAGATCGTCATCCACACCAGCCACCACACGCATTACGTGATCGGCACCGGGGCGAACGACCCGCAGAAGATGGACCCGAAGGCCAGCCGGGAAACGCTGGACCATTCCATCATGTACATCTTCGCCGTCGCCCTGCAGGACGGACGCTGGCACCACGTGGACAGCTACGCACCCAAGCGCGCCGGCCGTCGCGACACGGTGGAGTTGTGGCACAAGATCGAAACCCAGGAGGACCCGGCGTGGACCGCGCGCTACCATTCGCGCGACCCCAACGAACTTGCCTTCGGTGCCCGGGTGGAGATCACCATGGCGGATGGCGAGGTGATCACCGACGAGATGGCGATCGCCAACGCGCACCCGCTCGGCGCCAAGCCGTGGGGCCGCGACGACTACATCGGCAAGTTCGAAACCATGACCGAGGGGCTGATCGCCCCGCGGGAGGCCGCCCGCTTCCTGGAAGCGGTGCAGGACGTGGCATCGCTGCCGGCGGGCGAGCTGCACCGGCTCAACGTGGCGATGGCGTCCGGCGCGCTGGCCGAGGCCAAGCCGGGCATCTTCTAGCACAATTCGACGGGCCTCTCCTTTGGGAGAGGCCTTCAACCAACCCTGGTCTGAGGAGAACCACGATGTCCGAGACGACAGGCCCCAAGCCGAAGAAATCCGTCGCGCTGTCCGGCGTCACCGCGGGGAACACCGCGCTGTGCACCGTCGGCCGCACGGGCAACGACCTGCATTACCGCGGCTACGACATCCTGGAGATCGCGGAAAGCTGCGAGTTCGAGGAGATCGCCCACCTGCTGGTGCACGGCTCCTTGCCGACGGAAGCGCAGTTGCGCGCCTACAAGAAGCGGCTGCACGCCATGCGCGGCCTGCCGGCCAGCGTGCGCACCGTGCTGGAAGCGCTGCCCGCCGCCACGCACCCGATGGACGTGATGCGCACCGGCGTGTCGGCGCTGGGCTGCGTGTTGCCGGAGAAGGATGACCACAACCACGCCGGCGCACGCGACATCGCCGACCGGCTGATGGCGTGCCTCGGCTCAATGCTGCTCTACTGGTATCACTGGTCGATCAACGGCAAGCGGATCGAGCTGGACACGGACGACGACAGCATCGGCGGCCATTTCCTGCATCTGCTGCACGGCCACACGCCGCCGGCGAGCTGGGTGCGGGCGATGCACACCTCGCTGAACCTGTATGCCGAGCACGAGTTCAACGCATCCACCTTCACCACGCGCGTGGTGGCGGGCACCGGGTCCGACATGTACAGCGCCATCGTGGGCGGGATCGGCGCCCTGCGCGGGCCGAAGCATGGCGGCGCCAACGAAGTCGCGTTGGAAATCCAGCAGCGCTACGCCAGTCCGGACGAGGCGGAAGCCGACATCCGCCGCCGCGTTGCCAACAAGGAGGTCGTGATCGGCTTCGGCCACCCGGTCTACACCGTGTCCGATCCGCGCAACGTGGTGATCAAGGGCGTGGCCAAGTCGCTGGCAACGGAAGCCGGCAACCTCGCCACCTTCAACATCGCCGAACGCCTGGAAAGCGTGATGGCGGAAACCAAGAAGATGTTCGCCAACCTCGATTGGTTCAGCGCCGTATCCTACCAGACGATGGGCGTGCCGACGGCGATGTTCACGCCGCTGTTCGTTATCGCTCGCACGTCCGGCTGGGCCGCGCACGTGATCGAGCAGCGCATCGACGGCAAGATCATCCGCCCGACCGCCAATTACACCGGCCCGGAGGACCGCGCATTCGTCCCGCTGGCGCAGCGAACCGCCTGATTGCTGGGGCGGCGTTGCCGGGTGTTGACCAAGTAATGATGTCGTTTTTGTTTGACATGCAAACGGCGCACGCGAGATAGCGGAATGGCATGTGCTGCGGCCGATTCGATCAGGATCGGCCGTGATGCAACGGCGGGAAAGGCAGGCGCGATGCCGGGACTTTTCGGCGACGACCGGGATCATCGTGGCATCGCCTGCCTCCGCGCCAAACTGCGTCTCGCCCATGCTACCGGCACCGCGTCCGCGGGCGTTGTCGGTGTTCGGTTCGCGGCCGGAGGAACTGGCTGCACAAGCGGCCGTTCGCTTTCCCACGACACGCAACGGCCCTGAAGGACAACACCCCATGAGCACCACCGACGACACCCTGCCATCCAAGCCGCGCGCCCAGGCCATGGCGGTAAAGGCTGCCACGAAGACGGCACCGAAGGCCGCGGCGAAGCCCGCCGCCAAGCCGAAGGCCACCAAAGCGGCCACCACCAAGACAGCAGCCCCGAAGGCCGCGGCCGCAAAGAAGACGACGGCAACGAAGGCTGCTCCGAAGGCGTCCGCCGCCAAGCCGGCGTCCAAGGCCGCAGCCGCCAAGACGATGAAGACGGCCAAGTCCCCGGCCGCCCGTTCCGCCGCCGCCAAGGCGCTGGGTTCATCGAAGGGCACCACCACACCGGCAAAGAAGGCGGCCCCAGCCAAGGCTGCACCCGCCAAGGCGGCCCCGAAGAAGACGACCAAGGCCGCGTCTACTGCCTCCGCCAAGCCGGCGGGCAAGTCGGCCGCGTCGAAGACCATGCGCACCGCCAAGTCCCCGGCGGCTCGCTCGGCCGCTGCCAAGGAGCTGAGCTCCACCGCCCCGAAGACCCGTCGGCGCAAGGCAGACGCCGCACCGCCGGAGCCCACCACGGCGCAGACCAGCGATTCGATCAACTGAGGCCTGGCCGAACAACGACTGCAAGGCACTTTCCACGCCTCACCTTAAAACCCTCTCCCTTTGGGAGAGGGCCGGGTGAGGGTGCTGCCCGCACCGCGATCGACCTTGAGAATACAGCCTACCCTGGTAGCATCGGCCCTCACCCCGGCACTCTCCCAGAGGGAGAATGAGAGTCTTCCGCTGTTCTCCGCGACCTCGTCAGCCTACTTCGAACGCCGTCGTGAAGAAGTCACGATCGCCGAAATTACCTGATTTCAGTGCCAGCCGCATCGCCGGCCCACTGCCTTCCGCGTAGGTCCACGGTACCCCGGGGGCGATCTCGGCACCGATGCGCAACTCCCGCACGCCCAGGCGGGACACCACGGCACCGGAGGTCTCGCCCCCTGCCACCACCATGCGCCGCACCCCGGCTTGCACCAAACCCTCCGCCACCCGCGCCAGCGTGTCTTCCAGCAAGGCGCCGGCCGCCTCGCGCCCGAGCTTGGTTTGCAACGCCGTCACCCGGTCGGGCGGCGCCGACGTGGCGATGACGATGGGGGTGTCGCCCAGCCTGTCGGCGGCCCAGCGCAGCGCCTGGTCTGCCAGATCCTGCGCATTCGGCGTTTTCAGCGCGTCCAACTCCAGCGTCGGCACCCGGTCCCTGGCGGCACCGAGTTGGAACAGGGTGGCACGCGAGCACGATCCCGCCAGCACGGCGGCGTGGCCTTGCACGGGCGGCAGCGCCGTCGCTTCGGTGCGTTCCGGCAATGTGCCGGCCGCGCGGAAATTACCCGGCAAGCCCGTTGCCACGCCGGAGCCGCCGGTGATCAGGGCGTGGGCCGCCGCCGCCTGACCAATCGCGACCAGATCCGCATCGGTGATCGCGTCGACGATGGCGTAGCGACGGCCCTGTTCCTTCAACCCGTTCAACATGCGGCGGATCGCGTCCGGCCCCTGCGTCACCGTTCCCCACGGCACCAGCCCCACCGTGCCGTCCGTTTGCCGCGACAGCACGCGCACCAGGTTGGCGTCGCGCATTGGGGTCAGCGGGTGGTGCTCCATACCGCTTTCGTTGAGGGGCGTCGCGCCGACGAAGAGGTGCCCCTGGAACACGGTGCGGTTGTTGGCCGGAAACGCCGGGCAGGCCAGCGCGAAGCCGCAGCCGAGCGCGTCCACGAGGGCGTCGGCCACCGGGCCGATATTGCCGGCCTCGGTGCTGTCGAAGGTCGAGCAGTATTTCTGGAAGAACTGCGTGCAGCCGGCCGCTTGCAGCCAGCGCAGTGCGGCCAGGCTGTCCGCCACCGCTTCCGCGGCGGGCGTGGTGCGGGATTTTAACGCCACCACCACGGCGTCCGCGTCGGGCGCCGGGCCGTCGGGCACGCCGATCACCTGCACGGTGCGCATGCCGCCGCGCACCAGGGTGGAAGCGAGGTCCGTCGCCCCCGTGAAATCGTCGGCGATGCACCCTAGCAGCACTGCGTTGCCTCCACGAAGCGGGCGGCCTGGTCGGGCCAAAGGGGAAGTGATTGGCCTAGCCGCCATGCGGCCTCGGCCATGTCGGCGCGCAGGCCGGTGTCGAAGATCAGCCGGCGCATGGCCTTGGAGAGTTGATCCACCTCGTCCGGGGCACACACCACGCCGACGTCCGGCGTCACCAACTCGGCCGCGCTGCCGCCGGAGGTGACCGCGACCGGCAGCCCGCGGCGCAGCGCCTCCGCGACCGGCGCGCTGTAGCCTTCCCACTGCGTTGCCAGCGCGAACACGTCCGCCCGCTGCCATTCCGACTCCAAGCGCCGCGTCGTCCAGCGTTCCGGCGAACCGCACGCGGTCGCCGCATCCCGCCGCGGCGGCCTGGGCCTGCAAGGCGGCGGCGCAGGCCGGATCGCGCTCCGCATCGCCGACGATCACCAGGCGCCAGCCCAGGTCGAACAAGCGGGCCAGTGCTTGCAGGAGCACGGCGTGGCCTTTGCGCGGCACCAGCGCGCCGACGCTCAGGATGGCGCAGTCGGCACCGCCAGACCCGGCACTGCGCGTTGCGTCCGGGACGCCCGGCTGCACCACAACCAACTTGGACGACGGCACGGCAAACTCATCCACCAGGCGCCGGCCGATCGGCTCGCTCGTGGCGACGATGCGCCGCAGCAACGGGAGCCGCTCGCGCTCGGCGGCACGGATCGCCGCGTGCTGGTCGGACCCTGCCAAGGCCGTCGGGTGGTGGATGAGCCCCACGGCGCCGTGCAACCGCGCGGGCGGAACGGAAGGGAGGGCGAGGCCGTCGATCACGGTGATGGCCGTGGCCGGACCGTCGCCATACGCCACGCCATGTCCCGCCGCCGCCAAGGCGGATGCCAGCCCGTGCACATAGGCGCCGCCGCCTTCGCGCGGCGGCGTGCCCGTTGGCAGCAGGAAGTTGAAGTCCGCCATGCCCCGGCCTTAGCACGGCGGCCCCGATGCGTCACATGCGTGAGGGGCGCCGCTACGCGCTGGCGGACAGCGCCCAAGCGGACGCGGGACGCGCGGCGTAAACGCCGGACCGCCCATAGCGCGGCGTCGGGTCGGCGCGGCGCGCGGCGTTCGCCATGATCCCCAGCACCCGGTTCTGCACGCCGATTGCGCGTTCCAGCAGGTGTCGGTTCTCCTCCGTCACCTTCTGCAAACGCGCGGCGGCGACGCGCAGCGCCTTCAGGTCGACGGCCGGCTTCACCGCCACCGCATGGCGCTGG
Source organism: Acetobacteraceae bacterium (assembly GCA_965199555.1). GTDB lineage: Bacteria > Pseudomonadota > Alphaproteobacteria > Acetobacterales > Acetobacteraceae > LMUY01. The sequence continues at coordinate 14,566 of CBDASJ010000026.1, read as the reverse complement.
GCGGCGGTGAAGGCTGCGGTGGCGGCTTCCTTGCATTCCAGCATGCGCCCGGCCCCGACCAGGTCCATCGCCATCAGGGCGGCATTCTCGATCACCAGCACTTCGGCGAGTTCGGTGGTGGCGGCGACGATGTCCTGCGTCATGGCTTTTGCCCCTGGGCGGCTTCCTGCATCTGGATCATCTGGCGGAACACCGGCTGCGCCAGGCCGAGGCCGCCGGCCTTGGACATCTGCTTGGCGATCGACTCGACCAGCATCGGCTTCCAGGCGCTTTCGCCCTGGCCGCCACCGAACGGGCCGCCCGACGTGTCGATCGTGTCGAACATGGGCGACAGGAACTGGTTGAGCGTCATCGCCTCGAAATCCTGTGCGGCCTTCCAGGCCTTCTGCACCTGGGCCGGCGCAAGCGTCGTGGGGATTGCTGGCACGTCCATCAGCGCACCTGCAGGTCGGCTTGCAGCGCGCCGGCCGCCTTGATGGATTGCAGGATGCTGATCATGTCGCGCGGACCGATCCCCAGTGAGTTCAGGCTGGCCACCAGGTCGCGCAGGGTGACGCTGCCGCGGATGATGCCGAGCCGTTTGTCCGACGAGTCATCCACCTGGACGTTGGTCCTGGGCACGGTGGTGGTGGTGCCGTTCGACAGCGGGCCGGGCTGCGACACCTGCGGCGTTTCCGTCACCCGGATGGTGAGGTTGCCTTGCGCGATCGCCACCGTGCTGATGCGGACGTTGGCGCCCATGACGATGGTGCCGCTCGCCTCGTCGATGATCACCACCGCCGGGCTGTCCGGTTCCACCCGCAGATCCTCGATCCGCCCCAGCGCGTCGATCACGTCGCGCCCCCCAAGCTCCAGCGCCACGGTGCGCGGGTCGCGCGCGGTGGCGGTGCCGCCGCCGAGGCTGGCGTTGATGGCGGCGGCGATGCGGCGCGCCGTGGTGAGGTCCGGGTTGCGCAGGCCCAGCCGCAGGGACGCGCGGCTGCCGAGCTGGAACGGCAGCTCCTTTTCCACCGTGGCCCCGTTGGCGATCCGCCCGGCCGTCGGCACGTTGCGGGTCACGGAACTGGCGGCGCCGCGGGCGGAGATGGCACCGGTGGACAGCGCACCCTGGGCCACGCTGTACACCTCGCCGTCGGCACCCATCAGCGGCGTCACCAGCAGGGTGCCGCCCGTCAGGTCCTTGGCATCGCCCAGCGCCGACACGCTGACGTCGATGCGGCTGCCGCCGCGGGCAAAGGCGGGCAGGGTGGCGGTGACCATCACCGCCGCCACGTTCTTGGTTTGCAGCTTAGTTTCCTGGTCGCGCGTGTTGACGCCCAGCCGTTCCAGCATGCCGATCAGCGACTGCCGGGTGAACACGGCGTTGTCCAGCCGGTCGCCGGTGCCGTTCAGCCCGACCACCAGGCCGTAGCCGACCAACTGGTTTTCCCGGATGCCTTCCACGTCGGCGATGTCCTTGATGCGGACTTGGCCGAAGGCGACGGACGGCAGCAGCAGCAGAAGGGCGGCGAGCAGAATGGGTCGCACGGGCATGGGTCTTTCCGGCTCGTTCAGCTTTACGCGGCAGTCTGTGCCCGGTCGGGGCACCCGCACGGTGGAGCGCAAGCGCCATGCCAGCCCGGATCAGCGCAGAAAACCGCGATTTCCGGTGTTTTCGGCGGCGCGGCGGCCCGGCACATCCTGCCGGGGAGGGTAGAAGGAGCCGGGTTGATGAGGGCAGACCGATGGTGAGCGTGGGACGGGTGGCCAGCCCGGCGGTGCCGAGCGGTGGGGCGCGCCGCGCCGCCGGCAGCAGCAGCTTCGCGGTGGCGCCGGGCGCGACGGATGCCGCCGCCGGGCCGGCTGCCGCCTCGGCCACCGCCGCGCTGGACGGCATGCTGCTGCTGCAACAGATGGAGGACGGTCCCACGCGTGACCGCCAAGCGCGGCGGCATGGCCGGGCGATGCTGGAAGGCCTGGCCGAACTGCAACGCGCGCTGCTGGATGGATCGCTGGACCCGGCGACGATGGAGCGCCTGGCCGCCCTGGTGGAACAATGCCCCGAAGCGGCCGAGCCCGGGCTGCGCGCCGCCATCAACGGCATCGCGCTGCGGGTCCGGGTGGAGCTGGCACGGCGCGCCGCGTGAAGCATTTGCGACAAGTCCCACGCGCGTAGCAAAGCCCTGGCGTTACGGGCTTTAATCCTTTTCAACCGTGGCATCCGTGCTCTTGGCGACATGAATTGGCGTCGCTATACAGCCGGCCAACCGCACCCCGACGGCGCTTGGACCGCGAAGGATGGCACCGATGATGCTCACCCTGCCCCCGGATTACCGCCCCGCCGAGGACGAAGAGTTCATGGACGCCCGGCAGTCCGAGTATTTCCGGCAAAAGCTGCTGCGCTGGCGCAACGACCTGCTGCGGGAAGCCGATGGTACCCTGGCCAGCCTGTCCGAGGGCGGCATCCACGAGGCGGACATCACCGACCGCGCCAGCGTGGAAACGGACCGCGCGCTGGAACTGCGCACCCGTGACCGTGCCCGCAAGCTGATCAGCAAGATCGATCAGGCGCTGCAACGCATTGAGGGCGGGACCTACGGGTTCTGCGAGGACACGGGCGAGCCGATCGGCTTGCGCCGGCTGGAAGCCCGCCCGATCGCCACCCTGTCGATCGAGGCGCAGGAGCGCCACGAGCGGATGGAGCGCGTGCACCGCGACGATTGAGCGCGTTGGCCGGGTTGGTGTTCATCCCGGATGGTCCTGGGATGAAGGCCTCGACGCGCCGCAACGAGCGGAACTAGCCCACCGGATCGTCGCCGAACTCCATAAGCGGCTGGGTGCTTCTTCGGGGCCACGGCTTTATGCTGCGACCGGCAATCCGGGCCTGTCACGCCACTTCGAAGCGGCGCTCCAGCGGTTGCTGCCGGACGGAGGTCTCTGGCAGAAAGTGGCTTTGAGGAAGGGGTCGGACGCCTATGTGACGGCCGATCCCGACCTGTTTGCGCGCATCCTGCCCACCGTGTTCGAGTTCGGGCCACCGCAAATTGCGATCCTGGCCATCGTCGATGATCCGAACGTTGCTGTGGGTGGATTGGGGCAGTTGATCAGAAATATCGTGGCGCAGAACACCGGCGCCGGCGGCAATGCCGTTTGCATGGACTTCGATTCTGGCGATCTGATCAGGATCGTCTGATACCGACAGCCCTTGGCCTTGTCATGCTTGGTTGTCTGAAGCCCACCTCGGACCGGTCAATGCAGGCGTCGTGTTGTCCGATTGCCTGCTGCACGCCCCGTCCCGCGGGAGGAGGCGTGCAGCGGCGATCGTCAGAACGGCAGCAGCACGTCCAGGATCTGCTGGCCGTATCGGGGTTGTTGCAAATCCGTCAGCGTGCCGCGGCCGCCATAGGCGATGCGGGCCTCCGCCATGCGGTCATGCACCACGGTGTTGTCGCTGGCGATGTCCTGCGGGCGCACCACGCCGCTGACCTGCAGCTCCCGCAACTCGCTGTTGACGCGCACTTCCTGCCGGGCGGTCACCACCAGATTGCCGTTGGGCAGCACCTGCGTCACCACGCCCGCCAGCCGCAGCGTCACGGTTTCGTTGCGCTTGATCGTGCCCGTTCCGACGTTGCTGTTGGAGCTGGTGGCGCTCACCAGGTTCTTCGTGTCGAGCGCCTTCGAGATGATCTTTGGGATCTGCGCTTCCAGGCCGAGGAGGTTGGGCAGGCCCTCGCTTTCGCTCCCGGTGCGGGTGGCGCCGGTGGCGTTGGCCAGGTTGGCGGTGTCGGAGATGTTGACCAGCACGGTCAGGATGTCGCCCACCCCGGCCGCGCGCTGGTCCTTGAAGAAGGCGCGGCTGCCGGACCGCCATAGGCTGCTCACCTCCGTCGGCGCCAGTTGCGGCCGCGGCATCGGCATGGACACCGGGCGCCAGCTCGGGTCCTGCGTCGGGTTGGTGATCGGCGACAGCGCCGGCGGGCGGCCGACCTCCGACAAGCGGGACAGCGTGCCGCAGCCGGACAGCGCCAGCGTGCTCGCCAGCAACAGGGCGGCCTTCATCGTGCGGCCAACCGAACGGGCACGGCGGCGCCGGGCGGCAGCAGCACCGGCGCGGTACCGCTGACGCGGACCCGGCCGCTGGACAGCACCTCGGCCTCGACGATGGCGCGGGAGCTGGCGTTCAGCACGCGGACGCGCTCGCCCACCGCGCCCCCGTCCATGGCGATGCCTTGGGCGCTGACGGAGATGCCGGCGGTTTGCAACTGCATCTGCACCGCCTCGCCCTTCTGCACCGCTTGCGGTCGCGCCAGGTCAGCCAGCAGCAGGGGCGTGCCGGCGCCGACCGGGTGGCGCAGCGCCATGCCCACCGCCTGGGCCGGCACCTGCGCCACGTCGCTGCGCACGGCACTCGCATGCAGCCGCGCCATCTGGATGTCGGCGGGGCCGACCACGTCGCCCGGCATCATCCGGTGCACCGCGACGGGTAGCTCCACCACGTCCAGGATGCGGCCGGACAGCCGCGTGTGGCCGGGCGACATGCCGGCGGCGGTGACCGACAGCACGGCAGTGAACTGGCCCGTCGTGGCGTTGTAGTCGAGCTGCCCCACCTCCGCCGTCGCGTGCACCTCCGTCGGCACCAGGACGGGGGCGTAACCCGGCATTTCCACGTCGGCATCGGCGGACACGCCGGCGACGCCCAGCGCCACGCGCAGCGCGGCCAGCGTTTCCTCGCGCGGGAACGGGCGGCCGGGGCGCTCCAGCACGATCCGGTCGGCCGAGCTGGTGGGACGCCAATCGACGTCGAACTGCCGGGCGATGGCGCCCAGTTGCGCCGACTCCACGATGATGCGGCCGCCGGGCTCCGGGCTCGGCCCGATCGCGCGGTCGGCTGCCACGCCGTCGAACAGATCCGACAAGCGCACCCGCGAGTCTGACAGGGTGGTGCTGCCCCGCAGCGTCGCCGCGTGGGCAGGGAAGGTGGCCAAGGCGAGCAGGGCCAGCGAAAGCATGCGCATCGCGATCACCGCAGGTTCGTCAGGGTGGAAAGCATCTGGTCGGACGTCGTGATGACCTTGCTGTTCATCTCGTAGGCGCGCTGGGCGGTGATCAGGTTGGAGATCTCCGTCACCACGTTGACGTTGGAGCTTTCCACGAAGCCTTGCAGCACGCTGCCGAAGCCCGGCGCGCCCGGATTGCCGGTGACCGCGTTGCCGCTGGCGCCGCTTTGCAGGAACAGGTTGTCGCCCTGCGCATCCAGCCCGGTCTCGTTGGGGAAGGTGGCAAGCTGGATGGTGCCCACGGTTTGCGGCGCCGTTTGCCCGTCCAGGCTCGCCTGCACCGCGCCGTTGGCGCTGATCGTGACGCTGGTGGCGTTGGGCGGGACCGTGATGCCGCCCGCGATGGGATAGCCGTCCGCCGTGACGATGGTGCCGTCCGGCGACAGGCCGAACGTGCCGTCCCGCGTGTAGGCGGTGTCGCCGGACGGCAGGGTGACGGGGAAGTACCCATTGCCGCGGATGGCCAGGTCCAGGCTGTTGGAGGTCTGCTGCAACGTGCCCTGCTCGTTGATGCGGTAGATCGCCGCCGTGCGCACGCCCAGCCCCACCTGCGCCCCCGCCGGCACCACCGTGCCGCTGTCGGAGGTGTTGGAACCGACCCGGCGCATGCTCTCGTAGATCAGGTCCTGGAACTCAGACCGGCGGCGCTTGAAGCCGGTCGTGGTCATGTTCGCCAGGTTGTTGGAGATAACATCCACGTTGGTTTGCTGCGCCTGCATCCCCGTGGATGCGATGTCGAGCGATCGCATGGTTTGGCTTCCTTAGCTCTGACGCTGCGTGAGTTTGTCGATGGCGGTTTGTTGCCGCTCCGACTCGCCCTGCACGAACTGGGTGACGAACTGGAACTCCCGCAGCTGGTTCATCATGCGGGTGGTTTCGGCGATGGGCTGCACGTTGCTGTCTTCCAGCGCGCCGCCGACGATCTGCGGCTGTGCCACCGGCGCGGTCGGGGTTTGCGCGCCCAGCAGGTGGTCGCCCTGCGCTTGCAGCTTGTTGGGGTCCGCGGGCTTCACGACACCGATCTTGCCCAGCCGGCCGTTCTCACTGCTGAGCGTGCCGTCCCCGGCCACGCTGAGCGAGGTGTCGGCGGTGGACACCTTGATCGGCTGCCCGGCCGTGTCCAGCAGCGCGTTGCCGTCCACGTCGCACACGGTGCCGTTCGGTTGCAGGTTGAAGCGGCCGGCGCGGGTCAGCAGCGGCCCGTTCTTGGCCTGCACTGTGAAGAAGCCGTCGCCGGTGATGGCCAGGTCCAGCGGGTTGGCGGTGTGCGACAGCGCGCCCTCCGCCTGTTCGCGATAGGTGGCGCGGTCCTGCGTGAAGCTCAGCGTGCGGCCGCCGCGCACCGGGTCGACGCCGGTTTGCCGGTCCAGCCAGTCGGCGAACAGCAGGCGGCTGGTCTTGAAGCCCGGCGTGTTGGCGTTGGCCAGGTTGTTGGCCGTCACGTCCATGGCGCGCTGCTGGGCAACAAGTCTGGACAAGGCGACGGAGGAGGAATTTTGCATCGGGGAAACGTCCGGCTGGTTCGGCGGAGATGGCGCAAGCCCCATGCCAGCCGCCACTCCTTTGAAATCGCTCCGTTCTGGGCTGCCGTGCCGGGCACCCAGAACGCCATCCCGGCAGAACGTGCCGGGCCGGACCGGCACGATCCTGCCGGCCACCCGGAGTATTCGGTTCGAAAGGCAAACCGCTCGTTACGAGGTGCTTAACCCTCTATCGGCACAGTCGCGCCCGGACAGGAACCAGGAGCGCGGCATGAGCGCGGCAACGGCGGTGATGGCGCCCGGCGACGCGGCGCCGGCGAAGGGCGCGAAGAAGGGCGGCAAGAAGAAGCTGATCATGCTGGCGCTGCCCGTGCTGCTGATCGCGATCGGCGCCGGGCTGTGGTTCACCGGCATCCTGCCCGGCCTGCTCGGCATGTCGCACAAGGCGGAAACGGAGGAGCACCAGGCGAAGGAAGGGCCGCACGCGCCGGTGTTCGTGGAACTGCCGGAAATGGTCGCCAACCTCAACGCACCGGGGCGCCGCGCCTCCTTCGTCAAGATCAAGGTGCGGTTGGAGCTGTCCAGGGAAGCCGACCAGGCCGCCTTCACCGCGGCGCAGCCCCGGGTGATCGACGTGTTCCAAACCTATCTTCGCGAAATGCGGCCGGACGAGTTGCGCGGCTCCGCCGGGACCTATCGCCTGCGGGAGGAGCTGATCGCCCGCGCCAGCCTGGCCGCGGCACCGGCCCAGGTGGTGGACGTGCTGTTCAGCGAGTTGCTGGTGCAATGACGGCACGGCCGATGGGTCATCCGGCATGAGCGGCAGCGACGAGGCGCTGGCCGCGGCCTGGGGCGCGGAAACCGACGCGGTGGCCGCGCCGGCCCGCGTGCTGAACCAGGAGGAGATCGACAGCCTGCTCGGCTTCGACGGCGGCCCGGCCGCCGAAGACAGCCGCTCCGGCATCCATCGCATCATCTCCTCCGGCTTGGTGTCCTATGAACGCCTGCCGATGCTGGAGATCGTGTTCGACCGGCTGGTGCGGATCATGTCGACCAGCCTGCGCAACTTCACCTCCGACAACGTCGACGTGTCCATCGACAACATCCTGTCGCTGCGCTTCGGCGACTACCTGAACTCCATCCCGCTGCCGGCCATGCTGGCGGTGTTCAAGGCGGAGGAGTGGGACAATTACGGCCTGATGGTGGTGGATTCCGCCATGATCTACTCCATCGTGGACGTGCTGCTCGGCGGCCGCCGCGGCACGGCGGCGATGCGGATCGAAGGCCGGCCCTACACCACGATCGAGCGCACGCTGGTGGAGCGGCTGATCCAGGTTGTGCTGCTGGACCTGTCCGCCTCCTTCGACCCGCTTTGCCCGGTGACCTTCAAGTTTGAGCGGCTGGAGGTCAATCCGCGCTTCGCCACCATCAGCCGCCTGTCCAACGCCGCGGTGCTGGCGCGGCTGCGCATCGACATGGAGGATCGCGGCGGCCGCATGGAGCTGCTGCTGCCCTACGCCACGCTGGAGCCGGTGCGCGAACTGCTGTTGCAGCAATTCATGGGCGAGAAGTTCGGCCGCGACAGCATCTGGGAAACCCATCTGGCCGAGGAGCTGTGGGCGACGGACGTGGACATCGACGTGGTGCTGGACGAGCAGGTGATGAGCCTGGCGGACGTGATGGCGCTGCAACCCGGCAGCCAGATCGTGCTCGCCTGCGGCCCCGGCAGTCCGGTGCAACTGCGCTGCGGCGCGGTGACGCTGTTCGAGGGCCGGGTCGGCCGCCGCAAGAACCGCGTGGCGGTGCGGATCGACCATGAAGTGGCGCAGCTGCCACGCGACGCCTGACGAAAGGAACGCCGGAAAATGGGCGGTTGGCAGATACTGCTGGAAGTCGCGCTGATCGGGCTGCTGGGCGCCACACTGTTCCACGCCCTGCGGCTGGAGCGGGCGCTGGGCGTGGTCCGGCGCGACCGTGCCGAATTGGAAAACCTGCTGCGCGGCTTCAACGACAGCACCCGCCAGGCGGAAAGCGGCGTGGAACGGCTGCGCGGCGCCGCCGAGGGCGCGGGCCGGCACATCGCCCGCCAGATCGAGGCCGCGTCCGTGCTCAAGGACGACCTGGTGACGCTGATCGAACGGGGCGAGCGGCTGGCGGACCGCATGGACGGCCTGGTGCGCGCCAACCGCGATGCCGAGCCGCCGGCGCGCCGTTATCCGGCAGCGGAGCCGGACTTGCCGGAGCCGGCGGGTGCGCGGATGCGCAGCCAAGCCGAACGGGATCTTTTGCGTGCTTTACGGGTGACACGATAATGCGCTTTCGCCTTCTTCCGGTGACCGTCGCCGTCACGGCGGTGCTGCTGGTCAGCAAGACCATCAATTTAGGCCTGGCCTTCGCGCCCGGCTCCGTCGTTGCCCGCGCGGAGGCGGCGCCGGCCCATGAAGGCGCCGCCTCGGCGTCGGCGGAAAAGCCGGCCGCCGCCGGGGCAGGGGCCGACAAGCCCGGCGCCCCGCATGCCGCCGCAGCAAGCCCGTACGCCAAGCCGGCGGCGACGGCGGCGCGCGAGCCGAGTTCGCCGCCGCCGCCGGTGATCAGCGACGCCGAGCGGCAATTGCTGCAGGACCTCCGCGGCCGCCGCCAGGAGTTGGAAGCGCGCGAACAAAGCCTGGCACAGCGCGAAGGCGTGCTGTCGGCCGCGGAACAGCAGTTCAGCAACCGCGTGGGTCAGCTCACCGCGCTGCAAACCCGCCTGGAAGGGTTGGAAAAGGCGCGCCTTGACCACGACGACGCCAATTGGACCGGCCTGGTAAAGGTGTACGAAACGATGAAGCCGCGTGAAGCGGCAACGATCTTTAACGAAATGGACATGAACGTCCTGCTTCATGTGCTCGACCGAATGAAGGAGGGCAAGGCGGCGTTGGTGCTGGGCGCGATGCAGCCGGATCGCGCGCGCCTGGTGACGACCCAGCTTGCCGCCCAGCGTACCCGTTCCACGACCGTGCCACCGGACCATCCGGACGCCGGCTGACGAGAGGATTGCGAAGCATGATGGACACCTCGGCCGGCGTTCTGATCGTCGACGACTACAAAACCATGCTGCGGATCGTCCGCAACCTGCTGAAGCAGATCGACTTCCACAACGTCGAGGAAGCCAGCGACGGCAGCGAGGCGCTGGAAAAGCTGCGCGCCGGCAATTTCGGCCTGGTCATCAGCGACTGGAACATGGCGCCGATGACCGGATTGCAGTTGTTGCAGGAGGTGCGTTCCGACGCCCGGCTGCGCAGCACGCCGTTCATCATGATCACGGCGGAAAGCAAGACGGAGAACGTGATCGCCGCCAAGCAGGCGGGCGTCAGCAACTACATCGTCAAGCCGTTCAACGCGGAAACCTTGCAGTCCAAGATCGAGAAGGTGCTGCATGCCTGAAGGCAGGGCTGCTCGGCCGGGCCTGCAGCAACGGCTGTCCGACATGCAGCAGCAGGTGGCCGCGGTCGAGTTCGGGCTGCAGCCGCCGACGGAAAGCCTGCACATGGCGTTGGTGGACCAGCTCCACATGCTGGCGGACATCATCGAAAGCGCCCGGTCCGAGCTTGCCGCCACCCGGCCCGACGACATCGTCGGCCAGCACCTGCCCGCCGTGTCGGATGAGCTGGACGCGATCGTCCTGCACACGGCGGAGGCCACCGGGCTGATCCTGGACGAGTGTGAAACGCTGGAGGAGGCCGTTCGGGACAGCACCGTTCGCGCGGTTGTGACGGGGGCCACGACGCGGATCTACGAGGCCTGTTCGTTCCAGGACATCACCGGGCAGCGCGTCGCCAAGGTCGTCCACACGTTGAAGGTGATCGAGGCGCGGGTCGGCGAAATGGTTCGCGTGTTCGGCACCAGCCCGTCGCCGGTCACGACCCGCCCGCATACGGTTGCCTTGCTGAATGGCCCGCAGCGCAGCGGTCTGGCCATGGAGCAGGGTGACATCGACGCCCTGCTGGCGAGCTTCGATTGAGGGTTCTGCTGTCTTTCGCAGCGTTGCTAGCCCTGGCGCCCGCGGTGGCGGCGCAGGCCGCCGACGTGCGGCTGGGCACCCATCCCGGGTTTGGCCGCGTGGTGTTCGAGTTTGCCGGTCCGACCCCGTTCAAGCTGGAGCGTGACGGCGACACGGTGACCCTGCGGTTCACCGGCGGCGGCGACGTGCCTGCCGCAACGGGCGGCACCCGCAACATCGTTGGCGTCGCAGGCGGCGACGGTGCTGCCACGATCACGGTCGCAGCCGGCGCGAAGCTGCGGACCATGCGCCTCGGCAACCGCGTCGTGGTCGACGTGTTGGACCCCGCTGCAACCAAGCCGGCGGCCCGGCCAAGTGCCGCCGTCGCCGCGCCCCCTGCGCCCGCCCGCGTGACTGTGGAACAGCCTAAGCCGGTGGCGGAACGGCCAAAGCCTGCCGCGCCGGAACCCGCTGCCGTTGCCGCCGCGCCTGCGTCCGCCCCGGCCCACACCCTGGCCCCGCCGGCGGCGTTGCCGACCGTGATCACGCCGGCTGCCATCGCCGAACCCGCCCCGGTGGTGCCGGTGATCCGTGATGCGAAACCGGCCAGCCCGGCGCCTTCGCCCGCGGCGGCTCCTGCGGCCGCGCCCGCCACGCCGCCCGCCGCGGCCGAGCCGGTGTCGCTGGCGGCCACCCGCGTGCCACTGCCGCCGGGCGAGGCCGGCAGCTCCGCCCTGCTGCCGTTCGGCACCAATGTCGGCGCCGCCGCGTTCCGGCATGGCGACGAGGCGTGGCTGGTGTTCGACGAACGGCGGCCGATCGACCTAGCGGCATTGGGCGACGACCCGATGCTGGCCAACGCCACCGTGCAGTTGCTGCCGCAGGCCACCTTGGTGCGCTTGAAGCTGCCGGCCGGTCCCGTGCCGCGCATGGAGCGGAAAAAGGAAGGCTGGTCGCTGGTGCTGGCCGCCAAGCCGGGTGCCATCCCGCCGCTGGTGCCGGTGCCCCGGCCAGCGCGCCTGCTGTTCCCGGCCACCGCCATGGGCCAGGTCGTTGCCGTAGCCGATCCGAACACCGGAAAAAACCTGCTCGTCGGCACGATGCAGCAAGCGTCGTCCGGGGTGCCGGTCGCTTATCGCACGCCTGAATTCTCCATCCTGCCAAGTTGGCAGGGCGTGGTGGTGGAACCCAATTCCGACCGCACCCAATTGCGCCCGGTGCCGGAAGGCTTCGCCATCGAAACCGGCGACGCCTTGTCGCCGCCGCCCGACAGCGCCCGCGCGCTGGCTGACGCCGCCATACTGACCCGGCGCTTCGACTTTCCCGCCGAACCGGCCGCCAGCCTGCTGCGGCGCCTGCAGATGCAGGTGGCCGACCAGGGCCGCGCGCCCGCGCAGGCCCGCTTGGAGCCACGCAAGCGCGCCGCGCAGACCATGCTGTCGCTGGGGCTTGGGCCGGAAGCGCAGGCCCTGCTCGGCCTGGCCACGTCGGAGGATCCGCGCGCCATGGAGGACCCGGACGTCGCCGGGTTGACCGGGATCGCCGGGCTGATGAGCAACCGGCCGGACGAGTCCGACGGGCTGCTGAACCCCGGCCTGACCGGCAGCGACGAGGTCGCGCTGTGGCGGGCGGTGCGGGCGGCCATGCTGCGGCCGGACTCGCCGGAAGCGGCGCCCGTGTTCGCGGGAACCATCGGCCTGGTGCTGTCGTATCCGGCTGCCCTGCGCAACCGCCTGCTGCCGATCGCCGCCGAAACCATGGCAGCCGGCGGCGCACCGGCGGCGGCCGATGCGCTGCTGGCCAAGCTGCCGGACGAGCCGTTGCTGGCGCTGACCCGCGCCATGCGGCTGGAAGCCCAAGGCAAGACGGCGGACGCCTTGACCCTGTACGACGCCCTGGCGCTCGGGCGGGACCGGTTGGCGAGCGCGCGGGCGGCGACCCGTGCCACGCTGCTGCGCCTGGCGAGCGGCGCGCTCGGCCCGGGCGAGGCGGCGGACGCGCTGGAACGTCAGTTCCTCAATTGGCGGGGGGATGACCGCGAAGAAAAGCTGCGGCTGCGCGTGGCCTCGCTGCGGGCGCAGGCCGGGCAATGGCGCGCGGCGTTCGCGTCCTTGCGGGAAGCCCTCCAGTTGTTTCCGGACGCCAGCCCGCGCATCAATGCCAGGATGGCGTCCCTGATGAGCGACCTCCTGCGCAGCCCCGGCACCGCCAACATCCCACCGTTGGAACTGGTGTCCTTGGCGGAGGAAAACGCCGAACTGGTCGGCCAGGCCGACCAGGCTGCGGCCGGGGCGTTGCTGGCGGACAAGCTCGCCGCATTGGACCTGCCGAAGCGCGCCGGCCCGATCATCGAGCGGATGATGATCGCCTCGCCCGCCGGCCCCGGCCGCGCGACGCTCGGCGCCAGGCTGGCCCGCATGCGGCTGGGTGAGGGGGATGACGCGGGGACCGCCGCCGCCTTGTCGAACAGCGACGCGCCCGACCTTCCCGCCGCGTTGGCGGAACAGCGTGGCTTGATCGATGCGCAACTGCATGCCCGCGCGCATGACCCCGGCGGTGCCGCGGCGATCCTGTCGGGCATCGACAGCAATGCGGCGGACGATCTGCGCGCCACTATCCTGGGCAATGCGGGGGATTGGCACGGCGCCGTGGCCGCGCTCGGCTCCCTGATCGCGCGCAGCGTGCCGCCGGACGGCGCCCTGAGCCCGGCGCAGCAGGACATGCTGCTCCGCCTCGCCTCGGCGCAGGCGCGTGCCGGCGACGACGCTTCGTTGCGGCTGCTGGGGATGAAGGAGGCGGCCCGCATGGCCGGCCCGCGCGCGGACATGTTCCGCCTGCTGACGGCCGCACCGGTAAGCGGCGTCGGCGATTTGAAGCGGGCGGCGGGCGAGGTGGCCCTAGCCCGCGCAGTGCCCGCCGGCTTGGCGGCGATCGGCTCGCACTGATTTCACGGTGCGGCGCGCGTTGCAGCAGAATAGGGGTTGCGCCCCCACCCGGCTGGGCCTATCTCCCCCCTCCTTGGCCCAAGGGGACGAACTTCGTCCAACAGGCTATCTGCTGGTTTGGGGGTACGTGATGAACGCACTTGCTCAACTGGGGATGGTCTCGGAGCTTCCGAGCGAGAACCAGACGACAATCGCGACTCTTCCTGTTTTCGAGGGAGAGGATCGGAAGGACTATTTCGTCGAGAAGGACGGCATGAAGTTTGCCGGCACGCACTTGCTCGCCGATCTGTGGGACGCGGAAAACCTGGCCGACCCGGTGCATATCGACACGGCGTTGCGCGCCGCTGCCGTGCGTGCGGGCGCGACCATCCTGCACAGCCATTTCCACCATTTCTCGCCAAATGGCGGCGTGTCCGGCGTGGTGGTGCTGGCGGAAAGCCACATCTCGATCCACACTTGGCCGGAGCGTCATTTCGCGGCGATCGACATCTTCATGTGCGGCGACTGCAACCCGCACGATGCGATCCCCGTTCTGCAGGACGCTTTTCTGCCCGGCCGGGTCGATCTGGACGAGCAACGCCGCGGCCGGTTCTGACCGCGGGCAGTCGAGGCGGCCATGACTTGGGTCGCTGAGACGCTCTACCCCGGCTGGCGGCAAAGCTTTCAGGTCACGGCCGAACTGGCGCGGGAACGATCCGAATTCCAGGAGATCGTCGTGCTCCAGACCGCCTCGCATGGGCGGGTGCTGATGCTCGACGGCGTGGTGCAGATCACCGAGGCGGACGAGTTCGCTTATCAGGAGATGATCGCGCACGTCCCGCTGCTGCAACATGGTGCGGCGGAACGGGTGCTGATCATCGGCGCCGGCGATGGCGGCGTGCTGCGGCGCGTGCTGCAACATCGCGGCGTCGCGCGTGCCGTCATGGTGGAGATCGACGGTGCCGTAATCCGTCTGGCACGCGCGCATCTGCCGGCCATTGGCGGCACGGCGTGGGATGACCCGCGTGCCGAGCTCATCGTCGGCGACGGCATCGCCTACGTCGCCGCGGCCGTTTCCCGTTCAGTCGACGTGATCATCGTGGACAGCACCGATCCGGCCGGCCCGGGCGAGGTGCTGTTCAG
>CBDASJ010000025.1:0-11774 GCA_965199555.1 Acetobacteraceae bacterium | reverse complement strand
CGTGGCAAACAACCGGGCGGTTTGCGGCGCCAGCGCGGCCTTCGATTCAGGGGAGTCCGCGATCCCCGCCAGCACGGACGCCCGGGACGCGCCGGCCGCCAGCACGCCGCCGAACGCGACCGCCTGGTCGGGCGTCGGGCCATGCCCGAGGAAGCTGGTGAAAACCTGCTGCACGAATTGTCCGTCCGGCAGCGCTGCCAGCGATGCGGACGCCGGCGCGGCAAGGAAGCCGGCCGCGACATCCGTCTGGCTGTGCCCGGCGGCCATGTAGTTGGTCCAGATGCTGAGGTTGGCGCTGTCCGGCACCACGCCGAACAAGCCCACATACAGCCGGCCGACATAGGCGGCATCGGTATCCGGCCCCACGCTGAGCGTGCCGTCCAGCAACTGCACCGCCTCCGTCCCGCCCGCGAACTGCAGGCCGAAGCCCGTCCCCAGCACGGACGCTACATCCACCGACGCGACGTCCGCGCTGCTGACGCCGTTGACCGGCGCCGCCAGCGCGAACACCGGCACGGAAGCGCTGGGCAGCGAAGGCGCCAGTCCCCCGGCCGTTGCGACCGCGGTGACCGGTTGCACGCCAAGCCCGACCAGCGTCACAGCCGCCTGCCACGCGCCCGTCGTCGCGTCCGCCGTCGCCGTACCAGCGGCGGCGCCAGCATCAAAGAGGGCAATGGACGCGCCCGGCACCGCCGTGCCCCCCAGAGTTGCGCTGGGCAGGTTGGTGAGCAGCCCTCCCCCAGGGCGGGAGATGACCGGCGTGGCGGTCGTGGCGCCGCGCGGCGGGATGAAATTGTAGGTGCTGGAAACCTGGATGCCCGTGTCGCTGGTGCTGAACCCCGTCAGGCTGGTGGCGGCGATGGCGTCGCCGGCGGCATCGGTGATGCGGGCGCCGTTCAGCGCCAAGGCGTTGATCCGCAGGTCCGACGTGTCACCGCCTGGCGCCACGACATAGGTGAACACGGTCTGCGTCGGGGTCGACAGCGCGGGCGAGTAGGTCGCGGCGCCGTTGCTTAGGGCGAGGGTGGGCTGCCCGCCGCTGGTGTCGACCGTCACGGCCTGGTTGGTCCCGAGCACGATCTGCAGCGTCATGCCACGCGCCAGGGTGCCGGTGCCGAAAAAGCCGGGCGTTTGAAGCGTGGTGAGGTAAAGCGGCGGCGTAGTGACGCTGGCGAAGTCCACCGGCCCCACCGCGACCTGCGGCAGGCCGGCCAGGATTTCCCGCGTGCCGGCGGTTGTGCCGTCCGTCGTCCACAGCCCCAACGTCCCGTTTGCGTCGAGCCCGGTGAACGTCGCCGAAGCGCCGTCGGTGGAGATCAGCGCGGCGCTGAAGCCGGTGGCGGACGCACCCGGCACCGACAGCACGCCCGTGCCGACAGCCGTCCCATCCGTCGTGTAGAGCGAGCCGTTGCTGGAGGCAGTGAAGACCGCCCCGCGGGCCGTCGCCGCGAAGGCAGAGCCGAACATGCCCGATACGAGCTCCGTCGTCCCAGCGGCGGTGCCGTCCGTGATCCAGACGGAGTTGGTATTGCCGGCACCGCTGGCGTCGAACACCGCCCGGGTGCCGATCGACGTGATCCGCTCCGGGTCGAAGCCGCTGGCCGACACTCCGGCCACGTTCAGTTCGTAGGTACCGGCGGCGGTTCCGTCGGTGCGCCACAATCCGGTGTGCAAGGTCGCATCGTTGCCGCTGAACACCGCCTGCGTGCCGATCGCCGCAAAGCGGACTGGCGACAAGCCATGCTCGAAGCTGCCGCTTGCCGCCGCCCCCGCCACGGCGATCTGGGTCGTGCCCGCCGCCGTGCCATCGGTGATCCAGAGGCCATTGCCGCCCGCCCCGTCATCGGCGTCGAACAGGAGGTTGCTGCCGAAGACGGTCAAGTCGCTGGGGTTTGTGACCTGCTGGCCCGTGGCACTCAGCAACACGGACGTGTTGGCCACGCCGTCGCTCGACCACAAGGCCCTGGCGTTGTCGCCCACATGGCCTGAAAACAGCGCCTCCGTGCCCAGGACCGTCAGGTTTGTCGGGGCGACGCCGGTATTTGGGACTGCCGACTGCGTGACGAGTTGGTGCGTTCCCGCGGCGGTGCCATCGGTCACGTACAGCCCGGTCGTGCCGGTGCCGACGAACATCACCTTTCCATCGAACGCCACGAAATCGGGGTACTGGAGCGTCGCCGTCTGGTTGCTGTAGTAGTAGAAGCCAAAGAACACGTTCGGGGCGATCTGGTATGTGCCGAGCGGCGTGCCGTCCGACACCCAGGCCCCAGAATTCGCGTCGAACAGCACCTTGCCGCCATACTGGATGATTTCGGGCACCGGGTTCAGCGCGCCTCGCATCCGGGCAAAGCCGAGGCCAAGCTCGGCGACCGGCAACTCCCCCGTTCCTGTCGCCGACGCGCCCGTGCTCCACAGCCCGGCCGATACCGTGTTGGTGTAGCCTAAGCTGCTGCTGCTGACGAAGGGGATTGGCTGCAACGCTTCGCCGGGATTGCTCGCCACGAAGACGGTTTGCGTGCCCACCGTTGTTTTCCCCCGGCCCAGTGACCCGATAACGCCACGGCCGGCGGGCAGGGTCAATTCAACAAGCGTGTCCAACCGGGCGTCACAGCCATCCCAGCAGGATGGCCGCCGCGACGGCCAGCCCAGCCTCCCGGTTCTGGCGGAACAGGCGCAGGCAGCCGGCCGGGTCGTGGATGTCGATGCGCAACGCCTGCCACAACAGCAGCGCCGCCGGCACCGGCAAGGCGCAAAAGAACCAGGCGGACAGGCCGGCCAGCATCCCCGCCAACGCCAGCATCACCACCGTGGCGCCGTAGCAGGCCACCAGAAAGGGCCGCGTCCGCTCCCCCATCAGCCGGGCGGTGGAACGGATTCCGGCGATCGCGTCGTCCTCCCGGTCCTGGTGGGCGTAGACGGTGTCGAAGCCCAGATCCCACAGGACCGCGGCGGCATAGATCGCGGCCCAGGCGGCGTCGATCCGCCCGGCCGCGGCGGCGTAGCCCATGGGCGCGCCGAAGCCGAAGGTGAAGCCCATCATCAGTTGCGGCCACCAGGTGACGCGCTTGGCTAGCGGATACAGCCCGACCAGCACCAGCGACCCCGCCCCGAGTGCCCAGCACAGCGGCGGCAATTGCAGCAGGATCAGCAGCCCCGCCAGCAACAGCGCCGCGAGCAGCGCGCCCGCCTGCCGCATGCCCAGCGCGCCCGACGCCAACGGCCGCCCAGCCGTGCGCGCGACCAGCCGGTCCAAATCGCGGTCCCACATGTCGTTCACCACGCAGCCGGCGCCCCGCATCACCACGCTGCCCACGGCGAACAGGGCCACCAGCCAGGCGGTCCGCCCGGCCGGCGCGCCGGACAGCAGCAATCCCCAAAGCCCCGGCAGGAACAGCAGCCAGGCCCCGATCGGCCGGTCCAGCCGCAGCAGCAGCACATAAGGGCGCCAGGACGACGGAAGCCGGGCAACCCAGCCGCCAGCCACGATATCGGTGTGCGTGCTGCTCATGGCCGCCTTATGCGCCCGGCCCGGCCCGGCCCCAAGCGGGCACGGCGCTCGTCTTGACGTTGGCCGCCGCAATGTATCATGGCTGGTGACAACCCAGTCGGAAAGCGCCGCCCCGCATGTCCAACCCGTCTGACGCTGACGAGACGCCGATCGTCTCGGTGCAGCAACTCGTCGACCACCTTGCTGCCGGCGGCAAGCCGAAGGCGCAATGGCGCATCGGGACCGAGCACGAGAAGTTCGGCTTCCGCCATGCCGACCACGCCTCCCCGCCCTATGCGCCCGGCGGCATCCGTGCCCTGCTGGACGGCATGGCGTCGCCGGAATGGGAGGAAATCCCCGACAACGGCGTGCCGATCGGGCTGAAGGGCGTCGGCCCCCGCGCCGGCGCCTCCATCTCGCTGGAACCGGGCGGCCAGTTTGAGCTGTCGGGCGCGCCGCTGCGCACCCTGCACGACACCAAGGCCGAGCTGGACGAGCATTGCGCCACCGTGTCCGCCCTGGCCAAAGCGCTGGGGATCGGCTTCGCACCGCTCGGCTACCACCCGACGCTGACGCGCGAGGGGGCGGAGTGGATGCCGAAAAGCCGCTACGCCATCATGCGCCGCTACATGCAGCGCACCGGCTCCATGGGTTTGGACATGATGCTGCGCACCTGTACGGTGCAGGTGAACCTGGATTATGCCAGCGAAGCCGACATGCGGCGCAAGCTGCGCGTGGCGCTCGCCCTGCAGCCTTTGGCGACGGCGCTGTTCGCCAGCTCCCCGTTCAAGGAAGGCAGGCTGACCGGCCTGCTGTCCAACCGCGCCCATGTCTGGACCGACGTGGACGCCGACCGCACCGGCATGCCGGCGATGATGTTCGCCGAGGATTTCGGCTTCGAGCGGTTCACCGAGTGGCTGCTGGATATGCCGATGTATTTCATCCAACGGGACGGCCGCTATGTTGACCTCGCCGGATGCTCGTTCCGCGCCTTCATGGCCGGGCGGCTGGACGCGGCGCAGGGGCAGGTCGCGACGGTCGGGGACTTCGCCGACCACGTGACCACCGCCTTCACCGATGTCCGGCTGAAGCGCTTCCTGGAGATGCGCGGTGCGGATGCCGGCAGCCCGGCGATGATGTTGGCGCTGTCCGCCTTCTGGGTGGGCCTGCTGTATGACGAGGGCGCGCTGGACGCCGCCGACGCCCTGGTGCGGACGCAGCCGATGCAGGCCTACACCGCCCTGCGGCCGCTGGTGCCCACCTCCGCCATGGCGACGCCCTGGGCCACCGGCACGCTGCGGGACCTGGCGCGGGAGGTGCTGGTCATCGCGGACCGCGGCCTGAAGGCGCGCGCCGACATGGCCGGCGGCGACGAAAGCATCTACCTCGACCCGCTGCACGCCATCGCCGCCGGTGGCCCCACCGCCGCCGAAGTTTGGCGGGACCGCTATCGCACCGCCTGGAACGGTGACGTCACCCGCATCTTCGCCGAGGCCGCCATCTGAGCGGATGCCTCCGCCTGCAACCGGAATGACCAGCCTGCGATAAAGCAGCGGCGGGCGCGCTGCCCCTGGGCAAGCCGCGCCCGCGTGTAAAGGAGCATTGCGTATGGCGAAGGATTCCGGCCCGAGCACTGCCGTGCTGGTGACGTTGGCGGCAGTCGGCCTGCTGACCGCCACGTATGGCTCGAAGGCGCCCGGTGGTGCGGCCGCGTCCAGCAACATCACGCCCGGCTCGGGCAAGGCATCGGTGCAAGGCAGCAGCGCCGGGTCGGACGCCGCCACGCCCCGAGACATTCCGGCCCGCGGCTGGTGGACTGTCGCCAAACGCGTGTTCACCGGCTTCAACGACGACCGGCTGATGACGGAAGCGGCTGGCGTGACGTTCTACACGCTGCTCGCGATCTTTCCCGCCATTGCGACCCTCGTCTCCTTATACGGCCTGTTCGCTGACCCGGTGTCCGTCAATGACCAGTTGCAGTCGATCCAGGGCGTGGTGCCGGGCGGCGGCCTGGACATCATTTCCGCCCAGGTAAAGTCGCTGACGGCGAACGGTCGGCAGGCCCTTGGCTTCGGCGTCATCGTCGGGTTGCTGACGTCGCTTTGGAGCTCCAACCAGGGCATTAAGGGCATGTTCGACGCGCTGAACGTCGTCTACCACGAGAAGGAAAAGCGCGGCTTCGTGTTCCGCACCGCGATCACGCTCGGCTTCACCCTCGGCGCGATCGTCTTCATCCTGCTGGCCATGGGCGCGATCGTCGTCGTGCCGGTCATCCTCACCTTCTTCGGTTTCGGCGATTGGGCGACCACTCTGCTTGCTGCTGCCCGCTGGCCCGTGCTGATGGCGCTTCTGGCGTTGTTCCTGGCGCTGCTCTATCGCTTCGGTCCCAGCCGCACCCATGCAAGGTGGCAGTGGGTCAGCTACGGCAGCGTGTTCGCCGCCGTCACCTGGCTGATCGCCTCGCTCGGCTTCTCCTATTACGTCGCCAATTTCGGCAGCTACAACAAGACGTATGGTTCGCTGGGCGCGGCGATCGGGTTCATGACGTGGATCTGGATTTCCACCATCATCGTGCTGCTGGGCGGCGAATTAAATGCGGAGTTGGAGCAACAAACCGAGCGGGACACCACCGTCGGCGCGCCCAAGCCGATCGGCCACCGGGGCGCTTTCAAGGCCGACGTGAAGGCGTAGCGCGTCAGGCTGCTTCGGCAGCAGGCGGGTCGTTCTGCACGCCCCGCAGCATGCCCACCACGCGGCCCAGCGTTTCGCGCATGTCCGCGCGCTTGACCACCATGTCGATGATGCCGTGCGCATGGAGGTATTCCGCCCGCTGGAAGCCCTCGGGCAGCGTTTCCCGCACCGTCTGCTCGATCACGCGCGCCCCGGCGAACCCGATCAAGGCGCCCGGCTCGGCGATCTGAACATCGCCTAGCATGGCGAATGACGCGCTGACGCCGCCGGTGGTCGGGTCGGTGAGCACGACCACGAACGGCAGATGCGCTTCCTTGACCATCTGGGTGGCGATGGTGCTGCGCGGCATCTGCATGAGGCTGACCGCACCCTCCTGCATCCTGGCCCCGCCCGAGGCGGTGAACACCACCAGGGCCGCGTCCTGCAACGTCGCCAGCCGTGCCGCGGCGACGATGCCCTCGCCGACCGCGGCCCCCATGGAGCCCGCCATGAACTCGAACGCCATGGCAGCCACCACCATGGGCTGCCCGCCCACGGTGCCGTGCGCCACCACGATGCCGTCATCCAGCCCGGTGGTTTCCCGCGCCTCACGCAGGCGGTCGGCGTAGCGCTTCTGGTCGCGGAACTTCAGCGGGTCGGCCGGCACCTTGGGCAGCTCGATGCGGGTGAAGGCGCCGTCGTCGAAGGTCCAGGCCAGCCGCTCCAGCGCGGTGGGCCGCATGTGGTGGCCGCAATGCGGGCAGACCTTCAGGTTGGCGTCGAGATCCTTGTGGAAGATCATCTGCTGGCAGGCCGGGCATTGGCGCCACAGGTTCTCCGGCACGTCACGGCTTTCCTGGCCCAGCCAGAACCGGATGCGCGGCCGCACGACTTCGGTCAACCAACTCAACGGCAATGCTCCTGCAACACGGCGTGGACTTTATCGCAGCTTGCATCATGCTCCCGTTTCTCCGCCGTCAGAAGAGGCCGCCCCTTTCCATGCCCCCCGATGCCGATGCGACGGCCCTCCGCTTCCGCAAGGACGGGTTCGAAACGCGGAACACCTTCGCGACGCCCGTCATCCTGGCGCCGGTGGAGCAGGCGGCGGCGCTGAATGCCGCGTTGCTGCTGCTGATCCTGGAGCGGGCGGCCGCCTCGGCGGGGGTCGTCCGCAGCAATCTGGGCGGCTGGCAATCCACCGACGACTTCGCGGCCTGGTCCGGGCCCGACGGCGCGCGGCTTGTCACAGCCGCCGTGGCGTTGGCGGACAGCATGACGGCCTTGCAGAACGAGGCCGGGCTGGCGCGCGTGGCGGTGGACTGGAAGATCAACGCCTGGGCCAACGTGAACAACGACGGGCACGGCAACGCGGCGCACCATCATCCCGGCTGCTTCTGGTCCTGCGTCTACTGGGTACAAACGGGCGAGCCGTCGGAGGGGGGCGAGTTGGAACTGATGGACCCCCGCGGCATCCTGCCCGGCTTCGTGGCACCGACGCTGCGCTACGCCATCCCCGGCTGCCTCAGCGCCGGCGGGTCCGACTTCATCACGCCCGTGGCGGGCACGCTGCTGCTGTTCCCGTCCTGGCTGGTCCACGCGGTTCGCCCGTTCCGCGGCAGCCAGCCCCGCGTGTCGGTGGCGATCAACCTGGCGCCGTAGCGCCGGCCTCGCCGTAGCTGGTCCGCGGCGGGAGCGCTGCGGCGACCGCCGGGTTCAGCAAGGTGGCGAGCTCATCGGCATGCCGATACGTGGGCATCAAGGCGGCGACGGTGGTGTCCGCCTCTGTCGCCGGGTGGAAATACAGTTCGCTGAGGCCGGGCGGAAGCGCCGGCGCCAAACGCAGGATGCGATCCGCCGTCATCCCCCCGGTCCAGGCGATGCCGAACGCATGATCGTTGGTATGCAGGCCGGCACGGCGCGCCTGGTGGCGCAACAGGGCCGACCAGCGATACAGGCTGCGTCCGCCCAGGCCGACATCCTCCCCCACCGCCGCCATCACCGCGGGCGGCTCGGCCGGCACGCGGATGGCGGTCAGGCCGTGGCGGCGGCCTTCCTCGATCAGCAGGCGCCCCACCGTGGGATGAAGGTGCATGTGCTTGTGCGCGTTGGCGTGGTCCAGCCGCAGCCCGGTGGCGGCAAAGGCGGCAAACTGCGCCGCAATCTCCGCCCGCAACTGCCGGCGCGCCCGGGGGTCGAAGAAGTAGCGGACGCTGAGGCCAAGCTGGGCGGACGGGAAGCCGTCCCCCTGCCCCAGCAGCAGCGGGATGGCTGCCGGCCGCAACACCGCCGGCCCTTCGATCACCACCAGGTGCAGCCCGACGCGAAGGCCGGGCAGCCGCCGTGCCCGCTCCACCGCGTCCGCCGCGGCCGAGCCTGCCACCATCAGGCTGGCGGTGCTGAGTATCCCGTCACGGTGCGCCTGTTCGACCGCCGCGTTGACGGCCGGTGACAGCCCGAAATCATCCGCCGAGATGATGACCCGGCGTGCGGCCGCCGAACTCAGGCGGCCTTGTTCCGATCGCGCATGAACTGGAAGAACTCCACCCCTTCGCGCAACCGCCGCTTCATCATCTGCGGGCTGCGCACCATCTCGCCGACGATGGACGCGATCTTCGGCGCGCGGAAATAGAACCGCTTGTAGAACACTTCGACGCTGTCGAAGATCTCGCCGTGGCTGAGCACGCCCGGATAGTTCAGCGGCGCGATCTGGATGCCGGTTTCGTCGATCAGCTCGGCATGTTCCGCGCTCAGCCAGCCATTCTCCAACGCCTGCTTGTGCAGGAACGTGCCGGGATAGGGCGCTGCCAGCGAGACTTGCAGCGTGTGCGGGTTGATCTCGGTGGCGAACTTAATGGTCTGCTCGATCGTCTCCTTGGTTTCACCCGGCAGGCCAAGGATGAAGGTGCCGTGGATCTTGATCCCCAGCTCGTGGCAGTCGCGGGTGAACCGCTTCGCCACGTCGATCAGCATGCCCTTCTTGATGTTGTGCAGGATCTGCTGGTTGCCGCTTTCGTAGCCGACCAGCAGCAGCCGCAGCCCGTTATCCTTCAGCACCTTCAGTGTTTCGCGCGGCACGTTCGCCTTGGCGTTGCACGACCAGGTGACGCCCAGCTTGCCCAACTCCCGCGCGATCGCTTCGGCACGCGGCAGGTCGTCGGTGAAGGTGTCGTCGTCGAAGAAGAACTCGCGCACTTGCGGGAACATCTTCTGCGCGGCGGCGATCTCCGCCGCCACATGGCCCGGGCTGCGCGTGCGATAGCGGTGCCCCCCCACCGTTTGCGGCCACAGGCAGAAGGTGCAGCGCGATTTGCAGCCCCGCCCGCTGTAGATCGAGATGTACGGGTGCATCAGGTACCCGATGAAGTAATCCTCGATCCGCAGGTCCCGCTTGTAGACGTCCGTGACGAACGGCAGCGAGTCCATGTTCTCGATCATGGCGCGGTCCTTGTTGTGGACCAGCGTGCCGGCGGCGTCGCGGTAGGAGATGCCGTCCACGTCCTTGAAGTCGCGGCCCTGCGCGATCTCCTGGATCGTGAAGTCGAACTCGTTGCGGGCGACGAAGTCGATGCAGGCACCGCCGTTCAGGCTTTCCGCTGGCTGCACCGCCACCTTGGCGCCCACGAAGCCGATCTTGAGCGAGGGCTTCGCGTCCTTCAACGCCTGGGCCACTTTCACGTCGGAGGCGAAGGAAGGGGTCGAGGTGTGGACCACCACCATCTCGCTGTCCTTCGCCGCCGCCAGCACCGGTTCCATGCCCAACCCGGCGGGCGGCGCGTCGATCAACTTGCTGCCTTCGACCAGTGCCGCCGGCTGTGCCAGCCAGGTCGGGTACCAGAAGGAGCGGATTTCGCGCTTGGCCTGGTAGCGGGACCCTGCCCCCCCGTCGAAACCGCCAAAGGACGGCGGCTGCAGGAACAACGTCTTCATCATGGCTCTATCCTTTGCCCGCCACGAGGCGGGGCGGCGAGATGTGCAGTATGTGGCCGCGCCATGCCACTCGGTTGCCGCCATAACTGGCGATAATGACCATCACGGACAACAGGTCCCGCAAGGGCAGCAGCCAGACGGAGACGGCAGTGGTCAACCCCAACACGAAGTCCACGGCGAACATGGCCGCCGCCCGGGCCAGCCAGGTCGCGGCGAACAAGGCCAGCGTCCACAGCTCAAACCTGGACAACACGACGGCGAGGCCAGCCCAGAACAACGGGTATTGCAGGGCGGACAGCGCGAACCCCACGGGCGCCAAGGAATGGATGGTACGGCCCCAGCGCAGTTCATGCGCGAACAGGTGGGACACGTGCTGCTCCGGCACCGTGGTTTCGGGCATGGTGGAGGCCAACGCGACCTGCTCGCCCCGCGCCGTCACCAGCCTGCCAAGCACCGCGTCATCCGCGAGGTGATGCACCAGCGCGTGCAGCCCGCCTACACTCTCCAGCGTGTGGCGGCGCAACGCCATGGTGGCGCCCAAGCAATCCTGCCGCCCCAAGGAGCGGGCCAGCAAGGCGCCCGGCAGGAAGCTGTGGTTGATCTGCGCCGCCCCTAGACGAGCCGCGACCGTAATGGTGGCCTGCAACCCAGTGTACAGGGTGGTGACCAGGCCCACGCCCGGACGGTCTAACTCGGCCACCAAGTCCGCCAGGTAGCCGGCCGGGGCGTGGATGTCGCTGTCGGCGATAACGATCAGGTCGTGGGCGGCGTGCGGATACATGTTGATGAGGTTGCTGACCTTGCGGTTCACCCCATGCTGTGCCGGATCGACGACCACATCGATCGCGACGTGGGGAAAGCGGGCGCGCAGCCGACGCAGCACGTTCAACGCTGGATCGGCCGGGTCCTGCAAGCCGAACACGATCTGGAACTTGGGATAGTCCTGGTTGCAGAACGAGGCCAATGCTTCCTCAAGCAGCGGCTCGTCGCCATGCAGCGGCTTGAGAATGGTGATGGGCGGTTGCCACCCAGTCGGCTGCCCAGGCCGATGGCAATGGCGGCGCACCACCCACCAGCCCATGGCTGCCTGCAACAGGCCTGCCAGGGTGATGAGCGCGGCCAACCCGGCCAGGCAGGTCCAAACGGACGGCATGGTGGTCACGGGACGCTGGCACCGCCGGACAAATCGATTACCTTCTTGTGCAGGCTCGCCACCAGTGCCGCCGGGCCGCCGCTTTCCACCAGGCCGCGGAAGTCGGAGCGTTGCACCGCCACGCGGCTGATGGAGCCATCCAGCAACACATCCACCGCCCGCCATCCCGAGCCACCCTGGCGCATCACGTAGTCGATGCGTGCGGCGTCCCCGCTGGTGGGCACGATGTGGGTGGCGACCACTTGTTCGGCGCCCACGCTGCGCGTTTCCGGATCGATCTCGAACCTCTCGCCGCCGAAGGAAGAGAAGTTGCTGACGTAGCTCGCCACCGTGAAACGCAGGAACTCCGCTTCGAGCTCCTGCTGCTGCGCCGGCGTGAAGCTGCGCCACCGCGGACCGACCGAGGTTTGCAGGATGGTGTCCAGGTCGAAGGTTTGTTGCACGATCGGGATGAGCGTGGCGTAGCGCTGGCCGAACGGGGTGGCCTTGCCGTCATGCATGATCTGCAACAGGCCCTGGTCCAGCGCCGCGATCGGT
>CBDASJ010000024.1:0-338937 GCA_965199555.1 Acetobacteraceae bacterium | reverse complement strand
GGCCTGGGTGGCGGAGGCGGATGTGGACGGCTTCAACCTGTCCCGCACCGTGGCGCCGGAATGCTGGCAGGCGATCGTCGACCTGTTGGTACCGGAATTACAGGCGCGCGGCGCCTACAAGCACGCCTACGCGCCCGGCACCTATCGCAACAAGCTGTTCGGCGCCGGTGCCCGGCTGTCGGCGCCGCACCCGGCCGCAGCATCGCGCGAAGCCGCGTCGGGCTGACGGGTCACGCCGACAGGGGCCCCGCGATGTCTTCCAGCGACTTGCCTTCCGCGTCGATGCCCAGCCACACCTCCATCGCCGCACCGGCCAGCATCAGCACGCCCGCCACCCCGTAGCCGGCGGACAGCGCCCAGGCAGACCCCGGCGGCGATCAGCTTGCCGAAAAGCCACGGCGCCGCCGCCCCGCCGATCAGCGTGCCGAGCGCGTAGAACACGGCGATCGCCAGGGCGCGGGTTTCCAGCGGAAAGATTTCGCTGGCCGTGAGGTAGGCGGAGGACGCCGCCGCCGAAGCAAAGAAGAACACGGTGACCCAGCACAACGTTTGCGTGGTCGCGTTCAGCAGCCCCATGCCGAACAGCACCGCCACCACCATCAGCAACAGGCCCGAGATGGTGTAGGTGCCGGCGATCATCTTCTTGCGCCCCACCGTGTCGAACAGATGCCCCAGGGCGAACGGCCCGATCAGGTTCCCCAAGCAAAGCGGCAGGATGTAGAGGCCGATATGGGCGTCCGACACGCCCTCGTAATGCTGCAGCACCAGCCCGTAGGTGAAGAACACCGCGTTGAACAGGAAGGCCTGGGCGACCATCAGCGTCAGCGCCAAGGCGGAGCGGCCGCGATGCTTGCCCAGCATGGCGCCGAACACCAGGCCGAAGCCGAAGGTCTTGCGCGGGTGGATGGTCAGCGACCCGTTGACCGGCGGCAGGGCGCCGCCGCCGCTTTCGCTGACCCGGTGCTCGATATCGTCGATGGTTTTGCGCGCCGCGTCCTCCTGCCCGTGCGTGACCAGCCAGCGCGGGCTTTCCGGCACCCAATGGCGCAGGAACAGGATGGAGATGCCGAGCACGCCGCCCACGCCGAAGCCCAGCCGCCAGCCCCAATCGAGCGGCACCCATGTGCCCGACAGCAAGGCGATGGACGCCGCCGCGCCGATGGCGGCACCGCCCCAGTAGCTGCCGTTCACCATCAGGTCGATGCGGCCGCGCAGCTTGGCCGGCACCAGCTCGTCGATGGCGGAGTTGATCGCAGCGTATTCGCCGCCGATGCCGAGCCCGGTCAGGAAGCGGAACGCCGCGAAGCTCCAGAAATCCCAGGCGAAGGCGGACAACAGCACGCCCAGCACGTAGAGCCCCAGCGTGACGTTGAAGATCAGCTTGCGGCCCAGCCGGTCGGTCAGCCAGCCGAAGAACAGTGCCCCGACCACGGCGCCGACCACGTAGATGGAAGCGATGCTGCCCACGTCCTGCGGGGTGAGCCCCAGCGTGCGTTTGTCCTGCAACACCGGGCCGAGCGAGCCGACGATGGTCACCTCCAACCCGTCGAGGATCCAGGTGACGCCGAGGGCGATGACCACCAGGAGGTGGAACCGGCTCCACGGCAAGCGATCGAGCCGGGCGGGGATGTTGGTTTGGATGGCCCCGCTCAATGGTTCGTCCTCCGGTTTGCTTGACCGGCAAATAGCAGCCCATCCCCAAGCTTGCCACCGCCCCCAGCGCAGGTTTCCAAAGGACGACCGTCCTTTGGCGGAGCACGGGGCAGCGCCCCGCCTTAACCCCTCCCGCCTCGGCCACCCTATATTCCTTTTATGTTCCCGTCCGGCCCCTGGACCGTCCTGCCCGACTGGCACCTGCCGCGGCTGCGCCGGCGAATCGACGCCGTGGTGCTGATGCCGCGTGCCATCGTCGCCTGCACGGTGCGCGCTGGCCGCCGCCACAGCGCGCGCGACCGGGACGCGGCGGAGGATGCGGCGCTGGACCTGCACGACTTCCACGCCGGCAGCCGCCTGCACCCGGTGGTGCCGCTGCTGGTCACGCTGGACGCCGCCCGCAACACCGCCGCGCGGCCGTTGATGCTGCCCGGCGTAACGCCGGTGCTGGAAGCCAACGCGGCCACGCTGGAGCTCACCTTGCGGGACATCGCGAGCGCCGCCGCGTTCGGGCCGCTGCTGGCCTCGGCGGACTGGCAGGACGCGCCATACCGCCCGGTGCCGTCGCTGATCGAGGCCGCGCGCATGCTGTACGCCCGGCATGGCGTGGCCGACATCCGCACGGCCCATGCCGACGCGCACAACCTCGGCGCGACCCGTGCCGCCATTGCCGAAGCGGTCGCGGCAGCGGCGGTGACGAAGCAGCCGACCATCCTGTTCGTCACCGGCATTCCCGGCGCGGGCAAGACGCTGTGCGGGCTGGACACCGCGTTCGCAGGGCAAGCGGCCTTCCTGACCGGCAACCCCAGCCTGGTGCACGTGCTGCGGGAAGCGTTGGCGCGCGACTCCGGCCTGTCGCTGCGAGCCGCGCGGCAGCGGATGGAAGGGGTGATCCAGGCGCTGCCGGCGTTCCGCGACTGCTATGCCGGGGGCGGCATCCCACCCGAACGGGTGGTGGTAATCGACGAAGCGCAACGTTGCTGGTCCGCCGCCCACGCCCGCGCCAAGACGGCAACCCGCCCGGTGAAGCTGGCGGACAGCGAACCAGCGCTGCTGCTGGACATCATGGCGCGCCGCACGGACGGGCCGGTGATCCTGTGCCTGGTCGGCACCGGACAGGAAATCCATGACGGCGAGGGTGGCCTGGCCGGCTGGGGAGAGGCGTTGCAGCACGCGGCCGGCCTGGAAGGTCATCGCCGCGCCCGGTGCCACGGCCGCCGCGGCGGCGCGGCACCGGCTGCCGGCGCTGCCGAACCGTGCGGTGGACGCGGCGCTGCATCTGGACACGCCGGTGCGCTCCCTGCGCAGCGCGGTGGCGCCGGCCTGGGTGGACGCGGTGCTCGCCGGCGACGCGCCTGCGGCACGCGCGCTGGCACGGGACGGCGTGCCCTTCAGCGTCACCCGGGACCTGGCGGTGTTGCGGGCGCGCTTGCGCCGCGCCTGCCGCGGCACCCGCCGTGCTGGCCTGCTTTGCTCCTCCGGTGCGCGGCGGCTGCGGGCCGAGGGGCTGGGCGCCACCCTGCCGCATGACGATCCGTCCGCGGTGGCGCGCTGGTTCCTCGACCGCTTCCCGGACGTGCGCGCGTCCGACGCGCTGGAGGTGGCGGCCACCGAGTTCTTCGCCCAAGGCCTGGAACTGGACGCCGCCGGGCTGTGCTGGGACGGCGACCTGGTGTGGGACGGGTCCGCTTGGCAGGCGCGGGCGTTCCGCGGCACGTTGTGGACGCGCCCGCGCGCGGCGGAGAAGGGGTTGAACAAACGCAATGCGTATCGCGTGCTGCTGACCCGGGCGCGCTATGAAACGGTGATCTGGGTGCCGCCGGGCGACCCCGCCGACCCGACGCGCGACCCGGCCGCCCTGGACCGCACCGCCGACTACCTGCTGTCCTGCGGCGCCCATCGCGTGGGGGGCGTCCGGTGATGTGGGCACGGTGGCTGCTGCTATGCGCCGTCGCGCTGACACCGGCCGCCGGACGCGCCGCGGACCTCAAGGTCGCCACCTGGAACCTGGAATGGCTGACCACCCGCCCGGCGGGCGACCCGGATCTGCCGGCGGACGTGCAACCGAAGGACGCGGCCGACCGGGCGCAACTGCGCCACTATGCCGAGCAGTTGAACGCCGACCTGGTCGCCTTGCAGGAGGTGGACGGGCCCGCGGTCGCGGCAACCCTGTTCCCGCCTGACCGCTACACGCTGTTCTTCACGCAGGACCACGTGGTGCAGCGGGTCGGGATTGCCGTGCGCAACGGCATCCCGGTGCACCAGAACCCTGATCTGTTAGCGCTGGACGTGACGCCCGGCGCCGCGCACCGCCTGCGCAGCGGCGCGGACCTGACGTTGGAGCTGCCGTCCGGGCCGTTGCGCGTGCTTGCCGTCCACCTCAAGACCGGCTGCCAACGCGACCCACTGGACCGGTCGCGCCGGCCGCAATGCGCCGACCTGCGGCAACAGGCCGTGGTGCTGCAGGGCTGGCTGGCGCAGCGGCAACGCGAGGGCGTGCCCTTCATCGTGCTGGGCGACTTCAACCGCTGGATGGACCCGGCGGACGGGTTGCTCGCCGCTTTGCAGGGTTCGGGTGCCTTGGCCCGCGCCACCGAGGGGCATGACAGCCCGTGCTGGGGCGGCGAGCATTTCATCGACCACATTCTGGCCGGCGGCGTGGCGCGGGGATGGCTGGACAGGTCGTCCCTGCGAGTCCTGGTGTATCGCGAGGGTGCGGACCGCAAGGAGCACCTGTCCGACCATTGCCCGGTGTCCGCGCGCTTCCATCTGCCGGGGTGATCGGGCTAGAACCGCGTCATCCCCGAACTGGAGGCACCCCATGCCAGAATACACCGCCCACGCCACGACGGTCGCCGGTCGCAATGGCCATGTGGAAAGCAATGACGGCGTGCTGAAGCACGACCTGACGCTGCCGAAGGAGATCGGCGGCCCGGGCAAGGCGGGCGCCACCAACCCGGAGCAGTTGTTCGCCGCCGGCTATTCGGCCTGCTTCGGCGGCGCGGTGGGCGCGGTCGCGGCGGCGGAGAAGGTGAAGGTCGGCGAGATCAGCGTGGCGGCCGACGTCACCCTGCACGTCGATCCCGGCCCGGACTTCTACATTTCCGTAAAGCTCGGCGTGAAGATCGGCGACGTGGACCACGCCACGGCGGAGAAGCTGGTGCACAAGGCCCATGAGGTGTGCCCCTACAGCAAGGCGACGCGCAACAACGTGAAGGTGGAGCTGTCCGTCCTGTGAGCACGGCGCTTGTCACCGGGGCCACGGCCGGGTTCGGGCAAGCGATTCTCCGCCGCCTCGTGCGCGATGGCCACAGGGTCATCGCGACGGGGCGGCGCAAGGATCGCCTGGATGCCTTGGCAGCCGAGCTTGGCAGTGCGGTGCTGGCGTTCCCACTGGACGTGACAGATGCCGCGGCGGTGGCGGCGCTTCCCGGCAGCCTGCCGGCGGCGTGGCGCGAGGTGGACATCCTGGTCAACAATGCCGGGCTCGCCCTGGGGCTGGACCCGGCCTGGAAAGCGAGCCTGTCCGACTGGGACACCATGGTGGCGACCAACGTCACCGGGCTGCTCGGCGTGACGCGGGCGCTGCTGCCGGGCATGGTAGAGCGCAACCGCGGCCAGGTGATCAGCCTGGGCAGCACGGCGGGCACCTACCCCTATCCGGGCGGCCACGTGTATGGCGCCAGCAAGGCCTTTGTCGCCCACTTCATGCAGAACCTTAAGGCCGATCTGGTCGGCACCAACGTGCGCGTCACCAGTGTGGAGCCCGGGCTGGTCGGCGGCACGGAGTTCAGCAGCGTTCGCTTCGGCGGCGATACGGGCAAGGCCGCCGGCGTGTACCAGGGCACCACGCCGCTGAACGCCGAGGACATCGCGGAAACGGTCGGCTGGCTGGTCAGCCTGCCACAGCACGTGAACATCAACCGGGTCGAGATGATGCCCACCTGCCAGGCGCCCGGGCCGCTGGCCGTCAAGCGTTCCTAGCCGCCCAACAGTCCTTCCTGGCGCAGGCTGCGCCAGGCGCCGTTGCCGACGATGATGTGGTCGTGCAGCACGACGTCGATCGTGGACAAGGCACGTCGGACCAGGCCCGTTGTTTGCAGGTCCTGCGGTGAGGGTGATGGGTCGCCGCTCGGGTGGTTGTGCACCAGGATCAGCGCGGTTGCGTGCAGCTCCAGCGCGCGCCTGGCAACCTCTCGCGGGTAGACCGGCGTGTGGTTCACCGTGCCGCGCGCCTGCGCCTCGTCGGCCAACAGGCGGTTCTTGCCGTCCAGGAACAATACCCGGAACTGCTCTACCCGCTCGCGCGCCAATTGGGCGTTCAGGTAGCCCATCAGCGACTCCCAATTCGACAAGACGGGGCGGTCCTGCAGTTCGGAGCGCATCAGGCGCAACGCCGCGGCCTGAACGGTTTTCAGTGCGGCGCTGCCAGCCTCACCCATGCCCTCAACGCCGCGCAACTCGGCCAGTGGGGCGGCAATGGCGTTGGCGAAGGAGCCGAATCGGCCCAGCAGCGCGCGGGCGATAGGCTTGGTGTCCCGGCGAGGCAAGGCGAGGAACAACACCATTTCCAACAACTCATGATCCGCTACGCTGTCGGAGCCACTGGTAAGCAAACGTTGGCGTAAGCGCTGACGATGCCCTTCGGCACTAAGCGGTGATGCGGGAATAGGGTCCAGGTCAGGCAACAATCCAGCCATCCTGCACCGTGCCATGGGCATCGCCCTTGGGGCAATGTAGCGTGAGGGGCGGCCAGGCTACTTGCGCCTGGCCGCCTTGCCTCAGCGGGACTTCTTGTAAAGCTTGCTGGCGACCTCGAACATCTCCTCGGGCGCGTAATTCGGTGCAAAAGCACCGTAATTGCCCAGCAGATCGGGGATGTGGCCACCTTCCGGATGGCCGTCGACGACCTCCAACTCGCCCGGCGGGTCGCCCGGCAGCGCGACTTCGCCATTGCCCCAGATGCCGGCGGCTTCCTTGTAGTCGTCCGGGCTGAAGCGATACAGCCGACGATGGCTGCCTTCGTTGAGGTACTTCTGGCACTCCGGAATCTTGTCGAGGTTGATGTTCGGCGTCGGCAGCATCTTCTCGATCTCGACGCCCGTCAGCTTCTTCAGCGCCAAGGCATAGGCATGCGCGTGGACGGAGCCGCGAACCAGCAGGTAGCCGCACACCTCACGCCCGGTCGGCTCCTTCATGGTCTCGTAGACGCGGAGCTTGTGGATGCGGGCGCCGCATTCGAGGTGGAAGTTGTGCAGCAGGTCGATGATCACGTTGCCGGTCGTGGTGACCATGTCCGTGTTCCACGACAGGCCGTTGCTGTTCACCGGCGTGGAGCCACCGCCGTTGGACAGGAACGAGCCGGGCAGCGCGATGTCTTCCATGGCGTTGAACGGTGCCTTGGACACGTCCACGTTCGGCGTCGGGTCGCCCGGGCCGTTGTTCAGCATGGCGATGCCGGTGCTGACCAATTCCACATGCCCGAGTTCCTCGGCGAAGATCGCGGAAACCAGGCTGTAGAACGGCCGCAGCTTGGACTTGTTGCGGAAGTTGAAGCTTTGGAACATGTAGTTCCCCAGCGTCGACATCTCGCCATACTTCCCACCCAGTAGTTCCTGGAGTGCGGCGGCCGCGTTGGGGTTAGGCTTCTTGGGTTCCGGAAGCTCGGCCTGGAGCCTGTCGATCCTCATGAACATGTTCGCACGTTTCCTTCCTGACGGCGTCGAGCGGTATGCGGGACACTGGCGGGGAGCTTTACGACGGCGTGGGGGTGCGAGTTCCGGGCGCGGCCTCGCCCCGGTGGGTCAGGGCAAACGCGCCAGCGCGCCAGCCAACGCCTTCAGCGTCGCTTCCGCCCCGCGCATCGCGGCCTTGTCGTCGCGGTCGGCGTCATCGACGCCGTCCTGGGCGGCGGCCACACCGGATTCCAGGTTTTCCCGCAGGACGGCCAGCCGGTCCTGGAACGTCGCCGGGTCATCCCGCCACGCATCCAGCAGCTTGTTGGTTTCCCGCTGCATCCGGTCGGGCGCCGTGCCCGCCGCGGCCAGCTTCGCCAGTCGTTCCAGCGCGGCGGAGACCGGGTCGGACGCCAAACGCCCCGGCCCGCTCAGTGCGTCCAGTTTTCCGGGCGGTTGAAGCGGAAATTGTCGGCGTAGACCTTGGGCTTGTGCTTGACCGGCGCCGGCGGGATTTCGACGTCGTAGGCGAAGCCGTTCGCCTCCGCATACGCAACCGCCTGCTCGCGCGAGTCGAACCGCAG
Organism: Acetobacteraceae bacterium; assembly: GCA_965199555.1. Taxonomy (GTDB): domain Bacteria; phylum Pseudomonadota; class Alphaproteobacteria; order Acetobacterales; family Acetobacteraceae; genus LMUY01. The sequence goes on along the minus strand of CBDASJ010000024.1, from coordinate 331,025 downwards.
CTTCACCTGGCCCCGCGTGTCGCCGCGGCCCCACCAGCCCATCAACGGGTCGTTGACCTCGGGCAGGGTCGTGGCGAACTCCAACACCCAGTTTTCCGTGCCGGCGAGGCCGGACTGCATGGCGGTCTTGGGACGCTGGAAGATTCGCACGCGCATCACGGGCTCCTCGCGGGATCGACGGGCGGTTTACGGCCGCGCTTCATCGGTGGCAAGTTGCCCGCCCACGGAGGAATCACCCATGCCGCGCCTGCGCGTCACCGAAAAGGCCGCCGATATCGAGGCGCTCAACCTGTCGCTGGACCCGTTCGAGCCCGGCGCCGCGCCGCCTGACGGCGTCGTCGTGGCGGTGCGCGCCGCCGGGGTCAACCCGTCGGACGTGAAGGCCGCGCTGGGCGCGATGCCGTATGCCGTGTGGCCGCGCACGCCGGGGCGGGACTGGGCCGGCATCGTGGTGGACGGCCCGGCGGAGCTGATGGGCCAGGCAGTCTGGGGTTCCAGCGGCGACCTCGGCATCCGGCGGGACGGCACGCATGGCAGCCACATCGTCGTGCCCCGCAGCTACGTCCGGGTGAAGCCCAGCGCGATGTCGCTGGAGGAGGCGGGCGCCGTCGGCGTGCCGTTCATCACCGCCTATGAAGGGCTGCGCCGCGTCGGGCTGCCGCAGCCGGGCGAAGTCGTGCTCGTCATGGGCGCGAACGGCAAGGTGGGCCAGGCCGCGATCCAGATCGCGAGCATGCTGGGCGCCCAGGTGTTCGGCGTCACGCGCCGGGCGGAGGAGTATGTCGGCCATGCGAGCCGGCCCGTGCGCCTGCTGGACGCCAGCAGCGGGGACCCGGCGGCCGCGCTGCGCGACCACACGGGCGGCCGCGGCGCCGACATCGTCTACAACACGGTGGGCAGCCCGTATTTCGCCGCGGGCAACGACGCGCTGGCGCTGCGCGGCCGGCACATCTTCATCGCCACGGTCGACCGCGCGGTGCCGTTCGACATCTTCCGCTTCTACCGCGGCCAGCACAGCTTCCACGGCATCGACTCCCTGTCCCTGGACGGCGCCGCCTGCGCCGGCATCCTAGACGAACTGACGCCCGGCTTCGAAAACGGCAGCCTGCGGCCATTCCCGGTCGGACAAACCTTTCCGCTGGAGCAGGCAAAGCAGGCGTATCGCGCCGTGTTGGCCGGGGCGCGGGACCGGGTGGTGCTGCAGCCCTAGGCGCCTCCTTTCCCGGGAGGGTAGAGCGACCAAATCTCCCTCTCCCGCTGGCGGGAGAGGGTCGGGGTGAGGGTGGCGTCGCTCGGGTAAACTCATACCAGCGGCCTCTGACGGTGACAGTCCGAGGTGGGCTGAAGCCCACCCTACACCGTCTACTGGCCGGCGCGCGGGACCGGGTGGTGCTGCAGCCTTAACCCGCCGGGAAGCTCGGCGGGCTGACCTGCTCCACGCTCCGCCGCGCCCAATCCCGGTCGCGCACGCCTTGCACCATGCGCTGCTGCGCCTCGTGCAAGGCTTCGGCGGCGGCCGGGTAGTCCATCGTGAGCACGCGGCCGGCTTCCACGACCTTCAGGCCGTCGACGTAGACGGCCTGGATCGCCCGGTCGGCAGCGGCGTAGATCAGCGATCGGATCGGGTCATAGGCCGGGCGCATCGCCGGATGAGTCACGTCCACCAGCACCAGGTCCGCCCGGCATCCCACCGCCAGCCGGCCGATATCCGGGCGTTGCAGGATGTCGGCAGCACCCGCCGTCGCCATCGTGAACAGCTCCCCGCCTGTCAGCGTGCGCGGGTTCACCGCCTGGGTGCGCGCGAGATACATGGCCAGCCGCATCTCATCGAGCATGTTGTGCGGGAAGGTGTCGGTGCCGAGCCCGACCTTCACCCCCGCCCGGCGATACCGCCCGACATCGCGCAAGGTGATGCCGCGGCGGGCGAACACGGTGGGGCAGTGCGCCACCGCCGTCCCGGTCTGCGCCAGCAGCGCCAGGTCTGCGTCGGTGTGCCAGGGGGTGGAGGCATGGTCGTCCAGGAAGATCGAGTGCCCGATGATGGAGCGCTCGGACAGCACGCCCAGATGGTGCAGCCATCCGATCGGCGTCTTGCCATGGCGGCGGGTGATCTCGTGGAACTCGCTAACGGATTGCGCCGCATGGGTCTGCCAGGTCAGCCCGCGCCGTGCCGCCTCGGCATGGCTGTCGCGCAGCAGCCCCTCGGTGCAGGTGTCGATCTGCGCCGGCACCACCATGCCGCTCAGCCGGCCGGAGGGATGCTGCTTCGCGCGGTCCAGCAGGCGGAACGCGTCCTCCATGGCGCGCTCGCCGGCCGGCGCGTCCCACTCGTACTCGACCACGTGGCCATTGCGGGTGAACCAGCGGGCGGAGCGGAACATCGGCCCCATCACCACCCGCAACCCGCTTTCCCCGGCCACGTCCAGCCACGCGTCGTACGGCATGGACAGGTCGACCAGCGTGGTCACGCCGGACAGCAGCAGCTCGCTGAACGCCACCCGCGCGCAATCCGCGATCGCCTCCGGCGGCGGGCGGAATATCGGCAAATATTCATAGAGCGAGGAGTTATAGAGGCCCGGCGTGCCCACCTCGTCCGTCAGCCCCTTCAGCATCGGCTCGGAGGACGGGTGGCTGTGGATGTCCACCAGGCCCGGCATGACCATCAGCCTGCTGCCGTCCATCTCGGCATCCACCGCGCCGGCATAGGCCGGGCCTACGTGGGTGATGGCGTTGCCATCCCAGGCGACGTCCACGTCGGACAGCGTGACGTGCTGCGTGCCGTTCCAGGCGATCGTGGTGTGGACGTTGCGGATGACGGTGATGGTCATCGAATCACTGTTCCAAAGCCCTCTCCCGCTGGCGGGAGACGGTAGGGTGAGGGTGGCGGTGTGAGAAGGGCATGGTCAAGCAGTCTGCCCACCCTCATCCCGCCCCTCTCCCGCCAGCGGGAGAGGGAGAAGATCGGAAGCATGTGGCGCTACTGCGTCAGCGTGATGTCCAACCCCTTGTAGATGCCGATGCCGTAGATGCCGTGCGCCCGCACGCCATGGGCGCGCCGGCCGGACGTGACCCAAAGCTGCTCGCGCACCAGCGGGATCCACACGCTGGCTTCCGTCAACTGTTCCTGCACATGGTCCAGCGCCGCCCGCTTGGCACCGTCGTCGGTGGCGGTGCGGGCCTGCTTCAGCCAGGCATCGGTTTCCGGGTTCTTCCAGTTCATACGGTTCGGCGTCGGCGTGCTGGAGGAGTTGAAGTACAGGTTCAGCGCCTCGCTGGCCGACACGTAGGGGTAGGACATGATGAACGCCCCGAACTCCTGCGTCGCCAGCTTGCCCCACGCCACCGTGGCGTCCCACATCTGCACCTTCATCTCCACGCCGATGCGCTTGAGGTCGGCCTGCATCGCCTCCACCGCACGGTTGTTCAGCGTGTCGCTGATGCCGTACAGGATGAACGACGCCCGTTCCCCGTTCTTGGCGCGGATGCCGTCCGCCCCCACCGCCCAGCCGTTCTCGTCCAGCAGCTTGCGCGCCGCCGCCGGGTCATAGGCGGGGAAGTCCGTCTTCGATTTCGGATCGTAATCCAGCACCGCGGGGTTGAGGTAGCTGTCCGCCGGCGTCGCCGCGCCGAACCACACCGCCTTGGCGATCGCGTCACGGTTCACCGCCATCACCATCGCGCGGCGCAGCACCGGATCGTTCACCGCCGGCTTGTCCACCTTGAAGCCGACGAAATAATCCCAGAAGTAGTTCGGCTGGTTGGACAGCGTGATACCCGGCGTGTTGCGCAACGATGGCAGTGCGATCGGCGGCACGTACTGCGTGGCGTCGCCCTGCCCCGACTGGATCGCCGCCAGGATGGTGTTGGCGTCGGGGATCACCCGCCAGATCACCCGGTCCACCTGCGGCGACGGGTTCTTGAAGATGGGCGGACCCCAAACGTAGCCCTCGTGCTTCTTCAGCACCATTTCCTGCCGCGGCGTCCAGGACACCCAGCAGAACGGCCCGGTGCCGTTGAACCCCTGCACGCCGAAATTGGCGCCCAGCGTTTCCACCGAGTGCTGGTCCACGATCGACAGGAAAAACAGGCTGAGCTGCAGCGGCAACTCGTTGAACGGGTCCGTCAGCTCATACTCGACGGTGGTGGGGTCCACCGCGCGCACGTCCTTTACCGGGCCGGCGCGCCAGCGCACCGGGCTGCGGGTCGCCGGGTCGACGAAGCGCTTGATGGTGTAGGCCACGTCGTCCGCCGTCATCTTGCGCCCGTCGCAGAACGTCACGTCGTCGCGCAGATGGAAGGTGTAGAGCTTGCCGTCCGGGCTCACGTCCCAGCTCTTCGCCAGGCCTGGGCGCACCGTCTTCATGTCCCAGTCGAGCGAGGTGAGCGTGTCGCCCAGGAAATACAACGCTTCCCCGGCGGAGCGGGCGGTGGAGCGCGCCGGGTCGTAATTGTCGCTGTCGATGGTGCGCAGCAGCACCAGCGTGCCCGGCGGGGCGGTTTGCGCGCGGGCGGGGCCGGCCAGGCCGAGGGTGGCGGCGGCCGCGGCTGCCAGCAAGAGTCGCTTCATGTCCGTCCCCCAAGGCTGCGCGGGTCCAACGCGTCCCGCAGCGCATCACCTAGCACGTTACATGCCAGTACCAGCACCACGATGACGACGCACGGCACCACCGCGATGTGGGGCGCGAAGAACAGGAAGTTGCGGCCTTGCGACGCCATCGCCCCCAGCTCCGCCGTGGGCGGCTGCGCCCCCAGCCCGAGGAAGGACAAGGCCGCCCCCAGCAGGATCACCTGGCCGAACCGCAGGGTGGAGAACACCAGCAGCGCGGACGCGCAGTTCGGCAGCAGGTGGCGCCGGATCAACCGCCCGTCCGACACCCCGGTGGCACGGGCGGCCTCGATATAATCGCGCGCCATTTCCACGCTGGCGGCGGCCCGGGCGATGCGCGCCGTCAGCGGCACCGTGCCGATCGACAGCGCCAGCACCACGGCCGGCACGCCCGGCCCCAGGATGGCGGCGATCGCCAGCCCGAACAGGATGGCCGGGAACGACAGCAGCACGTCCATGCACCGCATGATCGGCCCGTCCGCCCGGCGGTAGAACGCCGCCAGCAGGCCCAGCGCCGCGCCCAATGTGCCACCCAGCGCCACCGCGGCGACGCCGATCACCAGCGTCAGCCGCAGGCCGAACAGCACCCGCGTGACCAGGTCGCGCCCCTGGTCGTCCGCCCCCAGCCACAGCCCGGCGCCCGGCGGCGCCATGGCGAGCGACAGGTCGTTATCCGTCGGGTCGGTGGGCGCCAGCCACGGCGCTAGGACGGCCAGCGCCACCAGCAGCACCATCACGGCCAGCGCCACCATGCCGACCTTGTCCCGCCACAACCGCCTCACGTCCGCACGCGCGGGTCCAGCCAGGTGCTGAGCAGGTCCACGCCCAAGGTTGACCAGGATGAACCCGGCGGCCAGCACCAGGATGGTCCCCTGCGCCATGGGGAAGTCGGACGACAGGATCGCCCCCACCGCCAGCCGCCCCACGCCGGGCCAGGAGAAGATGGTTTCCGTCACCACCGCGCCGCCGAGCAGGAAGCCGATCTGCAAGCCGATCAGCGTCACCACCGGGATCAGCGCGTTGCGCAGCGCGTGGCGCACCACCACCGCCCGCTCCTTCAGCCCCTTGGCGCGGGCGGTGCGCACGTGGTCCGTGCGCAGCATGTCCAGCACGGAGGAGCGGGTCATCCGCGCCACCGGCCCCACGAACACCGCGCCGAGCGTAACGGCCGGCAGGATGACGGATTGCAACCCTCCAAGCGTCCACAGCGGCCCGGCCCGGCCGGTGAACGGCAGCAACTGCCATTGGAAGCCGACGAACCAGATCAGCACCAGGCCGACAAAGAACACCGGCACCGACACGCCGGCCACGCCCAGCGCCATCACGGCACGGTCCGGCCAGCGCCCGCACTGCACCGCCGCCACGGTGCCCAGCCCGATGCCCAGCGGCACGGCCCAGATCAGGCTGGCGACCATCAGCTCCACCGTCGGCCCGACCGTGTTGCCCAGCTCGGTCACCACCGGCTCGTTGTTGATGATGGACACGCCGAGGTCGCCATGCAGCAGCCGCAGCAGGTAGCGGCCGAACTGCACCGGGATCGGCTGGTCGAGCCCGAGGTCGGTCCGGATCGCCGCCACCACGTCCTGCGTGGCCATCGGGCCGGCGCGCACCGCCGCCGGGTCGGTGGGCACCACCTGCATGAGCAGGAAGCCGATCAGCAGCACACCCACCAGCACCGGCACCGCCAACAGCAGGCGTTGCCCGGCATGGCGCCACATCAGGCCAGCTCACCCCTGGTGTCGACGATCGCCCGGCCGCCGAGCAGCACCAGCTCGGCCGCGATGCCGCGGATCGCGCCTGGGTCGGCGCTGAAGATGTCCTCTGACAACACGGTCACGTCGGCGAGCATCCCCGGCAGTAGCCGCCCGCGCTCGTTCTCGGCGAACTGCGTATAGGCGCCGCAATAGGTCAGGCAATGCACCGCCTGCGCCACGGTGATCGCCTCCGCCGCCCCCAGCACAGTGCCCTTGTTGGTGCGCCTCGTGACCATGGTGTAGATGTTCTGGAACGGGTCGGTGGAGGAAACCGGCGCGTCCGAGCTGGCGGCCGGGTTCTGCCCGTCGCGCAGCCAACTGGCCATCGGGTAGGCCGCGGCGGCGCGGTCCTCGCCCAGATTGGTGATGTAGGTGTCGCCGAACTCATACATGAAGATCGGCTGCGGCACCGGCTCGATCCCGCGCGCCACCATGCGGGCGCGCTGTCCGGGGCTGAGGAAGCCGCAATGCTCGATGCGGTGCCGACGCCCCGCCACGGGCTGCGCGGCGCTGTCCGCCGCCTCCATGCCGGACAGCACCTGCTCGATCCCGGCGTCGCCGATGGCGTGGATGGCCAACTGCCAGCCCTGGGCGTGGTAGCGCGCCAGCAGCCCGTGCATGGTGGCGTCCGGAAAGCAGAACACGCCGGTGCCGCCTTGCCGATACGGTTCGGACATCGCCGCCGTCAGCCCGCCGGCCGAGCCGTCCGCGAACACCTTCATGGCGCCGAACCGCAGCATCGCATCGCCGTCCATCGGCCGCACCCCGGCCTGCCAGGCGGCGTCGGCAATGCCTTCCGGGTTGCCGGCCAGGCAAATCCAGGTCCGCACCGGCAGCCGGCCAGCGGCGGCGGCGGCGCGGTAGGCCTCCACCTCCCGATACCCGGCGACCATGCCGACGTTGGCGTCCATCACGGCGGTGAAGCCCAACTGGTTCATGTGGGTGCCGGCACGCTCGATCGCGTCCACCAGCGCCGCATCCGAGGGTTCGGGCAGCCGGTCGCGCACCAGGCGCATCGCCCGCTCCTGCAACAGCCCGGTCAGCCCGCCGGGCCGGCGCCCGATCACGCCGCCTTCCGGGTCTGGCGTGTTGTGCCCCACTTCGGCGGCGGCCAGCGCGGCGGCATTGGCCACGCCCATATGGCCGCAGGTGCGCACGATGAACACCGGGTGGTCGGGGGCGGCGGCGGTCAGTTCCTCCAGCGTCGGGTGTCGGTTGACGTCCAGCTCGGCATGGTCGTAGCCGCGGCCCTGCACCCATTGCCCCTTCGGCGTGCGGGACGCCGCATCCCGGATCGCCGCCAGCAGCGCATGGAGCGTGCGCACCCGCTCCGGCCGCAGATTGACCTGCGACATGCTGAGTCCGAGCGGCAAGAGGTGCTGGTGCGCGTCGTTGAAGGCGGGGATGGCGACCCGCCCGTCCAGGCGCACCCGCCTGGTGCCCGGCCCGGCGAAGGCCGCCACCGCATCGCGGCTGCCACAGGCCACGATCCGGTCGCCGGCGATCGCCAGCGCCTCGGCAAAGCCCTCATGCAGGCCTCGGAAAATGCGGCCCTCGATCAGCGTGTCGGCATAGCCGGTCATCGTCTTGTCCTTCTGGCGCTGCGCCCATTCAACCCGCGTGCCACCGGATAAACCATCTGCGTGGGCAGGGCCGAACCCGTCCGGGCTGGCGCGCCATGTCGCAGTTGTTGACCAAGTGGGTGGAATGATGCCTGTAAGCGAACTGTCACGGTTGTGATGCCTGCCTGCCGAAGGGAATACACGCGTGCCCGGTGCCGTCCAGACCGAAGCCCTGATCCTCGCGGCCGGCGTGGGACGTCGGCTGAGCGATGCGCCGGAACACCGCGGCCAGCCGAAAGCCCTGTTGGAGTTCGCCGGCGCCAGCCTGATCGCCCGCCATGTCGCAGCGTTACGGCAGGCGGGCATCACCGCGATCACCGTGGTCGCCGGCTTCGCCGCCGATGCCTTGCAGTCGGCCCTGGCAAGCGAACAAGACGTCCGCGTGGTGCTGAATCCCGACTTCAGGGAAGGCAGCGTCGTGTCGCTGTGGGCCGGCCGCGCGGTGCTGCGGCATGGCGGACCGGTGGTGCTGATGGATGCGGACGTGTTGTACGACAACCGGCTCATGGCGCGGCTGATCGCCAGCCGCCACCCCGATTGCCTGCTGCTGGACCGCACGATCGAGCCGGGCGACGAGCCGGTGAAATTGTGCATCCAGGACGGGCAGATCGTCGACTTCCACAAACGGCCGAGCAGGCCGCACCAATGGCACGGCGAATCGGTCGGCTTCTTCCGCTTTTCGGCATCGACCGCGGCGGAACTGGCGGACCGCGCCGACGACTACCTCGGCTCCGGCCGCCGCGGCATGGAATACGAGGAGCCGATCCGCGACATGATCCTCGACCATCCCGGCCGCTTCGGCTTCGAGGACATCAGCGGTCTGCCCTGGACCGAGATCGACTTCCCCGAGGACATCGCCAAGGCGAACCTCCTACTTCCGGAGCTGCTATCGTGAGCACGACCATCGACCGCCCCGCCTGCGACCGCCCCGCCTGCGACCGCCCGGCCACGGCGGAGGAGCGTGAAGCCATGCAGCGGGACGGCTTCCTGGTGGTGCCGGGCTTCTTCGGCGCGGAAATGGCCGGCGACCTGCTGCGCTGGACCGAGGCGCTGGAGGCGGCACCGGAAGCGCCGGGCCAGCATTGGGTGTACCACGAGGACAGCCTGACGGTGCCGGGCCAGAAGGTCATCCAGCGGATCGAGAATTTCTGCCCGGTGCATTCCGGCTTCGACCAGGTCATCCGACATGGCGCCTTGTCGCGCTGGACCGCCGAGTTGATGGGCGGCCCGGTGGTGCTGTTCAAGGAGAAGATCAACTTCAAGATGCCGGGCGCGCCGGGCTTCAAGGCGCACCAGGACCAGCAGGCCGGCTGGACCCGCTACGCCCCGCTTTTCGTCACCGCGCTGGTGACGATCGACCCGTCGACGCTGGAGAATGGCTGCCTGGAAATGGTGCCGGGCCGGCACCGCGAGGGCCTGATCGGCGAGGAATGGAACCCGCTGGACGAGACCGGGTTGGCGTTGGTGCCGGTGCCGACTCAGCCCGGCGACGTGATCTTCTTCGACAGCTTCGCGCCGCATGCTTCCAAGCCGAACTTCACCGACGCACCGCGCCGCATCCTGTACCTGACCTATAACTTGGCAAGCCAGGGCGACCACCGGGCGCAGTACTACCGGGAGAAGCACGCCGCGTTCCCGCCCGATATCGAGCGGGATGGCAGCACGCAGTACGTTTTCCGGGTGTGACGACGGCGGATCGCGACGCGATCGTCTTCGTTTACCGTGAACTGGGCCGGCTGGGGCTGAACACAGGCAGCAGCGGCAACGTCAGCCAGCGCAGCGGCGCCGGCCTGTTGATCACGCCCACCGGCACCACCGCGGAGAAGGTGGATGCGGCCGGGTTGGTGCAGGTGTCGCTCGATGGCGTGGTGGAGGGCGGCGGCGCACCGTCCAGCGAATGGGCGATGCATGCGGGCATCTACGCCGCCTTTCCCGCCGCCGGCGCGGTGGTGCACACCCACGCCGATTACTGCACTGCACTGGCCTGCCTGGGCGAAGGCCTGCCGCCGTTCCACTACCTGGTGGTGGGCTTCGGCGGGGATGACGTGCGCTGCGCCCCCTACACCACGTTCGGCACGCCGGCCTTGGCGGCCTCGGCGGTGGCGGCGCTGCAAGACCGCACCGCCTGCCTGCTGGCCAACCACGGCATGATCTGCCACGGCCGCGACCCGGCGGCGGCGCTGGCCACGGCGCTGGCCCTGGAAACCCTGGCCCGGCAATACCTCCTCGCCCGCAGCGCTGGCACGCCCGGGCTGCTCAGCCCAGGCGATCTCGCAGCGGCGCACGACCGCTACCGGAGCTACGGCGCGGCTTCCCCGTAGCGCCCGCCGGCTTCGGGCCGGAGGGCGCCGCTTCCAGCACGATCCACGCCGGGGCATGGTCGCTGGCCCCCGGTTCGCCGCGCACGCGACGGTCCACGCCGGCGGCGCATAGCCTTGCCGCCAAGTCAGGGCTCAGCAGCAGGTGGTCGAGGCGGAGGCCGGCATCCCGCGGCCAACGGTCCCGCTTGTAGTCCCAGAAGGTGTAGCTCGGCGCGTCGGGATGCAGCGCCCGGATCGCGTCGGTCCAGCCCTGGGCGAGGAGGTCGCGGAACGCCGCACGGCTTTCCGGTTGCAGCAAGGCGTCCTTCGACCAGGATTTCGTCGGGTAGATATCCGCGTCGGTGGGAACGACGTTGTAGTCCCCGGCCAGCACGACCGGGACGCCGGCCGCCAGCAACTGCGCGGCGTGGCGTGCCAGCCGGTCCAGCCAGGCGAGCTTGTAGTCGAACTTGACGCCGGGCTGCGGGTTGCCGTTGGGCGCATACAGGCAGCCGATCAGCACCCCGGCCACGGCGGCCTCGATGTAGCGGCTTTGCCGGTCGGCGGGATCGCCGGGCAGGCCGGTGCGGGTCAGCACCGGCTCCGCATCGCGCGCCAGGATGGCCACGCCGTTCCAGGTTTGCTGGCCATGCCACACGGCGCCGTAGCCTGCTTCCCGCAAGGCCGCGGCGGGAAACGCGTCGTCGGCCGCCTTCAATTCCTGCAGGCAGACCACGTCCGGCCCCGCCGCCGCCAGCCAGTCAAGCAGGTTGGCCAGGCGGGCATTGACGTTGTTGATGTTGAACGTGGCGATCTTCACGCAGGCCCCTCCCGCTCGCGGGGGAGCAGGCGGCCCTACTCCTCCGACGGCGTCGCCGCGATGGGGATGGAGCGTGGTTCGGCTTGCTCGCCGCGCAGTTCCCGTTCCAGGTCGGGCTGGTCGTCTCCGTCCTGCTCCTCTTCGGGCTCGTCGCGGCGCGGGCCGTTATGCTGGGCCGGTGCCGCCGCGGCGTGGCCGTTGGGCTGCTGGCCGCTTGGCTGGTTCTGCTGCTGCGCCTGGTTGATGGCGTTGATGATGCGGAAGTAATGCTCCGCGTGCTGGAAATACCCTTCTGCCATCACGCGGTCGCCGCCGCTGGTCGCGTCGCGCCCGAGTTGCAGGTATTTTTCGAACAATTGCTGCGCCGTGCCGCGTATCCGCAAATCCGGGCCGTTGCTGTCGAACACGTGGTTGCGGTTGAGCGGGACGTTGCCGCTTTGATGCCGGGGCGGCCCGCCGCCGCTACCACCCGGCCCACGGTTGTTGCGGCCACGCATGCGCTTCATGTTCATTCGGTAGCTCTTCCAAGTTCGGTCTCGGGGGCAAGCCTGACGGCCAGCGTCTTTTGGGTGTCAGGGCCCGGGGCTCGGCCCGGCCAACTCCGGCTGCCCAGGGGGCGGCCAGCGGTTAGACAATATGCGACGGACCCTACCGGCGGCGGGGCGGTTCGCCAAACGTTTTCTTGCTGCCGGGCCGAATGGGCAGGGCCCGGGCAACGCCGCCCACATCCATCCGGGGCGGCCCGGGCTGCAGCCCCGCAGCGCTGGCCAGTTCGCCCACCGCATCCGCCTGGCCGGCGCCAAGCTCCAGGATGGCAACGCCGCCCGGCGCCAGCAAGCCCGGCAAGGTAGCGATGACCGCGTGATAGGAGGCCAAGCCATCCGAACCGCCATCCAGCGCCAAAGCCGGCTCGAACCACGCCACCTCCGGCATCAGTTGCGGGATGGTCGCGGTTTCAACATAGGGCGGATTCGACAGCACTAGGTCGAATTCCCCCCGCAGTGCGGTGGCCCAGTCGCCGCAAAGGAACGCCGTGCGGGCCCCCAGCCCGAGCGCCGCGGCATTGCGCCGGGCCAGCGCCGCCGCCCCGGCGGCCCGGTCAACGCCCACGCCAAAGGCGGCCGGGAACTCAGTCACTGCCGCCAGCAGCAGGCAGCCCGTGCCGGTGCCGAGGTCCAGCACCCGCCGCACATCCCGCTTCGGGCATTCCGCCAACGCCGCTTCGATCAGCGTTTCCGTGTCCGCACGCGGGATCAGCGTGTCGGCGGTGACGGCAAGCTCGAACGTCCAGAACGGCTGCCGCCCCACGATCATCGCCAGCGGTTCGCGGGCGGCGCGCCGGGCCACCATCTGGTCGAACCAGGGCGCGGGCATGTCCCCGTGGAGGTGGCGCAGCAGCGCCGCAGCGTCCAGGCCGCTGGCATGGCCCAGCATCAGGCGAGCCTCCCGCCGCGGCTGCTCCACCCCCGCCGCGGCCAGGACGGCGACCGCCCCGGCCAGGCGTTCGGACAGCGTCACTCGTCGGCTGCGAGCCGCGCCGCCTGATCCTCCGCCGTCAGCGCATCGACGATCTCGTCCAGTTCGCCCAGCATGATGCGGTCGATCTTATGCAGCGTCAGGTTGATCCGGTGGTCGGACACGCGGCCCTGCGGGAAATTGTAGGTGCGGATGCGCTCGGACCGGTCGCCGGTGCCCACCTGGGCCTTGCGGTCCGCGCCACGCGCCGCCGCCAGGGTGGAGCGCTGCTGCTCAAACAGCCGCGCCCGCAGCACCTTCATCGCCTTGGCCCGGTTCTTGTGCTGGGACCGTTCCTCCTGCATTGCCACCACCACGCCGGACGGGATGTGGGTGATGCGGACGGCGCTGTCCGTCTTGTTGATGTGCTGGCCGCCGGCGCCGGACGCGCGATAGGTGTCGATGCGCAGATCCGCGTCGTTGACCTGCACGTCCACGTCCTCCGCTTCCGGCAGCACGGCGACGGTGACGGTGGAGGTGTGGATGCGGCCCTGGCTTTCCGTCGCCGGCACGCGCTGCACGCGGTGGACGCCGGATTCGTATTTCAGCCGGGCGAACACGCCCCGGCCGGTGATCTCCGCCACGCCTTCCTTCAAGCCGCCCAACTCGGTGTCGGCATAGTCCATCAGCTCGAACCGCCACCCCTTCGTTGCGGCGTAGCGCTGGTACATGCCGAACAGCTCGGCGGCGAACAGCCCGGCCTCGTCGCCCCCGGCGGCCGGGCGCACCTCCAGGATGGCGCTCCGCTCATCGGCGGCATCACGGGGCAGCAGGGCCAGCCGGATTTCCCGTTGCAGGCTCGGCAGGCTGGCGCGCAGGTCCAGCAGTTCCGCTTCGGCCAGCGACCGCATTTCCGGGTCGGCGAGCAAGGCCTCCGCTTCCCGCGCGGCACGCTCGGCGGCCCGCAGATCGCCGATGCGGGCGACGATGGGCTCCAGCTCGGACAGCTCGCGGGAGGAGCGGGCGAAGCTGTCGCCGGACAGCCCGGCGGTTAGTTGGGACCGCAGCTCCTCCGCCCGGTCCACCACCCGGTCCAACTTGACGTCAAGCGGCGTCACCGCAGCCGGGCAGCGAGGCTGTCAACCGCCACCTCCTCCTGCGCGCCGGTGTCGAGGTGCTTGAGCTGGACGACGCCGCGCGCTGCCTCGTCGGAGCCGAGGATGATGGCCGCGCGGGCGCCGATCCGGTTGGCCCGTTCCATGCGGCGCTTCAGGTTGCCGCGATACGCCATCTCCGCCCGCACGCCGTCCCGTCGTAGGCCTTGCAACACGGCCGTGGCCGCCGCCTCCGCGCCGTCGCCCACCGGGATGACCGCGACCGGGGCCGGCGCCGCCCCCGCATCGGCCAGCAGCATGGACAGTCGCTCGATCCCGGCGGCCCAGCCGACGGCGGGCGTGGGCGGGCCGCCCATCTGCTCCACCAGCCCGTCATAGCGGCCACCCGCCATCACCGTGCCCTGCGCGCCCAGCCGGGTGGTCACGAACTCGAACGCGGTGTGGTTGTAGTAGTCGAGGCCGCGGACGATGCGCGGGTTTTCCCGGAACGGCACGCCGAACCGGGCGAGATGTTCCAGCAACGCGGCATAGAACGATGCCGCTTCGGCGGTGAGGTGCGGCGCGATGGTCGGGGCGTCGGCCACCACTGCCCGATCCGCCGCGTCCTTGCTGTCCAGGATGCGCATGGGATTGCGCTCCAGCCGGTCGCGGCTTTCGGCGGAGAGTGCGTTTCCGTGCTCAGTGAAATACCCCACCAGCGCGGCCCGATAGGCGTCGCGGCTCGGCCGGTCGCCCAGCGTGTTGACCTCCAGCACAGTGTCGGCGGCGATGCCCAGGCGGGACAGGATGTCCCAGCCGCAGGCGATCACCTCCGCGTCGGCTAAGGGCTCGGCCGGGCCGATCAGTTCGGCGCCGATCTGGTGGAATTGGCGGTAGCGGCCTTTCTGCGGCCGCTCGTAGCGGAACATCGGCCCGGCGTAGAACACCTTCTGCGGCAGCGACTGCGTCAGCCCGTTGGTCACCAGGGCACGGCAGATGCCGGCGGTGCCTTCGGGCCGCAACGTCACGCTGTCGCCGCCGCGGTCGTCGAAGCTGTACATCTCCTTGGTCACGACATCGGACGTGTCGCCCAGCGTGCGGGAAAACACCCGCGTGTCCTCGAACACCGGCGTCGCCCACTCGTCGAACCCGTACAGCGCCGCAGTCGCGCGCGCGGTGTCCACCACGCGGGCGTGGCGGCGCTGGTCCTCGCCGATCAGGTCATGGGTGCCGCGGGGCGGCTGGAGCGCGCTCATGGAGGTCCGGAGGAAATGGCGGGGCTGTCATCGCCGGTCAATCGCCGGGACGCAAGCCAATGCTCTCAGATGCCGGTGAACAGCCAGTCCAGCGCATGGAGGATTTCGTCTCGGTAAGACGCGAGCGAGGCAACAGGCCGGCGAAGATACCGCTTGTGCAGCGGATACATCTGCGAAACCAGAAGTCGGAACGTCTGCTCGCCAGCGGCAATGAGCGGACTGCCCTTGTGAAGGCCGACAGGTCCGATCTCGACCATCATGGGCGCGACCAACCTCTCGTCTCCGTCTGTCAGATCGGCCTGGATGACCACGACGTAGGGAAATCTCGGCCGGCTTCGTGCCGTAGGATGGAGATGCATGTCATGCTGCATCGTGGTCCTTTTCCAAAGCCAGATCCGCCTTGAAATCGTCCCATGGGCCGCCGTGTTCGGCCAAGACACTGTCGAGCCAAGCCATCTCCTCGCGCAACTCCTGCCGTACCGCTTCCCGTTCCTCCGCAGTCATCGGGTCGCGGGGCGACTTGATGTGGGAGGTGTCGGGCCGCGGCGCGGTCATTCGGCCGCGAGCTTAGCAACCACCGGCTGAGCCGCCTTCATCTCCGCCACCTTGGCTTCCACCAGGTCGACGATGTGGTCCACCATGCCTTCGGCGTTCATCCGGTGGTCCTGCCGCCCGGCCGCGTACACCATGTGCTTGCCGTCGCCGCCGCCGGTCACGCCCAGATCGGTCATCAGCGCCTCGCCCGGGCCGTTCACCACGCAGCCGATGATGGACAGCGTCAGCGGCGTCTCGATATGGGCCAGGCGTTCTTCCAGCGTGCTCACCGTCTGGATCACGTTGAACCCCTGCCGCGCGCAGGACGGGCAGGAGATGATCTTCACCCCGCGATGCCGCACCCCGAGGGACTTCAGGATGTCCCAGCCGACGAACACCTCCTCCTCCGGTTCGGCGGACAACGACACCCGCAAGGTGTCGCCGATGCCGGCCCACAGCAGCGAGCCCAGCCCGATGGAGCTCTTCACCGTTCCGGCCCGCTTCGACCCGGCCTCGGTGATGCCGATATGCAGCGGGTGGTCGCACACCTCGGCGAGTTGCTGGTAGGCCGCAACTGCCAGGAACACGTCGGACGCCTTTACGCTGATCTTGAACTCGTGGAAGTCGTTGTCCTGCAGGATCTTGGCGTGTTCCAGCGCGCTTTCCACCAGCGCGTCGGGGTTCGGCTCGCCGTATTTCTCCAGCAGATGCCGCTCCAGGCTGCCGGCGTTGACGCCGATGCGCATGGAGCAGCCGTGGTCCTTGGCCGCGCGGATCACTTCGCGCACGCGCTCCGGGCTGCCGATGTTGCCGGGATTGATGCGCAGGCAGGCGGCGCCGCTTTCGGCGGCCTCGATGGCACGCTTGTAGTGGAAGTGGATGTCGGCGACGATCGGCACGTCCACCTGCGCCACGATGTCCTTCAGCGCCAGCGCGCTTTCCTGGTCCGGGCACGACACGCGCACGATGTCGACGCCCGCCTTTTCCGACCGGCGGATTTGCGCCACCGTTGCCGCCACGTCCGTGGTCAGCGTGTTGGTCATCGTTTGCACGGTCACGGGCGAGTCGCCGCCCACCGGCACCCGCCCGACATGGATCAGGCGCGACTTGCGGCGGTCGATCTGCTGGTACGAGCGGTAATTCATTCGGACATGCTCCGTCTGCGTGGCGCCGTTCTACCGCGCCGGGCGATTTCCCGTCGAGTTCGCCTTGGCCGCGCGTGCCATGGCCGGGTCCAGCGACACGTCATGCCGCAGCGCCCCGACCGGGCCCAAGGGGGGAATGGCGGTGCCGTTCACCAGCACCTCCAGCCCGCCCGCATTGGTCGTGGTCAACGTCAAGCCGGGCTGCAACGGCACCGGCCAGGTCTCGCCGGTCTTCAGCGGGTGGTCCAGCAGCACCGTGCCGCGCGGGTCCTGCACCTTCACGAACTGCCCGACCTTCGCCCGCAACACGACACCCGAACTCGGCGGCGGCGGCACGGCGGGCACGGGTGCCGGCGGGGCCACGTTCACCGGCACGCGAACCGGCTCCGGCGGCGGGGCAGGCTGCGCCGCGGGGACCAGCGGCTGCGTCAACGGCGGGCCGGACGCCAGCAAGGACGTCACCTGCGGGGATTGGTTCTGCGGCGGCGGCACCTTGTCGGCAAATTTCTCCGGGATCGTGGATGCGGGCTGCGCCACCCGGGCATCGTCGTGGCCGGAATAGCGGTACCAGCCGACATACGCGCCGGCCAGGATCAGCACGCCCAGCAGGATTACCGCCCCCGCGGGCACGCCGCGCTGCGGCACCGGCGCGGGGAAGGTCAACTGGGTCTTCTGCGTCACTTCCTGGGCTTCCGCCCGGAAGCGCCGGGCGACCTCGTCCGGATCAAGCCCGAGCGAGCCGGCATAGGTGCGCACGAACCCCATGGCGTAGGCGTTGCCCGGCAAGGCCGAAAGGTGGCCGTCCTCGATCGCTTCCAAATAAGGCAGGCGGATGCGCAATCCATTGGAAACGTCCGGCAGGTTCCAGCCGAGCCGCTGGCGGGCGGTGCGCAGTTCGGCGCCGACGCGCGCCGCGCCCATGGCCGGGGGCGCGCCCTCCGGATCGACGTAGGACATCATGGGCAGATCGTCGCGGTGAGGAAAATGGGCAGCAAACATGCCTCCGTCGGGCCGACCGGGCCGGTCGCCGCGCGATGTAAACCTTTGCCCGGCCGCTTGCCAATCGGGCGGCGTTAAAGCGAGGCAACCTCCAGCCCGTGCTCCCGAGCCCAGGCGCCGATCGGCTCCCGCAGGCTTGCTTCCCCAGTCGCGTTGCTCCGCAGGGCTGCCAGCACGGGGCGAAACGCCGTCAGGTCTGCCGAACGCAACAGCTCCTTGGTGCCCAGCAGGCTGGACGCGGGCATCGACAAAGCCGTCACGCCCAACGCCGCCAGGGTGAGCGCTTCCAGCGGCCGCGACGCCGCTTCGCCGCACACGGACAGCGAGGTCCCGGCCTGGGCCGTCAGCCGCTGCACATAGGCCAGGATATCCAGCACGGGCGGCGACAGGAAGTCGTAGCGGCCGGCCAGCGCCGGGCTGCCGCGGTCGGCGGCGAATAGGAACTGCATCAGGTCGTTGGTGCCGATCGACAGGAAGTCGCAGTCCTTCAACAGATCGGGAAGCTGCCAAAGCAGGGCGGGGACTTCCAGCATCGTCCCCACGCGCAGGGCGGCCGGTGCCGGGCGCACCCGCGCCGCCTCGGCGTGCAGCAGGGCGCGGGCGGCACGGAACTCCGCAACGTTCGCCACCATCGGGAACATGACCGACAGCGTCCGGCCGGACGCCGCCAGCAGCAGGGCGCGGAGCTGGCGGCGCAGCAGCGCCGGACGGTCCAACGCCACCCGCAGGGAGCGCCAACCCATGGCCGGGTTCTCCTCCTCCGGCGGCGGCGCGTCCGGCAGCAGCTTGTCGCCGCCCAGATCCAGCGTGCGGAACAGCACGGGGCGATCGCCCGCCGCGTCCAGCACCCGCCCATACAAGGCCGCCTGCTCCGCGGTATCCGCCACGGCGCCGCGCGCGAGCATGGCGATTTCGGTGCGGAACAGGCCGATGCCGGCCGCACCCACGGCGTCCAACTGCTCCAGCTCAAGCGCCAGGCCCACGTTCAGCATCAACGAGAACGGCGTGCCGTCGGCGGTGACGCTGGGTTCGCGCCGCAGCCGGCCATACCCGGCGCGGCGGGCGGCACGGGCCTCCAGCGCGCGCAGGTAGTTGTCGCGGACCTCGGAGGCCGGGCGCAGGATCAACTGCCCCTCGTCGGCGTCCAGTACCACCTCGTCGCCCGGCTGGGCGGCGTCCACCAGGCCGCGCACGCCGCCCAGGGCAGGCAGACCGAGCGCCCGGGCCAGGATCGCCGCGTGCCCGGACGGGCTCGCTTCCTCAATGGCGACGCCCGCGATGCCGGCGGCATGCCATTGCAGCAACTGCGCCGGCCCCAGGCGCCGCGCCGCCAGGATCGTGCCCGGCGCAACCGGAGCGGGACCGGCGCCGCCGTCCAGCGCCTGCAACAAGCGCGTGGCCAAATCCTCGACGTCGGCCAGCCGCTCCCGCAGATACGGGTCGGTGATGCGCCGCATGCGGTCGCGCAACTCGCTGGCGACCCGCACCACGGCGGCCTCCGCCGTCAACCCGCTGCGGATCGCGTCGGACACCCGCCTGACCCAGCCGTCATCGGCGGCAACCAACCGGGTGGCTTCCAGCACCTCGCGGGGCTCTTCGCCATCCGGCATGCCGTGCTCGATCAGGCGGTCCAGGTCGCGTCGCATGGTCAACAGCGCCCGCTCCAGCCGGACCTGCTCCGCCGCCGGGTCCTTGGCCAGGAAGTTGCGCGGGCCGGCCCGCAAGCCGACGCTGACCAGCGGCCCGATCCCCAGGCCGGGTGCCAGCGGCGCGGCGTCGAACTGGCGCGGCAGGGTGACGCTCAGCGCATCCTCGCTGACCGCCGCCGCCCCGGCCGCCGCCAAGGCCTCGGCCAGCAGCATCGCCACCGTTTCCACGGTGTCCACCTCGTCCGGGCCGTAGCGGCGCGGCGACCGGTTCTGCACCGCCAGCACGCCCATGGTATGGCCGCCGCGGCGCACCGGCACCGCCAGCAGGGAGGCGAACTTTTCTTCGCCCGTTTCCGGCCGATACGCGAAGGCGGGGTGGTTCTGCGCGTCTGCCAGGTTCTGCACCTTGCCGGTGGCCGCGGAGATGCCGACGATGCCTTCACCCACGCGCAGCCGCGTGCGGCCCACCGCGTCCGGCCGCAACCCATAGGTGGCGATCAGCTCCAACACATCGCCCGTCCGCAGCGCGTAAAGCGAGCAGACCTCCGCCACCATCTCGGCCGCCACCAGCCGCACCACGTCCGCCAGCGGCGCCGCGCCGCTGGCCATCATGTCGCGCAGGCGGCTGAGCAGCCGACGCGTGCCGGACATGCTCAGAAGGCCGGGTGGTAAGCGGATTGCCCTCGCGCCGCGAGTGCGCCGGCGGCCTGCGCCACCAGATCCTCGATGATCTCGGCGACCGGCTGCTCGGCCGTGACCATGCCCACCGACTGGCCCATCATGACGGAGCCGTGTTCCACGTCGCCGTCCACCACGGCGCGGCGCAGCGACCCGGCCCAGAAATGCTCGATCTCCAACTGCGCCGCTTCGCGCGTCAGCTCGCCCGCCTCCATGCGCCGCACCGTTTCGGCCTGGTGGCGCAGGAAGCGCTTGGTGCCATCATTGGCCAGGCCGCGCACGGGGATCACGGGGAACCGTTCGTCCAACTGGACCGACGGCACCGCGTCCCGCGCCCGGGCATGCACGAAGGCCTGCTTGAACCGCGGATGGGCCACTGAATCGGTGGACGCGGCGAACAGCGTGCCGAGCTGCGCCCCGGCGGCGCCCATTTCCAGGAAGCCCAGGATGGCCTCGCCCCGCCCCAACCCGCCCGCCACGAACACCGGCACGTCGCGCAAATGCGGCAGGATTTCCTGCGCCAGCACCGTCAGCGACACCGGGCCGATATGGCCACCGGCTTCCGACCCCTCGATCACCAGCGCATCGGCCCCGCTGCGCACCAGCCGGCGCGCCAGCACCAGCGCGGGGGCGAAACAGACCAGCTTGGCGCCGCCATCCTTGACCGCGTGCACCGCGCTGGCAGACGGCACGCCGCCGGCAAGCACCACGTGGCCGACCCGCGCCTCGCTGCACACCCGGATCAGGTCGGGCAGTTGCGGGTGCATGGTGATCAGGTTCACGCCGAACGGCGCGGCCGTGCGGGCCTGCGTGGCCGCAATCTCCGCCGCAAGCGCGTCCGGGCCCATCGAGCCGCAGGCGATCACCCCGAAGCCGCCGGCGTTGGAAATGGCGGCAACCAGGCCGCGCTCGCTGACCCAGCTCATCGCGCCGCCCATGATGGCGACCCGGCTGCCAAGGAACCGGGTGCCCGCCGCCCACAACCGGTCTAACTCCGCCCGCGCGCGGAGCAGGTCGGCGTTGGGGGGCGAGATGTCAGGCGGCATCGAGGCCGTAAGCCGTGTGCAGGGCGCGCACCGCCAGTTCCGTGTACTCGGCGCCGACCAGCACCGACACCTTGATCTCGCTGGTGGAGATGACCTGGATGTTGATCCCCTTCTCCGCCAGCGTGCGGAACATCGTGTTGGCCACCCCCACATGGGAGCGCATGCCGACGCCCACCACGCTGATCTTCGCCACCTCCGGGTCGGTCAGGATTTCCGCGTAGCCGACCCCGGTGGCCGCGGCGGACAGCGTCGCCTGCGCGAGCTTCAAATCCGACCGGCCCACCGTGAAGGTCATGTCGGTGGTGCCGTCCGCCGACATGTTCTGCACGATCATGTCGACGTTGACGTTGGCGTCCGCCAGCGGGCCGAAGATGGCCGCGGCGATGCCCGGCCGGTCCGGCACGCGGCGCACGGTGATCTTCGCCTCGTCGCGGGAATAGGCGATGCCGGACACGATTTCTTGTTCCATGATCTCGTCCTCATCCACCACCAGGGAGCCGCCGGTGCCTTCCTCCGGCGTGTCCTGGAACGAGGATAGCACCTGGACCCGCACGTTTTCCTTCATCGCCAGTTCCACGCTGCGCGTTTGCAGCACGCGGGCGCCGACCGAGGCGAGCTCGAGCATCTCCTCGTAGGCGATCTTAGCCAGCTTGCGCGCCCTGGCAACGATCCGCGGGTCGGTGGTGTAGATGCCGTCCACGTCGGTGTAGATGTCGCAGCGATCCGCCCGCAGCGCCGCCGCCAGCGCCACCGCCGAGGTGTCGGAGCCGCCGCGCCCCAGCGTGGTGACGCGGTTGTCCGGTCCGATGCCCTGGAACCCCGCCACCACCGGCACCTGACCGATGGCCATGCGCTCCAACAGCACGGCGCCCTCGATCCGCTCGATCCGTGCCTTGCCGTGGGCGCCGTCCGTGTGCAGCGGCATTTGCCAGCCGGACCAGGATCGCGCGTCCACGCCGATCTCCTGCAAGGCAATCGCGGTCAGGCCGCTGGTCACCTGTTCGCCGGTCGCCACCACCGCGTCGTATTCCCGCGCGTCATGCAGCGGCGCCAGCGCCTGGCACCAGCCGACCAACTGGTTGGTGACGCCGGACATGGCGGACACCACCACCGCCACCTGATGGCCCGCATCGACCTGCCGCTTCACCCGGCGCGCCACGTTGCGGATGCGGTCGAGGTCGGCCACCGAAGTGCCGCCGA
Organism: Acetobacteraceae bacterium; assembly: GCA_965199555.1. Taxonomy (GTDB): domain Bacteria; phylum Pseudomonadota; class Alphaproteobacteria; order Acetobacterales; family Acetobacteraceae; genus LMUY01. The sequence goes on along the minus strand of CBDASJ010000024.1, from coordinate 308,867 downwards.
ATTTCATTACGATACGCGCCATGAAGCTGCCCCAGGCCGTCTGACGGGGGCAGCGCCGCCCCCGGTTCGCCACAAGGCCGGTTGCGGCCTCGATGGAGCGGGATCACATACCGGCCATGACGATGGGCGACAACCTTGAACAGGTGCACGGCAGTATCCCGCAACGCGGCGCAGCGCTTCCGGCGGAAATCGCCCGGTTCGACGCGCTCGCCGCCCAATGGTGGGATCCGGCCGGCCCCATGCGCGCGCTGCACGCCATGAACACGCTGCGGGTCGGCTGGATCGCGCAACACCTGCCGCGCCCGGGCGCACTGCTGGACGTCGGCTGCGGCGCCGGGCTGGCGGCCGAGGCGCTGGCCCGGCGCGGGCACGCAGTGCTGGGGATCGATGCCGCGGCCCAGCCGCTGGCGGCCGCGAGGGCCCATGCGGCGCCGGGGCTGCCGGTCGAGTACCGGCTCGCTTCCACCAGCGACCTCGTCGCGGAAGGCCGGCGGTTCCCCGCCATCACCGCGCTGGAGGTGGTGGAGCACGTGCCGGACCCGGCGGGCTTCTTCCAGGACCTTGCCGGCCTGCTGGAACCAGGCGGCCAGCTCTTCGTCTCCACGATCAACCGCACGGCGCAGTCGCTGGTAGTGGCAAAATGGGGCGCGGAATACGTCTTGCGCCTGCTGCCGCCGGGCACGCATGAGTGGCGCCGCTTCGTCACGCCCGTCGAACTGGCGCGCCACGCCCGCGCCGCCGGTTTGCGGATGACGGGGAGCACCGGCATGCGCTTCAATCCACTGCGGCAAGGCTGGACGGCCAGCACGGACCTGTCGATCAACTACATCGCGGCATTCGCCCGCTGACCTGAGCAGGCTGCTAGGAATATCGGGGCTTTGCCCCGAACTCCACCAGAGGACAATCGTCCTCTGGACACCTGCACCAAACCCGCTTTCAGGCGGTCAGCCGTCCGCCCGGGGCACCCAAGGGATGCGGGCGACCTCGATCCCGTCATCGGCCAGCCGCTCCGCTTCCTCCGGCGTCGCTTCGCCGTAGATGCCGCGCGTTTCGGTTCCGCCGTTGTGGATACGACGTGCCTCCTCCGCGAAGTTGGGGCCGACGTAATCGCAGCGCTTTTCCACCTCGGCCCGCATGCGTTGCAGCATCGCCCGCATGCCGTCGGGCAGGCTGCCGCTCGCGGCCATCGCGGTCGGCTCGGGCGCGGGCACCGGCGCTGGAACCGCCACGGGCACGGGCGGGGCGTGCTGCTTGCCGATCACCGGGGCCATCAGGGCGCGTCGGACGTCGGACCCGCCACAGACCGGGCAACTCAGCAGCCCGGCGGCGGCCTGGGCGTCGAACGCCGCACTGTTGCGGAACCAGCCGTCGAACGCGTGGTCGCCGCCGCAGCGGAGCTGGTAATGGATCATCCAGCTTGCAGCATCGGGTCCAGCCTGCCGGCACGGTCCAGCGCCATCAGCTCGTCGCAGCCACCGACGTGCTGGCCGTCGATGAAGATCTGCGGCACCGTGGTCCGGCCACCCGAGCGCTGCGTCGACGCGGCGCGCTCCGGTGATCCGCCGGGTGCCTCGATCTCCTGAAACGCCGCGCCCTTTTTCGTCAGCAGGGCCAAGGCCCGGCTGCAATACGGGCACCAGGGCTGGGTATAAACCTCGATACGCGGCACGACGACATGCTCCCCGTGGACAAGCCAGACCACCAATGGCGATGCCCGGTGGTCATGACAAGGCATCGTCGAACATTGCCCGTGCCGCGACCACCAGGTCCACCCGCGCGGCGCCCGCCGCCAGCAGGGCCGCGGTGCAGGCGCGCGCCGTCGCACCCGTGGTCAGCACGTCGTCCACCAACACCAGGCGGCGCCCGGCGACCAGCGCCAACCGCGCCGGCCGCACCGCGAACGCCCCGGCGACGATGGCCGCCCGCTCCCGCCGCGTCTTGCCCGCGAGGGATAGCGTGGGGCGGGTGCGCACCAGCGCATCCACCGCCACCGGCCGGCCCGCCGCCCGTCCCAGCGCCCGCGCCAGCAAGGCGGACTGGTTGAAGCGCCGGGCATGGAGGCGGCGGCGATGCAGCGGCACCGGCACCAGCAGGTCGGCGTCCCGCAGCAGCACCGCACCGGCGCGCGCCATGTGGCCGGCCAGCGCGGCGGCGAGTTCCACCCGGTCGCCGTGCTTCAATGGCACGATGATGCGCCTGGCCTGGTCGTCGTAGCGCAAGGCGGCGCGCCCTTCCGCCCAGGGCGGCGGATCCTGCGCGCAGGCATCGCAGGCCATGGCGCGTCCGCCCTGCCCGGCGTGCCGGAACGGCATCCCGCACCGGCGGCAGCACGGCTCCGTCACGAAGGACGTGGCGTTGAAGCAGCCGGCGCACATTTGCCCCTGCCGCGCCACCGCCCCGTCGCAGGTCAGGCAGTGGGGCGGCAGCAGCGCATCCAGCCCGGCATGCGCCAGCCGGGCCAGAACCGAACGGCAGGCAGCCAGGGGGGCCATGCGGCCGAGTTAAACCGGGCGGCGGTGCGGCGTCCACTTGGCAAGCCGCCCCGCCATCAGCACATCACCGCGGCATGACCCAGACGGTGTTCGACCGCGGCGACGTCCGCCGCCACAGGGACCGCGCCGCCGCCACGGTCGCGCGGGTCGCCCCCGTGCTGGAGGAGGTGGCGGACCGCCTGCTCGACCGGCTGGACGACATCACCCGCCGCTTCACCCGCGCGCTCGACCTCGGCGGCCGTGGCGTCGTGGCGCCCCGCCTGCGCGGCCGCGGGATCGAGACGGTGAGCCTGGAGCTGTCCCCTGCCATGGCGCGATTGGACGGCGCCGTGGTGGGCGATGCCGAGTGGCTGCCCTTCGCGCCCGCCAGCTTCGACCTGGTGGTGGCCAATTTGTCGCTGCACACCGTCAACGACCTGCCGGGCGCACTCGTGCAGCTTCGGGCGGCCTTGCGGCCCGACGGGCTGCTGCTGGCCAGCATGCCGGTGCTTGGCACCTTGGCGGAGCTGAGGACCGCGATCACCGCCGCGGAAGCCACGCTGACCGACGGGGCCAGCCCGCGCGTGGCGCCCTTCCCCGGCCTGCCGGACTGCGCCGCCTTGCTGCAACGGGCCGGCTTTCGGCTGCCGGTGGTGGATGGCGACGCGCTCACCCTGTTGTATGCCGACCCGCTGGCGCTGCTGCACGAGTTGCGGGCGGCCGGGGAAACCAACGCGGTCGCCGCGCGCGACCGGCGGACGCCGCCGCGCGACCTGTTCCCGCTGGCCTTGGCGTCCTTGCCGACCCAGGACGGACGCACGGTCGCCACGCTTCGGCTGGCGATGATGACCGGCTGGGCCCCTGCCCCGGACCAGCCGCAGCCGGCGCGGCGTGGCAGCGGCACAACCTCGTTGGGAGACGCTCTACGCATGGCGTGAGCTTCACCTCATACCGAGGCGCATGGATCATAGGTCAAATCGCGGCGTAGCCCATCGCGGCCGAAGGCGTATGTTGCAGTGCGGCATGCAGGGTTTCTGCCCGCCGAACGGCCCGCCTGCGTAGACGGACCTCTCCAAGAGGACTTCGATACCATGAATACCAAGATCATCATCGCCACCACGGTCGCCGCCCTAAGCCTGGCAACGACCGCTTTTGCCGGGGAAGGCAACTCGTCGGCGGCAAGCCCCTACACGGCCGGCTTGGTGGCCGATACCGGCGCCGCGCAGTACCCTGCCGCACCGGCGGCCCTGACCCTGTCGGCGCTGAACAACGTGGCGCTGCCGCAGAACGGCCAGGAAAGCTCGGTGGAGAGCCCCAACGCCGTCCCGCCCGGCGCCATGGTCGGCACGCAGGGCTACATGTACGCTCAGTCGGTCAACCGCTACTTCGCGCAGCAGGCGGATATCCGCTTTGCCCAGGCGCGCGCGGCACGTCCCAACGGCTGACGCCCGCTCGGCGCTCGAAATGGAAAGGCCGGCCCGGTTGGGCCGGCCTTTTTCGTTTGAGGATTACCCGCCGGTGAGGCTCATGGTGCGCCCGACCGAGGCGGCCGGGGCGCGGCGGTCGATGATGAAGTCGTGCCCGCGTGGCTTGCGCGCGATGGCGCTGCGGATTTCCGCCTCCAATTCGGCCTCGTCGGCGCCGGAGCGCAGCACGGCGCGCAGGTCGGTCGCGTCGTCCTGGCCCAGGCACATGAACAGCGTGCCGGTGCAGGTCAGCCGGACGCGGTTGCAGCTTTCGCAGAAATTATGCGTCATCGGGGTGATGAACCCCAGGCGGCGGCCGGTTTCCGCGACCTCATAGTATCGCGCCGGGCCGCCGGTCCGATACGCCGTTTCCGTCAACGTCCAGCGTTGCCGCAGCCGGGCACGGACCACCGAAAGCGGCAGGTACTGCGCCGTGCGGTCCGCCACGTCCCCCATGGGCATGGTTTCGATCAGCGTCAGGTCCAGCCCCTCGGCCCCACACCAGGCGACCATGTCGTCCAGCTCGTCTTCGTTGACGCCTTTCAGCGCCACCGCGTTGATCTTCACGGCCAGGCCGGCCTGCTTGGCGGCGCGGATGCCGGCCAGCGTCTTCTCGATGCGGCCCCAGCGGGTCACCCGGGTGAAGGTCTCGGGCGACAGCGTGTCGAGGCTGACATTCACCCGGCGCACCCCGGCGTCGAACAGCGCCTGGGCATCCTTCACCAGTTGCGTGCCGTTGGTGGTCAGCGTCACCTCATCGAGCCCGTGGCCCAGCCGCGCGCCCAGCGAGCGGAACAGCGTCATGACGTCCCGCCGGACCAGCGGCTCCCCGCCCGTGATGCGGAGCTTGCGCACGCCCAGGCGGATGAACGCGCCGCACAGGCGATCCAACTCCTCCAGCGACAGCACGTCGGCGCGCGGCAGGAAGGTCATCTCCTCGGCCATGCAATATACACAACGGAGGTCGCAGCGATCCGTGACGGACACGCGCAGGTAGCTGATGGACCGACCGTATGGATCGATCATGGGCGGCGCCGTCCTGTTTGCATGTCGTTAGTGTCGTCGGTGGCGGCCCGGGGTTCAACCCCCGCACCGCTATTCGCCGGCGTGGCCGGCACGGTCACTCGCGCGGCGCGGCCTCCACCACTTCCAGGCCCACCAGCCGGGCGTTGATCAGCACCTTGCCGGCATGCGGGAAGTTCACCGTGATGCGGCCATCGATGGCCGATTGCACCTGCCCCACGCCCCAATCCGGCTGCCCAGGATGCCGGACGCGCTGCCCAGGTTCGATGTCGCAATGGTAAACCATTGGTCATCAACCGGGCGTTCACCTCCCGGTTGCGCGGCCGGGCCTTGGATTCGCGCGGGATTAACCCTCTTTGCGCACAAGATACCGGCAAGGCGGCATGGGGGATGAGCAGGATGGACACGACGGAGCCCATGGAACACCAGCCCGACGCCTTGCGGCTGGCCGACGCCTTGTGCGCCCGGCTGTGCCACGACCTCAGCAGCCCGCTCGGCACGCTGACGGGCGCGTTGGAGATGATGGCGGACGACGCGTCGGCGCTGGAGGACGCGATGCCGATCGCCACCGAGACCGCAACCGCGATGGTCGGGCGGCTGCGCCTGCTCCGCGCGGCATGGGCGGGCGATTGCGGGCCGCTGAGCGTCGCCCAGTTGGCGGCGCTGGCTGCGGGCCTGCCGCCGCGGGTGAGCGTGGAACTCGGCGCGTTGCGCGGCGGCCCGTTCGACGGCCCGCTGGCACGCACCCTGCTGAACCTGCTGCTGCTGGGGGCGGAAGCCTTGCCGCGCGGCGGGGTGGTGACGCTGGCCGACGGCGACGGAAACGACATCGTGTTGACGGTGGCGGGCAAGGCCGCCGCCTGGCCGGCCGAGCTGGCGCAGGCCCTGGTCGAACCGGGCAGCGTGTCGCTGGACAGCCCGCGCGCCATACAACTGCCCGTCACGGTGATGCTGGCCCGGGCGGCGGGCCGGCAGCTTGCGCTGGTCCCCGCGCCCGCCGGTGCGGACACGCCGCCGTCGCTGCGCCTGACGTCCAGTTAACCCAATCTTCGGCTCTGCCATCCAATCTGCGCCCAGGACCGGAGCGCGTGACGGATGGACGAGCTACTCATCGACTTCCTGGCTGAAACCGGGGAAAGCCTGACGGCTCTCGACGACGCGCTGCTGCGGCTGGAACGCGTGCCGGACGACCCGGCCATGCTGGCGCTGGTGTTCCGCCTGGTTCACACCATCAAGGGCACTTGCGGCTTCCTGTCCCTGCCCCGGCTGGAGCGGGTCGCCCATGCGGCGGAGGACCTGCTGTCCGACGTGCGCGACGGGACGTTGCAGGCGGATGCCGGGCTGATCACCGTGGTGCTGGGGGCGCTGGACCGGATCAAGCTGATCGTGGCGGGCATCGTCGCCACCGGGCTGGAACCGAACGGCGACGACAAGCCGCTGATCGAGCAATTGGCCGCCAAGCGCGCGGGACAGGCGCCGGCGCCCCAGACCGCCCCCAGCCCGGCCGAGCCGGCGGAGGTCGAGCCCCCGGCCGATGCCGAAGCGCTGGCCACCGGCAATGGGGTGAGCCCGCCGGCCCAAACCATCCGCCTCGACGTAAGCGTGCTGGAAAACCTGATGACGCTGGTCAGTGAGCTGGTGCTCACCCGCAACCAGCTCATGCAGCTTGCCCGCACGGAAGGCGACAGCCGCTACACCGCGCCGTTGCAGCGTTTGTCCCACCTCACCTCCGACCTGCAGGAAGGGGTGGTGAAGACCCGCATGCAGCCGATCATGGGCGCGTGGAACAAGCTGCCGCGCATCGTGCGCGACCTGGCGGCGGAAATGGGCAAGCAGATCGACCTGGTCATGCTGGGCAAGGAAACCGAGCTGGACCGGCAGGTGCTGGAACTGATCCGCGACCCGCTGATCCACATGGTGCGCAACAGCGCCGACCACGGCCTGGAATCCACCGCGGACCGGCTGGCGGCGGGCAAGCCGGCGATCGGCACCATCACGCTCAGCAGCTTCCACGAGGGCGGGCAGATCGTCATCGAGGTTGCGGATGATGGCGCCGGGCTGCCCACGGAGCGCATCCGCGCCCGCGCCCTGTCCCACGGCCTGGCGAGCGCCAGCGAGATCGCCGCCATGACGGAACGCCAGGTCCAGCGCTTCATCTTCCATGCCGGGTTCTCCACCGCGCCGGCGATCACGGCGGTGTCCGGCCGCGGCGTCGGCATGGACGTGGTGAAAACCAACATCGAGCAATTGGGCGGCCTGGTGGACGTGCGCAGCGTCGCCGGCCGCGGCTCGACCTTCACGGTCAAGATCCCGTTGACCCTGGCGATCATCTCCGCGCTGATCGTGGAGGCAGGCGGTTTGCGCTTCGCCTTGCCGCAGATTTGCGTGGCCGAACTGGTGCGGGCGGAAGGCGGCGGCGCGCTGGAAGAAGGCGCGCTGGTGGTGGAGCACGTGGACGGCACGCCGGTGCTGCGCCTGCGCGACCAGTTGTTGCCGCTGGTGCATCTGCGCGACCTGCTGCAGTTGCCGGGCCGTGCCGAGCCCGGCGACGCGCAGGCGGGGGCGATGACGGTCGTGGTCGCCAATTTGGGCGGCGCCACGCTGGGCCTGGTGGTCGACCAGGTGTTCGACACGGAGGAGATCGTGGTCAAGCCGGTGTCGCCGCCGCTGCGCCAGATCAAGGTGTTCAGCGGCAACACCATCCTGGGCGACGGCAGCGTGATCATGATCCTGGACCCGAACGGCATGGCCCGCGCCATCGGCCAGGCGGCAGTCAGCAGCCAGGCCAAGGAACGCCAGCCGGACAGCCAGGCCGGCGCGACCGAGCGCACGGGGGACAAATCCGCCATGCTGCTGGTCCGGCTGAAGCCCGATGGCAACCCGGTGGCGATGCCGCTCGGCCTGATCGCCCGCATCGAAACCTTCGCGCGCGAGGACATCGAATACACGTCGGAGCAGGCGGTGACGCAGTATCGCGGCCAGTTGATGCCGCTGATGACGCTGGACGGCTCCCACACCGATGCGGCGCACGTCCCCGTGCTGGTGTTCGCCGACCGCGGGCGTTCCATGGGGCTGATGGTGGAGGAGATCGTGGACGTGGTGGAAGACCAGTTGTTCATCGAGCTGGCATCCGCCCGGCCCGGCCTGCTGGGAACCGCCGTGATCGCTGGTCGGGTGACGGAAATCATCGATGCCGGGCATTGGCTGAAACAAGGCTGGCAGGACTGGTTCAGCGACAACGCCGGGTCGTTCAACGCCGCACGGCGGCGGTTGCTGGTGGTGGAGGACAGCGCCTTCTTCCGCCAGTTGCTGATCCCGACGCTTTCGGCCGCGGGCTACCACGTCACCGCCGTCGACAGCGCGGTGAAAGCGCTGGCGATGCGGGACAATGGGGGCACGCCGCCGTTCGACGCCATCATCTCCGACGTCGAGATGCCGGGCATGGACGGGCTGCAATTTGCCCGGATCCTGAAGGAAGGCGGCCCGTGGGCGGACCTGCCGCTGATCGCCCTCAGCGGCCGGTTCAACCCGATCGACATCCGGCGCGGCGGGGCGGCCGGCTTTTGCGAATACCTCGGCAAGTTCGACCGCGAGGCCCTGCTGGCCGCCTTGCGGCGACACCTGGACACCGACGAACGGCAGGCAGCGTGACTATGTCACTCACCACCACCGCGAAAAGCCTCCGTTCCGCCGTGCCGCCGCCGCCGGGTGAAGCGCCCATGGTGTATGTCACTCTTACCGTGGCCGGGCAGTTGTGCGGCGTGCCGGTCAGCGCCGTGCGGGACGTGCTGCGGCAGCAGCCGATTTCCCCGGTGCCGCTGGCGCCGCCGGACATCGCGGGCAACCTCAACCTGCGCGGCCGCATCGTCACCGCCATCGACCTGCGGCGGCGCCTGCAACTGCCGGCCGCCCCGGCCGGCACCCAGCCGATGGCGCTGGTGACGGAAAGCAATGGTGAACTCTACGCGTTGCTGGTCGACCAGGTGAGCGAGGTGCTGTCGCCCGAACGCGAGCGCTTCGAAGCCAACCCGCACACCCTTCCACCCGCATGGACGAAGTACAGCGCCGGTCTGTTCCGGCTGGAGAACGCGCTGATGATCGTTTTGGACCTGTCCCGCCTGCTGGCGCTGCCGGCGGTGGCCGCATGATCGACGAATTGACGGCCGACCATGCGGTGGCGGAGGCATTGCCCACCTGCCTGGTGGTCGATGACAGCCGTGTCGTGCGCAAGGTGGCGCGGCGCATCCTGGAAGCGCACGGCTACGTCGTGACGGAAGCGGAAAACGGCCTGGACGCGCTGACGCAGTGCCGGCGCGAGTTGCCGCGCTGCGTGTTGCTGGATTGGAACATGCCCGTCATGAACGGGCTCGCCTTCCTCAAGGCCCTGCGCGCGGAGTACGGCGCGGACGGCCCGCTGGTGGTGTTCTGCACCACGGAAAACGAGGTCGGGCACATGGCGTCCGCCATTGAGAGCGGCGCGCAGGAATACATCATGAAGCCGTTCGACGAGGCGATCCTGACAGGAAAGTTCGCCCAGATCGGCCTGCTTTGAGGCGAAAATGGTCGCGTTGACCTTTCTCGCCGAGTTGGTGCACCGGCGCTCGGGATTGGTCCTTGGCCCGGACAAGCAATACCTGATGGAAGCGCGGCTCGGCGGGCTGATGCGGCGGGAGTCGGTGCCGGACCTGGACGGCCTCGCCAACCTGCTCGCCAGCAGGCCGGACCCGGCGCTGGAGCAGGACGTGGTGGAGGCGATGGCCACCCACGAAACGCTGTTCTTCCGCGACGCCCGCGCGTTCGAGCACCTGCGCGCCACCGGATTGCCCGCGCTGCTGCGCAACCGCCCGCCCGGCAGCCGCCTGCGCATCTGGTCCGCCGCCGCCGCCACCGGGCAGGAAGCCTACTCGATCGCGATGACGATCGCCGAATGCGGGTTGCTGGCCCAGCACAAGGTCGACATCGTGGGCACCGACATGGCGCGCAACCCGATCGCGCGCGCCCGGGCCGGCGCCTATAGCCAGCACGAGGTGCAGCGCGGCCTGTCCGTGCACCGCCTGTTGCAGCATTTCAGCCGGTCCGGCGAGGAATGGGTGGTCAGCCCGGTGCTGCGCGCCATGTGCAGCTTTCGCGAATGGAACCTGCTGGACGACCCGGCGCCGCTGGGCAAGTTCGACATCGTGTTCTGCCGCAACGTGCTGTTCTATTTCGACGTGGCGACCAAGGCGAAGGTGCTCGCCTCCGTCCGGCAGCAGATGACGGAAGACGGCCTGCTTTACCTCGGCGCCGCGGAAACCACGATGGGGCTGGACGAGATGCTGGAACGCCACGGCCCCAGCCACGCCATTCAGGCGAACGCCCCGCGCGCCGCCACCGGCCACAAGCATTCGACGACGCCGTTGCGCACCCCGACATACCAGTCGTAGCGATCCACCGTCGGGTCGCAATGGCCGGGCACCAGCAGCAGCTTCTCCCCCAGTTCGGGGCGGCTGCCCGCTTCGCATTCCAGCTTCCCGTGCTCGTCCGAGGCGCCCACGTAGGTGACGCCGGGGCGCTGCCACGGCAGCGGCATGCCGCTGTCGGTCGAGAGTGCCTTCAGCCCGGCATCCACCACCGCGACGCCCGGTTGCGCCGTGCTCATCACCGTGGCCAGCACGAACAGCGCCTGCGTGAAGCCCGGCGCATCGGTGTTGCGGGCGTAGTCGGCATCCATGAAGCAGTACGAGCCGCACTGGATTTCGGTGTAAACGCCGCTGGCGACCTCCAACGCGAAGGTGCCGGTGCCGGCGCCGCCGACCACGGGGCAGGCGAGGCCTTGCTGCCGCAACTGCTCCACCGTGCGCCGGACCGCCACGGCGGCCTCGTCCACCGCCGCTTCCCGCTGCCCGGGCGCGCGCATGTGCTGGGCGGTGCCGTGGTAGGCCTGCAAGCCGCGGAACTCGAGGTGGCGGGACGCCGCGATGGCGGCGGCGAGCGCCACCGCGTCCGGCCCGGCAGCGGTGCCGCAGCGGCCCATGCCGACGTCGATCTCCACCAGCACGGGGATGCGCACGCTGGCCGACGCGGCCGCCGCCTCCAACGCCGCCACCTGGCGCGGGTCGTCGGCGCATACCGCGATGCGGGTGATCCGTGCCAACGCGGCCAGCCGGGCCAGCTTGGCGGCGCCGACCACTTGGTTGGTCACCATGATATCGGGCACGCCGCCCCAGGCCATCACCTCCGCCTCCGCGACCTTCTGCACGCACTGCCCGACGGCGCCGCGCGCCATCTGCAAATGGGCGATCACCGGCGATTTATGCGTCTTGGCGTGCGCACGCAGCCGCACGCCCGTGCCGTCCAGCGCGCCGGCAAGCCGGTCGAGGTTCGCCTCGAACGCGTCGAGGTCGAGGATGAGCGCCGGGGTGTCCACATCCTCCAGGCGCATGCCGGGCTGGGCGGGTGGCGGTGCCATGGCGGTCAATTCCCGACCAGGCTGGAAAGCGGGATTTGCAGGGAGATCACGGCCGATTCCGTTCCGGGGTTATGCTTGCTGACGCCGGCATTCGACATGTGGCCAAAGCTCGCTACCAGGCGCGTTCCGTTATCGAACACGTAGCCGCCCTCGAAGGTGGAGCGGATTTCGAACACGGAGCCGAGGTCCTTGCCGTTGTTGCGGCCGTAGCCGCCGAAGCCGATATTCGGCGTCAGCACCCAATGCCGGCCCAGCGGGATTTCCAGCAGGATGCCCGCGCCGCCCCAGATGGATTGCCGCGAGGTGGTTTCCAGCCCGGCCCACGGCTTGACCTTGAAGGTGTCTTCGAAGAACGGCAGCAGCGACAGGCCCGAGCGGTATTCCAGGCGGAAATCGGCCGCCGCCCGGGCCTGCTGGTTCAGGATATCCGTTCCGCCGACGCCCAAGCTAACCATGGGCGGGTCGGCGGCGAAGGCCGGAACGGCGGAAAGCCAGGCAACAACCAGGAAGGCAGCACCGATGAACCGCAAACCAGCCTCCCCAAGGGCGGTGCAATGTCCCTGATCCGGGGCTGGCGGGCAAGCATGCGCATTCGGCTTGCCAACCGCGCCCCGCCGTCCGATATTTATTTCATCTCGGCAAGATCATCAGGGGGCGGCATGGCCCGACCGAGACGGGACGCCGGTGTGGAAGATGCGACACGTTCGACGCTGGACCGACATCGAGGATGACCAGGCCGGCGCCAACCGCCAGACCGCGAGTTTGGCAGCGTTGGCAGTGCTGCTGCTGCTGGTCGTGACGAGCCTGGGCCTTATCCGGGAGCTGCGTTACAAGGCGACGGTAGAGGATTGCCTGCTGTCCGGACGCACGAACTGCGCGGAAGCCGTGTCGCTGCCGTAAGGCTCAGCTCCGCACCAGGCCATCGGTCGGCACCGCCTCCGCACTGTCCGGAAAGATCGTGGCAAGGGCGGCGGCAGGCAAGCCGAGATGGCTGGCCAGCAGCCCCTTGGCGATCGAGCGAAGGTCCGCCGTCGGTTGCAGGTCGCGGTTCTCGAACAAATTGCCCGGTGACAGGCCCGGCCAGTTCGCCAGTACGCGGCCCCCGGCCACGCGGCCGCCGGCGACGAATGCCACTGTTCCCGTGCCGTGGTCCGTGCCGTTGGTCCCGTTCATCCGCGCCGTGCGGCCGAACTCCGTGATCACCAGCACGGCGGTGCGGGACCACGCATCGCCCAGCCCGTCCTTCAGCGCCGACAAGCCCTGGTCCAACTGGCCGAGCGGGCCATGCAACCGCCGCATCTGGTCCGCATGGGTGTCCCAGCCGCCCAGCTCCAGCGCCGCCACCCGCGGACCGGTCGGTGCCGCAAGCAGCCGGGCCGCCATCGCGGCCAGCGCCGGGAAGGCATACGGGGTGGTCTGCTTGTCGACGGCTGCCAACGTCGCGGTGGAAAAGCCGCGGTCCCGCAAGCCCTCCGCAATGGCCGGGCCGGTGACGGCGTCGGCCTGGTTCAGCGCGGCGATGCGCGCGTAAAGGTCCGCATCCGGCGCCGCGAAGCTGGCGGGCGCCCAGGCCGCGACCGCCGCCGGCCCCTGCATCAGCAAGGGCGTGGTCATGCCGACCGCCAAGGCAGCCTCCGGCCCCGGCGGCTTCGGCATGGCGCGCACGGCACGGTTCAGCCAGCCGCTGGTCATACGGTGGTCCGCACCGCTTTCCATGCAATCCTGCGCCTCGAAATGGCTGCGGCTGCGGTAATGGCCGGCCACCGCGTGCACCGGCAGCAACTCGCCGGCGCGGAACAGCGCCGCCATGGCCGGCATGGCCGGGTGCAGGCCGAAGAACCCGCCCAGGTCGGCCAGCCCGTCGGGCATGCCCGGCCCCGGCGGCACCAGCGGCCCGCGCAAGGCCGCCAACGCCGGGTCGCCATACGGCACCACGGCCGCCATCCCATCCAGCGCGCCCCGCATGATGACGACGACCAAGCGGGCCTCCGTCGGCGCCGCTGCCAGGGCCAGGGACGCGCGCCCCATGCTGATGGCCGCCCCGAGGCCGAGCAGGGCGGACCGGCGAGTGAGGAAGGAGGGGTGCATCAGCGCCTCTGGAACTCGGGGGAGGTGAACAGCAGGGTCAGCCCGTCGCGGCGCGACCCGGCGCGCCGGATCGCCGTTCCCGTCGCATCGGTCAGCAGCGGGCCGAGGCTGGCTTCCGCCACCGCTTCCGGGTCCAGCGCGGCGGCCCGGCCCGAGATGCCGTAGGCCCAGTCCACCCGGCGCATCATGGTTTCCGGCCCGGCCCAGTCCGCCGCACGGTCCGGCCAGCCGATCGGGAACGGCGCGCCGAACAGGGGCTGCCCCAGGCCGCGCATGATCGCCGCGGCGTCCGGCCGCCGGCCTTCCGGCAGGTCCGCCGCGCGCATCACCGCCAGCACGTAATCCTGCGGATTGCGCAGCTTGGCGAGCGGCTGCCAGGCGTCCGGCAGGTCCACCAATGCCAGCGCCGCCTGGCCCAGATCGCCGCCCGTGTCGTGCAGCACCGCGGCGATGCGGCGCACGGCGGAGGGCGGCGGCGTGTCGGCCACGAAATGCTGCACCAGCTTGGTGGCGAGGTGGCGGTAGGTCGCCGGGTGGCTTGCCAGGAAGGCGAGTGCCGCCACGCCGCCTTCCTCGCCCGGCGGCATCGTGCGGCCCAGCAGCGTCTTTTCGCCCGGCTCGTGCACCATCGGGCGGAAGCGGAAGCCCGCCGGCTCCTTGACGCCATTGGCCACCGACCAGCCGGTGAGGATGCGGGCGAAGTTCGTCACGTCCGCCTGGGTGTAGCCGGAGGCGGGGCTCACCGTGTGCAGTTCCATGCATTCGCGGGCCAGGTTCTCGTTCAGTCCTTTGCCCGTGCGTTGGCCGACGGGGCTGCCCGGCCCGACCGACCCGGCATTGTCGAGGTAGAGCAGCATGGCCGGGTGCCGCATGACCGCCAGCAGCATGTCGTAGAACCGTCCGGTGACGTTGGGACGAACGGCGCTGCGCACGAAGTCACCGCCGAACGCCCCGGTGCGCCCACCGCGCAGGCTGACGGTGAAATGGTTGGCCCAGAACCACACCAGCCGCTCCCGGAACGGCGTCGCGGTGGTCAGTGCCTGGGCCGCCAGCGCGTCCACTTCGCCCTTGAACAGGGTGCCGACGGCACGTGGAGTGCCAGGTTCGGGCTTGTTTTCCCGGTCCTCGCGAATGGCGGCGAACCCGTCCGCGACGGAGGGACCGGGCGGCCCCGGATCCGCTCCGGCGAGCTGGTCCCGCAGCCAGGCGGCCGCGTCCGCCGGCGCCGGCTCCTGCCCCAGGTGGCCGAGGCCGAAGCGGATCAGGGCTTGTGCGGCGTGGCTGTCCATGCAGCGGACCGTAGGCCGCCGGTCGTAACCCCGGTGTAACCAACGGTAAGCCGGCGCGCTCCCTTGCAAAACAGAGCCGTCTGGCGCATCTGCACGCATCATTGACCCGGCATGGCCGGAGCGTGGCAGGCTGCCCGGGCAAAGGGTCCGGTGCCGCCCAACACTGCATGGAGGATTTCCGGTGGCTACTTCGCTCGATCGCATCCGCAACATCGGCATCACCGCGCATATCGACGCGGGCAAGACCACCACGACCGAGCGCATCCTGTATTACACCGGCGTGTCGCACCGCATCGGCGAGGTGCATGACGGCAACACCACCACCGACTACATGGAGCAGGAGCGGGAGCGGGGTATCACCATCACCTCCGCCGCGGTGACGTGCGAGTGGAAGGACCACCGCATCAACATCATCGACACGCCCGGCCACATCGACTTCAACATCGAGGTCAACCGTTCGCTGCGCGTGCTGGACGGCGCTGTGTTCATCATCGAGGGCGTGGCCGGCGTGCAGCCGCAATCCGAAACCAACTGGCGCCTGGCCGACCGCTACAACGTCCCGCGCATCATCTTCATCAACAAGCTGGACCGCACCGGCGCCGATTTCTACCGTGCCTTCGACACGCTGAAGGAGAAGCTGGACATCGTGGCGCTGCCCTTGCAGTTGCCGATCGGCGTGGAAGACCAGTTCGTCGGCGTGGTCGACCTGATCGAGATGAAGGCCGTGATCTGGGAAGGCGGCGAGTTGGGCGCCAAGTTCCATGACGAGGCGATCCCCGCCGACCTGCTGGAAAAGGCCAAGGAATACCGACAGACCCTGCTCGACACAGCGCTGTCGGTCGACGATGCCGGCATGGAAGAGTATTTTGAGAAGGGCGACGTCGACATCGCCACGCTGAAGCGCGCGATCAAGACGGGCACGATCTCCGGCGCGTTCCGCCCGGTGCTGTGCGGCACCGCGTTCAAGAACAAGGGCGTGCAGCCGCTGCTGGACGCCGTGCTCGACTTCCTGCCGTCCCCGATCGACGTGCCCGGCATCTCCGTCGCGGCGGAAGAGGGTGAGGAGGACGGTGAACACAGCGACCGCCGCCGCATCAAGGCCGACCCCAGCGCGCCGTTCGCCGGGCTGGCGTTCAAGATCATCAACGACAAGTATGGCACGCTGACCTTCGTGCGCGTTTATGCCGGCTCGCTGAAGATCGGCGACACGGTCATGAACACCACCAAGGAAGGCAAGGAACGCGTCGGCCGCATGTTCCAGATGCACGCGGACAAGCGGGCGGAGATCAAGGAAGTCTCCGCCGGCGACATCGCCGCGTTCGTGGGCCTGAAGGACACCGGCACCGGTGACACGCTGGCCTCCGCCAGCGACCCGGTGGTGCTGGAGCGCATGGCCTTCCCCGTGCCCGTGATCGACATCTCGGTCGAGCCGAAGACCAAGGACAGCGTCGAGAAGATGACCATCGGCCTGCAGAAGCTGGCGGGCGAAGACCCCAGCCTGCGCCTGAAGACCGACCAGGAAAGCGGCCAAACCATCCTGTCCGGCATGGGCGAGCTGCACCTGGAGATCATCATCGACCGCCTGCGCCGCGAGTATGGCGTGGAAGCCAATATCGGCGCCCCGCAGGTCGCGTATCGCGAAACGATCGGCAAGGCGCACACGGAAACCTACACGCACAAGAAGCAGAGCGGCGGCTCCGGCCAGTATGCCGAAGTGAAGGTGATGTTCGAGCCGCTGGAGCGGAACAAGGGCGTCGTGTTCGAGAACAAGACGGTCGGCGGTTCCGTGCCGAAGGAATACATCCCGGCGGTGGAAAAGGGCATCCGCGTGCAGGCCGATACTGGCGTGCTGGCGGGCTTCCCCACGGTGGACTTCAAGTACACGCTGATGGACGGCAAGTACCACGACGTCGACTCGTCTGCCCTGGCGTTCGAGATCGCAGCCAAGGCGTGCTTCCGCGAGGGCATGAAGAAGGCCACGCCGATCATCCTGGAGCCGATCATGGACGTGGAAGTCACCACGCCGCAGGATCACGTGGGCGACGTGGTAGGCGACCTGAACCGCCGCCGCGGCCAGATCCAGAGCCAGGAATCGGCCGGCTCGACGGTGACCGTCCGGGCCGGCGTGCCGTTGAAGGAAATGTTCGGCTACATCTCCGACCTGCGGTCCATGACCAAAGGCCGCGCCTCCTTCACCATGCAGTTCCACCACTACGACCCCGTGCCGCGCAACATCGCGGACGAGATCATGGCGAAGTCGGCGTAGGGCTGGGTTAGCGTTGCAGGGCGCCGCCCTGCATCCGGAAGGGGATGGTCATCCCCTTCACCCCTGTTCCGCGAATACGCTGCCGTGGATCCTGGCGCTCAACAACCAGTTCGCCGCGGAATTGTCGTGGCTTGATGCGGAGCGGCTGGCCAGCTTGCTCAGCCGCGCGTTTTACGCTCGACAGATCGGCGACGCCTTGGGCTTCATTCTGGCATTCGACGAGCAGGCCGACTACGACAGCCCGAACTTCCAGTGGTTTTGCGCGCGATATCCGCGGTTCATCTACATCGACCGCGTCGCCGTGGCGGTCTCGGCGCGTGGCAAAGGCTTTGCGCGGCGCCTTTATCAGGGTGTGATCGGACACGCGGCGAAGGCCGGCCACGATGTCATCGTGTGCGAAGTGAACGCCATTCCACCCAACCCACTCTCGGATGCCTTCCATGCGGCCATGGGCTTCAGCGAGGTGGGCATGGCGTCCGTTTACGGCGGCACGAAAACCGTCCGCTACCTTGCGCTGCCGATCGCGGCGGCCTGCCAGTAGTCCGTCGCCTCCACGAGCGCCGCGTAATCATCCCGCGTCACGCCGACGATGATGCGGTCCCAAAAGCGGCCGCCGCGAAAATGCCAGCGCCGCTGTCGTCCCTCCTCGCGCCAGCCGCATTTGCCGACGTAAAGGCGGTATGACGCCGCGTTGAATTCGATGATGTCGCCGTCCAGCCGCTCCAGGCCGAGTTCGTCGAAGGCGTAGCGCATCACCGCCATCACCGTGTCCCGGCCGAACCCTTTGCCGCGCAGGTCGGCCGGGCCGAGCATCATGCCGTGCAGCGCGTGCCGGTTCTTCCAATCGATGTCAACGAGGTTGGCCGTGCCGATTACCGAGCCCTCTGCCTTGGTCTCGATGACGAAGCGGTGGTTCAGCGGGTCCGCCCGCAAGGCGGCGAACCAGGCCTTCGTCGCCTCGAAACCGGACGGAAAGCGCCAGCCGCCGAGACCAGTCCACAACGCCTCGTCGTTGGCCCATTGGTGCAGCAGCGGCAGGTCCCGTTCCTCCACCGCGCGCAACCGGACGTGTTTGCCGGAAATGCTCAGGATGGGGCGCCCGCGATGACGTAGATGCTGGCGCAACTGGCGGCATCCTCGCGGCCGAGCAGAAAGCACGCCTCCATGAACGCATCGCCGACCAATGGTCCATGCATCAGCGCATTGAACTGGAAGTTGGCCAGCGGCTTGAAGAAGATGCCGCCCGTGTGATGGATGTCCAGCCCGCTGGCCCGCACGTCGCGGCACAGCGTGTCCAGGCGGTAGACCCGGCGATGCCCAGCCGCCGCGTCGTCGGCGCTCAGCGCCTCCAAGTGATCGAGCACTCCCATCTTCACCGCGATGCGACGCGATGGCGCTTCGGCGTTGGGCACCGTGACGTAAAGCCGGCCGCTCGGCGTCAGCAGCGCACCAAGCCGGCTTAGCACCACCAGCGGCTCGGCCACGTGTTCCAGGACGTGGGAGAAGATGATCGTCTCGAACCGCCGCTCGGTTTGGAACTCCTCCACCAGCGCCGCGATGAAGCGCGCACGCTCGCCGATCCGCGCCTTGGCATGCGCCAGGAACTCCGGCGCGGGCTCCAGCACGGTGACGTCGGCGAAGCGTTCCACCAGCAGGCTGGTTTGGTCGCCATGGGCGCAACCGACCTGAAGGCACGGCCCGTCGCGGAAGAACGGTTCGAAGCTGCGCATCATGTAGCCGCGCATCGCCGCATCGAACGGGGCCGCGCCACCCCCATACGATGCGGTGACGGCGCTCAGCCGGGCGAGTTCGGCGCCGCCATCCATCAGCGCTGGTCCGGCTTGAAGGTCCAGCGCTCCGGCGGCTGGTAGTATTCGTGCAGGCTGGCCGGCACGCGCGCGTCGTATCCGAGCAACTGGCGCGCGCGTGGCGTCAGCCCCGCCTCCTCCGCTGGCGGCAGGAAGCGCGGCCAATCCATTTGCGGCTTCATGAATGGGCGTCCGAAGCACAGCGTCAGCGCCCGGCGCTTGGCGGCACTGCGGTTTGGGGCGGCGGCATGCACGACCAAGCTGTCGAACAGCAGGATGTCGCCCGCCCGCCCCACCACCTGCCGGGCACTGGCATCGAACGCCTCGCGGCACGGCATCGCTTCGGTCCGGTGCGATCCGTCCAGGAACAGCGTGGCCCCGTTTTCCAGCGTGAAATCGTCCAGCATGACCAGCATGTTCAGCGACAGGTGGTAGCCGCCGGTCCAGGCCCGCACGTCGCGATGCGCCTTCAGCACGTAGGACGATCCCCCCGGCGGATGCAGCGTGGCGCCGAAATTCAGCAGGATGAACTTGCCGCCGAAATGCTCGCCAATGAAATCCCACAACGGCAGATCGGCCACGAAGCGATCCAGGCTGCTCGATTCGCCCAGCACGTGGTGCGCGGCACCCTCCATGCCCGCCGCCACGCCGTTGCGTTCCTGCACCAGGCGGCGCTTGAGGTAGACGGCGTCGCTGTCGGCCCGCAGGGCGGCGAGTTGTTCGGCATCGAGCACGCCGGGGAACAGCACGTATCCCACATCGCGCATGCGCTCCTGCAACGCGGCTGCGTCGGCCATCACGCGGCCACCAATTGAACGAACAGGGCCGTGCCCATGACGAAGCTGCGCGCGACGCGGGCCGCGTTGCTTCGCAGGAACGCGTCGCCGGCGCGGCGGGGTCCGTCGCCGAAGCTCCACACGTAATCATCGAAGATGATCCAGCCGCCGGGCCGCACATGCGGCGTCCACAGCCGGGCATCCGCGTCCGCCTGCTCGTGGCTGTGGTTGCCGTCGATATGCAGCAGCGCGATGCGGCCGTCGAAGCGGGTCGTGCCGAACGCGTCCGTAGTCACGGCCAAGCCCGGTCCATACCGGCAGGCCGCCTCGGCCGAGCTGGCCCGGATGTAGTTCAAGTCGCCCTGCGCCAGCGGCGACAGGTTCATCTGGAAGATGCGGAACGCCTGCTCCGGGTCGAGCCGCGCGCTGGCCTGGTCCAGCACGGGCACGCCTTGCGCCAGGCAGTCACTGCGCCACGGGTCGACGCACAGCACGGGGCCGATCGCATAGCGCCGCGCCAGCAGCAGGAACAACGCGGCCGAGCGGCCCCACCACGACCCGATCTCCACCACGTCGCCCGGCGGAACGCTGCGCATGATCTCGATCACGGCGTCGATTTTATCGAGATCGGTCATGCCGGGGATGGTGTCCACCAGCCGCACCAGCCCGGCGCGTTCGATGGCGGACAGGCATGGCCCTGCCCCATCCAACCAGGCCACCGCCGTTTCCGCCTGCGCCAGGCTGCGGCGATACGCCGCTTCCGCTTGGAGCATCGGGTTCGCCTCGATCAACCGCACGCCGGGGGCCACGCGCGGCAGGACGCCGGCCAGCACGCCGCTCACCACCTCATGCGGGGAAAAGATCGCGGTGACGCCGCGCGCGCCCACCAGCTCGCCCACCGCATCGGCAAACGACGGCTCGTGCACGTAGGGCAGCACGGCCCAGTCCTCATACGCGCGGGACGCCGGGTCGAAGGCGAGCGAGGACGCGCCCATCACCTTGCGGCCGGCCGCCTGCGCCCGTTCGCGATAGCGTTGCGAGCCGGGCAGGCCGGCCGGGAAGATCAGCGTCAGATCCGGCACCGGAGCGCCGGCGTAGGAGTCGCCTGCAAGCAACATGCACCTATCATTTTGATAGGTCCCCAGCCTGGCACGCCATCCGTTAGCAGGACCTTAACGGCCGCGCGGCGAGGCTACCGACACATCACGGAGCGCCCGATCACCGTGCCTGCCGAAGCCAAACCGCGTTCGATCGGCAGCGTCCTGCCGTGGCCGGATGCCGGCCCGGCGGTCCCGCACAGCCTTTGGGCGACGTGGACCACCGGCCGCACCGTCGCCGCCTATGGCAGCGCACGGTCCGCCCTGGCCGCGCTGCTGAGGGTCCGCGGCACCCGGCGCATCTGGCTGCCCGCCTATGGCTGCAAAGCGCTGGCGCAGGGGGCCGCGGCCTGCGAACGGCGCTGGTACGGGGTCGATGCCCATATGTCGCCGGACCTGGCGCAGCTCGCCCGGTCGATCCAGCCAAACGACGCCGTGCTGGTGGTCGATTATTTCGGCCGCGCGCCGGGGCCAGAGCTGGCAGCGCTCGCGGCCGCCCGGCCCGACGTGCTGTGGATCGAGGACCGGGCGCACGCGATGGACGACGCGCCCAACCCGTTCGCCAGCGTCGTGCTGTATAGCCCGCGCAAGCTGGTCGGCATCGGCGAGGGCGGGCTGCTGGTGGCGGACGGCGCGTTGCCGACGCCGTCGGGCCCGCCAGCCTGCCGCCCGGCCGAGGCGCAGGTCGCGCGCGCGGCCGACCCGGAGGGATTGCGTCCGAACAGTTGGTTCCCGGCCTTCCAAGCGCAGGAGGCCGCGTTCGGCGTCGATGACGCTTCGATGGGCGAGCCGGCCCGCGCGGCCTTGCAACGCATCAGCGCGCCCTGGCTCGTCCGCCGCCGCCGGGCCAACGTCGCCATCCTGGCGGACCACCTCGCCGATCTGGCCTTGTGGCCGGCAGGCGGGCCGGCGTTCACGCCGTTGGCCTTTCCCATCCGCGTGCAGGACGCCACTCCCCTCGCCGCCGCCCTGGCCGCCCGCGGAATATATTGCGTGCGCCATTGGCGCGACCTGCCCAGCGATCCGGCGGAGTTCCCGCGGGAGCACCGGCTGGCGGGCGAATTGCTGTCCCTGCCGTGCGACCAGCGTTACGACGCGGCCGACATGCTGCGCATCGTGGACGCCCTGCGCGCCTGCCACGCCAGCCCGGCCGCCAGGCTTTAACGGTCCGTCAACATCGCCCCGGCACCATGCGGCCGGTCTTCGCCAAAATGGGAGAGACAGCGATGCGGCCCGGTTCCCACGCCCAGTCGACCTCGGCCGTTCCGGTCGCCCGGCCGCTCCTGCCCGCGGCGCCGGCCTTGCTGCCCTACCTCCAGCAGATCGACGCGAGCCGCACCTACGCCAATTTCGGCGCCCAGGTGCGGGCACTGGAAGCGCGGCTGACCCAGCATTACCGCGTGCCCCCCGGCTCCGTCGCCACGGTGGCCAACGCCACGCTTGGGCTGACGCTCGCCTTGCAGGCGCAGGGTCCGCGTCGCGGCTCGCTCTGCCTCATGCCGGCCTGGTCCTTCGCCGCCTCGGCCCATGCCGCGGTGGCGGCCGGGCTGCGGCCGCACTTCCTGGACGTCGCGCCGTGCTCCGGCATCCTGTTGCCGGAACACGTGTTGCAGGTCATGGCGCACATGCCGCCCGGCCGGGTGGGCGCGGTGATGCCGGTCGCCGCCTTCGGCCATCCGGTGGACGTGGCCGCCTGGGATCGCTTCCACGAGCAAACGCGCATCCCGGTGGTGATCGACGCCGCCGCCGGCTTCGACTCGCTGCAACCCGGCCGCATTCCGTCCGTGGTGAGCCTGCACGCCACCAAGATCATGCCGGCGGGCGAAGGCGGCTTCGTGATCGCGCGCGACAAGGCGTTGATCGTGGACATCGAGCGGCGGTCGAATTTCGGCTTCATGGGCGGGCGCGAGGCGCGTGTGGCGGGCACCAACGCGAAGATGAACGAGTACAACGCCGCCGTCGCCTTGGCCGCGTTCGACGCATGGCCGGACACGCGCGCCCGTTTCATGGCGATCGCGCAAAGCTACGCGCGGCTGCTGCGCCGCGTGCCGGGCGTGGCGCTGCTGCCGGGCTTCGGCACCAGTTGGATCAGCGCCACCGTGATCGTCGCCTTCGCCCCGCACCATCCGCCCACGGACGACATCGTCAACAGCCTGGCCGATGCCGGGGTGGCGACGCGCCGCTGGTGGTGCCGCGGCCTGCACGAGGAGGACGCGTTCGCCGATTGCGGGCGGGAGGAGCTGCCGGTCACGGACGGGCTGACCCGGGGTACGCTCGGCCTGCCCTGCTTCGTGGACATGACGCGCGCCGACATCGGCCGGGTCTGCACCGCCCTGGCAAGCGCGCTGCCGGCGATGCAGGACGCGGGGGAGCTGGTGGTCGCGGCCTGATCCCGTGCGGCGCCCCGCCTACGCCTCCATGGCCTATGCCCGGTCGCTGTGCCATGTCGGCCGGCCGGTCGACCTGCCGGACTGGGGCAGCCCGATCCTGCTGCGGGATATCCCTGGCGAGCCGGGCCGTGTCGATGCCGCCGGGCCATACCCGGTTTGCGCGCTGGCGCCGGATGCGGACATCCCGGCGGGGCTGGCGGCCTTGCGCGAACACAATGCGGTCAGCGTCGTGCTGGTCGCCAACCCGCTGGACGGGCCGGACCCCGCCACCCTGGCGCAGCATTTCCCGCTGTGCCGGCCGTTCAAGACGCACTACCTGGTCGACCGGCGGCACGGCCCCGCCACCTTCTCCAAGCACCACCGTGACCGCATCCGCCGCGGCGCGCGGCACGCGACGGCCCGGCCCGTATCGCTGCAAGACCCCGCCTGGCGGCAGCATTGGCGCGGCCTGTATGCAGGCCTGGTCGCCCGCAAGGGCATCACCGGGCTGCACGCATTCCCCCCCGAGTCGACGGAAAGCCTGGCGGCGCTGCCACCGGACCGTCTGATGGCGTTCGCCGCGGAAGCGCCGGACGGCAGCGTGCTGGCGATGCAGCTCTGGCTGCGCGACGGCGACCGCGCCTACAGCCACCTGACCGCCACCAGCGAGGCCGGCTATCGCGCCGGTGCCACCTACGTCGTGTATGCCGCCGCCATCGAGCATTTCGCCGACTGCCCCGTGCTGGACCTCGGCGGCAGCGCGGGCCACACGGACGACCCGGCGGACACGCTGGCCGCCTTCAAGCAGGGCTTCGCGAACGCGTCGGACACGGCGTGGCTGTGCGGCACCGTGCTGGACCACCCGGCCTACACGCGCCTCGCCGCCGGGCATTCAGGAGAGTTCTTTCCAGCGTATCGCAGCCCCCATCGACGTCACGCTGACGGGCACGGGGGCGGCAGGTCAGTCTGAGTGAGATCGACGGGATAGTCCGCGAAGAACACGGGAAAGCCGGAAGGTTCATCGCGCTCCGCTCGTCCGAGGATCTCCGTAAGCCACCCGGCATAGGCCCAGTCACGCCCGGTGCCTTTCTGCGCGATAACGGGAAAGCGGTCCAGGAACATGACCCCCAACTCGCGGGCGGACCGGCCGGGTGCGTCGGGCCAGCGAAAGTAGCCGTCGGCGGAACCCGTGGAATAATGCGCGACCTCGTCCCCGGAGGACGCATCGATGCGGAGGCCATCGCGCGTCATGTTGCCGGCATCGGTGATGGAGCAGCGCCAACACATGCCGCTCGGCGCCATGCCCGAGCTGAAGCGGATGCGTTGGTAGCCCGCCTTGTGGAGTTCGTGGACCATCGTGAGCAATCGCGTCGCGTGACGACGGCTCGGGTCCGACGAGGGTGACAGCGATATGGTGGGATGGCTCATCCGGCCATCCTACCATCACGGCGCCCGAGGTCCGAAAAGGGCCCAATCGTTGTGGCAAACACCGCAGCCGCTCTGCTTGGGATACGCCCGCACGATGCTCTTCACTTGGAACCAAGTGCACATGTCCCCAAGCATCCGACAAACTTCGGCATCGACCATGACGGCATCGACCCAACTGCAGCGGTGGCTAACCGAACGGAGAGGCGGGCCGTTTCCGACCCTGGCGTCCACGACAGCGTGCGGTAAGCTGGCAGCTTCGAAAGGTGTGGGAGCGTGATGAGCAGGCGATGTCGTTCCCCTTGGTGCACCACCTGAGCCATCACCCATGCGGCGGACGAGCTCGATGCGTCGTTCAAGTAACGGCGGAGGAAGCATGATGCTTAGGCCAGACCTCACCGCGTCCCGCCGGCATCCGTGGTCCACCGCATGGTTTGGCTGGCTCGTGCGGCCGGTGCTGGCCTTGGCCATGGTGTTCGCCGTCCAGACGCTCGGGATCGCGGCGCCCGCCAAACACCCCAGCCGCCAGGAGCAGGCGTTCGCGGCATTGCGGGACTACGCGCTCAGTTCGTGCCTGCGCCAGGCCTTCCCGGCCATTGCCGACGAAGCCGACGCCGCGAAGGATTTCTACCTGCAGAACGGCACCCATTCCGCGGAAACCTACCAGGCCATCCAATCCATGGCGGCGGAGTGGCTGAAGCAGGATTACCCCAGCTTCCGCGACGTGAAGCTCAGCATCGTGAAATGCCTGGATTTCGCCGACAGCCGCGACGTCGCAAACCTTGCGCGCCACCCCCCGCCGCCGGGCCAGTAGCCATGATGGCCACCTGGCCGACGCCCGGCAGATGCGCTCACCCGTGAACCCCCGCCCGCATCAGCGTGGCGGTGTTCTGGTTCAGCCACGCGACGTGCCGGTCCAGCCCCGGTGCCAGCGCCGCGACCAATTGCCAGAATGCCGGGCTGTGGTCCATGTGGCGGAGGTGGGCCAGTTCGTGCGCCACGACGTAGTGCTGCACGTCCGGCGGTGCCATCACCAGCCGCCAGTTGAACATGACGGTACCGTCCGGCGCGCAACTGCCCCAGCGGGTGCGCGTGTCCCGAATGGTGATGCGGGCCGGCCGCACCGCCGCTTGTGCCGCCACTTGCGCGGCCAGCGCGCCGAACCGACGGCCGGCTTCCGCCCGCAACAACTCGGTCACCCGGCGCGCGAGCAAAGCCGCCTGCCCGGCCACGTGGATGTCGCCATCGGCGAACCAGGCACCGCGCCCCTCCACCTGGTGCCGGATCCGATGCGGCCTGCCACCAACGGGAACCGTCGCACCATCCGCAAACACCAGCGCCGGCGGCAGCGCCGCTAGTTTGCTGCCGACCCAAACCGCATGGTCCGTCAGCAAGCGAAGGCCCGCGGTTCGGGCCACCCGCGGCGGCAGCGTCACCACCACGGCCGCGGCCCGCGGGTCGATGCGCAGGCTGACACGCCGGGCACGGGGGCTGCGGCGCCACAGGACGGGTGTCGGCCCGTGCGCAAGCTCGATCGTTTCGCCTGTCGTCATGCTAGCCGGAGATCGACGTCACGCCGCCGACGAGAAGGATCACCAACACCGCAAACACCGTCGTGTTCGCGTCGAGCCGGAGGGTTGTTCCGCCCAAGGCAAGCGATTTCGGCTGATGCCCGTTTACGTCGTAGTTCGCGCCGCCATAGAGCCGCATGGTGGCCAGTGCGACGAAGAACGCCCCGACGATCACGGTTGCGAACGCGGCGACCAGGTATAGCCGCTCGACGTAGAAGGCCCCGCGCGCCCAGATCAAATACCACGCGATGCCGGCGAACCCGGTGTAGCTGCAGGTTTGCCAAACGATGTGGAACCGCGCGTGCGGCGTCCACAGCGGGTTGGTCATGTGGGTCTTGTTCGCGTCGGCCACGATCAGCCCAATGCCGTAGAACGCCGTCACGGCGGTCAGCAGCAAGCGGGCAAGCAGGTTGTGGTCGTAGGCGCCGTCCATTCTCAACTCCCGCGCATGGCTCAACAACCGTCGCTGCGAGCCGCGGGGTCGAACAAGCCCTATACCGGCCGCTTCGGCAACGGGCGGCGCGGGCGGGGGGCGCGGCCCGGCCAATCCGCCAGATGGTGCTCCAACGGGCCGGACCGTTCCTCGCTGATCGCCCGGTCGCGCACCGACACGCCGGCGGCATGCACCGTTTCCGGGTCGCCGGACACCAGCGGGTGCCACCATGCCAGCCCCCGCCCTTCCTCGACCCGGCGGTAGGCGCAACTGGGCGGCAGCCAGTCGATCTCACTCAGCGCCTCGTAGGTCAGCGACACGCAATCCGGCACGTGTTCCTGCCGGCGGGGATAGTTGCTGCACCCGCACCCGTGCAGGTCCAGCAGCCGGCACGCGACGTTGGTGAAGCTGAGCGCCTCCGTCACCTCGTCGCGCAGCTTGTGCAGGCAGCAACGGCCGCAGCCATCGCACAGCGACTCCCATTCTTCATGGGTCATCTGGTCCAGCCGCTTGGTCTTCCAAAAGGGCGCGTCCATCGCGTGCTAGCGTCCGTCCAAGTTGAACCCGTGCGGACCATACCATATCCGCCCGCGCCGCCAGCCTGGCTTCAAGGCAGCGCGAGCGGCGGCAGTTTCAGCAGCGGGATCGCGCCCGCCATGACCAGGCCGTCATGCAAGGTGAACGGCAGGTCCGCCTGCGACACCCCGTCGTTGCCCTGGTGCGACAGGAGGCCGAGCAGGGTCGCGGCGACCTTGGCGTCGTTGCGGCTGATGATGCCGGCCCGGGCCAACGCCTCGGCGGCCTGCGCGTAGCCGGTGATGTGCACGGTGCCGTTGCCCATCGGTTGCATCGACCGGTCCAACGCGAAGCTCGCCGTGCCGTGCACGTCCAGCGGCCCCCATTGCAGGGCGGCGGCGCTGACCACCAATTGGCCGCCCGCGTCGCGCCACTTCGCCGCCGCAACCGCCGGGTCGCGCTGTTCGGGCAGCGCGATGGTGGAATGCGCCTGCACCTCCAGCGTGTTGACCGTCACCCCCAGCGGCAGGCCGGGGTCCGGCAGCACCAGGGACGACAAGGACAGGTGGAACGCCGCGGGGGCCAGGTCCAGCCACAACGAGTCCACGCCGAGCCGACCGCCCGGCAGCGGGATCTGCAGGTGGCGCGCCCGGGTGACGAAGCCGTTTGCCTGGCCGGCCGCGTCCAGCGGCACGAGCAGATCGAGGTTCTCCACCTGCACGGTAAGGGCGGGTGCCGTGCCGAATTGCAGCGTTTGGGCGCCTTCCAGCACCACGCTCAACTCGGCCGGGCGCCAGGGCGCGTAAACCAGCCGCACCTCGCCGGTCCGCCAGGCGACGGCGTTGGCCGTTCCCGGATCACCGGTGGCGACGGCCACGTCCGGCAGGGTCAGGCTGGCCCGCAACGGCCACCCGCCGCGGGACGGCACGCCCGCCGTCACCTGGTAGCCCGCGGCGACGCGGTCCTGCCGCCACGCACGGGCTTCGGCCTGCAAACGCGACGTCAGCAGCCACCATGCCACCGTGTCGAGCGCGAGGAGGACCAGCACGACGACACCGGCGAGCCCTGAAACGCGAAGGGAACGGCTCATGCGGCCCTTATAGGCAAGGCCCGGCAGCCGCCCAAACCTCGCTCATCCACAGCGCCGGCAGGCATCGCGGAGCGCCACAAGCCGGATAACGGCGAACGGCCGGCGTGCAGGGGCGGCGAACCAGCGGCAGCGTCGGTAAATGGGTGAAATCAATGGGTTAATGAACAAGAGCTAAGGCGGAACACTCGGACGTATGAACTTACCGTTAAGATCGTGCCGCGAAAACGCCTAGGTTTGAGGGGCTTGCGGCGCCTTGCTCGCCCCACGGCAGAGATGCGGCAGGTCATCCGTTCACAGAGTTATCCACAGGATGCTGGCGGACCACGGCAATCGGGTGCCGCACCATCCGGGACACGCCCAGCCAGGCGGCGATCAGCTTGGCATATTCCCCCACCAGCAGCCGCGCTTCGCTGGTGCGCAACATCGCCTGCGGCTGCACGGCCAGCGGATACAGCGTGATGTCCGGCATGGCGCGGCGCATTTCCAGCATCGCGCGCGGCATGTGGTACGCCGCCGTGACGACGATCAGCGAGTGGAAATCGTGGTCGTGCACCCACTCGGCCGCTTCCTCCGCATTGCCGAGCGTGGTGGTCGCGGAGCGGCCAAGCGTGACCCGCGGCGCCAACTGGGCCGGCTCCAGGCCGACGCGGCGGGCCAGGTCGTGCAGGCCGGCGCCGGGCGCCACGCCGGACACCAGCAGCATCTTCGCCTTGCCCTCGTCCAGGAGGCGCATGGCGGTTTCCACCCGCTCCGCGCCGCCCGTCAGGGCGACGATGCCGTCCGCCGCCGGAACCTCCGCCGGGCTGCCGTGGACGGCGGCCACGAAAACGGCGAAGCCGATGCCCAACGCGACCACCAGCAGCGTCGCCAGCCGTGTCAGGATCGTCGCGGCCCGCCGCATCGTCAGGGCAGCCCGCGCAGCCAGCGATGCACGGTCGCCCGCGCCGTCACCCAGCCGATGGCGGCGGCGGCGAGCGGCAAGGCTGGCAGCGACCACCAGAGCGGCCGGGGCAAGGCCGGCAGCAGCGACGCCGAGGGCGCAGCGGCAAGGAAGGGTTCGGCCAGGGCGGCCAGGCCAAGCAGCACCGGGAACGCCACCGCCGCCCCCAGGCACGCCCCGGCCGCCGCCAGCATCGTCGCGCGGTTGGCGAACCGTCCGGCGATAAAGGCGTCGGTCGCGCCCAGCCCATGCACGATCTCGATCGCGTCGCGCCGTGCCGCCAGCCCGGCGCGGGTCGCCACCGCCACCACGGCGGCCCCCACCGCGGCCACCAGCACCAGGGCGGCCGCGGCGATGGCCTGCAGGCTGCGCGCCAGGACCGTCAGCCGTTGCAGCCAGATGCCCTGGCTTTCCAGGAACGTGCCGGGCGCCACCGCCGCCAGCCGGGTTTGCAGGTTGCTTTCCGGCTCCGCCTCGCCGGGCGCCAGCCGCACCTCCAGCACGGCCGGCAACGGCAGCGCGCTCACCTGGGCGGCGGTGCCGAGCCAGGGGCGCAGCAACTCGGCCAAATCCGCGTTGGACAACACCCGCACCGCCGCGATGCCGGGGGTGCCGCGCAGCAGCGCCGTCACCCGCTCCAGCCGCGTCCCCTCCGCCGTGGCGCCCGCGGGCTGCGGCACCTGCACCGTCAGCACGGCGGCCGCCCCGGCCTGCCAATGCGCCGCCACCGCGGACGCCGCCACCACGCCGGCCAGCGTCAACGCCGCCAGGAAGGTCATCGCCGCGACCAGCGCCGGCAGCAGCCGGTCCGACAGCGCGCGGCGCAGCCCGAGGTCGTCGAAGCGCGCGGGCCGCAGCGGCGAGCGCCTAGACATCGGTGATCAGCCGCCCTTCCGACAGCCGCAGCGACCGGCCGGGATAGCGCTGCACCAGCCCATCATTATGGGTGGCGACGATCACGGTGGTGCCCAGCCGGTTCATTTCGCTGATCAACTGCATGAGCCGGTTGGCTTGGCGGTCGTCCAGATTGCCGGTGGGCTCGTCGGCCAACAGCAGGCTCGGGCGGCCGATCACCGCCCGGGCGATCGCCACGCGCTGCTGCTCGCCGCCCGAAAGCTCCGCCGGGCGCGCCGTGGCCCGGCGTTGCAGGCCGACCCAGCGCATCATCTCCGCCACGTCGGCGTGGATCTGCCCTTCCGGCCGGCCGGCCAGGCGCAGCGGCAGGGCCACGTTGTCGAAGGCGGACAGATGCGGCATCAGCCGGAAGTCCTGGAACACCACGCCGATCTGCCGGCGCAGCGGCGGCAGGTCGCTCCGGGTCGCCGCGGCGATGTCCTGTCCCAGGACGAACAAGCGCCCCACGCTGGGCCGGTCGGCGAGGTACAGCAGCCGCAGCAGGCTGGACTTGCCGGCGCCCGACGGGCCGAGCAGCCAGCGGAAGCCGCCATCGGCCACGGAAAAGCTGATGTCGCGCAAGACCGGCTCGGTGCTGCCGTAGCGCAGCCCGACACCTTCCAGACGGATCATCGACTCCGAGCGGCTTTGGCTCATGGCCCTATGTGCCACTCCGCGCGCCGGGCCGGAACGAAAACCCGCGATGTTGCCAAGCCCGGTGCCGTTCCGCAGGATCGGGGGGTGAAGATCACCTGCCCCAACTGCGCCGCCGAGTACAACGTGCCGGACAGCTTGGCGGCCGGCCGGATCGTGCGCTGCGCCAAATGCGCGACCCAGTGGACCCCGGTGCCGCCGCCAGCCGCCGTGGTTGAACCGCCGCCGCCCGAGCCGGACCCCGCGCCGGAGCCGGAGGTGCAAACGCCGCCGCCCCTGGTCGCGGAAAGCCCCCCTGCCCCGCTCGTTCCACCGCCGCCTCCGACGCCCGCCCGGCGCTTGCCGCTGCTGCTGGCCTGGATAGCCAGCTTCGTCGTGATCGCGGGAGCGTTGGCTGCGGCCATCGTGTTTCGCGCGCCCATCAGCCACGCCTGGCCGCCCAGCCAGCGTGTGTATGGCGCGCTGGGCCTGCATGCGGACGCCTCACCGGACGTCCATGGCGATGTCGTGAAATAGCCGGGCCGGCAGGCTGCCGCCGGTGACGCCCTTGGTCGGGTGGTTGTCGTCGTTGCCGAGCCACACCGCGATCACGTCCGGCCCGACGGCACCGATGAACCAGGCGTCCTTGTAGTCCTGCGTGGTGCCGGTCTTGCCTGCCACGGTGCGGCCGGGCAGCGCCGCGGCGTGACCGCTGCCGCGGGCGACCACGGCGGTCAGCATCCGCACCATCATGCCAGCCTGCTCCACCGGCACCACCCGGGTTTGCGTCGGCGGCGGCAGCGCCACCGCATGCCCGCCGGACACTGCGGACTGCATGGCCGTGGGGGTCACCGCATAGCCGCCGTTGAACAGGGTGGCATAGGCCGCCGCCATTTCCAGCACGCCCACCTCACCGGTGCCGAGCGCCAGGCTGGCATTGTCCGGCAGGGTGTCGGTGATGCCCAGCCGGTGCGCCACCGCCGCCACCGCGCGCGGGCCGCCGGCCTGCATCAGCAGCCGGACGGACGCGGTGTTCAGCGACTGCGCCAGCGCTTCCTCCAGCGTCACGTCGCCACGAAAGCCGGGCTCGAAATTGGACGGGCTGTAGCCGCCAAGGCGGATCGGCGCGTCGGACACCATGTCGTCCGGCGTGGCGCCCTTTTCCAGCGCCGCCAGCCACACGAAGACCTTGAACGAGGAGCCGGGTTGCCGCCGCGCCAGCACCGCGCGGTTGAACGGGCTGCTGTGGAAGTCCCGGCCGCCCACCATGGCGCGCACCGCGCCGCTGCCGGCATCCAGCACGACCACGGCCCCCTGGGTGACGTTGGCCGCGGCGCCCGGCCCATTCAGCAGCGCGGTCAAACGCGACTCGGCCACGGATTGCAGCCTCGGGTCGAGCGTGGTGCGAACCGTGGCGTCCATGTTCGCCGGCAGCGCGGCCTGCACCTGGTCCGACGCCCACGCGGCGAACCAGGGCGCGGCCGACCCGTTGGTCGGCGGAAAGGCAATCTGGGCGGCGGCCGCCTGCGCCTCCGCCGCGGTGATGGCGCCGGTTTCCGCCATGGCGGCCAGCACCTCGCGCCCCCGCGCCGCCGCGGCCGCCGGGTCGGCGCGCGGGTTGAGGCGTGACGGCGCCCGCGGAATGCCGGCCAGCACGGCGCATTGCCACAGGTTCAGCTTGCGGGCGGACACGCCGAAATACATCCGCGCCGCCGCGTCCACGCCCCAGGTGCCGCTGCCGAGATAGATGCGGTTGAGCCAGATCTCGAGGATTTCCCGCTTGGTGAAGCTGTGTTCCAGCCACAGCGTCAGCATCAGCTCCTGCACCTTGCGCTGCAGCGTGCGGGCGTTGGTCAGGAACAGGTTCTTGGCGACCTGCTGCGTGATGGTGGAACCGCCTTGCCGGAACTGCATGCTGCGCAGGTTGACCAGGACGGCCCGCGCGATGCCCAGCACGTCGATGCCCGGGTGGCTCCAGAACCGCCGGTCCTCGATCGCGACCGCCGCCTCGGGCAGCCAGGGGGGCATGTCGGACAAGCGCAGCGGGTCGCCCACCACGTCGCCGAAGGTGGCGAAGGGATGCCCGTCCCGATCCTCCAGGGTCAGGCCCGGGCGGCGGGACGCGTCCAGCGCGGTGTCCGGCCGCGGCAGGTCGCGGGCGAACCAGACCAACACCACGCCGAGCGCCAGCACGCCCCAGATGCCAAGGATGAGCAGCCAGCGCGCCAACCGCCAGCGCAACCGGGCCCGCCGGGGTGCGGGCTTGACGGCGCCGGGACGGGGGGGAACGGCCGCGGTGGTGGCGCGGGCCATGCGACCTAGGCGGACGGCCCTAGTGGAAGCATTGCAGGAAGGCCGTGGACGGGTTGGCGATGTCGCCCACCGCGGCAGCCCCCTTGTCCGATCCGGCGGAGGTCGTGGTCTTCGGGGACACGCCGTGCTCGCGCAGGAAGTCCAGCGCCGGGCCACCCTTCACGGCGAAGTTGACGTTCTGCGGGATATCGCCGTCCGTCATCTCGGCAATGCGCGCCGCGTTGAGCTTGGCGACCACCACGCCGATGACGTTGCCCTGCCCGTCCAGCAGCGGACCGCCGGAATTGCCAGGCTGCACGGGGGCGCTGATCTGGAAGTTCGCCTGGTTGTCCCGCAAACCGCTGAGCGCGTTGATCGCCCCCGTGGTGAGCGTCGGCCCCGACGACAGCAGCCCGAATAGCGGGAAGCCGTAGGTGACCACCGTTTCGCCGCGCTTGACCTCTGGCGCCGTGCGGAAGGTGAGCGGCGGCCCGAAATCGTCCGTCACGGTCAGCAACGCCAGGTCCCGCCGCCGGTCGGTCGCAATCACGCGGGCGGTCTGCTCCGTGCCCTTGGCGTTGCGCGCAACCATGCGGCGGCAGCCATCCACGACGTGGTTGTTGGTGAGCAGCCGGCCTTCCGCGGCGACGAAGCTGGTGCCGGTGGATTCCGGGTGCCCGGCTGGCCCCGCCTGTTCGCCGGGACGCAGCGGTGGCGGCTTGCCGTGCGGCACCTCTTGTAAGACGGGCGCCGACCGGTCGGCGGCGAACGCCTGCATCGGGACGAGCGGGCTTGCCAGCACCGCCATCGCACACGCGCCCACGCCAATCCAAGCCTGCCGTTTGCCCATCACCGCATGACGATGGGGGCCCGCCGCGCAAGCGTCAACGGAGCAGACGACGACAAGCCTTGCCATCGTCCCGCAGCCGCCCGCAAGGTCGTCGAACACCCGAGGAGTGTTGCATGAAGGGCCTATTCCTGGACGCGAGCGACGCATTGGCGGACGTGTTCGACCGCATGGTCCAGCCCGACGATCCACCGGTGGTCGTGAACCAGGACGACATCGTCGCGGCCGAGGCGCTGCCCAGCCTGCTGGACGGGTATGACTTCATCCTGGACGACCACAGCTTCCTGCCGACGGAGGCGATGCGGCAATGCCCGTCGCTGAAGCACGTGATCTTTCTGGGCACCGGCGCGCGGTCCTACATGAACCCGGAGGAGCTGGCCGAACTCGGCATCACCGTGCACACCATCAAGGGCTATGGCGACATCGCGGTCGCCGAGCACGCGGTGGCGCTGATCTGGGCGGCGGCGCGCGGCGTGGCCGCGATGGACCGCGGCATGCGGGACGGGCAATGGCTTCGCACCGAAGGCGTGCAGTTGCACGGCAAGACGCTCGGGCTGCTCGGGTTCGGCGGCATCGCCGGGGAGGTCGCCCGCATCATGGGCGGGGCCGGCATGCGGGTGATCGCATGGAACCGTACGAAGCGGGACGCGCCCGGCGTGGAGTTCGTCGATTTGGACCGCCTGCTGACGGAAAGCGACGTGCTGTCGCTGCACCTGCTGCTGACGGACGAAACGCGCGGCTTCCTCGGGGTGGACCGGCTGGCGCAGTTGCGCCCCTCCACCATCCTGGTCAACACCGCCCGCGGGGCGCTGGTGGACGAGGCCGCGCTGGTGGACGCGCTACGCGCCGGCCGCATCGCCCACGCGGCGCTGGACGTGTTCGACCAGGAACCGTTGCCCGCCGGGCATCCGTTCACCGAGTTGGAACGGGTGACCCTGACCGCCCACAGCGCCTTCCGCACACCGGAAGCTAGCGACACGCTGATCCGCCGCGCGCTGGATATCGCCAAGCGCGTGGCAGCCGGCTAGCATCCCCGCCGGCGCCCGCCTGGCGGAATGGTAGACGCGGCGGACTTAAAATCCGCGGCCGCAAGGCGTGCCGGTTCGAGTCCGGCGGCGGGCATCCAGTGAGGCAGTCGTCCCATAGCAACGCCGCGGTCCGCCTCGTCAGCTCGGATCTCGCTCACGCGACCACACCACCTCTGCAGGACCGATCGACATCCGTTGTGGCAGCTCATAGCCTGCTCCCATGCGGCGATTGACATGCACCGTAGCGGCCATCATCGCATTCGGATGCCCACCCGCACGCGCGCAGGACGCTGGCGGCGCGGCGGCGTTTATCCGCCAATTGTACGCCCACTACGTCGCTGACCCGAACTTCTCACCCTTCGCAGACCTGGCGACGGTGCGGACGATCGCGACGCCTGGGCTGGCGCGGCTGGTGCAACGAAACCGGGACGCCACCGGCCACCGCGAGGCCGGGTTGGATGCCGACCCGGTATGCGGATGTCAGGACGCGGAGGGTCTCCGGCTCGCCGGCGTGGCCGTCGCGGCTGGGACGGCCGGGCAGGCAACGGCCACGGCCACCGCCACCTTGCAGATCGGGCCGGATCGCGTCGTTCGGCGCTTCCTGCTCCGGCTTGCTGGTGCCGAGTGGCGGATCGACGACATCGCGAACGCCAGCGGCCGGGACGGCGTGCGTGCCGCCCTCACGCAGTCGATCGCGGTCGTCCAGCGACATCGGCACTGAACAAGCGGCACTTGCGGAAACGTTGCCGCAAGCAACGAACAGGTTAAATCGCTAGCATCCCTTTACCCGCCGGTTCACGTCATCTTCAACCACAAAGGAGAGGATGGCGACGCATGAAATCATGTCATGCTTGAGCGGACCGTATTTGATGCTGAACTTGCAATGGCGGTCTGATCTTCAATCTCTCTCGGGCAAGGCACGACTTATCTGCCGAAGGGCGCGTTGAATGCGGATTAGATCAGCCTTGCTGCTGGCCTGCTTGAGCATGGCCCTGCTCACCGGCACGCTGGGCTTGTTTGACCGCTGGACCGAGCAGCGCATCGGGCATTTGGCGTCCACGATCTTCGACGAAGCCTTTCTGTCCATGAGCTACCTGCGCTCGGCACAGAACGGCTTCGTCCATGCCGCCGGCAGTTGCCTGAGCGTGGCGCCGCCGAACTGCCAGGTGGAAGCCCGGCACATCCCGGAGATCCTCGCCAACCTCAAGATCGCGGAAGAGCGTTCGCCGTCGCCACAGGGCCATGCCGCCGCCGCCGCCTTGGCAAGGAACCTGCGCTCCCTGGCAGACCACCTCGCCATCGCCGAGCCGGCGGCAGTCGCGGCCGAAATGAGCCACCTCAACGCCGCCTTCGACGTCGCCGTGGAAGTCCTGGCCGGCGACGGCTACCACACCCGGCGGGCGGTGGCCGACATCATCGTCCAGGCGGATCGCAACAACCTGCTCGCCATCCTGGTCGCAACCGGTGCCGCCCTGGCCATCACCATCTGCCTGAGCGGCTTTATCGTGCCGCCCTTGTGCCGCGCGGTGCGGATTGCCGAGGCCGTCGCCGCGGGCGTGCTGGACCCGCCGCCGCCGGCCCGCGGCCGCAGCGAGACGGCGGTGTTGCTGCGCGCGCTGGCCCAGCTCTGCGCCGATCTGGCGGCGCTGCGGGTGCGCGAAAAGGAGGCGCTGGAGGCGGAGCATGCCGTGATCGCGATGAACGCCGCCAAGCAGGCCCACGCGGTGCTGGCGGCGCGCTACGAAGGCACGGTCGGCACGGCGACCGCCGGGCTCATCCGCACGGCGCGGGACCAGATCCGCAGCATGGACGCCATCCGCGGCCAGGCCACCGAGGCGGTGCAAGGCTGGTCCGCCATCGCCACCGCCACGCGGTGCATGACGGTGGAAGCCAAAGGCGTGTCATACGCCGCGGAAAGCCTGGTCGGCACCATCTCGGACATCGACGGCCAGGTGCAGCTCGGCGCCGCCATGGCAAAGGATGTGGCCGTCGTCGTGCGGACGGCGGATTGCACCGTGCAGGGCCTGGCGGCCAACGCCGCCCGCATCGGCGAGGTGGTGCGGCTGATCCTTGCCGTCGCCACCCGCACGCACCTCCTGGCGCTGAACGCCGGCATCGAGGCCGCCCGCGCGGGCGAGGCGGGCCGCGGCTTCGCCGTGGTTGCCGCCGAGATCAAGCTGCTGGCCACCCAAACCGCGCAGGCCACGGCGGAGATCACCCGCCAGGTCGCCGGCGTCGAGGAAACCACGGCGGCCGCGGTGGCGGCGATCGGCCACGTCGACGGCACGATCGGTCGCCTGGCCTGCGTGGTGGGGGAAATCGCCGCCGCCGTGTCGCAGCAGGGCAACTCCACGCGGGAAATCATCGCCAGCATCGTCCGCGTCGCCGCCGAAGCGGAACGGGTGGAGGTGGAGCTTGACCATCTGGGGTCCGGCCACGCGGCGTTGAATGCGACGCTGGTGGATTTGGGCACCATCATCCACGAAACCACGTCGCGCGGTCACCTGATCCAGCAGGAAAGCTCGGAACTGCTGAACGGTCTGCGAGCGGCCTGATTCTAGTTGCCGGAAAGCACGCCCGGGCGCGCGGGACGGTTCGGGCGATCGATCCCCAATCTGCGCAACGGCCGGGTCAACCGCCAGCTTATGGACCGCAGCACGGCAGCCCGGTCTTGCTCCGCCCAGCCGCGCAGGAGTGCGAGCTGCCCCTGCAAGGCCTGGCAGGTGGCTTTCTCTTCGGCCAATTGCATGCGGAGCTGGTCGCGGACGACGCTTGCGTTCTGTGCCTCGGCAGCCGCGGCGTGCTGCGCCGTGCGCATCTTCAGGCATTCGGCGGCGAGCCTGTCGCGTTCAGTGCGGATCCCGTTGCACTCGGCACGCGCCGCGTCCCGGTCACGCGCCGCGTCGTCCAGCCCGGATTGCAGCGTATCCCGCTCGCAGTAAGCGGCCTCGATGGAGCCCTGCAGCCGTGCGGCGTCGGCGCGCAGGCTGTCGCATTCGGCACGGACGGCGTCCCGATCACGGGCCGCGTCGTCCAGCCTGGCGTGCAGCGCATCCTGCTCGCTGCGGGCCGCCTGAAATTGGGCGGCCTCGGTGGCGAGTTGACCGCGCTCCACTCGCAGGCCGTCGCATTCGGCACGGGCCGCGTCCAAGTCACGGGCCGCGGCGTCCAGCCTGGCGTGCAGCGCATCCCGCTCGTTGCAAAGTGCCTCATACGAGGCCTGTAACCGGCCGGTATCGGCGGTGAGATGATCGCGCTCCACTCGCAGGCCGTCGCATTCGGAACGGGTCGCGTCCCGGTCACGGGCTGCGCCGTCCAGCCTGGCGTGCAGCTCATCCCGCTCGCCGCGGATCGCCTCATACGATGCCTGCAATTGGGCGGCGTCGGCGGCAAGTTGACCACGCTCCGCTCGCAGCGTGTCGCGTTCCGACAGCAAGCCAGATGGCCCGATCAGGAGCGAGCGGACCGCGCCCGCCTCGAACTCATGCCGCCGGAATTCCATCAGCAGGTCAGCCAGCACCTGATGGACGAAGTCGCGGCCAAGCTGATCCGGCGCAGCATCCGCGATCATGTTCCCGATGACGGTCAGGCGCTCTTCAAACTCCCGCCCGAGCTTTGCCGGGAGCAGGGAAAAGGCCACCGACTCCTTGGCGCCTGCCAAGTCGATCTGGACGTTCTGCGTAGCGATCTTCTGCTCCACCTCGTCCCGATAGGCAGGGTCGTGGTCCAGCCGATTCACGTCGATGATGACGTCGGCGCCCCCTGCCGCCATCGCGTAGAGATGGAGATGCAGGAACACAAACTGAAAGAAGGTGTTGAGATCGAAGGGCGAGGGTGCCTCAACGGGAAACATCTGATACAAACGATCAAGGAAGCCATCGTGCCTGCCCAGGCGGATGACCTCGATCGTCCGGTCGAGAAAGTAGTTGTTCCCTTGCAACGCCTGCTCTGTATAGGAGCACCATTGCTGGAACAGGTTTCGATACAGCAGGATGTGAAGACCGGGGCACGCGGCCTTCAGCCCGCGCAGCCGACCGACCGTCCTGGTGTCGGTCAGCACCGGAATGCGTCCGTGCCGCTCCACCTTATGAATCAGCCCCCGGACGTAGTCGGTTTCCTCAACCGTGATCTGGCCGAGGCATCCCTCTGCCGGGATGAATGACTGGACGCTGAACTCCGGACGGTACCCGGCGACACCCCCGCCGTCGCGGAGCAGCGGGAGGAACTCGAGAAAGTAGGGTGCGCTTGGCGGGTGCTTGGAGTTCCAATTCCCCGGGGCGGTGCCTCGGATGCCCTCGACAGTCAGCGTGTCCAAGCATTCATGGAATACTTCGTAATACGCGACCGTTTTTGCATCGGATCGAAATTGATCCCAAAGGTAAGTGCTTGCAGTTCTGAAACTGGAATGGACAAAGATCACTGTCGGGCAGCCTCAACCATCTGGATACATGTGCCAGGCTGCTAAGCAGGCAGCAAGATTGATTGGGCGGCAAGACAATCGCCACAGGTACCACTCGGCACTATCCCGGCGAACCAGTACCCTCATGGACGGCGCGCGCGACCCCGTGCACCGCCTGCGCCAGATCCCGCACCTGGTCCAGCACCCGGCGCGCGCTGTCGGGCGCCGCGCGGCCTTGGGCATCCAGGCTCGCCGCCAGCGTGTCGATCAGGGCGGAGCCGACCACCACGGCATCCGCGACCCGCGCCGCCTCCATGGCCTGGGCGGGCGTGCGGATGCCGAACCCGGCGGCGATCGGCAGGTCCGTGGCACGGCGCACCCGCGGGATCGCTTCCGCCAGGTGCTCGGCCGTCGCCGACCGCGTGCCGGTGATACCGGTGATGCTGACGTAGTAGACGAAGCCCGAACTGCCGTTCAGCACCTGGGGCAGACGGGTGTCGTCCGTGGTGGGGGCGACCAGCCGGATGATGTCCAGCTCGTGATCCGCCGCGGCACCGGACAGCCAGTCCGCCTCCTCGCTGGGCAGGTCCACCACGATCAGCCCGTCCACGCCGGCCTTCGCCGCGTCGGCGCAGAACCGATCCGCGCCATAGGAGAGGATGGGGTTCAGATACCCCATCAGGATCACCGGGGTGTCGGACTCCACGGCGCGGAAGCCCGCCACGAGTTCGAGCGTCCGGGCCAGTGTCGCCCCCGCGGCCAGGCCCCGCAGCCCAGCCGCCTGGACGGACGGGCCGTCGGCCATGGGGTCGGTGAACGGCATTCCCACTTCGATCAAGTCCGCACCCGCCGCGGGCATGCCGTGGAGGATGGCGGTGCTGGTCGCCTCGTCCGGGTCGAAGGCTTCCAGGAACGGGATCAGCGCGCCCCGGCCTTCCGCCTTCAGCTTGGCGAAGCAGGCGGCGATGCGGCTCACAGCTTGACGCCCAGATGGTCGGCCACGGCGAAGATGTCCTTGTCGCCGCGCCCGCATAGATTCATCAACACGATCGCATCCTTCGGCAGGCCCGGCGCGATCTTCGTCACCTGGGCCAAGGCGTGCGCCGGTTCCAGCGCGGGGATGATGCCTTCCGTGCGGCAGCAGAGCTGGAAGGCGTCCAGCGCTTCCCGGTCCGTGGCCGCCACATACTCGACCCGGCCGATCTCATGCAGCCAGGCATGTTCCGGCCCGATGCCGGGATAATCCAGCCCGGCGCTGATGCTGTGCGCTTCGGTGATCTGCCCGTCGTCATCTTGGAGCAAATAGGTGCGGTTGCCGTGCAGCACGCCGGGCCGCCCGCGCGACAGGCTGGCGGCGTGCTGGTCGGTGTCCAACCCGCGGCCCGCCGCCTCCACCCCCACCAGGCGCACGTCGCCGTCGTCCAGAAACGGGTGGAACAGCCCCATCGCGTTCGAGCCGCCGCCGATCGCCGCCACCACCACGTCCGGCAGCCGGCCCTCCGCCGCCTGCAACTGCGCCCGCGCTTCCGTGCCGATCACCGATTGGAAGTCCCGCACCATGGCCGGGTAAGGGTGCGGCCCGGCCACCGTGCCGATCAGGTAGTACGTGTCGGCGACATTGGCGACCCAGTCGCGCATGGCGTCGTTCATCGCGTCCTTCAGCGTGCCGGCGCCGGAACTGACGGGGACGATCTCGGCGCCCAGCAGCTTCATGCGGAACACGTTGGGCTTCTGCCGTTCCACGTCGGTGGCGCCCATGTAGATCGTGCAAGGCAGGCCGAACAGCGCGCACACCGTGGCCGTGGCCACGCCGTGCTGCCCGGCGCCGGTTTCCGCGATGATGCGCGTCTTGCCCATGCGGCTGGCCAGCAGGATCTGGCCCATGCAGTTGTTGATCTTGTGCGAGCCGGTGTGGTTCAGCTCGTCCCGCTTGAAATAGACCTTGGCGCCGCCGAGTTCGCGGGTCAGCCGCTCCGCGAACCAAAGCGGGCTGGGCCGGCCGACATAGTCGCGCAGGTAGCGGTCCAGCTCCGGCTGGAAGGCTGGGTCGCGTTTGGCGGCCTCGTAGGCTTCCTCCACCGATAGTACCAGCGGCATCAGCGTTTCCGCCACGAACCGGCCGCCGAAGCTGCCGAAGCGGCCGCGCGCGTCCGGCCCGGCACGCAGGGTGTTGGGGCGATCTGGGGTGGTCAGGGTCAAGGCGGGCACTCCGTTCGTTCGCGGACATAGCGCAGGTGCAGCGGTCGGGCCAAACGCCGGGTTGTCGCGATCACGGCGGCCCCCGTAAGCTGCCGCCGGTTCCACGGAGGCCGACCGCACGATGCTGTATGCCAATGACGGCACGTCCCCGCGCCGCACGCTGGACGCCGGCGCATCCGGGGGCGCCGAGGCCCTTTGGCTCGACATGGTGAGCCCGACCGAGGCGGAACGCGACGCGGCCGAGCGGATCAGCGGGATGCGGGTGCCGTCGCGCGAGGACATCGCGGAGATCGAAAGCTCCAGCCGGCTTTATACCGAAGGCAAGACGCTGTACCTCAGCATGCCCTACAGCTACCTGGGCACGGATGGCCGGTCCCACATCACGCCGGTCGGCTTCGTGCTGTCGAGCAAGCACCTGCTGACCCTGCGCTACGAAACGCTGCCGGCCTTCGACACCTTCACCGAGCGGTTCGGCCATGGCGGCCGCCAGGAAAGCACCGAGGTTTTCATCGGCCTGGCGGAAGCCATCGTGGACCGGCTGGCCGACGTGCTGGAACGGGTGGCGGCCGAACTGGACAAGCTGTCCAAGATGACGTTCCAAAGCGAGGATGGCTCCACCAAGCGCAGCGTGCGTCGCGCCGACGAGGCGCTGCGGCGCATGTTGACGGAGGTCGGGCGCTGCGGCGACACGCTGGGCAATCTGCGCGACAGCGTGCTGGGCATCGGCCGCATCGTGGCCTACGCGCAGCAGGTTTGCGCGGACGGCACGCCCGTCGAGTGGAAGAACCGCCTGGCCACGCTGCGCCAGGACGTGGCGTCGCTGAACGATTACGACCAGCAGTTAAACGGCAAGGTGAGCTTCCTGCTGGACGCCGTGCTCGGCTTCATCAATATCGAGCAGAACAACGGCGTGAAGGTGCTGACCGTCGCCTCCGTCGTGGGCATCCCGCCGACCTTCGTGGTGGGGCTATACGGCATGAACTTCAAGAACATGCCGGAACTGGAGTGGGCGCACGGCTACGCCTTTGGCTGGGCGATGATCCTGGTCAGCGTGATCGTGCCGCTCGTCTGGTTCCGCGTGAAAGGCTGGATCTGACCGCTCAGGTCACCGCCTTGCGGGTGCGGAAGCGCGGGCTGTCCCATTCGGCGGATTGCATGATCTGGCGGAGGTGGCTGACGGCGTCCCAAACGTCCGCATAGCCGACATACAGCGCGACCAAGCCGAAGCGCAGGATGTCCGGCGCGCGGAAATCCCCCACCACGCCGCGGGCGATCAACGCCTGCATGATGGCGTAGCCTTCCGGATGGGTGAGGGAGACCTGGCTGCCGCGCGCTGCGCTGTCTCGCGGGCAGCCCAGGCCGA
Organism: Acetobacteraceae bacterium; assembly: GCA_965199555.1. Taxonomy (GTDB): domain Bacteria; phylum Pseudomonadota; class Alphaproteobacteria; order Acetobacterales; family Acetobacteraceae; genus LMUY01. The sequence goes on along the minus strand of CBDASJ010000024.1, from coordinate 266,136 downwards.
AGCCATGGCCGGCCAGCTCCTGGTCGGCCAGCCGGATGAACAGGTCGCCGAGCGCCGCGTTCTTGGCCCGCACGGCCGCCATGTCGACGCCGTCGAACGCGGCCAGTGCCGCTTCCAGCGCGATTAGCGACAGTTGCGGCGCCGTGCCGGTCAGCATCTTGGCGATGCCGGGCTGCGCCTCGTACTCGTGCGTGAAGGCGAACGGCGTTGCGTGGCCGTGCCAGCCACGCAGCGGCTGGTCCAACGCCGCGAGGTGGCGTTCGGCCACGTAAACGAAGGACGGTGCGCCCGGGCCGCCATTCAGGTATTTGTAGCCGCAGCCGACCGCCAGATCGACGCCATCGCGGTCGAGGTGGAGCGGCAGCGCGCCGGCGCTGTGTGCCAGGTCCCAGATCGCCAGCGCGCCCTGCGCCTGCGCACGGGCCGTGATGCCGGGCATGTCGTAGATGCGGCCGGTCTTGTAGTTGACGTGGGTGAGCTGGACGAAGGCGAGCGCGTCGCCGGCCGCTTCCATGGTTTGCTCCACCGCGTCCGGCTCAACACAGCGGAGCTCCAGGCCCATCAGCTCGGCGACGCTGCCGGCGATGTAGACGTCGGTGGGGAAGCTGCCGCGTTCCGCCACGATCACGCTCCGGCCGGGCCGCAGCCGGGCCGCCGCCACCATGACCTTGAACAGGTTGACCGAGGTCGAGTCGCACACGATCACCTGCTCCGCCCGGGCACCGATCAATTCGGCAATCGCAGCGCCGGCCCGTTGCGGCGCCAGATACCAATCGGCGTCGTTCCACGAGCGGATCAGCCCGTGCGCCCACTCCGCGGACACGGCGCACGCCATACGGTCGGCCACGGATTTCGGCATCGCCCCCAGCGAGTTGCCGTCCAGGTAGATTTCGCCCGCCGGCAGCACGAACCGGTCGCGAACTGGCGCCAGCGGGTCCGCCGCGTCCATCCGCGCACAAACGTCACGTGTCAGCAGCGCCGCGTCTTCCGCCTGATCCGCCAAACCGATCATCCTTTCACGCTTCGGGCAGGCTTATACCACGGGCCTGCCGCGAACGCCGCCGGGCTTTACCTGTTGGTGACAAAGCGTGATAGCTGCCGGGTGACCGCGCCGTCCGACATCGCTGCAAATGGTGCCGATGGAGTGCGGGATGCCCGCGGCCGGTGGGCGCTGGTGCGCTGGCTCGTGTCGTACGGGACGTTCAGCGTGCCGCAGGCCGCGGGCCCGATCGCCTTCGCGCTGCTCGCCCTGCCGCTCACCGGCGACCCGCGCAGCGGTGCCGCGATCGTGCTGGCGATCACGGTGGCGCAGGTGGTGGGCGCGGTGCCGGTGGCCCGCCTCGGCCGGTTCAGCAACGCCATCGCCTTCCTGAAGCTGCTGGTCGCCATCCGGACGATGGCGCTGGCTGCCGTTGCCGCCCTGGCGGCCATCGGCGCGCCGTTCAGCGTCCTCCTCGTGGCGGCCGCGATGGCTGGCCTCGTCAACGGTGCGGCTTTCGGCTTCCTGCGATCTGTCCTGAACCACCTGGTCCCTGCGTCCCGGATGCCGCGCGCGCTGGGATTGGCGGCGACGCTGAGCGAGTTCACCTTCGTGTCCGCACCGGTGCTTGCCTCGGTGCTAGGGACGATCGATCCCGTGTTCGCCTTGCTGGCGCTGACGGCACTTGGTGCGTCCACGGTGGTGCTCATGCCGCCGATATCGCAGGCAAAGGCACCGCCGCCGGTTGGCGACAGCGCCAGCCGGCTGCCGGCCATGGTCTTCCTGTGGCTGGGCTGCACGGTCGCAAACAGCGCGGTGGTGTCCGCGATCGAAGTCGGCGCGGTGTCCTTGGCGATGAAGTTCGGCTTCGCGCCGGCCCAGGGCTTCATCTTCACCGTTGCCTTGTGCGTGGCGTCCGTCGCCGGGGGCGTTTGGGTCAGCATCCGCAACCGGGCACCGCGCCCCGCGACGGTGCTTGCCTACCTCCTGGTGCTGAGCGCGGCGGCACTCCTCATCGCGGGCAGTTTCTCCGTCACGGCGACGCTGGCCGGAGCGGTGGTGACGGGATGCGTGCTTGCGCCGCTGGGCACGTCATTCTCGCTTCAGCTCGACGCGCTGGCGCCGGCGCACCGACGGGCGGAGGTGTTCGCGCTGTCCCGGACGGCGACGGCGCTCGGCGTCATCCTCACCAGCACGAACCTCACCTTCACCTCGCTTGCGGTCACGCAAATGGCCGCCGCCGCGGTTGCCTGCACGGCCACCGTGGCGGTCGGGGCCGCGTTACTGATCAGCCGCAGCAACCGTCCACGATAGCAGCCCGGCGACACTCCGCACGATGGTCACGAGGCCGCCAGGTGACGCGCCAAGGTGTCGACGGTATCCTCGCTGACGCTGTTCCGCCCCCGCAATTTGGCCTGGTACAGGGCGGCGTCGGCGCGTTGCAGCAAGGCGTTGCCGCCATCGCCGTTGCCATCCGGCCGCTGCGAGGCGACGCCGATGCTGACGGTGGCCACGCGGGCAGGGTTGCCGGCATGGACGATCGCCAGGGCCTGGATCGCGCCGCGTATCCGCTCCGCCATCGTCACCGCACCCGCAACGTCGGTGTTCGCCAGCACCACGGCGAACTCCTCGCCGCCATACCGCGCCACGAAGTCGCCGGGGCGCCGCAGCTCCTGCGTGACCGCTTCCGCGATCGCCCGCAGGCAGCGATCCCCGGCCGGATGGCCGTACTTGTCGTTGAACGCCTTGAAATGATCCACGTCGATCATGAGCAGGCTGAGCGAGCTGCCATCGCGTCCCGCACGCCGGAACTCCTTGGACAAGGTCAGGTCGAAGCATCGGCGGTTGGCGATGCATGTCAGGCCATCGAGCATGACCTGGCGCTGCAGGTGGTTGTTGGCCTCGTGCAGCAACCCCTCGACCCGCTTGCGGGACGATATGTCACGCAAGGACACCACGAACCCGGCCTCGCCTTCGAGCTTCTGCCCCTGGGTCTCGATCCAGACGTAGACGCTGTCCTTACGGCGGACGCGATAGCTCACCGGCGGCGCGCGCCCGGTGGCCTGGATCGTTTCGATGGCGGCAGCCAGCCGCGGCCAATCCTCCGGGTGCGTCGTGTCCTGCGGGTGGCCGTCAAGCAGCTCCAGCGGATGATAGCCGAGCAGGCGCTCGCAGGCGGGCGAGACGTATTCGTGGCGCCATTCGGGGCTGAGCTGCATGATGACGTCGGTGCTGTAGTCGGCCAGCATGCGGTAGCGCCGTTCGCTCCGCCGCAGGGCGAGCTCCTTGCGGTCCCGCAGGCGGAACAAGACGACCAGCCGCCAGCCGATCACGCCGAGCAAGGCGGAGATGGCCAAGGCGACGGCGCTGGAGATGATCGCGTCATTGCGCCAGCCGCGCAGGACGTCGCCGTCCGCAACGGACACGAACACCACGAGCGGATAATCCTCCACCTTCCGGAAGCTGCTGAGCCGGGCTACGCCGTCCCGTGCCGATATGACGCGAGCGATGCCGTTGGGTCCGTGCTCGCGATACGCCGAAACGGTCGGATACTGTTCGAAGGCCTTGCCGATCATGTCTGGGATAACGGGCTGGTGGACGAGCATCACGGCGTCTTCGTTGATCAGCCAGATGGAGCCATGCGGGCCGACGTCGAAGTTCCGGTAGAACCGGTTGAACCACTCACAATCGATCAAGGCCACCACGACACCGGCGAACGACCCGTCCGGATTGTCCAGCCGCTTGGACACGGTGAACATCCACCGCCCGTCCGCCCGGCTGCGCAGCGGCGACCCGACCAGCGGGCTCGCCCCCGGATGGTCGCGGTGGAACATGAAATACGCCCGGTCCGCCACGTTCACCCGGGGCAACGGCTCCAGTGTGCCCGCCAGCCCGTCACCATCGGCCGTGAACGCGACGATGTCGCTGATGGCCGGCGAATTCGCCACGAACCGCACCAGCATCCGGTGCAGGCGCGCCATCGCCGCGTCCGATCGGCCATCGTTTTGCAGCCGCTCGGCAGCTCCGGCAATCAGGACGGTCGCCTCATGCACCGCCGCATGGGCATGGTCGGCCAGCGAGCGGGTGAGGTTCACCGTGGTCACCTCGCTGGCCCGCACCTGGGCGTCATACGCCTGCTGGAGCCGCCAGGACGTGAGCCCGAGCACGCAGGCGCAAACCAGCACGACGAAAAGCCACGCCTGCGTTTCGGGTGAACTGAACCGCTTGACGCCACCACGGGGCACCCGCCGGGCCGAACCACCTTGCAGCGCAGGAGCCGAACCGGCCGTCATGCGGCGGCCACGGTGATCGGCTGGACCATGGTCTCTTGCTCCTCCACGCGTGCTTCGCTGATCGCATCCCGCAGCGCGTCCAGCAGCTCGAACCGGCTGACCGGCCGGCGCAGGATGCGGACCGGCTGCCCGAACACGGACGACGCCGGAGCGCCCAGTTTGGCGCCGCCGATCATCAGCATCGGCAGGCTCGACTTCGTGGCCGCAACGCGCGCCAGGAACTCGGCCCCGGTCATGTCGGACATCGCGTCGTCGCTGAGCACCGCGTCATACGGGTCCCGGTCGGCAAGCCGGGCCAGGCCGTCCCGGCCGGTCGTCACCGCGACCACCTCGAAGCCGCCGCCCACCAGCACGGCCGCCAAGGCAACCGGCACGTCGTGCTCGTCCTCCACCAGAAGGATGCGCCCGGTGGGGCGGCCGATGCTGGCGAGGTTGGCGCTGACCTCGTCGCCCGCCAGCGCGGTGCCCGCGGCCGCGGCGGGCAACCACACCTCCACGCGCGTGCCGACCGCGCCGCCGCTCAGGATGCGTGTCTCGCCGCCGGACTGGTGGCAGAAGCCCTGCACCATGGACAGGCCGAGGCCGGCGCCCTTGCCGAACGCCTTGGTGGTGAAGAACGGATCGAAGGCCTGGGCGCGGGTCGCCTCGTCCATGCCGTTGCCGGTGTCGTGGACGGCGATGATCACCATGTTGTCCGGCGCCAAGGCGCCGCACATGCCGTCATCCGGCCGGGCGTTGCGGGCGTGCAGCACCAGCGTGCCGCCGGCCGGCATCGCGTCGCGGGCGTTGAACAGCAGGTTCAGGATCGAACTTTCCGCCTGCACCGGGTCCACGTGGACGTCGTCGGTGAAAGGCTCCACCGCGATCTTGAATTGGATGTCCGCGCCGAAGCCGGACGAGCCGACCAGCTTGCGCGTGTCCGTCAGCAGGCCGCTGACGCTGACCTGGCGCGGCCGCAACACCTGTTGGCGGGAAAACGCCAGCAGGCGGTGCGTCAGCCTCGCACCGTTTTCCGCGGCCTTGCGGGCCATCTGGCCGTACTCCACGGCCTCGGGCTCGGTCAGATAATCGTCGACGAGGATCTCCAGCGTGCCCGTGATGGTTTGCAGGTAGTTGTTGAAGTCGTGCGCCACCCCGGCGGTAAGCCGGCCCACCGCCTCCATCTTGCCGGTGTGGCGCTGCGCCGCTTCGCGCCGGTTCTGCTCCGTCAGGTCGCGGGCGCTGCCGACGATGGAGGTGACGGTGCCGTCCGGACCACGGATCGGGCAAAGCACGGCGTGCCAGTCACGCCGCCCCGCTGGAAGCAGGCGCCCGTCCTCGTAGACGGAGGTCTGGCCGGACGCGATGCAGGCACGATACCGCTGTTCGATGGAGGCCGCGGCGGAGGCGCCGAACAGCGCCGCCGGCTCCTTGCCGATCACGGCAGCGGCGGCCAGGCCGGTCAACAGCTCAAACGCGTGGTTGACGCTTTCATAGGTCAGCCGGCCGTTCGGCGACGCGACAACCACGAACAAGGCGTCCGGCGAGTTGTCGAAATACGCGCGCAGGATCTGGGCGGAACGAACGGCCGTCAGTTCCGCCCGCACGCGCCGCGTGGTTTGCGAGCGGGCGGACAGCACCAGCAAGCCGCCCAAGGCGGTGAGGACGACCGACACCACGCCGACGATCGCGGCCTTGGCATACCAATCCGCGTAGATGGTGCTGGTTGCCATGCTGACGGACAGCACCAAGGGCAGGTTGCCCACGGTGCCGAACGCGAACAGCTTCGATTGGCCGTCCAGCAAGGAAACGCCTTCGTAGGGCGCGCGCCGCCCGGCCCGGATTTCCTTGAACACCGCCGAGCCGCTGAAATCCCGCCCGATGACGCCCGTGACGAACGGCTCCCGGTAGATCACCGTGCCATCCAGGTTGAACAGGCTGATGGAACCGCCTGGCCCAAGGTCCAGGTTGGAAAACAGGTCGTTGAAGTAGGAGAAGCGGATCGACCCGACGACGATACCCTTGAAATCGCCATTGGCGTCGTTGACGCGGCGGCTTAGCGCGATGAACCATTCATTCGACAGCCGCCCTTTGAAGGGCTTGCTGATATACAGCCCCACGTCACTGCGATCGCGATGGACGGTGAAGTAGTCGCGGTCGGCAAACGTGCCGGACCGCGGCGGGAACTCCGCGGAATCGTACACGATGTTCCCCGCGGCATCCATGATGAACACGAAGCCCATGTGCTTGGCTTCCGTCGCCCCGTCGAACAGCAACCCTTGGCGCGTTGCGGGGTTGAGGCGGTCAAGCTCCGGCGCTTGGAGGCCGCGCAGCGCCGCTTTCAGCGACAGGTCATAGGTTTCCACCGTGCGATCGATGTCGCGCTGGATGGCCGTGCTCAGATTGCCCGTGGTGTCGACGGCATAAAGCCAGGTGCTGACATAGGAATCGTACAGCACGTAGCCGACCACGGAGATCAGCATCAATCCGACCGCGAGGATGCCAACCAGGATGCCGCGGCCGAACGGGCTGCCAGCCCAGCGGCCAGGTTCGGGGATTGGGGCCGCCGAGGCGGTCACAGGATACGGTCCGCCCGGAGTCGACGGTAAGCGTTTCGCATCCGAGCTTTCCAAACAATGACCGTTGCCGCGGCTCACACTACCGGGAGAACGGTTAAGGAAAACTTCCTCCGCTGCGGCCCTCCGACGACGCCTTCATGTTCGCCGCCTGCCGCAACAGCCCCGGCCGCGCGAGGGCAGTCCGGTCAGAGAGTTCCACCCCTGCGGCCGACGGCCGCACCAAGCCGCAGCCGAAGCGCCTGCAGCTTGATGAAGCCTTGGGCGTCCACCTGGTCGTAGGCGCCCCCGTCGTCCTCGAACGTCACGACGCGGGCGGAGTACAGGCTGTTCGGGCTGTCGCGGCCGATCACGCTCACATTGCCCTTGTACAGCTTCAGCCGGACCTGGCCGCTGACGCTGTTCTGGCTTTCGTCGATGGCGGCCTGCAGCATGCGGCGTTCCGGGCTGAACCAGAAGCCGTTGTAGATCAGCTCGGCATAGCGCGGCATCAGGCTGTCCTTCAGATGCGCCGCTTCCCGGTCGAGCGTGATGCTTTCGATGCCGCGATGCGCCTGCAGCAGGATGGTGCCGCCCGGCGTTTCGTACACGCCGCGCGACTTCATGCCGACGAAGCGGTTTTCCACCAGGTCCAGCCGGCCGATGCCATTGGCGCGGCCCAGCTCGTTCAACCGCGTCAGCAGCGCAGCGGGGGACAGGCGCACGCCGTCGATCGCAACCGCGTCGCCGCGTTCGAAATCCACCTTGATCACCGTCGCCTGGTCCGGCGCGTCCTCCGGCCGGATGGTGCGCTGGTAAACCAGTTCCGGCGCTTCTTCCGCCGGGTCCTCCAGCACCTTGCCCTCGCTGCTGCTGTGCAGGAGGTTGGCGTCGACGGAGAACGGCGCGTCGCCGCGCTTGTCCCGCGCGATCGGGATCTGGTTCAGCTCGGCGAACTCCAGCAGCTTGGTGCGGCTGGTCAGGTCCCATTCCCGCCAAGGGGCGATCACGGTCACGTCCGGCTTCAGCGCGTAATAGGCGATCTCGAAACGGACCTGGTCGTTGCCCTTGCCGGTGGCACCGTGCGCGACCGCGTCGGCCCCTACCTCTTCGGCGATTTGGATCTGGCGCTGCGCGATCAGCGGCCGGGCGATGGAGGTGCCGAGCAGGTACTGGCCCTCGTACAGCGTGTTGGCGCGGAACATCGGGAACACGAAGTCGCGCACGAACTCCTCACGCAGATCGTCGATGAAGATCTGCTTCACCCCGAACATCTCCGCTTTGCGCCGGGCCGGCTCCAGCTCCTCGCCCTGGCCCAGATCGGCGGTGAAGGTGACGACCTCGCAGCGGTAGGTGGTTTGCAGCCAACGGAGGATGACGCTGGTGTCCAGGCCACCGGAATACGCCAGTACAACCTTCTTCACATCGCGCACGGGCATGGCTAGACCTCCGGAATACCTGGGGTCGCGCATAGCCCCGATGCGATGGGGCGGCAAGCGGATGCGGTTGGTATGGGTGCTCAGCTTCCTGTTGTTTTCCGCCGCCGGGCAGGCGCAGCCTTTGCTGGACCCGACGGCGGTGCCCGGGTTGAACGCCGCCGGACAGGCGCTGTATGCCGATTTCCTGCTGACCAACACGCCGCGGGTCGCGGCCCTCGGCAGCAACGGTCGCATCGGGTGGTATTCCGGCGGCCAGTCGTTGGAGGCGGCGCGCGCCCGCGCCATCGCGTTGTGCACCGAACATGGCGGGATCGCTTGCCGCCCTTATGCGGAGGATCTAGCGATCGTTTGGCCCGGCCGCGAGTGGCAGCCGCCCGTGCCGCCCGCGCCGTTTGCCGACACGATCAATTACGGCTTCATCCCGGATGCGCGTTTTCTGTGGCACGGCCCGGCCGCGGCCCGCGGCGTGGTGGTCTGGTCGCACGGCAGCAACTCGACGGTGGATTCCCGCGGCCTGCAGCCGCCCCCGTTCCTGCGGCTGTTTAACAATTCCGGCTTCGACGTCGTGCGGTTCGACCGGGCGCCGCTGGTGGACAACCCGGTCCGCGCCGCCGGCTGGCTGCGGGACGGCTTGGCGATGCTGCGGCGCGCCGGCTACCGGCTCACCGTGGCGGCTGGCCAGTCCCGCGGCGGTTGGACCTCCCTGCAGATGCTGGACACCGCTGGCCTGGCCGACGTGGTGATCGCCGCGTCACCCGCGGCCCATGGCTCTGGCGCCAGCCCGAACCTCACCGCGCAGGATGACGACCTGCGCGCCATGGTGGCGGAAGCGCAGCCCTCCCGCACGCGGGTCGCCTTTGTCCAGTTCACCGGCGACCCGTTCATGTCGGATGGCGACACCCGCATCGGGTTGATGGAGCGGTTGCGGCCGAAACTGGGCGCGCTGCTGCTGATCGACCGCCCGGCCGGGCTAAGCGGCCATTTCGGCGCCGGCGGCGAGGCATTCAGCCACCGCTTTGCCGCCTGCCTGCTGCGATTCACCACCGACGCGGCACCGCCGCCACGATGCGCGGACGCTAATTAAGCCCGCTTACCTTAGCGTTCCCGCTATTAAAGCAAAAGCGGCTTTGCTTTAATAGCATATGCCAAAACCGGCCGACGCCAACGCGCGCTTGGGGCGATTTGTCCTGACTTCCGTCAGCGGTGAGCCAGTGCGCGCCTTCGTGCCCCCGGCGCTGCCGCCGAACCCGCCGGTCGACATCCTGCCGCTCCTCGACCGCCTGGGTCGAGCCGAACGCGCCCTGGGTCGCCTGGACGGCATCACCACGCTGCTGCCCCAGGCGTTGTTCATCCACATGTACGTGCGCAAGGAAGCGCTGCTTTCCTCGCAGATCGAAGGCACGCAATCCACGCTGACGGACTTGCTACGCTTCGAAACCGGCGCCGACACGGGCCACCCGATCGACGATGTTCGGGAAGTGTCGAACTACGTCGATGCGATGATGTACGGGTTGGAACGGCTGGCTGAATTGCCGCTATCACTGCGACTTATTTGCGAAATGCACTCCCGCCTGCTGCAAAGCAGCCGTGGCGGCAGCAAGAACCCGGGGGAGTTCAGGCGGTCCCAAACTGGATCGGTGGAACGCGGCCGGGCAACGCCCAGTTCGTGCCGCCTCCCATCACCGAACTTCAGGCCTGTCTGCATGCCTTCGAAGCGTTCATGCATGAGGACGCATCCGGCCTGCCACACCTTGTCAAGGCCGGGTTGCTGCACGTGCAGTTCGAGACGATCCACCCTTTCCTCGAGGGCAATGGCCGCATCGGCCGCCTGCTCGTGACGCTATACCTTTGCGCCCAAGGCGTGCTGCATCAGCCGCTCCTGTATCTCAGCCTCTACCTCAAGACACATCGCGACGACTACTACCGCCTGTTGCAAGAGGTGCGGGAACGCGGAGCGTGGGAAGCGTGGCTGGAGTTCTTCCTGGACGGTGTCGCCGAGACGGCAACCCAGGCCTTCGATGCCGTTAGCCGGATCATCGACCTGTTCAAGGCCGACTGCGAGCGGATTGCCGCACTGGGCCCCCGCGCGGGCTCCACGCTCCGCTTGCATGACACGTTGCAGCAACAGCCGTTGCTGACGGCGGCGCAGTTGGTGGCGCTTACGGGGCTGAGCACGCCCACGGTCAACGCAGCCCTGGCAGACCTCGAGCAACTGGGCATCGTGGGCGAGACCACCGGGCGCAGGCGCGGACGGATCTTCCGCTACACCGCCTACCTCGCCGTGTTGAGCGAAGGCACGGAACCGCTGCCCCGTTAGGCAGCCGGCCGCACCCGTTCGCTTTCCGTGCGCAACTGCCCGCAGGCGGCCAGGATGTCCCGCCCGCGCGGCGTGCGCACCGGGCTGGAGAACCCGGCCTCCATGACGATGCCGGCAAACCGGTCCAACTGCTCCCGCGTGCTCGGCAAATAGGCGCTGCCGGGCCATGGATTGAACGGGATCAGGTTCACCTTGGCGGGAATGCCGGCGATCAGGCGCACCAGCTCCCGCGCATCCGCCTCGCTGTCGTTGACGCCGCGCAGCATGACGTATTCGAAGGTGATCCGGCGGGAGTTGGAGGCCCCCGGATAGCGGCGACAGGCGGCCAGCAGTTCCGCGATGGGGTACTTCCGGTTCAGCGGCACGATCTCGTCGCGCAACCCGTCCCGCACCGCATGCAGCGACACGGCCAGGTTCACGCCCAGCTCCTCGCCGCAGCGGTCCATCATCGGCACCACGCCCGAGGTCGACAGCGTGATGCGCCGGCGGGACAGGCCGATGCCCTCGCCATCCATCACGATCCGCATGGCGCGGGCCACGTGCTCGTAATTGTATAGCGGTTCGCCCATGCCCATCAGCACGATCGTGGACAGCAGCCGGGGCGTTTCGCCGCGCGGCGACGGCCACTCCCCGTAGGCATCGCGCGCGGCCATGAATTGGCCGACGATCTCCGCCGTGCCCAAATTGCGCACCAGCCGCTGCGTGCCCGTGTGGCAGAAGCGGCAGGACAGCGTGCAGCCCACCTGGGAGGAGATGCAGACCGCACCCCGATCTTCCTGCCGATCGGGGATGTAGACGGTTTCCGCTTCCTGCCCGTCGCGGAAGCGGAACAGCCATTTGCGGGTGCCATCCGTGCTGGTCTGCTCGGCGGCGATGCCGGGGCGGCCGATGACGAAGCGCTCGGCCAGCTTGGCCTGCAAGGGCCGGGCGATGGACGACATGGCGGCGAAGTCGGTCGTTCCCTGGTGGTAGATCCAGTGCCAAAGCTGCTTGGCGCGGAACGGCTTTTCCCCGATGGCCGCCAGTTCTTCGATCAACTCCGGCCGGGTCAGGCCCACCAACTCCCGCCTTCCGTCCGGCAGGGCGATCGGGGGCGGGGAAAACAGCGCCGATTTCGCCAGGATGCGGTCGCGTTCGGCCTCGCTCAGGCTGGCCGACATCAGCCCTTGCCGGAGCAGGCTTTGTTGATGGCGGCGTAGGCGGTCGAGAAGCCGCGCAGGTTGAAGGTATCCTGCACCTGGCTGTTGCGCGGCCCGGGCGACTTGGCGACGGCCTGGCGCGCGCGCTCAAACGCGCCCACCACCGCATGCCCGTCGCGCGCAAAGGCGGAGCGTTGGCTGGTGTAGAACGGCAGCGCCGTGCTTTCCACCTGCAACACCACCTCGGCGTTGGCGGCGTAGGCGAAGCCGGCGCTGATCGCGACGGCATCGCGCGCGCTGCCCGGCCGCTGCGTCACCGTCAGCACCACGTCCCCCCGCCCGGCCAAGGGCGGCGTGGAAGCGGACGCCCGGGTGAAGGCGTAACACACGGTTTGCCCCCCCTCCTGGTGCGTGGCGGCGGTCCAATCGTCGAACTTGCCGATCGCCCGGGGGGCGGCCGACGCCGGGTGGGTGGCCGGGTGCGCGGCCGGACGGGACGGCCGCGGCTGCGCCAACGCGGGCGCGGCGACCAACAGGGCGGGGACGCAGAACAGGAGGGATCGCATGGCGGACAAATACGGCGGCAGCGGCCTGGGAACAAGCGGCGGATCGGGCCTGCCTTGGCCCCGCCGCACCAATCCGGTGGCGAGCGCCCGACGCGCGCGATAGGTGTACTGCATGACCGACGCAACCGACTCCCGGCTGGCCGCGCAGTACGAGGCCTATCCCTACCCGGCCCGCGACCCCGCGGACGAGGCGCGCCGCCTGGTCATCGGCAGCCCCAGCCACCTGCGGGAAATCGACCACTGGGTGTTCGGCGCCGCCCGGCCAGCATCCCGCCCGCTGCGCGCCCTGGTGGCCGGCGGCGGCACCGGCGACGGTGCCATCATGCTCGCCCAGCAGATGGCGACGCTTGGCCGCCCCGGCCAGGTCACCTACCTGGACCGCTCATCCGCCGCCCGGGGCGTGGCCCAGGCACGCGCGGCGGCGCGCGGGTTGGCGATGGCATGGCATGACGGATCCTTGCTGGACCTGCCAGGCTCCGGCCTGGAACCGTTCGATTACATCGATTGCTGCGGCGTGCTGCACCACCTGCCGGACCCCGCCGCCGGGTTGCAGGCGCTGCTGTCGGTGCTGGCGCCGGGCGGCGGCCTCGGGTTGATGGTGTATGCCCCGCATGGCCGCACCGGCGTCTACATGGTGCAGGACGCGCTGCGCCTGCTGGCGCCGGAGGCGGAGCCGCCTGCCGCCCGGCTGGATGTGGCCCGGCGGGTGATGCGGCACTTGCCGGATACTGCCTGGCTGCACCGCAACACCCTGTTCGCCGACCACCTGACCGGCGGCGACGCCGGGCTGTACGACCTGGTGCTGAACCCGCGGGACCGGGCGTATGACGTGCCGGCGCTGCACGCCCTGCTGTCCGCGGCCGGCCTGCACGTCACCTGCTGGATGGAGCCGCTGCGTTACGATCCGGCCATCTACCTGCCCGATGCACGGTTGCGGGCGCGGGCGGCGGCGCTCGGCCCGGTCGAGCGGGCCGCGCTGGCCGAGGCGTTGTGCGGCAACATCAGCACCCACGTGGTGTACGCCGTGCGCGCAGCCGACGCCCCGGCGACGCCGGACGGCAACGACCCGGCCGCGATCCCGGTGATGCGGGAAATGCCGGGTGCCGAGCTCGCCAAACACATCCGGCCGGACGGCATGCTGCCCTTTCTGTTCGACGGGCTGCGGGTGCCGATCCCGCTGCCGCCGCTGGCCGCCGCCATGCTGCGCCTGGTCGATGGCCAGCGCAGTGTCGGCGCCATCGGGGCGGAGCTGGCTGGCCGGGTGCCGCCGGACGCTTTCGCCCGCGCTTGGCGCGACACGTTCGGCCCGCTTTGCGCGCTCAACCGCCTGCTGCTGGCCCCGCCTCCGTGAACCCGCCTGGCACCATCGTGATCTTCGGTGCGGCGGTGCTGCCCGGCGGGACGCCCAGCCCCACCATGCAGGCCCGGGTGCGGGCCGCGTTCAACTGCGGCGGCACGGCGGCGCATTACATGCCCACCGGCGCTGTCGGCCGCCACGGCCCGTCCGAGGCCAGCGTCATGGCGGCGATGTTGCGGGCGCTCGGCGTCCCCGCCAGCCACATCCAACTGGAAGAAACCGCTACCGACACGCTGTCATCGGCCGTGGCCTGCGCACGCCTGCTGGCGGATAGCCCACGTCCGGTCCGCCTGGCCAGCAGCGCCTACCACCTGCCGCGCTGCGTGATGCTCATGCGGATGGCCGGCGTGCGCGCCAGCCATTGCCCGCCCCCAGCGTCCGGCAGTTGGGCGTGGTACTGGCGTCTGCGGGAATGCGCGGCGCTGCCCTACGACGCGATCGCCATGGCCGTCCGCCGCTTGGCCGGGTGACATCGCACGCGTGGACGGCATTTCACTGCAAACTTCCTGGGTGATCCGCGCTTGGGTCCGTGCGAGACAGTGAGTGGGGTCGTAATGGTGGACGAGCACAGCGCGCGCCGGGTGGGCGCATGACCACCTCCCAGGTCGTGATCCTGCTCGTGCGCTACGGATTGGTGGTGCTGTTCTTCCCCGCCAGCGCGCTCGACAAGATCCTGAACTTCGCCGGCGCGGTGAAGCAGGCCAAGCAGCTCTTCAGCTCCGACGCGGTCGCGAAGGCGCTGATCTTCACGGGCTTGTTCGTGGAGCTGGTCATGCCGCTCGGCATCCTCACCGGCGTCGCGGACCGGCTCGCCGCGTTCATCATGGCCGGCTACTGCGCGATGACGGCCGTGTTATTCAAGCGGTTCTGGCAACCGGGTGACTTCTGGGCGTCGGGCGAAAGCAAAGGGCGCGATCTGTTCTGGGATTTCCTGAAGAACTTCTCGCTCGCATCCGGGTTTTTGCTGATCGTCGTCGGCCTGCAGGGTAACGACTGGCATGCCTTCCTTGCCGACCCTTTCGCCTCGTCTCACCCTTATGCAACGGCCGCGTTGCCGCGATAGGAGGCCCAGCATGCAGAACCCGATCGAGGCGTTTGCCAAGCTCACCGGCAAGGACGAGGGCAAGAGCGGCCCGAAGCCCAGCGTCCCGTATTGGCACCTGTGGACCGACGCGAACGGCGTCAGCCACCAGGCGCAGTGTGCGCTCACCACGTTCGAGCTGAAGGGCGTCGGCGGCGCCGATCCGCAATGGAATAACAAGCATGATACCCATTCCTCCACCGTGGTGGTGACGGTGCAGCCGGTCGGCTGGGTGGGCGACTGGCACGAGAACCCGGCGCCGCAATGGATCGTCGTGCTGTCCGGCCGCTGGTGGATCGAAAGCATGGACGGCACGCGGATCGAGCAAGGCCCCGGCGAGTTCTCCTTCGGCGAGGACCAGGGCTGCACCAAAACCGACGGCAGGAAGGGCCATCGCTCCGGCACGATCGGCAACGAGCCGGCCGTGTTGATGACGGTGCAACTGCACGTCGATCCGCAACACACGCCCTGCCATGTCACTTGAATCGCCAACGGGTGCTCCGCTGACGGCGATCGCCGGGTTCCGCCTGGTCACGGCCGACCTGCCGCGGTTGCGGCGCTTCTACGAAGAAACGCTCGGCTTCGCGGTGGACGGCCCCGAGCAGGCGATCCCGCAGGATGAGTTGACCTTGCTCGGCGTGGCCGGCGCGGGGCGGCGGCAAGGATTGCGGCTGGGCGGGCAGATCGTGGCGATCGAGCAGTTCGACACCGTCGGGCGTCCATACCCGGAGCACGGCGATGCCGCCGCGCTATGGTTCCAGCATCTGGCACTGGTGGTGGAGGACATGGCGGAAGCGTATCGCCACGTGACGGCGGCAATGCCCATCAGCCAAGGCGGCCCGCAGCAACTGCCGCAATCCTCGGGTGGGGTGCAGGCGTTCAAGTTCCGCGATTCGGACGGTCATCCGTTGGAGTTGCTGCAATTCCCGCCGGGCGCCCGGCCTCCGGCGTGGCAGGGCAAGTCAGCGGCAGCCGGGCAGATCGGCCTTGGCATCGACCACTCCGCCATCAGCGTCGCCGATGCCGACGCCAGCACGTCGTTCTACCGCTCGCTGGGGCTGGAGCCGGGCAAGCGGACGTTGAACCAGGGCCCGGAGCAGCAGCGCCTCGATGGCCTGGCCGGCGTGGAGGTGTCCGTGGTGCCGCTGCACCCGGCCTCGGCCACGCCGCATTTGGAATTGCTGGGCTACCACGTTCCGCGCGGCGCCGCAGGGCCGTCCTTGCAGGCGAACGACGTCGCGGCGACGCGTATCGTGTGGCAGGGCGCGCGGACAGCGCTGCTGCGCGACCCCGACGGCCACCTCCACCAGGTCGAACCAGCCAGGGGTGCCAACCCATGACCGACAACTCCGCCCTGCTGCCCGGCCGGCTGCTGCGGCGCGCCGGGCCGCCGAAGCCGGTGGAAAACTTCCAGGGTGTGCAGATCGACGATCCGCGGCTGGCAACGGTGCTGTCACCCGACGCCAAGCTGCTGCAACTCTACGAGGGCACGCTGCACGGCGAAGGTCCGGTATGGCAGCCAGCACCCGGCCGGCTGGTCTGGTCGGACGTGCCGAACCGACGGCTGCTGGCCTGGCGCCCGGACGGGGAAGTGACCGTCGCGATCGACGCCACCTACTTCATGAACGGCAACGCGCTGGAGCCGGATGGCCGCCTGGTGCATTGCGAACACGGCCGCCGCTGCATCAGCCGTTCGAACGGTGACGGCGAGCCGGTGCCGATCATCACGCATTTCGAGGGCAAGCGGCTCAACTCGCCCAACGACGTCGCCGTCGCCAACGATGGCGCGATCTGGTTCACCGACCCGACCTTCGGGCTGCTGATGCCCAACCAGGGCAGCCTGGTGGATCCGGAGCTGGACCATCGTAGCGTGTATCGCTTCGACACCGGAAGCGGCGCGCTGCGCCGGATGGCCGATTTCGAGCAGCCGAACGGCCTGGCGTTCTCCCCGGACGGGCAAACGCTTTACGTGTCCGACACCTCGCTGTCGCTGAACGAAATCCCCGGCGACCAAACGGGGACGCAGCACAAGATCGAGGCGTTCGACGTCGCCGCGGACGGCGCACTCACCAACCGGCGGTTCTTCTGTCACACCGACCACGGTTATCCCGACGGCTTCAAGGTGGACGCGCGCGGCTGGGTGTGGACCACCGCGGCGGACGGCATCCACGTCCTGGCACCCGACCGCTCCCGGCTCGGCTATATTCCGACGCCGGCCGTGTGCTCGAACTGCGCCTTTGGCGGCGACGGCAATCGCCGCCTGTTCATTGCCGCCACCGACCTGCTGCTGGCGATCGATCTCCTCGGTTGACCCGGAGGCTCATCTTGGATCGCGACGGCATCTTGCAGGCGGCGCAGGCCCATGTGGACAGCGGTGATTTTGCGGCCGACCTCGGCCGTCGCATCGCCTTTCGCACCGAAAGCCCCGTCGCCAGCAGCCGCCCGGCGTTGCGTGCCTACCTGGACGACGAAATGGCGGCCACGTTCGCGGCGCTCGGCTTCACCACGCGCCGCGTGGACGGGGACGGGCAGTTCCTCCTGGCCGAACGACACGAAGGCAGCGAGCTGCCGACCGTCCTGTTCTACGGCCACGGCGACACCGTGCCCGGCATGGAAGGGCGGTGGGCGCAGGGACGCGATCCCTGGACGCTGACAACCGACGGGGCGCGTTGGTATGGCCGCGGCAGCGCCGACAACAAGGGCCAGCACAGCGTCAACATCGCCGCCTTGGCGACCGTGTTGCAGGCGCGGGGCACGCTTGGCTTCAACGCCAAGTTCATCCTGGAAATGGGCGAGGAGCTTGGCTCGCCCGGCCTGCGCGCCGTTTGCCGGGCGGAGCGCAGCGCGCTGGCCGCGGACGTGCTCATCGCCTCCGACGGCCCGCGGCTGAGCGCCGAGCGGCCGACGCTGTTCCTCGGCTCCCGTGGCGTGGTGCGGCTGCGCCTCAGCATCCGGCTGCGCGAGGGCGCGCATCATTCCGGCAATTGGGGCGGGCTGATCAGCAACGCGGCCACCGTGCTGTGCAACGCCATCGCCTGCTGCGTGGACGGTGCCGGCGTGCTGCGCATCGCGGGCCTGCGCGCCGGCGCCGTGCCGGAGGCGGTGCGGAACGCCCTGGCGGACGTGACGCCCGCGGGCGGCGAAGGCGAACCGGCGGTGGAGCCCGGCTGGGGCGAGCCGGGCCTGTCACCCGCGGAACGCGTGTTTGCCGCCAACACGCTGGAGGTGCTGGCCATGGGCGCCGGCAACATGGCGCAGCCCGCTGGCGCGATCCCCGGCCTGGCCGAGGCGGTGGTGCAGTTGCGCTTCGTGGTCGGGCTGGATTGGCGCGATGTCGGTCCGATCCTGCAACGGCACCTCGCCGCCGCCGGGTTCGGCGCCGTTCAGGTGGAAGCGATGGACGGCGGCAATCCCACCCGGATGCTGACGGACAACAAATGGGTGACCTGGGCGCTGCGCTCCCTGGAACGGAGCACGGGCAAGAAGCCAGCGCTGCTGCCGAACTTCGGCGGCACCCTGCCCAACGACGTGTTCGTCGAAGAGCTCGGCCTCACCACCCTGTGGATCCCGCATTCCTATCCCGGCTGCAACCAGCATGCGCCGGACGAGCACAATCTGCTGCCCGTCCTGCGCGAAGGCGTTGCCATGATGGCCGGGTTGTTGTGGGACCTCGCGACCGACGCCCCCTGACCCGGCCGGATCACCAGGCGCTCATCCCCGCACGGCGTTCAGCGGCAGGACCATCCCGTTGCGGCGGTTGGTGATCTCGGACCGGTAGGCGGTGCGGTAGAAGAACTGGCCCAGCGGGATATATGGCAGGTCGATGAAGGCGCGCTCCTGAATGGCGCCGGCGATCTGCTTCTCCTCCGCCTCGGACGTGGCGTCCAACCAGGCTTCGCGGAGGCGTTCTAGCGCTGGGGCATCCGGCCAGCCGAACCAGGCATCCTGGCCGTTGCCGCGCAAAAGGAAGTTGTTGGCCGGCGTGTTGAGGTCGGAGCCGCCGAACAGCGCGATCAAGACGTTCCAGCCGCCCTGGTTGGTCGCCGCCTTGTTCATCCGCCGCTGCACCAGCGTGCCGAAATCGACCGTGACGTCGTCCGCCTTCAGCCCGGCCCGGTTCAGCATGTCCACCGCGACCGCCATCAGCGCGTTCTGCTGCGCGACGTCCGTGGCGTGCAGCGCCGTCACCGCGGCACCCGCCTTGCCGGCCGCGGCGATCGCCTGCTTCGCGGCGCCGATGTCGGGACTGCCCGAGATCGCGGACAAGCCGGCGCTGGAGGCATACGGGCTGGCAACGGGGAAGAACCCGACATCCTTGCGCCAGCTCGCCGGGTCGTCGCCGGCCACGGCTTGCATGTAATCGGTCTGGCTCACGGCCGGCAGCAGGGCACGGCGCGCCGTCGGGTCGTTGAAGGGCGGCAGGAGCTGGTTGAACCGCAACGCCGCGTAGATGCCGCCCTGATCCACCTGCGCCACCGTCACGCCTTTCGAGGCCTTGAGCAGCGACTCCAGGTCGTTGGGCAGCAGCTCAAACCAATCCATCTCGCCGGACTGCATGGCAGCGGCCGCGGTGCCGCCGTCGGGGATGACGTGCCACTCGATCCGCTCGAACGTGGCCAGCTTCGGCCCGGCGATCATCGAAACCGGTCCGGTCGGGGTCGGCACGTAGCCGGCGAACTTCTGGTACACCGCCAGCGAACCCGCCACCCGCTCGCCCGCGACGAACCGGTAGGGGCCGGAGCCGACCACCTCCGTCACCGCCTTGGTGGGGTCGAGCTTGGCGAAACGCTCCGGGAAGATGAAGCACGGATACGACGATGCCTTGGCCAGCCCGTCCAGCAACGACGCGAACGGCCGCTTCAGGCGGAGCTCGAACCGCTTGTCGTCCAATGCGACGATCTGGTCCAGGCGCGTTGCCAGGCTCTGCCCCTGGGTGTCGCGCAGCATCCAGCGCTGGATGGAGGCGACGGCGTCGCGCGCCAGCACCTTCTCGCCGTCATGGAAGGTCGGGCCGTCCCGCAACGTGAAGACCCAGCGCCGCCCGTCATCCTCCACCGTGTGCCCGGCGGCCAGTTGCGGATACGGCACGAAATGCTCGTCGATGCCGTACAGCGTGTCCCAGCACAGATGGCCGTGGTTGCGGGTCGGGTAGGCCGTGGTGTTGAGCGGGTCGAGGATGGCCAGGTCGGCCTGCGGGATGAAGCGCAACGTGCTGGCCCGCGGGCCCTGCGCCAAGGCGGGCGCGGCGAGGCTCGCGATGCCGACGCCCCCGGCCGCAGCCAGGACGCCGCGCCGGCCGATGGTGTGAACGGTCATGAACCCCCACTCGTGCTGTTCGCCCGACTATGCGACGGCCGCCGGGCGCCGAGAAGGCGGCTGATTCCGGTGGGCGGCTCAGCCCGTCACGCCCGGCGGAAGCGCAGCTTGTCCGGCCGGAGCTGCGCGATGGCGGTGCAGCCCATCAGCTTCATCGCGCGCTCAAGCTCGTGGCGCATCAGCTCCAGCGCGCGCTCCACGCCCGCCTGCCCGGCGGCGGCCAAGGGGAACAGGTAGTAGCGCCCCACCCCCACGGCCTTGGCCCCCAGCGACAACGCCTTCAGCACGTGGGTGCCGCGCTGCACGCCGCCATCCATCAGCACGTCCAGCCGGTCGCCCGCCGCATCGACGATCTCAGCCAACTGATCGAAGGAGGCGCGTGAGCCGTCGAGCTGGCGGCCGCCATGGTTGGACACCACGACGCCGGTGCAGCCGATGGACGCCGCCCGCTTGGCATCCTCCGCCGACATCACGCCCTTCAGGCAGAACTGCCCGTCCCATTCCTGCACCATCGCGGCCACGTCGTCCCAACTCAGCGACGGGTCGAGCATTTCGGTGAAATAGTGGCTGATCGACATGGCGCCGCGCCCCATGTCGACGTGGTTCTCCAACTGCGGCAGCCGGAAGGCACCCTGGCGGAAGTAGTTCAGCGCCCAGGACGGCTTTGCGGCGAATTGCGACACGCCGGCCACGTTCAACCGGAACGGGATGGCGAAGCCGGTGCGCTTGTCGCGCTCGCGGTTGCCGCCGGTGATGCTGTCCACCGTCAGCATCATCACCTGCACGCCGGCCTGCTTGGCGCGCGCCATCATCTCGCGGTTCAGCCCGCGATCCTTGTGGAAATAGAACTGGTAGATTTGCGGGCCGCTGCTGATGCGCCGGGCTTCCTCCAGGCTCGTCGTGCCCAGGGAGGACACGCCGAACATGGTGCCGTACTTGGCCGCCGCCGCGGCCACGGCACGCTCGCCATCGTGGTGGAACAGACGTTGCAGGGCGGTGGGGGAGCAATAGAACGGCAGTTGCAGCGTCTGGCCCAGCACGGTGGTGGACAGGTCCACCTCCCGCACCCCTTGCAGCACGCTGGGAACCAGGTCGCATTCCTCGAAGGCGGCGGTGTTGCGGCGATAGGTGACCTCGTCATCCGCCGCGCCATCGATGTAGTTGAAGATCGGGCCAGGCAGGCGGCGCCGGGCCATGCGCCGGAAATCGTGGAAGTTGTGGCAGTCCTGCAATCGCATCGCGCTTCTCCCGACCAGGCCGCGTTCGTGCGTGTCGCCGGCGCGGAGACCGTAGCGATGCCGCCGGCGCCATGCTACGGGGCCGCCGCTTCCGCAAAGGCGACCGCCTCGACGATGAAGCGGGATTTGGCAAGGCACTCGCGGTACTCGGCTTCGGCTTGCGACTCCGCGACGATCTTGCCCCCGACGCGGAGCCGCGCGACGTGGTCGGACACCCACAACGACCGGATGACGACCGCCAGGTCGACCCGCCCCGTCCGCGGCTCGACCGTTCCGATGATGCCGCCATAGGGACCGCGCGGGCCGCCCTCCAACTCACGGCCGAGTTGGGCCGCCGCGCGCTTGGGCCGCCCGGACACGGCGGCCACGGGCGACAGCGCGAGGATGGCGTCCGAGATGCCGAGATCATCGGCCAGATCCGCTTCAAGGACGGTGTAGAGGTGCATCACGTGCGAGAACCGGCGCACTTGGGCCGGCGAGGTATTTCCGGACCTGGTCACGCGTCCGCTGGACCCGCCCTTGTCGCTGCCCATCATCACGCTGAGAAGCCCGGCCCGCTCGCTCAGCAAGGCCGCACTCGCCTTCGCGCAGGGCATCGAAACCTACTGCAAGCGCGAATATCCCATCCGCGCCGCCTGAGCCGTCCCATGCCGAGATCCGGCGCCCGGCGTCCTCAGCCGTAGGCCCGGCGCTTCAGCCGTTCGCTCACCAGTCGGGCGAGCAGCGCGGCATGCGGCGGAAGCGTCCGGTCCCGCAGCGCGACGATGCCCAGCCCGCGCGCCACCGCGGGATTGCGCAGCGCCACTCCGGCCAGGCCCGGCACCGCGTGCGCGTCCAATCCAGAACGCGGCAGCACCGTCAAGCCCAGCCCGGCCTGCACCATGCCGAGCGCGGTGGGCACGCGCTGCACCTCGAACCGCCAGCGCATGGCTTCGCGCCGGCGGTCCAGCGCCTCGTCGATCAGCAGCCGGTTGGCGGCTTCCGCGCTGATGCGGATCAGCGCCTCGGATTCCAGCTCCTGCCATTGCACGGTGTCCCGGCCGGCCAGGGGATGCTCCGCCGGGCAAACCAGCACGAACGGGTCGCGTGCCAGCGGCGTGATTTCCAGGTCCAGGCCGCCGGCGGACACCACGGTGACGCCGAAATCCGCCTCGCCGGCGCGCACCCGCCCGATGATCTCGGCCGCCGAGTTGTCGTAGACCTGCACGCGCACGCCGGGGCAGGCGCGGCCGAACTCGGCCAACACGGCGGGCAGATGCAGCAGCGCGATCGTGGGTAGGCAGCCGACCGCCAACCGCTCCGACCGGCCACGGCCGCGGTCGCGCAGCCCGACCAGCGCGCCTTCCATCTCGCCCACCGCACGCAGCGCAACGGGCAGCAGCTCCAGCCCCGCCTCCGTCAGCGTCACGCGGCGCGTGGTGCGGGTCAGCAGCGCGGTGCCCAACGCCTCCTCCAGCTTCTTGACCCGGTGGCTGAGTGCGGCCTGCGACAGGTTCATATGGGCGGCGGCGCGCCGGAACGACCGCCAATCGGCCACCGCCAGGAACGCCTCGATGCCCGGCAGGTCGATCCGCATCGTTGATTGATGCAAGAAATCGATCAACTGATCCAATTAAATCGTTCACGCTCCCGCCTCTCGGGGCGCTAACGAGCCGGCAACACCGGCCGGGCCGAACCCGCCGCGAGGGAGGAGGAAAGCCGTGCACGACGAGCCGATCACCGACGTGGCGCATCTGGGCCATCTCGAGCTGCTGACCTGCAAGCCCGAGGAAAGCCTGCGCTTCTTCGTGGACGTGCTCGGCATGACGGAAAGCGGCCGGCGCGGCGACTCCGTGTTCCTGCGCGCGTGGGACGATTACGAAACCTACTCGCTGCAACTGACCGCCGCCCGCGAAAGCGCGCTAGGCCATGCCGCCTTCCGCGCCCGCTCACCGCAGGCGCTGCAACGCCGGGTGGCGGCGCTGCAGCGGTCCGGCCGTGCCATCGGCTGGCACGAGGGGGAGTACGGCCACGGGCCCGGCTTCCGCTTCCACGACCCGGACGGGCATGTGTGCGAGCTGTACTACGACACGGAGTGGTATCAGGCGCCGCCGGCCTTGCGGCCCGCCTTGAAGAACCAGGCGCAGCGTTTTCCGGCGCGCGGCGTCAACGTCCGGCGGATCGACCATTTCAACTGCCTGGCCGTGGACATCCGGGCGAACCGGGAGTTCTTCGAGGACTATCTGGGCTTCCGCCTGACGGAGCAGATCGTGCTCGACACCGGCGAGGAAGCCGGCATGTGGCTGACCTGCACGAACAAGAGCTACGATTTCGCCTACACCAAGGAAGCACACGGCATCCCCGGCCGCTTCCACCACGTCACCTTCGCGCTGGACAGCCGCGAGGAGATCCTGCGCGCCGCCGACATCTTCCTGGAAGCCGGCGTGCCGATCGAAACCGGTCCGCACAAGCACGCCGTGCAGCAAACCTTCTTCCTGTACGTGTTCGAGCCGGGTGGCCACCGGGTGGAGGTGGCCAATGCCGGCGCGCGCCTGGTGCTGGCACCGGACTGGAAGCCGATCCGCTGGACGGAGGAAGAGCGCAAGAAGGGTCAGGCCTGGGGCCTGAAGACCATCGCCACCTTCCACACGCACGGCACGCCGCCGCTGCCCGAGGCGCAAACGGGCGACGGGGCGGTCGCGGGCGTGGATGACCTTTCGAACAAGGGCATCGCCTCCTGACCACGGCGACGGAGCGGGAGAGTCTCATGATCATCGACATCCACGGCCACTACACCACCGCGCCCCAACCGCTGGAGGAATGGCGCAGCCGCCAGGTCGCCGCCTTCCACGCGGGCACCGCCCGGCCGAACGCCGCGGAGCTCCGCATTTCCGACGACGAGTTGCGGGACAGCATCGAAGGCAACCAACTGCGCCAGATGCGGGAACGCGGCATCGACCTGACGGTGTTTTCCCCCCGCGCGTCCTTCATGGCGCACCACATCGGCGACCTGTCCGTGTCCGCCGAATGGGCCGCCATCTGCAACGAGCTGTGTTTCCGCGTGTCGACGCTGTTCCCGCGCCATTTCGTCGGCGCCGCCATGCTGCCGCAAAGTCCGGGCGCGGATACCCGGACCTGCATCGCCGAAATCAGGCGCTGCGTGACCGAGTACGGCTTCGTCGGCATCAACCTGAACCCGGACCCGTCCGGCGGGCACTGGACCAGCCCACCCTTGTGCGACCGCTACTGGTACCCGATCTACGAGGCGATGGTCGAGCTGGACATTCCGGCGATGGTGCACGTGTCCACCTCCTGCAACGCCTGCTTCCACACCACCGGCGCCCACTACATCAACGCCGACACCACGGCGGTGATGCAGTTGATCGAGGGCGACCTGTTCCGCGATTTCCCCACCCTGCGCTTCGTCGTCCCGCATGGCGGCGGGGCCGCGCCATACCATTGGGGGCGCTATCGCGGCCTGGCACAGGCGATGCGCCGCCCGGACTTGCGGGAGCACCTGCTGCGCAACGTGTTCTTCGACACCTGCGTCTACCACCAGCCCGGCATCGACCTGCTGACGCAGGTGATCCCCGTGGACAACATCCTGTTCGCGTCCGAGATGATCGGTGCGGTGCGCGGCATCGACCCCGAAACCGGGCACCATTTCGACGACACCCGCCGCTACATCGACGCCACGGTGAACCTGTCGCCCGCGGACCGGCGCAAGGTGTTCGAACTCAATGCCCGGCGGGTTTATCCGCGTCTGGATGCACGGCTGGCGGCCGCCGGCGAGTAGGAGACAGCGATGACGGAACTCGGCGTCGTCCGGCGCAACATCATTCGCGCGGACCGGGACCAGACGCATCGGCTGGCCCAGTTCGGTGCCACCACCGTGCACGAGGCGATGGGGCGCACCGGGCTGCTGAAGCCATACATGCGCCCGATCTATCCCGGCGCCCGGGTGTCCGGCACGGCGGTGACGGTGCTGCTGCACCCCGGCGACAACTGGATGATGCACGTCGTGGCGGAGCATATCCGACCCGGCGACATCGTGGTGGCCGCGATCACCGCGGAGTGCACCGACGGCTATTTCGGCGACCTGCTGGCCACCTCCTTCAAGGCGCGCGGCGCCCGGGCGCTGGTGATCGACGGCGGCGTGCGCGACGTGTCCACGTTGACCGAGATGGGCTTCCCGGTTTGGAGCAAGGCGATCTCCTGCAAGGGCACGGTCAAGGCCACACTGGGGTCGGTGAACATCCCGGTGGTGTGCGCCGGCGCGCTGGTGACCCCGGGCGACGCGGTGGTGGCCGACGATGACGGCGTGGTGGTGGTGCCCGCAGCGCAAGTCACCGCAGTGGCGGACGCCGCCGCCAAGCGCGAAGCCAACGAGACCGACAAGCGGGCCAAGCTCGGCGCCGGCACGCTCGGCCTGGACCTGTACGGGATGCGCGACGCCCTGGCCAAGGCCGGGCTGCGTTACGAGGACTGACATGGCAGCCCCGGTCTCCACCCTGTGCTCGATGGCGACGCGCGCCCTGCTGACGGAGCTTGCCGCCGGGTGGGACGGTGCCGCGGTGGTCGAGGCGGTCGGCGGCGTCGATGCTGCACGCCGCGTCCGGGATGGCGAGGCGGTGGACGTGGTCGTGCTGTCCGACAGCGTGGCCCGCGCGCTGGCAGCGGACGGCTTCCTGCTTTCGGATAGCCTAATCGGCATCGCCGCTTCCGGCATCGCCGTCGCGGTGCGGGACGGCGGACCGGTGCCGGAATTGGGCGACGCCGAGGCGGTGCAGCGCGCCGTGCTGGCAGCGGGGCGGATCGGCTACTCCACTGGGCCGAGCGGCGATCACCTGCGGCACTTGCTGGACGGATGGGGCATCCGCGACACGCTGGGCGACCGCCTGGTGCAGGCGCCGCCGGGCGTGCCGGTGGGACGGTTGCTGGCCGAGGGCGCCGTGGACCTGGCGTTTCAGCAGCGCAGCGAATTGCTCGGACTGCCCGGCGTCACGGTCGCCGGCCCGCTGCCGCCTGCCATCCAATCGACCACGATCTTCACGGCCGGGGTCGCCCGTGCCGCCCGTCAGCCGGACGCCGGGCAGCGCTTCGTGGCGTTCCTCGCCTCCACCGGGGCGGACGCAGCGAAACATCGGCTCGGCCTGGCACCCGTGTAGCCCATCAGGGGGAAACGAGAATGAACAACAAGGTGGCAATCATCGGCTTCGGCGAGGTCGGCGGCATCCTCGCCGCGGACCTGGCGAAGGCGGGGGCGGAAATTGCGGCATTCGACACCGCGCCCGACGCGCAGGCCCGCGCGCGCGCCGCCGGCATCGCCGCCGACAGCCCGGCCGCCGCGTGCGAGAACGCGGCGATGGTGTTCGTGTGCGTGACGGCCGGGTCCGTGCTGGCGGCCATGCGCTCCCTACACGGGGCGCTAGGCGCCGCGCCCTTCGTCGTGGACGTGAACAGCGTCGCCCCCGGCACCAAGCAGGAGGCCGCACGCGAGATCACCGCCGCCGGCGGCCGCTACGTGGAAGCCGCCGTCATGGCCAGCGTGCCGCCCAAGCGCATCGCCACGCCCATGCTGCTGGGCGGCCCGCACGCCGACGCGTTCATGCGGGCGGCGGCGCCGTTCGGCATGGACCTGACCCCGTTCTCGCCGGAAATCGGCCGCGCGTCCTCCGTCAAGATGTGCCGCAGCGTGATGATCAAGGGGCTGGAAGCGCTGACCACCGAATGCATGCTGGCCGCCCGGCATTACGGCGTGGAAGCCGACGTGTTGCGCACCATGGGCGACACCTTGCCGCATCCGGACTGGCCCGGCCTGGCGCGCTACGTGATCAGCCGCGCCCTGATCCACGGCAAGCGGCGCGCGGAGGAGATGCGGGAAGTGGCACGTACCGTGGAGGAGGCCGGGGTGGAGCCGCTGCTCAGCCGCGCCATCGCCGAGCGGCAGGACTGGGCCTGGCGCCGCGGCGCCGAGATGGGCGCCGCCCGCAACGCCCCCGACCTCCCCAGCCTGCTCGACGCCCTCCAGGCCACGCTGCCGGAGGCCGCGGCATGATGCGCCGCCGCCAGGTGCTGGCAGCCGCGGCCGCGCTGCCGCTGTGCCGCCCGGCGGTCGCGCAACCCTCCTCGGTGCTGCGCTTCGTGCCCAACGTGGACCTGCCGGTGCTGGACCCGATCGCCAACACCGCGGCCCAGGTGCGCAACCACGCCTTCCTGATCTACGACACGCTGTTCGGCCTGGACGAAAGCTTCACGCCGCAGCCGCAGATGCTGGAAAGCGCGGGCACCGACGCGGACGGCCTGACCTGGACCTTGCGGCTGCGCGACGGGCTGCGCTTCCACGACGACACGCCGGTGCTGGCGCGGGACTGCGTCGCTTCCGTCCAACGCTGGGCGGCGGTGGACGGGCTGGGCATGGCGCTGATGGCCGCGACCGCCGAACTGGCCGCGCCGGACGACCGCACGATCCGCTTCCGGCTGCGGCGGCCATTCCCCCTGCTGCCGAGTGCGCTGGGCAAGATCTCCCCCAACATCTGCGCCATCATGCCGGAGCGCCTGGCCCGCCTGCCCGCCACCCGGCCGGTGCCGGAGGTGGTCGGCAGCGGCCCGTTCCGCTTCGTGGCCAGTGAACGCGTGGCGGGGTCCCGCCTGGTGTATGAGCGCTTCCCCGGTTACGTGCCGGCGCCGGGCCGGCCGGGGCTGACCAGTGGCGCCAAGGTGGTGCACCTCGACCGGGTGGAATGGGTGATCATGCCCGAACCCGCCAGCGCCGCCGCCGCGCTGCAAACGGGGGCGATGGACTGGCTGGAATCGCCGCCGCCCGACCTGCTGCCGCTGCTGCGCCGCGACCGCACCCTGCGGGTCGGGGTGAACGACAGCACGGGCGTGGTGCCGATCCTGCGCTTCAACACGCTGTATCCGCCGTTCGACAACCTCGCCATCCGTCGCGCCGTGCTGAGCGCCGTGCAGCAGCGCGAGTTCATGGAAGCGTTCTCCAGCGACGCCGCCAATTACCGCACGGATGTGGGCATCTTCTGCCCCGGCACGCCGATGGCGACGCAGGCCGGGCTGGCGCAAACCGTCGGCACCGCCACGGTCGACGTCGCCAAGCGCGCGATCGAGGCCGCCGGATACAAGGGCGAGCGGGTGGTGATGATGGAACCGACCGACCACCCCGTGAACTCGGTGATGGGCGAGGTCGGTGCCGATCTGTTCAAGCGCCTCGGCCTGCACGTGGACGACCAGGCGATGGATGCCGCCACCATGTTCCAGCGCCGCGGCAATCGGCAGGATTTGGAGCATGGCGGCTGGAGCTGCTTCCCGTCCGCCGTGGCCGGCATCGACGTGCTGGACCCGGCGGAAAGCTTCCTGGCGCGCGGCAACGGCAAGGATGCCTGGTACGGCTGGCCGGACGACCCAGCGCTGGAGCGGCTTCGCCTGTCCTGGTTCACTGCCGGGGACGAGGCGTCGCGGAAGGGCATCGCCGACGCGTTGCAGCAAGAGGTACTGTCCTTCGCGCCCTATTTGCCGCTGGGGCAAATCCTGCAACCCACCGCCTATCGCGACACGCTGTCCGGCATCCTGCCGGGCTTCGCGAAGTTCTGGTCGGTGCGAAAGGGCTAGGCGGCCCGGATGTCGTAGATGAACCGGTCGACCTCGAACGTCAGCAGGTCGGCTTGCTGGGTCAGGCCGCCCGAAGCGGCGAGCACGTGTTCCGCCGTGGCGCCGGTTTCCAGTGCCGCGTGCCGGACGCCGTCGATGTTGGAGGTGACCTGCTGCCCTGACTGTGCCGTTTGATGCACGGTGGAAGCGATCTCCGCCGTCGCGGTCGCCTGCTCCTTGATCGCGGCCGCGATGTCGAGGGAGATGTCGCCCATCTCCTTGATGGTGGACGTGATCTCCTGGATCGCGTCGACGGCTTCGTTGGTGGCATCCTGGATCTGTGCGATCTGCGTGGCGATCTTCCTGGTTGCCGTCGCGGTCTGGCCGGCCAGGCTTTTCACCTCGCCCGCGACCACGGCGAAACCGAGCCCGGCCTTGCCCGCACGCGCCGCCTCGATCCCCGCGTTCAAGGCCAGAAGCTGCGTCCGGCTGGCGATCGTGTCGATCAACCCCACGACCTGACCGATCTGCTCCGCCCCGCCGGACAGCGCCCGCACGATCTGGTCCGTGCGCAACGCATCGGCTTCCGCCCGTTGCGCGATGTCGGACGACCTCGACAGTTGCACGTCGATCTGGTTGATCGACGTGCTCAGCACCTCGGTCGCGGCCGCGGCGGTTTGCATGCCGACGCTCGCCTCCGCCGCGGCCGATGCCACGGTGGCGGCCTGGCCGAACGCCTGCTTGGCCGTGAGGGACATCGACTTGGCCGTCGCTTCCAGCTCGGTCGACCCGGAAGCGAGCGACGCGACCATCACGCCGATCTTGGCCTCGAACCCCTGGAGCAGTTGGTCGAGTTGCACCGTGCGATCTTCCATGACGCGCTGCGCCGCCGTTTGGTCACGGGAAAGCTGCGCGGCCTCCGTCATGCTGGCCTTGAAGACCAGCAGGGCCGCCGCGACGGCACCGACCTCGTCGGCGCGGCCGGCATACGGGATGTCGATCGCGAGCTTGCCGCCGGCCAGCTCGCTCATGACGCCGGTCAGCCGCTTCAACGGCCGGGTGATCAGGCGAACGGAGCAGAACGTCACCGCGGCGGTGACGATCGCCATGAGGAGCGTGGTCAACAGGTCTTGCAGCATCTGCCGCCGCCACGCCCTGTTCAGTTCCGCGCGGGAGAACTCGACGCGAAGGGTGCCGAACAGCCGGCTCCGACCGCTATCCGCGACGTTGATGGGGTTTTCCGTGACAACCATGTCGCGGGCTGCTTCCGCTGGCCCTGGCACCCTCCGCTCCGCCGTGACCTTGCCGTCGTTTTCCACGACCTGGGCGCGCCGGAACGACGTGTCGCGCTCGAGGCTGCTGAGGATCGCGGCAACTTCTTCCAGGTTGAAGTTCCACAAGGGCCGGCCCAAGGCTTCCGCCTGCATCTTGGACAGCACGAACACGCGGCTGGACCAAGCGCTTTCCCGCTCGGCCGCGCTGCTGCCCAGATCGTAGATGCTTTTCAGGCCGACGATCGAGACTGCGGCAGCCACGGCAAGGAGGGTGACGCGGCTTTGCAGGCTGAGTCGCATGTGTCGAGCTTTCACGTCGGGAAGTTCAGCACTGCGCCCGGGCCACAGAGGTCAGGGTGAATAGGTTTTGCCTAAGTACTGCATGAACACCCGTCCTGCCGTCCCCTCGGCCACGAGGTCGGCCACGGCATGAGCCATGCGGTCGGCTTCCGGCGTGCCAGCCTTGGCGTGGCTGGCTTGCAGGCCGATGTTCACTTCGCCGTACTCGAACTTGTTTCCCATCTGGTCGGCCATGTGCAGGTTGCCGAGGGCATAGTCGAAGCCTGCCTTGCTGCTGCACCAGCCATCCAGCCGGCCCGCCGCCAGCTTCCGGATGGCCACTTCGTAATTGTCCTGGCTCGCGAGGTGGATGGCCGGATCGGAGTCGACGGCCTTGCCGCAACTGCCGCCCCGCAGCAGGCCCACGGATTCGAAACTGTGCAGGTCATCCAGGCTCGCGAGCTTCAGGCCCTTGCGGGCCACCGCGATCATCGGGATTTTGGCAACCATGGTGATGAACGGGCCGGCTTCCGCAAGCGCCGGGCTGACGACGGCGAACGAGTAGTCGAACTGGCCGGTCCGCACGCCTTCCAGCATGCGGCCATACGGCACGAACTCCACCTTGACCGACATGTCCAGGCGGCGCGACAGGGCGTTGGCAAGGTCGGCATATACGCCCTGCTGGCCCACCGGCGCCGCCGCGTTGAAGCCCCACGGGCCCTGGTTTTCCGGAACCGCGATCGTTTCACCGTGGGCCGACAAGGCGAACACCTGGACGACAGCAGCAAGCGCGATGGCCCCGACAACACCGGCTAGGCGCATGGTGGTCTCCCATTGGTACACCGCCAAGCCTACCGTCGGGACCTTAATCATCGGTGCACCGGGTGTTTACCCAGCCGACGACGACGCCCGCCGTTTCGCCCGGGCAGCATGGCCGACTGCAACTACACCCGGGGTGCTTCCTTTATCCGGGGGCGACAAGAGGGTTTCGCCGGCGCTGTGCCCCTGACCCACCCGCCACGTCTCACCAAAGGAAGTCGCCATGCCGAAGGTCGTCGTCATCACGGGCGCCAGCGCCGGGGTCGGCCGTGCCACCGCCGAGGAGTTTGCCAGGCAAGGCTACGACGTCGCGCTGCTGGCACGCGACCCGGCGCGCGTGGAGGCCGCGGCGGCCGAGCTGCGCTCCGTCCACGGCGTGCGCACGCTCGCGGTTCCGACGGACGTGGCGGACGCGAACGCCGTGGAAGCGGCGGCCGACCGGGCCGAGGCCGAATTGGGGCCGATCGACGTGTGGGTGAACGTCGCCATGGCCACGGTGTTCGCACCGGTGTCCAAGCTGACCGCGGCGGAGGTGGAGCGCGGCACCAGGGTCACGTATCTCGGCCAGGTGCACGGCATGATGGCCGCGCTGTCACGCATGCGGACGCGCAACAGCGGCACCATCGTCAATGTCGGGTCCGCACTCGCCTACCGCTCGGTGCCGCTGCAAGCGATCTACTGCGGTGCCAAATCCGCCATCCGCGGCTTCACGGACTCGCTGCGTTCCGAAATCATCCACGACAAGCTCGCGGTGCACCTGACCACGGTCGACCTCCCGGCGGTGAACACGCCGCAATTCGATTGGGCGATGAACAAGATGGGCGTGAAGGCCAAGCCGGTGGCGCCGATCTTCGAGCCGGAGGTGCCGGCCCGCGCCATCTTCTTCGCCGCGACGCACAAGCGCCGCGAGGTTTGGGTCGGCTTTCCCACGGTCAAGGCGATCCTGGCCAACCGCATCGCGCCGGGCCTGATCGACAAATACCTGGCCAACGCCGGCTACAAAGGGCAGCTCAGCGACGAGACGCTGCCGGCCGACGCCCCGGCGAATCTGTTCCAGCCGGTGCCCGGCCCGTACGGCGCGCATGGCCGGTTCGACAGCCGGTCCCGCACCGGGAGTTGGGAGATGTTCACCAACCGGCACAAGATGGCGTTCTGGACCGCGGCAGGCGTCAGCCTCGCGACCGGGCTGCACCTGCTGGCCAAGAAGCTGAAGATCTAGCGTCACCCCGACGCGAACCGACTGGAAGGAAGTGCCGCCCATGGCATCGAGCGACCATTACGACGTGATCGTCATCGGCAGCGGGCCCGGAGGGGGCACGCTGGCGCAGCGGCTGGCGCCGACCGGCAAACGCATCCTGATGCTGGAACGCGGCGGCTACCTGCCCCGGTCCCGCGACAACTGGGACGCCAAGACGGTTTTCGTGGATGGCCGCTACCAGGCGACCGACACCTGGTATGGCAAGGACGGCAAATCGTTCCATCCGGGCCTGCACTACTACGTCGGCGGCAACTCCAAGGTATATGGCGCCGCACTGATCCGCTTGCGCGAGCGGGATTTCGGCGCCCTGCAGCATGCCGACGGCGTGTCCCCCGCCTGGCCGCTCGGCTACGACGTGTTCGAGCCGTACTACTGCGAGGCGGAGGCGCTGTTCCACGTCCACGGCCAACGCGGCGAGGACCCGAACGAGCCCTGGTCCAGCAAGCCGTACGCATATCCGCCGGTCCTGCACGAGCCGCGCATCCAGGCGCTGAACGACAGCCTGGTGGGGCAAGGCCTGCACCCGTTCCACTTGCCGCTCGGCATCAAGCTGGACCAGAACCCGGACGGCAGCGCCACCACGTACAGCCCCTGCATACGCTGCGACGCGTTCGACGGCTTCCCGTGCGCGGTCAACGCCAAGGCGGACGCGCAGGTTATCTGCGTCGACCCGACGCTTGCCACACATCCGAATTTCACGCTGCTAACCGGCGCCTATGCCGAAACGCTGCTGACCGACCCGGCCGGCCACGCGGTGACGGGCGTGCGGGTGCAGCGCGACGGCAAGACGGAGCAGTATTCGGCGGACATCGTCGTGGTGGCCTGCGGTGCGCTCAGCTCCGCCCTGTTGCTGCTGCGCTCGGCCAACGACGCGCATCCGCACGGGCTGGCCAACGCGTCCGGCCAGGTCGGCCGCAACTACATGCGGCACAACATGAGCGTGCTGATGGCGCTGCTGAAGGAACCGAACCACACCGTGTTCCAGAAGACGCTGGCGCTGAGCGACTTCTATTTTGGCGACAAGGACTGGCAGTTCCCGATGGGCTTGATCCAGATGTGCGCCACCTCGCACGGCGAGCAGATCAGGGGGGAGGCATTGCCATCTTGGCTCGGCTGGGTGCCAGAAATGCCGTTCGACAAGATGGCCGGGCACTCGATGGATTTCTGGCTGCAAAGCGAGGACCTGCCGCGGCGGGAAAACCGCATCTACTACGATGGCGGCAAGGTCGTGCTGGACATTACCGAAGGCAACGAGCAGGCGGCCAGCCGGCTGAAGCACAAGCTGGAAGGCCTGATGGAGCCGGTCGGCGCCCACCGCCACCTGCTGGAGCGCAGCCTTTACCTGGGCAAGGACATCCCGATCGGTGGCACGGCCCACCAGGCCGGAACCTGTCGCTTCGGCATGGACCCGAAGACGTCGGTGCTGAACCTCGATTGCCGCACGCACGAACTGGACAATCTGTATGTGGCGGACGCGAGCTTCTTCCCGTCGATCGGCGCGGTGAACCCCACCCTGACCATCATCGCCAATGCACTGCGCGTCGCCGACCACATCAAGACGCGCCTTGCCTGACGCGGCACGGCGCTGTGGACGTCAGCGCCGCTGTTTCGCCTCGAGCATGGCGGATACCGCCCAGATCGCCAGACCGCCCAGGCCCAGCCCCACGCCCACCAGGCCCGTGGACGTCCAGCCATAGCCGGCGGCGATCGCGATGCCGCCGAGCCAGGGGCCGATCGCGTTGGCCGTGTTGAAGGCGGAGTGGTTGAGCGCGGCCGCAAGGGTCTGGCCCTCGCCCGCCACGTCCATCAGCCGGGTCTGCAACACGCTGCCCAGCCCGACGCCCCCGCCGATCAGCAGCACGATCAGCAGCATGGACCACAGATGCGGCGCGGCCAGCGGATAGAAGGCCAGGGCGACGACGGTGAAGGCCAGCGTGAGACCGGCGGTCGGCATCAGCGCCCGGTCGGCGCCCCAGGCACAAACCACCGTGCCCAGCGTCATGCCGGCACCGAAGATGGCGAGGGCGACCGGAACCATGGCGCCCGAAGCGCCCGTCACCTGCGTCAAGGTCGCTGCGACATAGGTGTAGACGGCGAACACGCCGCCAAAGCCGATCGCGCCCGTGCCGAGGGTGAGCCAGACCTGGCTGCGCTTGAGGGCGCGGAGTTCATGCAGCGGGTTGACACCCGCGTCAGCCCCCACATGCGGCACGAACAGCAGGGTCAGCAGCGCGGTCAGCAGCGCCAAGGCCGTCACGATGACGAAGCCCCAGCGCCAGCCGGCCCATTGGCCGACGATGTTGGCCAGCGGCACGCCCATGATGGTCGCCACGGTCAAGCCCAGCATCATGCGCCCGACCGCCTGGGTGCGCCGTTCGCGCGGGACCAGCGAGGCGGCCACCAGGGCGCCCACGCCGAAGAACGCACCATGCGGTAGCCCGCTGACGAAGCGGAACACCAGCATCCAACCAAAGCTGGGGGCCAGCGCGGAACACAAATTGGCCAAGGCAAAGAATGCCATCAGCCCGATCAGCAGCGTCCGCTTCGGCAGCTTGGCACCGACCACCGCGATGATCGGCGCGCCAACCACGACACCGAGGGCATAGGCGCTGATCATGTGGCTGGCCGTCGGCTCATCGACACCCAGCCCGGCGGAAAGCTGCGGCAACAGGCTCATCGAGGCAAATTCGGTGGTGCCGATCGCGAAGCCGCCCGTGGCCAACGAGAACAGGGCGAGCCGATGGTCCGCGCGTGCAGCCGGGAGCGCGGCAGGGGTGCGGGTCGCGGTCGCCATTGGCTGATGCGTCATGTTGGCAGATACACCCGCTTCATGCTGCGGCGCAACATGGTCGCCTGGAAGGCGATCGGCCCTGCGCCGCCATAAGCCCCCGGGGAACCAGCACGCACCAGACGCAACAACGTTTGACCGGAAGGGCAGTCCGGGGGAACAGGGCACGGGATGCTGGCAGGGCAATGATGTGGTGAAGACGATGCGACCGTGGTTCCATGCCCCGCTGCCCGCCCCGACACGCGCCCTTGCGGCGGCAGGGGCTGCACAGCCAGGTCCGCGCCGGTGAGCGGCGTCGCCGGCCCCGGCTTCGAACACCGGCCGCTGCCTGGCGCCCGGCCGGACACGGTGGCCGGCTTCACACGATCGCTCGCGGCGCTGCGCCGGGTGGGGAACACGGACGGCGCGATCGCATTGGTGGAGGGTTTGTTCGCGGACGGAACGCCGAACGGCCTGCCCGCCGCCGTGGGCGAGGAGCTGTTTCGCACCGTCGCATTGGACCCGACCGTGCCGCCCGCGTTGTTCCGCCACATGGCGGAGCGCTTCGGTTGGCGCGACCAGGCCAGCCCGGCGGCCGCCGACGATGCGGACTGGCACCGGGAGGTGCTGGCCCGCGTGGCAGCGGAGGACTGGTTCGCCGAACTGACGGCGGCGGCGCAATCCGGCAACCCGGTGGCGGCCGCGGTGCTGGCCCGTTCTGCCGCAAAGCCCACGCCGCCCGTGCTGGATGACGCGCAGAAGCGGCAAGCCCGCGCGGTGATGGACCAGTTGCTGCAACGAGGCCGGTTCCTGCTCGACCGGCTGGACGCGCGCAGCCTGGCTGCCCTGCGGGACGCCGTGCACGGCCCGATCACCGTGGCGAACTCGGTGCTCAAGCGCCCCTCCTTCCTGCCGCGCCCGGTGGAACGCTGGCGGCAGCGGCTGGGATGGAGCGGGCAACTGGTCATCCTGGTGTTTCTTGTGGCGGTCGCGATGGCGCTGTGGAGCCCGTGAGGCCCGCTACGCCCCTGGACGTCCGGGTGCCCGACCGCGTGTCCCCGATAAACGCTTGCGAAACGGAGAAACCAGCGCGATGAGTGGCCGGCTTCCGCCCGTGATCTCCGAGCCCGACCTGGGCTGGACCCCAGCCCAATCCTGGGCCTACGCCCTGGGCGCACCCTATCACGTCCAGCACGACATGCCGGTGGACGCGATGCCCGTGGTCACGGCCGATCTGCAGCGGGATCTGGCAGAGATGTGCGCGCGGGACTGGTCCGTCGGCAGCGCGGCGGATTTGGTGCAAACGCTGGATTGGCTGGGCCGGGAAGGCCATCGCATCCCGCATCGCATCCGCATCCGCGAACATTGCTTGCTGCCCCCCCCCCCCGCGCTGGAGGCCCGGCGGCAGGAGCTGCGGCGGGCCGGGCGGGATGACCCGGACGCTCTGGAGGAGCTGTGGCGCCTGGACGTCGTGCAGGCGGACTGGCACGGCGTGCGTGGCGGCGTGCTGCTGGGCTTCGACGCGGCGCGGGCGGCCATGCTGGCCCGGTCCGGCCTGCTGCTGAACTGGTTGGAGCCGGCGGCGGCGTGGCGCTACCTGACGGACATGGCCGCCGACGTGCAGCGATCCTTCGCGTCCTGGGCCGAATACGCCGCGGACTACAAGCTGTCGCGCGCCTTGTGGCGGGCCAAGTCCGATCCGGACCTGTTCGACGACGTGGCCGACCGTCTCCTATCCGACCGGCGCAGCCCCTGGTGCAAGCTGCCCTGGACGGTTCCTGGCCTGGCCATCCCGCGCCCGGATGCGAGCGTGGCGGAAGGCTGGCCGGTCTGGGTGCTGGAGCGCTGAGCCGGGCTGCCGCGTGCTACGTCCAGAGGCCCAGGCGCGTCCCAGCCGTGCCGATCAATCGTGGAAACTCTCATAGGCCGGGGACAGGGTGCGGCTCGGCTTGTCCGCGGCGACGGTGATGACCACCGCGTCTGGCAAATCCACCAGGGCGTAGGACCAGAAGCCGTTGGCATCTGCCAGATCGGCATACAGCTTGTGCAGCAGGCGGTCGTTCGGCCCGTCGACGTCGTACGGCAGATCGACCGTGAACACCGGGAACCGGCCGTCATTGCACAACTGGACCTTTTTGAGCGGCACTTTGGCTGCCTGTAGCACGGTCCGGGTCGGGTGCTGCCACGTCGCCAGGTCAACCGCCTGGCAGCCGTGAACCGTTGTGGAGTACAACGTCGTGGCGGACAGCTCCGGCGACGGCGCCGCGCCAACCGCGCCCCCGGCCAAAACCACCCCCGCCAGAACGCAACAGCCCAGCGGTCGCCGCCCAAACAAGCGAGCCATCATGCAGTCGCCGCGTCGTTGACCCGCATGCACTTGCCCCTTCGATCACGCGCTGCCGGCGACCTTTCCCAAGCAGCGTGGTCGGACGGCCGAATGCGGGCTGGAGCGTCAAGCAGCCGGCCGGACATCTCATGCCACCCGGAACCTGGTGCCCCGTACGGGATTCGAACCCGTGTTACAGCCTTGAAAGGGCCGTGTCCTAGGCCTCTAGACGAACGGGACCGCTGGATGACCGTGTGCCCGCGTCGGCATCGCCGGTCAAGCCACGGCGGCGTCACTCACGACGAAGCAGGCCGTCACGATACCGTTCCACGCCTCGGCGCGCAGATGGCCCGCCAGGTGCAAGGGCGTGCCCGGCGTGGCGAGCGCCTGGCCCAGCGGGGTGTCGGCCGCCCGGAACGCCATCGCCTTCATGCGGCCGCCGCCTTCGCCCTCGACAAAGGCCCGCAACGTGGCGCCGTCGCGGCCGATCCAGTCGGCGCGCACCACGCGGGCCTGTTGCAAGGCAATGACCGGCTCCTCGTTGCCCGCCCCGAACGGCGCCAGCCGGGCGATCTGCTCGGCCAGCGACACCGTGGCGCCGGCCACGCCGACGGCTGCCTCCACCGCCAGGTCGGGCACCCGCGGATAAGCGGCAGCGTGGGCCAGCCGGTCCCCCAAAAAGGCGTGGAACGCGTCCAACCGGCTGGCCGGCAGGCTGAACCCCGCCGCCATGGCGTGGCCGCCGCCGGTGACGAGCAGGCCGTCGCGGCGTGCCTCCAGCACCGCGGCGCCCAGATCGACCCCCTCGACCGACCGGCCCGAGCCCTTAACCACGCCGTCCGCCAGCGCACCGGCCAAGGCGGGGCGGTTCTGCCGCTGCTTGATGCGCCCGGCGATGATGCCCACCACCCCGGGGTGCCAGCCGGCGCCGTGCACCAGCAGCACAGGACGGCCGGCATCCGCCTGGGCGTGGGCGGCCTCGTGCGCCGCCTCCATCACCGCGGCTTCCAGCTCCTGCCGGTCGCGGTTCACCTGGTCCAATCGGGTGGCGAGCCCACGCGCTTCCACCGGGTCCTCGCTCAACAGCAGCCGCAGCCCGAGCCCGGCCTCGTCGATGCGGCCGGCGGCGTTGATCCGCGGGCCGAGCGCCCAGCCCAGTGTGCCGGCATTGGGCTGGTCCTTGGCGGCGGCGACCTCCAGCAGGGCGGCGATGCCGGGCCGGTCGCGGCGGGCCATGACCCGCAAGCCTTGCGCCACGAACGCGCGGTTGATGCCCACCAGCGGCATGACGTCGCACACCGTTGCCAAGGCCACCAGGTCGAGCATGCCGCGCAGATCCGGCTCCGCCCGGGTGGCGAACCAGCCAGCGCGCCGTAACGCGCGCAAGGTGGCAACGGCCGCCAGGAAGGCGACGCCCGCGGCGCACAGGCCGCGCAAGCCGGAGCGGTCGTCCAGCCGGTTCGGGTTCACCGTGGCCAGCACGGGCGGCGGTGGCCCCTCCGCCTTGTGGTGGTCCAGCACCAGCACGTCGGCCAGGCCGGCCAGGGCGGACAGCGCCTCGGCCGCCGCGGTGCCGCAATCCACGCACACCACCAACGTCGCCCCCTGCGCCGCAAGCGCCCGCAGGGCCGGGGCGTTGGGGCCGTAGCCTTCCAGGATGCGGTCCGGCACGTGCGTCAGAACCCGGCACCCCAGGCTGCGCAGCACCAGAGTGACGATGGCGGCGGAGCAGGCGCCGTCCACGTCGTAGTCGCCGAACACCCCCACGGTTTCGCCGGCGCGCACCGCGTGGGCGAGGCGATCTGCGGCGACATCCATGTCCGCCAGCACGGACGGGTCGGGCAGCAGCGCCCGCAAGGTGGGGGCAAGGAAGTCGGCCACCGCCTCCACCGGCACCCCGCGCGCCGCAAGCAGGCTGCCGACGATCTCCGGCACGTCGGCACGCTGGGCCACCAGCAGGCCGCTCCGCTCGCTCCCGCCGCGCCAGGTCCAGCGCCGGCCGGTGATCGACCGTGCGACGCCCAGGGCGGGCGGCGCGGGCGGGATGGCGTTCACGGGCGGGACGTTCCCTCTGCCTTTGGGACAGGGTTGGTTGAGGGCCGCGCGGGCCTCAGTTCGGCTGCCAGGTCTTGGTGGCGAAGTTGTGCTGCGCTTCCACGTAGCGCACCGTGCCGGATTTGGACCGCATCACCAGCGAATGCGTCACCGCCCCGGTGCCGAACCGGCGCACGCCGCGCAGCATCGGCCCGGTGGTGACGCCGGTGGCGGCGAACATCACGTCGCCCTTGGCCATGTCGGTCAACCCGTATTTCTGTTTCGGATCGGCCACGCCCATGTCGCGGGCGCGGGCGATCTGGGCGTCGTCCTCGAACAGCAGGCGACCCTGCATCTGCCCGCCCAGGCAGCGCAGCGCGGCCGCGGCCAGTACGCCTTCCGGCGCCCCGCCAGAGCCCACGAAAATGTCCACGCCGCTATCCGCCTGCGCGGCCATGATCACGCCGGACACGTCGCCGTCGCCGATCAGCATGATGCGGGCGCCGGCTTCGCGGGCCTTGGCGATCATCTCCGCGTGGCGGTCGCGGTCCAGCGTGCACAGCACCAACTCGCCGATGTCGATCTTCTTCGCGGCCGCCAGGTTGCGCAGGTTCTCGCCGACGGGCGCGTCCAAATCGACCACGCCGGGTGGCAGGCCAGGCCCGACGGCGATCTTGTCCATGTAGACGTCCGGCGCGTGCAGGAAATTGCCGCGCTCCGCCAGCGCGACGGTCGCCATCGCGTTCGGGCCGCCCTTGGCGGTGATGGTGGTGCCTTCCAGCGGGTCCACCGCGATGTCCATCGCCGGGCCGCCGCAGCCGACCTTCTCGCCGATATACAGCATCGGCGCCTCGTCCATCTCGCCTTCGCCGATCACCACCGTGCCGTCGATGGCGACGCTGTCGAAGGCGCGGCGCATCGCCTCCACCGCGGCGCCGTCCGCCTCGTTCTTCTTGCCGCGCCCCATCCAGCGGCTGGCCGCCAGGGCGCCGGCCTCGCTCACGCGCACCAGTTCGAGTGCCAGGTTGCGGTCAAAGGTCACGTCGGGGGGCCGGGTCATGGGCAATCCTTCTCAGCCAAGCTCGATTCGAATCAAGGCGGGCGGTTCCAGCACCGCATCCAGTGCGGCGATGCGGTCCAGCGCGGCGCGCATCGCGTGCTCCCGCACCTCGTGCGTCACCAGCACCACGGCGACGGAGGCGGCGGGGCTGCGGCCATGCTGCAACATGGATTGCAGGGACACGCCGTGGTCGCGCAGGATCGCCGCCACGTCGGCGATCACGCCCGGGCGGTCCGCCACCATCAGGCGCAGGTAATAGGCGCCGAGATGCTCGCTCATCGGCACGACCGCGTCGTCGGACGGCGAGTCCTGTCCCCACACCGGGGTGAGGCGGTTTCGCGCCAGGTCGATCAGGTCGGCGACCACAGCGGAGGCCGTGGGGTCCGCCCCGGCGCCCCTGCCCTCCAGCACAAGGCGCCCCACCGCGTCGCCCTCGGCCACCACCGCGTTGAACACGCCGTCCACCCGGGCGATCGGCGCATCCGCCCGCACCATGCACGGATGGACGCGCGCTTCCACGCCGCCGGGCACGCGCCGGGCGATGCCCAGCAGCTTGATGCGGTAGCCGAGCTCCTCGGCGGACACGATGTCCAGCGCACTGACGCCGCGGATGCCCTCGACATAGACGGCGTCGAACCGCACCGGGTGGCCGAACGCCAGCGCCGCCAGGATCGCCAGCTTGTGCGCGGCGTCGATCCCGTCGATGTCGGTGGCAGGGTCCGCCTCCGCATAGCCCAGCGCCTGCGCTTCGGCGAGCACGTCGGCGAACTCCCGCTTCTGGTCGCGCATGGCGGTCAGGATGTAGTTGCAGGTGCCGTTGAGGATGCCGGCCACGCGGGTGATCCGGTTCGCCGACAGCCCTTCGCGCAACGCCTTGATGACCGGGATGCCGCCCGCCACCGCCGCCTCGAACGCGAGGGGCGCGGTGCGCGGCAGGGTGGCACCGTGCAGGGCGATCAGCGCCTTGTTGGCGGTGACGACCGGGCGGCCGTGTTGCAGCGCCGCGGTGACGAGCGCCCGCGCCGCGCCGTCCGCACCGCCGATCAGTTCCACCACCGCGTCGATGCCGGGCAATGTGGCGAGGTCCAGCGGGTCGTCCGCCCAATGGATGCCGTCCAGCGGCAGCCCACGGTCGCGGGTGCGGTCGCGGGCGGACACGGCGGCCACGGTGATCGGCTGCCCGGCGCGCGCTGCGACCAGCGCGGCGTTGCGGTGCAGCAGGTGGAGTACGCCGGCCCCCACGGTGCCGAGGCCGGCGAGGGCTATGCGCATGGCTTGGCGTGCCAACCGTGCCGGCCACCCTCACCCCGACCCTCTCCCGCTGGCGGGAGAGGGTTTGCAGCGGACTGCGACCAAACGTGGCCACCCTGCCCCTTGGGAGAGGGTTTTAAGCCGCCGCCGTGCCTCACCCGACCACCTCTTCCGCCGCGCCGACATTCGTTCCCGTGGCCAGGAAGCCCTTGATGCTGCGCACGGCCTGGCGCAACCGCTGCGTGTTTTCCACCAAGGCGATGCGCACGTGGCCGTCGCCCTGTTCGCCAAACCCGATGCCCGGCGCAACCGCGACCTTGGCCCGGGCCAGCAGCAGCTTGGCGAACTCCACGCTGCCCAAATGGCTATACGCGTCCGGGATCGGCGCCCACGCGAACATGGACGCATCGGGGCTCGGGACCGCCCAGCCGGCCGCGTTCAAGCCGCGCACCAGCACGTCGCGGCGGTCCCGATACAGCGCCCGCATCTCCGCCACGCAATCCTGCGGGCCGTTCAGCGCCGCCGTTGCGGCCACCTGGATGGGCGTAAAGGCGCCGTAATCCAGATACGACTTCATCCGCGCCAAGGCCGAGATCAGCCGGGCATTGCCGGCGGCGAAGCCCATGCGCCAGCCGGGCATGGAATAGGTCTTGGACAGCGAGGTGAACTCCACCGTGATGTCGC
Source organism: Acetobacteraceae bacterium (assembly GCA_965199555.1). Lineage (GTDB taxonomy): Bacteria > Pseudomonadota > Alphaproteobacteria > Acetobacterales > Acetobacteraceae > LMUY01. The sequence goes on along the minus strand of CBDASJ010000024.1, from coordinate 223,541 downwards.
GGGCGCCCGGCACCTGCAACATGGAGGGCGGGACGTCCGAGCCGAAATAGATCTCCGCATAGGCCAGGTCCGACAGGATCCAAATCTCGTGCTTGCGGCAGAACGCCACCACCTCGCGATAAAAATCCAACGACGCGACATAGGCCGTCGGGTTGGACGGGAAATTCACGATCAGCGCCGTCGGCTTCGGCACCGAATGGCGCACCGCCTGGTCCAGCGCGCGCAGCATCGTCTCGTCCGGCACGGCCGGGATGGACCGCACCGACGCCCCGGCAATGATGAAGCCGAATTGGTGGATCGGGTAGGACGGGTTGGGCACCAGGATGGTGTCGCCCGGGCTGGTGATGGCGGCGGCCAGGTTGGCCAGCCCTTCCTTGCTGCCGAGCGTGGCCACCACCTCCGTGTCCGGGTCGAGCCGGACCTCGAACCGCCGGGCATAGTACGCCGCCAGCGCGCGGCGCAGGCCGGGAATGCCCTTGCTGGCGCTGTAGCGATGGGTGCGGGGGTCCTGCACCGCCTCCACCAGCTTGGCCACGATGTGCGGCGGCGTGGCGCCGTCCGGGTTGCCCATGCCGAGGTCGATGATGTCCTCGCCGGCCGCCCGTGCGCGGGCTTTCGCGTCGTTCACCGACGCGAACACGTAGGGCGGCAGGCGGCGGATGCGGTGGAACTCGGTCGACATGGCGTCCTTTTACAGGCTGGCGGTGCCACCCTGGCCGGCGGCCTGGGCGCGAAGGTGGAGGTTGGCGGCGGCAACCCCGGCGCTGGCCAGGGCGGCGGCGATCGCCTGCGCCCGGCGCAGCCCCAGATCCAGCGCACGCGCCTGCGCGTCGGGGCTGGGCAGCACCACCTCCCCCTTGCCGATGATGGTGACGGCGGCGCCCTTATGGGCCAGGGCGAACCGGCGCAGGTTCAGCGGGGCGGACGGCGGCAAGGTCGCCGAGCCCGGCGTGAAGACCACCGCCACCGTGTTGGCCGGCGTCGGGGTCACCGGCGCCGCCGCGCGGGTCGCCACCGCCGGCGCGGGCGGCTGCAACATCACGCCCAGGCCGGTTGCCGGAGCGGGCGGCGCCGCGGCGAAGGACGGCAGCGGTCCGGACGCCACGGCGGCGGGCACCGCGGGAACGGAGTCGATGCCCGTTGCAGCCGGAGTAACGGCGGGCGCGGGCGGTTGCGCTGGTGGCGGGGGAGTGGCGGCGGCATCCACCACCACACGGTTGGCGTTCGGGTCTGGCGCCGCGGGCGGCTTGGGCGGGGCCGGGGGCGGCGCGAATGCCTGCAACGGGCTGCTGTTGGCCGCGGTCGTCGCCGCGTCGCGCTGGGTGGCGAGCTGATCCGCAATGCGCTGCTGCGCCAGCACGTCCGGCGCGCCGGGCCGCGCGGGCGTCGTGCCGAGGTTGGGGTACGGCGCGTCCGCACCGGGCGGCGGCGGGCGCTGCTCCGCGATCGCGCCGCCTTCCAGCCCATGGTAAAGGTCCGCCCCGGCGTCGATCGGCGAACGCCCGCCGCAGCCGCCCAGCCCCGCGGCGACGGCAGCGCAGGCAACCCCGGCCACCGCTTGCCGCAGCAGGACCGCATGCCTATTTCTGAGCCAAGAAACCTCAAGCATAAGTCGGTGATCAGCCCCAGCCTCCGCACTGTCTAGCGGGGCGCGAACCCGACGGGAAGGACGCCATGCCGGACAACGGCGCTCGCATCTCCGACAATCCCACGGTCGGCCGCACGGATGACCCCATGCAACTCGGCCGCTCCATGGCCGACATCGCCGAACGGTCGCAGCGGATCGTCGGCGATTGGCTGAAGCGGCAGGGCCAGGACACGCCCAATGCCGACCCGCTCAACATCGGCGCCGCGTTCATGGAGATGACGGCCAAGCTGATGGCCAACCCGGCGCGGCTGATGCAGGCGCAGATCGGCTTTTGGCAGGACTACATGACGCTGTGGCAGAACACCGCCCGCCGCATGATCGGCGCCGCGGACGCCCCGACCGCCGCGCCCGTCATCCAGGCGGACCCGAAGGATCGCCGGTTCAAGGACGAGGCCTGGAAGGAAAACGAAGTCTTCGACTTCATCAAGCAATCCTACCTGCTGTCCGCCCGCTTCGTGCAGGACGTGGTGGGCCAGGCGGAGGGCCTGGACCGCAAGACGGCGCAGAAGGTCGATTTCTATTCCCGCCAGTTCATCGACGCGATGAGCCCGTCCAACTTCCTGCTCACCAACCCGGAGGTGCTGCGCAAGACCGCGGAAACCGGGGGCGAGAACCTGCTGCGCGGGCTGAACAACCTGCTGGGCGACCTGGAGCGCGGCAAGGGCAAGCTCGCCATCAAGATGACCGACATGGACGCGTTCAAGCTGGGGGAGAACATCGCCGTCACGCCCGGCAAGATCGTGTTCCAGAACGAGTTGATGCAGCTCATCCAGTATGCGCCGACCACGCCGCAAGTGTTGAAGCGGCCGCTGCTGATCCTGCCGCCCTGGATCAACAAGTTCTACATCCTGGACCTCCGCCCGAAGAACAGCCTGGTGCGGTGGGCGACCAGCCAGGGCCACACCGTCTTCATCGTGAGCTGGGTCAACCCCGACGAGCACATGGCCGAAAAGGGGTTCGAGGACTACATGACGGACGGCGTGTTCGACGCACTGCGCGCCATCGAGCAAGCCACCGGCGAGCGGGACGTCAACGCCATCGGCTACTGCCTGGGCGGCACGTTGCTGGCCTGCACGCTGGCCTGGATGAAGGCGCACGGCGACGACCGGATCAAGAGCGCTACTTTCCTTGTGACCATGACCGACTTCGCGGAAGCCGGCGAGTTGAGCGTCTTCATCGACGAAGAACAGCTCGCCCAGTTGGAAGCCAAGATGGAGCGGCAAGGCGTGCTGCAGGGCGTCGACATGGCGAGCACCTTCAACATGCTGCGCGCCAACGACCTGATCTGGTCCTTCGTGGTCAACAACTACCTGCTCGGTAACGAACCGTTCCAGTTCGACCTGCTGTACTGGAACAGCGATGCCACGCGCATGCCGGCGAAGATGCACAGCTACTACCTGCGCAACATGTATCACGCGAACAAGCTGGCGAAAGGCGAGCTGGAACTAGCCGGGCAACGCATCGACCTGGGCACGGTGGACGTGCCGGTCTATTTCGTGTCCACCCGCGAGGACCACATCGCACCGTGGCGCAGCACCTATCGCGGCACGCAGTTGCTGGGCGGCGAGAAGCGCTTCGTGCTGGCAGCGAGCGGCCACATCGCCGGGGTGGTGAACCCGCCGGGCAGCGGCAAGTATAGCCATTGGGTGAACAACACCCTGCCTGCCACGCCGGAAGAATGGTTCGCCGGCGCGCAGGAGATGGCAGGGTCCTGGTGGCCTGACTGGCATCGCTGGGCCTGTGCCCAGGCGCCGGAGACCGTGCCCGCGCGCGAGCCTGGTGGCAGCGGCCTAACGCCGTTGGAAGACGCGCCGGGCAGCTACGTGCGCGTAAAGGGCTAACCGCCGGGTCGAAGTGCAGAGGTGGGCGGCACCACCAGGTGCCGCCCACGTTGCGTGCTACGCTACGTCGTAGCGGTCGGCGTTCATCACCTTGTTCCATGCCGCCACGAAATCCCGCACGAATTTCGGCTGGGAGTCGGTGCCGGCATAGACCTCGGCCAAGGCGCGCAGTTGCGAGTGCGAGCCGAAGATGAGGTCGACCCGCGTCGCAGTCCCCTTCGCCTGCTTGATCTTGCGATCGCGGCCCTCGTACGCGTTCTCGGAATCGGTGGGCTGCCACTCGGTCGACATGTTGAGCAGGTTGACGAAGAAGTCGTTCGTCAGCGTGCCGACCCGGTCGGTGAACACACCGTGCTTGGACTCGCCGGAATTGGCGCCCAGCACGCGCAAGCCGCCGACCAGCACCGTCATTTCCGGCGCGCTCAACCGCAGCAGCTCCGCCCGGTCCACCAGCGCTTCCTCGGGCGCCATGAACTGGGTGCCCTCGTAGTGGTTGCGGAACCCGTCGGCCGTCGGCTCCAGCGGCGCGAACGACACGGCGTCGGTCTGCTCCTGCGTGGCGTCCATGCGGCCGGGGATGAACGGCACCTTGACGTCGGAGCCGGCCGCCTTGGCCGCCTGCTCGACCGCCGCGCAGCCGCCCAGCACGATCAGGTCGGCCAACGACACCTTCTTGCCGCCGGACGCCTGGCCGTTGAACGCCGCCTGCACCGCCTCAAGCTTCGGCAGCACGGTCGCCAACTCGGCCGGGTTGTTCACCGCCCAGTCCTTCTGCGGCGCCAGCCGGATGCGCGCGCCATTGGCGCCGCCCCGCTTGTCCGAGAACCGGAACGTTGAGGCCGAGGCCCACGCCGTCCGCACGAGCTGCGGCACCGACAGCCCGGTCGCCAGGATCTGGCCCTTCAGCGCCTCGATCTCCGCCTCCCCGATCAGCGGGTGGTCCAACGGCGGGATCGGGTCCTGCCAGATCAGCGTCTCCTTCGGCACGAGTGGGCCGAGGTAGCGCTGGATCGGCCCCATGTCGCGATGCGTCAGCTTGAACCAGGCGCGGGCAAAGGCGTCCGCGAACTGGTCCGGGTTCTCGTAGAACCGGCGGGAGATCTTCTCGTACGCCGGGTCCATGCGCAGGGCGAGGTCGGAGGTCAGCATGGTGGGGAGCTGCGTCTTGCCGGGGACGTGGGCGTCCGGGATGTCGGCCTCGGCATTCTTCGCCTGCCATTGGAAGGCGCCGGCCGGGCTCTTGGTCAGCTCCCACTCGAACTTGAACAGGTTGTCGAAATAGTGGTTGCTCCACTTGGTCGGCGTTTGCGACCAGGTAACTTCCAGCCCGGCCGTAATCGCGTCGGCACCCACGCCCGAGCCGTGCTTGCTGCGCCAGCCCAGGCCCATATCCTCGATCACGGCGCCCTCGGGCTCCGCGCCGACGAAGGACGGGTCGCCCGCGCCATGGGTCTTGCCGAAGGTGTGGCCGCCGGCGATCAGCGCCACGGTTTCCTCGTCGTTCATCGCCATGCGCGCGAAGGTCTCGCGGATGTCGCGGGCCGAGCCCACCGGGTCGGGCTTGCTGTTCGGCCCTTCCGGGTTGACGTAGATCAGGCCCATCTGCACCGCGCCCAGTCGGCTATCCAACTGCCGCTCGCCGCTGTAGCGCTCGTCGCCCAGCCACGTCCCTTCGGGGCCCCAATACAGCTCCTCCGGCTCCCACGTGTCGGCACGGCCGCCGGCGAAGCCGAACGTCTGGAAGCCCATGGATTCCAGCGCCACGTTGCCGACCAGGACGAACAGGTCGGCCCAGGACAGCGCGTTGCCGTATTTCTGCTTGATCGGCCACAGCAGCCGGCGACCCTTGTCGAGGTTGGCGTTGTCCGGCCAGCTATTGAGCGGGGCGAAGCGCTGCTGGCCGCCGCCGGCGCCGCCGCGGCCGTCCGTGGTGCGGTAGGTGCCGGCGCTGTGCCAGGCCAGGCGGATGAACAGCCCGCCGTAATGCCCGAAATCGGCCGGCCACCAATCCTGCGAATCCGTCATCAGGGCGTGCAGGTCCTTGATGACGGCGTTCAGGTCAAGCGTCTTGAACGCCTCGGCATAATCGAACGTCTTGTCCATCGGGTTGGCCCGCGGCGAATGCTGGCTCAGCGTGTGGAGGCTTAGCCCTTCCGGCCACCAGTCACGGTTGCCGCGACGCGAACCGCTGCGCCGCACCGGAGTGCTCCCGTGCGCAACCGGGCAACCGCCCGCAGCCTTGTCTTCGGTCATGCCATCCATGGTCTCACTCCTCTTGCTTGGTCGTTCCGCCTTGCCGGCGCTGCCTGGCCCATCTGCGACGCGCGCAACGGGATCATGGCTCGCCAATACCAACCGGGCGCGACACTAGCGCCGGGACGCTCCGTTGGGAAATCGATTGGCGAGACATGTGCGATTGATCGAACCGATGATTGGGCGGCTCAAACCCGGTGCACGCCCGGCGGCAGGTTGTTCTGCAGGGTTTCCCCCAGCCGATGGATGTCGCGCACCCTGGGATAGCTGCGGCGCCAGGCCAGGCCGATGCGCCGCCCGAGCCCGGCCTCCAGCGGCCGGGTGGTGACCGCCCGGTTGCGGGCCTCGCTGCACGCCATCGCCGGCAGCAGCGTGCTGCCCAGACCGGTCGCCACCATCTGCAGGATGGTTTCCAGGCTGGTGGCGCGGAAATCACCCTCGGCATCGCGCTCGGCCGTGCCGCAGATCGCCAAGGCCTGCTCGCGCAAGCAATGCCCCTCGGTCAGCAGCAACAAAGGCTGGCCGCGCAGCTCCGCCTCCGTCATGACCTTGCCGGCGTGCTTGCGGCCCTTGGGCTCCGCAAACCAGAACGGCTCGTCGAACAGCGGCAGCGTGTCCAGCCGACCGTCCGGCACCGGCAACGCCAGCAGCGCGGCGTCCAGCCGGTGCGAACCCAGCCGCTCCAGCAAGGGCGCGGTCAAGTCCTCGCGCAACACCAGCCGCAGTTCCGGATAGTCCTTCTTCAAGGCGGGGATGAGCCAGGGCAGCAGATACGGCCCGAGCGTCGGGATGACGCCGAGGCTGAACCCGCCGGCCAAGGGCGCGGACACCTGCTGCCCAACCCCCAGGATGGCGTCGACGTCCGCCAGCACCTGCCGCGCCCGCCCGGCGACGTCCGCGCCGACTGCCGTCGTGCTCACCGACTTGGTCGTGCGCTCGAACAGCGTCACGCCCAGCCGCGTTTCCAGGTTCTTGATCTGGGTACTGAGCGTCGACTGAGTGATGTCGCACGCGGCAGCGGCGCGGCCGAAATGGCCATGCTCGGCGAGCGCCACGACGTAGCGCAGATCCTGCAACGTCATGCGCGCGCCAAGCCGAGCCCCCGCCTAGTACATGTGCTGCCCGCCATTGATCGACAGGGTGGAGCCGGTGATGAAGTCGCCATCGTCGCTGGTCAGGAACACGACGCCGCGGGCGATGTCGCTGGCATGGCCCAGCCGGCCCATCGGGATGCGCGCCACGATCTTGGTCAGCACATCCGGTGGCACGGCGCGCACCATCTCCGTATCGACGTAGCCGGGTGCGATGGCGTTCACCGTGATGCCGAACCGCGCGCCTTCCTGGGCCAGCGCCTTGGTGAAGCCGTGGATGCCGGATTTGGCGGCGGCGTAGTTCACCTGGCCATACTGGCCCGCCTGCCCGTTGATCGAGCCGATGTTCACCACGCGGCCGAACTTCGCTTTGCGCATGCCGTCGAAGGTCAGCTTGCACAGGTTGAAGCAGGAGCCGAGGTTGGTATCCATCACGGCGTCCCACATGTCCCGCGTCATGCGCGCCATGGTGCCGTCCCGCGTGATGCCGGCATTGTTCACCAGGATTTCCACCGGGCCATGCTGCTCGGCGATCCCGTTCACCGCAGCCTCGCAGGACGCGAAATCGCCCGCGTCGAACTTCATCACGGCGATGCCGGTTGCCTCGCTGAAGCTCTTGGCGGCGGCCTCGTTGCCGACATAGCTCGCCACCACCGTGCGCCCGGCGGCATGCAATGCCACGCTGATGGCTTCCCCGATGCCGCGTGTCCCGCCGGTAACCAATGCCACCCGTGCCATGCCCGTCCTCCCTTGGCTAACCATCCGGTTTACTCCGGACGCCGCCGGGCGGTATCCTTGCCCCTCTCCGTCCGGAGCGCAACGGCGGCTTGGCCCGTTCCCTGCCCTACCGCTCCAGGCACATGGCCACGCCCATGCCGCCGCCGATGCACAGGGTTGCCAATCCCTTATGGGCGTCGCGCTTGGCCATTTCGTGCAACAGGGTCACCAGCACGCGGGCGCCGGACGCGCCGATCGGGTGGCCGATCGCGATGGCGCCGCCGTTCACGTTCACGCGTTCCGGGTCCCAGCCGATGTCCTTGTTCACGGCGCAGGCCTGGGCGGCGAACGCCTCGTTGGCTTCGACCAGGTCGAGATCGTCGATCTTCCAGCCGGCTCGCTCCAGGGCACGGCGGCTGGAAGGGATCGGGCCAGTGCCCATCACCGACGGGTCCACGCCTGCCGTGGCAAAGGACGCGATGCGCGCCAGCGGCGTCAGTCCCCGGCGGCTCGCCTCCGCGGCGCTCATCACCACCAGGGCGGCGGCGCCGTCATTGATGCCGCTGGCATTGCCGGCGGTGACGCTGCCATCCTTGGCAAAGGCCGGGCGCAGCTTGGCCATGGTTTCCGCCGAAGCATCGTGGCGGATGTACTCGTCGTCGGCCACCACCGTGTCGCCCTTGCGCCCCTTCACCGTGACCGGGACGATCTCGTCCTTGAACCGGCCGGATTTCTGCGCGGCAGACGCCTTTTGCTGCGACTTGGCAGCGAAGGCGTCCTGCTGCTCGCGGGTGATCTGGTAGTGCTTGGCCACGTTCTCGGCGGTGGTTCCCATGTGGTAGCCCTGGAACGCGTCGATCAGCCCGTCCTTCAGCATGGTGTCCACCATGGCGAGGTCGCCCATCTTCTGCCCGGCCCGCAGGTAGGCCGCGTGCGGCGCCATGCTCATGCTTTCCTGGCCGCCGGCCAGCACCACCGAGCTCTCGCCGGTGCGGATCTGCTGCGCCGCCAAGGCCACGGAGCGCAGGCCGGAGCCGCAAACCTGGTTGATCAGGAAGGCCGTCTTGCCGTCCGGGATGCCCGCGGCGATCGCCGCCTGCCGCGCCGGGTTCTGCCCCAGCCCGGCGGTCAGCACATGGCCCAGGATGACCTCGTCCACCTCGTCCGGCGCCAGCTTGGCGCGCTGCATGGCGGCCGTCAGCGCGGCGGTGCCCAGCACATGGGCGGGAACGGTGCCGAACGCGCCGTTGAAGCTGCCGACCGGGGTGCGGGCGGCGGCGACGATGACGATGTCGTCAGTGGCGGAGGCGGACATGGCGGCAGTCTCCCGTTGCTTTGCCGTAGACATAGGCAATCAATGCCGCCGCAACCAGTCCAGCGCCGGCTGCCACAGATCCGTGCGCGCCCGCGCGCCCGCGACCATCCCGACATGGCCGCCCTTTGGCCGCAGGACGGCCGCACCTGGGATCAGCCGGCCCAGCGGTTCGGCGCTAGCTGCCGGCACGATGCGGTCCCGTGCCGGCAGCGCCACCAGGGCCGGCACGCGCAGCGCCGCCGGATCCACCACCGAGCCGTCGATGCGCCACTCGCCCCGCGCCGGCGTGTTTTCGCCATACCAGCCGCCGATGCACTCGGCCGCGACCGGCCCGGCCAGCGGCACGCCGTCCGACAACCAATCCTCCAAGGCCACGAACATCCGGGCGCGTTCGCCGTCCGGGTCCAGGCCCGGGAAGCCGCGATACCGGGCGGCCACGCCCTCCGCCCCTTGCACGGCGAACAGGCCTTGCAGCAGGTCGACCGGCAGCGTGCCAGCCGCCAAGGCGGGCGCCAGGGCCAGCGCCGCGGCCGACGCGGCCTGTGCGGCGCCCGGCGCTGCCGCATGGAAGTCCCACGGCGTTGCCAGCAGCAGCAGCCCCGCCACCCGCTTCGGGCAGCGCAGCGCCGCCGCCAAGGCCAGCAATCCGCCCATGCAGTAGCCCACCGCGACCGCCGGCCCGGGGAGCGCCCGTACGGCGCGCGCCAGGCGGCCGGCCACGTAGTCGGTCAGGTTGAACCGCCGCTCCTCCGCGCCGGGCCAGCCCCAATCCAGCAGCACCGGATGCACGCCGTTGGCGGCCCAGAAGCGCAGCATCGAGCGTTCGGCGGCCAGGTCCAGGATGTAGGCGCGGTTCACCAGGCTCGGGACGACCAGCAGCAGCCTGCCTTCGCCGCCATAATCCAGCAGGCGGCTGCCGCCTTCGGCCCACAGCACCGGCGGATCGGGGAGGGTGCGGCGATACGGGTGGCGGCGATACGCGGCGATGCCGCGGATCAGTGCGGCATCAAGGCCCGCCGCCGGCAGCGGCGGCACGCTCGAGTTCGGCGATGCGGCGGCGGAGCCGGGCGATTTCGTCGTCAGGCCCAGATGCACCGCCAAGGGCCGCGGCCCCCGCCGGCGCATCGGGGCCGGCGCGTCCGGGCGGTCCGTCATGCCGTCCGTCATCGGACAACGCCGCCATCTGCGACAGCGCGACCAGCGCCTCGTGCGCTTCGCGGTCCACGGCCAGTGCGGTTAATTCGCTCTGCCATATCGTGATCCAGTCCCGCGGGTCGATTGCGCCCGGTGCCATCCCCACATATCCCTTGCGCCAACGAGACCATTACATCGTTCCGCCGACCAGGTGCTATGGTGCGCTGCATGGAGGGTTCAATGTCAGTGTCCGATTCCGTCCCATCGCCGGAAGGAAAGGCCGAGCAGTCGGTGGTCGTGGTAAAGAAATACGCCAACCGCCGCCTCTACAACACCGAAAGCTCCAGCTACATCACGCTCGACAACCTGGCCGGGATGATCCGCATCGGCCGCGACTTCGTGGTGTACGACGCCAAGACCGGGGAGGATATCACCCGCGGGGTCCTGACCCAGATCATCGTCGAGGAGGAGAGCAAGGGCCGGGCCATGCTGCCGACGGCGTTCCTGCGCCAGATCATCGGCTTCTACGGTGACAGCCTGCAGCAATTCGTGCCGCCCTACCTGGAGCAGGCGATGTCCTCCTTCGCCACCCAGCAGGAACAGATGCGCTCCACCATGCAGGCCACCATGGGCAATCTGTTTCCCGACATGCAGGAGGTCGGGCGGCAGAACATGGAGATCATGGAACGGGCGATGAGCCTGTTCACGCCCTTCTACCGCGGCCCCACCGCCGCTCCGGCCGCCGAGGCCTCATCCCCCGCCGAGCCGCAGCCGGCGCCCAACGTGGCCGCCATGCAGAACGAGATCGACATGCTGCGGCTGCAACTGGCCGCCGCGCGGGCCGAGGCCGTGGTCCACGACAAGCCGCGTGGCGGCAAGAAGTCGGCCGAGGCGGCGAAGCTGGTTGCCGCCGCCGGGCCGGACGCCACCTCCGAGTCCTAGTAGCGTCGGGGCGCGGCGGGTGGCAGCGGCAGGGCTTGCCGCTGCACGGGCGGATAGCTCGCCGTGTGGGCCACCGGGCGGGGCGCCGGGTCAGCGGCCAGGGGTTGCGCGCTGGCGACCTTGACGTCGCCGGGCGCGGCCGCCGTCACGCTGTTGCCGAACTTGCCCAGCACCTCGCGCAACGGCGATGCACCCGGATTGTTGGCATCCATCGAGATGACGATCTGCTGCGCCGCCTCTTCCTTGCCGTAATACGCCTGGTTCCAGGTGCTCTTCGTGGTCATCACGCTGCCCGACAAAGAGAATCCGGCATAAAGCCCGCGCGACCGCGTGAAGCCGATGATGTCGGCGCCGACCGCGCCGGTGGTAGCACCTTCGATCCCGCCGCCCCACTTCACCACCACGGCGCCGGCATCGGCGCCGATCTTGAACTGGTCGTCCATGACGGCGCGCAGCCCCTTGTCGGTGAGGATCATCATCATGACCTCACTGTCCTGCATGCCCACCTGGAAGCCGAACGAGCCGGAGCCGAGCCCATAGAAGGCAGGCGACGACCAGGAGCCGCTGCCGTCCCGCGCCACCAGCACGCAATCCCCGCCCTGGCCGCCGAACAGGAAGCCGGCGCGGAAGACCTGCGGGCAAATCATCACCGCGCGCGCCCGGCGCAGAACCGATTGTGCGTCCGTGCCATCCTTGTCGTTCAGCATGTCCTGCGCCGCCAAGGTGGAGCGGTCCACCAAGGCTTGCTGCTCGGCCTGGGCATGCGCCACGCCGGGCGCCACAGCAGCCATCGCGACAGCCGCAGTCATCGCGATACCAAAACGACCCATAGGGGACTCTCCTGACAGAGAGAAGGCTTTTAGCGGGTTACAAGAGGGACTTACAAAGGAAACCTCATCCCGGATCGCATTTTCCTTCCGCTTCGTGCGGCAACAACACAAAGGGTGCGCCAGCCTGCATCCCGTGCTGAGATCGAACCGATCGCGGAGGCAGGCGCATGACGGTTTGGCTGGTGTTGAAGGGGATGGGGTTCGGGCTGGCCGTGGCTGCGCCCGTCGGGCCGATGAGCCTGCTGTGCATGCGCCGCACCCTATCGCTGGGGTGGCGAGCGGGGTTGGCCACCGGCGCCGGCATCGCGGTGGGCGACGCGGTTTACGCCAGCGTCGCCGTTTTGGGCTTGGCAAGCCTGTCCCAGTTCATGCTGTCGCACGAACGCCCACTGCACCTCGCGGCCGGGTTGTTCCTGCTTTATCTAGGCCTGCGCACCGCCTTTGCCCGGCGGCCAGATACGGGCGCGGCCTCGCCCAGGATCGGCAGCCGCCGCGCCTTTGCCAGCGCCATCCTGCTGACGCTGACGAACCCGCCGACCATCGTGATGTTCGCCGCCATCTTCGCCAGCATGACACCGCCGAACGGCTTCGAACCGGGCAGCGCGCTTGCCACAGTCGGCGGCGTCATGGCTGGGTCGATGCTGTGGTGGTGCGGCATCGTCATCGCGGTCTCAGCCGTGCGCCACGCCATCGACCAACGCGCCCGGCGCTGGATCGACCGGGTCGCCGGTGCGGCGCTGGCGGCGTTCGGCGCCGCGGAGCTGCGGCGGTCGGTGTGACCGCGCCCTACTTGACGGCTGCGGCGGGCGTGGCGTCCGGCGGCGGCGTGGACACGTCCGCCGGATGCGGCCGGTTCATCATGGCGCCCGTCATCGGGATGAAGAACACGCCCACGTCGCGCTTGGAATGCACCTTGCCTTCCGCGTCCTTGGTATAGACGTAGAGCACCTGGCCGCGCTTGAACGGCTGCCCGATCGGAATGATCATGCGGCCACCGGGCTTCAACTGGCGGAACAGCTCCGGCGGCGTGTATTGCGCCGCGCAGGTGACGATGATGATGTCGAAGCCATCCTTCACCTCGGGCCAGCCGAAATACCCGTCCCCGACCCGGCTCTCGATATTGTCGTAGCCCAGCGGCGCCCACAGCTTGGCGACGGCATGCCCCAGCGGCTCGATGATCTCGATCGAGTAAGCCTTCTTGACGATGCGGGACAGCAGGGAGGACTGGAAGCCGCTGCCGGTGCCGATCTCCAGCGTGACGTCGCCCGCCGACGGCTTGCAGATCTGCGTCATGTAGGCCTGTCCGAGATAGTCGGACAAGGCGGAGCCGTAGCCGAGCGCCCAGGGCTTCGGGTCGCTTTCATACGCCTCTCCGGACAGCGCCCGGTGGTCGGCGTAGTTGTAGTGGTAGTATTCGCGCGGCACCGCCTCGAAGGCGCGGATCACCGCCGGGTCGGCACTGCCCAGGCGCTCCTTGAGGTAGGTTTGTATCTTTGCGATGGCAGCGGGCTTGCGCGCCTGGATCGCATCGAACTGGGCCTGCGACAGGTCGATCGGGCGGCCGGACTTGCGCATCGCCTCCTGGAACGCGTCGCGCGTCCAGGCCGGGGTGCCGGCCGCGAACGCGCCCGGGGCGGCAAACGCCGCCGCAACGGCGCCGAGGGTGGCGCGGCGGGTCAGGTGGGGGATGGCTGCCACTGGGGTATCTTCCGGAACGAGGGGTATGCTGCGAAACAAACGCCATACAACATGGCCGCGGCCAGCAATACCCAGCTTAACCCCCCTTGTGTGGCCAAAAGGTTCGCGAGTGGCGTCGCTACAACACTGAACGCGCCGTTGATCGCCCAGGCAAACGGCAGCATCGGTCCGGACCCGGTCCGCGCCAGCCCCAACGGGAACGGCATGCCCAGCGCCACGGACACCGGCGCCACCGCCAGCACCACCAGCCCCGCCCGCACCAGCCATGGCCAATCCAGCGTGGCCAGCATGGCCGGCAGCAGCCCGACATAGGCCGCGAGGCACCACAGCACCGCGATGCCGGACGCGATGGCGATGCCGGCCGGGCCGACCCGCTCGGCCAACAGGCTGCCCACCCCGGAAAACACCAGCATGGCCGTCAGCACCAGGGCGAAGGCGGAGGTGCGGTCGTTCAGGAACAGGCTGGCACGCTCGATCACCGCGATCTCGATGAACAAGAACCCCAGGCCCAGCGCCGCGAAATACACCACCGGCCGCACGATCGCGCCCCCGGCGGCGCGGATGCGCCCGCCCGCCAGCACCGGCACCAGCAGCACCAGCAGCGCGATCACCGCCGCCTGCGCCAGCACCGCCAGGTTGACCAACTGCCCGATCTCCGCCTGCGGCAGGATTTCCAGCCGCCGCAGGATGGTGCCCAGGTGGGACAGCCGCAGCACGTCGTAATAGGCCGGGCGGTCCAGCGTGGCCGGCGCCAAGGCGAACGCGGCGTCCGACGCCGTGGGCTCACCGCGCAGCACCGCCCCGGCCTCGTCCGCGATGGCATCGTCCGACCCGGCGTCCGACGTCACCGCGCCATCGTCGAAGGACACGGCGGGCAGGTCGTTGTACAGCCCGGGGCGGGCCGCCGCCACGTCGATGCCGGGGTAATACGACACGTCGAAGGAGCGGGCGTCGCACCAACTGCGCACCGCGGCGACGCGCTCGGCGTTCCACGGCTCCAGCGAGAGCAGGATGCGGACGTTCCAGGCGGAGCGGTACACCACCACGTGCGCCGCCGGGTCGGCGACGCCGGCCGCCAGCAGGGCCTGTCGCGCCGTGGACAGCACCCGCAGCGCGTAGACCGGGAACTCGCGGATCGACACGGGCACGGACACCAGCCCACCCTCGTCGAGCGACAGCAGGTCCGCGGTCAGCGCTTCCGCGGTGAAGGCGGTCGCGTTGGCTTCGCCGGCGTCCAGGAAATCGGCCGAAAGGTCCACCAGGTCATAGCCGCTGCCCGCGCGCGCCGCCGCCAACGGGCTGTCCGGCGACAAGCGCACCCGCGGGTCCGCCGCTAATGGCAGCGAGCCGCCAAGCCCGCGGCGCAACGCCCCGAGCACCACCGGGTCCGGCTCCAACGCCGTCACCTCGCGGGCGCCGAGCACCAACGCCTCGGCCGCACGGAAACCGCCGGACGCACCGGCCAGCAGCACGCGGGGATGCGGGTGCAGCGCATAGGGCAGCGCCGCCAACGTGGCACTGGCATAGCCCGTATCGAGCAGCCCTGGCTTGGCCAGCGCCGCGATGCGGTTGCCGTCGCGATACAGGCCAAAGGTCTGTGGCGGCCCCGGGACCTTCAACAGGCCCAGATCGTTGGACACGTCGGTGTCGACCCGCTCGGTGAAGTCATCCAGCAGGACGTAAAGCCCGCGGGGTGATTTCACCTCCGCCAGCACGCGGCTGTCCGGCACGTGCAGCGGGGCATAGATCGCCTTGAAGTCGTTGTAGCCGGCTTGGCTGCCGAGCAGCAGCGCCGCTTCGCACACGGCCAGCGCGGCCAGCCCCACGAGGCCTGCCCGCCGCACCGGGCCGAACCAGGTGGCCGCCGCCAGCGGCACCAGCAGCACCGGCACCAGCAGGAACGGGTGGACGACGAACATCAGCGCCAGCACCAGCGCCGCCCCGGCGCCGGCGCCCAGCAGGTCCGCGCCGTAAACCCGCGCCACCCGGTCGTCGTTCAGCACGAAGCATAGGCTGATGTAGATGCCGGTCAGGAAGAAGAACGGCAGCAGCACCGCGTAATACAGCGCGATGTTGGCGATCTGCGGCCCATACGTGGCGGCGTTTTGCAGTTGCAGCGGGTTGAACGGGTTGGCGGTAACGCCCCAGAACCCGGCCGCCGCGGCCACCACCAGCGCCACCGGCAGCCAGGACAGCAGCAGCCGCTGATGGCGCAGCGCCGCCTGCCGCCCCAGCGCCATCGCCACGCCGCTGAACGCGAACCCCACCATGACGATGGAGATCACCCAGTAGCCGTATTCCGACCATTTCGCGACGGCGAAGTAGCGGGTCAGCGCGGTCTCAAACCCCACGGCGGCGCCGGACACCAGGAACAGCGGCAGCAGCCGCGCCCGGGTCACGGCCGGACCTCCGTCCGGATGAAGTTCAGCATTTCCGCATTGAACCGGTCGCTGTCGTCGATGAACAGGGCGTGGCCGGCATCCGCGTAAACGTCGGCCTGCACGCCCGGATGGCGGTTCTGCAGGTTCTCCGCCTGGCCGGTGAGCCGGGGGGTCACGATGTACAGGATCGGCTTGCGCACGGTGTAGACCCCCTCGCGCCAGAAGCTGCGCGGCACCGGGTAGGACAGCAGCGCGGCCGCGGCGTCCGGCGGCGTGCGCAGGGCGGTGTCGGTGAGTTGCTCCAGAAAGCCCTCGTCCTGCGGGCGGTGGAACATGCCGCGGACGAAGCGCGCCATCGCCGCCTCCCGGGACGCGCGGGGTTGCCGCGGGGACGCCACGCGGGGGCCGGCCGACGGGGCCGGATCCTCGCCAACCGAGTTGTCGATCAGCACCAGGCCCAGCAACTTGCCGTCGCCCGCCTCGTGCGCGTAGGCCAGGCTGTCCAGCACGCCGAGCGACCAGCCGACCAGCAGCACGCGCCGGCCGCCCAGCGCCGCGATCAGGTCGCCGATGTCGGCGCCGCGTCGGAACGGCTCGTATCCGCCGGGCGGCGCGTCGCTGTCGCCCTGGCCGCGCGGGTCAAGCGCCACCACGTGGTAGTCGCGGGAAAAGAAGGCGATCTGGCGCCCGAAGATCCAGGCCGGCATGGTCCAGCCCGGCACGAAGACCAGGGTGGGCGCGAAGTTCGGCCCGGCCTCGATGTAATGCAGCCGGACGCCGTCACTGGTGGTGAAATACCGGTCCGCCGCCCGTGCCGCGCCGGGCAGCAGCAGGCTGGCCATCAGCAGAAAAGGGTAGATCGCCCGCATGCCGCGTTATGGCCGGGCAAACCGCGCGCCTGTCAACACAACTCCCAATCGGCGCTAAGGAAGGCCGGTGATCGACGGGGGAGGAAGGCTGCATGATGGATGAACCGGCAGGCTCGAACCGCGGCGCCCTGGTGGCGCTGATCGTGGTGGTGGTCCTGGTCGCGGGCGGATGGTGGCTGGTGCAGCACATCCGAGCGGACTCGCGCATCCAGGATTGCGTGATGTCCGGCCGCACCAACTGCGCCCCGATCACCCCGACGCGAAGCTGACCGCGCGTCAGTGACCCAAGGCGGACGGCTGGTCCGGCGCGCCGGCCGACACCGTCCGCAGCGGGATGTCCCGCAAGCCCAACGCCACGATCAGCGCCACGACGAACAGCGCCAGCAACGCCCCGAAGGCATAGCGGAAGCCGGAGGACAGCGCCGTGATCCCGGCCGCCTCCGCCGCCTGACCCAACATGGCCAGGATGCCGCCGGGCTTGACCGCCGACAGGTCGCCGCCCGCCTGCGGAAAGCCGGACGCCGCGATACGCAGCGTGTACGCACCGGTCAACAGCGCGCCCACCAGCGTGCTGCCGAACGCCCCACCCATCGACCGCAGGAACAGCAGGGCGCCGGTTGCGGTGCCGACATCCCGCACCTCCGCCGCATTCTGCACCATGACCAGCGTGTTCGGCATGCACACGCCCAAGCCGACCCCCGAAAGCGCCATGGCGCCCATCACCACCGTGAGGGGCGTGTTCGGCCCGGCGAATGACAGCATGACGAAGCCGATGCAGGTCACCGCAAGGCCCGTGACGATGGTGGCCTTGGTTCGCCCGAACCGCCGGGAAAGCTGGCCACCGATATAGGCGCCGAGGACGTTGAACACCAGGTAAGGCATGATCAACAGGCCGGACGCCGAAGCATCCACGCCGCGTTCCAACTGGAAGAACAACGGCAGCAGGAACGTGGTGCCCAGCAACGCGCTGCCCGTCAGAAACGACAGGATCACCCCGCGGGTGAACACCGGCTCGCCGAACATGCGCGGCGGCAGGATTGGGTCGGTAACGCGCCTCTCGTTCCATACCAGCAGGATGAACAGCAGCACCGTCGCCGCCATCAGGCCCAGGACGACGGGGGACAGCCAGGGATATTCGGTGCCGCCCCAACTGAGCACCAACAGGAAGCACGTCACCCCGGCGGTGAGCAGCATCGCGCCCACATAGTCGATGCGGGCGCTCAGGTTACGCGCCGGCAGCATCTTGAGCGCGCGGTTGCACAGCCACATCGCCGCCACGCCCAGCGGCACGTTGATCCAGAACACGAAGGTCCAGGACAGATGGTCCGTGACCCAGCCGCCCACCACCGGCCCGGCCACGGAGGCCACGCCCCACATCGCCGCCATGTAGCCCTGGTAGCGCCCGCGCTCCCGCGGGGACACCACGTCGGCGATCGCCGCCTGCGCCATCGCCATCAGCCCGGCACCGCCAAGCCCTTGCAGGCCGCGGAAGATGATCAGTTGAAACAAGGTTTGCGACAGCGCGCACAGGATGGACGCCACGATGAACAGTGCCAACGCAGGCAGCAGCAACGCGCGCCGACCGTAGATATCGGACAACTTGCCGTAGATCGGCGTGGCGGCGGTGGAGGTCAGCAGATACGCCGACACGATCCAGGACAGGTGGCCGAACGCGTTCAGCTCCGCCGCGATCGCCGGCACCGCCGGGATGACCACCGTCTGGTCCAGCGCCGCCAGCAGGATGCACAGCAGGATGCCGGAGATGACGCGCAAGATCTGCTGGTGGGAGTAGGCGGCCCGGGCAGGGGCGGCGGTGGCGGGCGCGACGGCGGCATTGGGAGGCGGCATGCGTCAGCCTTACTCCCGTATTGCCGGCGCGTCAGCCTTTGTTGCGGGCTTCCTCCGCCAGCGTCGGCCCCAGCGCAGGATGGGCTGCTCCACGAGGAGGTGCAGGGCGACCGCCAGGCCCAGGCAGGTCGCCATCGTCACCGCAAGGTAGAGCGGGGCCGCCGCCCGCCATCCGAGATGGGCGAAGCCGATGCGGAGCGCACGCATGGGAAACGGGTGAACGAGGTATAACGCGTAGGACGCGTTCCCCAGCAGCACCAGCCAGCGCGGCACGCTGCGCCAGGACAGCGCGCAGAACACCAGCAGCGCGGCAGGGATGCCGCGGGCCAGCGGGCGCGGCACCACCCCGGTCGCGGCGATCAGGGCGGTGGCCGCCAGCAGCAGCGCCAGGCTGGCCCAACCGCCCCGCCGGCCCCGCCGGGCGGCGACCGCGACCAGCACGCCCAAGGCGAACTCCCCCACGATCGGGTCCGTCCAGAACACCAGCGGGGCGGACGCGAAGGGCACCGCCTGCCCCGCAAGAATCGCCGCCAGGATCATCGCCAGGATCGCCGCCAGCCCGGCCCGCCGCCGCAGCGGCAACGCGCAGGCGACGACCGCGTAGAACAGCATCTCGTATTCCAGCGTCCAGCCGAGCCGGAGCACCGGCTGGATGAACCCGTCGGCCCGGCGCCACGGCAGGAACGCCACGGAGGCGGCAATGTAGCCCCACCCGCCTTGCGCCCCGTCGCTGAGCGAGCTGGGTGCCGCCGCCGCCGCCAGCACGGTGGCCGCCGTGAGCAGCCAATACAGCGGGGCAATCCGCAGCAGCCGCCGCCACGCGAACGGCCCGACCGAGGCCAGCCGCCCGAAGGCGTCCCACGACGCCCACACCATGACGAAGCCGGACACGACGAAAAACAAATCCACCCCGGCATCCAGCGGCACCGCGTCGAGCAGGCGGTACGGCGCCTGGCCGGGCGTGCCCGCCAGCGCCCCGGCCTCGTCGCCGACGTGGAGCAGGGCGACCGCCGTCGCGGCCAATGCCCGCAGCCCCTGCACCCCGTCGAACCCCGGTTGGGAAGGTCGTTTAGCCGCCGCGGAAGGGTCCCGAACCAAAACTCTCTCTGACGTTGACGGGTGGCGGGAGTCTCGCCCGGTTTCCGCGGAAGCTGGCGAGGTGATACACCCGATACCGGCTCCTGGAACTCGCAAAGGCCCGATCGATCCCCACCAACCCTCCTTCCGGCGCCTTGGCCGTCAACGTGCTGGAGTTCGCCAGGCTGTTGCGCCGTGCCGGCCTGCCGGTCGGGCCGGCGGACATGCTGTCCGCCGTGGCGGCGCTGGAGCATGTCGGCGTGGCGTCGCGGGCGGACGTCCGCACTGCCCTGCGCGCCACCATGGTGCACCGGCACGAGCAGGCGGAGGTGTTCGACGGCGCGTTCGACCTGTTCTGGCGCGACCCGGACGCGGCGCAGTTCGACGCCGCCATGGCCCTGCTGGGCGACAAGGCGCCGCGGCAGGACACGCGCCCCGCCCCCGGCAGCCGCCGCGTGGCCGAAGCGTTCAACGAGCGGCGCGACCGTCGGGAAACCGAGGACGCGCCGGAGATCGACGCCGTCCTCACCGTCAGCGACACCGAACGCCTGCAAACCATGGATTTCGAGGCGATGGGCGCCGCCGAGATCACCGCCGCCCGGGCGGAAATCCGCAAGCTCCACTTGCCGCTGGACCTGCGCCGCACCCGTCGCACCCGTCCGGCCGCGCATGGCAGCCGCATCGACATGGCCGCCACCCTGCGCGCCGGTCTGCGCCATGGCGGCGAGCTGATCGACCTGGCGCGGGCGGAACGCACCGTGCGGCCGCCGCCGCTGGTGGTGTTGTGCGACATCTCCGGCTCCATGGGCCGTTACGCGCAGGTGCTGCTGCACTTCCTCCATGCCGTGGCGAACGACCGGGACCGGGTCAGCGTGTTCCTGTTCGGCACCCGGCTGACCAACATCACTCGCCAACTGCGCCACCGCGATCCGGAGGCCGCGTTCGCCGCCGTGGCCGCCCTGGTGCCGGATTGGTCCGGCGGCACGCGCATCGGCGACACGATCGCGCAGTTTAATCGGCAATGGGCCAAGCGCGTTCTGGGCCAGGGCGCCGTGGTGCTGCTGGTGACGGACGGGCTGGACCGCGCCGGGGCGGACGGCCTGCCGGAAGCGATGGAGCGGCTGCATAAATCCTGCCGCCGCCTGATCTGGCTCAACCCCCTGTTGCGCTGGGACGGGTTCGAACCGAAATCACAGGGCATCCGCGCCATGCTGCCGCACGTGGACGAGTTCCGGCCCGTCCACAACATCGCCAGCCTGCGCGCCCTGATCACCTCGCTGTCCCGCCCGGCACCGGCGCGGGGCCGCTCCTGGGAGTCCGCTGCATGACCGAAGCCGAAGACATCCTGTCCGTCGCCGCCGGCTGGCTGCGGGAGGGCGAGCGCGTGGCGCTGGCCACCGTGACGGAAACCTGGGGCAGTTCGCCGCGGCCGCCGGGCAGCCAGATGGCAGTCACCGCATCGGGCCGCATGGCCGGCTCCGTCAGCGGCGGCTGCATCGAGGGCGCGGTGGCGGACGCGGCGCAGGCCACCATGGCGGGCGGACCGCCGCAACTGCTGGATTTCGGCATCACGGACGAGCGTGCCTGGGAAGTCGGGCTGGCCTGCGGCGGCAAGCTGAAGGTGTTCGTGGAAGCCCTGGCGTGAAGCAATCCGTGTTGGACGCGGTGCAGCAGGCCCGCCAGGCCGGCCAGCCCGTCGTGCTGGCGACCCGGCTGCCGGATGGCGAGCAGGTCCTGCTGCCGGACCCGACCTTTCCGGCGCTGAGCGACGCGGCCACCCGCGCGCTCGGCACGGAAAAGAGCGGCGTGCAGGAGGTGGAGGGGGCTAGTTGGTTCCTCCACGCCTACAATCCGCCGGCCCGCATCGTCATCGTCGGCGCGGTGCACATCGCCCAGGCTCTGGTGCCGCTGGCGGCGCAGCTCGGCTACGGCATCACCGTGGCGGACCCGCGCCGCGCCTTTGCCAGCCCCGAGCGCTTTCCCAACGTGACCGTGTCGACCGACTGGCCGGACGAGGCGCTGGACGCGCTGCGCCCGGACAGCCGCACCGCGATCGTCACGCTGACGCACGACCCCAAGCTGGACGACCCGGCGCTGGACCGCGCGCTGAAGTCGCAGGCCTTCTACGTCGGCGCGCTCGGCAGCCGCCGCACCCACGCCAAGCGGCTGGACCGGCTGCGCGAACTGGGCCACGGCGAGGACGCCCTGGCGCGCATCCGCGGCCCGGTGGGGCTGAACATCGGGGCAGTGACGGCGCCGGAGATCGCGCTGTCCATCCTGGCGGAGATCGTTGCCATCCGCCGCGGCGCCACGCCCGCGTGATCTTTGGACCGACGCCGCTGGCCGAGGCGGAGGGCGCCGTGCTCGCCCACACGCACCGCGTGCCCGGCCAGGTGCTGAAGAAAGGCTCGGTGCTGGACGCGGCCGGCATCGCCGGGCTGCGGGCCGCCGGGCTGGACCCGGTGGTGGCGGCGCGCATGGAGCCCGGCGACGTGGGCGAGGATGCGGCCGCGCGCCGGGTCGCCACCGCCCTGCTTGGCCCGGGGCTGAACATGACCCGGGCGGCGACCGGCCGGGTCAATCTGGTGGCCGCCGCCGCCGGGCTGCTGCGCGCCGACCGCGCCCGCATCGACGCGCTGAACGCGGTGGACGAGGCGGTCACGGTTGCCACTCTGCCGGACGCCACCCCCGTCGCGGCGGGCGAGATGGTGGCGACGATCAAGATCATCCCGTTCGCCCTGCCCGGCACCACGCTGGCGCAGGCGGTCACCGCCTGTGCCGGCGGCGCGATGATAGTGCAGCCTTGGCGCCCCTTGCGGGTCGGCCTGGTGCTGAGCACGCTGCCCGGGCTGAAGCAGTCGGTGATCGACGGCACGGTGGCGGCCATGCAAACGCGGGTGGTCGGGGTCGGCGGCACCCTGCTGCCGGCGCTGCAATGCCCGCACCAGACCGCGCCCATTGCCGCCGCCCTGCGCAGCCTGCTGGAGGACGGGGCGGATTTGCTGCTGGTGGCCGGCGCCTCGGCGGTGGTGGACCGGCGGGACGTGGGGCCGGCAGGGATCGTGGCCGCCGGCGGGGAAATCCTGCATTTCGGCATGCCGGTGGACCCCGGCAACCTGATCTGCCTGGGCCGCATCGGCACCCTGCCCGCCCTGGTGCTGCCCGGCTGCGCCCGCAGCCCGAAGCCCAACGGCATCGACCTGGTGCTGCACCGCCTCGCCGCCGGCCTGCCGGTCACCGGGGGGACCATCGCCGCGATGGGCGTAGGCGGCTTGTTGAAGGACGTGACCGCGCGCCCCCTGCCCCGCGCCCGCGCCACTGCCGGAGCGGCCCCGCACGGGGTGGCCGCGGTGGTGCTGGCAGCCGGCCGGTCCAGCCGCATGGCGCCCCGGCACAAGCTGCTGGTGGAGGATGCCGCCGGCCGTGCCATGGTGGCGCGGGTGGTGGACAGCCTGTTGGCCAGCCGCGCCCGGCCGGTGCTGGTGGTCACCGGGCATCGCGCGGCGGAGGTGCAGGCGGCGCTGGCCAACCGGCCGGTCTCCTTCATTGCCGCGGCCGACTACGCCGAGGGGCTGTCGGCCAGCCTGCGCGCCGGCCTGGCAGCGGTGCCGGCGTCCACCGCGGCGGCGCTGGTGGTGCTGGGCGACATGCCCCTGGTAACCGCCGCCACGGTCGACCGGCTGGTGGACAGCTACGACCCGGAGGAAGGGCGCAGCATCGTCGTCCCCACCCATGCCGGCCAGCTTGGCAACCCGGTGCTGTGGGACCGCCGCTACTTTCCGGCCATGATGGCGTTGCGTGGCGATACCGGCGCCCGGGCGCTGCTGCGCCAGCACGCGGACGCGGTGGCGGAGATCGCCATCGACGACACAGTGTTGCGCGATTTCGACACTGTGGAGAGCCTGGCCGATCTGCCTGGGTGACAGCCGGCGGGGTCCGGTCCATCTTCGGCATCACGCCAGACAGCGATTCTTCCGGAGCCTGCCATGCCTCGCGCCTATCTACCTTTGCTGCTCGTCCTGCTCGCCCCCGCATGCACGCCGGCGCCCCCGACCTCGGCCAGCCGGGCCAACGCCGCGGCCCTTGCCTCCTGCCGGGCCAGCACGAACCAGTCGTTCGATCGGCAGAACCGCTATCTGCTGTCGGAGCGCAGCACCGTCGATACGCCGTTCTCCACCTCCGGTGACCCGGGCGTGACCACGCGCGGGCTGACCCAGCGCTACAATTACGACACGCAACTGGCATCCTGCCTGGATGCGTCGGGCGCGCCGGGCCGGGCGGCGTCGACCAGCGCTCCCTTGGGCGCTTCGGCGCCGCCGGCTTCCCCGGGCGGTCGGGACACCACGACCTTGTCGCCCTTCTAGCGAGGCGCTGCTACAAGGCGCCCTCCGCAGCAAGAAGGGCGCCTTCATGAGCAAGATCACCCGCACCGATGCCAACAAGGTGTTGGCCAAGGCCGTCGAGTACCATAACTTCGTTTACCTTGCCGGCATGACCGCCGACGACACGTCGCAGGACGTGGCCGGGCAAACCACCCAGGTGCTGGCCGCCATCGACGCTGCGCTGGAAACGCATGGCACAGACAAGACCCGGATGCTCCAGGCGCAGATTTGGCTGAAGGACATCCGCGACCGCGATGCAATGAACAAGATCTGGTCCGCCTGGCTGCCGGAAGGCGGCGCCCCCGCCCGCGCTTGCGTGGAAGCCAGCATGGCCGATCCGCGGCTGCTGGTGGAGATCATGGTTACCGCCTGCAAGTAGCCATGCCAGTGATGGAACCGCCGCCATTTCAGGTCGATGCGGTTCCATCACGACTACGTGAATAGGACTTCAGTCGGAAAACTCGGCCTCTTGGACGCTCTGTTCCGTTAGTCTGGCGGGCTGGCTGCAACAAACTGACATAGTTGGATTGCCAGCCCGACGCGCCGCTTGCTACCGCCTCCCTCACGATCTGGTGAACTCATGAGGGAGTCGATATGACCGCAGCCGCCCAAATCCGGGTTCTCGCCATCGGTGCCGCCTTGGCCTTGGGCTTTGGAAGCGCGGCGCAAGCCCGGTCCCATGGCGGGCATGAGGGGCGCGGGGCGGCCCATGAAGGGGCGTCGCACGGCCTGACGCGTGGTCATGGCACGCCCATCGCGTTCAGCACCGGGCGGCACGGCAGCGTGGAGCGGTTCTCCGAACGGAACGTCAGCCATTTCGGCGAGCGGCATGGCGGCCGCACGCATGGCCGGTTCGGCGGCGGGTCTTACGCCAGCAGCGGGCATAGCGGCGGCGGCATCCAGTGCGTGACGTTCGCCCGCGCGGATACCGGGATCGAGCTTTCGGGCAACGCCAGCGCCTGGTGGGACAATGCGGCCGGCGTGTATGCCCGCGGCAACCGCCCCGAGGCCGGCAGCGTGCTCAACTTCCGCGCCAACGGTGCGATGCACATGGGCCACGTGGCCGTGGTGAACCAGGTCGTGGACAGCCGCACCATCGAGATCGACCACGCCAACTGGGGCGGCCCCGGCGCGGTGCGCGGCGGCATCAGCCGCGACATCTCCGTCGTGGACGTGTCGCCCGGCAATGACTGGAGCGCCGTTCGCGTGGCGCTGGGCCATAGCGGCGAGTACGGCAGCATCTACCCGACGTTCGGCTTCATCTACAACCGTCCGGACCGCGGCACGATGGTCGCCGCCAACGACCACAGCGCCCCCCTCCCGGCGCTGAACCCCGCCCCACGCGACCTGCGCGGCCGCGTGATCGACACCGCGTATGACGAGGTTGCCGAGGCGCCCGACAGCCCGGTGCCGAGCTTCGGCCACTACGCCACCAGCCGCCACCATCACCACGCCATCCCGGCAGCGACGCCTTCCTCCCATCGCCGCCTACGCCACGGCCGCGCTTAACCCACGTCTTCCCTCTCCCCTTAGGAGAGGGTTAGCGCCACCCGTTGGAACCCTCTCCCGCCGGCGGGAGAGGGAGATCCGCGAAATTCGGGTGCCGTACCCAGACGAGGACTTTCCGTTGCCTGGCCCGTCCAGGGAAGATCAGGCATGGACCTCCCGACGGGACGCCGTCGCAACGCGGCCGATCAGCAGCACCGCGCCCAGCCCCACCACGCCGGCCAGCGCCATCCAAGCGCCGGGCGCCGCCTTGTTGTCGAACTCCGCGATCAGCGCGGTGCAGATGGCCGGGGTCATCCCGCCTACCACCGTGGCCAGGCTGTAGGCTAGTGAAAAGCCGGAGGTCCGCACCTCCGCCGGCATCACCTCGGTCAGGTACACCACCATGGCGCCATTGTAGCAGCCGTAGATGAAGCTGAGCCAAAGCTCCACCACCAGGAGGTGGGCGAAGGACGGGCTGGCCACCAGCCAGGTCATCACCGGGTAGGCGGTCACGATCGCCAGCACGGCCGTGCCGATCAGCAGCGGGCGCCGGCCGATCCGGTCGGACAGCGCGCCGGACACGGGAAGCCAGAACAGGTTCGACAGCCCCACGCACACCGTCACGATCAACACGTCGATCGAGTCCAGCTTCAGCACCTGGCGGCCGAAGGTCGGCGTGTAGGCGGTGATCAGGTAGAACGACACCGTGGTCATCACCACCATCATCATGCCCAGCCCGACGATGCGCCAATTCGCCAGCATCGAGGCGACGATCTCCCGGGCGCTCAGGCGATGGGGGCGCGTCAGGAATGCTTCCGTTTCTTCCAGGGAGCGCCGCAGCACGAACAGGAACGGGATGATGGCGCAGCCGATCAGCAGCGGGATGCGCCAGCCCCAGGACCCCATGGCGGCCTCCCCCAGCACCTGGTTCAGCACCACGCCCAGCAGCGCTGCGAAGATTACCGCCACCTGCTGGCTGCCGGACTGCCAGGCCACGTAGAAGCCCTTGTTGCCCGGCGTCGCGATCTCCGCCAGGTAGACGGACACGCCGCCCAGCTCCACCCCCGCCGAAAAGCCCTGGATCAGCCGGCTGATCACCACCAGCAGCGGCGCGGCCAGGCCGATGGAGGCGTAGCTCGGCACCACCGCCACCGCCAGCGTGCCGACCGACATCAGCGCGAGGGTGAGCAGCAGCCCGGCGCGACGGCCATGCGCATCGATATAGGCACCCAGCACCAGCGCACCCAGCGGGCGCATCAGGAAGCCGGCGCCAAAGGTCATCAAGGCGAACATCAGCGACACGAAGTCGCCGTTGGCCGTGTTGCCCTGCGGGAAGAAGGTGCGGCCGATCGCGGCGGCGAAATACCCGAACACGAAGAAATCGTATTGTTCGAGGAAGTTGCCGCTCGACACGCGCAGCACGCCCAGCAGCTTTGATTGTCGTCCGGCGCTCATCCACCCGTCTCCTTCGTTGCGGAGGAGAATAGCGGATGGTGCAGGCTCCACCAGCCTTGCCGTAGCGGTTGGGGCGAAAACGCCGCTCTGCTAGCGTCGCTGCAACGGGAACAAAGGGAAACGACCATGGCCGATGCCGACGCCTTTCTGGCTGCGCGGGACCTGCTGCTCACCCATCGGACGGACATCGACGCCGCGCGGGCGGCATTCCGCTGGCCGGTGCTGGAACGGTTCAACTTCGCCCTGGACCATTTCGACCGCATGGCGCGCGGCAACGACGCGGCGGCGCTGCGCTTCATCGGGCCGGGCGATCACGACAGCAGCGTGTCCTTCGCGGCGATGGCGGCCCGGTCCAACCAGGTGGCGAACCACCTGCGCCAGTTGGGGGTGCGCCGCGGCGACCGGGTGCTGCTGCTGCTGGGCAACGTGCCGGCGCTGTGGGAATCGATGCTGGCCTGCTGCAAGCTGGGCGCCGTGGTGGTGCCCGCCACCACGATGCTGACGGAGGACGACCTGCGCGACCGCTTCGACCGCGGCCGGGTTCGCCACGCCATCGTCGCCGGCGAACATGCCCCGCGCTTCGCCGCCCTGGGCGACGGCTTCACCCGCATCGCGGTGGGCGGGGCGGCCGGCTGGCACCGCTACGAGGATGCCGACGGGCACCCGGCCGACTTCACCCCCGACGGCGAAACCCGGGCGACCGACCCGCTGCTGCTGTATTTCACCTCCGGCACCACCGCCAAGCCCAAGCTCGTGCTGCATTCGCACCAAAGCTACCCGGTCGGGCACCTGTCGACGATGTACTGGATCGGGCTGCAACCAGGCGACGTGCACCTGAACATCTCCTCGCCCGGCTGGGCCAAGCATGCCTGGAGCAGCTTCTTCGCGCCCTGGATCGCCGGCGCCACCATCGTCGTGCTGAACCAGGCGCGGTTCGACGCGCGCGGCGTGCTGGAGGTGCTTGACCGCGCGCGTGTCACCACGTTCTGCGCCCCGCCCACCGTGTGGCGCATGCTGATCCAGGAGGACCTGGCCACCGCGCGGGTGCATTTGCGCGAAGCGCTCGCCGCCGGGGAGCCGCTGAACCCCGAGGTGATCGAGCAGGTGCAGCGCGCCTGGGGGCTGACGATCCGCGACGGCTACGGCCAAACCGAAACGACCTTGCAGATCGCCAACACGCCCGGCCGCACGGCGCAGGCGGGGTCGATGGGGTGGCCGCTGCCCGGCTACCACGTCGCCTTGCTGGACCCGGATGGGCGGGAAGCGACCGAAGGGGAGATCGCGCTGTCCCTGGCACCCCGGCCGCTCGGGCTGATGGACGGCTACCAGGCGGAAGACGGCTCGCTGCGCGGCGTGGACGGGCGCTGGTATCGCACCGGCGACACCGCGCTGCGCAACCCGGATGGCTCGCTCACCTATGTCGGCCGGGCGGACGACGTGTTCAAATCCAGCGGCTACCGGATCAGCCCGTTCGAGCTGGAAAGCGTGCTGATCGAGCACCCGGCGGTGGCCGAGGCCGCCATCGTGCCCTCGCCGGACCCCACCCGCACGGCGCTGCCCAAGGCGTTCGTGCTGTTGGCGCCGGGCTTCCCGCCGGACGGCGAAACCGCCGCCAGCATCTTCGCACATCTGCGGGCCCGGCTGGCGCCGTACAAGCGCGTCCGGCGGCTGGAATTCGCCGACCTGCCGAAGACGATCAGCGGCAAGATCCGCCGGGTCGAGCTGCGCCGGCTGGAAGCCGCGCGGCGGCAGGAGGATGCCCGCGGCGAGCTGGAATTCCTGGAGGACGAGCTGACCGGAGGCTGAGCCGGTGAGCGGCGGGCGCCTGCCTCCCCGCCGCTACGACAGATACTTCTTGAGGTCGGCTGCCATCGCGTCCGCACCCTCATCCGCCCGGATCACCCCGGCGAAACGACCGGTCGGGTCCATCACGTACAGGATGGAGCTGTGGTCCATCGTGTAGTCGTTCGGGCCAGGGCCTGTCTTATGGGGGGCGTAATACACGCGGTACTCCTTCGCCGCCGTCGCGATCTGCGCGGCGCTGCCGGTCAGCCCGGTCAGCTTCGGACTGAACGCCGCGGCGTATTGCCGCACCACGTCCGGCGTGTCGCGAGCGGGATCGACCGTGATGAACAGCGGTTGCAGCTTGTCCGCCGCCGGGCCGAGCTTGTCGATCGCTTGGGCCACGTCGTTCAGCGTGGTCGGGCACACGTCGGGGCAGAAGGTGTAACCGAAATACACCAGCATGTATTTGCCGCGGAACGTCCGGTCGGTGACGGTCTTGCCTGCCCCGTCAACCAGGGTGAACGGGCCGCCGATCGCCGCCGCTTCCTGCACCGGCCCTGGGGTGCCGAACACCCACACCGCCACGCCGGCCACCACCAGCAAGGCCGCCACCGCCGCCAGCAGCACGGGAGCAAGCCGACGCGCCGGCTTCGTCGTGGTGTCGGCCATGCCCAAGGCTCCTTCGCGAAACCGCAGCAGGCTTATAGGGTTGGCGGCCTCCGGAAACCAGTCATGGCACGCCGAGCCGCCGTGCCAGCACCAGGCACACCAGGCTCAGCACCATCACGGCGCTGAGGTAGAGGCCGGGGCTGGTCGGATCCCCGGTGGTGGTGACGATCCAGCCGACCACCAGCGGCGTCACCCCGCCGAACGCCACCTGCGCCAGCACGTAGCTGATCGACACGCCCGTCGTGCGCCGCCGCGTCGGAAACAGATCCGCCAGCGCCGCCGGCACCGTCGCGTAGTAGCCGCAATAGAACACCAGCGCGATCAGCGCCTGGATGCTGACCAGCGTGGCGACGGACGGCGACGCGACCAGCCAGCGAAACAGCGGGTAGATGATCACCAGCCCGAGCACGCCTGCGATCGCCATGACCTTGGTGCGCCCGATCCGGTCCGACAGGTGGCCGAACACGGGGGGCAGCAGGGTGTTCACGATGCCGGCCGCGACCGTGCCCAGCAGCGCGGTGGAGGCAGGCAGGCCCAGCTTGGTGAAGGCGAACACCGGCATATACGTGTTGAGGTAGCTGCCGCACGCGCCGGCCGCCACGATCCCGGCGCCGACCAGGATGCGCGCCTTGTCCGACGCCGCCGCTTCCTGCAAGGGCGTGTCGGTGTGCTCGGCGCGCAGGAACTCCTCCGGTTCGTCCAGCCGGGTGCGGATGTACACGGCGGCCGGGCCGATCAGCAGGCCGAACAGAAACGGGACGCGCCAGCCCCAACTCGCCACCTGGTCCGCGGTCAAGGCAGCGTTGACCAGGTAGGCGAACAAGGAGGCGAGGAACACCGCGAAGCCCGACGCCGCCCATTGCAGGCTGGCATAGAAGCCGCGGCGCGCCGGGTCTTGTTCGGCCAACAACGCGGTTGCGCTGCCGAACTCACCGCCGGCGGAGAAGCCCTGCACCATGCGGGCGATGATCAGAAGAAGCGGTGCGGCAACGCCGATCACGGCAAAGGGCGGCAACACGGCGATGACCAGCGTGGACAGCGTCATCAGCCCGGCCGCCAAGGTCAGCCCCGGCTTGCGGCCGACCCGGTCGGAATAGGCCCCGATGAAGATCGCACCCAGCGGGCGGACCAGCCAAGCGATGGCAAACGTCCCCAGGCTCAACAGTGTCGAAGTGGCTGGGTCTGAACTGGGAAAGAACTGCCGCCCCAACACGACGGCAAACAGCGCATAGAGAACGAGGTCGTACCATTCGAGCGCGGCACCGATGTTCGCCGCAATGGCCGTATGCAGCCGGCTGGCTCTCGGCTTCGCACTTACCCCGAGATCCACCGGCATCCCCTCTCCATCCGGACCGATCATGTCGGGTCCGTGATGGCGGGGCAAGCCGGGCGGTCAGCCCTTGGTCGAAGCGTCCTCGTCCAGATCCCGCAACACTTCGGTCGGGGCGGATTTATCCAGCTTCTTTGCTTCGGCGATCAGGTTGTCGGCGGCAGACTCGTCGCCTTCGGTGAGCTTCTCCAACGCCTGCTCGGTCAGGTCGAGCGCCTTTTCATGCTTGTCGTTCGCCATCACAGCTTCCTTTCACTCGCTATCGGGGCTTGTCGACCTTATCGGGCCCGCTTGTCGGCCGGCTGGTTCTGGTCGCCGCTGACCACGGTTTGCTTATCCTCAACGGGCGGGTTGGCCGCACCCTTGTGGCTTCCAGCCTTGGTCGGTCGCGTCCCGCCGGGATCGACCGCGGCGACGGGTTCGTTGGCGGTGGTATGCTTGGATGTGTCTGACACGCTCATCCTCCGATCAGGTCGTGCGCGCGCGCGACCCGGGACGGTTTAAGTGCCGCACCAAAGAACAGTTGCGATCCTGCGCGAACGTGATCGACCTCAATCCACGATGAACAGCCGCGCCCCCGTCACCGTGGAGGATCGGTGCGCGGCATCGCCGAAATCGGACACGGTGTAGCCGCTGCCCGGGCCGAAGGTGAAACGGCGGCCGTCCTGCAACTCGGTTTGCAGCTCGCCTTCCAGCACGTAGATCACGTGGCCGCGGTCGCACCAATGATCGGCGACGTAGCCGGGCGAGTATTCCACCACGCGCATCCGCACGTCGCCATTGGTCAGCGTGCGCCAGATCGCCATGCCGGGCTCACCCTTGTGCTCCGTGCCGGGCAGCATGTCCCAATCGACCTTGGTGAACGGCAGGGTGGGCAGCTTCATCGGGCGGGTTCCTCGGGCATGCGCGTCAGGCGCTTGGGCCGGACGGCGCGTCCACCCCGACGCTGCGGACGATCTCGGCATTGATGAAGTTGTGCGCCAACGCATGGTACACGCCCTCGTGGCACACGAGCCGGGACGCGATGGACCCGATCAGCGAGGTGAGCATCAACGGCACCACCATGGCGTGGTCGTTGGTCATCTCCGCGACGATCACGAAGGCAGTGATCGGCGCCTGCACCACACCCGAGAAGTAGGCGACCATACCCAGCACCACCAGCGCCTGCGCTGGCGCGGCGGGCAGCAGCCAGGCGGCGTTGGCGCCGAGCCCCGCCCCTACCGCCAGCGACGGCGCGAAGATGCCGCCCGGAATGCCGCTGATGGATGACGCGACCGTGGCCAGCAGCTTCAGCAGGCCGAACCCGGCCGGCATGGCACCGTCCCCCTGCACCAGCGCGCGCGCTTGCGCGTAGCCCGTCCCAAACACGGTCTCGCCCGAGAACCAGCCGCACACCGCCACGACCAGGCCGCACCCGGCGGCGAACACCACCGGGTGGCGCTTGATCGCGGCGCCGAACCGGCCACGCAGGCCGCCGCCGAACAGGACCAGGGCACGGCTGAACCCGCCGCCGAGCAGCCCGCCGGCAATGCCGAGCACCGGCACCGCCAGCCACCCTTGGACCGACGGCCCCAGAATGGCGTGGGTGGTGCCGAAATAGGTGTAGTCCCCCTGCAAGGCCAGGGAGGTCAGGCCCGCCGCGATCACGCAGCCGATCACCGTGCCACTGGTGCGGACCTCGAACGACCGGCTCATCTCCTCGATGCCGAACACGATCCCGGCCAGCGGCGTGTTGAACGCGGCGGACACGCCGGCGCTGGCGCCCGCCAGGATCAGGCCCGGCTGCCGCCGCGGGGACAACCGGCCAACGGCGAACATGATGGAGGCGCCGACCTGGACCGTCGGGCCTTCGCGCCCGATGGAAGCGCCGCATAGCAGGCCGATCAGCAGGAGGACCGTCTTGCCGACAGCGGTGCGCAGGGACACCAGGCGTTCGCGCGCCGCCAGCCCGTGCAGTTGCCGCGCGGCGATCGCCTGCGGGATGCCGCTGCCGCCCGCGTTCGGGAAAAAGCGCCGCGTGATCCAGCTCGACAGCGCGAACCCGCACGGGGTGAGCAGGAAGGCGGCAAAGGGAAGCCGCGCAAGCAAGGCACGGAACACATCCCCCGCCCCGTCCGCCAACAACGCGATGCCGTAGGCCGCCGCCCCGACGACGATCCCGCCGAGCACGAAAAGGCCGCGCCGGCGCCATCGAACCGTGGCAACGCGCAACCGCCGCACCTGCCTGGCTCGCAGGCGGAAGGGTAAAGAGGGCATGTTCGGCATTACCGGCGATGAAGCCAGCCGCTTAGCTGGATGGCAAGCGCCGCCACGCTTCCCTGCCAAGCCGCGTCGGCCACCGCGGCGTCCCCGATCGGCGGGTCGCTCGACAAGCTGCCGATGGCGGCCGCCAAGGAGGCTGCGTCCGGCTCGCACAAGCGGGCCAGCGGCGAGCCGGCCAGTTGCTCGGCCAGGCCGCCGACGCGGGTTGCCACGATCCACCGCCCGGCGGCCAGGGCGGCGGCGGCGACCCCGCTTTGGCTGGCTTCGCGGTGCGACAGCACCAGCGCGTCGGCCCAGGCCAGCAGCGCGCCCACCTCGCCTTCCGGCACCCAGCGGTTCTCCACCGTGACGCCGGGCAAGCGGCGCAGCGCCGCCAGGGTAGGGCTTTCCGGCCCGGTGCCGACCACCCGCAGCTCCACCGCACCAAGGGCGGGCACCGCCTCGGCCAGCAGGTCCAGCCCCTTGTACGGCAGCAGCCGTCCGAAGCTCAGCAAGCGCAGCGTGCCGCCATGCGCCATCGGGCGGTTGCCGCCCCGGCCGTAATCCAGCGGCGACAAGCGGCTGCGCAACACCGGCCGCCCGGCGGCAGCCGGCGCCAACTGGGTCGCAACGTGCTCGCTCAGCGCCACCAGCGCCGTGGCCCGGCGCAGCAGCCGGCGCTGCAACACCGCCTGCATCGGCAGGATGTCGCCCGGGTGCGGAACGGCGTCGTGCACGGCCACGGCATACGGCACGCCGGAGCGGCGCAGCGCCCCCGCCATGAGCAGGTCCAGCGGCGCCGGCATGGCACACAGCGCGCCGTCCAGTTGCAACGGACGCAGCCGCCACGCCAGCGCCGGCGCCGCCCACGGGATGCCCGCCAAACGGCGCGCCCACCCGGCCGCGCCGTTATAGGTCGGCACCGGCAGGTCGCAGTCCGGCAGGCCGCCCGCCAGGATCTCCGCCCCCTCTGCCAGCGACAGCACAACGGTGACGCCGGGCACGCGGCGCAGCGCCCGCGCCAGTTCGACGGCGTAGCGCGGGCCGGCCCCGCGACGCCCCCACTGCCAAACCAGCAGCCTCACAGCCCGATCCCGCGCAGCGCCGCCGCCAAGGGGGCCGACCCGAGCCGCACCCGCACCGCCGCCTGGGCGCGCGCGCCCAGCGCCGTGCGCGCCGCGGCGTCGTCCGCCAGGCAGCGCAGTTGGGCCGCCGCTGCGGGGATGTCGGCTTCCGCCCACACCGCGCCGGGCGCCTGGAACACGCCGCGCGGGTCGACCGCCGGCACCAGCCGAAACGGCACCAGGGACGCGGTGTCGGCATCCATGAAATCGGTGTTGCCCGACCAGTTCGTGGCGACCACCGCACGGCCCAGCAGCATGGCTTCTGCCGGCACCAGGCCGAACCCCTCGCTGCGATGCAGCGACAGCACGATGTCCGCGCAGGCGGTCAGCGCCTGGTTGTCGGCGATCGGCAGCGTCCGTGTTTCGAACCGGATGTTCGCCGCGCCGGACGCGGCGTCGCGCAAACGCTGCAGATCGGCGGCGAAATGGCCGGCATGCCCGATCTTCATCACCAGGATGCGGTCCGCCCGCTCGCCAAACGCGGCGCGATGCGCGGCGATCGCGGCCAGCGGGTTCTTCCGCTCGAAGGAGGAAGCCAGGCTGAACGAGCACAGCACCACCACCGCGTCCGCCGCCAGCCCGAACGCCTGGCGGTCCAGCGCGGACGG
This sequence comes from Acetobacteraceae bacterium, assembly GCA_965199555.1. GTDB lineage: Bacteria > Pseudomonadota > Alphaproteobacteria > Acetobacterales > Acetobacteraceae > LMUY01. The sequence goes on along the minus strand of CBDASJ010000024.1, from coordinate 188,815 downwards.
CACCGGCGGCCGGGACGCGACGCAGTACGGCACCACGCGCACCCGCCCGGGCAACAACGGCTCCAACGCGGCGGCGGTAAAGCGGGACGGCGCCCACACCTCGTGCACGAAGCGCACGCCGGTGGCCCAATCCGCCGGGGCGACCGGCAGTTCCCAGGCCCAGCAGCCGATCACGCGGCGGCCCCGCAGCAAGCCCCGCGGCAACCGCAGCAACGCGGCGGCGACGTGCGGCGCGTTCACGTGCAGCACCAGCGGCGCGCCGGGAGGCGGCGTGCCCGCCGCGTCCAGCCGGATGTCCTCCGCCTCGCCCGGCAGGCGCAATCCGGCCCGCAGCGGCCAGCCCGGCACGCCCAACTCCTGCAACCCGGCGAGCATCAGCCGCGCGCCTTCCCCCAGGCCGGACGCGCGCGCCAACTCCCCGGCAACGATCAGTCCATGCCGAGCGGTGGGCGCCGGCTGCGTGGGGCGCGGGGCGAGCAGGGCCGTGCCCCGCGCCAGCAACGCCCGCCGCGCCCCGGCCGGCAGCAGCCGCCAAGCCCGGTGCAGCGGATGGAGCCTGGCGCCAGGCAGAGGGACGGGCTGCGACATGCGGCGGTTCTGACCGCCGCCATCCGACGGGGCAAGCCCGCCGGCTGGGTCAGACCAGGCGCATCACGTCGGCCCAGTAGCTGCCCCACGCCTCGTTCGCCCAGGCCGAGTCCTCGTGCATCGCGCGGGCGAAGCAAAACGCGGCATCGCCGTTGGTTTGCCGCAGATAACGGGCCATGGCGGCCGGGCAGCGTGCCGGATCGTCGGAAAACAGGAAGCTTGCTGCCGACATGATCGGCTGGGCGGGCTGGTGCTGCACGATCTGCATGCCGACGGCTCCCTGCGACTATCTCCCTCGCAGGTTACGCACGACTGTGTGTCGCGGATGTGGCGCCAGCCCTGCCAAATGCGACAGAATGCAACGCCGCCTTACTGTTCGACTGACACCGATCCGTCCCGGGCGAAGCTGTAGGTCCCGGACTGGTGGGAAAAGTTCTTCAGGATGGTGTCCCGCAGGTAATCGACCCGGAGGTTGACGGATGCCGGGTCCAAATTGCCGAACGCCGGGAGCACATGGACATCCGCGACCTGGCCACTGCCGAGGTCGATGGACACGGTGTAGCCGCTGCCGGACCGTGCCATCCGCCAGCGCGTGCCCTGCCCCGTTACGCTGCCCCAGCGCGGCGGGGATGGCGGCGTGGCGGCCGGCGGCGGCGTAGTTGTCGGGTCCGCCGGGGGGGCCGATCCCGGCGGTGCGGGCGAGACCGGTGACGAGGGCGTCGCCGTTTGTGCCTGGGTGTCGGTGTTATCCGGCTTCGCCCCCGCCGCGCGCAGCCGCTGCATCACCGCATCCAAATCCGCCGGGTTGCCTGGCGGCGTCGCCGACGCGGGTGGTGTGCCAGGCGCGGGCGTGTCCGCCGGATGGATCACGAAGCCCGGTGACGGCGCGGTGTCGCTCGACGAAAGGATGCGTGGCTCCTGCCGCTGCCTGCTGCCGGTCGGCAGCAGAACGAAGGCGACCGCGATCACCATGGCGGCGGCAACCGCGAAAAGAGCATAGCGCAGCACGGTCAGGCGTGTCCCATACAGCGCATGTAACGGACCGTGCCGCCGCGGAGAAGCGGTCCGTCAGGCTTTTTTCTGCCAGCCCCGCTCGCCCTGCTGCCAATAGGTCAGTTGGTGCCCGGCCGCCTTGGCGGCGGACCAGCGCAGCCGGGCCGCGGCGACCTCCGCCGGGTCGCCCCCGTCGAACAGGTCGAACACGCGGTCAAATGGCGCGTGGTCGGCCGGCGCCCCGTCCAACTGGAACAGGAAGCGGCCGCCATTGGGCGCCTCGGCCACCAGGGTCAGCCAGATCGGCTGCAACTCCGCGTCACCGGTTTGCGCGCTGCCATGGGGCAGCCAATCCGGGTCCGTGCTCGCCCACAACGCGTCGTCCAGCGCGCGCAGCCGCGCCGCGTCGCCGCACAGAACCACCGCGCGTTGCCCGGCGTCCAGCGTGCGGCCCAGCAGCTTCGGCAACGCCTGCAACACGGTCGACCGGGTCAGGTGGTAGAAGCCGATCTCGCTCACCGGTGCGGGTCTTCGAAGCATTGCGCCGCCAACCGGTCCAGCAGGCGGACGCCGAAGCCGGTCGGGCCGGCGGCGTGCCGAACACAGGCCGCGTCGCGGGCCTCCATGCCGGCGATGTCCAGATGCGCCCATGGCGTGGCGCCGACGAACTCGCGCAGGAAGGCGGCGGCGTGGCAGGCATCCGGCTGGCCCCGCCCCGGCACGCAATGCCGCAGATCGGCGATGTCCGAATGGAGGTCCGCCCGGTGGCTGGCGCCGATCGGCATGCGCCACACCGGTTCGCCCGCCGCGGTGCCCGCCGCCGCGACGTGGGCGGCGAACCCGGCGTCGTTGTCGAACAATCCCGCCATCTGCCCGCCCAAGGCGGCGACGATGCTGCCGGTCAGCGTCGCCAGGTCCACGATCGCCGCGGGCTGCAGGTGGCGCACCGCCCAGCCAAGCGCGTCCGCCAGCACCAGGCGCCCTTCCGCATCCGTGTCCACCACCTCGACGCACAAGCCGCTGCCGGTGCGCACCACGTCGGCCGGGCGGTAGCTGGCGCCGCCCGTGGCGTTCTCCGCCAAGGCCAGCACCGCAGCGGCCGGCGCAGGGGAGCGGCGGGTGGCGAGCGCCAGCATCGCGCCGACGCAGGCGGCGGCACCGGCCATGTCGGCCCGCATCTCCTCCATGCCGGCGGCGGGCTTGATGCACAGGCCGCCGGTGTCGAAGGTGATGCCTTTGCCGACGAACACCAGGGGCGCCGCCTCGGTCGTGCCTTTCCAGCGCAGCACGACCAGCCGGGGCGGATGCGCGGACCCGCCGCCCACCGCCAGCAGCGCGCCGAGCCCCGCCTCCCGCAGGGCGCGCCGCTTCAAGACGTCGATCCTGACCCCCGCCTCCGCCAACGGCGCCAGGCGCTCGACGAACCCGGCGGGCGTCAGCGTGTTGGACGGTTCGGCCACCAGGTCGCGGGCGAGTTCCACCCCGGCCAGCACGGCTGCTGGCCGCCGCCAGGCACGGCGGAGCGGCCCCGGCGCATCCGTCAGCAGGTCCAGTTGGCGCAATGCGCCCGTGTGCTTGACCGTGCGCAGCCGGTCGAAGCGCCAGGCCCGCAGGCAAAGCCCGGTGGCAAAGGCGGTCGCCACCTCCGGCGCCAGGTACCGAACGTCCAGCGTGGCGCGGCGCTTGCCGTCCAGCCGCGTGGCCGCCAGCGCGCCGGCGGTTTCGGCATCGTCGCCCAGCGCCACCAGCCAGCGATCCTGCAACCAGGCCGCATCGCCGACGCAGGCGGCGAAACCGGGGCGCGAACGCCCGACCGCCACCGGCTCCACCACTGGGCCGTGCGGCGAAGCGGGCGCGATGCGGACCCGCATCACTCCTCCGGCAGGGCGGTCTCGTAATGCTCGGCCACCAGCCGGTCGATCAGCCGCACGCCGAACGCGGTGGCGCCCTTCGGGGCCGTCGGCGCATCCTTGGTGCTCCAGGCGGTGCCGGCGATGTCCAGATGCGCCCAGGGCACGCCGTTGGTGAAGCGCTGGATGAAGCAGGCGGCGCTGATCGACCCGCCGGGGCGGCCGCCGACGTTCTTCATGTCGGCGATCTCGCTGCGGATCATCTTGTCGTAGGCGTCGCCCAGCGGCATGCGCCACAGCTTCTCGCCCCAGGCCGAGCCGGCGGCCAGCAGGTTCTGCGCCAGCGCCTCGTCGTTGCTGAACAGGCCGGCATATTCATGCCCCAGGCTGACGATGATGCCGCCGGTGAGCGTGGCCAAATCCACCATGAAGGCGGGCTGGAACCGCTCCTGGCAGTACCAAAGCACGTCGCCCAGCACCAGGCGGCCTTCCGCGTCGGTGTTGATGATCTCCACCGTTTGGCCGGAATAGCTGGTGACGACGTCGCCGGGGCGCTGGGCCGCGGGGCCGGGCATGTTCTCCACCAGCCCGACCAGGCCCACCACGTCCACGCGCGCCTTGCGGCCGGCCAGCGCCGCCATCGCGCCCACCACGGCGCCCGCGCCGGCCATGTCCCACTTCATGTCCTCCATCCCGCCCGCGGGTTTGATGGAGATGCCGCCGGTGTCGAAGGTCACGCCCTTGCCGACAAAGGCCAGCGGCTTCGATTTGGCGGCGCCCTTCTTCTTGCCCTTGGCGGCCCCGTTCCAGCGCATCACCACCATGCGCGGCTCCACCGCGCTGCCGAGTGCCACGCCCATCAGCATGCCGAAGCCGAGCTTGGCCATCTCCTTCGGGCCGAACACCTCCACCTTCACGCCGAGCTTTTCCAGCTCGAGGCAGCGATCCGCCATCTCGGCGGGGAACAGCACGTTTGCCGGCTCGCTGACCAGGTCGCGGGCCAGGAACACGCCCTCCGCCACCGCCGCCATCGGCTGCCACGCCGCGGCGGCCGCGGCGGGGTCGGCGCACAGGATCGACAGGGTCGCGAGCTTCGGCTTGTCTTCCGCCTTTTCCTTGGTGCGGTAGCGGTCGAAGCGGTACGCGCGCAGCACGGCGCCCATCGCCACCGCCGCGGCATGCTCGGCGGGCAGGTCGCCCACTGCCACGGCAGCCTGCGCTTCCCCGGCCAAGGCGGTCGCCGCCGCGCCGCCGGCTTCCTCCATCCCCAGCGGCGTCAGCTCACCGGGTTTGCCGAGCCCGATCGCGACGATGCGGGACAGGCCGGCACCGGGCGCCAGGATTGTGCAGGTGGTGCCTTTCTTGCCGGTGAACTTCGCCGCCGCCAAGGCACGCGACAGGGCGCCGCCGGTTTCCCCGTCCACGGTCGCGGCCAGGCCCGCAAGCGCCGCCCCGTCCGGCACCAGCACCGCAAGCGCGCCGGCGGCCGGCAGGGTGGCTTGGGCAAAGTCGATGGCGAGCATGAGGAAACCCCGACGAGATGCAACGACGCCAACTGTAGCAGCGCCGGGTTTGTTTGCCAGGCCAAGGCCCCGCCGCATAATGTCGAGCATGGACGATGATGCTTTGCTCGCGCTGATCGCCGACCTGGCCCGGCAGGCCGGCGCCGTCATCCTGGCCGTGCGCGCCGCCGGGTTCGAGACCCTGCGCAAGGAAGACCACAGCCCGGTCACCGAAGCCGACCACAAGGCCGAAGCGCTGATCGCGGCGGCGCTGCGGGAGGCCACGCCAAACATCCCCGTCGTCGCGGAGGAGGAAGCCGCCGCCGGCATCGAACACGACGCCTCCCACGTGTATTGGCTGGTCGACCCGCTGGACGGCACGCGGGAGTTCGCCGCCGGGCATGACGAGTTCACCGTCAACATCGGCCTGGTGCGCCACGGCGCGCCCGTGCTGGGGGTGGTGGGCGTGCCGGCGTTGGGCGAGTTGTTCGGCGGCATCGTCGGCCGCGGCGCCTGGAAGCAGACCGCGTCCGGCACCGAGCCGATCGCCGCCCGCCTGCCGCCAGCGGAAGGGCTGACCGTGCTCGCTTCCCGCCACTACGCCAACGACGCGCGGCTGGGCGCCTTTCTGGCAGGACAGGCGGTCGCCAAAATCACCAATTACGGCTCGGCGCTGAAGATCGTCCGCGTGGCGGAAGGCGTGGCCGACCTGTACCCCCGCTTCGGCCGCACCATGGAGTGGGACACCGCCGGACCCCAGGCCGTGCTGGAAGCGGCGGGCGGGCGGCTGACGGATCTGGACGGCGCGGCGCTCCGCTATGCCAAGCCGAATTGGGAAAACCCGCATTTCATCTGCACTGGCCGGTGACCCGGCGGCTCCAACCGGGCGACCCGGCGGCATCGGCGCTGCTGCTGGCCGGCGAGCTCGTCGCCTTCCCCACGGAAACGGTCTACGGGCTCGGCGCCGACGCGACGAGCAACGCCGCGGTTTCCGCAATCTTCACGGCGAAAGGCCGGCCACACTTCAACCCGCTGATCTGCCATTACCCCGACGCCGACGCCGCGTTCCGCCACGTGGCGGCGTCCGCCACCGCCGCGTTCCTGGCGGCGGCGTTCTGGCCCGGGCCGCTGACCCTGGTGCTGCCGCGGCGGATCACCTGCCCGGTGGCGTTGCTGGCCGGGGCCGGGCTGGACACGCTGGCGGTGCGGGTGCCGGCGCACCCGGTGGCGCTGGCCTTGCTGGCGGCCGTGGAGCGGCCGGTCGCGGCGCCGTCCGCCAACCGCTCGGGCGCGGTCTCCCCCACCACGGCGGACCACGTGTTGAGCGGGCTGGACGGCCGCATCGCCGCAGTGGTGGATGGCGGCCCCTGCCCCGTCGGGTTGGAGTCCACCGTGCTTGACCTGACCGGGCCACGCCCCTTCCTGTTGCGGCCCGGCGGCGTGTCGCGCGAAGCCATCGAGGCGGTGGTCGGCCCGGTCGGGCAAGGCATCACCCCGGCCGCGGCGGAACAATCCCGCAGCCTCCGCTCCCCCGGGCTGCTGGTGTCGCATTACGCGCCCGCCCTGCCGGTGCGACTGGATGCGGTGGCGGTCGCGGCGGATGAGGCGCTGCTGGCGTTCGGCCCGCCCTTGCCCGGCGCCGGCGCGGTGTTCGAGCTGAGCGAAGCGCGCGACCCGGCGGCGGCGGCGGCCCGGCTGTTCGCCGGGCTGCGCTGGCTGGATGCGGAAGGGGCAAGGCTCGGCCTGCGCGGCATCGCCGCCATGCCGGTCCCGGAGGACGGGCTGGGCGCGGCCATCAACGACCGGCTGCAACGCGCCGCCGCCCCACGGTGACGCCGTTCGACGTGGTGGTGGTCGGCGCCGGGGCGGCCGGCCTGATGTGCGCCGCCATCGCCGGGCAACGCGGCCGGCGCGTGCTGCTGCTGGACCACGCCGAGGAAGCCGGGCGCAAGATCCTCATTTCCGGCGGCGGCCGCTGCAACTTCACCAACACGGGCACGGCGCCAGAGCGGTTCTTTTCCGCCAACCCGCATTTCGCCCGCTCCGCCCTGTCCCGCTACACCGCCGACGATTTCATCGCCCTGGTCGCCCGCCACGGCATCCCGACGCACGAAAAGACGCTGGGGCAGTTGTTCTGCGACGGTTCGGCCCGGGCGATCGTGGCGATGCTGCTGGCGGAATGTGCCGCGGCCGGCGTGGAACTGCGCCTGGGCCATCGGGTGACCGAACTCAGCCGGGCCGACGCGTTCCGGGTGGACACGGACCGCGCCTGCTTCACCGCTGGGTCGCTGGTGCTGGCGACGGGCGGCTTGTCGATCCCGAAACTCGGCGCCACCGGCTTCGCCCACGACGCCGCGCGGCGGTTCGGCCTGCCGGTGACGGGTTTGCGCCCGGCGCTGGTGCCGCTGCTGGCTGATAACGCGGACCTGGCCGTGATGCGACCGCTCAGCGGCGTCGCCTTGCCGGTGGCGGCGCGATGCGGCCGGGCGCTGTTCCACGAGGCCATGCTGTTCACCCATCGCGGGGTGTCCGGGCCGGCGATCCTGCAAGTGTCCTCCGCCTGGCGCGAAGGGGAGCCGGTGGTGCTGGACCTGCTGCCCGGGCTGGACGCGGTGACCGTTCTTCGCGATGCCAAGGCCGCACGGCCGAAGGCGACGCTGCGCACCGTCCTGGCCGGCATGCTGCCGCAACGCCTGGCGGATGCGCTGGCGCCGCGATGGCCCGGCGGCCCGGTCGCCAACATCCCCGACCGCGTGCTGGCGCAGGTCGCGGACGCCCTGACCGCCTGGCCGGTGCTGCCCGCCGGGACCGAGGGCTACGCGAAGGCGGAAGTCACGCTGGGCGGGGTGAATACGGCGGCACTGTCCTCCCGCACGATGGAGGCACGCGCCGTGCCCGGCTTGTTCGTCATCGGCGAGGCGGTGGACGTGACGGGTTGGCTGGGCGGCTACAACTTCCAATGGGCGTGGTCGAGCGGATGGTGCGCGGGCATGGCGGCGTGACCGTGGCCGGGTGTGAACAAACGTCACCGTGTTCATGTCTGATCAGGTTTCGGCAATAGGTTCATAACCCATAACCACGTTTTGTCGACAGGACTCCGGGACACGCTAAGCCAATGGCTGTCGGACTTAATATTAATCAATCCAACGATGCCTGTATACTAATATTACACTATATTCTATTATCTTGGATCACGGCCGATACTTCCACGCCCGGTTTGCCCGTGGCAGCTTTGGGCTGCGGGATACTCGAAAATCGAGCACCCGGTGGGATATCAATCAATGTCGAATGACCGAAAGGCGGAGCAGGCGCTCGCGGTGATCGCCGCCCTGCAAACCATTCTGGACAAGCTTCCGGAAAGCTCGGACGCGGACGATGCCGCCGATCAAGGCGGTGAGGATGAGATGCCGGAGGTGAAGGACCCCACCCACCAGCTGTTTGTGGGTCCCTTGGACCAGCATTCACTGGCCGGGTTGTTCACGTCGATCCGGATTATCCACAACATCCACAACATGAGCAAGTAACGGCGGCACAACCGTGCCGCCGCAAGCTCAAGAAAGACTTACGTCTCCACGAGGTCCATGCCATAGCGGTTCGTGCCGACCGTGCCGCGCAAGCAGCCCGCCTGGACGAAGTAGATCAAGCCGCCGACGACGGGCACCAGCAGCACGAGCAACCAGGCGCCCGACTTGTCCAGGTCGTGGTAGCGCTTGATGCCCAGGCACAGCCCGACCCATAGGCTGACCACGCCGTACAGCAGCCCAAGCAGGACATAAGGGATCGCGGCAGTGCCCACGAGCTTGATCGTGCCGTCCGTGTCCATCTGCAACGGGGCGATCTGCTGAAGAATGAACCCGACGATGCCGAACACGATCGCAAGCGCCAAGCCGAAGCCGAGGCTGGCCAGCCAGAAGCGCGAGCGGTTGAGGCGTCCTTGCGCAGAAAACAGCAAACCCATCATTCCAGCGACCATCCCCGTGTTGTAACCGTCCGGGCACTACACGCCTGCCATCTGCGTCACATCCCCGGCGCGGGGCATGTGCCGTCGTTTGGCTGCGGAATGTGCCGGATTGGCATCTTTCCACTCGCGGTGCGGGAACTGCTTGGAGCCACGGGATGCGTTTAAGCGATTTCACCGCCCTCACCTTCGACTGCTACGGCACCCTTATCGATTGGGAAGCCGGCATCGGCACCGCGCTGCAACCGTTGCTGGACCATGCGGGGGTGACGCTGCCCGGCGACGCGGTGCTCCAACGCTTTGCTGCGCTGGAAACCGAGCAGGAGGCGGCAACGCCCGGCATGCCCTACCCGGACATCCTGGCGCAGGTGCATCGCCGCCTCGCCGCGGAGTTCGGCGCGTCGATGCCGGAAGCGGCCCACCGGGCCTTCGGCGCGTCCGTGCCCGACTGGCCGGCCTTTGCCGACTCGGTGGCTTCGTTGCGCTACCTGAAGCAGCATTTCCAGTTGGTCATCCTGTCGAACATCGACCGGCAAAGCTTTGCCGCCAGCAACCGGCGGCTCGGCGTGGTTTTCGACGCGGTGTTCACGGCGGAGGAAATCGGCTCCTATAAGCCTGCGCTCGCCAATTTCGATTACCTGCTGGCCGGGATGGCGGCGCGGGGCGTGCCGGCGGACCGTATCCTGCACACGGCGCAAAGCCTGTTCCACGACCACGTCCCGGCCAAGCAGCGCGGCCTTGCGTCCGCATGGATCGACCGGCGGCATCGCCAGGACGGGTGGGGCGCCACGATGCCCGCCCCGGGAGGACGCTACGATTTCCGCTATCCCAGCCTGGACGCGATGGTGCAGGCGCACCAGGCGGAGCGCGCGGCCTAGCCGCAGCCCGGCGGCGCGCCGTCCCGGTCTTGTAGCTCGGTCCTCACGATGGCCAGGTCGCGGCGCAGGATGCCCAGCACCACGCCCCAGCCCGGGCCAGGATGCATGCGTGAACGCTGGCCGACGAAGATTTCCAGGTCTTCCAGGTGCCGGGCCGCGAGGACCAAGTCTTCCAGCGAGGCGCCGCCTACCGTCTCGTCCAACCCTGCCCCATTTCACCCACCACGCGCCGGGCCGGACGCCGAAGCTGCGTCAGCCCGCCGCAGATGGCAAGCGCCGGACGCCGCGCTTCACGGGCGTGGGAGACTGTGCCAGCGTCCGCAGCGGATGGGGTGCAAAGGTGGTTACGATGAGCTGGGTTCGGGCACGGGCGTGAACAAGGCCGCGCGCATCCGGATCGGCATCGACATCGGTGGCACCTTCACCGACCTGCAAATCCTGGACGAGCGATCCGGCACGCTGCACAGCCTGAAAACGGCAACTACGCCGGAGGACCCGTCCGTCGGGTTGATGGCCGGCCTGGCCGAGGCAGCGCACCGCTTCGGCTTTGCCGTGACGGAGATCGGCTACCTGCTGCACGGCACCACCATCGCCACCAACGCGGTGCTGGAACGCAAGCTGGCCCGCGGCGTGCTGCTCACCACGGCAGGCTTCCGCGACATCCTGGAAATCGGCCGCCACGCCCGGCGCGATGTCTACGGGTTGCGGCCGCATCGCGAACCGCCGCTGATCCCGCGGGAGCGCCGGGTCGGCGTCGCGGAGCGGGTCCGCGCCGACGGCAGTATCGAGCACCCGCTCAGCGAAGCCGCACTGGCCGATGCGGTGGCCGCGGTGCGCGCGTTGGACGCGGAGGCGGTGGCGATCACTCTGCTGAACGCCAACGCCAACCCGGTGCACGAGCACAGTCTGCGCGACCGGTTGCTGGCGGCGATGCCCGGCCTGCCGGTGTCCTGCTCCACAGCGGTAAGCCCGGAAATCCGCGAATACGAGCGCAGCTCGACCACCGTGCTCAACGCCCTGTTGATCCCCATCGTGCGCTCCTACCTCGTCCGCCTGGCGGCGCGTTTGGAGGAGGCGGGGGTGACGGCCCGGCTGCTGCTGGTGCAGTCCAATGGCGGCGTGTTCAGCGCAGAGGCCGCCGGCGAGCAGCCGGTGCGGTTGCTGCTGTCCGGCCCCAGCGGGGGCGCCCTGGCGGCACAGCGCGCGTCCGCCCGGTTGCAGCTGCCCAACCTGGTGGGCGTCGACATGGGGGGCACCAGCTTCGACGTGTGCGTGGTGCAGGACGGCGCCGTCACGCTGATGACGGAAGGCGAGGTCGACGGCCTGCCGGTCCGCTTGCCCATGGTGGAGATCCGCACGATCGGCGCGGGCGGCGGCTCCCTGGCCGGGGTGCTGCCGGGCGGGCGGTTGGTGGTGGGGCCGCACAGCGCCGGCGCCCGCCCCGGCCCGGCCTGCTACGGCCGGGGCGGCACGCGGCCGACGGTGACGGACGCCAACCTGGTGCTGGGTCGGTTGGATGCCGGGTATTTCCTGGGCGGCGCCTTGGCCCTGGACCTGCCGGGCGCCAGGGCCGCCATCATGGCCCATGTGGCGGACCCCCTGGGCCTCGGACTGGAAGCGGCGGCGGAAGGCATCCTGACCCTCACCAACGCCAGCCTGGCCGCCGCCATCCGGCTCAGCCTGTTCGAAAAGGGCCTGGACCCGCGCCGCTTCGCGATGCTGTCGTTCGGCGGGGCCGGCGGGTTGCACGCCATCCCCGTGGCGGAAGAGCTGGGGATGGACCAGGTGGTGTTCCCGGCGGATGCCAGCACGTTCTCGGCCAGCGGCATCCTGCACTCCGACATCGTGCACGACCTGGCCAGCAGCCGCCCCATGCCCGCGGCCGAGGCGAGCCTGCCGGCGCTGGCGCAGGCCTGCACCGCGTTGCGCGGGCAAGCGACCCGGCTGCTGGAGGAAGATGGCGTGGCGCCGCAGCGTCGGGCGATGTCCCTGTCGGCCGACATGCGCTACGCCGGGCAAGCGTTCGAGCTGGTGGTGCCGTGGGGCGACGTGCGGCCGGACATGGACTCGCTGCGACGCTTGCTGGACGATTTCCACGCCTTGCACGCGCAGCGCTTTTCCTACGCCAACCCCGATGACGCGGTGGAGCTCGTCACCCTGCGGCTCACCGCCACCGGGCGGCTGCCGCCCGCCCCCGCCGGGCAGGGCGCCGCCGCGGCCGTGGCGGACAATCCGCCGCCGCGGCCCGTGTTCCTCCGCGGCAGGTGGCGCACCGTCCCGGTGCATCGCCGCACGGAAATCACCGCCCCGCTCCATGGCCCGGTGCTGATCGAGGAGCCGTACACCACCGTGTTCGTCGCCGCCGGCTGGCAATGCGAACCGGGGCCGGATGGCGAGCTGTTGGCGCGGCGCTTGCCGGAGCACGCCCATGGCTGACACCGCCGCCCTCGGCCCCATCGAGTTGGAGGTTCTGCGCAACGCTCTCACCGCCGCGGCGGCGGAGATGGACGTGACGGTCTGGCGCACCAGCCGGTCCACGGTGGTGCGGGAGCTGCTGGATTATTCCACCGCCGTGTTCGACCGCGACGGCTTCAACGTCGCGCAATCCGCCCGCATTCCGCAGCACCTGAACTCGATGGGCGCCGGCCTGCTCACCATCGTCCGTGACTTCCTGCCGCTGGGGGGCTGGGAGGACGGGGACGTGGTGATCACCAACGACCCGTATTGCGGCGGCCAGCACATCCCGGACTTGCTGGCGTTCCGCCCGGTGTTCGTGGACAACCACCGCGTCGCCATCGTCGGCACGCTTTGCCACCACCTCGACATGGGCGGGCTGGCAGCCGGCAGCTACGCGGCCAACGCCACGGAAGTGTTCCAGGAAGGGCTGCGCATCCCGCCGATGCGGCTGGTCCGCCGCGGCACCCTCAATGCCGAGATCCTGGCCATGATGCGGCAGAACGTGCGCCGCCCGGACATGCTGTGGGGCGACCTGCAAGCGCAGCTCGCTTCGCTGGCGGTGGGGGAAGCCAACCTGGTCAAGCTCGCCCGACGCTACGGCGCGGCCACCCTGGTTGCCGCCTGCACCCGCATCCTCGACAGTTCGGAAGCGGCGATGCGGGCGATGATCGGCCGCATGCCGGATGGGCGCTACGAGTTCGAGGACTTCATCGACGATGACGGGCTGACCGATCAGCCGATCCGCATCCACGCCGCGGTTGAGATCGCCGGCGAGTCGATGGTGGTCGACCTGTCCGGCTCCGGCCCGCAGGCGCTCGGGCCGATCAACGCGACGCTGGCTTCGTCCGGCTCCGCCGTGTCGTACGCGGTGATGGCTTGCGCCGACGTGCCGATCCCCGCCAATGCTGGCTGCTATCGCCCGGTCCAGGTGGTGGCGCGCGAAGGCTCGGTCGTGCACGCCCTGCATCCGGCGCCGGTGGCCAACCGCATCGTCGTGTCGCACCGGCTGGCGACCACCTTGCTGGGCGCGCTGCACGGGGCGGTGCCGGACCGCATCCCCGCCGCGTATTACGGCGCCAGCTACGTTTGCACCTTCCAAACCATCGGTGCCGCGGGCGAGCGCGACGTGCTGGTGGAGATCGAGGTCGGTGGCGGCGGCGGCCACCCGCAGCAGGACGGGCTGAACGCCTACTCCAGCGGCATGCACAACAACGCCAACATCCCGATCGAGATGATCGAAAGCGAGCTGCCGTTGACCGTCACCCGCTACGAGCTCCTGCCCGGCACGGGGGGCGCCGGGCGCCACCGCGGCGGCACTGGGCTGGTGCGCGAATGGCGGGTCGACTGTCCGGAGGCCGTGTTCACCGCCAACCTGGAGCGGTTCAAGCACCAGCCGTACGGCCTGGCCGGCGGCGGGCCGGGCGCGTCCGGACGGCTGTGGCTGCTGCGCGACGGCGAGCAGGAGGCCCTGCCGTCCAAGGTCGGCAACCTGCGGCTGCGGCGCGGCGACGTCATCCGACTGGAAACCTCCGGCGGCGGCGGCTTCGGCGACCCGGCGCAGCGCGATCCCGTGGCCCGCGCCGCCGACGTCGCGGGGGGATACGTCGCGTCGGAGAGACCGGAAACGTAGGCGCTAGCCGCCGGGGCCGATCATCTGCTGCAGGAAGGCGTGCACGCGCTTGATGCTGTCCGCCGCAGCCGATGCATCGTACTGCATCGGATGCCCCTCCTCGAAGCGCAGCCGGCGGTTGCGGGGGTTATCGAAGCCATGCACCGCGCCGGGGTAGGTTGCCACGGTGATGGGGCTGCCCGGTGGTTGCGCCGCCTTGAACGCGGTGCACAGCCGGGCCGGATCGCTCCACGTGTCCGCCTCGCCGGCTAGGACGAGCAGCGGCAGCCCGCCATAGCTGCCCGGATCCCGGCAGGGGCCGTAATAATCGATCGCCGCCTTGATCTGCCCTCCGGCTGCCTCGACGAACGGGCGGTTCGCGAGCCTGGCCGCCGTGCCGCCACCGTGGGACTCGCCGATCACGGCGATGCGGGCGCCATCCACGCCAGGCTGGCTTTGCAGCCAGCGCGCCGCGGCGATCACGTCACCCGCCCGATCGGCTGCCGTCACCAGCGGTTGCCGGTCGCGCGCACAAACCGACGTCACGCCGCGCGGCGTGAGGCTGTCGAGCACGAGCGAACCGTAGCCCCATTCGCCCAACCGGTCGGCCCAGGCCGCGGTGTTGGGGCTGATCCCGCCGCAGCCATGCAGCAAGATGACCACCGGGTGGAGCCCCGGCCCCGGCGGCAGGGTGAGGCGCGCGGGCAGCGGCTGCGGGGCCATGCGCGACCCGCTGACGGAAACCGGCGGGATGCTTCCGGGCCCCGGCGGCGGCACGGCGCAGCCGGCGAGCCCAAGAACTGCCAGCGTCAGCGCGGTTGCGTGCTGCTTGATCCGTCCGCAGCGGCGCCGTGGGTGTCCGGGAACGGGCGGTATTTGGACCATAGAAGCAGAATAACCATTGCACCCGCCGGGTCGGCAATGGCGAAATCGCGCCGGCGGGCAGGCTGATATCGTTCTGTAACAGAGCGGGAAGACATCGGGCGGGCTTGTCCAAAGGAGCCTGCATGCTTCGCCTCGTCGCCGCTGCCGCCCTGCTGTGCCTGTCCGCCTGCGCGTCGTACGATCCGCCGATGGCCGGCGACCACGCCGCCTTCCGCTACCAGACCGACCTGGATCGGTGCCGTAAACAGGCGGACACAGCCGCGTTGCGCAGTGCCAATGCCACGCCCACCTCGGCGATCCGCGCCCTGTTCTCGTCCAGCGAGCCGCAGCGGCAGCAGATCCGCAGTTGCATGCAGTCGCGGGGCTACCAGCTCGCGTCCTGACGCGTCAGCCGGGGTTGTCGCGCCCCATGGCCAAGTATTTTTCCCGCCGCCGGGCGACCAGGGTGGCGCCGTTCAACCCGTCCAGGCTGGACAAGGCCTGGCCGATCGCCTCGCCCACGGTTTGGATCGTCGCCGCCGGGTCGCGATGGGCGCCGCCCAGCGGCTCCCCCACCACGGCATCGACCAGGCGCAGCGCGCGCAGATCTTCCGCGGTGAGCCGCAGGGCCTCGGCCGCCACCGCGGCCTGAGCAGCGTCGCGCCACAGGATGGAGGCGCATCCCTCGGGAGAGATGACGGAATAGATCGCGTGCTCCAGCATCAGCACCCGGTCGCCGGTCGCCAGCGCGATTGCACCGCCGGAGCCGCCTTCGCCGATGATGGTGGCGACGATCGGCACCGGCGCGGCCAGGCACGCCTCCACCGAGCGGGCGATCGCCTCCGCCTGCCCACGCGCTTCCGCCTCGATGCCCGGGAACGCACCGGCCGTGTCGATGAAGGTGAGCAAGGGCAGGCCGAAGCGGCCGGCCAGCTCGATCAGGCGGCGCGCCTTGCGGTAGCCTTCCGGCTTGGCCATGCCGAAATTATGGGTGACGCGGCTTTCCGTGTCGTCGCCCTTTTCCGTGCCGATCACCACCACCGGCCGGCCGCCGAACCGGCCCAGGCCGCCCACCACGGCCGCGTCCTCGGCAAACGCTCGGTCGCCGGCCAGCGGGGTGTAGTCGGTGATCAGCGCCCGCAGGTACGCCAGGGCGTGCGGGCGGTCCGGGTGGCGGGCGACCTGCGCCTTCTGCCAGGCGTTCAGCCGCGTGTAGGTGGTGCGGAGCTGCTTGTCCGCCTTGTCCGTCAGCCGGGCGATCTCTTCGGCGATGTTGATGCCGCCGGGCTCCTGCATCTGCCGGAGTTCTTCGATCTTGCCTTCCAGTTCGGCAATCGGCTTCTCGAAATCCAGGAACGGTCGCATGGCGGCGTGCTGTAGCACACTCCGGCGGACCGGCTAGTCCGCGGCGGCGCCCGGCGCTAGGCTGCCGCCATGACCATCAAACGCCAGGCGTATATCGTGGGTGCGTTCGAACACCCGACGCGCAAGGCGCCGGACAAGTCCGTCGCCCAGTTGCACGCTGAATCGGCGGCGGGCGCCTTGCGGGACGCCGGGCTGACCAAGGACGACGTCGACGGCTATTTCTGCGCCGGCGACGCGCCCGGCCTGGGGCCATTGGCAATGGCCGATTACATGAACCTGCGCCTGCGCCATCTGGACAGCACCGACCTCGGCGGCTGCTCCTACATCGCGCACGTGGCGCATGCGGCAGAGGCCATCGCCGCCGGGCGGTGCGAGGTCGCGCTGATCACCCTGGCGGGCCGGCCGCGCAGCGAGGGCCATTCCGGCGCCAACGCCCGCCCCGCCAATGGCAACGTGCCGGATGCCACCTGGGAAGCGCCGTTCGGCCCGGTGACGACGAACATCTATGCCATGTGTGCCATGCGCCACACGCATGAGTTTGGCACCACTGCCGAGCAGCTCGCCTGGGTCAAGGTCGCCGCCAGCCATCACGCGCAGCACAACCCGCACGCCATGCTGCGCAACGTGGTGACGGTGGAGGAGGTGGTCGGCTCCCCGGTGATCTCCGACCCGCTGCACCGGCTGGATTGCTGCGTGGTGAGCGACGGTGGCGGCGCCTTGGTGGTGACGAGCGCCGCGGTGGCGAAGGCCTCGCGGCGGCCGCTGGTCCGGCTGCTGGGCGCGGGCGAATCGTTCAAGGGCCAGGGTGCCGGCGTGGTCGACCTGACCTACTCGGGCGCCGTGTGGTCCGGGCCGCCGGCCTTCGCCATGGCGGGGGTGACGCCGGCGGACATCAAGTACGCCTCGGTATACGACAGCTTCACGATCACCGTGCTGATGCAGCTCGAGGATCTCGGCTTCTGCGCCAAGGGCGAGGGCGGACGTTTCGTGGCGGACGGCAACCTGATCGCCGGCGTGGGCAAGCTGCCGTTCAACACCGATGGCGGCGGGCTGTGCAACAACCATCCGGCCAATCGCGGCGGCATCACCAAGGTGATCGAGGCGGTGCGGCAGTTGCGCGGCGAAGCGCATCCGGCCGTGCAGGTGGCCAACTGCGACCTGGCCTTGGCGCACGGCACCGGCGGCTTCCTGGGAAGCCGCCACGGCTCGGCGACCCTGATCCTGGAGCGTGCCTGATGGCCGATCGCGTGTTCGTCGCCCCACCGGCCAGCCCGGAAAGCGCCGCCTTCTACGCCGCCGCCCGGGAAGGCCGCTTCCTGATCGGCCGCTGCACCGGCACGGGCCGGTATTTCTGGTATCCGCGCGCCGTGTCGCCGTTCGATTTCGGGCCGACCACGCTGGAGCCCGCGTCCGGCAAGGGCGTCATCTACAGCTACAGCGTGATGCGCCGCGTCGATCCGCCCTTTGCCATCGCCTACGTCACGCTGGCGGAAGGGCCGACGATGATGACCAACTTGGTGGATTGCGACTTCAACGCCCTTGCGGTCGGCCAGGCCGTAACGCTGGTGTGGAAGCCGAGCACGGACGGCACGCCGGTGCCGTGTTTCCGACCGGACTGAAGTTCGGACTGGGCCTACGCGTATGCCACCGTAATGATCTCCGCGACGAGGGCCGGCCGCTCCATCCTCTCGATCTCCACCGTCGCTTCGGCGACCAGGCGGCGGCCATGCTCCATCGGTTCGGCCGCCTTCAAACGCAGGTGCAGCCGCACGCGGGAGCCGGCGGGCACCGGGCTGGTGAACCGCACCTTGTTGGAGCCGTAATTCACCACGCGGGAGCGCTGCTTGATGCGGTAAACCGTGGTGGTCAGCACCGGCAACAGGGACAACGTCAGAAAGCCGTGCGCGATGGTGGTGCCGCCCGGCATCTCAGCCTTGGCGCGGGCTACGTCGACGTGGATCCATTGATGGTCGCCCGTCGCTTCGGCGAATTTGTCGATCATCGCCTGGGTGACGGTCAGCCAGTCGCCCGTGCCCAGGGGCTGGCCGACCAGGGCGTCCATGTCGGACGGCGTTTCCACCTCCCGCATCAGGCCGCATCGGTTTCCGCTGCCTGGCGGGCCAGCGGATGATGCTCCTGCACCAGGCGTTGCAACCGCTCCGGCAGGACGTGGGTATAGATCTGCGTGGTGGCGATGTCGGCGTGGCCGAGCAGGGCTTGCAGGCTGCGCAAATCCGCGCCCCGCGCCAGCATGTGCGACGCGAAGGAGTGTCGCAGCACGTGCGGGGACACGCGAACCGGGTCGATGCCGGCCCGGCGCGCCACCGGCTTCAGCAGCAGGGCGAAGCCTTGCCGCGTCATGGCGCGCAGCGGGTTGCGGCCCGGGAACAGCCACAGGCTTTCCGGCCCGGCGTCCAGCAACGCCGCCGCCGCCTGCCGGGCCGCGCCGCCCAACGGCACCAGCCGTTCCCGGCCGCCCTTGCCGCGCACCGCCAGCATCGCCGCGCCCTCCCGCAAGGCCACGCGGCGCAGCGCCAGCAGCTCCGACACGCGCAACCCGGTGACGTACAGCATCTCCAGCGCGGCCACCGCCAACAGGCCCGGCCGGCCTGGGATGTCCGCCGCGGCGGACAGCAGCGCGTCCACCTCCGCCACGCTGAGGAACTTGGGCAGGGAGCGTGGCTGCCGGGGCGAGTCCAGCGTTTGCGTGGGGTCGTCCGGCCGCACCCCTTCGCGCAGCAGGAAGCGGTGGAACTGGCGCAGGCAGGACAGCCGGCGGGCCGCCGTGCGGGCCGACAGCCCGGCCGCGTGCAGCCCGGCCATGTAGCCGCGCAGGGTTTCGGCCGAGGCACCCGCCGGCGCCTCGCCCCGGGCGGCGCAGGTGGCGGCGAAATCCGCCAGATCCGCCTCGTAGGCCGCGCGGGTGTTGCGGGCGGCGCCGCGTTCGGCCACCAGCATCTCCAGGAACGCCTCGACCTGGTGGTCCATCAGTGGCTTTGGAAGCGGTCGTTCGGCAGGGTGTGCGCCACGGGCTGCGGGTTGGCGCGCGGGGGGAACGCCCCCAGCAGGACGACGCCCGCGGCACCCAGCACGACGATGGCCAAGACGATGATGAGGAGAAGCTGGCGCATCCGCCATCCTTGGCCGTGAAGAACCGGCCTGTGCTAGCGTTGGGCGTCATGACACGCAACACCGCGCTCGCTGGGCCGCCGCCCCACACGGTGACGCCCGTCATCCGCCGCAGCGTGGTGCTGGTCGGGCTGATGGGAGCGGGCAAGACGGCGATCGGCCGCCGCCTGGCCGCCCGGCTGGGCCTGCCGTTTCGCGACTCCGACAGCGAGATCGAGGCCGCGGCCGGCCGCACCGTGCCCGAACTGTTCAGCCAATTCGGCGAGGCGCATTTCCGCGCCGGCGAGCGCCGGGTGGTGCGGCGGCTGCTGGACGGGCCGCCCATCGTGCTGGCCACCGGCGGCGGCGCGTTCATGGATCCGGCGACCCGCGCCACGGTGCGCCAGCGCGGCACGTCCATCTGGCTGCGGGCGCCGCTGCCGGTGCTGCTGCGCCGGGTCGCCCGGCGCCGCAACCGCCCGCTGCTGGCGAACGCCGACCCGGCGGCCACGCTCAGCCGGCTGATCGAGCAGCGTCATCCCATTTATGCCGAGGCTGACATCGTGGTGGATTGCGTGGACGACCTGCCGGACCAGACGACGCGGCGGGTGGCCGCCGCCTTGTCGGACTACAAGCCGCCGGAGCACCTGCCGGTGCACACCGGGAGCGCCGCCTACCACGTGGTGGTGGGCGACGGGCTGCTGCACCGGGCCGGCCCGCTGCTGGCGCCGGTGCTGCCGCAAAAGCGGGTGGTGGTGGTCAGCGACACCACCGTGGCCACCCTGCACGGCGCGGCGCTGATGGACAGCCTGGCCGCCACGGCGTTCCACGCCACCTTGTTGCCGATCCCGCCGGGCGAAGGGTCCAAATCCCTCGCCGCCTTCGCGGAACTGGTGGAGCGCATCCTGGACACGGGGGCGGAACGCCGCACCGCGGTGCTGGCGCTGGGCGGCGGCGTGGTGGGGGATCTGGCCGGCTTCGCCGCCGCGGTAGCGCTGCGCGGACTGCCCTTCGTGCAGTTGCCCACCACCTTGCTCGCCCAGGTGGATTCCGGCGTCGGCGGCAAGACCGGCATCAACAC
The DNA here is from genome assembly GCA_965199555.1 of Acetobacteraceae bacterium. Classification (GTDB taxonomy): domain Bacteria; phylum Pseudomonadota; class Alphaproteobacteria; order Acetobacterales; family Acetobacteraceae; genus LMUY01. The sequence goes on along the minus strand of CBDASJ010000024.1, from coordinate 168,562 downwards.
GGCCCGCGGCAAGAACCTAGTGGGCGCCTTTTACCAGCCGCGCATGGTCATCGCCGACACGGCGACGCTGGCCACCCTGCCGCCGCGGGAAAAGCGCGCCGGCTATGCGGAGGTGGTGAAGGCCGGGCTGATCGGCGACGCGGCCTTCTTTGCGTGGTGCGAGGCGCATGGCAGCGCGGTGGTGGGCGAGGACCGGGACGCCCAGGCGGAGGCGGTGCTGCGCGCCTGCGCCTTCAAGGGCGCGGTGGTGGGCGATGACGAGCGGGAAGAGCGTCCCAGCGACGGCCGCGCCCTGCTCAACCTGGGCCATACCTTCGGCCACGCCATCGAGGCCGAGTGCGGCTACGGCGCGGTGCTACACGGCGAGGCGGTGGCCATCGGGCTCGGCCTGGCCTGCCGGCTGTCCGCCGCGCTGGGCCATTGTCCGGAGGCGGTGGCCGACCAGGTGGAGGCGCATTTGGCGTCGGTCGGGCTGCCTTCCGGCTTGGGGATGCTGAACCGGCGCTTTTCCGCCGCCCGGCTGATAGATCTCATGCAGCGGGACAAGAAGATGCGGGACGGGGCGCTAAACTTCGTGCTCGTCCGCGGCATCGGCCAAGCCTTCACCGCCGCGGACGTGCCGCGCGAGGCGGTGGAGGCCGTGCTGCGGGGCGCCGGCTGCGACGCCTGAGCGCCTACAAAGGCGGCGGTTGCGGCGGCCGGGCCAGCGAGTCGCGGATGTCGGTCAGCAACTGCTCCGACTTGGTCAGCGGCGGCGGCGCGAAGGCGTCCCGCCGCTGCAACCGGCTCAGCAGCTTCACCACCCAGAAGATCGCGAACCCGACGATGACGAACTGGATCACGGCGTTCAGGAATAGCCCGACGTTCAGCGTCACCGCGCCCGCCTTTTGCGCGGCGTCCAGCGTCGGCTGCGACGGCCCGCGCAGGGTGATGAAGATGTTGGTGAAGTCGATCCCGCCGACGATCAGTCCGATCAGCGGCGTGAAGATGTCCTTCACCAGGCTGTTCACGATGGTGGTGAAGGCGGCGCCGATGATGATGCCCACCGCAAGGTCGACCACGTTGCCGCGCAGGATGAAGGTCTTGAACTCGGACACCCAGCCCGGGGTGTGGAGGTGGATCGGTGGCTGCATGGCATCGTTCCGCTGCGTCGCCGCCATATAGCGGCATCGGCCCGACCGCCGGCAACCCGGCGGCGCGAGCCCAGTCGCTATTCCGCGGCTACCATGGTCGCCGCGGCACCGCTTTGCTGCTGCATCAGCAGGTCACGATACGGGCCGTTGCTCCGCTCCAGCGCGGCCGGCGTGCCGTCCTGCAGGATGCGGCCGGATTGCATGACGACGATGCGGTCGAAGTCGCGCAGGGTCGACAGGCGGTGCGCCACGGCGATTACCGTGCGGCCCTGCATCAGCCGGTTCAGCGCCCGCTGCACCGCTGCCTCCGACTCGCTGTCCAGCGCGCTGGTCGCCTCGTCCAGCAGCAGGATCGGCGGGTTGCGCAGGAAGGCCCGGGCGATGGCCAGGCGCTGCCGCTGCCCGCCCGACAGCTTCACCCCGCGGTCGCCGACCTCCGTCGCGTAGCCTTCCGGCAGGGCGTCGATGAACTCGCGGCAGCACGCGGCCTCGGCGGCGGCGCGGACCTCCGCGTCGGACGCGTCCGGCCGGCCATAGCGGATGTTGTCCAGAACGGAGCGGTGGAACAAGGACACGTCCTGCGGCACGACGCCGACCGCGTCGTGCAGGCTGTCCTGGGTCAGGCTGGCGACGTCGATGCCGTCCAGCAGCACCTGCCCGGACGGGACGTCCCGCAGCCGCTGCGCCAAGGCGAGCACGGTTGACTTGCCGGACCCCGATCGCCCGACCAGCCCCACCCGGGTGCCCGCCTCCACCACCAGGCTGAAATGGTCCAGCACGGGCTGGCTGCTCGCCGGATAGACGTAGCTGACGTCCCGGAACTCCAGCGCGCCGCGCGGCCGTTCCAGCGCGTGGGCATCTTCCGCGTCCTTCAGCTCGTGCGGCAGCAGCAGCGTGGCCAAAGCTTCCGACAAGCGTGCGACGTGCTGCACGGTGTCCACCAGCGCCACCGCCAGGTCGCGCGTGCCGTGCAGGATGGTGAAGCCCAGGCTGGTCACCAGCACAACGTCGCCGGCGCTGGCGGCCCCAGCCTCCCACAGCATGATGGCCCAGGCGAGCAGGCCGGCCGTCAGCCCGGCGGTGATGGCGGCGTGGAACAGCCGAAGCCGCTCCAGGTAGCGCAGGGAGCGGCCGCGCGTGCTGACCTCCTGCTCGACCCGGTCGCTGAAGCGCTGCCGCTCCCGCAGCGTGGCGCCGAACGCGCGCACCAGCGGCATGTTGTTGATGACGTCGACCAGCTCGCCGTCCACCGCCGCGGCTTCCGTGGCGTACTGATGGTGCAATGGCCGCCCGCGCGCCGCCAGGCGGCTGAGCGCATAGGCGATCAGGGCCGACACCAGGATCAGCGTCCCCGCCATCAGCGGGCTGACCGTCACCATCACCGCGATCGACCCGGCCACCGCCAGCAGCGGCGGCAGCACGTTCCAGGCGACGGTGTTCTCCACCGTGTAGATGGCGTTGCCGGTGGCCGTGATCCGCCCCGCCAACGTGCCGGGCGGCCGGTCGGCGAAGTAGGCCGGCGCGTGGCCGGTCAGGTGCTGGAACAAATCCCGCCGCAGATCGCCCGTTACCGCAACGAAGCTGTGGGACGCCATCCAGCCGCCCACGCGCCACAGCAGGTTGTCCGCCGCGATCAGCCCCGCCAGCAGGAGGAACGCACCCCAGACCGGGCCATGCGCCCCAGCCGTCAGCGTATCGACCAGGTGCTTGACGCTGTACTGGGAGGCCACCGAGCATCCCACCGCCAGGACGACGGACGAGAACACGACCACGTGCCCGACCAGGTGACGGCGGACGTAGCGGGCCATGAACCCGATCGGCCGCTGCGGGATATCGGGGGCCTGGTGGTCGCGCCGGGTCATCGCTTCAGTTCTCCAGCGATATGGACGCATGGCACCGCGGATCGTGCAGCCAACATTCACGTGATAGGTCACGAAAGCTGTCCTCTTCCCTGCTTCGCACAGGTTGGGCATGCGTTTGGGCAAGGGCGTGGCACAGCCTGCCGCATTCATGCCGTGATCGCGGTGTTGATGGGCATGACGACAAGGAGTTACCCAACAGATGCGTATCGCGCAGATCGCTCCCCTGCATGAAGCCGTTCCCCCGAAGCTCTATGGCGGCACCGAGCGTGTCGTGTCCTTCCTGACGGAGGAACTGGTGGCGCTCGGCCACGATGTGACGCTTTTTGCCAGCGGCGACTCACAGACCAGCGCCAAGCTGGAGCCGATCTGGCCGCGCGCGCTGCGCCTGGATCCAGCGATCCGCGACCCCATCGCGCCGCACATGCTGTTGATGGAGGCGGTGCGCCGGCAGGCGGAGGATTTCGACGTCCTGCATTTCCACATGGACTATTGGTCGTTCAGCCTGTTCGGGCGGCAGCGCACCCCGTTCGTGACCACGCTGCACGGCCGGCTGGACCTGCCGGAGCTGCAGCCGGTGTTCAACACCTTCCCGAACGTGCCGGTGGTGTCGATCTCCGACAGCCAGCGCCGCCCCCTGCCGCAGGCGAACTACGTCGACACCGTGCTGCACGGCCTGCCGGAAAAGCTGCTGACGCCGCAGGGCGAGCCGCAGGGCTATCTGGCCTTCCTGGGCCGCATCGCCCCGGAGAAGTGCCCGGACCGCGCGATCAAGATCGCCCAGGCCTGCGGCATGCCGATCAAGCTGGCGGCCAAGGTGGACGTGGCGGACAAAGTGTATTTCGAGAAGCACATCCGCCACCTGCTGGACGCGCCGGGCGTGGAGATGATCGGCGAGATCAGCGACGCGCAAAAGCCGGCTTTCCTGTCGGGTGCCACGGCCCTGCTGATGCCGATCGACTGGCCGGAGCCGTTCGGCCTGGTGATGATCGAGGCGATGGCGTGCGGCACGCCGGTGATCGCCTTCAACCGCGGCTCGGTGCCGGAAATCGTCGAGGACGGCGTCACCGGCTTCATTGTCGAAGACGTGGAAGGCGCCATGGCTGCCGTGGCCCGTCTGCACACCCTGGACCGCGCCCGGGTACGCCGCCGCTTCGAGGAGCGGTTCACCGCCCGGCGCATGGCGGAAGACTACCTCGCCGTCTACCGGTCGCTCGCTGGGGAAGACCGCTCGGTGCTCCGCGCGATCCGCTGAACACGAACACACCCGGCCGGCACAAGGCCGACCGGGTGTGTTGACCGCAAATAATGCCCGGAGCCACGCAGGCTCCGGGCAGTTCGTCAGATCTTCTTGGTGCCGAGCGGCAGGGTGTTGTTGGTGGTCGTCGTCGTCGTGGTCGAGGTGCCTGGGATCTGTTCTATCTCGACCTCTTCCTTGCGGACGGTGTCGCGGACGGTTTCCACGCGATCGGTGGCCGTCTTGTTCAGGCCGACCTCCTCGTAAACCCGTGCCGTCTTTGACACCACCGCCTCCTCGGCGCTCTCCGTCATTTCGATGGTCTTGTCGGAGAAGCTGGCGTCGGTCACCGGACGGCCATCCGTCACCGGGCGGCGCTCCAAGGTCACCTTCTCGCTGTGCAGGGAGACGCTTTCCTCGACCGGCGTTTCCACGACGTAGCGGTGGATGCGCGTGCCGCCGCGGTTGACCAGGCGCTTGCCGATTGCGAGGTTTTCCTCGGAAAGCTGCATCATGCCACCAGCGCCGGAAACCGATGTGTCTGTCGTCGCCGTCGTCGCGGGCATGACCGGGGTTGCCAGCGGCTGCCGCGTCGTGGTGCTGGTTTCCGTCAGGCCATAGCTCGACGCACGTTCGTCGATGTCGATCGGCTGGTGGCTTTCCAGGATCTCCATGACCTTGGTGATGTGCGTTTCGGGCGCCTTCACGCTGACGACGGTAGAGCCGCTGCTGAGGCTGCGATCGTAGACGGTGGTGTCACGATCCGGCTCGCCGCCGAACAGGCTGGCCCAGAAGCCCGGCTCCCGCTCGACCGTGTTCTGCATGCCCGTCGTGGTGGAACCGGCGGAGCCGGCATTCACGCTGATGGCGCTTTCCGGCACGCCCGCTGCCCGCAGGTCGTTGGCGGCCAACTCGGCATGGGCGTGCGTATCATAGATGGCAACGATGGTTTCGTCGTTCATAGGAAACTCCTTACTGAGTTGTACTGGACACGTCGCCCGGCGCGGGCGGTGCCTTGTCGTCCATTTCGGTCCTGGTCACCGCAATGGTTTGCTCCCGAAGCGCCACCGTTTCGCTGTGGCGCGTCACCGTGCGGACCCGCCGCAGGTGGACCTCCTCCTTGAGGATGAGGCGCCGCGTGACGACCACCTCCTCCTCGACCACCGGCATGATGGTGACGTCGCCCTCCTGCCGGACCGCTGGAATGGCATCGACAACACGGCCGATTGCCACCCGTTCCACGACGACATTGTCCTGGTTCAGATCCACTTCGACCAGTTCGTTGCGGACCGATGTCGTGGTTGCCGCGTGGACCCGCGTGGTGCGGACACGCTTTGACACCACAACATCGTCGGTGTGCAGCAGCACGCTTTGTCGTTCGACGATCCTACCGCCTGACCCGGTATCCGGGTCGACGGCAACGGGCAGCTTGGTCGCCTCGTCGGTCATGGGCGGTTCAACCATGCCGGGCGTTGCAGGACGCGCTGCGACGGCAACCGTCTTGCCAACATCCCGACGTCTCCTCCTCCATGGTCTCCCCCGCTCCTATTCCGCCGAGCGGACCGCCCGCCTGCCGTGGCAACGCGATCGGATGGAAAATGGTGCAACGGTATTGGACTTTTCCTGCACCAAACAGCGGCTCGACCGCCGTTGTTCTGCACTATTCAAGCATTACACTTTCACTACATGACTGGAACTTCGGCAATTTTCCCGCGCGATGTCCGTGACTTGGCAGTGCCGCAGAAATCGCATCTGCATGTCCACGCGGGGACCATACGGCGCTGCCCCAAGCCAAGTTCGCGCTGAATCACGCAGATGTGAGGCGAGCCGCCAGGCCATGGTTGACACGCGCCAACGTTTGCAACATATCAGCACGTGTTCATGCGTTGAGGGCAGATGCTGACGGCGGACCAAACCAGCGAACTCGCCGAGATATTCCGCCTGCTGGGCGAGCCCAACAGGCTGGGTATCGTGTCGAGCTGTTTGGACGGGCCGCTGAGCGTGGGTGAGATCATCGGCCGCCTGGCGCTGAGCCAGTCCCTGGTGTCGCACCATCTGCGGCTGCTGCGGGCGGCACGGCTGCTGAAGGCGGGCCGCCGCGGCAAGCAGGTCTATTACAGCATACCGGATTGCCATGTGCGGGAGATGCTGACCAACATGATCGACCATCTGACCGAACCGCATGACCACGACGACGTCCCAACCGAAGGAGCAGTGCCATGAGCGTGACGATCGAACGGGTGAAATGTGCGTGCAGCGATTGCGTCTGCGTCGTCGAAGTGGAGAAAGGCGTCAAGCGGGACGGCCGCATCTATTGCGGCGACCCGTGCGCCGAGCACCACAAGACCGGGGCCGGCTGCGACCACGCGGGCTGCACCTGCCACGGCTGACCGAACCGGCGGCCGGGTCACGCCCGGCCGCCACCGACGCGCAATGATCAAGGCTGCCGCAGGAAACGCCATGTCCAACCGGGTCACCACGTCGCGCATCAGCGGCTTCCACAAGATGAGCCCTGCCGAGCGGCTTGCCGCGGTGGAAAGCTTCGCCGGGCTGGACGAGGCCGCCGTGGCGCAACTGGCGCGGCCCGGCAACCTCGACCCGCACCTTGCCGACCACATGATCGAGAACGTCATCTCGACCCTGTCCATCCCGATCGGCATCGCCACCAACGTGAAGGTGGACGGGCGCGACGTGCTGGTGCCGATGGCGACCGAAGAATCCTCCGTGGTGGCGGCGGTCTGCAACTCCGCCCGGCAATGCTACGAATCCGGCGGGTTCGTCACCTCCGTTTCCGGGATGGAAATGATCGCCCAGGTGCAGTTGCTGGGCGTCGCCGACCCACAGGCCGCGCGCCTGCGCATCCTGGAGCGCCAGGCGGAGATCGGCGCGATTTGCAACGAATGCGATCCGATGCTGGTGCGCCTGGGCGGCGGGTTCCGCGACCTGGAGGTGCGGGTGATCCAGGCGGAAGGCGGCGCCATGGTGATCACCCACATCATTGTGGACACGCGCGACGCCATGGGCGCCAACACGGTCAACACCATGGCCGAGCGCCTCGCCCCCAGCATCGAGGCCTGGACCGGCGGCAAGGTCTGCCTGCGCATCCTGTCCAACCTGGCGGACCGCCGGCTGGCGCGCGCGCGCGCCACCTGGCCGGCGGCGGCGATCGGCGGCGAGGCGGTGCGGGACGGCATGATCTCGGCCTATCGCTTCGCCGCCGCCGACCCGTACCGCGCGGCCACGCACAACAAGGGCATCATGAACGGCATTTCCGCCGTCGTGCTGGCCACCGGCAACGACACCCGCGCAGTGGAGGCCGGGGCGCACGCCTATGCCGCCCGCTCCGGGCGCTACACCAGCCTCACGACGTGGGAAGCCACGGCGGACGGCGCGCTTGCCGGCACGATCGAGTTGCCGATGCCGGTCGGCCTGGTCGGCGGCGCCACCAAGGTGCACCCGACGGCACAGGCTTGCCTCAAGATACTCGGCGTCGGCACGGCGGTGGAGCTTGCCTGCATCATCGCCGCGGTCGGGCTGGCGCAGAATTTCGGTGCCATGAAGGCGCTCGCCACCGTGGGCATCCAGCAGGGCCACATGGCGCTGCACGCCCACAACGTCGCCATCGTGGCCGGCGCCATCGGGCCCGAAGTGGAACAACTCGCGGCCATCCTGGTGGAAAAGCGCCAGGTGCGGCAGGACGTGGCCGCGGCCGAACTGGCCCGGTTGCGCGGCGGGGCCTGACCACCCACAGGGCATCCACCGCGGGATGAAGCTCCACCACCTCCGCGACGCCGTCGCCGTGGCCGAGCGCGGTGGGTTGCGGGCCGCGTCGCGCCACCTGCAGATCGCCCAGCCGGCGCTGACCCGCAGCCTGTCCGAGTTGGAACGCGAACTCGGCACCCCGCTGTTCGAGCGGCATCGCACGGGAATGGCGTTGACGGTGGCGGGCAAGGCCTTCGTACAGCGCGCGACCGCCATCCTGCATGAGGTTCGTCGCGCCGGCGAGGAAGTGGAGCAATTGAGCGGCGGCGGGTCCGGCGCCGTGGCCATCGCACTGTCCATCGCGCCGCATATCGCATTGCTGCCCCACGCCATCGCCCCGTTCCGCGCGCGCTTCCCGGACGTGCAGCTCCGCGTAATCGAGGGGATCTTTCCCACGCTGGAAGGCGGCTTACGGGATGGCAGCATCGACTTCTTTATCGGCCCGGCGCCGGACCGCCCGGTCACGGCCGACCTGCAGCAGGAGCCATTGTTCGACAACACCCGCATCGTGCTCGGGCGGCGCGGGCATCCCTTGGCCGGGGCCACGACCTTGGCGGAGCTGGCGGGGGCGGAATGGGCGACGACCTCCATCACCGTGCGGGCGAGCGAGGAGTTCGGCGAGTTGTTCCGCGTCCATGGCCTCAGCCCGCCGCGGCTGGTCATGCAAAGCCAATCCGCGCTGACCTTGATCGTGACCCTGGCGCACACGGACTTCCTGGCCATGGTTCCCGTGCAGTGGCTGGATTTCCCGCCCATCGCCGGGGTGCTCCAGGCGATCCCGGTCAAGGAGGTGCTTCCCGCCCCCTCCATCGTGTTCGTGCACCGGGCGGGCCTGCCGCTGACGCCGGCCGCGACGTGCCTGGCGGACATGCTGCGCAAGGTCGCGTCCACGACGGTGCGGCCGTCCGGCAGGTAGCCGAGGCTGGGGGGCGGCCAACCTTGCCTTGCCACACGAAACCCACATTTGTCAGCCTGATAGTTCCCGCCGTCGCCCGACGGCATCCGGGTTCGTTTCGCGGGGGAACGCGTGCCGGCAATACTGGCGTGACTCTCTGCTTGGCGCATGGGATCGTTAATGCCTTTCGGTTTACCTGGCCTCCTGGCCCGCCCCGTGCGGGCGGCGGGGTCGGACAAGGAAGGTATGCTTCGATGACGACGCCTTTCCCTGGTTCGGCGCTCGGCGTCCTGCGGGCGCAAACCCGCGACCTGCACGCGGACCTGGAAGCCACGCTGGAGGTCATTCCCCGTTTGGCGTCGCCCGCCCGGCGCGACCCGCTGATCGCGGCCTACCGCGCCATGCACGGCCAAGCCGCCGCGCTGCTCGAACCATGGGTGCGGCGCATCGAGGGGATGGTCCGCTTCCCGTGTTCGGCCAGCCCTCCGGCACTGGACGCCAATGGCCGGCTTGCCACCCCGGTCCTGGCGGACCCGGCCGAGGCCCTGGGGTTCTATTACGTCATGCAAGGGGCGATGTTGGGTGGCAGGGTGATGTTGCGGGAGCTGCAAGGCGCGGGCGTGGACGTCACCGATCTGGGCTTCTTGAACCCGCATGGCGATCGCGCCGGCCAGGTTTGGCGCGGCACGGTCGCGCTGCTGGAGCAGCGTCTCGCCGGCGATGATGTCGCCCTAGACTCGGCGGTGGCCGGCGCCCGCAAGGGCTACGGCTTCGCGTTCGATTGCTTGCAGGGCGGGGTTGCCGGATGAACGGCGGCCTCCTGCCCGGCATCACCTCCTGCGATGCCGAGCCGATCCACGTTCCAGGCTCGATCCAGCCCCACGGCCTGCTGCTGGTGGCGGAGGCCGCCTCGCTGGTCCTGCGCCAAACCGCGGGCGACGTCGCAACCCGCTTGCCTTCGGCCGCGCACCCTGGCGTGCCCCTGGCCGACGCCATCGGGGCGGAGGCCGCGGACCGCGTGGCGGAGGCGGTGCGCGCCGGCCGGCCCGGCTCGGGCTTCATCGGCCGGATCACCACCCCGGCCGGTGAGGTGATGGACATCAGCGCCTTCCTGAGCGGCAGCGTGATCTGCGTCGAACTGGAGCCTGCCTCGCCCACCGTCGAGCCGGCCGTGGCGGTGCTTGGCCGCTTGGAAGCCGCCGTGGCGACGTTCGAGATGGCCGGCTCGCTCCAGGCGCTGTGCGAACAGGCTGCCGCCGCGTTCCGGGAGTTCACCGGCTTCGACCGGGTGATGGTTTACCGCTTCGGCGAGAACGAGGCTGGCCGGGTGCTAGCGGAGGTGCGGCGGCCCGACACCTACGCCTTCCTCAACCACCATTTCCCCGCCTCCGACATCCCGGCCCAGGCGCGCGCGCTTTACGTCCGCAACCTGATCCGCGTGATCCCGGACGCGACCTACCAGCCCGCCCCGATCCAGCCGGCGCTGGGGGCTGGCGACCCGCCGCTCGACCTCAGCGACAGCACGCTGCGCAGCGTGTCGCCGATTCATCTGCAGTACCTGCTCAACATGGGGGTGACGGCGTCGGCATCGGTTTCGATCGTGCGGGACGGCAATCTGTGGGGCCTGATCGCCTGCCATCACGGCACCCCGCGGACGCTTCCATACGACGTGCGGGCGGCGTGCAAGGCGCTGGCCGGCAGCCTGGCGCGGCAGATCAAGGCACGCGAGGAAGCCGAAGGGTATCGGCAGCGCATCCGCTTCCGCTCCATCGAGGACGGCATCCTCCATCTGTTGTCGCGGGACGGCACCCTGGACGACGCGCTGGGCAACCACCTCATGGAACTGGTCCGCATGATGGATGCGGATGGCGTGGCGGTGATCCGCGGCCCGGAGTTGGTGGCGAGCGGCGTGCACCCCCTAAGGAGCGACATCCATGCCTTGGCGACCTGGCTGGCCGCGAAGCCGGGCGACGGGGTCTTCGTGACGGCCACCCTGCCGACCAGCTACCCGGCCGCCGCCGGCTTTCGCGATGCGGGCAGCGGCATCCTGTCCATGGTGCTGTCGGAAGAAGAGCCGTGGCTGCTGATCTGGTTCCGGGCCGAGCAGGTGGAGGTGGTTAACTGGGCCGGCAACCCGCACAAGGCGGTTGAAGCGGCGCCCGGCGCACCGCTCAGCCCGCGTGCGTCGTTCGAGGCCTGGCAGGAAACGGTGCGCGGCCGCTCCCGCCCCTGGACGCTGCCGGAGGTGGACTCAGCCCGCCGCCTGCGCGCGGCCCTGCTGGACATGCGGCAGATGCGCCGGGTGAAGGAGCTGAACAATCAGCTTACCCGGTCGTTGCAGGAACAGACCCGCCTGGTCGAGCAAAAGGACCATCTGATCGGCGAGGTGAACCATCGGGTCCAGAACAGCCTCCAGCTCGTGTCGAGCTTCCTTCTGCTCCAAGCACGCTCCTCGGACAGTGCGGACGCCCGCCACACCCTGGAAGAGGCGCGCCACCGCCTGTCGGCCGTGGCACTGGTGCACCGCCGGCTGTATTCGGGCAGCGACACCCGGGCGGTGGACGGTGCGCATTATGTTGAGGAGCTGTGCAAGGACACCATCAACTCCATGGGCGCGGAGTGGGAGCCGTTCGTGTCGCTCGACCTCGCCCCGGTGCTGGTGCCGACGGATCGCGCGGTGACGCTCGGGCTGGTGCTGACGGAGCTTTTCATCAACATCAACAAATACGCCTATGGCGGCCAGCCCGGGCCGATCGCCGTCACGCTTTCGGAGGAGCGTTCCAACCTCATCCTGGCGGTGGCCGACCGCGGCGGCGGCAAGGCATCGCCGCGGCGCGGGTTCGGCTCGCGCATGATCGATGGATTGGTGTCGCAGATGGGCGGCCGCCTCGCCTATGAGGATAACGGCCCCGGATTGCGCGTCGTGCTGACCGCGCCGGCGCCGGTGACCTGACCGGCGTCAGCGTGCGACCAGGTGGACCCGGCCGCCGCTGGCCCGCACGCCATCCGCCCCCACCACCGGGGCGCCCGCCGCCGCCACCAGCACGTCCGGCAGGAGTTGTTGGATGACACCCAGCGGCGTCGGCGGCTCGAACCCGACCACGCAGTCGACGTAAACGATCGCCGCCATCACCTGGGCGCGCGCCTCCAGGCTGCCATCCGCGGCATCGCCGCCGCCGCTCAGCCCGACCACCAGCCGGTCGCATTCCGCGCGCGCCGCCCGCAGCAACGACACGTCGGCCGGCCGGATGGTGTCGAAGCTGCCGCCGGTGAAGCCCACGCGCAGCCCTTGCCGCTTCCACCGCGCCACCATGGCCAGCGCGGCGGGCCACGGCCGCAGCCCCAGCCCGCCTTCGGCAACCGAGTCGTCCTTGCTTTCCATCTCCCCCAGCACTTCGGCCACCGTGACCGTGGCCGTGCCGAGCTTGCTGACCACGACGCCGGCCGCGGCGTTGGCGATGTGCATGGATTGGCGGAGCGACAGGCCGGACGCATGGGCCAGCGCCATGGCCGCGATCACCGTGTCGCCGGCGCCGGACACGTCGAACACCTCGCGTGCCCGCGCCGGCACGGGATGGGCCCCGCCGCCGGCCTCCACCAGCATCATGCCGCGCTCGGACCGGGTGACGAGCACCGCGGCGGCGGCGGCATCCGCCAGCACCTTGCCGGCCGCGGCGGCCACGGCATCGTCGTCGCCCACCGCCATGCCGCTGGCGAGCGCCAGTTCCTGCGTGTTCGGCGTGATGCAGGTGGCGCCGCGGTAGCGACCGAAATCATCCGTCTTGGGGTCGACGAACACCGGCACGCCGCGACGGCGCGCTTCCGCGATGACGTGGTCGATGATCGCCGGGCTCAGCACGCCCTTGCCGTAATCGGACAGGATGACGGCGGAGGCGTCGGGCAGGCATTGCGCCACCATCGCGAGCAGATCCTGCTGCTCGTCGGGCTGCAACGGCAGCCGGCTTTCCTCATCGGCGCGGACGACCTGCTGCTGGGCGGCGATGAACCGCGTCTTGCAGATGGTCGGCCGCTGCGCCGTGGGCACGAAGCAGGGAACGATCCCGGCGATCCCGCCCGCCAGGCGCCGGACCGTGTCCGCCAGCGGGTCCGTCCCGACCAGGCCGACCAGCAGCGCCCGGCCGCCTAGCGTCGCGATGTTGTGGCCCACGTTGCCGGCACCGCCCAGCATCTCCTGCGTGCGGGTCAAGTGGAGGATCGGGATCGGCGCTTCGGGCGAAATCCGCTCGATCTTTCCGTGCATGAACCGGTCGAGCATGAGGTCGCCGATGCACAGCACGGTCACGTCGGTGAAATCCATGGCGCATTATACCGAAGGTTGCGCCGGCCGGAACAATCCCGCGCGCGTCAGACCCAGAAGGCAAGCCGGCTGCGCACCCGCACGAACAGCAGCCAGGCCGCCACGCCCAGCACGGCGCTGTAGCCCAGCGCGCTGGCCCAGACCAGCCGGCCCGGCACGGCACCGTACAGCGGCCCGCGCACGATCTCCAGCATGGAGAAGAACGGGTTGAGCGGCATGTAGCGGGCGCCCTGCCGGATCTGCTCCGCCTTCCAAACGATCGGCGTGGCGTAGAAGGCGATCTGCATGATGCTGGCGACGATCTGCGGGATGTCGCGGAACCGGGCGCACACCGCGCCCAGCAGCATGCAGGTTGCGACGCCATCCACCAGCCAAACCAGCAGCCCCGGCACCGCCCAAAGGCCGGCCCAGCCGGGGGACACGCCGTAGATCGCATAAACGATCAGGACGATGACCACGTTGTGCAGCAGCAGCAGCAGGTTGCGCGTCAGCACCCGCCAAACATGCACGGCGAACGGCATGCGCACGGACCGGATCATGTTGTCCGCGCTGAGGAACGTCGTGCAGGCGTCGCTCACCACCAGGGACAGCGCCGTCCACAGCACCAGCGACAGCGCCAGGTATGGCAGGTAATCGTGCATGTCCTGCTCGAACAGCGTGGAATAAACCAGCCCCAGCGCCGCCACCATCACGCCGGTCGACATGGTCACCCAGAACGGTCCGAGCACCGAGCCGCGATAACGCAGCTTGATGTCCAGCCAGCCCAGCGTCGCGACCAGCTTCCACATGGTGAAAGCGGCCCGCATGTCCTGCCAGGCCAGGCGCTGGCGGGCCAGGAACACCGACCGCGCATGCCCCAGGCCGCCGACGCGCGTTATCGATTGGCTCAGCGGTCTATCCCTTCAAAAGCCGGCACGCGCAGGCAGATAGCCCAACCGCCGCCCGCAGGCCACCTACGGCGCCGCCCACCCGCCCCGGCAGCGGTCCAGCCAGTCGCGCACCGCCGCCGGGGTGCCGAACACGTCCGGCACGAACAGGCCTGCGCCGCCCAGCGTGCGGGCCGCCGCCATGCCGTCCTCGTCCGTGACGTCGTCGCCGATGAACACCGGACGCCGCCCGCGGAAGCCGGGCAACTCCATCAGCGCTTCCACCGCGCGGCCCTTGTCGGCGCCCTGCGGACGGATTTCCCAGGCCATGTGGGCCGCCAGCAATTGGAACCGCTCGCCCAGCCCGCGCATCTCGTCGAGCAGCCCGGCATGCAAAGCCGGCCCCGCGCCCGGCGCCAACCGGTAATGCAGCACGAAGCCGCGAGCCTTGCGTTCCAGCAGCACACCGGGATGCACGGCGGCAAGCTCTTCCGCCCCGGCGAGCAAGGCCGGCGGCAGGTCCGGCAGCGCCGGGCGCTGCAAGGCGGCGCCGGGCGCGGGCCGCAGCGCGCCGCCATGCTCCCCGGCGACGGCAGGGATGATGCCGGGCAGCAGCGCGTCGATCTGTTCCACTGGCCGGCCGGTGACGACCGCCAAGGCGCCGTCCAGCTCGCCGCACAGCCGGGCCAGGGTCCCCGGCAGGGCGGGCGGCACCACCACGCTGTCCGGGGTGGGGGCGAAATCCAGCAGCGTGCCGTCCAAATCCAGCAGCAGCGCCGTTTGTTCAAAGGGCGGCAGCGTGTCCGCCATCAATGGCAGGCGACGAGGCGGACGTCGTACACGGGATGCTCCAGCATGTTCACCGCCGGCTCGTTGGCGAACATCCAGCCGTGGAAGCCCGGCGCGCCCGCACGGCTGTCCCGGATGTCCAGATAGGCCGCGGCGTCCTGCTGCTGGTCCGGCGGGCGGACCGAGCAGGCCCGCAGGGTGATCGACAAGGACGCGTTGTCGGCCGCCTGGCCGACCTTCAGCGTCAACGGGGTGGACTTGGCGTTGACCTTGTCCAGCACCAGCAAGTCGGCCGTGTCGCGCGACACCCAACTGCCCGGCGCCGAAGGCGGTGGCGCATCCGGCTTGGCCGCCCCCTGCGCCCAGGCCGGCGCGGCCGCGACCAGCAAGGGGAGCACCCAGGCGCGACGCATCAGGGCAGTTTCGGGCTGCGCAGGCCAGCCACCATCTCAACCAGGATGCCGCGCAGGGCTGCCTCGTCCACGCCCATCAACACGGCGTCCTCGAAGGCATCCTGCATCACCTGGTGCAGTTCGGCGTGGTTGTCCGCCAGGGTGCGCAGCTTTTCCCGGCAACTCACCGGCTGCCCGTCGGCGCCGGGCCAAACGGGCGCCGCCACCGTCACGGGTTGGCCTTCTTGATCGTGTCCATCTGCTTTTGCGCCGCGTCCGCCAGGCTGCCGACGTTGAAGATGAACTTGCCCAGCAAGTCCTCCAGGTTCACCGCCGATTGCGTGACGGTGATGGTGCCGCCATCGGCAAGCAGCTTCTCGTCGCCACCGGTGGCCAAGGAAATGAAGTTGCCGCCCAGCAGCCCGCCGGTCGCGATGCTCGCGCTGCTGTCGGTGGACAGCTTGATATCGCGTTGCACGGTGAAGGTGGCGACCGCCTGGTAGCTTTTCGGGTCGATCGCCAACCCGGTCACGCTGCCGACCTTCAGCCCGGCGATCCGCACGTCCGCACCGGCGGAGATGCCGCCGACGTTGTCGAACGCCGCGTGCAGGCTGTAGCCGCCCAGCCCGCCCCGCCCGGTGTTGGCCACGGCGTAGCCGAGGAACCCGAGCGCCACGACCAGGACGGCCGCCCCGGCGGCGACCTCCGTAGCGGAGCGGCGCGCCACCTTAGCTGCCCGGCGTCCAGGCTTCGTAGTCGCCCGTCGCCGGCGGCCGCTGCCCACCAAGGTAGTCGCTGCCCGGCGGGCGATAGCCGAGCGGCGTGCCGGTCAGGTTCGGCTCGTGCGGCTTCTGCCAGGCGCGGCGCACCGTTTCGGGGATCGGCTGCTCCGTCGTGTAATGCAGCCAGGAATGCCATTCCGGCGGGATGGTGCTGGCCTCTGCCTCGCCGGGGTACATCACCCAACGGCGGCGGCGCAGGTCCCCGCGGCCGATCTTCTTCGCCTCGTAATAAACGTTGCCGGCGGCATCGCGGCCGACCAACCGACCTGTCAGGGAAGTCACGAGGCGCATCATCAGGGTCATGCCAGGCTTATAGCAGCCTCGCCGGAAGGGTCCACTGGAAGGCGGCCACGAACCGAACGCGAACCGCTGCCAGTGGCATGTCCATTGCATCATTTCGGCAATGTCATCCACTGAAGCTGGCGCGCTCGCGGTCGCTGGCGCCCCCACGATCAAGCCCCCGCCCGTCGCCTGGTCGTCCACCTTGGCGCGGCCCGTGCTCGGCACTGCCTCCGTTTGCGCCATGCTGCTGGCCTGGTGGCTCGTCACGTGGAGCCATGCGGTCCGTCCGGACCTGCTGCCGTCACCGTCCGACGTCTGGGACGCCGCCGTGGAAATCGTCACGCAAGGCTATCGCGGCACATCCCTGCTGCAGAACGTCGCCGCCACCCTCGGCCGCCTGCTCGCGGGCTTCGCCGCCGCCACGCTGCTCGGCGTCCCGCTCGGTCTTTGGATGGGCAGCACCCGCGCCGTGCACGCCGCCATCGACTGGATCGTGCAGTTCATGCGTCCCTTGCCGCCCTTGTCCTACATGATCCTGCTCATCCTGTGGCTCGGCACCGGAGACCTGTCCAAAGCCACGCTGCTGTTCCTGACTGCCTTTCCCATCATCGTCGCCGCCTCTGCCGCGGGCGTCCGCGGGGTGAAGCTGCAGCGCATCCAGGTCGCCCGCGCGCTTGGCGCCAGCCGGGCCGCGGTGTTCCGCCACGTCATCCTCCCTTCGGCCGCCCCCATGATCATGACCGGCCTGCAGATCGCACTCGCCGCCGCCTTTTCCACGGTGGTGTCGGCCGAGTTGCTGGCCGCGACCGACGGGCTCGGCTGGATGGTCATTTCCGCCAGCACCTTCTTGCGCAACGACATCATCATCCTGTGCATCCTCATCCTCGGGGTGCTCGGGGTGGCGCTCGCGTCGACGCTCCGCGCGGTGGATCGTCGCGCCATCCATTGGCGGGGCCGGGATTGAGCCGGCACCTGCCGTCCTGGGCGATCACCCTGGCCTCGGTCGCGCTCGTCTTCGCCGTCTGGTTCGGCGTGACCGAAGGCGGCCTGGTGCGGGACTTGTTCCTGCCCAGCCCGGCCGACCTCTGGTCCGGCTTCGTCGAGCTCCTTGACGACGGCTACAAGGGTCGACCGCTGCTCGTGCATGTCGGCGACAGCCTGTTCCGCGTCGGCGCCGGCTTCGTCACGGGCGTTGCCGCCGGCACGCTGCTCGGCCTGGCCATGGGATACCTGCCCCGGCTCGACGCGCTGGCGGCGCCGTTCGTCGAGTTCCTGCGGCCGCTGCCGCAACTCGCCTACCTCGTCCTGCTCATCACCTGGCTCGGCATCGGGGAAACCAGCAAGATCACCATGCTGTTCCTTGCCGCCTTGCCCGTGGCGGCGATCGCCGCGCGGGACGGGGTCCGCAACGTGCCGGCCGAGCGCCTCCGCGTCGCACGAACGCTCGGCGCGTCCCGCTGGCAGGTGTTCCGGCACGTCATCGTTCCGTCCGCCCTGCCGGAGATCCTGGTCGGTGCCCGGCTGGCGGCCGGCATCGTCTACGGCACGCTGATCGCCGCCGAGATCATCGCGGGGTCCAGCGGCATCGGCTGGATGATCCTCGATGCCGGGCGCTTCCTCCGCTCGGACTACGTGTTTGTCGGCATCGGCCTGATCGGGCTGGCGGGAATCGCCATCGACCGCGCCTTGCTGCTGATCGAACGTCGCGCCGTGCATTGGGCCGGCCGTTGATCCACCCCAACAGGAGATCGAATATGCTTATCACACGCCGTGCCGCACTCACCGGCCTGGGCGCCGGCCTCGCTTTCGCCCGCGGCGCCCGCGCTGCCACGCCCGCCACGGTCAACATCGGCTTCTTCACCGAAACCAAGCCCACCATGCTCGCCAAGGGCGAAGGCTGGTTCGAGGCCGGGACCGGCGGCAAGCTGAGCTGGACCGAGATGGGCAGCGGCGCCGACATCAACACCGCCATCACCGCCGGCAGTTGCGACATCGGGCTGGCCACCGGCTCCGCCGCAACGGCGGCCGGCATTTCCCAGCAATTGCCGTTCAAGCTGATCGGCATGGTCGACAATATCGGCCCGGCCGAGGAGATGACGGTCCGCGCCGCCGCCAACATCAAGACCCCCGCCGACTTCAAGGGCAAGAAGGTCGCCACCCCGTTCGGCTCCACCAGCCATTTCCGGCTGCTCGGCTTCCTCAAGGTCAACGGCCTTACCCAGCGCGACGTCACCGTGCTCGACATGAAGCCGCCCGCGATCGTCGCCGCCTGGAGCCGGGGCGACATCGACGCCGCCTATGTCTGGGCGCCTGCCAAGAGCAAGATCCTTGCGGATGGCGGCAGCGTGTTCCCCACCTACGAGGCGCTCGACAAGGCCGGCTACGTGATCGCCGACCTCATCATCGTCCGCGACGGGTTCGCCCAGCAATATCCGGACGCCGTGGTCGGTTTCATCAAGGCCTACGGCAAGGCGCTTTCGATGTACCATTCCGAGCCGGACAAGACGGCCGAAGCCGTCGCCAAGCAGGCCGGCGTCACCCCGGCCGTGGCACTGGCCGACATGAAGGAATACGACTTCGTGCCCCTGGCCCAGCAGAACACGCCCGAATGGCTGGGTGGCACCGCGGCCGCCCCGGGCAAGTTCGCCCACGTGCTGAAGGGCACCGCCGACTTCCTGGTGGAACAGAAATCCATCAAAACCGCCCCGGCGCTGGAAGCCTTCCAGAAGGCGATCGACACCAGCTTCCTTGCCAAGGCGCTCGCTTGACCGCCTTCGTCCAATTCGACGACGTCTCGGTCCGTTACGGCACCGGGGCGTCGGTGGTGCGCGCGCTGGAACGGGCGGATTTCGGCTTCGCCCGGGGCGACTTCGTTTGCATCGTCGGCCCGTCCGGCTGCGGCAAGACCACGATGATGCAGACGCTGGCCGGCTTCCTGCCGCCCACCACCGGGGTCGTGTCCGTGGACGGCCGGCCCGTCACCGGCCCCGGGCCGGAGCGCGGGGTGGTGTTCCAACAGCCGGCGCTGTTCCCCTGGCTCACCGTGGCCGCCAATGCCGGGTTCGGCCCGCGCATGGCCGGCCAAGCCGCCGCGCCCGCCGGGCAACGCGTCGAACAATGGCTTCGCACCACCGGGCTGTGGGAGTTTCGCGACCGCTACCCCTATGAATTGTCCGGCGGCATGCAGCAGCGGCTCGCCATTGCGCGGGCGCTCTGCAATGAGCCCAAGGTGCTGCTGATGGACGAGCCGTTCGGCGCGCTGGACGCCCTGACGCGCGAGCGCATGCAGGAGGAACTGCACGCGGTTTGGCGCCGCACCGGCATGACGGTGGTGTTCATCACCCATTCCGTCGAGGAGGCGGTCTACCTCGGCACGGAAGTGGTCGTGATGTCGCCCCGCCCAGGCCGCATCGTCGCACGCCTCGCCATGCCCTTCGCCCGCGACCACGCCGATGAGGGCATTCGCGTGGTCAAGAGCCGCGCCGACTTCGTGGCCGCCCGCGAACAGGTGCTTTCCATGATCTGGGCCATGGGGGACGAGCACTAATCAGGGCGGGACGGCGGCTTGCATCAGACTGCGGTTGCACACCGTATTTTGTGGTAGCAACCCAGCCGGACGCAAAATGCGGCTTCTCGCCACGCCGACCTCGGTCTACCTTGCCGGCATGAAAACCGATCGGACCTGGCAGGGCGTGCGGCTGCGGCAAACGGAGGCGGCGGCCGACCCTGACGCACCGAGCCGCCCCGTCCGCCTGCCGGCCGCGTGGGACGACGCCGCGGCGGCTGCGGTGTGTGCCTTGGCGCCCGGCTCGGCCCGCGTGTCGCTGCCGGCGCTGGCGCAGTCCTGGATCATGCCCGTGGCGCTGCGTGCGCGGGACGCGGGGATCGCCGGCCTGCCCGAACGGTTGCACGCCCTGCTGCTGCTGCGCCGCGCGGCGCCGACGGAAGGGGTTTGGCGCGGCACGCCCGGCGAGGTGCCGGGCTTCACGCTGAACCTGCCCGCCTTCCACGACGCGTCGGCCGGGTTCGACGTGGACGCGTTTGCCCAGGCGGCGACCGACGCGGCGCAGGCGCTGCACCTGCTGGCCCCGCAGGCGGCGCGCTATGCCGTGGCCATGGCGGACCTCGCCGGCCTGCTCGCCGCGCTTGGCCTGGACTACGCCAGCAAGCCCGCCCGCGACGTGGCCGCTTGCCTGGCGGGCGTGCTGCGCGGCCGGGTGGACGCGGTGCTGGCCGGGCCGCAACTGGACTTGCTGGCCGCGATCCCGGCCTGGCCCGCGGCGCCCGAGCGTTGCGCGGTGCCCGGCCTGGCGATGGCGGCCGCGTCGGCGCGCTTGGCGGCGATGCGCAGCGGCGGCGCGCGCCCGGGCACGGCCATCCTGGCGCCCAGCGCGGCGGACGCGTTGCTGGGGGTGGAAACCGGCGGCATCGCCCCCGCCTTCGCCCCGGTCGGCGCCAACGGGCTGCTGCGCGCCACCCGGGCGTGGCTGACCGCACGCGGCATCTCCCAGGACGCGGCGCTGGCGGCGGCCTTGGCTGGGGAGGCGGTGGTGCCGGTGGCCACGGTGGCGGACCATGCCGCCATGCACGATGCGGTCGCCCCGCTGCTGCACGCGATGCCGCCCCGCCCGGTCCCTGCCCCGTCGCCGGCCAACGACGCCCGGCGCGAGGAACTGCCCGCGCGCCGCCGCGGCTACACGCAGAAGGCCGCGGTGGGCGGACACCGGGTGTTCCTGCGCACCGGCGAATACGCGGATGGCCGGCTGGGCGAGATCGGGCTGGCGCTGCCGCGGGAAGGGGCGGCCGTGCGTGGCCTGGCCGACGCGTTCGCCGCTGCGCTGTCCGTCGGGTTGCAGCATGGCACGCCGCTGGACGCCTATGTGGACGCGCTGGCCCACGCCCGCTTCGCCCCGGCCGGCGCGGTGGAAGGCGACGCGGCGGTGGACCGCGCCAGTTCCATTCCCGATTATGTGGCCCGGTCTCTGGCCGCGAGCTATCTTGGCCGCACCGTGCCCGCGGACGAGTCCGAAGCACCGCCCCAACCGGAGGAATCGCCCTTGTTGCCCTTGGACCTGCCGCGCCGCCGTGCCCGCGTCGCCTTGCGCCTGGTTGCCGGCTGATGGGCGCGGTCGAAGCTCGCCTGGCGGAGCTGGGCATCACCCTGCCGCAGCCCATGGCGCCCATGGCCAACTACGTGCCCTTCGTCCGCACCGGTGACCTGGTGGTGGTGTCCGGCCAGGTGCCCGCCCGCGACGGCACCATCGCCTTCACCGGCAAGCTGGGTGAGGGCGTATCGGTGGAGCAGGGGCAGGAAGCGGCCCGGCTTTGTCTGGTCAACGTGCTGGTGCACCTGCGCGCCGCCTGCGACGGCGACCTGGACCGCGTGGTGCGCGTGGTGCGGCTGGGCGGCTTCATCGCCAGCCCGCCGGGCTTCAGCCAGCACGCCCTGGTGATGAACGGCGCGTCCGATCTGGCGGTGGCGGTGTTCGGCGAGGCGGGGCGGCACGCGCGGTCGACCATCGGCGTGCCGGCGCTGCCGGGTGACGCGGCGGTGGAGGTCGAGGGGATGTTCGCCGTCCGGTAATCGACACTGGCGGCGCTTTGCTGCGCCGCCATATGATCGGCCATGCCCGACGGCTCGCCCCAGTTCACGCTTTCGCTGCATCCGTCGATCGCGTCGATCGAGCCGGCGGAATGGGATGCCTGCGCCGGCGACGACAACCCGTTCGTTAGCCACGCCTTCCTGTCGGCCGTGGAGGATAGCGGGTCCGCCGGACCGCGCACCGGCTGGTTGCCGCAACACGCGGCGCTGCGGGACGAGAGCGGGCAGTTGCTGGCGGCGGCCCCGATGTACGCCAAGTCCAACAGCTACGGCGAATACGTGTTCGACCATGGCTGGGCTAACGCGTTCGAGCAGGCGGGCGGCGATTACTACCCCAAGCTGCAGGTGGCGGTGCCGTTTTCCCCGGTGCCGGGGCCGCGCCTGCTGTGCCGGCCGGACAGCGGCGTGCCGCCCGAGGCGATGGCGCAGGCCCTGGTGCAGGCTTGCGGCGAGTTGAAGCTGTCGGGCGTGCACGCGACGTTCTGCACGGAGGCCGAGTACGACGCACTGGGCCGCGCCGGCTGGTTGCAGCGTCTGGGGCAGCAATACCATTGGGAAAACGCCAGCTACGGCAGCTTCGACGATTTCCTCGGCGCGCTGTCGTCCCGCAAGCGCAAGGTGCTGCGGCGGGAACGGCGGGACGCGAACGGCGCCGGGCTGGTGTTCCGCACCTTGCGCGGGTCGGAGATCGGCCGGCGCGAGTGGGACGCGTTCTATCGCTTCTACCAGTCCACGGTGGACCGGAAATGGGGCAGCGCCTACCTGACCAAGCGGTTCTTCGGCATGCTCGGCGATCGGCTGGGCGACCGGGTGGTGCTCATGCTGGCCGAGCACGGCGGCGAGCCGGTGGCGGGCGCGCTGAACCTGATGGGCCGGGACGCGCTGTACGGCCGCAATTGGGGTTGCAAGGGGGACTGGCCGTTCCTGCATTTCGAGCTTTGCTATTACCGCGCGATCGACTTCGCGATCGAGCACGGGCTGTCGCGGGTGGAGGCCGGCGCGCAAGGCCAGCACAAGATCCAGCGCGGCTATCTGCCCAAGCCGACCTATTCCGCGCATTGGCTGAGCCATGCCGGGCTGAGCCGCGCCGTCGACGACTTCCTCCGCCGGGAGCGCGCGGCCGTGCTGGCGGGCATGCAGGAGTTGGAAGCGGAGTTCTCGCCCTACCGCAAGGCGGACGAAGCCTAACCCTGCGCGAGTGCGGTCCCGACATAAAGCGCGGATAGGCCTATGGCGAATGTCAGTCTCGTCACGACCAGTTCGTCGGTGGCCAGCGTCAGCGGGGTCATGGCCCAGCCGTCATCTGTCCTGCGGTAATGCTCCACCCGCATCTGATCCTGGTAGATGATGACGATGTCCGTCAGCGTCGCCAACGATTTGTAGAACTCCAGCTTAGCACCCCGGTCGAAATCCATGGTCGAGGGTGACAGGATTTCGACGATGATGACCGGGTCGGTGATCCAGTTCCGGCCGAGGCGAGCGCCGCAACGCACCGTGATGTCGGGGATCGTCTTGTCCAGGCCATTTCCATCGTCGGACGCCTGAACGCGGATGCCGCCGATGTTGACTCGGCAGCCATGCGCATCTGCCGCGCCGCGGAGCGCCGCGCCGAGCGTCATGGCCAACTGCCCGTGATCATCGTTCGGGTTGGTCATTGCCAGGATTTGGCCGTCGACCAACTCCCAGTTCAGATCGCTATCCGGCTCCGCCTCCAGGAAGGCGTCGAACTCGGCAACTGACATAGGTGGCACGGCGGCGCGAGCGTGGGACATGCCGCAACCCTAATCGACGGCGTGGCTGAAAACATCAACCAAGGCGATACCGCGCCGACAAGACGGGGTCGGACAGGATCGCCGCGCGCAACCCGGCGGGCTCCGACGCGACCACCACGCGGGTGAACCAGGGCACGGTGCCCCGCACCCGGTCCAGGAACAGCCGGTCCAGCCCGGCGGCGTCCGGGGAGCGGGCCACGCAGCACAGGCAGCCCGCGACGTGGACGGCCGCGTCCGTCGGGACCAGCACGGCATCGGTGCCGCACGGCTCGGCCCCGAACACCACCGGAATGCGGGCATCCACGAACATCGTCATGCAGCTAGACATAAGGATATCTTTATGTCATAGCAACCGGCATGGACGCCCTGCTGCTTGCCCTTCGCGCCTGCGCCGAGCCCACCCGGTTGCGCCTGCTGGCGCTGTCGGCCCGCGGCGCGTTTTGCGTGATGGAATTCACCGAAATCCTCGGCCAATCCCAGCCCCGCCTGTCCCGCCACCTGCGCCTCCTGGTGGAGGCCGGCGTGATGGAGCGGGTTCGCGAAGGCGCCAATGTCTGGTTCACCCTGCCGCATGGCCCCGGCTTGACGCGGGACCTGCTGGCGCGGCTGCCCGCGGAGGACCCGGTGCTGGAAGCGGACCGGCGGCAAGCCGCCCGCGTGCTGGCGGAGCGCGCCCGGATCGCCTCGGAAAGCTTCCGCAAGCAGGGTGCCGACTGGGACGAGGCGCAGGCGCTTGCCTTGCCGGTCGACGCGATCGAGCAGGCCGTGCTGGACGCGGTGGGCGAACACCCCGGCCGGCTGCTGGACATCGGCACGGGCACTGGCCGGCTGCTGGAGCGGTTGGCGTCGCGGGTGGACCGCGGCCTGGGCGTCGATGCCAGCCGGGCCATGCTGGCGCTCGCCCGGTCGCGCTTGTCGAAGCCGGACCTCGCCCATTGCGCCGTGCGCCAGGCCGACATGTACCGGCTGCCGATGCCGGACGGCGCCTTCGACACCGTGGTGCTGCAAATGGTGCTGCATTACGCCGAGGACCCGCGCGCCGCCCTGGCGGAAGCGGCCCGCGTGCTGCGGCCCGGCGGCCTGCTGCTGGTCGTGGACCTGCTGCGGCACGACCGCGCCGAACTGACGGAACGGCTGGCGCATCGCTGGCCCGGCTTCGACGACGCCACGGTCGCCGCGCTGATGGGGGACGCAGGGCTCACCCCCGGCGACGCGGTCACCGTGCCGGGCGCCCTGCCCGTCCGCCTGTGGCCTGCCGCACCCGCCGCCGTTGCAGCCTCGCTTTCCGTGCCGACCCTGAAGGAATTTGCATGACCCGTCCCCACCTGCTCGACGCCCTGCGCGACCGTGTGCTGCTGTGCGACGGCGGCATGGGCAGCCGCGTGCAGGCGCTGACCCTGGACATCGAGAAGGACTACTGGAACCGCGAAAACTGCACGGAGGTGCTGAACCTGTCGCGGCCGGACATGGTGCGCGAAATCCACCGCGGCTACTTTGCGGCCGGCGCCGACATGGTGGAAACCAACAGCTTCGGCGGCAGCCCGATCACCCTGGCCGAGTTCGACCTGCAGGACCGCACGCACGAGATCAACAAGGTCGCCGCCGAGCTGGCGCGCGAGGCCGCCGACAGCTTCGCCGACGGGCGGCACCGCTGGGTGGTCGGCTCGATCGGGCCGGGCACCAAGCTGCCGTCGCTCGGCAACATCGCCTACGACCCGCTGGAAGCTGCCCTGGCAGAGCAATCCGCCGGGCTGATCGATGGCGGGGTCGATGCGATCCTGATCGAGACGTGCCAGGACACCTTGCAGATCAAGGCCGCGGTCAACGGTGCCAAGCTGGCCCGCGCCGCCGCCGGCACCGACACGCCGATCTTCGTGCAGGTGACGGTGGAAACCACCGGCACCCTGCTGGTCGGCCCGGATATCGCCGCCGCCGCGACGGTGGTGCACGCGCTGGACGTACCGCTGATCGGGCTGAACTGCGCCACCGGCCCGCAGGAAATGAGCGAGCACGTGCGCTGGCTGGCCGCCAACTGGCCCGGCTTGCTGTCCGTGCAGCCCAATGCCGGCCTGCCGGAGCTGGTGAACGGCGCCACGCAATACCCGCTCGGCGCGCCGGAAATGGCCAGTTGGGTCGAGCGCTTCGTGCTGGAAGACGGGTTGAACCTGGTGGGCGGCTGCTGCGGCACCTCCATCGAGCACATCGCCGCCCTGGACGCGATGCTCCGCCGCCACGCGGACCACCGCCCAGCGCCCGTCGCGCGCAGCCATCACTGGGTACCCGCAGTCGCCAGCCTGTACGGTCAAACGGCGCTGCGGCAGGAGAACAGCTATTTCTCCATCGGCGAGCGCTGCAACGCCAACGGCTCCAAGAAATGGCGCGAGTTGCAGGAAAAAGGCGACTGGGACGGCTGCGTGTCCGTCGGGCGCGAGCAGGTGGGCGAAGGCTCCAACAGCCTGGACGTCTGCACCGCCTTCGTCGGCCGCGACGAGGTGTTCGAGATGAACGAGGTGATCACCCGCTTCACCTCCAGCGTGAACGCGCCGTTGGTGATCGACAGCACCGAAACCAACGTAATCGAGTCGGCGCTGAAGCTGCATGGCGGCAAGCCGATCATCAACTCCATCAACTTCGAGGATGGCGAGCACGCCGCCACCGATCGGCTGGTGCTGGCCAAGAAGTTCGGCACCGCCGTGATCGCGCTGACCATCGACGAGACCGGCATGGCCAAGAAGCCGGAAGAGAAACTGGCGGTCGCCCGCCGCCTGGTGGCGTTCGCCTGCGACACGCACGGCCTGCCGCAAAGCGATCTGATGATCGACCCGCTGACCTTCACCATCGCCACCGGTAACGAGGACGACCGCAAGCTGGGGCAATGGACGCTGGAAGGCATCGCCGCGATCAGCCGGGAATTTCCGGACGTCCAAATCATCTTAGGCTTATCCAACATCTCCTTCGGCCTGAACGCCGCGGCACGCGCGGTGCTGAACAGCGTGTTCCTGGACCACGCCGTCCGCGCGGGGATGACCGGCGCCATCGTGCACGTGTCGAAGATCCGGCCGCTGCACCTGATCGCACCGGAGGAGGTGCAGGTCTGCGAGGATCTGATCTTCGACCGCCGCCGCGACGGCTACGACCCGTTGCAAAAGCTGCTGGAGATCTTCGCCGACCGCAAGCTGGCCGACGCCACCAAAAAGGTGCGTGCGGACACCGTGGAAGGCCGGCTGAAGGACCGCATCGTCGACGGCGACCGCAAGGGCCTGGGCGACGAGCTGGACGAGGCGTTGAAGACGCTGCCGCCGCTGAGCATCATCAACGAAATTCTGCTCGACGGCATGAAGGTGGTGGGCGAGCTGTTTGGCGCCGGCAAGATGCAGCTTCCCTTCGTGCTGCAATCCGCCGAAACCATGAAGGCCGCCGTCGCCCATCTGGAACCGCACATGGAGCGGGTGGAGGGCCAGGAGAAAGGCACCATCGTGCTAGCCACCGTAAAGGGGGACGTGCACGACATCGGCAAGAACCTGGTCGACATCATCCTCACCAATAACGGCTACCGGGTGGTCAATCTGGGCATCAAGGTGCCGCTTGCCGACATGGTCGCCGCCGCCAAGGAGCACCGGGCGCACGCCATCGGCATGTCGGGGCTGCTGGTGAAGTCCACCGTGGTGATGCGCGAGAATTTGGAGGAGATGGCGCGGCAAGGGCTCGACATCCCGGTGATGCTCGGCGGCGCGGCGCTCACCGCAACTACGTCGAGGATGACTGCGTGCAATCCTATGCCTGCGGCCGGGTCGCCTACGCCCGCGACGCGTTCGATGGGCTGCATCTGATGGACCGGGTAACCGGCAACGGGTTCGACGACTACCTCGCCGCCATCCAGGCCAAGCGCGTCGGCAAGGCCCGCAACACCAAGCGCACGCTGGGCCAGGCGGACAAGGCGGCGTTCCAGCCGGTCGACGTCGGCGCAGCGCAGCGGCGTAGGCATCGCCTAACCCAGGACGTTTCCGTGGTGCAGCCGCCATTCTGGGGTGCCCGCGTGCTGGAAAGCACGCCCAAGGCGGTGCTGCCGTTCCTGAACGAGCGGAGCCTGTACCAATTCCAATGGGGCTTCCGAAAGCAGGGCCGCACGCTGGAGGATTTCCTCGGCTGGGCCAAGCAGGAGCTGCGGCCGATCATGAAGCGCATGTTCGCCCTGTGCGAGGCCGAGGCGATCCTGCGCCCGCAAGCCGTCTACGGCTATTGGAAGGCCGCCGGCCAGGGCAACGACCTGATCGTGTTCGACCAGGACGGCACGACCGAACTGGCTCGGTTTGCCCTGCCCCGCCAGCCGAAGGAGGACGGCGACTGCATCGCCGATTTCTTCCGCGACGTCGACGATGCGGAGCGCGACGTGATCGGCCTGCAGGTCGTGACCGTCGGGCAGAAGGCGTCCGACACCGCCCGGCTGTGGTTCGAGGACAATCGCTACCAGGATTACCTCTACCTGCACGGCCTGTCGGTGGAGTTGGCCGAAGCGACGGCGGAATACACGCACAAGCGCATCCGCGCTGAGTGCGGCTTCGCGGCGGAGGATGACCGCGACATGGAGAAGATGCTCGGCCAATCCTATCGCGGCAGCCGCTACAGCTTCGGCTATCCCGCCTGCCCCAAACTGGAGGACCAGGTGCCCTTGCTCTCGTTGTTGGACGCCGGGCGCATCGGCGTGGACATCAGCGACGAATGGCAGCTCCACCCGGAGCAGAGCACGAGCGCGATCGTGGTGCTGAACCCCCGGGCGAAGTACTTCTCCGTCTAGCGTCGCGATGGAGGCGGGCCGCCGCCGCCCGCTTTCATCCCTGGGCTTTCTGTTGCAGTGTCGTCGCGCGCCTTCGCGAGCATGACCGGCAACAGGAGCCATTTCGATGAAGCGACGTTCCTTTCTCGCCGCCTCCGCCGCAGCCGCGGCGGTGCCAATGGCGCCGGGTGCGGTCGGCACCGCCCACGCGCAAAAGGCGCAGGACACCTTGCGCATCACCTGGCGCGACGCGGTGCCCGATGTCGACCCATACCGCAATCCGCTGCGCACCGGGCTGACCGTGTCGCACGAGGCGTGGGACATGCTGGCCTATCGCGATCCGGAAACGTTCAAGAACGTCCCCGCCCTCGCCACGGGCTGGACGCAGGTCGATCCGACCACCCTGGACTTCACCTTGCGCGAGGGCGTGACGTTCCACAACGGCGACGCGTTCGGGGCGGACGACGTCGTCTACACCATCCAAACGATCCTGAACGACCCGAAGGTCTCCGTTCCCAGCAACTTCTCGTTTTGGTCGGGCGCGGAGAAGATCAACGACCACCAGGTGCGGCTGAAACTGAAGATGCCGTTCCCCGCCGCCCTCGAATACCTGGCGATGCTGACGCCGATCTACCCTAAGATGTACCGCGAAAAGGTGGGCCCCGAAGGCTACTCCAAGGCCCCGGTGGGCACCGGCCCGTATCGCATCACGAGCGTGAACGGCAGCTCTTCCATCACGTTCGAGCGGTTCGAGGGGTACTACGCCGGCGCGCCCAAGCCCCGCCCGGCGATCAAGACCCTGAAGATCACCGAGGTGCTGGATGCGGCGACCGAGCTGTCATCCTTTATCGGCGGCCAGGCGGACTGGATCTGGAACTACAACCCCGACCAGTTCGAGAACATCAAGATGCTGCCGGGCAAGACCGCGGTGCGCGCCGGCTCCATGCGCCTGGGCTATTTGCAAATGGACGCGGCGGGCCGCAGCGGCAAGGACAACCCGCTCACGATGCTCAAGGTGCGCCAGGCGATCTGCCACGCTGTCGACCGCAACGCCATCGCCCACAACCTGATGCAGGGCGACAGCCACCCGGTGAACGCCCCCTGCTTTCCCAGCCAGTTCGGCTGCAACCAGGCCGCCGCGACGGCCTATGACTACGACCCTGGCAAGGCCCGCGCCCTGCTGAAGGAGGCGGGCTTTGCCGACGGGTTCTCCACCACGGTGTTCACCTACGTGCTGCCGGCCTTTCCCGCCGCCGTGCAAAGCTACCTGCGCGCGGTGGGCATCACGCTGAACATCCAGCAGCTCCAGGTCGGCGCCGAGGTGGAAAAGGTGATGGCCGGCCAGACGCCAACCAACATTGGCACCTGGGGCAGCAACTCGATCAACGACGTCTCCGCCGTCCTGCCGTACTACTTCGGTGGCGGCTCCAACGACTACGCCCGCGATCCTGAGTTGCAGAAGGAGGTGCAGTTGGGCGGCGCCGAAACCGACCCGGCCAAGCGGGAAGCGCACTACACCGCCGCGATCCGCCGGGCGACCGAACAGGCATATTGGCTGCCGCTATACACCTCCGTCACGCAATACGCGTTCGCGAAGAACCTCGCTTTCACACCGTTCCCCGACGAACTGCCCCGCTTCTACTTGTCGCGCTGGCTTTGACGGGCCGGGAGTTTGGACGCGGTGCTGGCACTGCCGTAGAAGCGCGCTATTGAACGCAGTTTTTGCAGGCGTGGGAGGACCAGAATGAACGAGACATGCCTGTTCTACGGGTGGGAAACGTGCGCCCGCGTCACCATGACGGCGCTCGAGGAAATCGGACAGCCCTTCACGGCCAAGCGCGTCGACCTTGCCAAGGCGGAACATAAATCGCCGGAGTACCTGGCGATCAACCCGAACGGCGAGGTGCCGACGCTCCAGATCGGCGGCCAAACGCTGACGCAGAATGCCGCGATCCTGCACTACCTCGATGCGACATTCCCGGCAGCCGGCCTGCTGCCGAAGCCCGGCCCGACGGTGCGACTCAACGAGCCGTTGCAGGACCTCCTCTGGTGCTCATCGACGCTGCACCTCCTGCGGCGCCAGGTGCTCAACCCGGGCCGGCTCACCATGAGCGGCACGGAACACGTGCGGGCAAGGGGGCTGGCGGGATGGGAGACCGTCCTGCCTCGGATCGAGCAACGGCTGAGCGACCGGACATGGTGGTACGGCGATTCCTGGTCCATCGTCGACGTGTATCTGAACTGGAGCTTTTCCGGCCTCATGGCCGACTGGCTCAAGATACCGGAGCACCCGGTGCTCAGCGCCCATGGGCAGCGCGTCCATGCCCGCCCATCCTACCAACGGGCCATCCACCGGGAGCGCGAAGGGCAGGAAATCCCAAGCGACCTCGACCAGGTCATGCCGCCGGGCCATTCAGGGCAAATCGCTCGCTAACAAGGTATTGTCCAGGCGAGCGGAGTAAGAGTTTTTTGAAACCGGTCGAGTAACGTATGCTTCGGAACTGCCGCTTAATCCCATAACAACACGTCCATCGCGGGCCATACCACAATCCGACGTTCTGCCCGGGCAGGGTGCGGTCCACGCTTGGTTAAGCTCTTAACTCCATGCTCATGCGTGAATGACGCATCAGCCGGAGTACCATCGTGCCAGCACTCAACAGCTTACGCCTGTCCCGGAAGCTGGCGATCGGCTTTGGCAGCCTGCTGTTGATCATCGCCATCAGCTCCGCCTTGTCGATCCAGGCCACGATGCGCCTTTCCACCGTTGAACGCCTGAACAGTGAGTCGGACGACGCGCAGGACGATCTGGATCTGGCGAATGGCGACTTCGCCGCCGCCCGTGCCGCAGTGCTGCGCCTGGTCGTGACCGGCGTTGCGTCCGACAAGGACGCCTACGTCAACGCGAGGACATCCTTCAGCGACAACATGGCGGCACTCCGCAAAATCCTGACGGAGGATGCGCCTGACTTGCTGTCCGGGCTGGATACGTATCAAACGGGTGCGACCCAATACCTCGACACCTACCTGGACAAAGTGGCCGGCTTGGCCATGTCACCCGGCACGCGTTCCCAGGCAATGGAGATGGTCGCGTCACCGACCCACCTGACGCTGTCGACGCCGCTTGCGCAGACCTTCGCCAAGCTGCGCAAAAGCGTTGCGGATTGGTCGGACGGATGGACCTCGGCCGGTGAAGGGCAGCTTGCCTGGTCACGCACGCTCGCCCTTGCCAGCGGCGGCTTGTGCCTTCTGATCGGCGTGCTGGCTGCCTGGCTGACCACCCGGATGACCGTCCGCCCGATCGCGGCCATGACGGCGGCCATGCGGGCCTTGGCGGGCGGCGACCACGCCATCACCCTGCCGGCGAGCGGGCAGCGCAACGAGATCGGCGAGATGGCCGGTGCCGTGGCCGTGTTCCGCGATGCGGCGGTCGAGAAGCAGCGCCTGGAACAGGAGGCTGCGGCCGCCCGGCACGCCGCCGAATTGGAGCGCACGCGGCAGGAGGAGCTCCGTCAGGCGGCGGCGGCGCAGCAGGCGGAAGTGGTGGAGGGCCTGGCCGCCGGGCTGGCGCACCTCGCCCAGGGCGATCTGACGTTCTCCCTCACCGCCGCCTTCGCGCCGGAGTATGAGCGCCTGCGCGCCGACTTCAACAAGGCGGTGCAGCAGTTGCATGGGGTGGCGGCCGGCATCATCGGCAGCACCGGCGCCATCCAGTCGGGCAGCGCGGAGATCGCCCAGGCCTCCGACGACCTGTCCCGCCGAACGGAGCAGCAGGCGGCCAGCCTGGAGCAGACGGCCGCGGCCCTGGACGAGATCACTGCCGCGGTGCGGCGGACGGCGGAAGGCGCCGGGGAAGCGCAGAAGGTGGTCACGGCGACGCGGGGCGATGCCGAGCAGTCGGGCAAGGTCGTCAACGACGCGGTTGTCGCGATGAACGCCATCGAGCAATCGGCTGGCCAGATCGGCTCCATCATCGGCGTGATCGACGAGATCGCCTTCCAAACCAATCTGCTGGCGTTGAATGCCGGGGTGGAGGCAGCCCGCGCCGGGGATGCCGGGCGTGGCTTCGCCGTGGTGGCCAGTGAGGTGCGGGCCTTGGCACAGCGCTCCGCCGAAGCGGCCAAGGAGATCAAGGCGCTGATCCAAACCAGCTCGCGCCAGGTCGGCGAGGGCGTGAAGCTCGTGGGCGAAACCGGCGCCGTGCTGCGCCGCATCGTCCAGCAGGTGGGCCAGGTCACCGTATCCGTGTCGGACATCGCGGCTTCGGCACAGGAGCAGGCGACCGGGCTTCACCAGGTGAACACCGCCGTCAACCAGATGGACCAGGTGACCCAGCAGAACGCCGCCATGGTGGAGCAAGCCACGGCAGCGAGCCATGCGCTGTCCGGCGAGGCTGGCGAGTTGCAGCGTCTGGCCGGCCAATTCAAGTTGAACGACAGCCGTGTGGTCGCGATGCCCGTGCCAGCGGATCGCACGCCGGTCGACCGTTCCCAGCCTGCCAGGAAGAAGCGCGCGCCGGCGAAGATGGTCAGCACGGGAAGCGGCAGGACGTTGCAGGTCGTGTCCTCTTCCGACGGCTGGGAAGAGTTCTGATCGAACCAACGGAGGCGGGTCGGCCTCCATCATGTGATCTACGCGCCGGGCCGGGACTGGGCTTTAGTGGGAGGGACGGGCCAGGCCGACGCGGATCACCGCATTCGGCGGCAGGGCGGTGAACCCGGCGCCCTCATAGGTCGGCATCTTGTCCAACTCCGCGGGCTTGAAGTCGACGATCTCCATATACGGCCCGAGCAGCACCATGGCGTCCACCGGCACGGCGATCGGCCGGGTGAACGCCCCCAACACACCGCCATAATCCACCACCACGGCGACCTGGCCATCCGCAGCCTTCACCACCGCGCGGACGAAACCGAGCGTCGGCTGGGTTTCCAGCGGCTGCAGCACGCGGCGCCCCACCAGCGAGCCGACATCCACCGGCTGCGGAAACCGCTTGGCCGCCGCCTCCGCCAGGCTCATCCCCGGCGGCGCCGGGCTTTGCGCATGCGCCGCCGCGCCGAGCC
The DNA here is from genome assembly GCA_965199555.1 of Acetobacteraceae bacterium. Classification (GTDB taxonomy): domain Bacteria; phylum Pseudomonadota; class Alphaproteobacteria; order Acetobacterales; family Acetobacteraceae; genus LMUY01. The sequence continues at coordinate 135,042 of CBDASJ010000024.1, read as the reverse complement.
CCAGCACCACGGCGGCGGCCAACGCGCGGGCATTCCTCACGGGACGTTCCTTGTCGGCATCGTGGCACCCGGCGTAGGCTCGCCGCCTGCGCGCCGCAACAGGCGGCCCGGCATCGAATGGATGCCGGCGCGGAATTGGCCTTGGCCGCCGCGATCCGCGACGGTGGGGTGCGGACGGTCGGGAAAGGGTCGCTGGATGGACATCGTCGCGGACGGGATGGCGGCACGATCCGGCAGGCCGGGCCGGCGGCTGCATCCCTGGCCGGTGCGCATCATGCATTGGACCAACGCGGTGGCCATGCTGGTGATGATCACCTCCGGCTGGGGCATTTACGACGACGACGTGCTGATCGGCGGGCTGCACTTCAACCACGCGCTGCGCCTGGGCGGCTGGGCAGCGGAAAGCCTGCAATGGCACTTCGCCGGCATGTGGCTGCTGGTGCTGAACGGGCTGGCCTATCTGGGCTACGGCCTCGCCACCGGCCGGCTTCGGGAACGCCTGCTGCCGATCCGCCTGCGGGAGCTGGTGCAGACGGTGCGCGACACGCTGCACTTCCACGTCGCGCACGAGGATCTCACCACCTACAACGCCGTGCAGAAGCTGTTGTACATCGTCGTCATCGTGGCCGGCATCCTTCAGGTCGTCACCGGTCTGGCGATCTGGAAGCCCATCCAGTTCTCCGGCCTGGTATCCGTGTTCGGCGGGTTCCAGGGGGCGCGGACCGTGCACTTCCTCGGCATGGCCGTGATCGTCGGCTTCCTGGTGGTGCACGTCGCGCTGTCGCTGCTGGTGCCGCGCACCCTGCTGGCCATGCTGACCGGTGGCCCCCGGCTCGACCGCAAGGCCCGGCCATGACGTCCCCGTTCCGCCCGGCGCGCTTGCCGGACCCGGCGATCCTGGACGACCACCGTCCGCTGCTCCGCTCCCTGCAACGGCGCGGGCTGCTGCGCGGCAGCCTGTCGCTCGGCGCCCTGACCATGCTGACCGGGTGCGACGTGGCCAAGCCCCGCGCCGTGGAGCAGGCGTTGCTGGCCATCTCCGCCTTCAACGACCGCGTGCAGGCGCTGCTGTTCGACCCGAACAAGCTGGCGCCGACCTACCCGGAATCGATGGTGCAGAAGCCGCCGCGCTTCAACGCCTATTACGACATCACCGACGTGAAGCCGGTGGACGGCACGCGCTGGACGCTGGAGCTGGCCGGCGCAATCGGCGACAAGCGCCCGTGGACGGTGGGGCAATTGGCCGCGCTGCCGCAGCAGGATGAGATCATCCGCCACGTCTGCGTCGAAGGCTGGGACTATATCGGGCAATGGTCCGGCGTGCCGCTCGGCGCCTTCCTGAAGCGGGTGGGGGCGGACCTCAGCGCGAAATACGTGTCGTTCAAGACGGCGGACGATTACCCCAGCAGCATCGACATGGCCACTGCGCTGCACCCGCAAACCCTGCTGGCGATGCAATACGCCCGCGAAACGCTGCCCGACCCGTTCGGCTACCCGCTGCGGCTGCGCACGGCCACCAAGCTTGGGTTCAAGAACCCGAAATGGATCACCGCGATCGAGGTGTCGAACACCTACACCGGCGGGTATTGGGAAAACCTCGGCTTCAACTGGTTCAGCGGCCTGTAGGCGATGGTCGCCTTGCAGGACATGCTGGACCACCTGCACGAAACGCGCATGGCCCGGCCCGCCGCCCGCTCCGCCCACCACGACGCCGTGGCGCGGTTGGGGCGGGCCGGGGTGCCGGCCGGCGCGTTGCAGCCCGGCGACGCGGCGCCCGACTTCCTGCTGCCGGACGCGGAAGGCCGCCTGGTGGCGCTGGAGGATTTGCTGGCCGCCGGGCCACTGGTGCTGACGTTCTTCCGCGGCGGCTGGTGCCCGTATTGCGACCTGACCCTGCGCGCGATGGACCGGGCGATGCCGCAAATCGCCGCGGCCGGCGCCCAATTCGCCGCGGTCTGGCCGGAAACCGGCGGCCTCGCCCTGCGGACCAAGCAGGAGCGCGGGTTGGGCTTCCCCGTGCTGGTGGACGTGGACAACGCCGTCGCCCTGCAGTTCGGCATCGTGTTCCGCCTGCCGGAACTCTACCGGCAAGGCCTGGTCCACGCCGGCATCGACCTGGCGGCGCGGCAAGGCAACCCCGGCTGGCTGCTGCCGATCCCCGCCACGTTCATTCTCACGCCGGACCGCGTGATCCGCTATGCCTTCGTGGATGGAGACCACGCCCATCGCGCCACGCCGGAAATTATCCTCGGGCAGCTCGACCGCCTGCGGTTGTAGCGCTGCCGCGGCCGCCCAGGGGCGCCGGTGGACCTGACGCAGATCCGCTATTTCCTGGCGCTCGCCCGGACGCTGAACTTCACGCGCGCGGCCGAGCATTGCCGCGTCACCCAGCCGACCCTGACCAAGGCGGTGCAGCGGCTGGAAACCGAGTTGGGCGGCCCGCTGTTGCTGCGCGAACGCGCCCACACGCAGTTGACGGCGCTGGGCGCGGCGGTGCTGCCGCTGCTGCAACAAAGCCTGGACGCCGCCGAAACCGCGCGCGCCCATGCGCGCCACGTCCATGCGAGCGACCGCCAGCATCTGCGCCTCGCCCTCGGCCCCGGCGTCGACCCGGCCATCGCCCTCCCCGTGTTGCAGGCGCTGCGGCAGCGCTTCGCCACGCTGGAACTGACCGTGCGCGAGGGCGACGCTGGCGCGCTCAACGCCTGGCTGCTGGCGTCCGAGGTTGACGTGGCGCTGACCGCGGACGGCGCCGCGCTGGCCGACCGCGCCCACCGCTGGGTCCTGTTCGCCGACCCGGCGGTCGCGCTAGTGCCGGCCGCCTGCGGACAAGCCGGCCCGGTCGCCGCCGAGGCGCTGCGGGGCGAACCGATGGTCGGCCGCCTGGACGCCAGCGATCGCGCGCTGGAGGACCAGTACGGCCTCACCCCCGCCATCCGCCACCGCGGCAGCACGCACGAGCAGGTGTGCATGATGGTGGGCGCCGGGCTGGGCACCGGCCTGTCCACCGCCCGCCGCCCGGTGCCGAGCGACCTGACCCGCCGCCCCATCACGCCCCCGCACAGCGTGGAGGTCTGCGTCGCCGCCCTGGCCGGCCGCACATTGTCCCACGCCGCCACCGCGTTCCTGCACCTGGCCCGCGCCCGCGATTGGGACGAGGCTGCGTAATGTCGCCGTGCCGTGTGCGGTAAGTTCTATTCCCAATTGATTAAACTACGCGCCAAAGCATCGGATGCCTTCGCGCAGCCTGATTGGACGGCGCCAAGTCGCGGAACTGAGCTACGTCAAGACGAGGACCCGTTTGCGGGCGGAATTGAGAAATCGAACATTCAGCGTCCGGGAACTCTAGCCGGGAGCCGACGTCGACTTCCAATTCCTTGCTGCGGGTAAGCGGACGCGAACTGGGCTTCCCGAAGCTGTACCAGCACCCGTTCGGCGATGTTTTGCATTTCCTATGCAGCCGTTTGAGAGTGGCTACGCGCTTTAAGGGGAACTGAGAAGAAGTTTGGCGCTCTCCACCATATGGTGGATGCCGAGACGCCTAGTCCCGCCCAGCCTCATCTCAGGAGGTAAGGTCATGATTCTGAGTGGACGGCGACAGATCATCGGTGGGGCATCCCTGCTCATGGGAGCAGTCTCCATAGAGCGTGCCCGTGCCGACATCACGCCGGACGGCCATGCAGCCGGCCGCGACGTGGGCGCGGCACCAAATCCACTGGCCATCCTGCCGCGCAAGCCCGGCGAAGCACCCGCGTTCACGACGTCGCTGGACCAGGCGCCGCTGAAGCAGGCGTCGGGCGGGTGGGCACGCGAGGTGACATCCCGAACCCTGCCGATCGCCACGAACATCGCCGGCGCGCACCTGTTCATCAATGCCGGCGGTTGCCGCGAGATGCACTGGCACAACTCCGATGAGTGGGCGATCGTGCTGGGCGGCCATGCCCAAGTGACGGCCGTCGACCCGGCGGGTGAAATGGAGGTCGTGAACGTCGCGCCTGGCGATCTCTGGTATTTTCCACGTGGGCACGCCCACGCCATCCAAACGCTGGGCGACGTCCCGCTCAATGCCATCCTCGCCTTCAACGACGGGCTGTATGCCGAGCACGGGACATTCGGGCTGTCCGACTGGATGAGTCGACTGGAGCCGACTGAACTCGCGCAGGCGCTCGGCGTCCCAATGCAAGTACTGGACGGCCTGCCAACGGGCGAGACCTACATCATGCAGGGCGAGGTCTTGCCGCTCGGCGGTCCCGCGGCGCAGGCGGAGCGGCCCTGGCCGGCCGGACGCAGCCACCGGTACCGGCTCATCAACGGCAAGCCCTGGTTCGAGGCTGCTTGCGGCACCATGCACGCTGCCGGTCGCGACCGGTTCCCACTGACAGCCATGACCGGGCTGGTGACGGTCATGCAGCCGGGAGCGATGCAGTCGCCCCACTGGCACACGGACGCCGATGAATGGCACTACGTCGTGCAAGGCCGGGTTCGCTTCACTCTATTCGGACCGGACAAGCATCTGGCCGTGGCGGAACTTGGCCCCGGCGGTTGCGCCTACATTCCAGCGAATAGCGGCCATCTGGTGCGCAACGCCGGAGACACGCCATCGGAGGTGGTGAGCGTACTCAACGGACCGAGCTACGAGGAGGCGGGCCTTTCCGACTGGCTGCGGCAAGCGCCCGCCCACCTGCTCACCAACAACCTGAACGTCGATCGCTGGTTGCTGCCTCGCTTCCCGGCAACGGGGGCAATCATGCCGGCTGCGGCACGTGATGGCTAAAGGCGGAGCGCAGCACGGCATCGCCACACGGGAAGATGGCGATGCCGAGAACGTCGAGGATTGAGCGGGTCGGGTTGCTTGCGGACGTCGCAAAAGCCAGTACCGGTTCAACTCCGGGCACCCGCCGGACGGCTAGACCACCCAGGCGCCTCGATCCCGGGCGAAGCGCGGTCGCCCGACCCCTTCCACGAACCGCGACGACAACCCCGCCACCCCCAGCGCCAAGCCCGCTGCACAGCACACCGCCAACCCCCAGCTTCCACCCCCCCCTAACCCGGCGAACCATCCAGCCAACGCATCTCGCGCCGGAAGCAGGGCGATATGCACCAGGTAGATCGAGTATGAAATCCGTCCCAAGCCCACCAGCAAACCGGATTGCAGCACGCGCGAAACCGCTGACGTCTCGAACGACAGTCCCAGGAGCAGGACTGCCCCGCCCAGCACGAACGGCACATCAAGGATCGTCCACTGCATAATCACGGACAACGTCGCCAGCAAAGGTAGCACCACCTGGTCCTGGCCCAGCACAAGCGCCCAGCTAGCTCGGCTCCGCACCCGCCAGCAGACCATTCCCAGCCCAAATTCCCCTAGGCACCGGCCTGCTGCCCCGGGTCCGCTGATCGCGTTTACCGCCCAAGGCGAAGGCACGTCGAATAATTGCCCGAACCACAGCGCACTGCCGGCCAATGCGACGGCAGCCACCACGCCGGTGCCGAGCGCCCACCACCAGCCTGCCCCAAACACCAGGGGTACCAGCACCGGGAACAGCAGGTTGGCCAACCATTCCGTGCTGATCGACCATCCTGGTCCATTCAGGCTGGATCCCGGCCAGACCCAACTCTGTACCGCCAGCAGGTTCATCCCCAGCGCGGCCCAGGATGCATCAGGGTGCAGGAAAACGAGCAATCCCGCCCGCACCAGCCCGAAACACACAAGGGTCGTCAGAGCGTAAAGTGGCCATAGCCGCAAAACCCGGCGCCACAAGAACATCCGATACCCTGCGGCGAAGGGCAACGACCGCAAACGCTCCTCGTACGTCCTCGCCAGGATGAACCCGCTCAGCAGGAGGAACAGGTCCACTGCAAGGTAGAAGTGCGGCAACATCATCAGCGGGAAGACGGCGGAGAAATCGACCGCCGTGTAATGATCAAGCATTACCGCCACGGCCAGCACGCCGCGCAGCCCGGTGAACGCCCGGATCTCGTCCGTCACTCCGTTCCCCCGCGGCCCCAGGGCTCGATCTCTCCCTTCACCAGCGCCACCAGTTCGGCCTGCCGGTTCGTCCCAGTCTTCTGGAAGATCTTGTCCAGATGGCTCTGAGCGGTGGACCGCGCGATCCCTAACTCCCGCGCCGCCGACGCCAAACCCTTGCCAACGGCGATCGCCACCGCCACCCGCGTTTCCGCCGGGGTGAGCCCATACTGCCGGGCCATGCCTCCCAAATCCGCGCCGCTGAGCAGCACCAGGCATCGCGCTGATCCGGGCTCGTTCTCGCCCAGCCCCCGCCAGACACCCTCCACCCGCGGCAAGGGGGCCACCCGGACCCGCAAGGGCCCGTCGTTGCCCGGCCGGGCAAGCGCAACACGCGCCCCCCGGGCCGGTCCACCCCGTCCAAGCCCGGCCGCCACCGCCGCCTGCAGCCGCCGGTCCGCCGCTGGCTCCCTCGCTACCAACCGTCCCGTCCTGCGAAAGACCACGGCATCTGTCGGCCACAGGAAACGTTCCGCCGCCGCATTCGCGAACACCACCCGCTCCGCCTCGTCCAGCAGCACCGCCCCGCACGGAAGCGCATGGAGCGCCGCGGCCCCGCCCTGCGCCTGCAGCCGCACCGACACGTCCATGGCATGGAGCAGATGCGGCACGAAGCGTGTCAGCATCGCTCGTCCGCACTTTGTCACCTCGCCCGCGCCGTCCGGCCGAACCAGCGTCAACGGCATGTAGGCCGTTTCGGTGCGGTGCAGCACTACCGTCACGGGGCTGCACAGGCCTTGGGGGCGCGCCCACCCGTTGAAGAACTCGGAGCGGCGGAACTGCGGCAGGGGAACCACGTCGCCGTTCGCCACCACAAACCCGCGCTGCATTCGCGGCTCTATCCCGAACAGCGGGTTCAGCGGCAGGTAATGGTCGAAACATTGTGCCACCTGGTCGGGATCGAACCCGAAGAAGGTCAGCGGCGAGCCCTGCCGGGTCGCGAATCGCTCCACCGTCAATCCCCCGGCGACGCACCCGGTCAGCCCCGCCAACTGCCGCAGCACGGGATCCCACCCCGCTGGAGACATGGCGGCAGAGTGGATCAGCGTCAGAACGGAAGCAAAGGTCTGATCCTGCACCGACGCCCCCCGATCACTCCGTCCGCACCGAGCTTCCGCTAGACCGGTGATGCGGGCCTCCACCGTTTGGTGGATGCGGATGCCGGCCTGCCCGCCAAACTGGTTTTACCGAATTGTAGGCCGTCGTCATGCTGATTCCCAGCTACCGAGACCTGTCCAGCACCATCGCGCCCGATCTGTTCCAAGCGGCTGCGGTGCACTGATGATCGCCTCCCTGGTCACTGGCGCCGTGCTCGGCTTATCCATCGCCGCGCCCTTCGGCCCCATCAGCCTGCTCTGCATCCAGCGCAGCATTGCCATCAATCCCGGCCTGGGCGTCGCCACCGGCCTCGGCGCGTCCAGCGTCCACGTGTTCTACGCTACGCTTGCAGTCACCAGCGCCCGCGCAGTTGCCGCGGAACTGGTCAACTGGAACCAGCCCGTTCGCGTCCTGTGTTGCGTCATCCTGGTCCTTCTCGGCGTTCGCTTGCTCGTCCGCCGTCCTGCCGGCAGCCGTTCGATGGAGCCCATCTGTTGCCGCCGCGCCTTCGCCTCCTCCTTTGCCTTGGCCCTGTTCAATCCCCTTACGGTGCTGCCCTACCTCGTTGTTGCCTCGGGCGGCGCCGCGATAGGTCCCACCGGTACCGCTCTCACCCTCTCGTCCGTGCCCGGCGTCTTCCTGGGCACCGCACTTTGGTATGCCGCCCTTAGCGGTGGCGCCGCCCTGTTCCGCTCCAGCCTGCCCCCCAGCGTCATCCAATCCCTCAACCAAGTCGCCGGTGCCCTGCTGATCGGCTTTGGCTTGTTAACGGCCCTGCGATGAACCTGACCTGATCCCACCGGGTTTGCGTGAACAACGGGACGTTGAGGAGGATGCACGTCCAACTCAGAAAGGAACAGGAACGGCGAGACTGCTTCGGAGCATGTTGCCCGCAGCGCTGAGTGCCCGAGATGCGGCGCGAAGCCGACCGAGCTAGCACTGCCCAGACCCGCTTGCCAGTTCCCAAGAGCGTTCATCACGCAGGCGGCGTTGCCTGCGCCGCCGCCAACGCCGCATCCTTCGCCGCCGCGCGCTGCGCCGCCGGGCGAGCGCTGAGGCGGGCGACGTAGTCCAGGATCACCGGGTGCTCCGGCACCAGCTTGAACCGCACCGTCCAGGCCAGCGCGCCGCCCCACAGCACGTCGGCGGCGGAGAACGTGCTGCCCAGCAGGTATGGGCCGGGTTGCAGCGCGGCGACCACCGCCTCGATCACTGCATCATACGAGCCATAGGGGCTCATCGCCCGCATCCCCGGCTCGTGCCCGCGCGCCTTGTCGACCAGCGCCGGCTCGAACGCTGCGGCGTAGAACACCATCCAGCGCAGGTATGGACCGCGGAGCTGGTCCTGCGTCGCGGGGGCCAGGCCGGCCTGCGGGAACAGATCGGCCAGGTGCAGGAAGATCGCCACCTGCTCCGTCACCACGGCAGACCCGTCCTGCAAGGCCGGCACCTTGCCCAGCGGGTTGATCGCCAGGAAGGCGGGGGAGCGCAGTTCCTCTTTGCCGCGGTCCAGCACGTGCAGCGTGTAGGGGGCACCCAGCTCCTCCAGCAGCGTCAGCACGCCGCTGGATCGGGTTTGCGGGGCGTGGAACAGGGTGAGCGGGCGTTCGGTCATGTCATCCCTCCGGACAGGGCGCCACCTTGCCAGGTGGGGCGGCGGGCGGCGAGTCATTGCCCGTAGCCGGCTTCGATGCCAGATGCCGGGCAAGCCGACCCGAGGAGGATGCGATGCCCGAGCCAACGATGCCGCCGGCCCTGTTGGACGCGTTGTCGGCGCTGCTCGGCCCCCGCGGCCTGTTGACGGACGCGGTCGACACCGAAGCCGCCGGGCAGGATTGGCGGCGGCTGTACAACCATCCGCCGCTGGCCGTGCTGCGCCCGGCGGACACGGCGGAGCTGGCCGCTTCCGTGCGCCTGTGCGCGGACCACCGCGTCGCCATGACCCCCCAGGGTGGCAACACCAGCATGGTGGGCGGCGGCGTGCCCAGCGGCCCGGGCGAGGTGGTGGTCAGCCTGGCGCGCTTGAACCGCATCCGCGCCATCGACCCGGTGGACATGACGCTGACGGCCGAGGCCGGGGTCACGCTGAAGGCGGCGCAGGACGCGGCGGTGGCGGCGGAGTGCCTGCTGCCGCTGTCCATCTCCTCCGAAGGCACGGCGCAGATCGGCGGCGTGCTGGCCACCAATGCCGGCGGCAACAACACCGTGCGCTACGGCAACGCGCGGGACCTGGTGCTGGGGCTGGAGGCGGTGCTGCCGGACGGCACCGTGTGGAACGGCCTGCGCCGGCTGCGCAAGGACAACACGGGCTATTGCCTGCGCCACCTGCTGGTGGGCGCGGAAGGCACGCTCGGCATCATCACCGCCGCGACGCTGAAGCTGGCCCCCGCCCTGCGCCAGCAGGAGGTCGCGTTGTGCGCCGTGCCCTCCACCGACGCAGCGCTGGCCCTGTTCGCCCGCTTCCAACGAAACGACCCGGCGGCGGTGCAGGCGTTCGAATACATGGGCGGCGCCGGGATGGAGCTGGTGCTGCGCCACATCCCCGGCGCCACCCTGCCGATCGCCCCGGCGCCGCATTACGCGCTGGTGGAACTGGCCACGCCGCGCGACGGCAGCGACCTGCGCGCGGCGCTGGAAACCGTGCTGGAAGCGGCGTTGGAGGACGGCACCGTCACGGACGCCGCCATCGCCGCCAGCCAGGCGCAGCGCTTGTCGATCTGGAAGCTGCGCGAGGAACACGCCGAAGCGCAGAAGCGGGAAGGCGCGTCGGTGAAGAACGACGTGTCCGTGCCCGTGTCCCACGTGCCGGAGCTGCTGCGCCGGGGAGAGGCAGCGGTGGCGGCGCTGATCCCCGGCGTGCGTTGCGTCGCCTTCGGCCATATCGGCGACGGCAACATCCACTTCAACTTCGAACAGCCGGTAGGAAGCGACGGCGCCGCGTTCCTGGCCCGCGACCACGAGATCATGGACGCGGTCGGCGCGGTGGTGCGGGAACTGGACGGCTCGTTCTCGGCCGAACACGGGGTGGGCCAACTCAAACCTTACATGATGCCGGGCTGGCGCGGCGGGGCGGAGCTGGAGGCGATGCGCCGGATCAAGGCCGCGCTGGACCCGGCCGGCCTGATGAACCCCGGGAAAATCCTGCCGTGAAGCTGCCTATTTCAACGCGCAGTATCTTTTGTTGGCAGCATTGGTAAATCTGAGCCGCAGAGGCGCGCAGTGTGACACGGATCAGTTCTATGGCATGGTTTAACCAGTCAGGATTATTAGGGGATCGACCTTGCAGGATCTAAATCCCGTCCAAAGCCCGACGCCGCTGACCTACAAGATCATCTATCACAGCCAGATCGCGATCGAGGGCGGCCATGACCGCGTCATCGAGCACGTCCGCGGCATTCTTGATTGGTCGAGGGTGTGGAACCCCAAGCACGGCATCACCGGCGCGCTGATGCTCAACGACCGGAACTTCTCCCAGGTGCTGGAAGGCCCAGCCAGCGCGGTGCGGTCGCTGTTCGGCCACATCGCCTGCGACCGCCGGCACAAGAACGTCGAGTTGCTGCAGGCCGACTACTTCAAGCAGCGGGATTTCGACAACTGGTCCATGGCGTTCGCCGGCTCGGCCACCGAACCCGACATCAAGCTCGCATCCAGCATGGCAACCCGGGACGAGGCGCTGGGGGACGGCGCCAACGGCGTGATCAACCTGCTCCGATGGCTGCTGTCGGAGGAGCGGATCACCGTCGCGATCCGATAGAACCGGGCCGCGCGGCCGGTTCCAGTTTGGCGGGCCGCGTGGCAGGTTGCGGCATGCGCCCGCCTGCCCCGACGCCCGGCCCGCCGCCCGACGAGGACGCGTTGCGCCAGGCTGCCCTGACCTATCTCGGCCGCTACAACACCACACAAGCTGGGCTGCTCCGCGTGCTGCGCCGCCGGGTCGATCGCTGGGCGCGGCTGGCGGAGGCGACCCCGGCAACCGTGGCGGCGTGCGTGCAGGCCGCGCGGGCCGTGGTGGCGCGGCTGGCGGCGGTGGGCGCGCTGGACGACGCGGCCTTTGCCGCCGGCCGCGCCCGCTCGCTGCACCGCGCGGGCCGGTCGCGCCGCGCCATCACGGCGCATCTCCAGGCCAAGGGCGTGCCGCCCGCCTTGGCCGCCCTGCCGGACGACCCGGCCGCCGAGTTGGCGGCCGCCCTGCTGTACGCCGGCCGCCGCCGCATCGGCCCGTTTCGCGCGGAACCGGACCCGGCGCAGCGCCCGCGCGACCTGGCGCGGCTGGCCCGGGCCGGCTTCGCCGCCGAGATCGCCCACCGCGCCCTGAACCTCCCGCCGGAGGAGGCGGAGGCCTTGCTGCTGGAAGCGCGCCGGGGTTGAACCGCGCGGCCGAAGCGACGGGGCGTGCGACATGAAGGGTTTCACGACGAGTGCGATGCGCCTCGGCGCCAGGCGTGCCCTGCCGCTGCTGCTGGGTTTGACGCCGTTCGGGCTGGTGGCTGGGCTGATGGCGCAGGGCCAGGGCCTGTCCTTCACGGAAGCCGGCTTGATGAGCGGCCTGTGCTACGCCGGGTCGGCGCAGATCCTGGCGCTCAGCCATTGGGCGGTTCCGGCGCCGGTGCTTGCCGCCAGCCTGGCGGCCCTGGTGGTGAACCTCCGCCTGGTGCTGATGGGGCCGGTGCTGGCGCCCTGGCTGGACCGGCTGCGCGGCTGGCGGCTGCTCGGCAGCCTGTTCCTGATGGCCGACCAGAACTGGGCATTGTCGGTGGAAGCCATGCGGCGCGGGGAAGCGGATGGCGGCTTCCTGTTCGGCAGCGGCGCCATAACCTGGGCCGCCTGGGTCGTCACGACGCTGGCCGGGCACGTGCTCGGCCGGATCGTGGCGCCGGCGCCCGGCCATCCACTGTTCTTCGCCGCACTGGCCGTGTTCATCGCGCTGCTGGTGCCGATGTGGCGCGGGCGCGCCGATGGGCTTCCCTGGGTGGTCGCCGCCCTGGTGGCCACGCTCGCCTCGCAGGTGCTGCCCGGTTCCTGGTATATCGTTATCGGCGCGGTGGCCGGCAGCGCGGCGGGCCTGGCCCGCGACCGGCTCCGCCCGGCCCAGGCCGGCTGATGCATCCGGACATCCTGTTTGCCATCGCCGGCATGGCCGCCGTGACCTTCGCGTGCCGCTTCGGCGGCTATTGGCTGTTCAGCCGCATCCGGCCTTCGGAGCCGCTGCGGGTCGCCCTCGGCTACGTGCCGGGCGCGCTGTTCGTCAGCTACGTGGCACCCGCGCTGGTGGCGGGCGGCACCATGCAATGGGTCGGCGGCTTGGCCACCGTGGCGATCATGGTGGCTTGCCGCGACCTGAGCCTGGCGGTGCTGGGCGGCACGGCCGTCGCCTGGGCGTGGTGGTCCTGGATTTGAGCCACACTGTTACTCTGAAGTCGCAATAATCTGCGAATTCGGACCTCGGGGGAGAAGACGACGCCGCAGGGTGATGTTACCGTTGCGGTCGTGTCCCGTCGGATCGGGCGTTCTGCAGGAGAGTCAGTCGAATGGCATTTCGTTTCATGGGGATGATCCCCGCGATGGCACTGTTGGCCGCTGGGACAGTCCATGCCCAGAACTCCACCACGGGCGGTGGCGGCTCGATGGCGTATCCGGACCCGCTGCCGTCCGGACAGGTCCGCGTCACCGCCCCCACCGCGCGCGACACCGGTAACATGGCGTATCCGGCCTCGCCCGGCGGCGTGACACAGGCCGCGCCGACGGCGCGCGACACCAATGGCAGCATGGGCGCGCCGGTGGCCAGCGGCGGCATCAGCTCCACGCCGACGCCGACGCCGCGCCTGACCCGCCGCGGACGTGCCGCAGCGCGTGCGTCCGCCAACGGCGCGATGCCCGCAGCCGACGCCGCAGCGCCTGCCCCGTCGGCGGAGGGCATGGCCGCCGCCCGGGCGCTGGACTCCGCGCCGGGTGCGGCGGCGGTGCCGTATGTCGACTTCAGCCAGCCGGCCGCGCCGATGGGCGCCATGCGGGGGCACCGGGCCGTTGCCCGTCATCGCGCCATGCCGAAGAAGGCTGCAACGGCGCCGGCCGCCGGGGCTCCGGCTGCCACGGCTCCGGCTGCCACGCCGGCTCCGGCCGCCGCTCCGACGAAGTAGCCTTGCCGCCGGACGTCGATGCGTTCTTCCTCCGCGTCGATGTCCGGCGTGCGTTGCGGATACGATAGGCTCGGCATGGGCGCGCTCCGGCGGGTTGCCTTGCTCCCGATGCTGACGGTGCTGACGGCCTGCGCCGGCGGCACCCCCCGCCCGGCCCTGTCATCGTCCGGCTCGCGGGCGGCCAGCGTCGAATGCGCGCCTTACGCCCGCGAGGTCAGCGGGATCCAACTCTACGGCGACGCCGCCTCCTGGTGGGACGGCGCCGCCGGCCGCTACCAGCGCACGGCGGAACCCAGCCCGGGCGCCGTGCTGGTGTTCCGCCGCAGCGCCCGGCTGCCGTCCGGGCACGTGTCCGTGGTGGCCGGCCTGCGTTCGCCGCGGGAAATCACCGTCACGCAAGCCAACTGGGTGCACGGCCGCATCGCCCGCAGCGAGCCCGTGGTGGACGTGTCGCCCGGCAATGACTGGTCCGCCGTGCGCGTGTGGTGGGAGCCGGCGGGGCAACTCGGCACCACCGTGTATCCCACCTTCGGCTTCGTCGGCCCCGGCCCGGCAGGGCGCTCCGACCTGGTGGCGGCGAACGATCCGCACCCCTGACCTTCCCCGGCCGGGGTGGCGTGGCCCCGGCAAGCCGCGCTAGGTCTGTGTTCGCCAGCCTTGTTGGCCGCACGCTGCCGGATCCCGCACATGATCGACTACCGCGACACCGTTTTCCTGCCCTCCACCCCGTTCCCGATGCGCGGGGACCTGCCGAAGCGCGAGCCGGACATCCTGGCCCGGTGGGAGCGCATGGGTCTGTGGCAGCGCAGCCGCGACGCGGCGGCCGGGCGCCCCACCTTCGTGCTGCATGACGGCCCGATCTACTCCAACGGCAACCTGCATATCGGCCACGCGCTGAACCGCATCCTGAAGGACGTGATCATGCGCGCGCACCGCATGGCCGGGTTCGACGCCGACTACATCCCCGGCTGGGACACGCACGGCCTGCCGATCGAGTGGAAGGTGGAGGAGGAGTACCGCCGCACCGGCCGCGACAAGGACGCCGTGCCCGTGCTGGATTTCCGTGCCGAATGCCGCGCCTACTCGCAAGGCTGGCTGGACGTCCAGACGGCGGAGTTCCAACGCCTAGGCATCACCGGCGACTGGGCCGGCCGCTACGCCACCATGGACTTCCCGGCGGAAGCCGCCATCGCCGGGGAGATCGGCAAGTTCCTGCTGAACGGCGCGCTGTATCGCGGCCTGCGCCCGGTGATGTGGTCCACGGTGGAGAAGACCGCGCTGGCCGAGGCGGAGATCGAGTACCACGACCATACCAGCGACACGGTGTGGGTGCGCTTCCCGATCCTGGCCGGGCCGCTGGCCGGCACCTCCGCGGTGATCTGGACCACCACGCCCTGGACCATGCCGGGCAACCGCGCCCTGGCCGCCGGCGCCGCCATCGACTACGCCCAGCTTCGGGTGGACAGCGTGGCGGACGGCTCCCTGGCGCGGCCCGGCGAAACCATCCTGGTGGCGTTGGACCTGGTGGGCGCGGTGTGCGCCGCCCTGGGCATCGCCACCCACCACGTGCTGCAGCTCGTCCACGGCGCCGACCTGGCGGGCACGGTGTGCGCCCACCCGCTGCGCGGCCAGGGCTATGACCATGACGCGCCGATCCTGCTGGGCGAGTTCGTCACCACGGAACAGGGCTCCGGCCTGGTGCACATGGCGCCGGCGCATGGCGAGGACGACTTCATCCTGTGCCGCGCCCACGGCATCGCCGTGCCGGAAAGCGTGGGCGAGGACGGCCGCTACACGCCGGGCGTGCCGATGTTCGCCGGCACCCACGTGTTCAAGGCCGCCGCCCCGGTCGGCGCCGCATTGGAAGCCGCCGGCGGGCTGATCGGCCGCGGCAAGCTGGTGCATTCCTATCCGCATAGCTGGCGGTCCAAGGCGCCGCTGATCTACCGCGCCACGCCGCAATGGTTCATCCGCATGGACGGCCCGGAACAAATCCGCGCCCGCGCGCTGGCCGCGATCGAGGCGACGCCGTTCATCCCGGCGCAGGGCCGCAACCGCATCGGCTCCATGGTCGCCGGCCGGCCGGATTGGTGCATCAGCCGCCAGCGCGCCTGGGGCGTGCCGATCCCGGTCTTCGTCGACCGCCGCACCGGGGAGCCGCTGCGCGACCCGGCCGTGGTGGCCCGCGTGGTGGCGGCGTTCACCGCCGAAGGCGCCGATGCCTGGTACGCGTCGCCGCCCGGCCGCTTCCTGGGCGAGGGCCGCGACCCGGCCGATTACGAGCAGGTGATGGACATCGTCGACGTGTGGTTCGAAAGCGGTTCGACCCACGGCTTCGCCTTGCAGGACCGCGGCAAGCCGTGGCCGGCGGACCTCTACCTCGAAGGCTCCGACCAGCATCGCGGCTGGTTCCAGTCCTCCCTGCTGGAAGCCATCGGCACCCGCGGCGCCGCCCCGTTCAAGGCGGTGCTGACGCACGGCTTCGTGCTGGACGAGAACGGCCGCAAGATGAGCAAGTCGCTCGGCAACGTCACCGCGCCGCAGCAGGTCACCGACAAGATGGGCGCCGACATCCTGCGGCTGTGGGTGATGATGGCCGACACCACGGAAGACCTGCGCATCGGCCCGGAAATCCTCAAGCAGCAGGCCGAGCTGTACCGCCGCCTGCGCAACACGCTGCGCTGGCTGCTCGGTTCGCTGGCCGGGTGGAGCGAGGCGGAGCGCGTGCCGGTCGACGCCATGCCGGAGCTGGAGCGCTGGGTGCTGCACCGCCTGTCCGAGTTCGACGGCCGGTTGCGCCGGGCCATGGCGACGCATGACTGGACCGGCTTCTTTCCGGACCTGCACGCGTTCTGCGCCGCCGATCTGTCCGCCTTCTATTTCGACGTGCGCAAGGACACGTTGTATTGCGACCGGCCGGACGACGCCAAGCGCCGGGCGGCACGCACCGTGCTGGACATCCTGCACCGCTGCCTGACCGCCTGGCTCGCCCCCGTGCTGGTGTTCACCGCGGAAGAAGCCTGGGGCGCCCGCTTCCCCGCGGACAATGACAGCGTGCACCTGCAATCCCTGCCGGACATCCCGGCAGACTGGCAGGACGCGGTGCTGGCGCTGCGCATGGCGGACCTGCGCGATCGGCGCGGGATGGTGACGGCCGAGTTGGAAACGGCGCGGCGCGACGGCACGATCGGCGCGTCCTTGGGGGCCTCGGTGCAGTTGCCGGACGCGACGGTGGCCCTGCTGGGCGAGGCGGGCTGGGCCGAGTTCGCCATCGTCAGCCGCGTCGAGCCCGGTGCGGCGCTGGCGGTGGGCAAGGCGCCCGGCGAGAAATGCGCCCGCTGCTGGCGCGTCCTGCCGGAGGTTGGTACCCGCCACGCCCACCCGATGCTGTGCGTGCGCTGCGCCGACGCGGTGGAAAGCGGGCTGGTCGGACAACCGCGGGCCGCCGCGTGACGCGCAACCGGCTGACGCTGCTGGGCATGGCGGCCTTGCTGGTGGTGCTGGCCGCGGACCAGGCCTCCAAGACCTGGATCCTCCAGGGGCTGAAGCTGCCGCAGCTCGGCCGGGTGGATTTGCTGCCGGTGCTGAGCCTGACCATGGTGTGGAACCAGGGCGTCACCTTCGGCATGTTCAAGGCGGATGGCGCCTGGGGGCCGCTGGTGCTGGTGGCGGTCGCGGTGGCCATCGTGGTGGCCCTGGCCGCCTGGCTGCGCCGGGCGGACACGCGGCTGGTGGCGGTGTCGCTGGGCGCCATTGCCGGCGGTGCCATCGGCAACGTGGTGGACCGGCTGCGCTTCGGCGCGGTGGTGGACTTCATCCATTTCCACGTCGGCGGCTGGAGCTGGTACGTGTTCAACATCGCCGACGCCGCTATCGTGTGCGGCGTGGTGGCGCTGGTGCTGGACGGGCTGCGGCCGAAATCCCGCCAGCCCGACGAACGGCTTGCAGGGCCGGGCGCTGCGGAGTTATGACCCGCCGATGAGACACAAGCGTCCCTTGGCAGGCCCCGCCGCCGGTCTGGCCCTGCTCGCCAGCCTGGCCATTGCCGGGTGCAGCGGCGACGACCTGTCCCGCACCATTGGGTTGACGCGCGACGCGCCGGACGAATTCACCGTCACCACCCGCGCCCCGCTGTCCATGCCGCCGGATTTCGCGCTGCGTCCGCCGCGGCCCGGCGCGTCGCGCCCGCAGGAATTGTCGGAACGCCAGCAGGCGGAGGCCGCCTTGTCGCCCACCACCGCCCTGGCCGGCGCGACCACCGGCACGTCGCCAGGCCAGCAAGCCCTGGTCAGCGCCGCCGGCCCTGCCGCGCCGCGCGACATCCGCAACGAGGTGGATGCCGAAGCGCAGTTGGACGCGCCCGGCCGCACCTTTGCCGACCGGCTGATGTTCTGGAAGCCGGCGCCCCCCGCCGGCACGCCAGTGGACCCGGCGGCGGAAAGCCAGCGGCTGCGGCAGAACGCCGCGCTGGGTGCCGCGGAAGGGACCGGCGACACGCCGATCATCCAGCGGCGGCGCCAGGGTATCCTCGACTCGCTGTTCTAGCCGCGTGCGGGCCTGGGCGCTCCTGATCGGGCTGGCCGCCATCCAGCCGGCCGCCGCGCAGCCGGCCGAGCCGGGCTGGGTGGCCGACGTGGTCGGGCATTACGCGGGCAAGATCCTGAACGCCGGCCAAACCGAATGCCACGCCACCGACTTCACCCTGAAGGACGGGCGCTTGGTCGGCCATTACCGCATCGAGGACACCGACCCGTTCGAAGGCGAGCTGACGGACTTCGTGCCGGAAGCGGAGAATGCCGGCACCTTCACCTGGACCGACCGCTTCGGCGTCGGCAAGGAGTTCGTCATTTTCGGGATCGACCACGGCAGCTTCAGCGGCGCCTGGGGCGTGCAATGGATCAACCCGTCCAACACGGTGTGGGGCTTGCGCGGCGGGACCGCTGGCTGTGCCGGGGCGGTGTCCTGACGCGATCCGTGCGTGCCGCCGGTTGATCCGCTAGTCTGCCCGCATGGAGTCGCTGCCCCGACCGCCCGAGCCTGCCCCCATGGCGATCCTGCGCCGCCTGCCGGACGGGCTGGTGGACCGCATCGCCGCCGGCGAAGTGATCGAGCGGCCGGCCGCCGCCGTGAAGGAGTTGGTAGAGAACGCCATCGATGCCGGCGCCCGCCGCATCGCCGTGGTGCTCGCCAATGGCGGGATCGACCGCATCGAGGTGACGGATGACGGCAGCGGCATGCCGCCCGAAGCGCTCGCCCTGGCGATCCAGCGCCATTGCACGTCCAAGCTGGCGGATGACCACCTGATCCGCATCACCACGCTGGGTTTCCGTGGCGAGGCGCTGCCGTCGATCGGCGCCGCCGCCCGGCTGCAGATCACCTCCCGCCCGCCCGGCGCGCCGCACGCCCACCGCATCCGCGTCGAGGGCGGCGTCGCCGGCCCGGTGGCGCCGGCCGCCGGGCCGCTGGGGACGCAGGTGTTGGTGTCGGACCTATTTTTCGCCACCCCGGCGCGCCGCAACTTCCTGAAATCCGCGCGGGTCGAGGCGGACCATGCCGAAACGGCGGTGCGCCGCCTGGCCTTCGCCGCCCCGCACGTGGCCTTGCGCCTGGTCAGCGACGGCCGGACCATATTCGACCTGCCGTCGCAGGACCGCGCCGCCCGCGCCACCGCCCTGCTCGGCGCGGGCGAATTGCTGTTGGTGGACGGGGAACGCGGCGGCCTGCTGCTGCGCGGCCACGCCGGCGGCCCGGCGGCCAGCCGCGCCACCACCGCCGGCCAGTCGCTGGTGGTGAACAACCGCCCGGTCACCGACCCGGTGCTGCGCACGGCGGTGCGGGTGGCGTATCGCGACGTGATCGCGTCCGGCCGGCACGCCACCGTGGCACTGTGCCTGACGGTGCCGGCGGAGGAAGTGGACGTGAACGTCCACCCCGCCAAGACCGAACTGCGCTTCCGCGACCCGGACGCGGTGCGCGGCCTGGTGATCGGCACGCTGCGCCGTTGCCTGGCCGGCGGCGCCGGCACGGCCCCGCGCTTGGCCAGCTTCCGGCCCGGTCCCGCCCGGCCGCCGCTGCGGCTGGTGGCGCCCGCGCCGGCCGCCGCGCCGGGCTTCGCCGAAACCGTGCTGCCCTTCGCCCCTGCCGCCCGCGCCGTGCCGCCGCCGGACGCGCCGTCCCCGCATCCGCTGGGCGCGGCGGTGGCCCAGGTGCTGGACACCTACGTGATCGCGGTGGCCGGCGACGGCAGCCTGGTGCTGGTGGACCAGCACGCCGCGCATGAGCGGCTGACCCACGAGGCGCTGGCGGCGCAGTTGCGCGAATGGCGGGGTGCGCAGCCAGCCGCTGCTGCTGCCCGCCGTGGTGGATTTGCCCGCCGCGGCCGCCGCCTGCCTGCTGCGCCACGCGCCGGCCCTGGTGTCGCTGGGGCTGGAGCTGGAAGCGTTCGGCCCCGGTGCCGTGCTGGTGCGCGGCGTGCCCGCGGTGCTGTCGGCCGGCGGCGCGCCGGACCCGGCACCGTTGCTGCGCGACCTGGCCGACGAGCTGGCGGAGCATGGCGAGGCCACCGCGCTGGACGCCCTGCTGGACGCGGCGGTCGCCCGCATGGCCTGCCACGGCAGCGTGCGCGCCGGCCGCCGGCTGAACCCGGCGGAAATGAACGCCCTGCTGCGCCAGATGGAGGCGACGCCGCGCGCCGCCACCTGCTCGCATGGCCGGCCCACGGTGCTGAAGCTCAGCCGGGCCGAGATCGAAACCCTGTTCGGCCGGCGCTGAGATGCGGCAAGCCGCCCACACGCTGACCGTCGCCACGAACGGGCAAGGCCTGGTGCCGATCAGTCGCCCGGTGGAGGCCTGGGTGGCGGAGCAGGGCATGACCACCGGCCTGCTGACGCTGTTCGTCCGCCACACCTCGGCATCGCTGCTGATCCAGGAAAACGCCGACCCGACGGTGCGGGCGGATTTGGAAGCGTTCTTCAAATGGCTGGTGCCGGAAAACGTCGGCTACCGCCACAGCGCCGAAGGGCCGGACGACATGCCCGCGCATATCCGCAGCGCGCTGACGCAAACGCAGCTTTCGGTCCCGGTCGTCGAGGGTCGGACCGTGCTGGGCACCTGGCAAGGCATCTACCTGTGGGAGCACCGGGCGGCCCCGCACCGGCGCGACGTGGCGCTGCACCTGCTGGGCGCGTAGCCGCGACATCCCGCATCCGTTCGGCAACCAAACGAAATCGGCTGGCCGCGGGCGTCCTGAATCGTTACTCTCCCGGCCACATTGTCGTGGAGATCGTCGCGTGGACCAAGCAACGCTGCCCGCCGGCCGGGGCCGGGCGCTCGAGTATGACGGACGGGTCGGCGAGATCTACGGCATCTTCCTGCTCAACCTGCTGTGGACGGTGCTGACGCTGGGCATCTTCCGCTTCTGGGCGATCACCCGCTACCGCCGGTATTTCTGGTCGCGCACCCGGTTCCAGGGCGAGCGGTTCGAATATACCGGCACGGGCGGCGAGTTGTTCTTCGGCTACCTGCTCGCGGGATTGATGCTGTTCGGCGCTGCGGCGATCGCCGGCCTGGCCGGGTTCCTCCTGGCGGCGGTCGCGCGGCCGCTTTTCTCCCTGGCGATCGTCGGGTTCTACCTGTTCGTCGCCGTGCTGGCCGCCGGCGCCATCTTCTCCGCCCAACGCTACCGGCTCAGCCGCACGCGCTGGTGCGGCATCGGCGGCGGCATGACGGGGTCCATGTTGGCCTATGGCTTTCGCGCCGTGCTGTACGGGTTGCTGACGCTGGTCACGCTGTTCCAGATGGTGCCCTGGATGCAAATCCGCCTGACGGAGCGGCGGATCAATGCCAGCGTGTTCGGCACCACGCCCTTCCGTTTCGCCGGCAGCGCGCGCCAGGTCTACCCGGCCTACCTGCTGACGCTGCTCGGGACCCTGGTGCTGCTGGGCGTGGTGGGAAGCACCGTTTGGACGGTGCTCCGGCCCACCTTGTCCGTGCTGTTCAGCAACGACGCGGCGGTGGACCGGCAGGCCGTGGCGGCGGCGATGGCGGGGTTCACCTGGATCGTCATGGCGGCGGTGATCGTGTTCTCGGTCCTGTCGGCCGTGCTGCGCTGCTGGTACCTGGCCGTGTTCGAGCGGCATGTGGTCGGCAACACCACGCTGGGCACCGTACGCTTCGCCAGCAGCATGCAGGGCCGGGCGCTGCTTGGCCTGGTGGTGGGCAACCTGCTGATCGCGGTATTCACCCTCGGCCTCGGCTACCCGGTGATCCTGCACCGCAACGCCCGCTTCCTTGCCAGCACGCTGTGGCGCGACGGGGAGGTGGAGATGGCCGGGCTGCTGCAAAGCACGATCGCGGCGCCGCGCTTCGGGGAAGGCCTGTACCAGCAGCTCGATACCAGCGGGGGCATGCTGTAACGGGTGGAAACGCGCTTCTTCGACGGATAC
Source organism: Acetobacteraceae bacterium (assembly GCA_965199555.1). Taxonomy (GTDB): domain Bacteria; phylum Pseudomonadota; class Alphaproteobacteria; order Acetobacterales; family Acetobacteraceae; genus LMUY01. The sequence continues at coordinate 113,338 of CBDASJ010000024.1, read as the reverse complement.
CGGGCGCAGCCGCGGGCTGCCAGCCTGCACATCGCCGCCGGCGCGGTCGTCATCCGTGACCTATGCGAGATGGAGCTGGCCCGCTGGACGCTTGCCGGGCTGACGGTGACGGTCGGCCCCGGCCACGCCGCCACGATCCGCCACGGGCGCGGCCCGGCCCGCCTGGTGGTGGAAGACGCGGCCGGCCTGGCCGTCCTGCAAGGCGCCCTGCCCCGGCGATGGCGAGGCGTGGGTGGCTGGAAGGCGGCGCTGGCGGTCGGCATCGCCTGCCTTGCCGTGCTGGCCGGGGTGGTCGATGCCGCCCCCGCCTTGCTGACGCCCCTCCTCCCGCCGGCCTGGGACGACGCGCTCGGGCGCACGGCGGAGGCGGCGGCCTTGTCGGGCCATCGCCGCTGCCAGGAGGTGGCGGGACAGGCGGCGCTGGACGGCTTCCTGGCGCGGCTGGAGCAAGCCGCCGGCTGGCACGGCGCGCGGATCGTGGTGTCGGATGACGGCACCGCCAACACCTTCGCGTTGCCGGGCAACCGCATCCTGCTGCCGCGCGGGATGATCGAAGCCGTGTCCGACGGAAACGAACTCGCCGGGGTGCTGGCGCACGAGCTGGGCCACGTCGCGCATCGCGACAGCACGCGCGGAGCGTTGCGGGCGGTCGGCCTGCAGATGGTCGCCGGCGCGCTCGGCTGGGGCGGGTTCGGCAGCGCCGGCATGGCCGCCGATTTGGCCAACCTGTCCTTCAGCCGCACGGCGGAAAGGGAGGCCGACGCGTTCGCGGTCACCACGCTGCGCAACGCCGGGCTGCGCGCCGATGGGCTGGGCCGCTTCCTGTCCCATGCCGAACAGGAGCCGCAGGTGCCCACCTTTCTGTCCGACCACCCCGCCTCCGCGGAGCGGCAGCGCCTGGTAGAGGCTGGCCCCGAGGGCGAGCCAGCATTTGACGCGACCGGATGGCGTGCGATCCGGTCCATGTGCCATGGCGGGGACACGCAGCCGATGTAAGGCGTGATTGGAAGACCGTGCCGTCAGCCCTGAACCCGGTCGACTCCGTCCCCTTTGCCGTGGGAACGACCGGCCGTGATGCGGGCGGCAATTGTTTTCCGCGCCTCGTCGAACACGTCGGGAATGTCGAGCAGCAGGACCGCGTCGCGTCCCCGCAGTCGGATGCCAGGAAGGAACGGCGCACCCCCGCGGGGATGGAACCAGGGCAGGGCTTCGGCCTGCGCGATCTCGGACCAGGCGACGAAGCGTTCCTCACCGAGCCGCAGCGTGACTCCCATGGGGGACAGCGACAACCGCACGTGACTGGTAAAGAACCACAGCAGCCCCAGCACCGCCAGGCATAGAGCAGTAGGTGCAAACTCCTGCACCGAGGCACCGCCGTCGCGCGCGAGGCGGCTGACAGGGCCGGCCAAGCAACCGAGGCTTCCCACTACAAGGCCGATCCCCGCAAGCCGAAGCAGCGGTCGGCACAGGCATCCCTGGTAGCTGACGGTGCCCGATGTTAGATCAACTACCGGCAAGGGGCGGGCAAGGCCTGGCGCGATGCGGCCAAGACGGCCTCATAGCGCTCCCGCGCCGCCTGCGTATGCGGTTTGAGGCTGGTCGCGAGCAGGCTGATCGTCGTGGAACCAGTGTCTCCCGGCGTTGCCGACAGGACGATTACGCTGCGGGGCCGCCGCCACACGGCCACGTTCCAGCTCTGAGTCACACCGGGTGGCTCCGCCGGACAGGGTGGCCCAAAGGACGCGGCGAGTTGGGTATGCAAGTCGCTCAAGACGGCGGCCGAGGCGTTGATGTTCAACTGCATCAGCATGAGCGGTGCAGGGGGCTGACACGGCACGTCGTCAAGGAAACCCACGACGCTCGCCGTTATTGGTCCAGCCGGCGTTATAGTTACGGCTGTCAGGCAGCTTGCCGGACCTGCCTTGACGTTCGCCACGCCCGAAAGGAAGTCGGTCAGGTTATCCCATCGAGGGTCCGACGAGTCCATGCGCGACAACGCCGAGATTAGGTCCGTAGGCCAGGTGTCGGCTGCCATCAGGGGAGGCAAACTCGTTAACGACCCAACGAAAGCAATTACCAGACGGGTCCCCGCCTTCTTCCAATTCATTCGAGCTTAACCGTGTACTTGATGTAACTGGCGCCGATGCTGACGATTGCTGACTGCACGGCGACACCTGCGGCAAACCCGAACGCCCTCACTGGCGGTGCGATCAACATGCTGGCGATCGGCGATGCGACTTGCAACACACGCTTCTCTATGCGGAATAATGAGGACTCATGGCAGAACAGTAGCCCGACGCCGCTTGCCTGGGCTGCTACGTCCGTATGGCTAACAGTACCTACGACAAGGATGCCTTCGAAGTGCTGGGCTTCAAACGGGTCGGGCGCGTGCGGTGTCCTGAATACGGTTGTGCCTATGCCAGGTGTGTTCGTTTTAGTGTCAGGAAGGTTTTTTGGGCTGTCCGAAAAGTTCACCGCCCCGAGGTCCAAGCCCGCGCCTACTCCAATACCGAGGCCATAGCCTTTCAGGATGATTTCCTGTGCCAGCTTTCCTTCGTGCCACCGCTGGAGCGGGACCCGAATTTGGCCAACTTCGATCCCTAAATGTGCAGCCGGCGTTTGAACGGATGCGCCAGCACTGCTCGGACTGGACAAGCGCCATTCAGTCGCGACCGAACCGCTGTTCCAAATCGCCACTACTTCATAAACCCTCTTCTCTACTAACCATACAATGGTCGAGCACGCCCAGGTCAGCAACCAAAGGAATGCGCCCGATCTTACGGCTACCTGCAACAGATGTCAGGCTTGCTGCTTACGATTCCGTCTCGAACATCCAACGCTGCATGGTCGGTAACCGACCAATGAAAATTATGGTGCGGCGTCCTCCTGAAGGAGGAAGGTGCTCATACCGATCTCGTCACCTCCTTGAGCCGAATGGGCGTCGCAAACGGCTTTAAGCGCCGTCCAGGCCTCAGCGGGTCGCAGCCTTGCTCCCTCGGCCGCGAGCGCGCCTATGCTTCGCGCGGTGACGAGACGCACGAGGTCGCCGAACGTGCTTAGGTGCGGAGGGAAGCGGATGGGGGCGGACCGGAAGCAGATTGCGGCCGCAATCACCCAAGCGACGATAGCGTCCGTCAAGTTGGTGTAAAATGCGGTGTAGTTGAGGTGGTCATGGATCACGCGGCTATGGTGGCGATCGTGGTGGGCACGGCGTCGATGGTTGGCAGTGAGAGCTCGGCCATGGCCTCCGTCTGCATGTAGCGGTGCTGGAGCTGCCACTCGTCGTTGGCTTCGAGCAGCACGGCGCCGATCAACCGGATGACGCCCTCGTTGGGGAAGATGCCGACAACATCAGCGCGGCGTTTGACCTCCTTGTTCAGCCGCTCGATCGGGTTGGTCGGATTTTCAACCGCACGTCGGCCTCGCTGTCATCGATGAAGCTTTGGCCACTTGTCGCGCAACTGGGCGACGTGGCGCATCGTCCTTCTGATGGTCGAGCTGGGTGAATGTCTGCCGTAAAGGCCGACACCATGTTCTGCTGGCCTTTCGGCACATAGGCCTGCGCGTTGCGCATCCAGTGGTGCGCTGCCACGTCGAGCCGAGCACCCGGCGGATTGCTGCCTTCAGGCCCTCATGGGCGTCGGAGATCACCAGCTTGGTGCCGCGCAGGCCGCGTTTGAGCTCTTGAGGAACGTGGACGAAGATCTCCGCCTCCGAGGGCCCGATGTGCAGGCCCACGGCTTGCCGCAACGGCGATTATCACCGCCACCGTCCTGATCTGCCCACCCTCACGCTGCTTGAGGTAGGTCGCGTCCAGCGTAGGGCCAGTCGCCAACGAGAGGGCGCTCGAGGCGTTCACCCGATCGTCGCCTCAGCCGGGCTGATCCGCCAGCCTTGCTCCACTCGCGCCGCGAGCGCGCCGATCCAGGCCTCCTGAATGCGGTCACCAGGGCCTTCTCCGACGTCTTGCGAGGTTCCAAGAACGCGGGACTGCCCTGCCGCAGCTTGTCCGCCGACTGCAAGCTTCCCAGCCGCGTGTCCAGCGTCCGTCGCGGTAGCCGTTGCGATACGTGCGCACGCTCGGCCGTGCGCTCGTGCCGCCCGGCGCCGAAGGCGGTCTCCATCAGCAACTGTACCACGGCCTCCGCGGCGCACCCATCTCCGGAAGCTCGGCCAGCGGTATCTGCTTCGGTCATCGCCTCGTCGGTTCAATCGCAACTCCACCTTAGCGCCGACCGATGCCACCTCCGCCTACACCGTTTCGACCGAAATTCCACCACGGACGGACGCTACCAAGCGACAGCCGTCCACCATGGAACACCCAACGCAAGTGGTCCCGCAGGCGCGGCAACCGCGAACAACAGGCTGACACCTCCCCACACGGACAGGTAGGGCGCAGGTGGCCGCAAAACCCCGGAACGTCGAATGGCTCGATGGAGCTGTCGAACCGATACGGCGCGCAACATACGCATCGGTGTGGATGGACGTAGTTCGAGATGCGGGGCGAGCGCCAGCACGGCGCGCCGCATGCGAAAGAAGCACATTGCTTCGGCACAGCGATCACCACCCTGCCAATGGGACGGCAGGGCCAACGCGACCAGCGTGAAAAGATCGCCGACGGTCCTGCAACAGGCCAGGTCCTCGTTGGAAAACCGCATGTCAAAAGCCTGGGCGACGTCCGTCGCGAGATCCACGTCGTCCAGATCGCCGCTTAGCCCCAATGACGTTCGCATGACATTGCCTCACACACCCGATCTGTGGCCGGTTGCGTCTACGCAAGCACCCTTGCCACCTCCGCCCGCAACGCCGGCAGCACGTCGGTGACGAACCACGGGTTGCGCCGCTCCCACACCCCGGTGCGCCAGGACGGGTGCGGCAGCGGGAAGTAGCGCGGTAGGTGGTCGCGCCAGGCGCGCACCCGGTCGGTCATGGCGCCGCGGCCCAGCGCGTCCGCCTGGGCGTAGCTGCCGACCAGCAAGGTCAGGCGCAGCTGCGGCATCAGGCCGAGCAGGCGGGGGCGCCACAACCGGGCGCATTCCGGGCGCGGCGGGGCGTCGCCGCCGTTGGGCAGGCGGCCGGGGTAGCACAGGCCCATCGGCAGGATCGCCACCTTGGCGCCGTCATAGAAATCCTCCGGCGTCAGCCCCAGCCAGCCGCGCAGCCGCTTGCCGCTTTCGTCCGTCCAGGGCGTGCCACTGGCATGCACCTTGGTGCCCGGCGCCTGGCTGGCGATCAGCAGCCGCGCCGTGGTCGACACGCGCAGGATCGGGCGCGGTCCCAGCGGCAGGATGCCGGCGCAGGCGGTGCAGGCGCGGGCCTCGGCGGCGGCGATCTCCAACGTGTCAAGCAAGGCCGTACTCCACCTCCGGCGTGTAAACCGCGCCGTCCTTGCCCAAGCGGGACGAGAACAGGGTGAAGTGTTCCACCGCGATCGGGTCGGCCCGCAACAGATTATGCGCCTGCACCCATTCCGCCAGCTTGACGGGCGGCGCGTTGTCCAGCCGCGCCACGGTGATGTGGGGGGCGAATCGCCGCCGTTCCGGATCGAACCCGACGCGCTGCACCGCCGTTTCGATCTTGGATTGCAGGTGCTCCAATTGCGGGTTGCGTTCCACGCCGGCCCACAGCGCCTGCGGCCGGCCCGCCTTTTCGAACACGCCGACGCCGCTGACTTGCAGGGTGAAGCCGCGCCCGCGCAGCGCCGCCAGCGCGCCGTCCAACTCCTCCGCCCGGTGGCCCGGCATTTCGCCCAGGAAGCGCAGCGTCAGGTGGTAGTTCTCGGGCGGCAGCCAGCGCGCGCCGGGCAGGCCGGTGGCCAGCCGGGTCAGCCGCGCCCGGGCGGCGTGCGGCAGCTCCAGGGCGACGAACAACCTCACGACGCGCTCGGCACCTCGCGCAGCAGCGCCTCGACCAGCGGCTTGATGTGGGCGACCACGCGCTTCACCCCGGCCGGGTTGGGGTGGATGTGGTCCGCCTGGTTCAGCGCCGGGTCGCCGGCCACGCCCGCCAGGAAGAACGGGTCGTACAGCAGCCCCGGCCGCTTGCCGAGCCGGGCGAACACGGCGCTGAACTCCGCGCTGAAGGAGGCGCCGAGGTTGGGCGGCGCTTCCATGCCGGACAGCAGGGTGGGGATGTGCTTCTGCGCCAGCGTGTCCAGGATGGCGGTCAGGTTCGCTTCCGTTTCCTTCGGCTCGGTGCCGCGCAGCCCGTCATTGCCGCCGAGCTCCACCAGCACCGCATCCGGCTGGTCCGCCAGCGCCCAGTCCAGGCGGGAGCGGCCGCCGGCGGTGGTGTCGCCGGACACGCCGCCGTCCAGGATCTGCACGTCGAAGCCGTCCGCCTTCAGCGCCAGCCCCAGTTGCGCCTGGAACGCGTCGGGCGGGGCCAGGCCGTAGCCGGCCGCCAGGGAGTCGCCGAATACCAGCAATTTCAACGTGCGAGCCTGCGCCAGCCCCGGGGCCAGCAGCAAACTTAACCCGAATGCCACCCTCGCCCAGAAGCGTCCAAGGCCATATGGAGCTGCCATGGACACCATCCCGCCTCCCGCCGCCGCCGCCCCCCTCGTCCGGGTGCAGGGCCTCCGTCTGACCGTGCCTGCGGCGGCGGGGCCGGTCAACATCCTGGCCGGCATCGACCTGGACGTCGCGGCCGGGGAGGCGGTGGGCATCGTCGGCCCGTCCGGCTCGGGCAAGACCAGCCTGCTGATGGTGCTGGCGGGGCTGGAGCGGGCGACCGGCGGCAGCGTGGCGGTGGCCGGGCACGACCTGACGGCGCTCGGCGAGGACGCGTTGGCCCGGTTCCGCCGCGACACGGTGGGGATCGTGTTCCAGGCCTTCCACCTGATCCCGACCATGACCGCGCTGGAGAACGTGTCGATCCCGCTCGAACTGGCCGGACGCGCGGACGCCGGGGCGCGGGCCGCCGCCAGCCTGCGCGCGGTGGGGCTCGGGCACCGGCTGACCCACCTGCCGGGCCAGCTTTCCGGCGGCGAGCAGCAGCGCGTGGCGCTGGCCCGCGCCTTTGCCCCGGCGCCGCGCCTGCTGCTGGCGGACGAGCCGACCGGCAACCTGGACGCCGCCACCGGGCGCAGCGTGATGGACCTGCTGTTCGGCATGCAGGCGGAGCACGGCACCACCCTGCTGCTGATCACCCATGACGCGTCGCTGGCCGCGCGCTGTGACCGCCAGGTGCGGATCGCCGACGGCCGGGTCGCGGTGCCCGCATGAACGGAGCGCCTTTTCGGCTCGCCTGGCGGCTGGCGCTGCGCGACCTACGCGGCGGGTTGCGCGGCATCCGCGTGGTGCTGGCCTGCCTGGCGCTGGGCGTGGCCGCCATCGCCGCGGTGGGCAGCCTGCGCGCCGCGGTGGACCAGGGCCTGGCGGAGAACGGCCGCGCGCTGCTGGGCGGCGACCTGTCGATCGACGGCGGCGCGCAGCCTTTGCCGGACGCGCTGCGCGGTTGGCTGCAAGCCCGCGGCGCCCGCATCTCCGCCATCGTCACCATGCGCTCGCTGCTGGCCGCCCCGTCCGGGGACCGGCAGCTCATCGAGTTGAAGGCGGTGGACGCCGCCTACCCGTTGGTGGGCGACGTGGTGCTCGACCCGGCGTTGCCGCTGGCCGCGGCGCTGGACAACGGCGTCGCGGCGGACCCGCTGGTGCTGGAGCGACTGCACCTGCACGCGGGCGACACCGTGCGGATCGGCCAGGCGTCCTTCACCTTGCGCGCCGCGCTAACCGCGGAGCCGGACCACGCCAACGGGCTAGCGATCCTGGGGCCGCCGGTGCTGATCCGCGACACCGCCCTGCCCGCCACCGGCCTGGTGCAGACCGGGTCGCTGCTGAGCTACGATTGGCGCGTCCTGCTGCCCGCCGGCGCCAGCGCGACCGCCATCACGGACGCGATCCGCCAGGCCTTTCCGGGGGCCGGCTGGCGCATCCGCGACACCGCGCAGGCGGCGCCCGGCGTCAGCCGTGCGGTGGACCAGACCAGCCTGTTTCTGACCCTGGTCGGCCTTTGCTCCTTGCTGGTGGGCGGCATCGGCGTGGCGACGGGGGTGCGCGCCTGGATGGAGGCACGGGCGCGCACGGTCGCGACGCTGCGCTGCCTGGGCGCGCCCGGCCGGCTGATCCTGCTGGTGTTCCTCCTGCAAGTGGGGTTGCTGTGCCTGGCCGGGGTGCTGATCGGCGTGGTGGCCGGGGCGGCGATCCCGGCGGGGGGGCTGCTGCTGTTCGGCGACCTGCTGCCGGTGCCGGCCTCCGTGGGCGTTTATCCCGGGCCGCTGGCGCTGGCGGCGCTGTATGGAGTGCTGACGGCAGGGGCGTTCGCGCTGTGGCCGCTGGCGCGGGCGGCGCAAATCCCCGGCGCGGCGTTGTTCCGCGACGCGCTGATGCCCACCGGGCGCGGCGTGCCGGCGCCGGTGTGGCTGTTCAACGGGCTGCTGGTCGCGTTGCTGGTCGCGATCGTCGTCGGCACCGCCGCGGATCGCTGGTTCGCCGTGTGGTTCTGCGGCAGCGCCGCCGCCACCCTGCTGCTGTTCCGCGGCGGCGGCGCCGTTCTGATGGCGGTGGCCCGGCGGGTGCGGCCGCGCCGGTCGGTGTCGCTGCGGCTGGGGGTGGCCAACCTGCATCGCCCGGGCAGCGCCGCGCCGTTGTTGCTGGTGGCGCTGGGGCTCGGGTTGGCGACGCTGGCCACGGTGGCGCTGATCCAGGGCAACATCCGCCAGCAGATCCTGGGCGACCTGCCGGAAGCCGCCCCCTCCTTCTTCTTCATCGACATCCAGAACGAGCAACTGGCCAAGTTCGAGCAGATCGTCCACGGCATCCCCGGCACTGCCGATCTGCACCAGGTGCCCAGCATGCGCGCCCGCATCGTGTCGCTGAAGGGCGTGCCGGTGGACCAGGTGCACGTCGCCCCCGGCAGCGAGTGGGCGCTGCGCGGCGACCGCGGACTGACCTACTCGGCGGCGGTGCCGCGCGGCTCCGTCATGGTTGCCGGGAAGTGGTGGCCGGCCGACTATGCCGGGCCGCCGCTGGTGTCGCTGGACGCGCAGGTGGCGGCCGGCTGGGGCGTGGGCGTCGGCGACACCATGCGGGTGAACGTGCTCGGCCGCGACCTGGACCTGACGGTCGCCAATTTGCGCGCCATCCAATGGCGGCAACTGGCGATCAACTTCGTCCTGGTGGCCTCGCCCGGCCTGCTGGAGCACGCGCCGCACATGCACATCGCCACCGTGCGGGAGCCCGCGGCGGAGGACGCGCCGCTGCTCCGGGCGGTCAGCGATGCGCTGCCGAACGTCACCGGCATCCGGGTGGCGGACATCCTGCAATCCGTGGCGGATCTGGTGGGCAAGCTGGCCACCGCGCTGGCGGCCACCGGCTCCGTCACCCTGGCCTCCGGCGCGCTGGTGCTGGCCGGCGCGGTGGCGGCCGGGCAGCGGCGGCGGGTGGCGGAGGCGGTGGTGCTGAAGACGCTCGGCGCGACACGGGGGCAAATCCGCACGGCCTGGCTGATGGAGTTCGGCGCCATCGGCGCGACCGCCGGGGTGATCGCCGCGGGCATCGGCACCCTGGCGAGTTGGGGTGTGGTGCACTTCCTCCTGCACGCGCCGTGGTCGTTCCTGCCGGGCATCCTGGCGCTGACGATCGGCGGCTGCATCGTGTTGATGCTGGGCTTCGGCTATGCCGGCACCGCCGCGGCGCTGCGCATCCGCCCGGCGCCGTTTCTGCGCAACGAGTAGGTGGGACCCTTGCACGACATCCCTGCCGACGCCGCCGTGTCGACGCTCGTGTCCGTCTGGCGGTGACGAACCGCGTCACCCTGGTCACCGGCGGCGGTTCCGGCATCGGGGCCGCCTTGTGCCGCCGTTTGGCCGCGCCGGGTGCCCGGCTGCTGGTCCACACCGGCCATCGCCGCGACAAGGCGGAGGCGGTGGCCCAACAACTGCGTGACGCGGGTGCCGAGGCCGTCGTCTCGGTGGAGGCTTTTGCCGACCCGGCGCGGGCGGCGCAGGTGGTGGCGGCCGCCGCAACCGCCTGGGGCCAGATCGACAGCGTCGTCCACCTGGCCGGCTTCGCCGATCGGCGTCCGGTCGGCACGTTGGACGCCGCCGGCTTCGACGCCAGCCTGAACGCCAACGTCACCGCCTTCTTCCACCTCGTCACCGCCGCGCTGCCGCTGCTGCGGCAAAGCCCGTCGGCCCGCATCGTCGCCGCCGGCTCCTTTCTGGCGCACAGCGTGCGGTTCGGCGCCGACATGCTGTTCCCCGCCACCAGCGCCAGCAAGGCGGCGTTGGCCGGGCTGGTCCGCTCCTTGGCGATGCAGTTGGCGCCGGACGGCATCACGGTGAACTGCATCGTGCCCGGCTTCATCGCCAAGGATGCCGGACAGCATTCCGCCCTGGACGATGCCGCCCGGGCCCGCGTGGCGGCCATGGTGCCGATCGGCCGTTATGGCCGGCCGGAGGAGGTTGCAGCGGCCATCGCGTTCCTGTTGCAGCCGGACGCCGCCTACATCACCGGGCAGATGCTCCACGTGGATGGCGGCATCACGCTTTAGCGGGAGCGCCGATTCAGCCTTCCGTAAGCAATCCCTGCCAGGCTCGCCGCAACCAGGAATGGGAGCGCGCGGTGGTCGAGCCGATGCCGGACATGTTGCCAGACGTGGTTCCCCCCACGATCCATGGCACGGCCGAACTAACCCATCGCGCCTTTGCCGGCGAAACGGCGGAGCGATTGCTAGGCTTCGTCGATCGGCCCGCCAGCACACCGGGCGAAGCCGCCGCCCGCCTGCTCGACCGCTCCACCGTGCTCCAATTGGCCTTCCAGCCGCAGCAGGCGCTCGCGGCCCAGGCCGAAGCGCTGTCCACTTGCCAACTGTTTCGGGTCGCCGGGCGCTATTCCCCCACCGGACCCGACCCGATCCGGCTGCTCGCGCTGATGGAGCCGGGCGACCTGATGACCAACACGCCGCTGGACTTCATCACGCGATCGCTGAACGTGCGGCTGGACCTGCTGTATCTGCTGCCGGGGCGCGCGCTGCCGTCAGCCGTTCCGGCGCACGACGTGGCGTATATCGGCGGCGGGGACAACGCGGCGCCGGCGGCCCTGGCCCGGCGCGCCAGCCTGTTCCGCCATTGGCCGCGGCCCGTGCTGAACGACCCGGTGCTGGTCAGCCGCCTCGCCCGCGCGGAGTTGGCCGCCAGCCTGGCGGACGCACCGGGGATTTGCAGCCCATCCTGCAGGATACTGTCGCGCGAGCAGGTGCTGGGCGATCTCGGCATGCCCTTTCCGGTGCTGATCCGCCCGGTCGGTTCGCATGCCGGGGCGGGCCTGGTGAAGGCGGACGATGCCGCCGCGATCCGGGACTACGTGCAGCAGGTCGCCCTGCCGGCGTATTACGTCACGCGCTTCGAAGACTACCGCAGCGCGGACCGGCTGTTCCGCAAGTACCGCATCGCCTTCGTCGATCGTGCGCCGTTCCTGTGCCACATGGGCGTGTCGGCGAACTGGATGATCCACTACCTGAACGCCGGCATGACCGGCAGCGACGACAAGCGGTTGGACGAGGCCCGGGCTATGGCGACTTTCGACACCGGGTTCGCTTCCCGGCATCGCACGGCGCTGGACACCCTGTGCGACCGGATAGGGCTGGACTATTTCACCCTGGATTGCGGCGAGACGCGCGACGGCCGGCTGCTGGTGTTCGAGGCGGATGCCGAAGCGATCGTCCACCTCATGGACCCGCCCGACCTCTTTCCCTACAAGCCGCCGCAGATGCGCCGCGTGTTCGCGGCCTTCGGATCCATGCTCCACCGTCATGCGGAGAGGGGCGGACCAGAGACCGCCCTCGCCGCCTAAGGTGTCGGGCTCAGTAGCCGTAGCCGTAGTAATACGGGCGCGGCACCCGGACATAGCCCGGCATCGGACGGTAGTAAGCCGGCGGTGCGTAGCCGTAGTCGGCATGCGGGTATGACCAGGCCGGCACGCCGTTCGAGTTCAATTGGGCCTGGTTGAGTCGGTCAACCTGGTAGTCGCCTGTGTTGTTGCCCGCGTCATTGCTGCGGTTGATGTTCTGGTATGGGTGGTCCGCATTCGCCGCCGCCGCCGTCAACGGCATGCCCAGGATAAGCGCACCAGCCAGGATAATTCCGAGCTTCATCCAATCCCCCTTCCATGTCCTCCCGTCGCAAACGCCTGCCCGGCCGCCGGGATGCAGGTGTTGAGTGCCGCATTGGCCGCTGGTATCAATTTTCATGCGGAACAACAGCAATTTGGGCGCCGGATGATCACCGCGGACATGCTGGTGGCCTTCGCCGGGTTCGCCTTCGTGACCTCCGTCACGCCGGGGCCGAACAACACCATGCTGCTGGCGTCCGGCGTCAATTACGGCTTCGTCCGCACGATCCCCCACATCCTCGGCATCAGCCTGGGTTGCTCGGCGATGCTGCTGCTGGTCGGGCTGGGGCTGGGCCAGCTCTTCGCCGCCGTGCCGGCGCTCTACGCCATCCTACGCTACGTCGGTGCGGCCTACCTGCTGTGGCTGGCCTGGAAGATCGCCCGCGCCGGCCCGATCCAGCTCGGCGACAGGCAGGCGCGGCCCTTGCGCTTCTGGCAGGCGGCGCTGTTCCAATGGGTCAACCCGAAGGCGTGGGTGATGGTGGTGGGGGCGGTCACGACCTATGCGCCGCGCGACGGCTTCCTGCTGGGCGTGGCAAGCATTGCCGCCCTGCTGATCCTGGTGAACGCGCCGAGCGTCTGCTTGTGGGCAGGCTGCGGCGCCGCGCTGCGGCAATGGCTGAGCCATCCCGGCCGCATCCGGGCGTTCAACGTGACGATGGCGCTGCTGCTGGTGCTGTCGCTTTATCCCATGCTGCAGCATTGACGGCGGATCGGAACCAAGCCGCATTGCCCGCGGCAACGGCATGGAGCAAGTCGGTGCCATGGACCACGTGCTGATGCTGCTGGGGGCCGGCCTGCTGGCCGGCGGGATGAACGCGCTGGCGGGCGGCGGGTCGTTCGTCACCCTGCCGGCGCTGATCGCCGCCGGCGTGCCCTCCGTCGCGGCGAATGCGTCGAGCACGGTGGCGCTGTACCCGGCGGGCATCGCCAGCGCCTGGGTCTACAGGCGCGGCATCGGCGCCGTGTGCGGCGTCCCGCTGCGCCCGACCTTGCTGGCCACCGTGGCAGGCGGGCTGGTGGGGGCGGTCCTGTTGCTGGCCACGCCGAACGCCGCCTTCGACCGCCTGCTGCCTTGGCTGCTGCTGGTGGCGACGCTGGTGCTGGCGGCCGGTCCGCGGCTGGGGCCGGCGGTGCGGACGCGGTTCCGCACCGGCTTGCCGACGGTGCTGGCCATCCAGTTCGCGCTCGGGCTGTATGGCGGGTATTTCGGCGGCGCGGTGGGCTTGATGATGATGGCGGCATGGAGCCTGCTGGACGGGGCTGACCTGAAGGCGCTGAACCCGCCCCGCACCCTGCTGGTCACGGCAGCCAACTCGGTCGCCGTGCTGTGCTTCATAGGGGCCGGCATCGTTCGCTGGCCGGAAGTGGCGGCCGTCGTAGCCGGCGGCATGTTGGGTGGCTATGGCGGCGCCCATGCCGGCCGGCGCCTGCCCTCGACGCTGGTGCGGCGGGCCACCGTCACCCTTGCGGCGGCGATGACGGTGTTGTTCTTCATCCGAGGGTATCAGTGAGCGAACGCACCACGATCCTGGGCCGGGTGGACGCCTTTTGTGCCCGGTTTGGCCTGCAACGGCCTATCCTGCTGGCGCCGATGGCCGGGGTGCCGGCGCCGGCCTTGTCGATCGCCGTGGCGAACGCCGGCGGGCTTGGGTCATGCGGCGCGCTGCTGCTGCGGCCGGAGGACATCGCCGCCTGGGCCGCCGCAATGCGCAGCGGCAGCAACGGTGCCTTCCAGCTCAACCTTTGGGTACCGGACCCGCCGCCGCTCCGCGACCCGGCGCGGGAGGAACGGGTCCGCGGCTTCCTCGCCGGCTGGGGGCCGCCGGTGCCGGCAACCGCGGGCGACTCGGCGCCGCCGGATTTCACCGCGCAATGCGAAGCCCTGCTGGCGGTCGGGCCGCCGATCGTGTCGTCCATCATGGGGCTATACCCGCCGGAGTTCGTGGCGCGGTTGAAGCAGCGGGGTATCGCCTGGTTCGCCATCGTGACCACCGTGGCGGAAGCCCGCGCGGCGGAGGCGGCGGGCGCGGATGCCATCGTGGCACAGGGAGCCGAAGCCGGCGGCCACCGCGGCGCCTTCGACGCGGACGCGGCGGAAGCGCGGCAGGTGGGCTTGTTCGCCTTGCTGCCGGCGGTGGTCGACGCCGTGCGCGTGCCGGTGGTGGCGACGGGCGGCATCGCGGACGGCCGCGGCGTGGCGGCCGCGCTCGTGCTGGGCGCCAGCGCCGTGCAGGTCGGCACCGGCCTGCTGCGCTGCCCGGAGGCGGCCATCCACCCGGCCTGGGCCGCCGCCCTGGCCGGCACCGCACCCGAGGACACGGTGGTGAGCCGGGTGTTCAGCGGCCGCGCCGGCCGCAGCCTGCGAACCGCCTATGTGCAGGCCGCCACCGCCGCCGATGCGCCCGCGCCGGCGCCATACCCGGTGCAACGCGGGCTGACCACCGGCATGCGGGCGCAAGGCCTGGCGGAAAGCCAGGTGGACCGCGTGCAAGCCTGGGCCGGCCAGTCCGCGGCCATGGCGCGGGCCGAGCCCGCCGGTGACGCCGTGCGGCGGCTATGGGATGAGGCGTGCCGCATCCTCGGCTAGGAACCCCCGCCGGGCGTCGCGACGAAGATCTGGTTGGTGGCCCAGGACACCCAAACATGCCGCCCGGCCACCCAATCCGCCCCCAGCAGCACGCCGATGCTGCGCAAGGTGTGGATCGGCGCGACCACCATGGCGCCCGCAAAGGCCGGCAGCGAACCGACCTGCACCGCGGGAAAGTTTTGCGATCGGGCGGCCAGGCTGCCTGCGCCGAAGCCGCGTGCCGTATCGCCACCGCCCGGCGCAAGGCCCAGCGCCAGCATGCCGGGTAAGGTGATCACGGTGTTGGCCGCGCCCGTGTCCAGCTCCGCCTGCAGCGGCGTGGCGCCGACCCGCATCGGCAGCGCCAGGATGTTGCGCACCGGGCGCCAGGCGGAGATAGCCGCATACGATTCGTGCCAAGGCAGGAACCGCCCGCTGCACCCGGTCACGTCGTACAGCGTCAGCACCCGTGCGGCGTCGTCCAGGTCCAGATCGAACGGCGACAGGAAGTCCTGCCCCAGCAGCCCGGCGATCGGCCGCCCCTCGATCGCGTCCGGGATCGGGCCTACGACCAGGGAGTTGTCGGCCGCCACCGTGTGCCGCCGCAACAGCAGGCCGCCGAGGCTGAGCGAGGACGGCCGGCCGAGCCGGCGGCGGTCGCGCCCGCCGACACCCTGGATATCGGTGCTGACCCACTCGTCGCGGGCGATGCGCAACCGGTCGGCCGCCGCAACGCCGACCACACTGCGCTCCGCCCCGGTATCAAGCACGAACGCCGCCGGCGTGCCGTTCACCGCCACCGACACCAGGATGACGCCGCCCACCCGCTCGATCGGCACGGTGGCGCGCGGCGCTACGCGGCAGGCCGCCGCAGCCGGGCCGGCGAACAGGCCGGCCGCCACCGCGAGGCCGGCCAGGCACCGTATCACGCGAACACCCTCGGCCATGCCGCTTGCAGCTCGACATCCGCGTCTTCCATCGTCGTCGTCAGGCCCAACGCTTCCAGGCTGGTGACGCCGTGCTCGCGGATGCCGCACGGCACGATGCCGCCGAAATGCGCCAGGTTGGGCGATACGTTGAGCGCGATGCCGTGCCAACTGACCCACCGCGTCACCCGCACGCCGATCGCCGCGATCTTCGCCTCACCGCCTTGGCCGTCCGCCACCCAGATGCCGACGCGGCCCGCCCGGCGTTCGCCGCGCACGTTCAACTGGCCGAGCGCGGTGATCACCCATTGCTCCAGCCCCCACACAAAGGCGCGCACGTCGCGCGCGGCCACCCGGCCATGCGGCTGCGTCAGGTCCAGCATGACGTAGGCGGTCCGCTGCCCCGGCCCGTGATAGGTCCATTGCCCGCCGCGGCCGGCATCGTGGGTGGGCAGGCCATCCGGGTTGGACAGGTCGCCGGGCTGCGCGCTGGTGCCGGCGGTGTAGAGCGGCGGGTGCTCCAGCAGCCACACCGTTTCCCCCGCTTCCCCGGCGCGGATCGCCGCCGCCTGGGCCTGCATTGCCGCCGTGGCGGCCTCGTACGGCACCAGCCCGTCGGACACCCGCCAGGCCGGGCCGGTTGAAAGCACCCCGCTCATCCGCTATAGCCGCCGTCCACGGTGCGGTCGTGGCGAAATGGTAGACGCGCAAGCTTGAGGTGCTTGTGGGGGAAACCCTGTGGAAGTTCGAGTCTTCTCGACCGCATTCTGACGCCTCGACTGGCCCGCGCCCGCCTCATCCCCGACTTGCATCATCGTCGCCACCGTCGGTAACTGGCGGATAACGGCAAGGCAGATGGCGATGGACGAGGACTTTCGAAAGGCGGCCCTGGACTACCATCGCTCGCCGCGCCCCGGAAAGCTGGAGGTCGCCCCCACCAAGCGCATGGCCACGCAGCGCGACCTTGCCCTCGCCTATTCCCCCGGCGTGGCCGCCGCCTGCGAGGAAATCAAGGCCGATCCGCTCACCGCGTTCGACTACACCGCCCGCGGCAACCTGGTGGGCGTGGTGTCCAACGGCACCGCCGTGCTGGGGCTGGGCAATATCGGCGCGCTGGCCGGCAAGCCGGTGATGGAGGGCAAGGCCGTGCTCTTCAAGAAGTTCGCCGGCATCGACTGCTTCGACATCGAGGTGGACGCGCAGGATCCGGCCCGCTTCATCGAGGTGGTCGCCGCGCTCGAGCCGACCTTCGGCGCCATCAACCTGGAAGACATCAAGGCGCCCGAGTGCTTCGCCATCGAGCGCACGCTGCGGGACCGCATGTCGATCCCGGTGTTCCACGACGACCAGCACGGCACCGCCATCATCGTCGCCGCCGCCGTGCGCAACGGGCTGGAGCTGCAAGGCAAGACGCTGGACGAGGTGCGGGTCGTCACCTCCGGCGCCGGCGCCGCGGCGCTCGCCTGCATCGACCTGCTGTGCGCCATGGGGCTGCAGCCGGCCCATGTGACGCTGACCGACATCAAGGGCGTGATCTACGCCGGGCGCGACCCGGACATGCTGCCCAACATGGCGCGCTACGCCAACGAAACCCGCGCCCGCACCCTGGCGGAGGCGCTGCCCGGTGCGGACATCTTCCTCGGCCTGTCCGCCCCGCGGGTGCTGAAGGCGGAATGGCTACCCCTGCTGGCGGACAAGCCGCTGATCCTGGCGCTGGCCAATCCCGAGCCGGAAATCCTGCCGGAAGCGGTGCGCGCGGCCCGGCCGGACGCCATCGTCGCCACCGGCCGCAGCGACTACCCGAACCAGGTCAACAACGTCCTCTGCTTCCCCTTCATCTTCCGCGGTGCGCTGGACGTGGGCGCCACCGAGATCAACGAGGAGATGAAGCTCGCCTGCGTGGAAGCGATCGCCGTGCTGGCCCGCGTGGAAGCCAGCGAGGTGGTGGCCGCGGCCTATGGCGGCGCCGCCCCTGTGTTCGGCCCGGACTACATCATCCCCAAGCCGTTCGACCCGCGGCTGATCCTGCAGATCGCCCCCGCGGTCGCCGCCGCTGCCATGAAGAGCGGCGTCGCCACCCGCCCAATCGAGGATTTCGCCGCCTACCGCCACGGGCTGGAGGTGTTCGTCTACCGCTCCGGCCAGTTGATGCGCCCGGTGTTCGAGGCCGCGCGCAAATCCCCCCGCCGCATCGTTTACGCCGAGGGCGAGGACGAGCGGGTGTTGCGCGCGGTGCAGACCATCGTGGATGACGGCATCGCCCAACCCATCCTGCTCGGCCGCCGCGGCGTCATCGCCCAGCGCGTGACGGAGATGGGGCTGCGGCTGGACCTGGACCAAAGCGTGCGAGTGCTGGACCCGGCGGTGGACCGCACCGTGTTCGACCCGCTGATCGCGCAATACCAGATGCTGGTCGGGCGCCGCGGCGTGCCGCCCGACGCGGCCGCCCGGCGCATGCGCAACCGGGCCACGGTGGTGGCCGCCATGCTGCTGCACGCCGGCATCGCCGACGCCGCGATCATCGGCGGCTCCGGCGATTGGCAGCGCCACCTCACCTACGCCCTGCCGGTGATCCCGAAGCGGTCCACGGTGTCGCGCATCTACGCCTTGTCGGCGCTGATCCTGAACAACGGCGCGCTGTTCTTCTGCGACACCCACGTCACGATCGAACCGACCGCCGAGGAGCTGGCGGAGATGACCCTGATGGCGGCCGAGGTGGTCAAGAGCTTCGGCATCACCCCCAAGGCGGCGCTGCTGTCCCATTCCTCCTTCGGCGCCGGGAACTCCGTCTCCGCCCGCAAGATGCGGCGCGCGCTGAGCATGATCCGCGACCAGGCGCCGGAGCTGGAGGTGGACGGCGAAATGCACGCCGACGCCGCGCTCAGCGAGGCGATCCGCGACCGCGCCGTGCCCGACAGCCGCCTGTCCGGCACCGCCAACCTGCTGGTGATGCCCGGGCTGGACGCCGCCAACATTGCCTTCAACCTGCTGAAGGCGAGCAGCGACGGCCTGCCGGTCGGGCCGATCCTGCTGGGCATGAGCCGGCCGATCCACGTGCTGGTGCCCAGCGTCACCGCCCGCGGCATCGTCAACATCAGCGCCATCGCCGCCACGGAAGCGCTCAGTTCGGCGTGATCCAGCTTACCGGGTTGTAAGGTGCCTTGCCGATGATGATGGCTCGTGCGACCAATCGTCCCCTTGGGGCCGGTTTGCTCCGGGGATCGTCGCCGCCATAATTCGGAACAATGAATGAAACCGCTGCGAAAGGCTGTGCTTCCCGTCGCGGGCCTGGGGACCCGATTCCTGCCCGCCACCAAGGCGACCGCGAAGGAAATGCTGCCGGTCGTCGACAAGCCGTTGATCCAGTATGCCGTCGAGGAAGCCCGCGCCGCCGGGATCGAGCAGTTCTGCATGGTCACCGGCCGCGGCAAGATCGCCCTGGTCGAGCATTTCGACATCGCGTTCGAGCTGGAAGCCACCCTGCGCGAGCGCGGCAAAGCAGACGTGCTGAAGATGCTGAACGACCAGGCGCTGCCGCCGGGTTCCATCGCTTCCGTGCGGCAGCAGGTTCCGCTTGGCCTGGGCCACGCCATCTGGTGCGCACGGTCCTTTATCGGCGAAGACCCGTTCGCCATCCTGCTGCCGGACGACCTGGTGCTGAGCAAGACGCCTTGCCTGCAACAACTGGCCGAAGCCTATGCGCAGACCGGCGGCAACGTGGTCGCCGTGACCGAGGTACCGCGCGAGCAAACCAACCGCTACGGCATCCTCGACATCGCCAACGACGATGGCCGCCTGGTCGAGGTGCGGGGCCTGGTGGAAAAGCCGGACCCGAAGGACGCCCCGTCCAACCTGTCCATCATCGGCCGCTACGTGCTGATGCCGGACGTCGTCCAGCATCTGTCCAAGATGGAGCGCGGCGCCGGCAACGAGGTGCAGTTGACCGACGCCATGGCCAAGATGATCGGCAATACGCCGTTCCACGGCTTGCGCTACGAAGGCGAGCGGTTCGATTGCGGCGACAAGGTCGGCTTCCTGGAAGCGCAGATCGCCTTTGCGCTGAAACGCCCTGACTTGAGCGACGCGGTCCGCAAATTCCTGGTGAAATACCGTTGATGACGACGAACTTCCGGCACGATTTCGACCCCACATCGCTGCGCGAATACGACATCCGCGGCGTGGTGGGTAAGACGCTGCACCCGGCCGATGCCTTCGCGATCGGCCGCGCCTTCGGCACGATCGTTGCCCGCGGCGGCGGCACCACGGTCGCGGTCGGGTTCGACGGCCGGCTGTCCTCGCCGTCGCTGGAGCCGGAGCTGGTCCGCGGCCTGATGGCGTGCGGGCTGGAAGTGCTGCGGGTCGGCCTGTGCCCGACACCGATGCTGTACTACACGGCCACCACGATGGAGACGGCGGGCGCCGTCATGGTCACCGGCAGTCACAACCCGCCGGACTACAACGGCTTCAAGATGATGCTGGGCCGCAAGCCGTTCTTCGGCCCGCAGATCCAGCAGATCGGCACGATCGCCGCCGCCGGGGACGTGGTGGCGGAGGCGGCGGGCTCCTGCCGCAACGTGGACGTGGTAGCCGAGTACATCGCCCGGCTGATCAGCGATTGGGACGGCGGCGACCGCATCCTCAACGTCGTGTGGGACAACGGCAACGGCGCGGCGGGCAACGTGCTGGCGCGGCTGGTGCAGACCCTGCCCGGCAAGCACACCGTGCTGAACGGCACGGTGGACGGCAACTTCCCGGCGCACCACCCCGACCCGACCGTGCCGAAGAACCTGGAGCAGCTCATTGCGGCCGTGCAGGAGCAGGGCGCCGACCTCGGCATCGCCTTCGACGGCGACGCCGACCGCATCGGCGTGGTGGACGACGGCGGCGCAATGCTGTTCGGCGACCAGTTGCTGGTGATCCTGGCGCGCGACGTGCTGAAATCCCACCCCAAGGGCACCATCATAGCCGACGTGAAGGCGAGCCAGGTGCTGTTCGACGAAGTGGGCAGGGCCGGCGGCACCCCGCTGATGTGGAAGACCGGGCACTCGCTGATCAAGGCGAAGATGGCGGAAACCGGCTCGCCTCTGGCAGGCGAGATGAGTGGCCACGTGTTCTTCGCCGACCGCTGGTACGGGTTCGACGACGCGCTGTACGCGGCGGTCCGGTTGCTGGGCATCGTGGCGCGCATGAACGGCAAGCTGTCCGCCGTAAGGGAAGCGATGCCGCAGGTGATCAACACGCCGGAGCTGCGGTTCGACTGCCCGGACACGCGCAAGTTCGGCGTGATCGAGGAAGTGGCGGCGCGCTTGAAGCAGGAGGGCGCCACCGTGGCCGACATCGACGGCGTCCGGGTGGCGACGGCGGATGGCTGGTGGCTGCTGCGTGCCTCCAACACCCAGGCGGTGCTGGTGGCGCGGTGTGAAGCGACGAGTGAGGCCGGGCTCGACCGGCTGAAGGCAGCGCTCTCGGCGCAACTCGCCGCCTCGGGCCTCGCCGCCCCCGACTTCTCCGGCGCCAACGCCGGGCATTGAGCCCCTTCACCGCCGTCAAGCCCGCCTCCGCTGCGAGCGACCAGGCTGAGGGCATCGTGGAGCACACGGCCTCTCTCCCGGGAGAAAGGGGCGAAGAAGCCAAAGCGGGCGGGGTTGATCGGCGGCTGATCGTGGCGCTGGACGTGCCGACCCTGGACGATGCCCGGCGCGCGGTGGACGCGCTGGACGGCACAGTGCATTTCTTCAAGCTCGGCTATTGGCTGTTGTTCCAGCCTGGGGCTAGCGCCCTGGTCGATGCGCTGGTGGGCGCCGGGCGGGACGTGTTCCTGGACTACAAATTGTATGACATCGGCGAAACGGTGCGCCATGGCGTAGCCGCGGTGGCGCGTCGGGGCGCCCGCTTCCTGACCGTGCATGGCGACCCGCATATTCTGTCGGCCGCGGCGGCAGGGGCGGCGGGCTCCGACCTGGGGATCCTGGCCGTGACCGTGCTGACCAGCCTGGACGATGCCGGGTTGCAGCGTATGGGTTATGCGGAAGACGTCCGCACGCTGGTGGCCCGCCGGGTGCGGGATGCAGCCGAGGCCGGCTGCGCCGGCGTGATCGCCTCCGCTGCCGACGACCCGGACGCGTTGCGGGCGCTGGCCGGACGGGATTTGCTGGTGGTGACGCCCGGCATCCGGCTCCCCGGCGACGACCCCGGCGACCAGCGCCGCACCGCTACGCCCGGCGAAGCCGTCGCACGCGGGGCGGATTACCTCGTGGTGGGGCGTCCGATCATCCGGGCAGCCTCGCCGCGCGATGCGGCGCGCCGCGTAATCGACGACATGGCGGCGGGACAGGCACGGCGCCCGGCCTGAGTTTAGGGTTGGGGCTTCAGCCTCCGTAAAGGCGTGATGCGGCAGATTACAGGCGCCGGGATGGACATAGCCGACGGCCCCGCGACGGAAGGATGGATGCCGTGACCTCTACCGCTGGCCGCCGCTTCCTTGGCCTGATTCCCGCCCGGGATCGGGCCGCTTCGTCGCGCCAGGTCGTCTCCATCCAGTACCTGCGCGCCGTTGCCGCGACCATGGTGATGGTGTTCCATCTCGGCGGCCAGCTCGGGCGTTTGGGCTATGCCGGCCCGTGGCCCGAATGGATGGCGCGCGGCGTCGACATCTTCTTCGTCATCAGCGGTTTCGTCATGTGGCTGACCGCACGGTCCAGGCGCACCGGCACGGCGGTGTTCTATTGGAACCGGCTGGTGCGCATCGTGCCGCTATACTGGGTGCTGACCAGCTTCATCGTGGCCATGATGCTGCTCCTGCCTTCCCTGGTGCAAAGCGGCCAGTTCGACCTGTACCACACGGCCATGTCGTACCTGTTCCTGCCGGCGCCGCAGCCGCATACCGGGCTGGTTTTCCCGGTGCTGGAGCCGGGATGGACGCTGAACTACGAGATGTATTTCTACGCCGTGTTCGGCGCCCTGCTGTTCCTGCCCGACAGGCCGTTGCTGATCGTCCTGGCGGTGTGGCAGGTCGGCTCGGTAGCGGTGGCGGCGCTGATGCCGGGGCCAAACCTTTTCGTGCAGTTCTATGGCTCCAGCATGGTGCTGGATTTCGGCTTCGGGGTCGGGCTGGCGGTGGCGTTCATGCACGACCGCGTGCTGCCCGCGGCCCTGGCCTGGGTGCTGATCCCCGCCGGCTTTCTGCAACTGAGCCTGGCCGGCTTCATCGATGCGCCGCATTGGGTGGCCAACGGCCTGCCCGCGCTGGCGATCGTCGCCGGGGCGGTGGCGCTGGAGCGGCGATACGGCATGCGCCGGCTGTGGCCGCTGCTGCTGGTGGGGGACGCTTCGTATTCACTTTATTTGTCGCATGGCATCGTGTTGTCCGCCTGCCTGCAAGTGACGCGCAAGCTGGGCCTGGGTGCGGTGCCGGGCATCCTGCCGCTGTTCTTCGTCGGCGCCTGCCTGGCTTCGATCCTGGTGGCGCTGCTGATCCATGCCTGGGTGGAAAACCCGCTGCTCACCCACCTGTCCAGCCGGCGGCGCACCGCGCTGGCGTCCGTGCCCTCCGCCACGCCCGGCTAGCCTGGCGCCGCCGACCACGATCGCGTCGTGGGGATCAGGCGGCGTTCTTCACCCCCGCCACCATCGCTGCCGCGGTGGCGCCGCGTACCCGGGCGATGTCGTCCTGGTATTTCAACAGCACGCCCAGTGTGGCGTCCACGGCCTCCGGCGTCAGTTCCACGTGGTCCATGTGCGCCAGGGCGCGCGACCAGTCGATCGTTTCCGCCACGCCCGGCAGCTTGAACAGCTCGGCTCCGCGCAGTTGCTGGACAAAGGCCACCACCTGGGCGGACAGCCGCTCCGGCAGGCCCGGGGCGCGGGCGCGCAGGATGGCCCGCTCGCGCGCCGCATCGGGGTAATCCACCCATTGATACAGGCAGCGCCGGCGGATGGCGTCATGCACCTCCCGTGTGCGGTTGGAGGTCAGCACCACCACGGGCGGGACCGCCGCCTGGACCGTGCCGAACTCCGGCACGGTGATTTGGAAATCCGCCAGCAGCTCCAGCAGAAAGGCCTCGAACGGCTCGTCGGCCCGGTCCAACTCGTCGATCAGCAACACGGCGGGCGGCAGATCCGGATCGATGGCGGCAAGCAGCGGGCGGGCTTGCAGGTATTCGCGGGCATAGATGTCGCGCGCCACCGCCGCCGTGTTCCCCTGCGCTTCCGCCAGGCGGATGGCCAGCAACTGCCGCGCGCGGTCCCACTCATAGGCAGCGGCCGACAGGTCCATCCCGTCGTAGCATTGCAGCCGCACCAGCCGCCGCCCCAGGCCGGCGGCCAGCACGCGGGCGATCTCCGTCTTGCCGGTGCCGGGCTCGCCTTCCAGGAACAGCGGCCGCGCCATGGTGAGCGCCAGGTGCACCGTGGTCGCCAACCCGCGATCGGCAACGTAGCCCTGGTCTTGCAGCAGCGTGGCCGTCGCGTCGACCGAGGTCGGCAGCAGGGTCAAAAAACGTAGCTTCCGAAGATCAGTATGAAGATCGCCAGGAACACCACGCTGCCGATCCAGAACACCAGCGGGTAGCCGTACGGCTCCTTCGGGATCATCGCCAGCAGGTTGACGGCGGCGGGCGCCTGCGGTCCGGGCTGGCTCATCACCGCCTGGATGCCGCCCACCAGCACGCCATCGGCCGCCAGTTCCTGCGGGGCGGACACTTCGGCGCTGAAGCGGTCAAAGAACTGGTCCGCCATCTGCTTCGCCGTGGCGTCGATCAGCCGGGCGCCGAGCTGGGCGATCTTGCCACCCACCTGCGCCTTGACCTCGTACTGCAGCAGGGTGAACGCGCCGTCGTCGGACAGGTGCACCGTGGCGCCGCCATTGGCGAAGCCCGCGACGCCGCCCTGCCCTTCCCCGGCGATGCGGTAGGAGGTGGGCGGGTTGAGGTCCAGCAGTTGCACCTTGCCCGTGAACTGCGCCGCGATCGGACCGATGCGCACCGCTGCCGTGGCCTTCATGTCGGTATCGGAGGTCTTCTCCAGCG
Organism: Acetobacteraceae bacterium; assembly: GCA_965199555.1. Lineage (GTDB taxonomy): Bacteria > Pseudomonadota > Alphaproteobacteria > Acetobacterales > Acetobacteraceae > LMUY01. The sequence continues at coordinate 88,644 of CBDASJ010000024.1, read as the reverse complement.
TCTTGCAGCCGGGGATTGCCGCCTTCAACACCTCGGGGTCGTTCAGCGCATCCCACACCTTCTGGCGCGGTGCGGGAATGCGTCGCTCGCCGGTCATGTCCATTGATCAATACTCTCCAGTCAGTGGACCAATGTCCGCCATGGCGCAGACGCGCGCAACCGTCTGTGGGTTGCCGAGGGCGCGGCGGCGATTGCTGGGGCTTCCGCCGCACCTTATCTGTGCTGAACCAGGGAGACCCACCATGACCTACCTCGTCGCCGCCGACCTGCCCCGCGAGCCTGCCGGAGACCGGCTCCGCGCCCTGCTGGCACGCCCCGGCATCCTGCGCATGCCCGGTGCCCATAACGGCATGGCGGCGTTGCAGGCCAGGCAGGCCGGTTTCGACGCGCTTTACCTATCCGGCGCGGCGATGACCGCCTCCATGGGCTTGCCGGATCTGGGCGTGATCACCGTGGACGAGGTGTGCTTCTTTGTCCGGCAGATCACCCGCTCCGCCGGGCTGCCGCTGCTGGTGGACGGCGACACCGGCTATGGCGAGGCGCTGAACTGCATGCACATGGTGCGCGCGTTCGAGGATGCGGGCGCGGCCGGGGTCCATATCGAAGACCAGTTGCTGCCGAAGAAATGCGGCCACCTCAACGACAAGAAGCTGGCGGACCCGCGGGACATGGCGGCCAAGGTCGCCGCCTGCGCTAAGGCCCGGCGCCACCTGATGGTGCTGGCCCGCACGGACGCCGCCGCCAGCGAAGGCATGGACGGTGCGGTGGCCCGCGCCAAGCTGTTCATGGAGGCCGGTGCCGACGCCATCTTCCCCGAAGCGCTGCACAATGCCGAGATGTTCCGCGAGTTCGCCCGGCGCATGCCCGGCGTGCCGTTGCTGGCCAACATGACCGAGTTCGGCCGCACCCCGTTCTTCACCGCCGCCGAGTTCGAGGAGATGGGCTATAAGATGGTGATCTGGCCCGTCAGCTCCCTGCGGGTCGCGTCCAAGGCGCAGGAGGAGTTGTACGCGGCCATCGCCAAGGATGGCGGCACACAGAACCGCATCGACGCGATGCAGACCCGCAAGGAGCTGTACGCCACCATCGACTACCACGGCTACGAACGGCTGGACGCCTCCCTGGTGGCGACGGTGACCCCGGAGGGCATGCCGCAACGGGCCTGACAGGCACGGACGTAGGTCGCTCCCGCCCGGCTGTTCATTGCGCGACGTGGGGCAGCCAGCGGTATGATCGTCATAGTTCCGGATACCGCTCCACTGATCCATCTCGCTGCTGGCGAGGCGCTCGACGTGCTTACGGCGATGGGACGGGTGGTCATCCCGGACGTGGTGGCGCTCGAAGCGACGAGATTGCTGAGCAAGGACTTTGCCCAGCAAATCGCCGCTTGGCTCGCTGCTGGCGTCGCCGACATCGTGGAGACCGAGACCGTCGCCCTCTACAGCCTGGCGATCGAGCGCGGCATGAAGGCGCCGCGACATGCCGGGGAGCTCGCCATTATTGAGTGGCTGCATGATCACCTGGCAAGTGGTCCAGGCACCACTCTCGTCGTGTACGAAGATCGCCGGGTGCCTCGGATGGTGGCGCAAGAGCCGGAGTTACGTGGGATCGCGGTGCTGACCACGTTGAGTTTCCTTGAGTTGGCCGAGGAAAGGGGCATCATACCCTCGGCTGAGGTGGCCTGGCGCGCCGCGGTCGCCAAAGCTCCCACTGCCAGCGCTGTCTCAAACCGCACTCCAACGAAGCCTCTGCCATGAACAGCATCGTCCCGCCGATCCACCCTGCCATCCTCAGCTACGCCAAGGGCGAGGTATCAGCCTCAGGAGCGGCCGATCTGCTCGGTGGCGATGCCACGATACACGATGTGATCGCTCAACTGCGGCAAGCCGGCCTTGAGCCGCCGCGCCCGCCTCGCAAGGTGGAATTGGCTCAACTCGAACGTGCTCGGCAAGTGCTTGGTATGGCGTCCGTTGCCAGACGGAGCGCCTGATCGAAGGAGCCGTACCGTGCCAAGCCCCGAGATCAACGACCTAACGCAACCGGAACCTGTATTGGACGGAGCGTTCGACATGGCCAATCTCCGTCCTGCCATGACCGGACTGCAATTTGTCGTATTCGTCAGCCAGCAGGGTGGCGCGCGGCATGGCCCACGGGTCATGATCAGTCCGTTGCCGCGATATGATCCAGCCAGCACCACGACGATCACGTTGGAACAACCCCCGCGGCCGCTTGGACCGGTCGGCGGCTCAGATCTGGCCCGGGTTCGAGAGTGGATTGAGCTCAACCGCGCCGTGTTGGAGGCCTATTGGGACGGCCGTATCGCGTTCACCGAAGACATGCTCGCCCAGATCAAGCCTATCTGACGCGGCGAGGATGCCGCGACCGGCGTGATGTGCTAAGGGCGTCGCGGGGTTCGACTCCCCGTTTGGCGACCGCCTCGTCCGCGCGTGGTCCGTAGGGCCGCGGCCTGCGGTGGCACCGTCGCCATAGTGTTGGTCACTTTCCCAAGTTCCGCCGGGGTCATGCCCCCGGGCAAGCCGCCCGGCCGCCTTGCGGGTGTATGGTGCGCCATCGCCCCCGCGTCCGGGCCGCGATCCCGGCGGGACACACGGGGCTGGAGGGTGCGGTGCCGGCGACACGGGGTTCGATGCTGCAGTGGCTGGTGGGCTCGTGGACGGTCGTGCGCGAGGGCCAGGCCGGGTTGCTCTACGAGGACGGCGTGTTCCGCCAGATCCTGCCACCGGGCCGCCATCACCTCACCTGGCGCGAAACCGTGGCGCTGGTGGTCACGCTGCCGCAAAGCCTCACCGTGGCAATGCAGGAAGTGCTGTCCGCCGACGGGTTCCAGCCCAAATTGTCCGCCATCGTCACCTTCACCCTGGCGGACCCGCATCGGGCCGTGCTGGCGCGGGCCGGCAGCTACCGCGATGCCTTGGTGGAGGAGGTGCAGATCGCCCTCCGCAGCCTGGCGGCAGCGCGGAGCGCGGAAGCGCTGGCCGCCACCGCACGGGACGCCCTGAACGCGGAACTGCTGGCGGCGACGCAGCCGGCCGGGGTAGCCCTGGGGCTCGACGTGTCGGCGGTGCGGCTGCGCGACATGGTGCTGCCCGGCGATTTACGCCGGTTGCTGACCGGGGTGGAAAAAGCCCGCCGCGAAGGCCAGGCCGCCTTGGAACGCGCCCATGCCGAGCACGCCGCCCTGCGCGCCCTGGCCAACGCCGCACGCATGCTGCGCAACAACCCCGAACTGCAGAACCTCCGGCTGCTGCAAGCGCTGGGGGAAGGCAAGTCCGCCTCCATCGTGCTCGGCGCGCCCAGCGGGCTGGTGCCGTTGCAGCCGGGCGAGCCGGACCGCGCATGAGGCTGCCGGACCCGCGGCAGCGTCCGGTGTATATCGGCAGCGAGATCTATCGCGGCTCCACCTACGGGCCGAAGCACCCGCTGGCGATCCCGCGCGTGTCCACCGTCACCGACCTGGTGCGGGCCATGGGCTGGCTGGACGACGCGGTGTTCGTGGCCGCCCCGCTCGCCAGCGTCGAAGCCGTCACCCGCTTCCACGACCCGGACTACGTTGCAGCACTGCGCCGGGCGGAGGACACGCAGGCAGTGAGCGAAGCCGACCGCGCCCGCTTCCGCATCGGTGCCGAGGGCAACCCGGTGTATCGCGAAATCTTCCGCCGCCCCATGACCTCGGCCGGCGGCGTCATGCTGGCGGCGCGGCTGACGCTGCCCGGCGGCACCGTCTACTGCCCCGGCGGCGGCACGCATCACGGCCGGCGGGACCGCGCGTCCGGCTTCTGCTACCTCAATGACCCGGTGCTGGGCATGCTCACCTGGCTGGACGCCGGGTTGGGGCGCGTGGCCTACCTGGACATCGATGCGCATCACGGCGACGGCGTGCAGGACGCCTTTGCCGAGGACGACCGGGTGCTGACGCTGAGCGTGCACGAGGCTGGGCGCTGGCCGCATACCGGCCTCGCGGGGGACCGGGCCGGCGGCGCCGCGCGCAATTTCCCGGTGCCGCAGGGCTTCAACGACAGCGAGATGCGGGTGCTGCTGCACGACGCGATCCTGCCGCTGATCACCGCCCACAAGCCGGACGCGATCTTCCTGCAATGCGGCGCCGACGCGCTGGAGGAGGACCCGCTCGCCCGCCTGTCCTTGTCCAACAACGCCCATTGGGCGGTCGTGGACGCGATCCGCACCCTGGCGCCGCGGCTGGTCGTCACCGGGGGCGGCGGCTACAACCCCTATACGGTCGGGCGTTGCTGGGCCGGGGTGTGGGCGCGGCTGAACGGCATCGCGGTGCCGGACCGCACCACCCCCGCGGCGGAGGCCGTGCTGCGCGGCCTGGTCTACAACCGGGCCGCCGGCCGCAACCCGCCGGAGCACTGGTTCACCACCTTGCGCGACAGCCCGCGGGAAGGCACCGTCCGGCCCGAAATCCGGCAGCTCGTCGCCGGTGCATTGCAAGAGGCGCCCCCCGCATGAACCGTCGCGTGCTGCTGGCTTTCCTGGCGCTGCTGCCCGCGGTGGCCTGCGCCCAGACCGACACGACCAAGGCCCAGCCCGACCTGCCGAAGGAAAAGCTGGTGATCGTGACGCAGGACGGCCAGCGGCACGACTTCAACGTGGAAATGGCGCTGACGCCGGACCAGCAGGAGGTGGGGCTGATGTTCCGCCCGAGCGTGCCGGCCGATGGCGGCATGTTGTTCGATTGGGGCGCCCCGCGCGAGATCGCGATGTGGATGCGCAACACCGTGGCGCCGCTGGACATGCTGTTCATCAACGCGGACGGCACGATCCGCCGCATTGCCGAAAACACCACGCCGCAAAGCCTGGCCACCATCCCGTCCGGCGGCCCGGTGCGCGGCACGCTGGAAGCCGCCGCCGGCACCACCGCCCGGCTGCACATCAAGGTGGGCGACAAGGTGGAGCAGCGGATCTTCAACAACGCGCACTGACCATCCGCACGGGCGACTGGCGTGACTGTCATCAAACCGTCAGCGGGCTGACACGCGGCTGACGCCGGGCCGGTGCTACCCGGCCCGCCATGAAGCAGAACGTGTTGCTGGTGGTGGTCGACCAATGGCGGGGCGACCACGTGCCCCACCTCCAGCGTGCCGACGGCAAGCTGCCCGTCTTGCGCACGCCGAACCTGGATCGGCTGTGCGCTGAAGGCACCACCTTCCGCAACCACGTCACCACCACCGTGCCCTGCGGCCCGGCCCGCGCCAGCCTGTTGACCGGGCTGTACCAGATGAACCACCGGGCCTGCCAGAACACCATCCCGCTGGACGCCCGGCACGACACCCTGCCCCGGGCGCTGCGCCGCGCGGGCTACGAGCCGGCGCTGGTCGGCTACACCACCACCGCGCCGGACCCGCGCACCACCGGGCCGGCCGACCCGCGCTTCACCGTGCTTGGGCGACCTGATGGACGGCTGGCGCCCGGTGGGCGAGTTCGGCCCGGCGCATGACGCCTATTTCGGCTGGCTGGCGCAGGGGGGCTTCCCGCTGCCGCCCAACCGCGACGACATCTGGCTGCCGGAAGGCGAGGACGCGGTGCCCGGCGCCACCGACCGCCCGGCCCGCATCCCCAAGGAGCTGTCGGACTCCGCGTACTTCACCGAACGGGCGCTGAGCTACCTGAAGGGCCGGAACGGCCTGCCGTTCTTCCTGCACCTCGGCTATTACCGCCCGCACCCGCCCTTCGTCGCCAGCGCGCCCTACCACGCGATGTACCGCCCGGCGGACATGGCTCCGCCGGTGCGGGCCCCCACCGCGCTGGCCGAGGCGGAACAGCATCCGCTGCTGCGCTTCTACCTGGAAAACTCGCTGAACCGCGGCTTCTTCCAGGGCGCCGAGGGCATGGTCGCCGATTTGGACGAGGCCGCCATTCGCCAGATGCGCGCGACCTATTGCGGCATGATGACGGAGATCGACGACCAACTGGGCCGTGTCCTCGCCTGGCTGGATGAGACCGGGCAGTGGGACGAAACGCTGGTTGTCTTCACCTCCGACCACGGCGAGCAACTGGGCGACCACCACCTGCTGGGCAAGGTCGGCTATTTCGACGAAAGCTTCCGCATCCCGCTGGTGATAAAGGCGCCGCGCCAGGCGGGCGGGGCGATCGTGGACGCGCCCACCGAAAGCATCGACCTGATGCCGACCCTGCTCCACTGGCTGGGCGCGCCGATCCCGGAAACGCTGGACGGGCACAGCCTGATGCCCTTCGTGCGCGGCGAGACGCCGGCCGGCTGGCGCACCGAACTGCACTACGAGTACGATTTCCGCGACATCCATTATTCCCGGGCAGAAACCGCGCTCGGGCTGGGGATGGAGGATGCCAGCCTCTGCGTGGTGCAGGACGAGCGCTTTAAATACGTCCATTTCGCCGCCCTGCCGCCGCTGTTCTTCGACCTCCGGGCGGACCCGCATCAGTTCCGCAACCTGGCGCAGGACCCGGCGCACGCCGCCCCCGTGCGCGACTACGCGCAGCGCGCGCTGTCATGGCGGCTGCGGCATGCGGACCGCACGCTGACGCATCACCGGGCCACACCGGCCGGGCTTGAAACACGCAAAAGGGTTTAGCCATGCTGCATCTCCCGCGTCGTTCGGTGCTGGGCGGCCTTGCCGGCGCCGCGGCACTGCCCCGCTTCGCCGTCGCGCAGGGCGACACAAGGCCCAGCATCACGGTCGCCGTGCAGAAAATCAGCAACAGCAACACGCTGGACGATCTGCGCGAGCAATCCAACGTCGGCACCCGCCTGTCCACCTTCTTTGTCGAACGGCTGATAGACCTGAACTATGCGGGCCAACTGGAAATGGTGCCCGGCCTGGCGACGAGCTGGCGGCGCATCGACGACCGCACGGTGGAGCTTGCCCTGCGGCAAGGCGTGCGGATGCACAATGGCGACGAGTTCACGTCGGACGACGTGGTCGCCAGCTTCAGCCCCGGCCGCATGTTCGGCGCCACCCACCCGAGCGCGCAAGGCAAGACGCTGCCGCTGTCGGGCGCCATCGTCACCACCAACCGCACCAAGGACCTGCCGGCGGAGGTGCCGCCGGTCGGCCGCCGCCTATGGCCGGCGCTGGACCGTGTGGAGGCGGTGGACAAATACACCGTCCGCTTCGTCAACGCGACGCCGGACGTGACGATGGAGGGCCGCATCTCCTGCCGGGGCAGCGGCATCATCAGCCACCGCGCGTTCGAGCAAGCGGCGAGTTGGCTGGACTACGCCCGCGCGCCGGTCGGCACCGGCCCCTACAAGATCCGCGAGTTCCGCCCGGACATATCGCTAATGCTGGACGCGCATGACGAGTACTGGGGCGGGCGGCCGCCGCTGCGCACGCTGCGCCTGGTGGAGGTGCCGGAGGTCAGTGCCCGCATCAACGGCCTGCTGACCGGCGAATACCAGTTCGCCGCCGACATCCCGCCCGACCAGATCGCCGCGATCGAGGGACATGCCGGGTTCGAGGTGCAGGGCGGCACCATCCCGAACATCCGCATGACGGTGTTCGACATGCATCACCCGACCCTGCAGGACCCGCGCGTGCGCTTGGCGATGGCGCATGCGATCGACCGCAAGACCATCGTCGACAGCCTATGGGGCGGCCGCACGGTGGTGCCGGCCGGGCTGCAATGGCCGTTCTATGACCAAATGTTCGTGCAGAGCTGGACCGTGCCGGAATATGACGTGGCGCAGGCGCGCGATCTGCTGAAGCAGGCGAACTACAAGGGCGACCCAATCCCGTTCCGCTTGTTGAACAACTATTACACGAACCAGGTGGCCAACGGGCAGGTTCTGGTGGAGATGTGGCGGCAGGCCGGGCTGAACGTGGAGATCGGCATGAAGGAGAACTGGACCCAGATCCTGGAACGCAGCCCCACCCGGGCGGTGCGCGACTGGTCCAACTCCGCCCCGTTCAACGACCCGGTATCCTCCATCGTCAGCCAGCACGGCCCCAACGGTGAGCAGCAGCAATACGGCGAATGGACCAACGCCGAGATGAATACGCTGTCCTATGAGCTGGAAACCAGCACGGACCGCCCGCGCCGCCACGCCGTGTTCGCCCGCATGCTGCAAATCTGCGAGCGGGAAGACCCCGCCTACACCGTGCTGCACCAGAACGCGGTGTTCACCGGCAAGCCGAAGTCGATCCGCTGGAAGGCCGCCCCGTCTTTCGCGATGGATTTCCGCAGGGGCAATTGGGCCTGATGGTGCCAGCAGCCTGCTGCAAACGCTTTCCCGCTGGCGGGAGAAGGCAGGGTGAGGGTGGCCGGCCACGCGGCGACCGGTTGCGAAGGCTGGAGTCCAAACGGGCGACGCCACCCTCACCCCGACCCTCTCCCGCCAGCGGGAGAGGAAGATGCGCCAAATGCAATCGCCCTAACCCTAGGGCAGAGGTCCTTCCTTCTCCCTTTCCCCCCTTTCCCCATGGGAAAGGGCCAGGGTGAGGGCCGACGCTCCCCTGGTCACGGTCCGGAACCTGACTGTCGCCTTTCGCGGCACCGTCGCCCTGCACGGCATCGACCTGCACGTCCAACCCGGCGAAAGCCTGGGCCTGGTGGGCGAGTCCGGCTGCGGCAAGTCGGTCACCTGGCTGGCGGCGCTCGGCCTGCTGCCGGCCACCGCCACCGTGGCGGGCAGCGTGACGTTGGAGGGCCAGGAACTGCTCGGCGCACCGCCCTCCGTGCTGGACAAGGTCCGCGGCGGCCGGGTGGCGATGATCTTCCAGGACCCGGCGAGCGCGCTGAACCCGGTGCACCGCATCGGCCGCCAGGTGGCCGAGGCCGTTCGCCTGCATCGCGGCCTGTCCGCCACGGCGGCGCGGGCGGAAGCGCTGCGGCTGCTGGACGAGGTCGGCATTCCCGGCGCCCGCGCCCGCATGGACGCGTATCCGCACGAGATGTCCGGCGGGCAGAACCAGCGGGTGATGATCGCCGCCGCCCTGGCTGGCCGGCCGGAGCTGCTGATCGCCGACGAGCCGACCACTGCCCTGGACGTCACCATCCAGGCGCAGATCCTGGATCTGTTGCAGCGCTTGCGCGCCGATCTGGGCATGGCCCTGGTGCTGATCAGCCACGATTTGGGCGTGGTGGCCGATATGTGCGACCGTGTGTGCGTGATGTATGCCGGGCGCATCGTGGAGGAAGCGGACGCGGCGTCCCTGTTCGCCCGCCCGGCCCACCCCTACGCCACCGGCCTGCTCGGCGCCCTGCCGCCGCTGGGCGGCACCCGCCGCCCCCTGCTGGCCATCCCAGGCCGCGTGCCGGAGCCTTGGGCGATGCCGCCCGGCTGCGCCTTTGCCCCGCGCTGCGACCGCCACATCGGGCCATGCGACGCCGCCGTGCCCGGCCTGCGCGCCGTGGCGCCCAGCCACCGCGCCGCCTGCATCCGCGCATGAGCCTGCTGACGCTGGACGGCGTGTCCCGCACCTACGCCATGCGCCGCGGCTGGCTCGGCCGGCCGGCGGCGGTGCACGCGGTGGAAGCGGTGAGCCTTGCGGTCGAACCGGGCCGCACGCTGGGCGTGGTGGGGGAGTCCGGCTGCGGCAAGTCCACCACCGGGCGGCTGGCGCTGGGGCTGGAAGTGCCGGACGGCGGCAGCGTGCGCTTCGCCGGCGCTGCCATGCCGCCGCCGAACAGCCCCGCCTGGCGCAGGCTGCGCGCCCGCATGCAATTGGTGCCGCAGGACCCGCTGGGCGCGCTGGACCGGCGGCTCAGCGTCGCGCGGCAGATCGCCGAGCCATTGGCCATCCACGGCCTCGGCTCGGCTGCGGACCGCGCCGCCCGGCTCGCCCGCCTGCTGGACGATGTCGGGTTGCGCCCGGACCAGGCGGCGCGCCACCCGCACGCCTTGTCCGGCGGGCAGCGGCAGCGGGCGGTGCTGGCCCGCGCCTTGGCGACCGCGCCGGACCTGCTGGTGTGCGACGAACCGGTATCCGCGCTGGACGTGTCGATCCAGGCACAGATCGTCAACCTGCTGGTGGATTTGCAGGCGGAGCGGCGGATCGCCATGCTGTTCATCAGCCACGACCTGCGCGTGGTGCGGCAGGTCAGCCACGAGGTCGCCGTGATGTACCTGGGCCGCGTGATCGAACGCGGCGATCCGGACGCGGTGTTCGCCGAGCCGGCCCACCCGTATGCCCGCGCCCTGGTGTCCGCCATTCCCGGCAACGTCCGCGGTGCCAAGCGCACGGTGTTGCAGGGCGACCCGCCCAACCCGGCGGATCGCCCGCCCGGCTGCGCGTTCCATCCGCGCTGCCCCGCCGTCGTGGCGCGCTGCCGGGCGGAGGTGCCGGTGCTGAAACCGCGCCCGGGCGACGGCCGCCCCGTCGCCTGCCACGTGGCGCAGGACGAGGCCGAGCGGGGCATCCGCCGGTTGGGTGCGGGCCGCGTTCCCGCTATCCACGCCCCATGATCCGTCGCCGCACCCTGCTCGCCGCCGCGCTGCCCACCGCAGCCCTGCCCACCGTAGCCCTGGCCCAAACCGACACGCGCCCGGCGCTGACGATCGCCGTGCAGAAGCTCGCCAACACCGGCACGCTGGAGCCGTTGCGCGAGCAATCCTCCAACGCGGGCGAGCATTACCTCGCCGCCCTGCTGGAAACCCCGATCGCGCGCGACCAGCAGGGTGGGCTGGCCCGCATGCCCGGCCTCGCCACCGCATGGCACCGCGTGGACGAGCGCACGGTGGAGCTGACGCTGCGCCCCGGCGTGCGCTTCCACGACGGCAGCGTCCTGACGGCGGAGGATGTCGCCTGGAATTTCGGGCCGGAGCGGATGTTCGGGCCCGCCCTGCCCGCCGACATCCCCGCGGTGGCGCGGCGGCATTGGCCGGCGCTGGAGCGGGTGGAGGCCACCGGCCCGCTGACGGTGCGCTTCGTCAACCGCACGCCGGACGTGACGATGGAAGGGCGGCTGTCGGCCGGCGGCAGCGAGATCGTCAGTCCGCGCAGCTTCCGCACCCCGTGGATCGATTACGCCCGCGCCCCCGCCGGCACCGGCCCCTACAAGCTGCGCGCGTTCCGGCCGGACGTGTCGCTGGTGCTGGACGCGCATGACGACTATTGGGGCGGCCGGCCACCCTGCCGCTCCCTGCGGTTCCTGGAGGTGCCGGAAGCGTCCGCGCGCGCCAACGGGCTGCTGTCCGGCGAGTATGACCTGGCCTGCGACATCCTGCCGGACCAGATCGCCGCCATCGAAGCGACCGGGCGCTTCGTTGTGCGCGGCGGGCCGGTGCCGAACCACCGCATCGTCAACTTCGACAGCCACCATCCCGCCCTGGCCGACCCGCGCGTGCGGCTGGCCATGGCGCAGGCGATCGACGGCAAGGCGATCGTGGACAGCCTGTGGGCCGGCCGCACGACGGTTCCGCCGGGGCTGCAATTCGCCTTTTACGGCCCCATGCTGGTGCCCGGCTGGACCGTGCCGCCCTTCGACCCGGCGGCGGCCCGCGCGGGATTGAAGGCGGCCGGCTACAAGGGCGACCCCATCCCCTACCGCATCCGCAACGACTACTACGTGGCCGAAACCGCCACCGCCCAGGTGCTGGCGGCGATGTGGCAGGATGTCGGGCTGAACGTGGCGATTGAGATCAAGGAGAACTGGTCCCAGGTGCTGGAGAAGACCCCGCAGCGCGGGTTGCGCGACTGGTCCAACAGCGCCGTGTTCGACGACCCGGTGTCCTCCATCGTCAACCAGGAAGGGCCGAACGGCGCGCAGCAGCAGGTCGGCGAATGGAGCAACGCGGAGATGAACCGGCTGTCGGCCGCGATGGAGGCCAGCACCGACATCCCGGCCCGCCGGGCGATGTTCGCGCGCATGCTGCAGATCTGCGAGCGGGACGACCCCGCCTATATCGTGCTGCACCAGAACGCGAACTTCACCGCCGTGCGCAAGACCCTGCCATGGCAGGGCACCGCCTCCTTTTACGTCGACCTGTCGCCGCGCGGACTGCCCGCCTAGCATGGTGCGGTTCTTCGCCCTGCGCCTGGGCCGGGCGCTGCTGACGGTGCTGCTGGTCGTCACCTTCGCCTTCGTGGTGCTGCGCCTGTCCGGCGACCCGGCGCTGCTGATCATGTCGCCGGACGCGCCGACGGAGGCGATCGCCGCCTTCCGCCATGCCTGGGGCCTGGATCAGCCGATCTGGGTGCAATACCTGCATTATTTCGCCGCCATCGCGCATGGCGATTTGGGCCAGTCCATGCGCGACGGCCGGCCGGCGGTGGCGCTGGTGGCCGAGCGCATCCCGGCCACGCTGGCGCTGACGCTGCCGGCGCTGGCCTTGAAGCTGTGCCTGGGCATTCCCGCCGGCATCTACGCCGCCCTGCACCGCAACACCGCCCTGGACCGCGGCGTGATGGCGCTGGCGACCGCGGGCTTCACCGTGCCGTCCTTCGTGCTGGGCCTGGTGCTGGTGCTGGTGTTCGCGGTGCAGCTCCGCTGGCTGCCTTCCGGCGGGCAGGAGGGCTGGAGCAGCGCCGTGCTGCCCGTCGTCACGCTCGCGCTGGGCGGCGCCGCGGTGCTGGCGCGCTTCACCCGCTCCGCCATGCTGGAGGTGCTGGGACAGCCGTACATCCGCACGGCGAGCGCGCGCGGCGTGCCCTGGGGCGCCGTGGTGCGCCGCCATGCCCTGCCCAACGCGGCGATCCCCACCGTCACGGTGGTGGGCTTCATGCTCGGCAGCCTGCTGGCCGGCGCGGTGGTGGTGGAAAGCGTGTTCAGTTGGCCCGGCGTCGGGCGGCTGCTGGTGGTGGCGGTGTCCAACCGCGACCTGGGCGTCGTGCAATGCATCCTGCTACTGGTCGCCACCACCATGGTCGCGGCGAACCTGCTGGTGGACCTGCTGTACGGCGTGCTCGACCCCCGGCTGCGCGTGGCGGTGCGGGCCTGATGTCGGCCACGATGGCCGTTGCCGTCCCGCCCCGGGCCCGCACGCCCTGGGCGGTGAGCGCCGCGGCGGGCTGGCTGGTGCTGATGCTGGCGGTGGCGCTGCTGGCCGACCAGATCCGCCCCTTCGCCATCACCGCGCTGGACCTCCGCCATCGCCTGTCGCCGCCGGTCGGCGTCGGCGGCGAGTGGGCGCACGCGCTGGGCACGGACGAGTTGGGGCGCGACGTGCTGTCCCGCCTGCTGGTGTCCATCCGCGTGTCGCTGTTGATCGCGTTCGGCGCCACGGCGATCGGCACGGTGCTGGGCACCTCGCTCGGCTTCCTGGCGGCGCATTTCCGCGGCTGGGTGGAACAGGCCGTGCTGATGCTGATCGACTTCCAGGCGGCGCTGCCGTTCCTGATCATGGCGCTGGCGGTGCTCGCGTTCTTCGGCAACGCGCTGACCTTGTTTGTGTGCCTGATGGGATTCTATGGCTGGGAACGGCACGCCCGCATCGCCCGCGGCCTGGCGGTCGCGGCCGGCGGGCAAGGTTATGCCGCCAGCGTGCGCAACCTCGGCGCCGGGCCGCTGCGGGTGTACGGCCTGCACGTGCTGCCGAACATCGCGTCCACCCTGATCGTGTCCGCCACGCTGGCGTTTCCGGAGATCATCCTGCTGGAAAGCGGCCTGTCCTTCCTGGGGCTGGGCGTGCAGCCGCCGCTGACCTCGCTGGGCACCATGGTGGGCTATGCGCGGGAGTACCTGCAACGCGCGCCATGGATCCTGCTGGCGCCCGGCGCCACCATCGTGCTGACCACGCTGTGCATCGGCGTGGTGGGGGATTGGCTGCGCGACCGGCTGGACCCGACGCTGGACTGACGCCTTAGCGCCGCGGCGCGCCGATCGGCGCCACCGCCCCGGTCATGTCCGCCAGCACCTCCGCCACGTGGCGAACCTCCATCCGGCTGCCTTCGCGCGACAGCCGCCCGGCCATGTTCAGCAGGCAGCCCATGTCGCCGGCCAGCAGCAAGTCGGCGCCGGTCGCCGCGATGTCCTTCGTCTTGTCCGACACCATGCGGGTGGAGATGTCGGGGTATTTCACGCAGAACGTGCCGCCGAAGCCGCAACACACTTCCGGATCGGCCATTTCCGTCACCGTCAGGCCCTCGACGCCGGCGAGCAAACGCCGCGGCTGCGTCTTGACCCCCATCTCCCGCAGGCCGGAGCAGGCGTCATGGTAGGTGGCGACCGCGTCGCAGCGGGCGGACACGGTGTCCATGCCCACCACGTCCACCAGGAACGCCGTCAGCTCGTGCGTGCGCCCGGCCAGCGCTTCCGCCTTGGCGAGCAGGTTGGGGTCGTCGGCGAACAGCCCCGGAAAGTGGTGCGCGATCATCCCGCCGCAGGAGCCGGACGGCACCACCACGTAATCGAAGCCCGCGAACGCATCCAGGATGCCGGCCGCAAGATCACGCGCGGTCGCCCGGTCGCCCGTGTTGTAGGCCGGCTGGCCGCAGCAGGTCTGTGCCCGCGGCACCTCCACCTGGCACCCCGCCGCTTCCAGCAGCCGGATGGCGGCGAAGCCGACGCTGGGGCGGTGCAAATCCACCAGGCAGGTGACGAACAGCGCGACGCGCGGACGGGCTTGCAGCATGGCCCCAGGCTACGACGATGCCGCGCCTGCCACCACCACTCGCTTAAAGATCAGTCCCGGGTGCATTAAGCTGCCCGGCGACTCGGGTGGAGCAAGGCAGGGTGCAGCGGCAGATCGGACGGCAAACGATCACGCTGGGCGACTGCCTGGCCGGTCTGCGCCAGGTCGCGCCGGGCAGCGTCGACGTCTGCGTGACGTCACCGCCGTACAACATCGGCATCGCCTACAACTCGCACGACGACCGCATGCCGAAGGCCGCCTATCTTGCCTGGATGGCTGAGGTCGGGCGGGAGATCGGCCGCGTGCTGCGCGACGACGGCTCGGTGTTCCTCAACGTCGGCAGCACCAACATCGACCCTTGGCTGGCATTGGAGGTGGCGTCCGCCTTTAAGGACCACTTCGTCCTGCAGAACAACATCGTTTGGGTGAAGTCCGTCAGCATCGGCCCGGACACGGTCGGCCATTTCAAGCCGATTTCCAGCAAGCGCTTCCTCAACAACAACTATGAGTCGGTGTTCCACTTCACCAAGGCCGGGCACACGCCCATCGACCGGCTGGCCATCGGCGTGCCGTTCAAGGACAAGTCGAATATCGCGCGCTGGGGCCACGCGCGGGACGTGCGCTGCGGCGGCAACGTCTGGTTCATCCCATACCGGACGGTCCGCTCCAAGGCGCAGAAGTTCGACCATCCCGCCGGCTTCCCGGTGGAGCTCGCCACACGCTGCATCCGGATGCACGGCAAGCCGGATGCCTGCGTGCTGGACCCGTTCTTGGGGGCGGGCACCACCCTGGTCGCGGCGGAGCGGCTCGGCCTGGCCGGCATCGGCTTCGAGATCGACCCGGCCTATGCCCAGGCCGCGGCGGCGCGCATCGAGGCGGAGCATGGCGGCCGCCGTCCCGAGCGGCCACTTTCCGCCATGCCGGCACTGCCCCTATTTGACGAGCCGGGCGGACAGGGGGCAAGCAATCCCCCTGCCTTTCCGGACATGTGAACCATGCGTTTTTTCGTGCTCGCGGCATTCCTGCTGTTCCACGGTCCCGCGCAGGCGGCACCGTATTTCGGCCCTGACCAGGTGGACCTTCGCGTGCTGCTGCCACCGCCGCCGGTGTTGAACTCGGACGCCTTTCACACCGACCTGGACGCGGTGCTCGCCGCGCAAGCCACGCGCACGCCGGAGCAGGCGGCGCAAACCGTGCACGATGTCGGGGAAACGGTGTTCGACCAGTTCACCGACACGATCGGGCCCAACTTCACGCCCGCAAGCCTGCCCCACCTGGCCGCGCTGTTCGACCGCATGGGGGAGACGGAGGATTCAGTCGTCGACCCGGCGAAAAGGGCGTTTGCCCGGCTGCGGCCCTTCCTGGCCAGCAACGACGTCCACCCGTCCGTGCCCCTGACGCGCAGCGGCTCCTGGCCCAGCGGGCATGCCACGCGCGTGACCATGGCGGCCGTCGTGCTGGCGCAGATGGTGCCGGAGGATCGGGTGGCGATCTTTGCGCGGGCGAAATCCTACGCGTGGAACCGTGTGGTGGGCGGCGCGCATTACCCGTCCGACGTGGTCACGGGAATGCAGGCCGGCACCGCCATCACGGCCGTGCTGCTCCACAACCCCGGATTCGAAGCGGACTATCAGCCCGCCCGGGCGGAGCTGCGTCAGGTGCTCGGGCTGACGGACTAGGCGGAGCGCGCGTGCGCCAGCCGCCAGGCCGGACCGGGCAATGCCAGATCCCGCACGAAGGTCCATTCGTCCCGCAACTCGGTCACGGCGTCCGCGCCCGTGACGTGCCGGCCGTCGCGATCCAGGGTTTGGCTGATCTGGTCGGACACGAAGCGCACGGTGATTTCGGCCTGCGTGCCTTCCAGCGTCGCCGCCTCGATGGTGGCGGACGGGATGTCGCGGATTTCGCTGGTCTGCGTTTCCCCGGCGGCTTCCCGCGCGGCGATTGCCCCCTCGAAGGTCGCGAAGGTCTCGTCTGTCAGCAGCGGGCGCAAGGCCGTGCGGTTGCCGGCGGCGAACTCGCTCACGATCATGCGGAACGCCGCCTCAGCCCCGGCCAGGAAGCCTTGCGGGCTGAAGCTACGGTCGGCCCGGTGCATGCGGGCCAAGGTCTGCCCCAGGGCGGACGCGTCATCCGGCACGGGCCGGCCCGGCGGCGTGGCTGGCTCTGCCTTGCCCTCGATCACCGGGGCGGCGGGCCGGCCGACCGGCCGGGCGGCGCCTTGGGTGGGCTCGAACCCGTCGCGGCGCCCGAGGATGCCGCGCAGCCGCAGCACCAGGAAGGCCGCGATCATCCCCAGCAATACCAGATCGATCGGAAATCCGCCTGCGCCCATGCCGAACCACTCCTGCCGCGGGAGAGATAGGGTGATCGCCCCCCTTCCACAACGCCGCCGGGCTGGCCGCACGATTGCCGGGTGGCCACGACACCGCTAGGTCGTAGCCGCATGATCCTGCTGCGCCACGGCCAAAGCGAGTTCAACCTCCACTTCACCGCCACGCGGAAGGACCCGGGGATCGAGGACCCGCGCCTCACCCCGCTCGGCCACGAACAAGCGGAGCACGCGGCCGAAGCCCTGGCGCGGGAAGGCGTCCGGCGCATCGTCGCCTCCCCCTACACACGGGCGCTGCAAACGGCCGAGCCGCTCGCCCGCCGCCTGGGCCTGCCAGTGCTGGTCGACACCACGGTGCGCGAGCGCTACGCGTTCAAATGCGACATCGGCAGCACGGTGGCCGACCTGCGGCAGGCCTGGCCCGGCCATGATTTCTCCGCGATCGAGGACGTCTGGTGGCCCGGCGAGGCCGAGCCGGAAGCGCAGGTCGTGGTCCGCGCCGCCCGGTTCCGTGACGCCATGGCGGCGGACCCGGCCTGGCAGCACACCGTGGTGGTCAGCCATTGGGGCTTCATCCTGGCCCTGACCGGCACCAGCGTGGCGAACGGCCAGTGGCTGCGCTGCGACCCCACCACCCCCGCCCCGGCGGAGATCGTCTGGCGGCATTAGCCCGCGCGTGCTACCGCCCCGCCACCCCTTCAGGAGACAGAGCGATGTCCGAAACGACCCCCGCCCCGCAAGGCTCCGCCGACGGCGCGCCGCAGGCCGGCCCGCCGCTGGTGGTGAACATCCAGTTCGTGAAGGACCTGTCGTTCGAGGTGCCGGGCGCGCCGGAAATCTTCTCCACCCTGCGCTCCCAGCCGAACGTGCAGATCAACCTGGACGTGCAGGCCCGCCGCATCCAGGACGGGCAGAACGTGTTCGAGGTCGTGCTGGTGGTGCGGGCGGAAGCGACGGAAGGCCCGGCGGTGGAAGGGCAGCAGGGCGGCGAGCCGGGCCGCGCGGTGTTCATCTGCGAGCTGTCCTATGCCGGCATCTTCACCCTGAACGGCATCCCGGAGAATTCCATAGAGCCGGTGCTGCTGATCGAGTGCCCGCGCCTGCTGTTCCCCTTCGCCCGCAACATCCTGTCGGACGTCAGCCGCGACGGCGGCTTCCCGCCGGTGCTGCTGCAACCGATCGACTTCGTCGCCCTGTGGCAGGCCCGCAAGCAGAACGGCGCCGCCGGCGTCGCTTGAACGCTGGGGAAAGCCCCCAATAAACCCTCTCCCGCTGGCGGGAGAGGGCAGGGTGAGGGTGGCCGGCCAGGCGAGAAGTGGCCGCAAGCTTGGGTCCAGCCGGGCGTCGCCACCCTCACCCCACTCCCTCTCCCGCCAGCGGGAGAGGGAGTGTAGGCGGCGTGGAGCGGTGGCTCACATCGCCCAGATCGGCTCCTTCAGCCGGGTAATGAACGCGGCGTGGGCGGCGAGCTCCGCCGCGCTGGGTACAATGGGGCGCGGAACGCGCGTGGCGCTTGCCTGGTAGGTGATCGTCGGCACCGCCTGCCCGGCCTCCGCGACCAGCGACAGGCCGCGCTGCCGGCCGCCGGTCAGCTCGATATACACGTCGGCCAGCAGGCGGCAGTCCAGCAGGGCGTTGTGGCTGGTGCGTTCCGTTAGGTCGATGCCGAAGCGGCGGCACAGCGCATCCAGGCTGTTCGGCAAGCCGGGAAAGCGGGCGCGCGCGATCTCCAGCGTGTCCACCTTGCGCGACAGGTGCACGGGCGGGCGGCCCACCCGCGCCAGTTCGGCATTCAGGAAGCCGAAGTCGAAGGTCGCGTTGTGCGCCACCAGCGGGTCGTCGCCGATGAAGTCCAGCAGCTCGTCCACGATGGCGGCGAAGCGCGGTTTGCCCCGCAGCTCCGCCCGGGTCAGCCCGTGCACGCGGGTGGCATCGGGGTCGATGTCGCGCTCCGGGTCGATCAGGCGGTGGAAGGTCACGCCCGTCGGCAGGTCGCGGATCAGCTCCACCGCCGCGATCTCGATCATCCGGTCACCGGTGAGCGGGTCCAGCCCGGTGGTTTCCGTGTCGAACAGCACGGACCGGCTCATGCGCGCAGCGACCGGATCAGGCGGTGCAGCGGGCGCAAGGCGGCATGGCGCGACAGGCCGGTGCGGATGACGAGGTCGGCGCGGCGGCGCTTCTGCGAATCGGGCATTTGACGCGCGATGATAGCGGCGGCCTGTGCGTCCGTCATGCCCCGGCGGCGGCGCACCCGGGCGACCTGCACCGCACGCGGGGCGGACACCACCACCACCGTGTCGACCCGCGCCTCGCCCCCGGTTTCCAGCAGCAGCGGGATGTCCAGCACCGCCGCGGGCGCGCGGCTGCGCCGGGCCGCGGCCAGGAAGGCCCGCTCCATACGGCGCACCTGCGGGTGGATGATCGCTTCCAGCCGCCCGATGGCGGCCTCGTTGCCCACCACGGCCGCGCGCAGCCGCCCGCGGTCCAGCACCCCGCCGACCACCGTGCCCGGGAAGGCGGCCGCGATCGCCGGCAGCGCGGCGCCACCCGGTGCCTGCAACCGGTGCACGGCGGCGTCGGCGTCGAACACGGGCAGGTGGGCGCGGCGGAACGCCCCGGCAGCCGTGGACTTGCCCATGCCGATGCCGCCGGTCAGGCCGATGATCTTCATGGCGCGGCGGACCGGGCGTGAACCATGGCACCACAGATCATGCCGGCGCGCGCCAGGGCAAGCTTGCATCCGCCCCGGCGGCGCGGCAGGTCGTGGGCAACATCATCGGGGATGCCCCTCAGCATGCAAGCGTTGCAGCGACGGTTTGAGGTCGCATTGGCGGCCTGTGCGAAGGCGGGCGCGCTGGCCACGTCCATGCAAACGCCGCCCGGCGCCAGCACCGGCACGCTGAAGGGCGCGCAGGACTGGCTCACGGAAGCGGACGGCGCGGTGGAGCGGTTCCTGTCCGACGCCATGGCCGAGGCCTTCCCGGAGGACGGGTTCCAGGGCGAGGAAGCCGGCGCCGCCCGGCACGGTACGTTGCGCTGGGTGGTGGACCCGATCGACGGCACCAGCAACTACGCGCGCGGCGCCACCCGCTGGTGCGTGTCGCTCGGCCTGCTGGACGGGCGCATGCCACTGCTGGGCGTGCTGGTGGCGCCGGGGCTGGGCGAAACCTATGCCGCCTGCACCGGACAGGGCGCCACGCTGAACGGCGTGCCGATCCGCGCCGCCGCCACGGCGGCGCTGCCGCGCGCGATCGTGGAATGCGGCTGGTCCCCGCGCGTGCCGAACGCCGACTACCTGGCGATGTGCACCCGCGTCATGGCCACCGGTTCGATGCTGCGGGCCGGCGGCTCCGGCGCGCTGGGCCTGGCGGAGGTCGCGTCCGGCCGCATCGACGGCTATGTGGAGCGTCACATCAACCTGTGGGACGTGGCGGCGGCGTTGGCCGTGCTGGCGGAGGCCGGGGCCGTCACCAGCGACTTCCTCGGCGGCGACGGCCTATCCGGCGGCAACCCGATCCTGGCCGCCGCACCCGGCGTGGCGGACGCGCTGCGCACCGCCGCAGCCCTTCCCGCATAGCCGCGCGCGTGGTCTAACCCGCCGATGTCGCCCGAAGAGTTCCGCCGCTACGGCCATCAACTGATCGACTGGCTGGCCGACCACCAGGCCGGGGTTGCCGGCCGGCCGGTGCAGGCCGCCACCGCGCCCGGCGCGGTCGCCGCCGCCCTGCCGACGGCCCCACCGGAACAGGGCGAGCCGTTCGGCGACGTGCTGGCGGACCTCGACCGCATCGTGGTGCCCGGCCTGACGTTGTGGCAGCACCCGCGCTTCTTCGGCTACTTCCCGTCCAACGCGGAGCCCGCCGGCATCTTGGGCGACCTGGCCAGCACCGGGCTGGGCGTGCTCGGCCTGTCCTGGCAGTCCTCCCCTGCCATCACGGAGGTGGAGGAGGTGACCACCGACTGGATGCGGCAGATGGTCGGCCTGTCCGCCGCCTGGCGCGGCGTGATCCAGGACGCGGCCTCCACCTCTACCCTGGTGGCGCTGATCTCGGCGCGGGAACGCACCACCGGCTACGCGCTGAACCGCGGCGGCTTGCAGGCGGAAGCGCGGCCGCTGGCGATCTATGCCTCGGCGCAAAGCCACTCCTCCGTGGACAAGGCGGCGCTGCTGGCCGGGTTCGGCCGCGACAATGTGCGGCTGGTGCCCTGCGACGAAAACCACGCCATGCGGCCCGACGCGTTCGCGGCGATGGTGCAGGCGGACCTCGCCGCGGGGGTGACGCCCTGCGCGATCGTCGCCACCACCGGCACCACCGCGACCACCGCGATCGACCCGGTGCGCGGCCTGGCGGCGGTGGCGCGGCGGCACGGCATCTGGCTGCACCTGGACGCCGCCATGGCAGGCAGCGCGATGATCCTGCCGGAATGCCGCGCGCTGTGGGACGGGGTGGAGGACGCCGACAGCCTGGTGCTGAACCCGCATAAATGGCTGGGCGTGCCGTTCGACTGCTCGTTGTACTACGTGCGCGACGCGGAGCACCTGGTGCGGGTCATGTCCACCAACCCGTCCTTCTTGCAATCCTCGGTGGACGGGCAGGTGCGCAACCTGCGCGACTGGGGCATCCCGCTCGGCCGCCGCTTCCGCGCGCTGAAGCTGTGGTTCACCATTCGCGAGCAGGGTGTGGCCGGCTTGCAGGCGCGGCTGCGGCGCGACATGGCCAACGCCCGCACGCTGGCGGCGGCGGTGGCGGCCACCCCGCATTGGCGCGTCGTGGCCCCCGTGCCGTTGCAAACCGTGTGCATCGTACACGCGCCGCCCGGCCTGGCCGGCGACGCGCTGGACGCGCACACCCGCGCCTGGGCGGAGGCGGTGAACCGCTCCGGCGCCGCCTACCTCACCCCGGCGACGGTGGACGGACGCTGGATGGTCCGCGTGTCGGTGGGCGCGCTGGCGACGGAAGCGGCGGACGTGGAAGCGGCCTGGCAAAGCATCCGGGCGGCGGCGGAATCGGCTTCGTTTTGAAGGCCTTATTGTTGACGCTCCCCCATCCCTCTGGCAGCGTCCGCCCCATGGGACGAGATCGCACATGACCAAATCGGAGCTGATCGCCGAGCTTGCGGCAGCCAATCCCCATCTGCTGGGACGCGACGTGGAAACCATCGTCGGCACCATCTTCGACGAGATCACGGCCGCCTTGGCGCGCGGCGAGCGGGTCGAATTGCGCGGTTTCGGCGCCTTCACCGTGAAGAAGCGGGATGCCCGCACCGGCCGCAACCCGCGCACCGGGGAAGCCGTGCCGGTGGACGAAAAGGCGGTGCCCTTCTTCAAGGCGGGCAAGGAAT
The DNA here is from genome assembly GCA_965199555.1 of Acetobacteraceae bacterium. Classification (GTDB taxonomy): domain Bacteria; phylum Pseudomonadota; class Alphaproteobacteria; order Acetobacterales; family Acetobacteraceae; genus LMUY01. The sequence goes on along the minus strand of CBDASJ010000024.1, from coordinate 66,433 downwards.
TGCGGGAACGGGTGAACCGCGGCGGCAAGCACGCCCGCGTCGCCCGCGAGCGGGTGGTCGCCTGACATGCTGGGATTGATCTTCGCGCTGCCGTTCATCCTGCTGCTGATCGTGTTCGCACTGTCCAACGCGGCCACCGTGCCGATCGGGCTGTGGCCCACCGACCTGTCGGTGGACGTGCCGCTGTCGCTCGCCGTGCTGGGCGCGGGGGCGGTGTTCTTCGTGCTGGGCGCGATCGTGGTGGGCATCGGCTCGCTGGGCCAACGCCGCCGCGCCCGCCGGGCGGAAAGCCGGGTGCGCACGCTGGAGCAGGAGCTGGAAACGCTGCGGCTCCGCCCCGTGATCATGCCGGGCACGGCGGTGCGCACGATCGACGGGTAGCGGCGGTGGCCACGCTTCCTTTTTGCACCGGCAGGTCGATCGCATCTGAAAGAACCCTCTCCCGCTGGCGGGAGAGGGCCGGGTGAGAACGACGGGCGGGGCAGCCACCCTCACCCCGGCCCTCTCCCGCCAGCGCAGAGGGAGAACGACGGGCGGGGCAGTGTCGGCGTCACCCAGTGAAAATCTGCGGCATCTCCACGCCGGACGCCTACGAGGCCGCTGCCACGGCGGATTACGTCGGCTTCGTGTTCTTCCCGCCCTCGCCGCGGTTCGTCACACCCGCCCAGGCCGCCAGCCTTGCCACCGGCACCGCGGCGCATGTCGGCCTGTTCGTCGACCCGACTGACGATCAGGTTGCGGAAGTCCTCGACTCGGTCGCGCTGGACATCCTGCAACTCGTCGCCTCGCCCGAGCGCGCGACCGCGCTGCGCCGCAGGTTCGGCCGCCCGGTGTGGCGTGCCGTCGGGGTCCACGCGCCCGCTGACCTGCCGAAGACCATGGATTGCGACGCGCTGCTGCTGGATGCCCGGCCGCCGCCCGGCGCCACCCGCCCCGGGGGAAACGCGGTCGCCTTCGATTGGTTGTTGCTGGCGAACTGGCAGGCCCCCGGCCCCTGGGTGCTCGCGGGCGGCCTGCACCCGGGCAACGTCGCCGCCGCGATCGCCACCACAGGCGCCGCCGCCGTTGACGTCAGTTCCGGGGTGGAGCGCGCCCCTGGGGTCAAGGACCCGGCGCGGATCGAGGCATTCCTGCGCGCCGCCCGTGCGCCCGCCGCAAACCGGTCATTGGAAGGATCGACATGAAGCATCTGGGCCTTGCCTTGGCCGTCGCCCTGGCGGCAGCCCCGCTGGCGGCGCGGGCGCAGGTGCTGGACATCGCGACGGACCAGTCCCCCGTCGGGCTGGACCCGCACGTCGCCACCAGCTTCGCCACCCAGCTCGTCACCAGTACGATCTACGAGGGGCTGACCGCGATCGACGCCAAGCTGCAAACGGTGCCGGCCCTGGCGCAGTCCTGGACCGTGTCGGCGGACGGCAAGACCTACCATTTCGTGCTGCGGCAAGGCGCCACTTTCCACAACGGCCGTGCCGTCACCGCGGCCGACGTGGTGGCCTCGGTCGCGCGGGTGCGGGACCCGAAGACCGCCTCCCCCTATGCATCGCGCTTCACGAACATCGCTGCGGTGGAGCCGGACGGTGACGGGGCGCTCCGCATCACCCTCACCGAACCTTCGGCGCCGTTCCTGGCCCAGCTTGCCGCGCTGGCGATCGTGCCGCCGGAAGCGGTGGCGACGCTGGCGCGGCAACCGGTGGGCACGGGGCCGTTCGTGTTCCGGCAATGGGTGCCGGACACCTTCATCAGCCTGGACCGCAACGCGCATTACTGGGATGCCGGGCTGCCGAAGCTGGCCGGGCTGAAGTTCGACATCGTGCCGGAAGCCGCCACCCGGCAGTTGGGCCTGTCCGGCGGCAGCTACGGCATGCTGCCCGCGCTGGACGCCGCCTCGGCCGCGGCGCTCGCCAAGGCGCCCGGCGTGCAGGTGCAGCACACGGACGACCTGGCCTACAGCGTGCTGGGGCTCAACACATCCCGGCCGCCCTTCGACAAGCCGGAGGTGCGGGAAGCGGTCAACACCGCGATCGACCGGGCGCAGCTGGTGCAGGCCGCGTATTACGGCCAAGCCGTGCCCGCCGGCCCGCTCTCCCCGGCGCTGACCGCCTGGGCGCTGCCGGTGGACCAGTTCCCCTGCTACCACCCCGACCCGGCGCGGGCCGTGGCGCTGCTGAAGCAGGCCGGGCTGACGCCGCCGGTGAAGCTCACGATCAACGTGCTGGGCAGCCTGCAACAGGTGGTGGACGTGGCGCAGGTGGTCCAGGCGCAGTTGGACCAGGCCGGGTTCGCCGTGGAGCTGAACGTGCAGGAGCAAGGGCGCTTCATCGCGGATTGGCGCGCCGGTAACTTCCAAGCTTTCGCCAGCCTGAACAGCGGCGGTCCGGATCCGGACGATTACTTCGGCCGCTCCTTCACCACTGGCGGCGCCACCAACGTCTTTAAGTTCAGCGATCCGACGCTGGACGCGACGCTGGCAGAAGCCCGCACGGGCACGGACCCGGCCGCGCGCAAGGCGCTGTACGACAAGGCGCAGCGTTTCCTGGCCTGCCGCGGCCCGGCCGTGCACCTGGCGTACGGCACGCTGTTCACCGCCAGCCGCTCCACCCTGTCCGGCTTCGTCCCCAACGCCACGCGCAGCCTGCGCGGCCTGCGCGAAGCGTCCTTCGGGAAATAGCCTTGCTGGCGGCCGGGCTGCGGCGGCTGGGCGGCCTGCTGCTGACCGTGTTCGGCGTGTCCGTGCTCACCTTCGCCGCCGTGCGGTTGATCCCCGGCGACGCGGTGCAGGTGATGCTGGGCGCCAATGCCGAGGTGTCGGACGCCCAACTGGCCGCGGCGCGGGACCGGCTCGGGCTGGGCGGCACCGCCGTGGCGCAGTACGGGCGCTGGCTGTGGCGGGCGCTGCACGGCGATTTCGGCACCAGCGTGCTGACCGGGCGCCCCGTGCTGGAGGAGATCGTGCCCCGGATCGCCGTCACGGCGGAGGTGACGGTGCTGGCGGTGCTGCTGGCCGGCCTGCTGGCGGTGCCGCTCGGCTGCCTGATGGCAACCGCCCGCTCGCGCGCCGCCGATGCGGCGGTGCGGGTGGCAACGGTCACCGGCATCACCGTGCCGTCGTTCTGGCTCGGCACGCTATTGCTGTACGGGGCCGCCACCGTGGCACCGGGCCTGGCGCCGCCGGGCTGGGTCGATTTGGCCGACGACCCGGCCGGCAATCTACGGCACGTGATGCTGCCGGTGCTGGCCTTGACGCTGCCGGCCTTGGCGTCGCTGGCGCGGGTGGTGCGCGCCGCGATGCTGGACGCCCTGGCGCAGGATTACGTGCGCACCGCCCGGGCCAAGGGGTTGCCGCCCCGCGCCGTGGTCGGCGTGCACGCCCTGCGCAACGCGCTGCTGCCGTTCCTGACCAATCTCGGCGTGACCGCCGGCTACCTGTTCGGCGGCTCCGTGGTGGTGGAGCAGGTGTTCGCCCTGCCCGGGCTGGGGCGGCTGGTGGTCGGCGCCGTGGCGGAGCGCAACGTGCCGCTGGTGCAGGCGGTGGTGCTGCTCGCCACGGTGGTGTTCGTGGCGGTGAACGCGGCGGTGGACCTGCTGTGCGTCGCCGCCGATCCGCGGCTGCGGCGGTGAGGCACACCCTGCTGTGGGCGTCCGGCGGCCTGTTGGCGGTGCTGCTGGCCGCAGCGCTGGGGGCGCCGCTGGTGTCACCGTTCGCGCCCAACGCGCAGGACATCCTGCACCGCCTGCGCGGCCCCGGCAGCCCGCATTGGCTCGGCACGGATAATTTCGGCCGGGACACGCTGTCCCGCATCCTGTGGGGCTATCGCACCGTGTTCGCCGTGGCGGTCGCGTCCGTGGGCGCGGCGCTGGCCGCGGGCGGCGGCATCGGGCTGGCGGCGGCCTGGTGGGGCGGCTGGGCGGACCGCGTGCTGATGCGGCTGATGGACGTGCTGTTCGCCTTCCCGGTAATCCTGCTGGCGATCGGCGTCATCACCGTGCTGGGCCCCGGCGCCGGCAGCACCGCCATCGCGATCGCAGTGGTCTACACGCCGATCTTCGCCCGCACCCTGCGCGCGCCCGCGCTGGTGCTGCGGGGGGCGGAGTTCATTGAGGCCGCCCGCACCAGCGGCTGCACGGGAGCGCGCATCCTGCTGCGGCACATGGTGCCCAACCTGCTTCCGGCGATCCTGGTGCAAACCAGCCTGGCGCTGTCCACGGCGATGCTGGTGGAGGCCAGCCTGTCCTTCCTGGGCCTCGGCACGCAGCCACCGACCCCGTCGCTCGGCCGCATGCTGGCGGAAAGCCGCAGCTTCCTGCTGCTGAGTCCCTGGGTCGCCGTGTTTTCCGGCGGGGCGATCCTGCTGGCGGCACTCGGCTTCAACCTGCTGGGCGACGCGCTGGCCGACCGACTGGACCCGCGGCGGGGCTGATCCCGCCGACCGGCTACACCGTCTTCAGGAAGTCCCCGAGCTTGGTCACCGCGGTGGGCTTGTCCGTTTGGTCGAGCGCCGCCAACTCCGCTGCCAGCCGGTCCATGGCGGCTTCGTAGATTTGCCGCTCGCTGAAGCTTTGGTCCGGCTGCCCGGCGTTGCGATGCAGGTCGCGTACCACTTCGGCGATAGCGATCGGGTCGCCGCTGTTGATCTTCGCCTCGTACTCCTGTGCCCGGCGTGACCACATGGTGCGCTTGATCCGCGCCCGGCCCTTCAGCACCGCCATGGCGTCGTCGAACATCTTGCGGGTGGCCAGCTTGCGCAGGCCGGCCGACCGCGCCTTGGTCACCGGAACGCGCAACGTCATGCGGTTTTCTTCGAAGGTGATGTGGATCAGCTCCAGCTTGTGGCCGGCGATCTCCTCCGTGGCAATGCGCTCCACCTTGCCCACGCCATGGGTGGGGTAAACCACGTGGTCGCCTTCGTGGAAGATTTCCGCCTTGGCTGGCATGCGGGCATGCATGATCGGGCGGTTGGGAACGCCGGGCATGTGGCCGGGCATGCGCGGCGCCACCCGGTTGGAGGCCGGCGGCAGGACCTCGTCCTCTTCCTCCTCGTCGGCTTCGGGCGGAACCGCATCCACCTCGGCGTCGAGCTCTTCCTCGACCACAGCCTCGATGTCGTCCTCGGTGATCACCGCGTCCGTTTCGGATGCCGTGTCCATCGGGACGGCGCCCGGGCTCAGATCGGTGAGCTCGTCCAACCCTTCCGGCTCGTCGGGGCCGACCGGCTCCTCGATCTCGTGCTCCACTTCGGCCTTGGCCTTGGTGCGGGACGCGTTCTGGGTCTTGTCGATGGTCTTCAACTCCGTCTTCCTGGCGGCACCTTTCGGCGCTCCAGGCTTCTTGCCGACGCCGTCCGGCGTCTCAGGGGTGCTCGCCGCCTTGCGCAATCTGGTCGAGCTGGTGGAACCCGCTTGTGCCATGGCAAGCCCCCGTCATTGCCGACGACCCGGCTTCGCGATCGCGCATGACGGATGTCCGCGTTGCATTGAAGGGGGCTCGCAGGGCGCAACGCCCCCACGACAGCAGCATACCACGAAGCGGAACGAACGTCAGCGGGCTTTTGGCCCGGCTTCGGTCAGGCCTGGCCGGGCTCCGCGGAAAACAGCGCGGCCTTGCCCGGCTTGTCCTTCCATTCATCCGCATCGGCGGGCGCCGTGCCCTTGCGGGTGATGTTCGGCCATTGCGCCGCGAACACACGGTTCTGTTCCGCCCAGGCGGACGCCCGGTCGTCGCTGTCCGGCACGATCGCCTCGGCCGGGCATTCCGGCTCGCACACGCCGCAGTCGATGCATTCATCCGGATGGATCATCAGCATGTTCTCGCCGACGTAGAAGCAATCGACGGGGCACACCTCGACGCAGTCCATGTACTTGCAGCGGATGCAGTTTTCGGTGACCACGTAGGTCATTCAACCCGGCTCCTACGATCGATACCCGATTTTAGGTGGGGGGATATGCCGCCGTTTCATCCCCCGTGCAAGCCGGCTCGGCCAGCTCCTCATACAGGCCGCGGGCTTCGGTGGCCGGCCCGCGCCGGGTGGCCAGCACCAGGACGCGCACCACCCGCACCGTGCCGCCCAGCCGCAGCGTCAGCACGTCGCCACAGCGCAGCCTGGCATGCGGCTTGTCCGTCGGCTGCCGGTTGATGCGCACGGCGCCGTCCGCCACGGAGCGCGCGCAGGCGGCGCGGTGCTTGCCGAAACGGGCGCACCACAGCCATTTGTCCAGCCGCTGCCAGTCGCGATCGTCCGCCTCGCTCACGGGTGGTGACGCAGGGCGGCAAGGGCGGCGAACGGTCCGTCGGGCCGCATCGGCACGGGCAGGCGCCGCGCCCGCTGCACCGCGCGAACGGGGCTGGCCGCCAGCATGGGCGGGGCCGGCGGCCCAAACGCGTCCGGCGGCAGCAGCGTGCCCGGCACCACGCGCACGCCCAGGCAGCGCAGCACCGCCGGCAGCAGCTCCGCCCGGATCGACAAGCGCGACGCGAGGTTCGGCGGCAAGGCCATGGCACCCCGGCGGGTGGCAAAGGCCAGTTCGGCGGCCACGCGCTCCGCCACGTCCAGGCGCAGCAGCACCGGCCCGGCGTCCAACCAACCCATGGCGGCGGCGAAGCCCGGCGGCCAGCCGGCCGGCGCGGGCAAGGACACCAGCCCGGCCGCGGGCAGGCCCGGCGAGGCCTGCCGCTGCGCCACGGCCCAAAGCAGGGCGCGCAACGCCATGCCGCGCGGCTTCAACGCCGCGGGATGGAACATGCCGAACCGCCCGGCGCGCACTCCCAGCGCCTTCAACCGGGCGCGGATCGGCGGCGGCAGCGGCACGGGCGCGGCCACGCCGCCCGCTTCCCCCAACTGGTGCAGCGCGCCCCGCAACGCCGGGTCGGCGGTGTCGGTCAGGCGCGTCACCGCCCCCAGTTCCGCCTCGACGGTGGCGAGGGTAAAGGCTTGCAAGCGCGCCCGGATGCGCTCGCGCTGCGCGCCGTCCAGGTATTCGCTGTCAGCCACCTCCACCAGCGGGCGCAGCAGGCTGGTGCCGGGGCGCAGCCGGGCGATTGAACCGCCGCCCCAGGCGATCCGCCCGTCCGGCGCCAGGGTGAAGGCGGCATCCGGCTCCGCAACGACGGCGTCCACCCGGCGCGGCATCTCCTGCCGCAGGGCACGGCGGGCGGCGCGCAGCACCAGGCGCTTTTCCTCGCCGACCGCGGCCGGGTCCGGGGTGAAGCCGAAGCCCTCCACGTGCCCGACGGAATGGCCCTCCACCACCACCTCGCCGCGCGAGGTGACGGCGGATAGCAGGCTTTCGCCTTCCGCGTTTTCCAGGCGCCGGATCAGCAGTGTGGAGCGGCGGTCCACGAAGCGGGCGGTCAGCTTCTCGTGCAGCGCGTCGGACAGCTTGTCTTCCACGGCGCGGGCGCGGTCCTGCATGCCGGCGGCGTCGCGCACCCAGCCGGGACGGGCGGCGATATAGGACCACACGCGAACGCCGGACAGGCGCTGCATCAGCGTGTCGATGTCGCCGTCCACGCGGTCCAGCAGCGCCACCTGGCCGTCCAGCCAATCGCCGGGCAAATGGCCTTGCCGCGCCAAATGGTCGAACACCCGGGCGCAGAACCGCGCATGGCTGTCGTCGGACAGCTTGCGGAAATCCGGGATCTGGCAGGCATCCCACAGGGTGCGGACCAGGCGGCGGCCGGCGGCCAGGTCGCGCACGGCGTCCTCCCGGGCCAGCAGCGCCAGCGTCGCAAGGTCCGACGCGTCCCGCCCGCGCGTCAGCCCGACCCGCGGCGGCGGCGCCTGCAGGCTGCCGAGCAGCCCGTCCACATGGCTGAAATCCAGCGTGCCGTTGCGCCACGCGAGCTGCTCCAACGGGTCGAACCGGTGGTCCTGCACCGCTTCCGCCAGTTCCGGGTCGATCGGCGCGCAGCCGCCGGTGGTGCCGAACGTGCCGTCCCGCATGCCGCGCCCGGCCCGGCCGGCGATCTGCGCCACCTCGCTGGCGGTCAGCCGGCGCGGGCGGTGCCCGTCGAACTTGCCCAGCCGGGCAAAGGCGACGTGGTCCACGTCCATGTTGAGGCCCATGCCGATCGCGTCGGTGGCGACCAGGAAGTCCACTTCCTTGTCCTGGTACAACGCCACCTGGGCGTTGCGGGTGCGGGGCGACAGCCGCCCCATCACCACGGCGCAGCCGCCCCGGCGGCGGCGGATCAGCTCCGCGATGGCGTAGACCTCGTCGGCGGAGAACGCGACCACCGCGCTGCGCGGCGGCAAGCGCACCAGCTTTTCCGCCCCGGTGAAGCTCAGTTGGGACAGGCGCGGCCGCGTCGTCACCTCCGCCTGCGGCACCAGGCGTTGCAGCAGCGGGCGGATGGTTTCGGCGCCCAGGAACATGGTTTCCACTAGGCCGCGCGCATGCAGCAGCCGGTCGGTGAAGATGTGGCCGCGATCCGGGTCGGCGCAAAGCTGGATCTCGTCCACCGCCACGAACTCGGCCGAACGGTCCAGCGGCATGGCTTCCACCGTGCACGCGAAATACCGCGCTTCCGGCGGCACGATCTTTTCCTCGCCGGTGATCAGCGCCACGTGCCGGGCGCCCTTCTGCGCCACCATCCGATCGTAGTTTTCCCGCGCCAGCAGGCGCAACGGGAAGCCGATGATGCCCGACGCATGCGCCAGCAGGCGCTCGATCGCGAGGTGCGTCTTGCCCGTATTGGTCGGCCCAAGCACGGCCTTCACTCGGGAGGGGAAGCCGGACATGGAGCGATGGTTGGGCCTGGCGCCGGCAAATGCAAGCGTCCGGCCGGCCTGCTTGTCTTGCCGGCCGGCTTGCGCGAGAAGGCGCCGATGTTCGACCGCGACCTCGACTGCCTCGCCCCGCCGGAGGCCGTCGCCCTTCCCGTCCACGCCCTGCGCCCGGCCGGACTGGCCGCCTTCCTGGCCGCGTCGCCCCACGCGGCCTTTCTCCAGGCCAGCGGTTTCACCGCGGCGGCGGGGGAGATCCGCCTGTTGCCGGGGGCGGACGGCCTTGCCGGTGCGGTGTTCGGCCTGGGGGACAGCACGGACCCGCATCTGTTCGGCGCCTTGCCGTTCGGCCTGCCGCCGGTGTGCTGGCGGGTCGAGCCGGGGGATTTCCCGGCGGACGACGCCACGCTGGGCTTCTGCCTCGGCGCGTATCAATTCACCTTGTTCAAGCCCGCGCGGCCGTGCGCGACGCTGGCCGCGGCCCCCGGGGATGCGGCGCAGGCGGCGCGGGCCACCTGGCTGGTCCGCGACCTGATCAACACGCCGGCGGACCGCCTGGGCCCGGCCGAGCTGGCGGCGGCGGCGATCGCCTTGGGCGAGTCGTTCGGCGCCGAATGCAGCACCACCACCGGGGACGCGCTGCTGCGCGACTACCCGGCGGTCGCGGCGGTTGGCGCCGGGTCGGACCGGGCGGCCGCCGTGGCGACCTTCCGCTGGCAAGGCAGCGCGGCGGCGGCGGACTCGCCGTTGATCGCGCTGTGCGGCAAGGGCGTGTGCTTCGACACCGGCGGCTACGATTTGAAGCCGCCGGCCGCCATGTTGCGGATGAAGAAGGACATGGGCGGCGCCGCCATCATGCTGGGCCTCGCCCGCATGATCATGGCGGCGGACCTGCCGGTGCGCCTGGCCGTGCGGCTCGGCTGCGTAGAGAACAGCGTGTCCGGCCGCGCCATGCGCCCGTCGGACGTCCTGGCGACCCGGCGCGGCCTGCATGTGGAGGTCGGCAACACCGACGCGGAAGGCCGGCTGGTGCTGTGCGACCTGCTTGCCGAAGCCTCGGACGAGGACCCCGCGCTACTGGTGGACGCTGCCACGCTGACGGGGGCGGCGCGGGTGGCGCTCGGCCCGGACCTGCCGGCGATGTTCTGCAACGACGACGGCATGGCGCAGCTTATGACAAACGCTGCGGCCGCAACGCACGACCCGGTATGGCGCTTGCCGCTATGGCCCGGCTACGATCCCTGGCTGGCTAGCCGTGTCGCCGACCTCAACAACATCGCGTCGAAGCCGTTCGCCGGTGCAATTGTGGCAGCATTGTTTCTTCAACGTTTCGTGAAACGCTCGACGCCCTGGATACATTTCGACACTTATGCCTGGAGCGATTCCACTACTCCCGGTCATCCGGAAGGTGGAGAATCGCAGACCATACGCGCAGCATTCCACGCGATCTGGACAATTGTTAATCACCCCGCCGGAAATTGAACCTATCCAGTAACGTAAATGGGATTAAACTTATTGCGCTGAGGCGGTTACTAGCGGTGTGGCCCATCCGACATGAGGTTCGATAGGTCAGAACGGGGTAGCAAGCCGGCGTTTTTTTGTGGGTCCCCCTTGCCGGCCGCTGGCTTCCAGCGCGGGGACAAAAAGGATTTTGTGTCATGGCGTCTTCATCTTCGGCCGACCAACTGGTTGGCATCCTCCGCGACACGGTGGTGGCACTGGTCCGGCGGGACGGCCCCGACCTGTCGGCGCGGCAACTCGGCGTGTTCCTCACCTGCTATCTGGAGGACGGCGCCCACACGGTGCGGGGCCTCGCCGCGGAGTTGAACGTTTCCAAGCCGGCCATCACCCGCGCGCTCGACCGCTTGGGCGAACTCGACCTCGCCCGCCGCAAGGTCGACCCGGCGGACCGCCGCAGCGTGCTGGTGCAACGCACGTTGAAGGGCGCCGCGTTCCTGCGCGACATGCGCTCGATCATGTCGGAAGCCCACGCGCCGGCACGCAAGCCGACGGCTGCCGCCGCGCATGGTGAGCCGCCGCGCAAGGCCATGCACGGCTGACATCGTCGCCCGGGATGACGGTTGACAACGTCGTCCCGGGCGTAGACGCTCCTTGGACCAAGGGGAGTCCCGCAAGGGGCTGAGACACCGTTACGCTCCGACCTGTCGGAACAGCACGAGCACCCTACGACCTGATCCGGATCATGCCGGCGTAGGGATGGGGCATGCGCAATCGGGCGTGATCCTCCCATCCAAGCCGGGGAGGACTTGCCGATGACCTACCAACAAAAGCCGAGTGCCGTGACGACCGGCGCAATCGCCGGGTCGCACAAAACCTACAGCACACCGCCCGGGCATGCCGACATCGCCGTGCCGTTCCGCGAAGTGCCGCTGGATCGCAGCGCCGCGGAACCGCCCGTTCGGCTCTACGACACGTCCGGTCCCTATACCGACGACGCTGCCACGATCGACCTGGCAGTGGGGCTGCCGCGGGTACGGGAGACCTGGCTGGCCAAGCGCGACTTCACCATGCCGGTCGCACGCGCGTTGAAGCCGGAGGATAACGGCCACACTGACCGTCTCGTCCCGGAATGCCCGGCCGCGCCCACCCTGCTTGCTGGCGAGCCCGGCCGCCCGGTCACCCAGTTGGAGTTCGCCCGCGCCGGGATCATCACGGAAGAGATGATCTACGTTGCCCATCGCGAGAATTTGGGCCGCGCCGCCATGGCCGAGGGTGCGGAAGCGCGCCGCGCCCAGGGCGAGGATTTCGGCGCCGCCATCCCCGCCTTTATCACCCCCGAATTCGTTCGCGACGAGGTGGCGCGCGGCCGGGCCATCATCCCTGCCAACATCAATCACCCGGAGTTGGAGCCGACTATCCTCGGCCGCAACTTCTTGGTGAAGATCAACGCCAACATCGGCAACTCCGCCGTTACCTCCTCCGCCGCCGAGGAGGTGGAGAAGCTCGTTTGGGCGATCCGCTGGGGCGCCGACACGGTCATGGACCTGTCCACCGGCCGCAACATCCACAACATCCGTGGCTGGATCATGCGCAACAGCCCGGTGCCGATCGGCACCGTGCCGATCTACCAGGCGCTGGAAAAGGTCGGCGGCGATGCCGACAAGCTGGATTGGGAAGTGTTCCGCGACACGCTGATCGAGCAGGCCGAGCAAGGCGTCGACTATTTCACCATCCATGCCGGCGTCCGCCTGGCCTACGTGCCGCTGACCGCCCGTCGCGTGACGGGCATCGTCAGCCGCGGCGGGTCCATCATGGCGCGCTGGTGCCTGGCGCATCACCGCGAAAGCTTCCTGTACGAGCATTTCGGCGACATCTGCGACATCATGCGCAAGTATGACGTGTCGTTCTCGCTGGGTGACGGGCTGCGCCCCGGCTCCATCGCGGACGCCAACGACGCGGCGCAGTTCGCCGAGCTGGACACGCTGGGCGAGCTGACCAAGATCGCCTGGGACAAGGGCTGCCAGGTCATGATCGAAGGGCCCGGCCATGTGCCGATGCACAAGATCAAGGTCAACATGGACAAGCAGCTCGCCGTGTGCGGCGAAGCGCCGTTCTACACGCTCGGGCCACTCACCACCGACATCGCACCGGGCTACGACCACATCACCTCGGCGATCGGCGCGGCGATGATCGGCTGGTTCGGCACCTCCGTGCTCTGCTACGTCACGCCGAAGGAGCATCTGGGCCTGCCCAACCGGGACGACGTGAAGACCGGGGTGATCACCTACCGCATCGCCGCCCACGCTGCCGACCTGGCCAAGGGGCACCCGGCCGCGCAGTTGCGGGACGACGCCATCAGCCGGGCGCGGTTCGAGTTCCGCTGGCAGGACCAGTTCAACCTCGGCCTCGACCCGGACACGGCACGGCAGTTCCATGACGAGACGTTGCCGAAGGACGCGCACAAGGTCGCGCATTTCTGCTCCATGTGCGGGCCGAAGTTCTGCTCCATGAAGATCAGCCAGGACATCCGTGCCGATGCCGAGCGACTGGCCGGGCTGGAGCAGAAAAGCGACGAGTTCCGCAACAGCGGTGCCACGCTGTACGTGCCGGAACCCGCGGAACACACGCTGGAGCAGGCGCCGGCGGAGTGAGCGACGGCGTCGCCCAGGCCCGGCTGGCCTTGGACGCTGTCGGGCGGCTGCCCGACAGCGAGCTGGACCTGGCCGACGCTGCGTTGCAGTTCGCCCGCATCGACGCACCGGATGCCGACTGGCTGGCGGCGCGGGGGCACCTGTCCGAGCTCGCCCGCGACGCGGTGGCCGTGGCTCTCGACCGGCCGGAGGATGACCCGGCGGTCCGCGCCGGCGCGCTGGCCGGCGTGCTAGCCGGGCGATGGCGCTACACCGGGCCGGCGGAGGATTACGACGACCCGGCCAATGCCAACTTGATCCAGGTCATCGCTCGTCGGCGCGGCCTGCCAGTGGCGCTCGGCATCTTGTGGCTGCACTGCGCCCGCGCCGCGGGGTGGGAGGCGTTCGGCGTCGACTTCCCCGGACACTTCATGATCGCACTGCCCGGCGGCGGCAGCCAGTTGGTGCTGGACGTGTTCGACGGCGGCCAGCCGATGGATGCGCGTGCCTTGCGCGGGCTGATCAAGCGGGTGGAAGGCCCCCAAGCGGAGCTGCGGCCCGGCCTGCTGCAGCCGATGGCCGCCCGCGCCGTGCTGCTGCGGCTGCAAAACAATCTCAAGCTGCGGCGGATCAACGCCGGCGACCTGGCCGGCGCCGCGGCCGCAGTCGATGACATGCTGCGGATCGCGCCGGACCACGCCGCGCTGTGGCGTGAGGCGGCACTGATCAACCAGCGTCTCGACCACGTCGGCGCGGCCCTGCGTTGCTTCGAGCGCTTCCTGGTGCTGGTGCCGGAAGGCGAAGCGGCGACGCGGGTCCGGACCGCTATGGAGGATCTGCGCACCCGCTTGAACTGACCGCCCCATGCGGCGGCACGACGGGCGTGCTATACCGCCGCAAATGGCTGCCGAACGCCCAACCCCCGCCGAGTTCTACGCGACACCGCAGGGCGCGGTCGCCGTGCGCCTGGTGCGTGAACGGCTGGCGCGGATTTGGCCGGACGTGTCCCGCCAGGCCGTGCTGGGGTTGGGGCATGCGGTGCCCTATCTGCCGGCCTGGCAGGACAGTGCGGCGCGTTGCCTGGCGGCGTCCCCGCACGGCGTGGCGTGGCCCGGCGATGGTGCGAGCCTTGCCTGCGCCGTGCTGCCGGAGGCGCTGCCGTTCTCCGACCTGTCGCTCGACCGCATCCTGCTGGTGCATGCGCTGGATGAGCCTGACGGCGCCCGGCGCATGCTGCGCGAGGTGTGGCGCGTGCTGAAGGATGACGGGCGGCTGCTGGTGGTGATGGCGAACCGGGCCGGGCTGTGGGCGCACGCCGACAGCACGCCGTTCGGCCGGGGTGCCCCGCTGTCCGGCAGCGAGGTCGCCCGGCTGCTGACCGGCAGCCTGTTCCGGGTGGAGCGGCGGGACGGCGTGCTGTATGTCCCGCCTTCCCGCCACCCGCTGGTGCTGCGCAACGCCCGCGTGTTCGAGCAGGCGGGCCGCCGGCTGGTGCCCCATTTCGCCGGGCTGACCATCACGGAAGCGGTGAAGGACGTTTACGCCGCGCTGCCGCTTGCCCCCGCCAACCGGCGCCGCGTTTTGGCGGCGGAGGCGGCATAGCGGCTCGGCAAAGGGAGAACCTTAGCTGTTTTCCGCCAACGCTTCCGCCGTCACGTCCACAGCCAGTGCCTGCAAGCGCGGCAGTTCAATCCGTGTGGAGCTTTGTGACGGATCGTGGATGGCCGCGTCGTAGGCGTCAGCCAAGCCCGCTGCGGCGCTGAGCGCGCACGCGCATTCCAGCAGGTCGCCGCCCCACCGGAACACCATGACCCGGTGCGGCGTGCCGATCGGCGGGTGACCGGGCAAGGCATCGAGCGTGTCGTGTAGGATTTCGACCCCGCTGGCGACCTCTTCGGCGTGCATCGGGCAGAACCCGTTGACGGCAGCCGACTCCGCGGCGCCTGCAAATCGCCATGGCAGGCCGAGCGTGATGAGCGCGTCCTGCCAACGCCTTTGGTCGGGCAAATCGGAGCCAGGCAGGACGGCGATGACTTCGTTGGACATGCGGACCGGCCTACACGTTGTTTTGGCGTCGGGCGACTGTTGTACGCACATGCGCCCTTTGTTGTTTCGACAGCATAGGCCTTAAGTCACGTGCTTCATCAGAATAATTGAGAATACTCCCATAGACGCAGGTGGAGTCTTCAGGCGTGGTTTGCGCCCGGATTCCGTCGCGGCCTGTCGGCCTCTACCTTGGACAGCTGAGCCTGATCACTTAGAGACTGGACAGCCCACCACCCGCACGGCATAGCCGGCCGTCCATGCTGTTCAACTCGCAGCTCTTTGTCCTCGGTTTCCTGCCCTGCGTGCTCGGCCTGTACTACCTGGCGGCGGGCAGCCGCACGGCGCGGCAGGCGGTGTTGGTGGCGGCGTCGCTCCTGTTCTACGGCGGGTGGGACGTGCGGTTCGTGCCGCTGCTGGTGGGGCTGACGCTGGCGAACTGGCTGGTGGTGCGGGCCTACGGGCGCTGGCGGCGGAACGGGTGGCTGGTGGCCGGCGTGGCGATGAACCTGCTGGTGCTCGGCGTCTGCAAATACGCGGATTTCGCCGCCGACACGCTTGCCGCCCTGCTCGGCATGCAGCACCGGGCCTGGGGCATCGTGCTGCCGCTCGGCATCTCCTTTTTCACCTTTCAAAAAATCAGCTACCTGGTGGACCTGCGCCGCGGCGACCGGCACGTGTATGGCCTGCTGGAGTTCGCGGCCTTCGTCACCTTCTTCCCGCAACTCATCGCCGGGCCGCTGGTGCGCCACAACGAGATCATCCCGCAATTCGCCCTAGACCCGCGCCGCCCGGCGGTGTGGGAGAACCTGGCGCGCGGCGCCGCCCTGTTCCTGCTCGGCCTGGCGAAAAAGGCGGCGATCGCGGACACGGTGGCGCTGGTGTGCGACCCGATCTACGCCCGGGTTGCCGCCGGCGCGCATCCCAGCCTGGCGGAGGCGTGGGCCGCGTCCGGCACGTACATGTTGCAAATCTACTTCGATTTCTCCGGCTATTCGGACATGGCGATCGGGCTGGGGCTGATGTTCGGCCTGCGCCTGCCGCTGAACTTCGCCGCCCCGTACCGCTCGGCCTCCATCCGCGAGTTTTGGCGGCGCTGGCACATCACGCTGTCGCGCTTCCTGCGCGACTACGTCTACATCCCGCTGGGCGGCAACCGGGCCGGGCCGGGCCGGCAGGCGGTTAACGTGGTGGCGACCATGCTGCTGGGCGGGTTGTGGCACGGCGCGGCCTGGACCTTCGTCGCCTGGGGCGGGCTGCACGGGCTGGCCCTGGCCGCCAACGGCGCGTGGCACCGCGCCGGGCTGCGCATGCCGCGCCTGGCGGGCTGGCTGCTGACCACCCTGTTCGTGCTGGGGGGCTGGGTGCTGTTCCGCTCGCCGGACTTCGCCACCGCCGCGCGCATGTTCGCCGGCATGGCCGGGCAGGGCGGCATCGGGCGGCTGCACGTGGACAACGCCGCGGTGGTGGCGGGCGCCGTCGCAATCGCCCTGCTGGCACCGACCAGCCAAACACTGGCGTTCGAGTGGCTGCGCCCGGCGCGCTGGCTGATGGTGCCGGCGGGCGCGGCGCTGGTGTTCCTGCTGCTGCTGGTCGGCGGCCGCGTGCCGAATGAGTTCATCTATTTCCAGTTCTGACCCGTGGCGCCGGACCCTCGCTTGGTTCGTCGGCGCGACGCTGGGCCTGCTGGCCTTCGTCTACCTGTTCGTCGCGTTGATCGACCCGTGGGGCATGCTGCCGCTGTCGCCACCCTTGCCGCGGGTGCCGATCTCCACCAACGCGCGGTTTTCCATGCCTGCGCTGGCCAGCGCGCCGGCGTTCGACTCGGCGATCGTCGGCTCCTCCTCTTCCCGCCTGCTGCGGCCGGCGGTGCTGGACGGGCTGTTGGGCGGGCGGTTTGTCAACCTGGCGATGAACGCCGCCACCGCGTGGGAACAAAGCCAAATGCTGGCGCTGTTCACCCGGACCCACCCGGCCGCGCGCTTCGTGATCATCGGGCTGGACAGCGTCTGGTGCGCCGAAGCGCCGGAGCGGACCACCGGGCGGCCGTTTCCCGAGTGGATGTACGGCCGCTCGCCATGGCGCGGCTACGGCGAGATCTTCAACCTCTACGCGGTGCAGGAAGCGGCAAGCCAGTTATGGGTCATGCTGGGCTTCAAGCAGCGGCGCTACGGCCTGGACGGCTACACCAGCTTCGTGCCGCCTGAATCGGCCTATGACGCGGCACGGGTCGGCCTCGCCTTCGCCCGCTGGGGCCTGCCGCCGAACCTGCCCGCCGGCACCGGGCCGAAGACGCTGCCGGCCCTGCCCATGCTGGCCAGCGCGTTGCAGGCGCTGCCCGGCAGCACGCGCAAGATCGTGTTCTTCACCCCGGCCCACGTGTCGCAGCAGGGCGCGCCCGGCAGCGACCTCGCCGCCAACTGGGCCGCCTGCAAGGCCCAGGTGGCGGCGATCGCCGGGCGGGTGCCGAACACGGTGGTAGCCGACTTCCTGTTCCCGAGCGCGATCACCAGCGACCAAACCAATTACTGGGACCCGGTGCATTACCGGGTGCCGATCGCCGATCGCATCATGACGGACCTTGCCGCCGCCACCGCCGGGCAGGAAACGCCAGACGACCGCATCCTGACTTCGCACCATCCTTAGCACTGGCCGCATTGGCGCATCTCCCTCTCCCGCTGGCGGGAGAGGGTCGGGGTGAGGGTGGCGTCGCCCGTTTGAGCTCAAGCGTTCACAGCCCATGACCGCCTGGTCGGCCACCCTCACCCTGCCAGCGGCGAGGAGCCAAGTGCGACAGCCTTGTCCGGCACGGACACAGAAATTGACACCAAGGCGATACGTAAGAATGATATGTAGTATCATTCCACTTGGAGTCCGCAATGCCGTTTGACGCTCTCGTTCCCAACTCCGAACCGGCGCGCGTAAACGACGTGACGGTCCGGCCGGAGGTTTGGCGCCGCTTTCCCGGGGACGATTGGGCCGCGTTCGAGGCGCTGCCCGCGCGGGTGCGGGCGCGCCTGCACGAGCACGCTTATGACGGCTGGTCGGTCAACGCGCTGATGCTGTGGAAGGCGTTCCGGCAAAAACAGGCGTCCTCGGCCCGCGCCGAGCGCCGGTTGCTGCATTACCTGGACCAGTGCGAAAGGCTGGAGCGGGAAGGCTACGACGCCCAGCACCGCCTGGCGCACGGAGCGCCGCTGCCGCACGTGGCCGCCCGGGCGACGGTGCTCCGCTACGCCGGCAAGGCCGGGTGACGCCGGGCGCGGCTCAGTTGCCGAGTTCCTCCGCCACCAGGCTCACCCAATAACGCACGCCCAGCGGCAGGATGGCGTCGTTGAAGTCGTAATGCGGCGTGTGGACGTTGTGGAACTTGCCGTCGATGCCGGTGCCGTTGCCGATCATCATCATCATGCCGGGCTTCTTTTCCAGCATGAACGACAGGTCCTCCCCAGCGGTGATCGGCGTCATCGCGTCGTCCACCGCGCCGTCGCCCACCATGGCGCGCGCCGCCTTCACGGCCACGCTCACCTGTTCCGCGCTGTTGACCAGCGGCGGGTAGTTGCGCTCGTACACCACCGTGCCGGTGCAGCCCTGCGCTTCGGCGAAGCAGCGGGCCAACTCGCCCAGGCGGCGTTCCAGCAGGTCGCGGATCGCGGGCAGGTAGCTGCGGGCGGTGCCTTCGACCGTGACCTGCGACGGCATCACGTTGCCCGCCCCGGTCTGCCCGGCCTGGATGTGCCCGATCGACAGCACGGCCGTTTGCAACGCCGGGACGTTGCGCCCGATGATGCCTTGCACGCCCAGGATGAAGTGGGCGAGCGGAATGGTCGGGTCGGTGCCCAAATGCGGTGCGGAGCCGCCATGGCCGCCGGTGCCGGTGAAGGTGGCGACCCAGCGGTCCGCGGCGGCGAGCATCGGGCCGGGCCGGGTGGCGAAGGTGCCGACCTCGTAGCCCGGCTTGTTGTGCAGCCCATACACCGCGTCGCACGGGAAGCGGTCGAACAGACCCTCCTCCACCATGATGCGGCCGCCGCCCTGCCCTTCCTCGCCGGGCTGGAAAATGAGGTGAACCGTGCCCGCGAAATCCGGATGCTCCTTCAGGTAGCGCGCCGCGCCGAGCAGCATGGCGGTGTGCCCGTCATGGCCGCAGGCATGCATGCAGCCGGGCGTTTCGGAGGCGTAGGCCAAGCCTGTCTTCTCCTCCAACGGCAGCGCGTCCATGTCGGCCCGCAACGCGATCGCCCGCTGGCCCGGCCGGCGCCCGGTCACCGTCGCCACCACGCCGGTGCGCGCCAGGCCGACCTCCGCGTCGATCCCCCAGGACCGCAAGGTGTCGGCCACCAGGCGGGACGTGCGGACCTCCTCCAGCCCCATCTCCGGATGACGGTGGATGTCGCGGCGGATGGCGGTCAGCTCGTCGGTGTAGGAAGCGATGGCGTCCAGGTCGATCTTCATCGGTGTCCGTCCAGGTTCGGGGTGAGTTACGGTTGCACAACCAAGTCGGCTTGCGGCCGGGGCTTGAGCAGGATCAGCGCCAGCAACGACACCGCGTTGGCCGCCACCAGGTACCAGGCGGGCGACACCGGATTCCCTGTGGTGCCGAGCAGCCAGGTGACGACGATCTGCGCCGTGCCGCCGAACAGCGTGACGCTGACCCCGTAGGCGATGGACAGGCCGGTGGTGCGGATTTCCTTGGGAAAGCACTCGGCGACCTGCACGATCACGACGGCGCTGCTCGGCGAACGCAGCAGCGTCAGCACGGCGATCATCGCCATCAGGGCCGTGCCGGTGCGCAGTTCCGCCACCAGCAGGAAGGCCGGGTAGATCAGCAGCACGATCAAGGCCTGCGGAATGATCATCAGCGGCTTGCGGCCGACGCGGTCGGACAGGTAGCCGCCGGACAGCCCTCCGATCACCGCCGTCACCCCCGCCACCAACCCGGCGAGCAGCGCGGTCGACGGCGGCAGCTTGAGCACGGTGAGGGCGTAGGTGGTCATGTAGCTCGAGATGACATAGACCGAGATGGTCGGCCCGATGATGCTGGCCGTGGCCAGCAACAGTTCCTTGCGGTACTCCCCCAGCAGCCGCGCGAGCACGGCGCCCGAGGTGGACACCGGCGGTGCCTGGCCCCACCGTGTCATCGAGCTGGTTGCGGATGTAGAAGCCGACCGGCGCGATCAGCAGGCCGAACAGGAAGGGGATGCGCCAGCCCCAATCCCCCAACTGCGCCGGCGTCAGCAGCAGCGACGACACGAAGCCGACCAGGCCGCCGGCCAGGATCGCCAAACCCTGGCTGGCACTTTGCCAACTGCCATAAAGACCGCGACGGCCAGGCGGCGCCATCTCGATCAGGTAGGTCGTCGCCGCGCCGATCTCGCCGCCGGCGGAAAAGCCTTGCATCAGGCGCGACAGCACCACCAGCAGCGGCGCCGCGATGCCGATGGTGTCGTAACCCGGCGCACAGCCGAGCAGCCCGGTGCCCGCCGCCATCATCAGGATCGTCAGCGTCAAGGCGGGCTTGCGGCCGGCCCGGTCGGCATATGCGCCGATCACCAGCGAGCCGAGCGGGCGTGCGATGAAACCGACCCCGAACGTGCCCACCGACAGCATCAACTGGCCAAACGGCGAGGCGCTGGGGAAGAACACCCGGCCGATCTGCACCGCGAACAGGGCATACACCGTGAAGTCGAACACTTCGAGCGCGTTGCCGAGGATCGTCGCGACCACCGCCCGGCTGTTGTTTGCCCGCGGCTGGGAGCGAAGGGGCACCGTCAAAACATCATCCCCCTCGCAGCGACCAATCCGTCAGCGAGGCACTATGCAAGCGTTCCCCGGCGACGGCAACGATCCGCCGCCGTAACGCGCCTGCGTCACGCGTCCGCCGTGCGAAACAAGTGCCGCAGCCCCGTCGTGCTGGCGCGCAGTTCCCCCCGACGGAGCATGTAGTTGACGTGGGCGAGTACCTCCACGAAGGCGAACCCGGTCTGGTGCGCGTCCAGTTCGCGCGGGAACACGACGGGGATCAGGCTGGCGGCGGATTGCGGCTGGTTGCGGCAAGCGTCGCGGATCAGCGCGCAGCGGCCCTCGTGGTGCTGCATCAACGCGTCCGCCCGCGCGTGCAGCCCGGTGAACGGCAGGCCGTGCCCCGGCAGGACCAGCACGTCTGCGGGGATCGCCTGTTGCAGCGCGCGCAGCGAGCGCAGGTAGTCGCCCAGCGCGTTGGCGTCCGGCTCCATCGCGTAAACGCCAATATTGGGCGAAATCTTCGCGATCACCTGGTCGGCTGACAGGAACAACCGCTCGCTGGCGCAATACAGCATGGCCTGTTCCAACGCATGGCCGCCGCCGGTCAACACGCGGAAGCTGCGCGCGCCGATGCGCAGTTCCTCCCCATGCTCCAGCCGGTGATAGGACGACGGCAGGCCGGTCGTGCGCCGCAGGTACTCGTGGCCGCCGGACAGCACCTCGTCGATCACGCTGTCCGCCAGGCCGTGCCGCAGGTAGAATTGGCGGTACAGCGCGCTGCCGTGATCGGCCGGCATGTGCTGCAGCGACATGGTATACAGGTATTCGCTGCGCGGCATGTAGGTCGGCAGGCCGAAGCGCTCGGCAAGCCAGCCGGCCAGGCCGACATGGTCCGGATGGAAATGCGTGACGATCAACCGAGTCAGGCGTTGGCTGGCCAGCGGACCGTCCAGGATCGCCTGCCACCCTTCGCGGCAGGGCTCGTCGCCCAGGCCCGTGTCCACCGCGGCCCAGCCGTCGCCATCGGCCAGCAGATAGATGTTCACGTGGTCCAGCCGATACGGCAGGGGCAGGCGGAACCACAGCAGCCCGTCCGCCACGGTCACGACCTGGCCGGGCCCGGGCGGCTCCGGCCAAAGGAAATGCAGCGGCGAACCCTCGGCGGCCTTGGCTTCGCTCGTCATCGCTGTGTCCACTCCTGTTGCGCGCCGGATGTGCATGGCTAAACCCGCCCGTCCCGCGGCGCCACCACGATGCCGCGCATGGCGCCCCTTCAAGGAAGGCGGCGAACTCGGTTATAGCTGTGCCGGAATGTGTTTCGCGATCGGCAGCCCGCCCGCTGCCCGGAAGGAGTGCGATGAGGCTGGATGAACGAGATCGGCCGTTGCGGATGGGCGAAGGTCGCATCAGCGGCTACCTGTCCGTGGCCTTAGGGACGCTGAGCGTCCTGGCCGTGCTGTGCTTCATGTTCCCGGACTACCTCACCACGCCCTCGCTGCGGGCGGGCTACGACCTGGCCATCATGCGCAAGCTGCTGGCCGCCGGGATGGTGTTCTCGGCGGGGTTCGGGCTGCTGACCTTCCTGCTCAACCGGCAAAAGCGGCTGGGTGGGCTCGGCATCGTGCTCACGCTGGTCGCGCTGTACCTGGGCGGCAGTTCGGTGCAGGTGGGGCCGCGCTACGACGTCCCGGGCTATATCGGGCTGGACTGGTTCATCCTGGACCTGCTCGCCTCGGCCGCGACCTTCATCGCGCTGGAGAAGATCGTGCCGCACCGGCGGGACCAGCCGATCCTGCGGCCCGATTTCTGGCATGACGGGCGCTACTTCATCTTCAACCACCTGGCGATCGGCATCTTCCTGTTCATGGGGGTGCGGCTCGTGCCGTCGTTGTTCTCCTGGACGATCAATGCCGACTTGCAGGCCTGGTTCAGGGCGTTGCCGGGCCTGGTCCAGTTCGTCGTGGTGCTGGTCACGGCCGACCTCATGGAATACGCGACCCACCGGGCGATGCACGAGGTGCCGGCGTTGTGGCGGTTCCACGCCGTGCACCACAGCGTGGAACGCATGGACTGGATGGCCGGGTCACGGCTGCACTTCCTGGAACCGCTGGTGACCCGCACGGTGGTGATGCTGCCGGCCTTTGTGCTGGGGGCCAGCGACACGCCGCTGCTGTGCTACATCGTTTGGGCGGGGTTCCAGGCCGGGCTCGTCCATTCCAATTTCGGGCTGGAGTTCGGGCCGCTGAAACACCTGGTGGCGACGCCGCTGTTCCACCATTGGCACCATGGCAGCGACAAGGAAGCGATCGACATCAACTACGCCGCCCACCTGCCCGTGCTCGACCGGCTGTTCGGCACCTACCACATGCCGGTGGATCGCTGGCCGGAGAATTACGGCGTGGTTGGCGACCCGCTGCCCAAGGGCATGTGGCGGCAATTCCTTTATCCGTTCAAGCGCGTGGAGCCGGCGCCCCCGCCAATTTGAGGCGGGCGCAAGCCGGCTACGGCTTGGCCGGCCCGCCCTGTTGCGCCACCGGCGCGTTGCAGGCCGCCAGCATCGCCCGGAACGAGCGGCCGCCCTGCGGCACCACGTCCGCGATGCGCCATCCGTCCGGCGTGCGGTCGAACGTCACCGTCACGCTGGTCGGCATGTCGTTGTTGCGAAACGACACGTGGCCTTCGGCATGGTCCGCCGCCGCGCCGGCCGGCACCTCGACCGCCACCTGGCTGACCACGCCCGCGCCGAACGGCCCGGGCATGAACGGGTCCTCCGGCCGGCAATCATCCGGCACGCGGCCGGAATGGGCGACGAAGCCCACCATGGCGTCCGCCAGGCTGGGCACGAAGAACTCACGCACGTTGGCCTCGCTGGCAAAGGGCAGGTTCGGCTCGTCATCCGCGGCGTAGCGGGCGTAGATCACCCCCAGGATCTGTTGCGGCGTGGCATTCGCCGGCACCGGGTCCGGGCAGCGGAGCAAGGTGGCGGAGTGGCCCGTGCTGCCTTCCGTCAAGGCAATCTGGCCCGGCGCCAGCACCTCATACACCCAGGCCTTGCCCTTGGGCTGCCCGTGGCTGGACTGGACGGTCTTGGTGGCGATGCCGTCCGGCCGGCGCGACACCACCTGCTGTCGGTCCACCTGCCCGGCCGCATCGGTCCAGCGGAGTTCGTCGCCCGACAGGTCCAAGGTGAAGCCCGGCGCGCAACTGCCGCCCTCCGTCGTCCAGCGCCCGTGGAACTGGTCGGCAAGCGCCTGCGCCCCGGCCGGGCTCGGCCCCAGGATCGGCAGCAGCGAAGTGGCCAGCAGAAGCCGGCCGGACAATCGGAACGGAACGCCCAAAATCCCGCGCAAGCTCGTGCCCCTCACCTTCGATGCGGCGGTGCTTTCCCGCCGCCAGGTCACGGTGTACCCGTCCGCGCCGCACGACAAGGTGGCTGCGGCACCGGGCTTGCATTCACCGCCTGTGCAGGAGGTGCGATGTGACCTGGTCCATTCTGGTGCGGGATGCCGAAACGGGGGCGCTGGGCGCCGCCGTCGCGTCGAAGTTCTTCGCGGTGGGCGCGCTGTGCATCCATGTGGAGGGCGGGGTCGCGGCGCTCGCCACCCAAGCGATGGTCAATCCGATGTACGCGGTGGACGCCATGCCCCGCCTGCGCGCCGGCGGCGACCCGGCCGTGGTGCTGGGCGACCTGGTGGTGCCGGACCCGGGGGGCTCCCAGCGCCAGTTGCACATCCTGGACGCACGCGGCCGCCTGGCGCAGCACACCGGCGCCGATTGCGTCACCTGGGCCGGGCACGTCGCCGACCAGGACGTGTCGGTCGCCGGCAACATGCTGGCCGGCCCGGCGGTGGTGGAGGCCACGTTGCGGGGCTTTCTGGCGGCGAGCGGCTCGATGGCGGAGCGGCTGCTTGCGGCGATGGAGGCGGGCGAGGCCGCGGGCGGCGACAAGCGGGGCAAGCAATCCGCCGCGCTGAAAATCTGCACCGCCGACCCCTACCCCGACCTGGACATCCGTGCCGACGACCACGCGGACCCGCTGGCCGAACTGCGCCGGCTGCACCGCGCCAGCCTGGAGCGGTTCGCCGTGTTCCGCCGCTTCCTGGCCGGGCGCGACAGCCGGTACGGCACGATCGACCGCGCCGTCATCAACGCCGCCTGCGACGCGGAAGGGCTGCCCCGATGATCCGCCTGCTCGCGTTGTGCCTCGCCTTGGCCGCCGCCCAGGTCGCCCATGCCCAAACCCTGCGCATCGGGCTGCGGGAGGATCCGGACATCCTCGATCCCACGCTCGGCTCCTCCTATGTCGGGCGGGAAGTGTATGCGGCGATGTGCGACAAGTTGTTCGACGTGGACGCCCACCTTGCCATCGTGCCGCAACTCGCCACCGGGTATGAATGGGCGGACCCGACCCACCTGGTGCTGCACCTGCGCGACGGCGTCACCTTCCACGATGGCGAGGCGTTCGACGCGGAGGCGGTGAAGTACAAGCTGGCCCGCGACCTCACGATTAAGGGCAGCATGCGGGCCGGCGAGATCAGCGCGATCCAGGCCATCAACGTGCGCGACAGGCTGACGGTGGAGCTGGTGCTGAAGGCGCCGTCCGCCGGGCTGCTGGCGCAACTGACGGATCGCGCGGGCATCATGATCTCCCCCAAGGCGGCGGAGGCAGCGGGCGACAAGTTCGGCCTGCACCCGGTATGCGCCGGGCCGTTCATGTTCGACAGCCGGGTGGCACAGGACCACATCGCGCTGAAGCGCTTTCCAAACTACTGGAACAAGGCCGCGATCCATTTTGACGAGGTGATCTACACGCCGCAGCCGAACGGCGCCGTGCGGCTGGCCAACCTGCGCGCCGGCGCGCTGGACCTGGTGGAGTATATCGCGCCGACCGACGTGCCGGCGGTGAAGAACGACCCCAAGCTGACGGTGGCGATTGGCGACTCGCTGATGTACCAGGGCGTCACGATCAACACCGGCAACGGCCCGGCGGCGAAGACCACGATCGGCCAGGACGCGCTGGTGCGGCAGGCCTTCGAGCTCGCCATCGACCGCAAGGCGATCATCGACGTCGTGTTCGACGGGCTGTTCACCCCCACGGTGCAGGCCAACGCGCCATCTTCGCCGTACTACTTCGCCGACATCCAGCCGCCCGCTCGCGACGTGGCCAAGGCGAAGGCGCTGTTGCAGCAGGCCGGCGTTTCGCTGCCGGTCCCCGTCACGCTGGTGGCGCCAAACAGCCCGGACCTGCAGCAGGCCGACGAGGTGATCCAGTCGATGGCGCAGGAAGCCGGGTTCGACGTGAAGCTGCAATCCATGGAGTTCGCATCGTCGTTGCAGGCCGGCTACCGGGGCGATTTCAACGCCTACAACATCGCCTGGTCCGGCCGCATCGACCCGGACGGCAATCTGTGGCCGTTCCTGCACACGGGCGGCACCTTCAACTACGGCCATTACGACAGCAAGGCGATGGACGACCTGCTGGACCGGGCACGCCTGACGCCGGATGCCGACGCACGCAAGGCGCTGTACCGCCAGGCGGTGGAGCTGGAACGCAAGGATCTGCCGCTGATCTACCTGTGGACGCCAAAGAACGTGGTGGGCATGCGCAAGGAGGTGACGGGCTTTACCCAGGTGCCGGACGGGCTGATCCGTTTGCAGAACGTCAGCCTCGCGCCGTAGCGCCGCGATGCCCTGGCGGGGCGGCAAGAAGACGGGCACGGTGGAGCGCGCCCGTGCCGAAGCCCTGCGGAGATGCCGATGACCACGCCGCCTGCCTGGCTCGCCCCGGCGCTTGCCTATGTCCCGCAATGGATCAGCTACCAGATGCGCATCTCCGGCCAGCCGGGCTGCGCCGTGGCAGTGGCGCACGATGGCGCGGTGGTCCATGAAAGTGCTTACGGCCATGCCGACCTGGCGGCCGGCGTGGCGCTGACGCCGCGGCACCGGTTCCGCGTCGCCTCGCATTCCAAGTCGTTCACCGCCGCCGCGATCATGAAGCTGCGGGAGCAGGGGCGCGTGACGCTGGACGACACGGCCGGCCAGCACGTGGCAGGGCTGCACCCCGACATCGCCACCGCCACGGTCGCGCAACTGCTGTCGCACACGGCGGGGATTTTTCGGGACGGACTGGACAGCGCCTATTGGGCGCGCCGGGCGCCGTTCTCCGACGCGGCGGCGATCCGGGCGGACCTGGCGCTGCCGCCGGCGATCGATGCCGGCACGCGGCTGAAATACTCCAACCACGGCTTCGCCCTGGCCGGCCTGGTGATCGAGGCGGTCACCGGCGAGCCCTATGGCAAATGGGTGCAGCGCGAGATCGTCCTGCCGGCCGGGTTGCGGGAAACCACGCCCGACGTGCCGCTGCCGCCGCGGGCCAAGCTGGCGAGCGGCCACAGCACGGACGCCCTGCTGGGCCGCCGCGTCACCCTGCCCAGCGACCAGACCACCGACGCGCTGGCGGCGGCCACCGGCTTCGTCAGCACCGCATCGGACCTGGCGAAATGGTTCGCGCAACTGGCGCCCGCCGCCACGACGAGCATCCTCACGCCGGCCAGCCGCCGCGAGATGACGCGGCCGCAATGGCGTGACCCCTACTCGCCGCTGGAGCGGAGCTATGGGCTCGGCATCATCAACGGCGCGGTCGAGGGTTGGGACTGGTTCGGCCATAGCGGCGGCTTCCCCGGCACCATCACGTGCAGCGCCACCGTGCCGGCCCAAGGTGTCACCGTATCCGTGCTGACCAACGCGGCGGATGGCTGGTCGCATGGCTGGCTGGACGGCATCATCCACATCCTGAAGCGCATGGCGGACGCCGGCGCCCCGACGGACACGACCGCCGGCTGGGCCGGGCGCTGGTGGAGCCTGTGGGGGGCCAGCGACCTGGTGCCGGCGGGCGACCGCGTGCTGGTGGCGTCACCGGGCCTGCCGAAGCCGCTGCTCAAGGTGCCGGAGCTGGAGGTGACCGGCCCCGACGAAGCCCGCATCGTGCAGGCCGGCGCCTTTGCCAGCTATGGCGAGCCGGCGCGGCGCATCCGCAACAAGGCGGGCAAGCCCACCGCCCTACGCCTCGCCAGCATGACGCTGCTGCCGGAAGCCGCGCTCGCCAAGGAGCTGCGGGAGCGTTACGGCGCGCCGGCTGGCGGTCGCGTGGGTTCGCATGGCTGAAACGCTGCTGATCGCCCTGGGTGGTGCGTTGGGCAGCGTGGCGCGCTATTGGCTCGGCCTTTGGGCGCTGCCGCTCAGCCGCGAGCTGCCTTGGGGCACGATCCTCATCAACATCGCCGGGTCGTTCGCCATCAGCTTCTTCGGCACGCTGACGCTCGCCACCGGGCGCTACCCGGCGCCCGAGGGGGCGCGGCTGTTCTTCATGGTCGGCGTGTGCGGCGGCTTCACCACCTTCTCGTCGTTCAGCCTGCAAACGCTGGACCTGCTGCGCGGCGGGGCGGGCGGACGGGCGCTGGTGAACGTGGCCGCGTCGGTGCTGCTGTGCCTGGGGTCGGTGGCGCTGGGGCATGTCGCCGCGTCCCAGTTGAACGGCGGAGCGACCCGGATCACCCAAACGGCGGTGGAGGAGGAGACGGGCTGAGCACCCCCACCAAGGCCCGGCCGCTGCCGGCCACGCCCAGCAGCAGCAACACCAGCACCAGCAGCGCGGCGGACAGGCTGGTGGCCCGGGCCAGCAGCCCGATGCCGGCCGGCCCGGCCAGGATGCCAAGGTAGCCCAGCGAGGTGATCGTCGGCACCGCCAGGTGTTCCGGCATCGCGGTCTGGCGCCCTACCGCCGTGTACAGCACCGGCACGATGTTGGAACAGCCGGCGCCCACCAGGGCGTATCCGGCGATGCCGACCCACGCGGCCGGGGCCAGCACCGCAACCGCCAGGCCGCCAGCGGCGCACAGGCTGCCCACCACGATCACCGGCAGGCCGCCAAGCCGCCGCACCACCGCGTCGCCGCCCAGCCGCCCCGCCGTCATGGTCAGCGCGAAGGCCGCGTAGCCCAGCCCGGCATAGGCCGGCGCCACCCCGCGTTGCGACAGGAACACGGCGCTCCAATCTGCCACGGAGCCTTCCACCAGGAACAGCACGAAGCACAGCGCACCGATGAACAGCACCAGGCCGCGTGGCACGGCGAAGGCGCTGCCTTCCGCCGCAGCGCCATACGGCAGCCAATGCGGCTGGGCAGCCAGGACGGCGCCCACCAGGCACGCCACGGCGGCGAGCGTCGCCGCCAGCGGTGACACCCCGACGCCCAGCAAAGCGCTGACCCCGCCGGCGCCGACGATGCCGCCGAGGCTGAACAGCCCGTGGAACCCCGACATCATGGGGCGCCGGCTGGCGCGCTCCACGATCACGGCCTGGATGTTCATCACGCAGTCGATCGCCCCGACGCCCGCGCCGAACGCCACGAGGCTAGGCACCAGCACGGGCAAGCCGGCGCCGCTCGCCAGCAGCGGCAGGGCCAGGCAAACCAGCGCGCACGCAGCCACCAATGTCCTGCGACATCCGAAGCGCATCGCCAGCGCGCCCGCCGATGGCATGGCGACGACCGACCCGGCCCCTACGCATAGCAGCAAAAGGCCGAGGATCCCGTCCGTCAACGCGCCCCGCGCCTTGACGAACGGCACCAGCGGCGCCCAAGCGCCGACACTGAACCCGGCGATCAGAAAGGCGATGCGGGTCGCGTGCTGCTCCGCCCGGCCCGGCACGCGTCGCCGGGCGGCGTGATCGATGAGGGTCAAGGGTCTTGAATCCGCACGGGCATGTTTCTGGCGGAAGCGGATCGGAGAGGCTAGCCTGGCCGGCCACGTGAAGGACCAGTCAATGCAGGCGCGCCGCGGTGTCAATCAGCGACCATCAACGGCGGTGTTGGCGCTGCCCCTGCTCCTGATGGGCATGACGGCCGCAGCGGCCGAGACGCCTGCAGCCTGCCCGCCAAGCCCCGTGCGCGTCGTACGATCCCGCGGCGGCGTGACGGACTACCTCGGGGCGGTGCCCGGCATCCCGGATCTGTGCCACGTCAGGCGCGGCGACGGCGAAGGCGACTTCTATTTCGGCGTTTGGCGATCGGACTGGCCGGGCGCCGGGCAAGCCTACCCGGCGCTGGTCGCCACCGTGCGGGGGCCGAGCGGCACGCGAACGGAGTTTGTCACGCGCTCCGTTCCCGGTTGGCAGTGGGCGGACAGCTTCGTGAACGAGGGCATCGAGCCGATGGTCGTTGACGGCCGAACCTACCAGGTGCTGAAGCTCGCCCATGAACGCCGCGGGATCGAGGGCAATTTCTATCATTCGATCATCACGTCTTGGCGCGATGTGGCCACCGGCGTGACGCTCAAGACGGTGGAAGACCAAATCGCCGGCCAGTCCTACGGTCCGAACACGACGTGGACCGCTGACCGCGTCGAGCCGCTGCCCTGACGCGCCCGGCTATCCCTTCTGTTTGCCATACTCGTCCGACAAGCCCTGCAACGTGCGAAGGTTGGTTTGAACGGCGGGAAGCTGCATTTGCACCTGCGAGCGGAGGGCGCCGTCCTTGGTGGCTGCGTCTTCCTTCTGCAATACGGCCACGGCCCGCTTGTGGATGGCCAACTCGGCGGCGACGTACTCACGGTCGAAGGCCGGGCCACTCAGGCTGCCCAGCTTGCTGAGTTCGCTGGCTTCGGCCTGCGGCAAGGTGGCCGACGGCTTGATGCCCTGCGCCGACAGCGCGCCCAGCAAGCCGGGGGTGAACGCGGTCGCCTGCGCCATCAGCGTGCTCGCCAGGGAGGTCACGCGCGGGTCGCTGGCCTTTGTTGCCGCAAGCTTGCCGGCCTGGTTGTCCATCTGCACGAGCTCGTAAGCGGTGTTGGCGTAGTCGGCGTCCGGCTGGCCCATCGTTCCGCTCGACCGGATTTGCGCTTCCATCGTGGTGCACCCGGCCGTTACGAGCGGCACGGCGAGGCAAAGCAACGCGTTCCTGACGTTCATGGGATGTCGGCTCCTTTCAAGATGCTCAGCGCGCGGCTTGGTGCCCGCTGTCGTTGCAATCCCGGATGCGGAAGGAGGTTCCCGTGTTGCCGCGGCCTGACCGCGGAACGCGGTCAACCCGAGGTGAGCAATGTTGTGCGCGGGCTAGCCGCCGCGCGACGGCCGGACCAGCAGCATGCCGCTGAGCAGCGTGCCCACCCCGCACAGTCCGATGATCCAGCCCATGGCCCACGGCGTGCCGTCGGCGAACCAGCCGACCAGGGCCGCGGTGAAGATGCCGCTGCCGTACTGCATGGCGCCCACCAGCGCGGACGCCGCGCCCGCCTTGTGCGGAAAGGCCGTCAGCGCGCCGGCCACGGAGTTGGCCACGATGAACCCGAGCATCGAGACGTAGCAGAACAGCGGCACGACCAAGCCGGCCAGCCCGCCCCAGCCGAACCGGGCATCCACCGCCAGCGCCACCGCCGCCAGTGCGGCCACCACCGTGCCGACGCGAAACAGCCGCTCCGTGCCCAGCCGCATCACCAAGCGGGAGTTCACCAGGTTGATCGCCATCATGCCGGCGATGTTGACGCCGAACAGCAGCCCGTAGGCCTGCGGCGGCACGTGGTAGTAGTCGATATAGGCAAACGGCGTCCCGGCCAGGTAGGCGTAGATGCCGCCATAGTAGCAGCCGCCGGCGATCGCATAGCCCAGCAGCCGGGGATGCCGCACCAGCACCACGTAGCCAACCAGCGCCTTGCCGAGCCGCTGGGACGAGCGGCGTTGCGGCGGCAAGGTTTCGGGCAGCGCCAGCAAGGCGGCCAGGGCCAGGACGCCCATGCCCACCAGCACCCAGAAGATCCCGCGCCAGGACCACATCAACAGCACCTGGCCGCCCAGGATCGGGCCCAGCAGCGGCGCGATGCCCATCACCAGCATCAGGGT
This sequence comes from Acetobacteraceae bacterium, assembly GCA_965199555.1. GTDB lineage: Bacteria > Pseudomonadota > Alphaproteobacteria > Acetobacterales > Acetobacteraceae > LMUY01. The sequence continues at coordinate 34,944 of CBDASJ010000024.1, read as the reverse complement.
GGACAGCATCTGCGCCGAGCGTTCCCGCGCATACAGATCCCGCACCATGGCACGCGCCAGCACCGGCCCGGCGCACGCGCCGACCGCCTGCACCACGCGCCATGCCATCATCTGCCAGATCGTGCCCGACAAGGCGCACCCGGCCGACCCGATCACGAACAACACGACGCCCAGGGCGATCGGCATGCGGCGGCCGTAGCGGTCGCTGATCGGCCCCCACAGCAACTGCCCCAGGCTGAACCCAACCAGGAAGCCCGACAGGGTCATCTGGACGCGACCGGCTTCGGTATGGAAGGTGGCGCCCAGCGCGGGCAAGGCCGGCAGGTACATGTCCGTGGAGATGGACGCGAAGGCCATCAACGCGCTGAGGATCAGCAGGATGCGGAGGCTGCCGGTTCCAGAAGCGGTGGTGGTGCTGGCAGCAGGCAGGGCGGACGCGGACATGCCGGCACGTGTCGCACATCGTGCTGCACTGCACAATAAATCTGGCCTGGCAGGCTGCCGCGAGTGTGAGACAACTCCCCGCGACCCCGCATGTAGCGGCTAGCCGGCCGCAGCCGCCTCGTTCAGGTTGCCGGCCATGCCGCCCATGCCGCCACACCCCGCCCCTTCCGACCACCTGCGCGAATGTCCGGATTGCGGGCTGTTCCAACACCTGCCGGCGCTGCCGGCGAACGGGGAAGCGGACTGCCTGCGCTGCGATGCGACCCTGCGGCGCACCCGGCCGAACTCGTTCAACCGGGCGCTGGCGCTGACGGTCAGCGCGTTCTTCGTGTATCTCGTGGCGATCCTGGCACCGTTCCTGGCGGTCGACATCTTCGGCAACCAGCGTGACACCACCATGCTGTCGCTGCCATCCGCATTTTGGCAGAATGGCGCCTGGGAGCTGGCGATCATCGTCACCTTCACCGCCATCGTCGCCCCGTTGGCCAAGATCCTGGTGATGCTAACCGTGCTGCTGGGCCTGCGCGTGGCCAATCCGCCGCGCAGCTTGCCGTTCATCTTCAAATGGTATCGCCGCATCGGCCCTTGGGCGATGGTGGAGGTGTTCCTGCTCGGCGTGTTCGTCGCCTTCACGCGGCTGGGCGCGATCGCGACGGTGCATATCGGGGTGGCGCTATACGCCGTGGCGGCGCTGATGATGCTGATGGTGTCGGCCGACTATTTCCTCGACCCGGAGGAGATGTGGGAAACCATGCAGGAACGCGGGCTGGTGCCGCCGGCACGGGGCGGCGACGGCATCCGCCTGGGTTGCGACGTTTGCGGCCGCGTCACGTATGGGCAGGAAGGGGATCGCTGCACCTGCTGCAACAGCGTCGTGCGCACCCGCCGGCCCAACAGCATCGCCAACACCTGGGCGCTCGTCGTGGCGGCCGTGGTGCTTTACATCCCTGCCAATGTCTACCCGGTGCTTACGCTCACGCGGCTGGGGGCGGGCCAGCCATCCACCATCCTCGGCGGGGCCAAGGAGCTGCTGGAGGCGGGCATGTGGCCGCTCGCCTTGCTGGTGTTCGTCGCCAGCATCATGGTGCCACTGCTGAAGCTGGCGAGCCTGCTGGTCATGCTCATCACCACGCAACGCGGCTCCGCCTGGCGGCTGCACGACCGCGCGACGTTGTACCGGCTAGTTGATTTCATCGGCCGCTGGTCGATGATCGACATCTTCATGCTGGCCACGCTGGCCGGGCTGGTGCAGGCGGGCGCCCTTGCCTCGGTGATCCCGGGCGCGGGCGCCATCTGCTTCGGCATCGTCGTGGTCTTGACGATGATCGCCGTGTCGTGCTTCGACCCACGCATCATGTGGGATGCAGCCGAGGCTCGCGCGCAAATGGAGCGCAGCCGCCCCGCCCGCCCCGCCCCCCGACGAAACCGCCAGGCGCCCGTCCCGGCCGAGCCGAGAGCCGTATGAGCGACAAAGTCCCGCCTGAGAATGGCCCCGACGTAAACCCCGCCCGTCCCTACTCCCCTCCTGAAGCGTCCGTCCGGCGCAAATCGGGCTTTTCCCTGGTCTGGATCCTGCCGATCGTGGCCGCGGTGATCGGCGCCTACCTCGCCTTCACCACGCTGACGCAGCGCGGGCGGGAAATCGTGGTTACCTTCCAAAGTGCGGACGGGCTGACGGCCGGGCAAACCAAGGTGCGGCACAAGGCGGTCGACCTCGGCACGGTGACCGCCATCCGGCTGGCCGCGGATATGAGCCACGTCATCGTGCACCTGCGCATGACCAGCGAGGCCGACCCGTACCTGACCGACAAGGCGCGGTTCTGGGTGGTGCGGCCGCGCTTGTCGGCCAGCAACATCTCCGGCCTGGAAACGCTGATCTCCGGCGGCTACATCGAGATGGACCCTGGCACGGAGAAAGGCGGCAACTCGAAAAGCGACTTCGTCGGGCTGGAAAACCCGCCAGGCGTCCGCTCGGACGAGCCGGGCACCACCTTCACGCTGCAAACCCACCGGATCGGGTCGTTGGGCAGCGGCTCCCCGGTGTTCTACCGCGACATCGTCGTGGGCGAGGTGCTCGGCTACACCTTGCCGGAAGGCAACGGCCTCATCACGGTCAACGTCTTCGTCCGCGCGCCGTACGACAAATGGGTCCGTAACGCATCGCGGTTCTGGAACGCGTCCGGCCTGCAGGTTGCCTTCGGCGGCAGCGGCCTGCACGTGGAGCTGGAATCGATCCAGGCCGTGCTATCCGGCGGCGTGGCGTTCAGCACGCCAGAAGACAGCCGCGACTCACCCAGCGCCAAGGCCGATACGACCTTCTCGCTCTACGCCGACGAGCAGGCGGCGGACGCCGCCGGATACAAGCAGCGGCTGCCCTACGTGCTGTATTTCCAGAGCACCACGGCCGGGCTGGCGGTCGGCTCCCCCGTGCAGTTCTACGGCATCACCATCGGCAACGTGACCGACATCCGCCTGGAACTGGATGCGGCAAAGGCCACGGCGCGCGTGCGGGTCGCCATCGAGGTGCAGCCCGAACGCTTGAGCCCGATCGGCGGCGATCCGAACGAGGACCCCGCGGTGGGCACCCAGCGCCTGGTCGACCGTGGCCTGCGCGCCGGGCTGTCGACCATCAGCTACCTGACGGGCGCCTTGGCCGTGTCGTTCGAGTTCGCGCAAGGCCAGCCCTCGGTGAAGGTGGTGCGCGAAGGCGACGCCATGGTGCTGCCGACGCAGGGCGGCGGGCTGGGCGGGATCACCACGGCGTTGACGGACACGCTGAACAAGATCGGGCAAATCCCGTTCGCCGCGCTCGGCGCCAACGCGAACGGCGCCCTGGCGGCCTTGAACGGCCTGGTCGGCGGACCGGAAATGAAGTCGGCGCTGACGGCCCTGTCATCCACCCTGGTGGACATCCAAGGGCTGGTGCGGCGCACCGATGCCGGGCTGTCGCCGCTGATGCGTCGCCTGCCGGAGGTGAGCAACGACTTGCAGCAGACGTTGCATGGGGCCAACCAGTTGGTCGGCTCCGTCAACACCGGCTACGGCGCCAACTCCCAATTCTCGCGGGACCTGGAACGGCTGATGGCGCAATTGAATGACGGGGTGCGGTCGATCCGGCTGCTGGCGGACTTCCTGGACCGTCATCCCGAGGCACTGATCCGCGGCCGCGCCAACACGGGAGCCGAGCGGTGAAGCGGCGCAACCTCCTGCTGGGCGGCCTGGCCATCGGGCTGGCCAGTTGCGCCTCGCCCGACCCGGCCATCTACACGCTGCGGGCGGTGCCCGGCGACGCGCTCGGCGGTGGACCGGTCGCGGTGAAGATCGCCCGCCCGGGGCTGGCCGGTTACCTGGACCGTCCGGAGATCGTGCGCGACAGCTCGGTTTCGCGGCTGACGCTGAACAGCGGCGAGCGTTGGGGCGAGCCGCTGGGCGACATGATGGGGCGCGTGCTGGCGCTGGACCTGGCACAGCGTCTGCCGGGCACCAGCGTGTTCACCGAGGCGGGCACCATCTCCGTCGACCCGTCCGCCACCGTGGAGTTGGACGTGCAGCGCTTCGACCTTGACCAGGCTGGGGCGGTCATCCTGCTGGTGCAGGTGGCGGTGGAGCAGGGGCGCAGCCACGATCCCGCCTTCACCCGCTCGTTGCGGCTGACTGTGGCGCCCGCCAGCACCCGGACGCCGGACGTGGTCGCCGCGATGAGCCAGGCCGTCGGGCAGATGGCCGACGCGATCGCGTCCATCGTGCACCAGATCGGGCCCATGCCGCTGCCGGGGCCGACCAGCCGGCGTTAGTCGTTGGGCGGGTAGGACGCCATCAGCCGGGTTTGCCGACGCCACGCCTGGTACAGCGCGCGCAGTCCGGTCGGGCGATGCCCGCTGGCGCGGTTCGACCGCCCGATCTCCCACGCGGCGCGGTAATGCGCGAACTGCGACCGATACGCCTCCCACAGCGTGCATCGGGCGTCCCAGATATGCGTCGCTTCCGAGCCGACGCCGTTCACCTCGAGGATGGTGAAATCCTGGCCGCGCCGCAGCGCCGCTTCCGACTGGTAGCGCAGGTCGATCCGGCCGAAATGGAAGCCGGGAATGGCGCGTGCGATCGCGTCGATGCGCCGGGTCAGATCCGGCGTGATCCGGTCGGCACCGTCCAGGAAAACCGACCCCTTGCAGTGGTTGCCCGCGAACACCAGCGGCACCGCTTCCCCGGCGGCCGGCACCTCCGCCAGCCGGTGGGCCAGGCGCGGCAGGTAGAGCTGCGGCACCAGGCACGCCCGCGGATGGGCGCGAACCAGCGCCTCCAGCGTCGAGCGGCCATCGCCTGTCACGGTGGGCTGGTACTTGATCGTGACGGAGGTGAGGCGCCCGGTCGCCTCGTGCGGATAACGGATGTAGAACAGCCCGGCCTCACCCGGCGCGTCCACATAGCGCTGCAGCATCAACCGCGTCCCGACCGGGAAGCCGGCCACGGCGGCCGCCAGCGCGGCGGGGTCGGACACCAGGCGCACGCCGGTGCCGTTGCAGCCGATATCCGGCTTGATGACCATCGGCCATGAAAACCCGCTGGCATCCGCCGCGCCCAGCGGGTCGTCCCGCCCGGCTTGCAGCATGACATAGGGCGCGATCCATGGCGTCGCCTCCGGCCCGGCCATGTCCAGGATGGCGGATTTGCTTTCCCCGCACAGCCCGCCGGTTTCGATGGTCGGGTTGGCGGCGGTGGGCAGGCTCATGTCGCCGTAGCGCAGGCCGAGCCAGACCCATTGCAGCACCACCGGGGCGTAGAACAGCCACCCCGGCCAGAACTCGAACGGCGACACCACCCGCTCCTGCGCCGGGGCGGTGCGGCCGACCGACAGGGTGGATCCGGTCACGGCTGGGCGCCTTGCAGCCGCGCGACGATCCGTCCCGCCACCACCACCGTCAGCGCGAACCCGGCCATGCCGACCCAACGCCACGCGCCCAGGTAATCCACCATGTAGCGGCCGAGGCGCAGCGACACGGTGAACAGCAGCGTCGTCCAGATTAGCGTCGCGACGATCGCGGCCAAGGTGAAACGCCGGAAATCGGTCCGGAAATAGCCGCAGGCGGTGTAGGTCGGCAACCGGGCGCCGGGCAGGAAGCGGCTGACGAACACGGTGGTGAACACGTGGCCACGCAACCACTCGCCACCGCGGGTGAAGCGGTCCGCGGGCGCCCAGCGCCGCGCCCACGGCGTGGCTGCCGCCAGCCGCCCCAACCCGTACAAGCCCAGATCCCCGACCACGATGCCGAGGTAGAGCGAGAGCAGGGCGACCGTCAGCGCGACCCGCCCGACCTGCACATCCATCGCCGCCAGGATGGTCGCCGCGTCTTCCAGGATGAAGGTGCCCAGCAGGATCAGCATACCCTGGAGCAGCGGCGCATGCCCATGCAGGCTCAGCCAATCGGGCAGGGTGTGGGGCAGGATCGTACTCCTCGCGGCGCATCGCCGGCGACCTGACGCCAGCAACGCCGACGGTTACACCGGGGTTCGCTTGCTTGCCATCCGCGGTCGTTCGTGGCGGTATCGCCGCCAAGCAACGCCCGTCCAGGAGCGGCCACCATGGAATTCGAGTTTTCCGAAAAGGTGCAGGGCCTCCGCGCCCGGGTGCACGCCTTCATGGACGCGCATGTCTATCCGAACGAGAAGACCTACGCCGCGCAACTGGCCGCCGCGGCGGACCGCTGGCAGCCGGTGCCGATCGTGGAGGAGCTGAAGCAGGTGGCCAAGGCCGAAGGGCTGTGGAACCTGTTCCTGGCGCACAGCAAGCGCGGCTTCGGCCTCAGCAACCTGGAATACGCCCCGCTGTCGGAGATCATGGGCCGCGTGCAATGGGCAAGCGAGGTGTTCAACTGCTCCGCCCCCGACACCGGCAACATGGAAACCTTCGAGCTGTATGGCACGGAGGAGCAGAAGCAGCGCTGGCTGTCGCCGCTGCTGGACGGCATCATCCGCTCCGCCTTCTGCATGACGGAGCCGGCCGTCGCGTCCTCCGACGCCACCAACATCGAAACGCGGATCGAGCGGCAGGGCGACGAGTACGTCATCAACGGCCGCAAATGGTGGTCCTCCGGCGCGGGGGATCCGCGGTGCGCCGTGTTCATCGTCATGGGCAAGACCGACCCGGCCAACATGGACAAGCACCGCCAGCAATCCATGATCCTGGTGCCGCGAAACACGCCGGGTGTCACGGTGCACCGCATGCTGCCGGTCTTCGGCTTCGACGACGCGCCGCACGGCCATGCGGAGATCACGTTCGAGGACGTGCGGGTGCCGGCGTCCAGCATCCTGCTGGGCGAAGGCCGCGGGTTCGAGATCGCGCAGGGCCGGCTTGGGCCAGGGCGCATCCACCATTGCATGCGCACCATCGGCCTGGCGGAACGCGGGTTGGAGATGATGTGCACCCGCGCCCTGATGCGCCACCCGTTCGGCAAGCCGCTGGCGGAGCAGGGCGTCACGATGGAGCGCATCGCCAACAGCCGCATCATGATCGACCAATGCCGCCTGCTGGTGCTGCACGCCGCGTGGAAGATGGACACGGTGGGCAACAAGGCCGCCCGGCGGGAGATCGCGGAGATCAAGGTGGCCGTGCCCAACATGGCCTGCCAGGTGCTGGATTGGGCGATGCAGATGCACGGCGCCGGCGGCGTGTCGAACGATTTCGGCCTGGCCAAGATGTACGCCAACGCCCGCACCATGCGGATCGTGGACGGCCCGGACGAGGTGCACCAGCACCAGCTCGGCCGCCTGGAACTGGCGAAATACAAGCCGGCCCGGCCGAACGTAGCCGCAGAATGAGCACCCTGTTCGACCTGACCGGCAAGGTCGCGCTCGTCACCGGCAGCTCCAAGGGGATCGGCCGCGCCATCGCCGAGCGCATGGCGGAACACGGCGCCAAGGTCGTCGTGTCGTCCCGCAAGAAGGAGCCGTGCGAGGCAGTGGCGGCCGGCATCACGGCCAAGGGCGGCGAGGCGATCGTGCTGCCCGCCAATATCGGCCACAAGGAGCAGTTGCAGGCGCTGGTCGATGGCACGATCGCCCAGTGGGGCGGGATCGACATCCTGGTGTGCAACGCCGCGGTCAATCCGTATTTCGGCCCGTCGATCGACTGCCCGGACGAGGCGTTCGACCGCATCATGGGGTCGAACGTGCGGTCCAACTTCTGGCTGTGCAACATGGTGCTGCCGCAGATGGCGGCGCGGGGCGGCGGGGCGATCATCGTGATCTCCTCCATCGCCGGCCTGCGCGGCACGCCGACGATCGGCGCCTACGGCATCTCCAAGGCGGCGGACGCGGCGCTGGTGCGTAACCTGGCGGTGGAATGGGGCCGGCAGAACATCCGCGCCAACTGCATCGCGCCCGGCCTGGTGAAGACCGACTTCGCCCGGGCGCTGTGGGAAGACCCGGCGGTGCTCGCCAAGCGGGTCAAGGACAGCCCGCTGCCCCGCATCGGCGAGCCGGACGAGATCGCCGGCGCCGCGATCTTCCTGGCCAGCCCGGCTGGCAGCTTCACCACCGGGCAGACCTTCGTGATCGACGGCGGCATCACGGTCGGCGGCGCCGCGCTGGAATGACCGAACCTCCGCTTCGTCTCCCTCTCCCGCTGGCGGGAGAGGGCTTGTCAGTTGGGGCCGCGGTGCTGGTGCCGCCGCTGGCCGCCCACCGGTTTGACGAAGCTCGGCTCACCGACTTCCTGGCGACCGAGCTGCCGGGCTTCGCCGGGCCGCTGACGGTGCGGCAGTTCCAGGGCGGCCAATCCAACCCCACGTTCCACCTGCACACGCCCGGCGCGGAGTACGTGCTGCGCAAGAAGCCGCCGGGCACGCTGCTGCCGTCCGCCCATGCGGTGGACCGGGAGTTCACCGTGCAGTCCGCCCTGGCCGGCAGCGCCGTGCCGGTGGCGCCCATGCGGCTGCTGTGCCGCGATGACGGCGTGATCGGCACGATGTTCTACGTCATGGACCACGTTCCCGGCCGCGTGTTCGCCGACCGCACGCTGGCAGGGGTCGCGCCGGCCGATCGCGCGGCGATGTATGACGACATGAACCGCGTCATGGCGGCGTTGCACGGCGTGGACTGGCAGGCGGCCGGGCTGTCCGGCTTCGGCCGCCCGCAAAACTATGTCGCCCGGCAGATCGACCGCTGGAGCAGGCAATACGTCGCGTCCGACGCGGGCAAGGTGCCGGAAATGGACCGGCTGATGGCGTGGCTGCCGGCCCATACGCCGGCGGCGGACGAGACCGCGGTCGCCCATGGCGACTTCCGGCTGGGCAACCTGATCTTCCACCCGACCGAGCCGCGCGTCGTGGCGGTGCTGGATTGGGAGCTTTCCACGCTCGGCCACCCGCTGGCGGACCTGGCGTATAACTGCATCCCGTGGCGCCTGCCGGAAGCGATGGAAGGCCTGCTCGGCGCCGCCACCGACGGCATCCCCGCCGAGGCGGAGTACGTCGCCGCCTATTGCCGCCGCACCGGGCGGAGCGGCGTGACCGACCTGGATTTCTTCGTGGTGTTCTCGCTGTTCCGCTGGGCCGCCATCGCCGCCGGCGTGTATCGCCGGGCAGTGGACGGCAACGCGGCGGATGCCCGGGCGCTCACCGTGGGCACCAAGTTCCGCGCTTTGGCCGAGACGGCCTGGGCCTTGGCGCAGCGGGTCGGATAAAAGGAAAGCGAACGTGGCTCCCTCTCCCGCCAGCGGGAGAGGGTTGCCCTGCCCGACGGCGCTACCCGCCGCGGCGGTGCAGGAAGGCCAGTCGCTCGAACAGATGCACGTCCTGCTCGTTCTTCAGCAGGGCACCGTGCAGCGGCGGGATGACCAGGTGCGCGTCGCGGGAGCGCAGGGCGTCCGCGGGCAGGTCCTCGATCATCAGCAGCTTCAACCAATCCAACAGCTCGCTGGTGGCCGGCTTCTTCTTCAATCCGGGCACGTCGCGGATTTGGAAGAACACGTTCAGCGCCTCGCGCGCCAAATCCTGCTTCAACCCGGGGTAATGCGCTTCCACGATGCGGTCCATCGTTTCGCGGTCGGGAAAGCGGATGTAGTGGAAGAAGCAGCGGCGCAGGAACGCGTCCGGCAGCTCCTTCTCGTTGTTGGAGGTGATGATCACCACCGGGCGGTGCCGCGCGGACACCGTCTTCTGGGTTTCGTAGACGTGGAACTGCATGCGGTCGAGTTCCAGCAGCAGGTCGTTGGGGAACTCGATATCCGCCTTGTCGATCTCGTCGATCAGCACCACCGCCGGCGCGTCGGCCTCGAACGCGTCCCACAGCTTGCCGCGCACGATGTAGTTGCCGATGTCGGCCACCCGGGCGTCGCCCAATTGGCTGTCGCGCAGGCGGGACACGGCGTCGTATTCATACAGCCCCTGCTGCGCCTTGGTGGTGGACTTGATGTGCCACTCGATCAGGTCGCGGCCGAACGCCTTTGCCACCTCGTGCGCCAGCACCGTCTTGCCGGTGCCGGGCTCTCCCTTGATCAGCAGCGGCCGCTGCAACGCCACGGCGGCGTTGACCGCGACCTCCAGGTCACGCGAGGCGATATAGTTGTCGGTGCCCTTGAAACGCTGCAAACCCATGCTCCCCGTAACCCGCCCGGCGTGTTAGCCGTTGCCGAACCGAAGCAGCGGGATCGTTCATGCTGGGCAACACCTGGACCCTGATCAAGGCAAGCGTCAACGGCTACATCGACGACAACGCGCTCAGCCGCGGCGCCGCCATCGCGTACTACACCGTGTTCTCGCTCGCCCCGGTGCTGGTCATCATCGTCGCCATCGCCGGCATCGCGTTCGGCGAGGAAGCGGCGCAGGGCGCGTTGGCGCGGCAGATCCAAGGGCTGATGGGGCGCGAGGCGGCCGTGGCCGTGCAGGGCATGGTGCGCAGCGCATGGCAAAGCAAATCCGGCACGCTGGCGACGGTCATCGGCCTGATCACGCTGCTGATCACCGCCAGCGGCGTGTTCGGGGAGATGCAGTCGGCGCTGAACGCCATCTGGCGGGCGGAACCGACGGGCACGACGGTGGGCCGGCTGGTCAAGGCGCGGGCGCTGAGCCTGGGGCTGGTCGCCGCCCTCGGCTTCCTGATGATGGTCAGCCTGGTGGTCAGCGCCGGCATCACCGTGGTGCAGACCTATATCGGCGGCATCGTGCCCGAGGCGGCGTTCCTGATTGGCCTGCTGAACTTCGCCATCTCGTTCCTGCTGATCACGGTCCTGTTCGCCGCGATCTACAAGATCCTGCCGGACCGCAAGCTGCACTGGAAGGACGTGGGGATCGGCGCCGTCGTCACCGCGCTGCTGTTCGAGATCGGCAAGACGGCGATCGGCCTGTATATCGGCAGCACCGCCGTCGCCAGCAGCTTCGGGGCGGCCGGCGCGCTCGCGATCGTGCTGCTGTGGGTGTACTACTCGTCGCAAATCTTCCTGCTCGGCGCGGAGTTCACCCGGGCCTACGCCGAAATGCACGGCAGCCGCAGCGACGCCGCGGTGCCGTTGGCGGCGACCCCGGCCCCCCGCTGATCAACCGGGCACGGCGAAGCGCGCGAACGAGGCGGCGAGCGTCTGGTAGATATCCCGCTTGAACGGCACGGCCAGGCTCGGCAGGTCGGCGAAGTCCGCCCAGCGCCAGGCGTCGAACTCCGGATGCGGGTCGCGGTCCAGCCGGATGTCGGCATCCTCCCCGCTGAAGCGCAGGGCGAACCAGCGCTGCCGCTGCCCGCGATAGCGTCCGCCGAAGGAGCGGCCAAGCAGATGCGGCGGCAGGTCGTAGGTCAGCCAGTCCGCGTGTTCGCCGATGATGGTGGCGTTGGCGGTGCCGATCTCCTCCTCCAGCTCGCGCAACACCGCAACGCGGGGGTTCTCGTCCGCGTCGATGCCGCCCTGCGGCAGTTGCCAGCCCCCCGGCGCGCCTTCGGCATTCGGCAGGTTTGCCCGGCGTGCGACGAAGATGCGGCCGCGCCGGTCGAACAGCGCCGCGCCCACGTTGGGGCGATACGGCAGGTCGCTCATTTCGGCGTACTCCTCGGCAGGAAGGCACTCACCGGCACCAGCACCACGCCACGCCCGTCCAGGCCCCGCGCCCAACTGGCGATGCGCTCCAGCGTCACGGGCCGCGGGCGGCCGGCGAGGCCCACGACGCGGTCGCCGTCGCGTGCCCGCTTTTCCAACTCCTGCAACCGCGCGTCGATCGCCGCCGGGTCCTGCACGTCGTCCACCACGAGGGTGACGGTGACGACCGGCCCCGGGAAAGCCGCCTGCCCGGGCGATGCACTCGGGCGGGGGTCGACATACATCAACCCGCGTTCCGCCAACTGCTTCAGCACCGGCCCGATCGCCCCGGGCGCGGCCGCGAAGCGCTCTCCGCGCAGCCCGTCCGACGCGCCGGTCACGCCCACCTCGCCCTGCATGCGGGACAGCACCCATTCCAGGTTGCGATCGTTCTGGCCGGGGTCGACCCCGGTCATCAGGGCGTGCACGCCGGAATCGTTCTGCGGATAGCCCTGGCTTTCCATCGGCAAGGTTACGAAGAACTCGCGCCCACGCGCCCGCGCGCCGGCCAACAAGGCGTCCGGATCGCGGCTATACGGCGAAACCCCGACCGAGACGGCAGGCGGCAGGCCGTCGATCGCCGCGCGGCTGTCCGCGTCCGACAGGCCGAGCCCCGCCACGAGAATGGCCACGCGCGGGCGCTTGTCGGCCGGGTCGAACGGGCGGGCATAGGCCTGCATCGACATCCGCCCGTCGGCGGCAATGCGCGGCAGCTTCGCGTCGCGGAAGTCCGGCGCTGGCTCCAGCAAGGCCGGGTCCGGCGCCGGGATCGTCCCGGGAGGTGTGTTCGGCCGAGCCTCCGGCGGCCCATGGGTTGCCGCAACGGGAACGCCGTGGGCAGGCGCCGGCGCATGGGCATCCGCATGCTCGGCCGGCGCATGGGTGTCCGCATGCACCGGGGGCGCATGGCCCGGCGCTGGGTGGCTGCCGGGCGGTCCGAGGTATTGCAGCGCGCCGGCCCCGGCCCCGGTCGCGGCAACCGCCACCGCCCAGAACATTCCCAGGCCGCGCCAACCGGAGCCTTTGGCCTTCACTGCCCCGCCACGGGCCACGGCGCGGCCCGAACGCTACCGGTCGGCGTGCCGTTGCTGCTGCGTCGCCATGGCGCGCACCACCACCAATCCCTGCTGCAACTGGAAATCCGTTTCCGGCTTGGCCGCGTCGAAGGTCGGCCAGTTTTCCGGCGGCATCTTCGGGATGGAGCTTGCGATCGGCGGCAAGTCGGTCCGCGGCGCCTGCGGCGTGGCCGGCGTGCCGCCCTGGTTGGTCAGCACGTGGTTGAGGTCGGCCTCGCGCTCCGGCCCGAAATGCGCCGTTTCGGTGCGGCTTTCCGCCACGGGGATGTCCGGCGTGATGCCCAGCCCCTGGATCGACCGGCCGGACGGCGTGTAGTAGCGCGCGGTGGTCAGCCGCATGGCCCCGTTGCCCGGCAACGGGATCACCGTCTGCACGGAGCCTTTGCCGAAGGTGCGCCGCCCGAGGATGATGGCCCGCTGATGGTCCTGCAACGCGCCGGCCACGATCTCGCTGGCCGACGCGCTGCCGCCATTGGTCAGCACCACGATCGGGACGCCGCCGGTGATATCGCCCGGCTTGGCATTCCACCGCTGGCTGTCTTCCGGATGGCGCGCGCGGGTGGACACGATCTCGCCCTGCTCGATGAAGTCGTCCGACACGCTCACCGCCTGGTCCAGCAGCCCGCCCGGGTTGTTGCGCAGGTCCAGCACGATGCCCTTCAGCTTGTCGCCGAGCTGCTGGCGGAACTTGGCGACCGCCGCGCGCATGGCGCTGTCCGTCTGCTCGTTGAACTGCGTCAGCCGGACATAGCCGACATCGCCTTCCAGATGGCTCTTCACCACCTGGATGTGGATGACCTCGCGGTTGAGCGTCAGCTCCACCGGCTTGTCGACGTTCTCGCGCTTGATCACCAGGTGGATGGGGCTGTTGGGCGGGCCGCGCATCTTGTCCACCGCCTCGTTCAGCGACAGGCCCTGCACGGTGGTCTTGTCGATGGTGGTGATCAGGTCGCCGGACTTGATGCCGGCCCGGGCCGCCGGCGTGTCGTCGATCGGCGACACCACCTTGATGATGCCGTTCTCCTGCGTCACTTCCAGGCCCAACCCGCCGAACTCGCCATGGGTCTGCACCTGCATGTCGCGGAACGCCTTGGCGTTCATGTAGGAGCTGTGGGGGTCCAGCCCGGTCAGCATGCCGTTGATGGCGTTTTCCACCAGGTCGCGATCATTCACCGGCTCCACGTACTCCGCGCGGATGCGGTCGAACACGTCGCCGAACAGGCGAAGCAGCTTGTAGGTGTCGGTGCGCCCGGCATCCTGCGCCTGCGCGGCGCCGATGGCCCAGGGGGAGCCGCCGGTGAACAGGCCGGAGGCCGGGCCCACGGCCACGCCCGCGAGGAACGCAGCGCCTACGAAAAGCCCGGACCGGAACTTCATGCTATATCCCCTCGACGCCCGCACGGCACGGAACGTCTCTGCCACCGTTGCACATAGAGGCGTTTCCTGCCACCGTCACGAGCGTCCGCGTAAAAATGGCGCAGGATTAATCGGCTGACCCTGCTGCCGCAGCTCCAAATAAAGCAGGGGCCGGCTGCCCGGCGTCCGCGGGTCCCAGGCCGGCATCACCCCGACCGGCTCGCCCAACTGCACCGGATGGCCGACCGCCACGTCCAGCCGTTCCAGCCCGGCCAGCACGAAATGGTAGCCGCCGCCGCAATCCACGATCATCAACTGGCCGAAGGAGCGGAACGGCCCGGCGAACACCACCTTGCCGCCGCAGGGCGCCGACACCCGGGCGGCCGGCGGCACGGCGTAGGAGATTCCTGTGGTGGTGCCGGCATCGCCCGGCTCGCCGAACGCCTTGATCACGCTGCCGGCCACCGGCGCACCCAACTGGCCGTGCGTCCCGTCCAAGCCCGGCCCAGCCGGTTGTGCCAGGGCGACCTGGCGCCGGCGCGCCTCCGCAGCGGCGGCATCCTGGCGCTGGCGCTCGGCCCGTGCCGCCTCTGCCTTGGCGAGCGCCTCGTCCTGCCGCCGGGTGAGGTCCAACTGGGTCAGCGCCGCCCGCAGGGTTTGCGCCTGCCCGGCCTGCTCGGCGGCTCGCTGGGCGGCGGCGGCGGCGGCATCCTCCGCTTCCTTGCCACGGGCCTGGGCATCGGCGATCTGCCGGTCCAAGGCGGCGGCCTGCACGGCCTGGGCGGATTGGGCGTCCGACAGGTGGCGGCCTTGCTCCGCCATGGCTTCGGTCAACCGCGCGACCTCCGCCTGCTCCGCCCGCATCGCTTCGGCGTCCGTTTCCAACTGCCGGGCCACGCCTTTCAACACCAGCAGGCCGGTCAAGGAGGATTGCGGGCCGCCGGGCACCGCCAGCAGCGTTTCCGCGGGGTATAGCGACAAGCGCTCGATCAACGGCAGCAGCGGCTCCAACTCCGCCGCGCGGGTTTGCAGCCGGGCTTCCGCCTCGTCCCGCCGGCGCGCCAGGTCGGCCACCGTGGTGGCGGCGTCCGCGGTCGCCTGCTCCAGCGTGCGCAACGAGGCCGCGGTCGCCACGCGGTCCTGCGCCAGCCGGCGCGCGTCCGATTCCGCCTGGGCCTGTCGCGCCGAGGCCGCGCGCACCGCGGCCAGTTCGGCCGCCCGCCGCTGGTCCACCGCCTGCAACTGCGCCGGCGACGGTTGCGCCGCGCCCATGGTGGCCAGCGCCAGCGGCAACGCGAGGACCGCCGACCAAGCCCGGGAACGAACCCGGGCCGCCGTCACATCGTCCGGATCGGCGTCCCGTCCATCCAAGCGAGCAGGTTCTCCACGGTGTCCGTGAAGAATATCTCATAAGTCCTTGTCGTCACGAAGCCTATATGCGGCGACGCCATGACATTCGGCAGCGTGCGGAATTGGTGGCCGGCGGGCAGCGGTTCGACATCGAACACGTCCAGCGCCGCGCCCGCGATCACCCGGCGCTCCAGCGCGTCCACCAACGCAGCCTCCTCCACCAGCGGACCGCGGGAGGTGTTCACCAGCCAGGCCGCGGGCTTCATCTGCGCCAACTCCGCGGCGCCCACGATGCCGCGGCTGCGCGCCGACAGCACCAGGTGCAGCGTGAGGTAGTCGGCATCCCGCAGCAGGGTCGCCTTGTCCACCAGCCGCACACCGGCCGCCGTCGCCGCCTCGGCCGTCAGGTTCTGGCTCCACGCGATCACGTCCATCCCGAACGCCAGGCCGACCCGCGCCACCGCCTGGCCGATGCGGCCGAGCCCCATCACGCCGAGCGTGCTGCCTTGCAGGTCGCCGCCCACGCCGACCTGCCAGCCGCCGGCGCGGAACGAGGCGGCCTCCGCCGGGATGTGCCGCGCCGCCGCATGGATCAGCGCCCAAGTCAGCTCGATGGCGCCATGCGCGGTGTAGCCGGTGCTGCTGACGGCGATGCCCCGCGCCCGCGTCGCGTCCAGGTCGATGGACGCGTTGCGGGGACCGGTGGAGCTGATGAAGGACAGGTTCGGCAGCCGGTCGAGCACGGCGGCAGGAAGCGGCGTGCGCTCCCGCATCACGCAGATGGCGTCGAACGGCAGCAGCCGCTGCACCAGCGCGTCCGGGTCTGCCGCCAGATTGTCGCGGAACACCGTGACCTCGGCCCTGGCCTGCACCGCGGACCAGTCCGCCATGTCCAGCGCCACGCCCTGATAGTCGTCCAGCACGGCGATCCTGGTCATGGCGGCCTCAATGCATCCTGGGGGATTTCAGCAGGCTGCGGCGGTCCACCGTGGCGATGCTGACCGGCAGTTGGCGTTCGTCGCGGCGCACCATCAGCGTCACCTTCGACCCGGCCGGCCCGCAGGCCCAGACACCGCGCCACAGCCCAGCCAGGTCGGTGACCTCCTCATCCTCCACCGACAGCACGTGGTCGCCGGTGCGCAACCCCGCGCGGTCCGCCGGGCCGCCATCCGCCAGGCCGCCGATCACCACCGTCTCGTCATCCTCCATGGCATACACGCCCAGCCATGGCCGGGCCGGGCGATTCACCTGGCCAAAGCGGCGCAGATCGTTCAATACCGGGCCCAGCATGTCGATCGGCACGATCATGTTCATGTCGTGCCGCCGCCCCTTGCCGTCGCCCTGCTGCAGGATCAGCGAGCCCACGCCCAGCAGCTTGCCGTCGGGCCCGATCAAGGCGCCGCCGCCCCAGAACGGATGCGCCGGGGCGGTGAAGATCGCCTCGTCCAGCAGGTATTCCCAATAGCCGGCGAACTCCTGCCGCCCGACCACCTTCGTTTCGATCGCCCGCCGCCGCCCGCCGGAGGACGCGAACAGCACGGAGTCGCCCAGCTTCACGGCCGCGCTTTCGCCCAACTCGAGCTTCGGCAGGTTGAGCTTGCCCAGCGGCTGCACCAGTCCAAACCCGGTCTCCCCATCGAAAGCCAGCGCATGGCCCGGCGTGGCGCGCCCGTCGGCGGAGGTGATCCACACCGTTTCCGCTTCCGTGATCAGGTAGCCCATGGTCAGCAACAGCCCGTCATCGCCGATCACCACGCCGGAGCCTTCCCGGTCGGTGCCGAGGGCGGCGGCGGTGAAGGCGTCGGACGGCGCGGTGGCGCGCAGCCCCACCACGGCGCTCAGCACCGCATCGAGGTCGAAGCTGTAGTCAGCCGGGTCCGGCTGCAACTCGGACGGGATGTCCCACTCCTTGGCCATGTCAGCCGTAATTCACCATGATGGTCTTCTTGTGCATGAAATGCTCCAGCATCGCTTCCAGGCTGGCTTCCTTGCCGAGCCCGCTGCTTTTCACCCCGCCATAGGACAGGTTGGCCTGCACGACCAAGTTCTGGTTGATCTGCACCAGCCCGGCCTCCAGCCGATGCGCCAGGTCCAGCCCGACCTTCAGGTTGTTGGTCCACACGGACGCGGCAAGCCCGTATTCCGTGCCGTTCGCCTTGGCCAGCACGTCCTCCGCCTCGTCGAACGGGAAGATGCAGGTGACCGGGCCGAAGATCTCTTCCTGCACCAGCGGGCTGTCATCCGGCAGGTTGGTGAAGATGTGCGGCTGGATGAACAAGCCCTTCTTCAAGGCCGGGTCGGCGGGCATCGCGGAACAGGCGCGGCCTTCGGCGCCGGCGGTGGCCTTGCCCTGCTCGATATAGCGCTGGACCTTGCCGAACTGCTCCGTGCTGATGATGGTGCCGATATCGGTCTTCTCGTCCAGCGGGTCGCCCATCACCATGGCGTCCACCTTCTCCGCCATGGCGTCGACGAAGCGCTGGAAGATCGGCTGCTCCACGTAGATGCGGCTGGCCGCGGTGCAGCTTTGCCCCTGGCGGGTGAAGCGCATGGAGGTGAGCGCGCCGGCCACCGTGCGGTCGAAGTCGCAATCCGCGAACACCAGCATGGGCGACTTGCCGCCCAGCTCCAGCGTCACCGGGATCAGCTTTTCCGCCGCCGCCTTGGAGACGATGCGGCCGACCTCCACGCTGCCGGTGAACGTCACCTTGCGCACCTTCGGGTGGGCGACCAGCGGGCCGCCGCATTCCGGGCCGAAACCGGACAGCATGTTGAAGCAGCCGGCGGGCAGGATGCGGTTCACCAGCTCGCACACGCGCAGCACGGTCAGCGGCGCTTCCTCCGCCGACTTCACCACCACCGTGTTGCCGGCCACCAGCGCCGGGGCGACCTTCAGCGCCATCAGCAGCATGGGCACGTTCCACGGGATGATGGCGCCCACCACGCCCAGCGGCTCCCGCACCGTGACGGACAGCACGTTGGGGGCGAAGGGCACCGATTCGCCCTTCAACTCGCCGCCCAGGCCGCCGAAGAACTCGAAGATGTCGGCGATGGTGTTGGCTTCCACCCGGCTTTCGGTGCGCAGCGCCTTGCCGGTTTCCAGCGCGATCAGCCGGGCCAGCTCCTCCACGTGCTCGCGCAGCAGGGCGGCGCATTGGCTGACCAGGGCGCCCCGCTTGCGGGACGGCATGCGGGCCCAGTCCTTCTGCGCGGCGTCTGCCACCTCCACCGCCGCCGCCACATCCGCGGCGTCGCCCTCGGCGGCCCGGCCGACCTCCTCCCCCGTGGCCGGGTTCACCACGGCGAAGCTCTTGCCGGAGCGGGCGGGCACGAAGCGGCCGCCGATCAGGTGCTGCCCGGACAGGCTGCGGGCCAGCGCGCGCTCGTCGAGCAGCGGTGCCTCGGCGGCCAGTTGCGGTCGGTCCAGCATTGGTTTGCCTCCCAAGGCGGTCTGCTTGTAAGCCGAAGCAACACAATGGCCCCGGTGCGCGGGCCGGACAAGGCGGGAGGCGTTGGGTGGAGCAAGCCAAGGGGCCGTTGCACGGCGTGACGGTGTTCGACCTGACGCGGGTGCTGGCCGGGCCGACCTGCGTGCAGATGCTGGGTGACCTCGGCGCCGACGTGATCAAGGTGGAAAAGCCCGGCAGCGGCGACGACACGCGCGGCTTCGCGCCGCCCGTCATGCCGGGCACGGAGGAAAGCGCCTATTTCGTCGGCGTGAACCGCAACAAGCGCTCCGTCACGCTGGACATCGCCACCCCGGACGGCCAGGCGCTGGCGCTGCGGCTGATCGAGCAATGCGACATCCTGGTGGAGAACTTCAAGGTGGGCGCGCTGGCCAAGTACGGCCTGGGATACGAGCAGTTGCACGCCCGGTTCCCGCGGCTGGTCTACTGCTCCATCACCGGGTTCGGGCAAACCGGGCCATACGCGCCGCGCCCCGGCTATGACAGCCTGGTGCAGGCGATGGGCGGCGTGATGAGCCTGACCGGGGAGCCGGACGGGCTGCCGCAAAAGGTGGGCGTGCCGGTGGCGGATTTGTTCGCCGGGTTGTACGGCTGCATCGGCGTGCTGGCGGCGCTGCGCCACCGGGACGCGACCGGGCAAGGCCAGCAGGTGGATATCGGCATGCTGGACACGCACGTCGCCTGGCTGGCCAACCAGGGCATGAACTATCTGGCGACCGGCGAGAACCCGGCCCGGCTGGGCAACCAGCACCCCAACATCGTGCCCTACCAGGTGTTCCCCACCGAGGACGGGTTCATGGTGCTGTCGGTCGGCAACGACCCGACCTTCAAGCGCTTCTGCGACGCGTTCGAGCTGTCGCACCTGCTGGCCGACCCGCGCTTCGCCACCAACGCCGCCCGCGTGGCCAACCGCGCCCTGGTGACGGACACGCTGACGCCCGTGCTGAAGCAGCACCCGACCGGCTGGTGGGTGGACCGGCTGGAAGCGCTGAAGATCGGCTGCGGCCCGATCAACACCCTGGCCGAGGTGTTCGCCGACCCACAGGTGCAGGCGCGCGGCGCCGTGGTGCACATGCCGCACGCCGCCACGCCGGAGGGCGTGAAGGTGATCGCCAACCCGGTGCGGCTGAGCGAGACCCCCGTCAGCTACCGCGTGCCGCCGCCCGTGCTGGGGGAGCACACGCAGGCGGTGTTGACGGAACGGCTGGGGTTGTCGGCGGCGGAGGTCGCGGCGCTGCGGGAGAAGGGGATCGTGTAGAAGGCGGCGGACCTGTTACTGTGACGGTGGATAGGTTGTCGCCTAACCGCATTATTATTTCTGGCAAAGTCGGATCGGTACTGAATACAGCCAATTTGATGATTTGGCTGACCACGAACATTACGGCCACATAGCCACGAACCAGCCACGAGGCGATATAGTCGGTAGCCTTGTCATTATTGATTGTTCACGAGATGCCCTGGAACAGGTCCACCACGGTGCCCGGTGCGGCCTCGCCGAAGAACCGGGTGAGGTTCGCTGCGGACGCTTCGGCGACTTTGGCGCTGCGGGGGAACAGCCCGGCCTCGTAACCTGCGAGCGCGGCTTCGACGTCCCCCGGATGGGCGACGAGCGCTTTGGCAAGCTCTGCGGCGTCAAACAAAGCCAAGTTCGCCCCTTCGCCGGCGAAAGGGGACATGAGATGCGCCGCGTCGCCCAGCAAGGTGAGCCCCGGCACCCGGTCCCACCGATAGCCGACCGGCAGCGCGTATATCGGGCGAAGAACCGGGGCAGTGTCGCTGGCGGTGAGGAACGCGGTCAGGTGCGGCGCAAAATCCTCGAACTGCTCGGCCACATGCCCGAGGCCGGCGCGCGCGTCGCCGAAGTCAATCGACCGTATCCAGTCTTCCTGCTTGTTCAGGGCCGCGTAGCCGCGCGCGGTCCCGTCCGGGTAACGATGCACCATGATGCCCTTCCCCGGAGCGACTGCCATGAGCGTGCCGCTGCCGATTGCGTCTACGGAGGCCTGATGGGTTGCGGCCCCGTCGAGGAGCGCGACCTCGATAAAGCACGTGCCGGTATAGGCAGGCTTGATGTCGGAAAGCAGCGAGCGGACCTTCGACCAGGCCCCGTCCGCGCCAATGATCAGATCGGCCGATGCCGTCGCCCCGTCCGCGAAGGTGATCGTGGGCCGGCGGCCATGCGTCGCGACGGCCGTCACCTTGTGGTTCCACCTGACCGTCCCCTCCGGGAGCGATGCGAGAAGCATGTGCCGAAGCTCGCCCCTGTCCACCTCCGGCCGGGCGGTGGAGACGTTGCCGGGTTTGTCGAACAGGATACCGCCATCCTTGTCGACGACCCGCTTGGCGTCCTCGCCAGGGCGTGCAAGCGTCACGAACGCATCGAACAGGTCCGCGTCCTTGAGCGCGCGCTGACCGTTCTCCTCGTGGATGTCGAGCAGGTACCCTTGCGTCCTCGCCCCGGCTCCTGCCTCGGCTTCGTAGATTGTCGCGGCAATGCCATTCACATGGAGGACGCGGGCTAGCATCGGGCCGCCCAGGCCCCCACCGATGATGGCGATATCGTTTTTCATTCCAGCGCTCCATCAAGCGCGCCAGCATCCATGGACACTGGCGACGCCATCGACCCGACGGGATTGTCAGGCGATTGATTTCGGAGACGCTGGCCAGACCCTGCAGGGCTGACGTATGCGCGACAGCTTGCCGACCGTGTCGGTAAAAATCAGGCCGTCGTTTTTCGCGACAATGCTGAAACTACGCCGGGCAACCAGATGGAACAAGCTCTCCGTGTGACCTTAACAAACCCGGTCACCGAGCGGGGCATAATCCAGGACTTCCGGAGAGATCGCCCCGGCCTAGCCGCGCGGTTGCAACCAGGCGGACCGGCGAAGCAGGCTCAGCGTCAGCGGCGCCGTGAGCAGCAGCAGGGCGCAGATCACCAGCCACAGGATCAGCGGGATGCGGGCATTGCCGCCGCCGCACGCGGTGCCGAAGCATTGCGTGAACAGGTCGGCGGCCAGCACGGCGATGATGGGCAGGGCGGCAACCAGCATCCCCCAGGCAGCCGCCCGCAACGCCGCCGTGGCGCCCTGCCCGCCGCCCGGCCGGGTGGCCAGCACCACCCGGCGCAGCACCTCCACACCGGCGGCCACCGCGAAGCCGACCACGGCGGCGGCGACGTTCACGCCGCTGCTCCACAGCCCCAGCGCGGCGGAAATGCCGATGATGGCGCCCGCGGTGTAGAACCAGGCCGGCAGGAGCAGGCCCAGCGCGCAGCGCACCGCGTCGCCCGGGCCGACGGTCAGCGTGCTGTCGCTCATGTGCGCTTTTCCCGATGCACGGAGGAAACGTGGAAGAAGTAGCGGTGCAGCCAGGCGTTCAGCTTGCCGCGATGGTCCTCCTTGTCGTCCTCCCTCACTTCCTTGATCAGGAGCAGGGTGCTCGGCGCGATCAAGGCGCGACCGGCCACGTTGGCGGACAGAAAGGCGGCCAGCTTCTGCCGGGCGGCCAAGGCCTTGCCACGCGCGCGCTCCCCGATCTCGGCATACTTCCGGGCACGGGCGGCAGCCCGGCTCTGGGCGAGCGCGTCGCCGGCCTTGCCGCCGGCCGCCATCGACCGGTCCGCATCGGCGGTGGCCCGGGCGACCGTGTTGTCGATCCGGGCGGCTTCGGCGGAAAGCTTGCCGCCTTCCACCATGACCTTGCCGACGTTCCAAAAGGCGTCCGGCAACGTCGCCAGCATGGCAAGGCAGCGGAACGGGAAGGTGGCGTCCTTGATGTTCTCGGCCGTCTCGTCGTCACCGGCCAGCTCGGTGCCGTAGGCCGCGCCATCCATGACAAGCAGCGCCACGCCGCCGACCAAGGCGATCACCCCCAGCACCTCCGCCGTGCCCGTGGCGATCAGGAAGATGGACAGCGCGACGGCGGCGATGTCGAAGGCGACGCCTTCCGTGTCGTCGCGGTATTTGCCGACCGCCTTGTGGTACAGGTTGCCGATGGCGTTATCGAGCGCCTGGCCCATGGCGAGATTGGCCTGCCCCTGGGCAATCGCCATCTGGCCCTGTATTTCCATCTGGTGCCAGAACCATGCCTTGACGTTCTGCACTAGGCCCTTGGGCTTGGGCGGGGGCGGAACGACGTGGCGTACGCCGAACGTCACGATCTGCCCGTTCCCGTCGCCATCGTAACGGGGCGGCCGCAGGGCATAGAGGGTGCCGTCGCTCAGCCAGGTGATGCCGAAGCTCGGGTCCAGCACCTGGTCCGTGAACAACCCGAGGCGCTGGGCGGCTTCCAGGGCGCTGTCGAACGGTCCCCAGATGGTCGACGGCATCGATCGGGTGCTCCTTGGCGGCTCGGTCAGGCGGGTGTCGCAACCGGCTGCGACGCTGCATCGGCAGCCGTCTTCTTACGGCAAACGCAACGTTGGCTCCAGGGGTGTGAGGCCGCCGCGGGCATTACCCGCACGGGCGCCAGCCAGTCGTTCATTTCGGCCGTGCTTCACCCACTCCGTCGGAGGCATTGCAACTGGCGCGGCTCCCTCTCCCGCTGGCGGGAGAGGGTCGGGGTGAGGGTGGCGTTGCCCGTTTGAAGCCAATCTCGGAACCGGTTGCCGCTTGGCCGGCCACCCTCACCCTGCCCTCTCCCGCCAGCGGGAGAGGGTTTTGGCCGGGGGGGGGGGGAGGTGCTAAATATAACAGCCCTGCCCGAACAGGAGGGGGCTTCGGTCACGCGCCTACCGCGTCAGCTCCCGCGCCATGTCGTCCAGCCCGGCGACGGTCAGCGGGAACATGCGTTTTTCCATCAGCGCGTGCACCATGCCGATCGACTGCGTGTGACCCCAATCCGCCACCGGGGCCGGGTTCAGCCAGGCGGCGCGGCGCCACTGCGCGGTCATGCGGGTGAGCCAGGCGCTGCCCGGCTCCTCGTTCCAATGCTCCACGCTGCCGCCCGCCATGGCGATCTCGTACGGGCTCATGGTCGCGTCGCCCACGAAGATGGCGCGATACTCGGCCCCATAGGTGCGCAACAGCTCCGCCGTGGGGATGGAGGTGTCGGCGCGGCGGCGGTTGTCCGTCCATACCCGCTCGTACGGGCAGTTGTGGAAGTAGAAAAACGCCAGATGCTTGAACTCGCTGCGCGCGGCGGAGAACAGTTCGGCCGAAACCTTGACGTGGTCGTCCATGCTGCCGCCGATGTCCAGGAACAGCAGCACCCGCACGGTGTTGCGCCGCTCCGCCTGCATGCGCAGGTCCAGTGAGCCGGCATTGGCGGCGGTGGCGTGGATGGTGCCGGGCAGGTCCAGCTCCGTCGGCACGCCGGTGCGGGCGAAGCGGCGCAGGCGGCGCAGCGCCACCTTCATGTTGCGGGTGCCCAGCTCCAGCGAGTCGTCCAGGTCGCGGAACTCGCGCTTGTCCCACACCTTCACCGCCCGGCGGTGGCGGCTGCCGTCCTGGCCGATGCGCACGCCTTCGGGGTTGTAGCCATAGGCGCCGAACGGCGAGGTCCCGGCGGTGCCGATCCATTTGGAGCCGCCCTGGTGCCGCTCCTTCTGCTCCGCAAGGCGCTGGCGCAGGGTTTCCATCAGCTTGTCGAAGCCGCCGATCGCCTCGATCTGCGCCCGCTCCTCCTCCGTCAGCAGCTTTTCGGCCAGGCGCCGCAACCATTCCGCCGGGATGTCGGCCGTCACGCCCGCAGTGCCGCCGGCGGCGGTGCCGTCCACGCC
The DNA here is from genome assembly GCA_965199555.1 of Acetobacteraceae bacterium. Taxonomy (GTDB): domain Bacteria; phylum Pseudomonadota; class Alphaproteobacteria; order Acetobacterales; family Acetobacteraceae; genus LMUY01. The sequence goes on along the minus strand of CBDASJ010000024.1, from coordinate 10,473 downwards.
CTTGAAGCAGGCGGCGAACACCCGGTCGAACCGGTCCAGATGCCGCTCGTCCTTCACCAAGGCCGCGCGGCTGAGGAAATAGAAATCCTCCACGCTGCCATCCGCCACGCCGTTCTGCATCGCCCCCAGCAGCGCCAGGTACTCCATGATGGAGGCGGGAACCCCCGCCTGGCGAAGGGACAAGACGAAGTTGGTGAACATGGACGGCAGGGTAGCGCCGGCCGGGCCGCCTCGTCACCCGCGCCGCGCTAGGCCACCGAACGCAACCGCCGCAGCGTGTGCCCTTCCGCCCAATCCAGCTCCTCCTGCAATTGCTGGAAGGTGTGGTCGCCGATCACCAGGCTGCGCCGCAGCTCCAGCAGGCGGGCGCGCTTGGCGGCGATCACCTGCAGCGTCAGGCTGTGGCGTTCGGCCCGGGCGCCGACCGCTTCCTGCTCGGCCAGCAAGGCCGCGGCGGACGCGCCCGGTGCCGCGTGCAGGACGCGCAGCGCAACCTCGGCGGCTTGCTCGCGGGCCAGGCGCAGTTCCCGGTCCAGCGCGCCGTCGTCGCCGAGCTGCATCCAGCGCAGCAGCGGCGCCAGGGTCAGGCCCTGCACCACCAGCGTGCCCAGCACCACCGCGAACGCCGCGGCGATCACCAGGTCGCGGAACGGAAACGCCGGGAGGTCACCGCCGCCCACCGGCAGCGCCAAGGCGGTGGCCAGCGTCACGATGCCGCGCATGCCGCACCACGACACCAGGAAGGAGCCCGCCGCCGGCGGTTGCAGCGTGCCCGGGCGGCCGAACCGGCGCAGCGCCCCCGTGAAGCCCATCACCCAGGCGATCCGCACGCCGATCACCGTCAGCAGCACGGCGACCGCGAACACGGCGGTGGCCGCGGCGTGGCCGTCCAGCCGGTCCAGCACGCCGCGCAGTTGCAGGCCGATCAGGATAAAGGCGAGGGCGTTCAGCACGAACACCGCCACCTCCCACACGGCATAGGACGCCCGCCGGTGCTCGGCGCCCAGCCGCCCCGGCGCCAGCCGCGCGATCGTGGTGGCGTAGGCCACGGTGGTGATGACCGGCGACACCTGCAGCCGCTCCGCCAGCAGCCACACGGCGAAGGTGCCGACGAACTGCGTCACCACGGACACCGCGATGTCGCGGGCGGGCCGTATCACGAGCATGTACAGCCGCGCCGCGACGATCCCCAGCGCCGCACCGCCGACGCAGGTGACGATCAGCAGCCACCCGGCGGACCACAGCGAAAAGGCCCCGCCCGCCACCGCCGCCAATGCCACGCGATAGATCAGCAGGGCGGTGGCATCGTTGAGCAGGCTTTCGCCGCCCAGGATCACCATCACGCGGAACGGCGGCGCCAGCGCGCGCAGCACGGCCGTGGCCGCGGACGCGTCCGGTGGCGCCACGATCGCGCCCAGCACGATCGCCACCGACCACGGCATGCCCGGCACCAGCCAGTGGGCGACGGCTGCCACGGCGGCCACCGTCACGGCCACGGCCAGCACGGCCAGGCTGCCCACCGGCAGCCAGTTCGCCCGCAGGTCGCGCGGGGAGGCGTCGAACGCCGCATCCATCAGGGTTGGCGCGACGAACAGGGCGAGGGCGAGGTCCGGGTCGAGCGCCGCGCTCGGGGTGGACGGCACCAGCGCCAGCCCCACCCCGGCCACGGCCAGGAAGGCAGGATAGGGTGCGCCCACCCGCTGCGCCGCGACCGTCAGCACCGCGCCGACCAACAACAGCAGCAGGATCAGCTCGAACAACGCCACCGGCGTCAGCCCGGGCGAAAGGCGGCTACAGCACGCTGGAGAACTTCGTCGGCATCAGCATCTCGTTGACGATGTTGCCGACGATGGCGCCGTCCTTTTCGGTTTCCGTCCGCTTGGCGATCCATTCCGGGTCGGACTGGAACGCCGTCCATTTCTGCTCCCGTTCCGCCAGGCTTTCCCAGGCGAGCATGTAGGTGAGCGACTGGTTGGAGCTGCCGACCAGCGTCGTCCAGAAGCCGGCCTGGCGGATGCCGTGGCGCTGCCAGATGGGCAGCGTGACCGTTTCGAACCGCTTCAGCAACGCGGGCAGCTTGCCGGGCACGCAGTGGTAGACTCGCATTTCGTAGATCAAGGCAGGCCTCTCGATGGGTCGGCCGCACCATGCGCGGTGGCGGTGTGCGCTGCAACCGGACTTGCCAGCCGGCGTTCGCGGTGCATGCCGAACGACACCCCGCTGCCGCCGCGGCGCCGCCGCCATGTCTGGGCGTATGTGCTCGGCACCCTGGTCGTCGCCACCATCGCCGTCATCGCGCTGTGGGATTGGGACTGGTTCCTGCCCATCGTCGATCGGCAGGCAAGCGCGGCGCTGGGGCGCAAGGTGACGGCCCAGCACCTCCACGTGCAGCTCGGGCGCACCACCGTGGCGACGCTGGACGGCGTGGTGGTGGCCAGCGCCGACGGCTACCCTGCCGACAAGCCGTTCGCCACCATCGCCAAGCTCGCCGTCACGGCCGATGTCATGGCGTATATCCGCAGCCGGCAGATCGTGTTGCCGCAGATCACGGTGGATCAGCCCGTGGTGGATGCGGAGCAGAACGCCCAGGGTGCCGCCAACTGGCCGGCGCCGGAAACCAGCTCCAGCGCCCCGGCGGACCCCGATGCCGGGCCGAAGATCGGCCAATTGGTGATCAATGATGGCCACGCCCACGTGGTGCTCGCGAAGCTGAAGGCTGACTTCAACCTGGATGTCGCCACCCGGCCCGGTCCGGCGGCGGGCGATGGCGGAACCAACGCCGGGCAGATCGTGGTGGATGCCAAGGGCACCTACGCTGCGCAGCCGATCACCGGCCAGTTGATCGGCGGGGCGTTGCTGTCCCTACGCGATACGTCGCAGCCCTACCCGATCGACCTGCACCTGGCCAACGGCCCGACCAAGGTGGCGCTGACCGGCACGGTACAAAACCCATTGAACTTCGCCGGCGCCGACCTGAAGCTGGAGTTCAGCGGCCCGGATATGTCCAAGCTGACGCCGCTGACCGGCATCCCCATTCCGGAAACGCCGGCCTATTCCATCGCCGGCAAGCTGGATTATGCCGACAAGAAGGTGCGCTTCACCGGCTTCACCGGGCGGCTGGGCAGCAGCGATCTGAACGGCGACATTGCCGTGGACCCGACCCGCGAGCGCCCGTTTGTGGAAGCAAACCTGTATTCCCGGCGAGTGGAACTGGCTGACCTCGGCGGCTTCATCGGTGAAACGCCCGGTCGCAAAGGGGAAGCCAACCAGAGCGCGCAGCAGAAGGCCGAGCTGGCGCATAAGGAGGCGAGCGACCATATCCTGCCCGATACGCCGATCAATCTGCCGAAGCTCAACATGGCGGATGTGCAGTTGAAGTACAAGGGCGCGCATATCGAAGGTCGGTCGGTGCCGTTGGACAACATCGTGGCCGACCTAACCATCACCAACGGGCGCTTGCAGCTCAACCCGTTGTCGTTCGGTGTGGGAACCGGCCAGATCCAACTGACCACCGACCTCACCCCGGTGGGCAAGGACGTGCGCGCCAACGCCACCGTGTCGTTCAAGCGCGTGGACCTTGCACGGTTGCTGTCCGCCACGCACCTGGTGCAAGGCGCCGGCACGATGAGCGGCAGCGCCCGGCTGGAGTCCACGGGCAATTCGATGGCGACGCTGCTGGGGCACGGGGATGGCGGGCTGAAGCTTGGCATGTCCGGCGGCAACCTGAGCGCCCTGCTGGTCGACGTCGCCGGGCTGGAGTTCGGTAATGCGTTGCTGTCCGCATTGGGCATTCCGCAGCGGGCAAACCTGCAATGCTTTGCCGCCGATTTCAGCCTCACCCGTGGCGTGATGAACACGCGAACGCTGATCCTGGACACCAGTGAGGCGCGGGTGCAAGGCACTGGCGACGTCAACCTCGCCAATGAAACGATCGACTACAAGCTGGACACCAAGTCGAAGCACTTCTCCGTCGGCTCGCTGCAAACGCCGATCGATATCTCCGGGCGGCTGAAAAGCCCAAGCATCCGTCCCGAAGTGGGGCCTTTGGCAGCGCGCGCCGGTGCGGCCATTGGGCTGGGCGTGTTGTTCCCGCCAGCCGCCATCCTGCCGACGATCCAGTTCGGCACGGGTGACGACAATGTCTGCCAAGCGGCCGAAAGCCCCATCGCGCGCAGCACGCCAGCCTCCATCGCAACACCACGCGCGACCACGCACGCGCCGGCCCATCACGCGCCCGCGCAGCACCGGGCAAGGCGGCGGTAGCAGGCGGGCCTTCCCACCGTAGATACCGTGTTCACGGCCCGACCGAATGTCCGCCCCAGCTTTGGCCAATGATCGGCGTCAGGCGGCAGTACCCAGCAGACGCTGGAACTCCCGGGATACGACGCCGTGGCACTCGCACGCGGCCGCTTCCAGCCCGGCCCGGTCGGTGACTGTGATCTGGCCCTGGCTGTAGCGGATGAAACCGGCCTGCTGGAACAGGCGCGCCGCGACCGTGACCCCCGAGCGGTGCACGCAAAGCATGATCGAGAGGAACTCCTGCGTCATCGGGAACTCGTCGCCATGGGCCCGGTCATGGGCGGAAAGCAGCCAACGGGCCAGGCGCTGGTCCAGGGTGTGGCGTCCGTTGCAGGCTGCGGTCTGCGCCACCTGGGCCTGGAACGCCAAGGCATAGCGCAGCAGTAGCTTGCGGAAGGGTGAACTGCGGTCCTGCTCCTCCTCAAACGCAGTGGCGCCGAGGCGCAGGAACGTGCCGGGCGCCTGAACCATGGCTTCGGTCGCGGCGCGGTCGCTGCCGAGAAGGAGCGGCAGCCCGACCATGCCTTCGAAGCCGACGATGCCGACCTCGGCCGCGCTGCCGTCCTCCAGCAACGCCATCATCGAAATCCAGCCGCTTTCCGGGAAATAGACGGCCGTCATCGACTTGTCCGGCGCCTGGAGAACCTCGCGCAAGCCGAACTCGACCGCCTCGAGCCGGAGCTGGATGCGGGCCAGGTCCTCGGCCGGCAGGGCAGCGAGTAGGCGGTTCTTGGGCGCAGGGCGAGACGATTGGGAGACGGCCATGAGAGGCTCCGCGACGTGTGACGGCGGGAGCACGAACCACTCTCAGGCACCCGCGCCGACGATGTCAGCGGGCGATGGCGTCAGCATACACGCATTCGGGACGCCGATGCCGGAAATCCGACAGCCAGCAGGACCGTGCCGAGCTACAGGGGATTCATGGCGGAAGCATGCATCCAGCTTGCGACCCAGACCACGCGGCTGAAGGCCGGAAGGGTGGCCGTCTCATGCACGGGGACCGCCGCCTTGCCGACCAAGCTTCCGGTTGACCCTGCCCCGTCCTCCGTCGAGCCAAGCCGCCACGCCCCCGAGGCGCGCATTGCCGAGCTGGAAGCGGAGCTCCGCGCCGTGCGCGAGCAGGACGCGCGCACCCAGCTAATCCTGGACAGCGCGACCGACTACGCCATCATCACCATGGACGCCGATGGCTGCGTCACGAGCTGGAACGCGGGCGCCCAGAATATCATGGGCCACGCAGAGGCCGAGACCCTCGGGCGGTCGGGCGACATCGTCTTCACCGCCGAGGACCGCGCCAACGGCCGGTTCACCACCGAGCTGCGCCGGGCGACTGAAACGGGCCGCGCCTCGAACGAGCGTTGGCACCTGCGCCGGGACGGCACCCGCTTTTGGGCGAGCGGGCTGATGATGCCGCTGCTGGACGCGGACGGGCAGCCGCAGGGCTTCCTGAACATCCTGCGCGACCGCACGGAGGTGCAGGCGGCGGTTGAGCGCCGCGAGCTACTGATGGCCGAGATGAGCCACCGCATCAAGAACACCTTTGCGATGGTGCAGGCCGTGGCCATGAAGACCCGGCGTCACACCGAAACCGCGGCCGAGTTCGGGTCCGTGTTCGGCGCCCGCCTCGGGGTCCTGGCCCGCTCCAACGACGTGCTGACCCGCGCCGATTGGCACGACGCGCCACTGCGGGACGTCATCGACAGCGCGCTGGCCGCCCATGGCGATGAACCTGGCCGCATCACCATCGATGGCCCGCCGGTGCTGCTGGGGGCGAACCTGGCCGTGACGGTCAGCCTGTCCTTTCACGAACTTGCCACCAACGCCGTGAAATACGGTGCGCTGTCCGTCCCGGCCGGCCGGGTGGAGGTGTCGTGGACCACCAGCCAGACCCGAAAGGGTGCCGGCAAGGTGGACATCCTTTGGCGCGAGCGTGGCGGACCCGCGGTGCAGCCGCCGGTCCGGCACGGCTTCGGGTCCCACTTGCTGGAGAAAGGCATCCCGGCCGGCGGGACGGTGAAGCTGGATTTCCAACCCGGCGGCCTGGAATGCCGCATGTGCCTGCCGCTGGGCGGCCCACCCCATCAGGAGACAGCGTCATGACCATCCGCTACTGCATGAGCACCGACGTGCGCCTCACGTCCCCGCAGGACACCATCCGCGAGGCGGCCCGCACCATGAAGGATGCCGATACCGGTGCCCTTCCGGTGGGGGAGAACGACCGCTTGGTCGGCATGGTCACCGACCGCGACATCGCCGTCCGGGCGGTGGCCGAGGGCAAGGGCATCGAGACGCCGATCCGGGAGGTGATGTCCGGCGACCTGAAGGTGCGCCGCCTGCCGGTGCTGAACCGGGACAAGCGCCTGGTCGGAATGATCTCCCTCGGCGACCTGGCCAAGAACGGCAACGGCTCGCAGGGTGCGGCGGCGTTAAGTGGCCTGTCCCAGCCGGGTGGCCCGTACAAGCACGCGTGACGCCGTGGCGAGGGACTGCAGGGAGGAGCTGGTGGACTTCATCGTCCACCAAGCTTTCTACCCCGTGCTGATGGTGGACCGGGCGAGCGCCAATAGAGAGATGGTCGAACAACTCCAGAATGCAGCACGTGCCGAGATCAAGCAGTTTCGTAGCTGCAGGTCGGTGGGAGAGGTCGTCATCAGCTTCAAACGTGATCTCGGAGCCAAGTCCGCCAGCGACATCCATGCGAAATTAAGGTTGCTGCACTTGCCGGTAATCCACGACCTTCGGGATGACTTCGAGCACAAGGCACGAGAACTCGGCTTCGAGCCCGACACCTTGCTGACTTCACCTTCAGCATTATTCAACACAGGAGACTTTCCAATGGACCAGGAACGTATCGGCCAGCGTGCTTACGAAATCTGGCAGAGCGCGGGACAGCCTGATGGCGCCCACGACGAGCATTGGCAGCAAGCATGCCGCGAGATCGAGATCGAAGATGGCATGACGGCGTCTGACCCAACACCTGCCACCGACATGACCGGCGAGGATGGAATGCCTGTCAAAGCTGTGCGCTGAGGCGAGTGTGCGACAGGTCCCCCATCTACGGGACGGGCAAGAAGCCGGGGGAAACACGGGATCACTGTCGCGGTAGCTGCGACGGCCATCGCAGATACCACTTCCGGCTTACAAGTGGACAAGGAGCCTTGATCCCGTAACTGTGGCCGCCATGGCAGTCGCATCGCCCACCGCAACCCCGGCCGATCCGGGGGCACCGGGTTACGTTCCACCGTATCCGCCGCGCCCGAAAACGGATTTGTCGCCGCTTTCCTTGCTGCGCGGCGCCTACAGCAACCTGCTGACGATCTGGCCGGACAAGGCGTTCGATTGGCAGTTCTTCGGCGGGCGCATGCTGTTGCAGCACGTGTTCGTCGCCAACAGCCCCGACACGGTGCAAGCCGTGTTCGTGGACCGCGCGGCCAATTACGAGCGCAAAAGCCCGCAGCAGCGGCACGCATTGAAGCCGCTGATCGGCGACGGCCTGTTCATCAGCGATGGCGCCACCTGGCGGGACAGGCGCCGCGTGGTCGCCCCCATCACCCATGTCTCGCGCCTCGCCAGCCTGGCGCCCGTGATGAGCGAGGCGGCCGCCGCCCGGCTGGAGCAATGGCGCGCCCTGCCCGCTGGCACGACGATCGATGCGCTGGGCGAAATGGCGCACCTGACGGCGGAGATCATCTGCCGCACCATCTTCGGCCGCCATTTGGCCAGCCGGGCCGCCCGCGACGTGGTGGACGCGTTCAGCGCCTACCAGTCCGCGGTGGGGCAGATGGACATCATGTCCCTGATCGGCCTGCCGGAGGGGCTGCCGCGGTTCCAAGGGCGACGGGTGCGCACCGCCGCCGCGCGCATCCAGGCCGTGCTGGACGGCCTGATCGCCGACATCCTGTCCACGCCGGGCGAAGCAGAGCCGTCCCTTATCCGGTCCATGGCGGAAGCCGTGTCGTCCAGCACCGGGGAAAAGATGACGCGCGACGCGTTCCGCAACGAGGCGGCGGTGCTGTTCATGGCCGGGCATGAAACCACCGCCAACACGCTGGCCTGGGCCTGGTTCCTGCTGTCGCAGGCACCCTGGGCGGAGGCCGCGGTGCAGGCCGAGGCCGACGCGCTGGGCGGCCGCGCCGCAACCTACGAGGACCTGCCCCGCCTGCGCTACACCCGCGCGGTGATCGAGGAAACGCTGCGGCTTTACCCCCCCGTGCCGCTCCAGGCGCGCCAGGCGGCGCAGGCGGACCGCATCCGCAACCGCCATATTCCCGCCGGGGCGCTGGTCATCCTGGTGCCTTGGCTGCTGCACCGTCACCGGCGCATCTGGGAGCGGCCGGACGCCTTCGAGCCGGAGCGGTGGCTGCCCGGCGGCAGCGGTGCCCCGTCCCGCTACGCCTACGTGCCGTTCAGCATCGGCCCGCGCGTTTGCACCGGCGCCGCGTTCGGGCTGACGGAAGCGGTGCTGTGCCTCGCCACGCTGGCCACGGGGTTCCGCCTGCGCTTGGCGCCCGGCACGGACGTGCAGCCGGTGTGCCGCCTGTCGCTGCGCCCCGGCGAACGCCTGCCCATGGTGCTGGAGCCGCGCGGCGCACTGGCCGCCTGATGCCGGCCGCTCCGGAATGGCGCCGGCTGTACCGCCACTGGGTGCGCGACCCGGTGGTCGGCGCCCGCCTGCTGGCGCTGCACCAGGTGATGCGGGCCTTGCCGACCGAAACGGTGTCCGCGCTCGGCGGCAGGCTGGGCTTGGTCGCCGGGCCGCGGTTGCACGGCGTGGCCGACCGCCGGGCGCGAACGGCGTTGGCAGCGCTGCGGCCGGACCTGGCCGGCGACCCCGCCGCGATGACGGCCGCCGTGGCGCGCATGTGGCGGGCGCTCGGCGAAGTCTACGCCGAGTTCTCGGCGGAAGACCGGCTGTGGCCGGAAGGCCGGGTGGAGGTGCGCGGGGCAGAGAACGTCCGCAAGCGGCAGGCGGGGGAACCGCCGCTGATCGTCGCCGGGGTGCATCTCGGCAATTGGGAGTTGCTGCCGATCGCGCTGGGCTATCTGGGGCACGACATCACGGACATCTACCAGCCGCAACGCAACCGGTTCGAGGACGGCATCGCCAAGCGCACCCGCCAGCGGGCCGAGCAGCGGATGCGTGCCACCATGGGGTCCTCCAACCGGCTTCACCTGGTGCCGCCTTCCCGCACGGCGGGAGCGGAACTGCTGCAAGCCTTGCGAAACCGACACACGGTGATGATCTACGTTGACGAGCATGCCGGCGGCCGGGTGCACGCGCCCGCTTTCGGCCGGCCGATCCGCTCCGACGGCAACCTCGCCCGCGCCGTCCGGTTGGCGCGCTTGGCCGAGGCCGACATCGTGCCGGCCTATGTTGAGCGGGTGGCGCGCTCCCGCTACGTGGCGCACTACCTGCCGGCGCTGCCGTTGCAACGCAGCGCCGACCGGGCCGCCGACATCCGGGCGAATGCGGCGGCGCTGGACGCGGCGGTGACGGCACCGGTGCTGGCGCACCTCGAGCAATGGTTCATGCTGCCCGATTTCCGCATGGATCGCTGACGCCTCACCCGCCGAGAAAGGCGGCGCGCACCGCGTCGCTGGCAGCAAGCTCCGCCGCCGGCCCCGCCGCGGCAACCCGGCCGAGCTTCAACACCACGGCGCGCGAGCACACGCGCAGCGCCTTGGCCGCGTTCTGCTCCGCCAGCAGGACGGCGGTGCCGCCGGCGACGATGCCGGGGATGCGGTCCAATACCTCGTCGACCAGCCGGGGCGACAGCCCGAGCGAGGGCTCGTCCAGCAGCAGCAGCCGAGGCGCATCCATCAGGGAGCGGCCGATCGCCAGCATCTGCTGCTGCCCGCCGGACAGTTGCCAGGCCCGCGTGGTTCGCCGCTCGGCCAAGGCCGGGAACAGGGCGAAGGTCGCCGCGATCCGCTGCGCCCGGATGCGGGCACCGGCCCAGCAGGCGACGGACAGGTTCTCCTGCACGGTCAGGCCGGGGAACACGCGCCGGCCTTCCGGGCAATAGCCGATGCCCAGCCGAACGCGGCGGTCCGTCCGCATCGCATCCACGGACCGGCCGTCGAACAGGATGCGGCCAGCGGCCGGGCGCAGCAGGCCGATAACGGCCCGCATCAGGGTGGACTTCCCGGCCCCGTTGGCGCCCAGCAACGCCA
>CBDASJ010000023.1:0-20638 GCA_965199555.1 Acetobacteraceae bacterium | reverse complement strand
CCGCGTGCGCCGGGGGCAACACCCTCGATGCGACTGCATGCAGCTCGATTGAGGCGGTGTGGAATCCTAAGTAGCTTAACGCGTGGCCGATCCTATTTACAATTAGAGCCTGTCTGTTTCAAGATGGGGCATAGCCGGCATGACGAATGTAGTTCATGCACTCGGTCGGGGTGAACTCTTTCAGCAGTGCGCCGATGCGGTGCCACACGGCTGCAATCGAGCGTTCATCGGCCTTGCGCAGGAGCGTCTTGAGCTTGGCGAACATCATCTCGATCGGGTTGAGATCAGGGCTGTAGGGCGGCAGGAACAGGAGGTGAGCGCCGACGTCCCGTATGGCGCGGCGCACGGCCTGGCTTTTATGACTGCCCAGATTGTCGAGGACGACGATGTCACCGGGGCGCAGGGTTGGCACAAGGAACTGCTCGACCCAGGCCTGGAACAGACACCCGTTGATCGGCCCGTCGAACACGCAGGGTGCTGTGATGCCGCTTGCACGCAGCCCGGCCAGGAACGTCATGGTTGACCAGCGGATGAATGGGACTGCCGCAACCAGGCGCTCGCCGCGCGTCGCCCAACCACGGGTCCGGGTCATGTTGGTCTTGGCCCAGGTCTCATCGACGAAGATCAGCCGATCGGGATCAACCCGGCCCTGGTATCGCTTCCAACGCTCGCGTTTGCGAGCGACGTCAGGCCGGTCCTGCTCGGCGGCCCGCAGACTTTTTTTGAAGGTCAGGCGCGCGTCGCGAAGAAAACGCCAAACGGCGTCATTGCTGACTTTGGTGCCACGGTCGGCCAGCTCCGCACGCAGGGCACGCACGGTCGTATCAGGAACGGCCGCAATCCGGGCGAGCAGCCAATCACGCTCGGGAAGCAGAACAGCGTGACGAGCGCCGCCCATTGGCTTGGGTGCGCACGCGCCAGAGGTCCGCTGGCGATCGACCCAGCGCACGACGGTTGCCGGGCCAAGATCAAAAGCCGGGCAACAGCACGCCGAGATTGGCCCGCATCAACGGCAGCCACAACGCGTTCACGAAGGTCCATCGAGTAGGGCTTGGTCATCGCTGCTGACCTCCTTTCAAGCCAGCAGCTTGAATCAGATTTCAACGCACGCCAGACCCCCCCCCGATTCACTCAGACGCGGACAGGCTCTAGCGCACCAATGCGCATCCGCACCGCATCGCCGAACGACGCCAGGATCCCGCGCGAGATCGCATCAGTCATCCAGTCATATTCAGGGTGCCACTGAACGCCCACGGCAAATCCAGGAGCCGTGGTCACCCGCACGGCCTCCACCGTCCCATCCGCTGCGGCGCCTTCCACCACCAACCCGGGCGCCAAGCGGTCGACGCCCTGATTGTGGAGCGAGTTGATCGCGATCGTCGTGGCACCGGCAACGCGGTGCAGCCAACTGCCGGGCACGACGCTGACCGCATGTGCCTTGCCGATCCGCACCCGACTGTTCGGCTGCATCGGCGTGGAATGGTCCATGCGGTCGGGCAGATCCTGCAAGCGCTGGTGCAAGGAGCCGCCAAGTGCCACGTTCAACTCCTGCATGCCGCGGCAGATCGCCAGCACGGGGGTGCCATTGCGAATCGCAGCGCGGATCAACGGCAGGGTCACCCGATCGCGCGCTTCATCCTCCGGCGTGCCCTCGGCATGCGGCGGGCCGTCGTAGAAGCTGGGATGTACGTTGGAGCGGCTGCCGGTCAGGATGATTCCGTCCAGCCGCGACAAGATTGTGGGAATGTCGCAGGCCGCGCCGCTGGCGGGCAGTAGCACCGGCACGGCGTCCACCACTTCGGCCGTGGCGCGAATGTAGGTGTCGGACGCCGCGTGGTTCGGCATGCCGAACGTGCCGAACAGCTTGGTGCAGCAGGATATCCCGACGAGCGGCTTCATGCCGTCATGATGGTCAGTCGGTGCGACGTTTTGAAGTCAATTCCAGCGTCAGTGGCTGTTGTTGCCGAAAAACTTGGGATCAATGAACACGAACAGCGAGTTGTCGAACTTGCCGCCGAGCTCCACGTCGTAAAGGCTGATCCGGGTTTCCTGCCGCTGCGCGTCGATCACGCTCCAGGACCGCAGGGTCATGGGGTTGTCCGCGAAGATGAGCGTGATCGACCCTTCGGAGGGCGCGGCGGTGCGCAGCAACGTCACCTGGATCTGCCCCGGCAGGCGCACGACTCTGGTGACGGTCACGTCGCCCGACAGCCGCAGATTGTCCTGGAGCAACAGGCCCACGGGCGTGCGTCCGAGCGGGATGTTGCTCGTCTGCTGCAACTGCGAGTCGTAGAACGTTAGCAGGCCATACCCGGCGACGAGCAGGAACGGCGCCGGGGGATCATATTGGAACCGCATCCGCCCGGGCCGATCCAACCAAGCCGTCCCACCGGTGACGCTGCCATTTGGCGCGATCTGCTGGAAGCGCGCCTTCAAGGTGTGGATGGCGTTCAACGCGGTTTCCGCCCGAGCCACGTCGGCCCGATCCTGGGCACTCAGCGTCGCCTGGGCACGGGCGGCGGCAGGCGCCAGCAGGGCGGCGGCGAGCAGAGTCCGGCGCGCGAGGGTGGACCTGCCCCAGCCAGGCACGCCGGTCACGCGCCCTTGTCGTCCGAGTTGACGCCGAGCTGCTTCAGCTTGCGATGCAGCGCGCTGCGTTCCATACCGACGAAGCCGGCGGTGCGGCTGATGTTGCCGCCGAAGCGCACGAGCTGCGCCTGGAGGTACTGCGTTTCGAATAGGTCGCGGGCTTCGCGCAGCGGCAGTGCCATGATGTCGGCGGTTGGGTCGAAGTTCAGCAGGGCCGGCGCGCCCTGCCCGATCTCCGGCGGCAGCATGTCGGCGCGGATCGCGTCGCTCGCCCCACCGGGCGCCATGATCAGCAGCCAGTCCATCAGGTTGCGCAACTGCCGCACGTTGCCGGGCCAGTCATAGGCCTGCAAGGCCGCCAAGGTGTCCGCCGAAAGCTCGCGCGGCGCCATGCCGGAGCTTTCCGCCGCCCGCGTCATGAAGTGGCGGGCGAGTTCGGGGATGTCCTCCCGCCGCTCCTTGAGGCTCGGCATGCGCAGCGGCACCACGGCCAGCCGGTAATACAGATCCTCGCGGAACCGCCCGGAAGCGATCTCAGCCTGCAAATCCTTGTTAGTGATGGCCAGAACGCGGACGTCCACCTTGACGCGCGCATTGCCGCCCAGCCGCTCGAAGGTCTGGTCCTGGAGGGCACGAACGATCTTGCCCTGGGTTTCCAGCGGCATATCCGACACTTCGTCCAGCAGCAGCGTGCCGCCATGCGCCCGCTCCAGCATGCCGGCGCGGCGCGGCGCGAGGTTCGGGTCGGAGCCGGCCTCCATGCCGAACAGCTCCTCCTCGAAGCGCCCGGGCGCCAGTGTGGCGCAGTTCAGCGCTACGAACGGCCCGTCTGCCCGGCGGGAGCGCGCGTGCACCATGCGAGCCGCCACTTCCTTGCCGGAGCCGGCTGGACCGTGGATCAGCACCCGCGAGCCGGTCGGCGCCACACGCTCCACCCCGGCGCGCAGCCCTACGATCGCGCTGCTGTCGCCGGTGAGTGCGGTTTCCGCACCGGCCCGCAAGCGCAGCTCGGCGTTCTCCCGCGCCAACCGCGCCGCTTCCAACGCCCGGCGCGCTTGGAGCAACAGGCGGTCGGACTGGAATGGCTTTTCCAGGAAATCATAGGCGCCGTGCTGGATGGCGGTGACCGCCATCTCGATCGTGCCGTGGCCGGAGATCATCACCACGGGGATATGCGGCTCCTCCACGTGCAATGCCTGGAGGATGCCGAGCCCGTCCAGCTTGGAGTTTTGCAGCCACACGTCGAGGATCACCATGGACGGGCGGCGGGCGCGGAATGCCGATAGCGCGCCGTCCGAATCACCGGCCATCCGGGTTTCGTAGCCCTCGTCGCGAAGAATACCCTCGATCAGCAAGCGGATGTCGGGCTCGTCGTCGACGATCAGTATCTCATGCGCCATTCGGAGGTCTCTATACGTAAACTGGCCCGGGCGGAACCGCTCAGGCGGGCTCGGCCGCCACCGGCAGGACAAGGCGGGCGACGGCCCCCGGCCCGCCGACGCGGTCTTCCAACAGCAACCGGCCGCCGTGGTCTTCCATGATCTTCTTGACGATGGCGAGGCCGAGCCCGGTACCCTTCGGCTTGTGCGTCACGTAGGGCTCGGTGAGGCGGTCGCGATCCTCCGATGGCAGGCCGACGCCGTCATCGCTGACCGACAGTGTCACGGTGTCGTGATCCTCCGCTACGGACACGGTGATGGCTCCGGCGCCCTCGCCTTCCTGCCGCGGCCGCATGCCAGCGGCGTCGGCGGCGTTCATCAGCAGGTTGGTCAAGGCCTGGCTTACCAGCCGCCGGTCGCAGGAGGCCACCGGGCCGCGATCGGGCAGGTCAATGGTCCAGGCGATCTCCGGATGCGCCTGACGTTGCAGCACCAGGCTTTCACGCGCCAGACGGCCGACATCCTCGCGCTTGATGACGGGCTGCGGCATGCGGGCGAAGGCGCTGAACTCGTCCACCATGCGGCCGATGTCGCCGACGTGCCGCACGATCGTGTCGGCGCATTGGGCGAAGGTCGTCGGGTCGGACTGGATCTCCTTGGTGAACCGCCGCTTCAACCGCTCGGCGGCGAGTTGGATCGGCGTCAGCGGGTTCTTGATCTCGTGCGCGATGCGCCGCGCCACGTCCGACCAGGCGGCCTTGCGCTGGGCCGCCAGCAGTTCCGTCACGTCGTCGAACGTCACCACGAAGCCGTCGATCCCCTCCCCCTTCAGCTCGGCGCCGACCCGTACCAGCAGCGTGCGACGGTTGGCGGGTGGGCCGACCTGGACCTCGGCCGTGCGCGCGCGGTCGGGCGCGGCCTGCACCTCCTGCAACAGGGGGGCGAACTCGGGCACGGCCTGGGCAAGCGGCAGGCCGCTGGCGGCCATCAGGTCCATGCCCATCAACTCACTGGCGGCACGGTTCGGCAGGTCGATGCGGCCTTCGCGATCCAGCCCGATCACGCCGGCCGACACGCCGGCCAGCACCGTTTCGGTGAACCGCCGCCGTTCGTCGATCTGCGCGTAGGCGTCCATCAGCTCCGAACGCTGCGCGCTGAGTTGTCCCGTCATGCGGTTGAAGGCGCGCGACAGCCCGGCGACCTCGTCATCGCTGCGGATTTCCGGCACCCGCACGGCGAGGTCACCGGCCCGCACCCGCTCCGCCGCGTGGATCAGCCGCCCCACCGGCCGGGCGATCTGGTTGGCCAGCACCAAGCCGGTCAGCACGGCGGCGAACAGCACCAGCAAGGCGACCAGGGCGAAGATGACCGCGAAGGTGACCTGCAGCTTCATCCGGTTGTCGTCCAGCCGGTGGTACTCGCCCACCAGTTGTTCGGTCCGCTTGGCGGCGGCGATGATCTGGGTGTCCACCGGGCGGTCGACCATCAGCATCAACTCGGGCGTGGAGCCAAGCTTCACCACCGCGCGGACGTGGTTGTCGCCGTCGCCGCCGATCACCGCCACCTCACCGCGGCGCGCCGGTTCGATTTCCGCGTCGGTGGGCAGCTCGACGAAGTTCCCGCTCAGCACGCCGGATGAAATAATGATCTCATGCGTGTAGGGATCGTAGATCACCGCTTGGATGAGGCCGTGGAACGTGGTTTCCTGGTCCAGCACCTGCTGGAACAGGGCCGGCCGGTTGGCCAGGAAGGCGCCGGCGCGGTTCAACGTGATGGCAACGCCGAGTGCGTCCGCCTTGATGTTGTTGCGATGTTCTTCCAGCGAGGAGCGTGCGGACGCCACGCTGGCGTCCAGTGCGGCGCGGATGCGGTCATCGAACCAGGACTGGATGCCCAGGTTGAAGAACGCCGCGGCGAACACCGCCACCACGATGGACGGCGTCACCGCCACCACGCCGAACATCAGCACCAGCCGGACATGCAGGCGGGAGCCGGCGGAGCCGCGGCGGCGCTCCACCCAAACCCGCGTGACCCGGCCAGCCACCACGGCGCCCAGCAGCAGCAGCACCGCCGCGCTGGCCAGGATGGAAACGAACACCACGTTCGGCCGCAGCGTGATCGGCGCGCCGCCGGACAGCAGCACGAAGGTTGCGATGGCCAGCACCAGCGCCACCGCGGCCAGCACCAGCGTCACCACCTTGCCAAGCAGGATATCCATCAGCCGCCCCATGCGGGACCGACGGGGCACCGGCGGCTGGAGCGAGATTAGGGCGGGGGTGCTGTCCAAGGCGGTCAGCCGATGCCGCGAACGACCGGGATTTCCAGGTCGCGGATCTTCTTGCGCAGGGTGTTGCGGTTGAGCCCGAGCATGGCGGCCGCCTTGATCTGGTTGCCCCGCGTGGCCGACAGCGTCATCTGGATTAAGGGGCGTTCCACCTCCGCGATCACCCGGTCGTAGATATCCCGCATTGGCATCCCGTCGCCGGCAGTGGCCAGGAAGCGGCGGATGTGGCGCTCCACCGCCGCGGCCAGGGGCTCGGCCTGGCCGGACTCCGTTGGCGCCTCCAGCTCCTCGCCGCCGGCGGACAATTCGGCCGCGACGACCTCCTCGCCGAGCACCTCCTGCGGATACAGGGCGGCCAGGCGGCGCATCAGGTTTTCCAGTTCGCGGACGTTGCCGGGCCAGCGATACGCGCGCAGCCGGTCGATCGCGCCCTGATCCAGCGACTTGCCCGGCAAGCCCATTTCCTTGGCCCGGTCCAGGAAGTGCCGGGCGAGCACGGGGATGTCCTCCGTGCGCTCACGCAAGGCGGGAAGACGGATTGGCACCACGTTGAGGCGATAGAACAAATCCTCGCGGAACTGCCCGGCGCGGATCGCTTGGCGCAGGTCGCGATGGGTGGCGGCGACGATGCGGACGTTGGCCTTGATGGGCTGCCGGCCGCCGACGGTGGTGAACTCCCCTTCCTGCAACACGCGCAGCAGGCGGGTCTGCGCCTCGTGCGGCATGTCGCCGATTTCGTCCAGGAACAGGGTGCCGCCATGCGCCTGCTCGAAGCGGCCCTGGTTGCGGTTATGCGCGCCGGTGAAGGCGCCGCGTTCGTGGCCGAACAGCTCGCTTTCGATCAGTTCGCGCGGAATGGCGGCCATGTTGATGGCGACGAACGGGGCGGCGCGGCGGCGCCCGTAATCGTGCAGGGCGCGGGCCACCAGCTCCTTGCCGGTGCCGGACTCGCCGGTCACCATCACGGTCAGGTCCGCCGTGGTGAGCCTGGCAATGCTGCGGTAGATCTCCTGCATCGCGACGGAGCGGCCGATCAAGGGCAGCTTCTCTTCCCGCTCCACCGGTTCGCCGGCGGGCGGCAGCGGCGGCGGCGCGGCCAGCGCACGACCCACCACGGCGAGAAGTTCCTTCAGGTCGAACGGCTTGGGCAGGTACTCGAAGGCACCACGTTGGGTGGCCTTGACCGCCGTCATCAGGGTGGATTGGGCGCTCATCACCACCACGCGCAAATCCGGCCGGATGCGCCGGATGCGCGGGATGAGGTCCAGCCCGTTCTCATCCGGCATGACCACGTCGGTGAGCACCAGGTCCCCCTCGCCATCCTCCACCCAACGCCACAGCGTCGCCGCGTTGGAGCAAGACCGCACCTGGTAGCCGGAGCGGCCGAGCGCCTGGGTCAGGACGGTGCGGATGGAGCGGTCGTCATCGGCGATCAGGACGGTGGGTATGGTCATGCATATCCTCGAAATGAACCGGCCACCCGGCGGCGACGGATCACTCCCCGTCGATGTCCTCGGTGATGACGGGCAGGTGCAGGGCGAACTCCGTCCGGCCGGGCACGCTGTCCACCTCGATCAAGCCGCCATGGTCGGCGACCAGCTTGGCCACCAGCGCCAGGCCCAAGCCGCTGCCAGCCGGCTTCGACGTCACGAACGGTTCGAACAGATGCGGCCGGATGTCCTCGCCGATGCCCGGACCGTTGTCCCGCACGGCCACCACCAGCGGCAGATGGACCCGCTGGTTCGAGCCCGGCACGGCCAACCGGACGCCGTGGCGATAGGCCGTGGACAGCGTGATCTCCCCTTCGCCATTGGCGCCGGTAATGGATTCGGCCGCGTTCTTCACCAGGTTCAGCAGCACCTGAACCAACTGGTCGCGATTGGCGTACACCGACGGCAAGGATGGGTCATAGGATTCGTTGAAGCGGATGTGCGCCGCGAAGCCGGTCTGCGCCAAGCGCCGCACATGCTCCAGCACGCGGTGGATGTTCACGGCCCGGCGCTCGATCGGCTTCTCGCCGAACGCTTCCATCCGGTCCACCAGGGCGCGGATGCGGTCCGCCTCGTCGCGGATGAGCACGGCCAATTCGCGATCCGCCTCACCGACGCTGCCTTCCAGCAACTGTGCCGCGCCGCGAATGCCGGAAAGCGGGTTCTTGACCTCATGCGCCAGAATGGAGGCCATGCCGCTGACCGAACGGGCGGCGGAGCGGAACACGGTTTGCCGGTCCAAGGCCCGTGCGCCGGAGCCGTCCTGCAGCGACAGCACGACGCTGCCCGGCTCCTCCGCGAGCAGCGTGGCGTGCACGGTGATCGCCTGCTTGTGCAGCCGCGGGCTTTCCAGCGACAGGTCGTGGTCGGCGATGGTGATGCCGTGCTGCCGCACCTGGCCGAGCAGGGCGAACAACGGATGGTCGGCGGGCAGCAGGTCCACCAGGCCAAGGTGGGAAAGCTGCTGCATCGACAAGCCCAGGAACTGTTCCGCCGCGTGGTTGGCGAAGCGGAAGCCGTTCCCCGCGTCCAGCAGCACCACGGGCACCGGCAACGCGCCGAGCATGGCCGCGGCGTCGATCTCGGGGGCTTTCTGCGGGGCTTTGCCGATGATGCGCAGGCCGCTCCGCGCGACGATGCCGATCACGCGGCGAGGGCCTCGGGCGCCTGCATGCAACGGTCAAAGAACGTGTCGATCAACTGCCGCACGGCCGGCACGTCGTCGCAGCGCATCACCGCGGCGCGGAACTCCGCGGAGCCGTGCAGCCCGCGGGAATACCAGGCGACGTGCTTACGCCCGAGCCGCAGGCCGGGTTGGGTGCCGAAATGGACGAGCATGGCCTCGTAATGCTCGAGCATGATGGCTTTTTGCGTGGCCAAGGGCGGGTCCGGCAGGCGTCGTCCGTCGCGCAGGAAGGCAGCGACCTGGGCCGGGAACCAGGGGCGGCCGTAGCAGCCGCGGCCGACCATCACGCCGTCCGCGCCGGAGCGCGCCTTGGCCGCCGCCGCGTCGTCCACCGTGTTGATGTCGCCATTAGCGATCACGGGGATGCCGACTGCCGCCTTCACCTGGGCGATGAAGTCCCAATCCGCCGTGCCGGTGTAGAATTGCTGTCGGGTGCGGCCGTGCACCGTCACCATGGCGATGCCGGACGCTTCGGCGATCTGTGCCAGCCGGGGCGCGTTCAGGCTGGCGTGGTCCCACCCCATGCGCATCTTCAGCGTCACCGGCACGGGCACCGCACGCACCGTCGCTTCCAGGATGCGGGCCGCGCCCACCTCATCGCGCATGAGGGCGGAGCCGGCGCTTTGCCCCACCGCAACCTTCTTGACCGGGCAGCCGAAATTGATGTCGATCAGATCGGCGCCGCGGCCTTCCGCGATGCGCGCGGCTTCCGCCATGGCGGCCGGGTCGCAGCCGGCGAGCTGGATGGCGTTGGGGCCGTCGCCATCGACGCTGGCCATGCGGAGGGTGGCCTGGTTTTCCCGCACCATCGCCCACGACGCGATCATCTCCGACACCACCATGCCGGTGCCGAGCCGCTTGGCCAGCCGGCGGAATGGCAGGTCGGTGACGCCGGACATCGGCGCGAGGATGACCGGCGTGTCGAGGGTGACGGCGCGCGGGCCGACCCCAAGGGTTAGCGGCGTAAGGTTGCTGCCCATCATTTGAGCAAATTACGCGGCCGGGAGCGGCATAGCAATCAGGCGATCCGATGCATTGACGAGATGCCGGGCGCCGCGCATTGCTCGCCGCATGCGTATTGCCGCTATCTTGGTCGCCGCCGGCTCCGGCAGCCGCTTCGGCGGCGACGTGCCGAAGCAGTTCATTTCCATCGCCGGGAAGGCGGTGATCCGCCACGCAGCGGAGGCGCTGTTGCCCCATGCGGGCGTGATCCAACCCGTCGGCGACGCGGACGCGATCACCGCCGCGCTGGACGGCCTGCCCGTGTTGCCGGCGGTGCCGGGTGGGGACACGCGCCAGGGCAGCGTCAACGCCGGGCTGCACGCGCTGGTGCCGCATGCGCCGGACGTGGTGCTGGTGCATGATGCGGCGCGGCCGTTCCTGCCGCCCACCACCATCCCCGCGCTGCTGGCGGCGCTGCGCACGCATGACGGCGCCATTCCGGCCGTGCCGGTGGCGGACACGCTGAAGCGGGTGCAGTCCGGCCGCATCGTCGGCACCGTGCCGCGGGACGGGCTGTTCCGCGCACAAACCCCACAAGCCTTCCGCTACCATTTGTTGCGCGCCCTGCATGCCACGGGGGAAAGCCGGGTGACCGACGACGCCGCGCTGCTGGAAGCGGCGGGCCACCCGGTTGCGATCGTCCCCGGCGCGGACGACAACATCAAGCTGACCTTTCCGGAGGATGTCGTGCGGTTGGAACGCGCCTTGGCACCCGGTTTGCTGCCGCGCACCGGCACCGGCTTCGACGTCCACGCGATGGAGGCCGGCCGACCCATGGTGTTGTGCGGCGTGGTGGTGCCGCATGATTCGGGGCTGGCCGGGCATTCCGACGCGGATGTCGGCATCCACGCCCTGTGCGACGCGATCTACGGCGCGTTGGCGGAGGGTGATATCGGCCGTCACTTCCCGCCGAGCGAGGCAGCCTGGAAGGACGCGGACAGCGCGCGCTTCCTGCGCCACGCGGCGGAGCGCATCGCCGCGCGGGGCGGCATGCTGGGCAATGCCGACGTCACGCTGATCTGCGAGCGCCCGAAGATCACGCCACACGCCCCGGCGATGATGGCGCGCCTGGCGGAGCTGCTGGGGGTGGAGGTGGGCCGCATCTCGGTGAAGGCGACCACCACGGAACGCCTCGGCTTCGCTGGCCGGGGCGAGGGCATCGCGGCGCAGGCGGTCGCGACGGTCCTGCTGCCGGGCTAAGCCGGATGCGCAGCCGCACCGTCTACCTGGTTTTCGTGCTGCTGTTCTGCCTGGCCTGGGCCAGCGGCTTCACGGCGGCCAAGCTGGCGATCACCACGGCGCCGCCGGCGCTGTTTGGCGGCATCCGCTTCCTGCTGACGGGTGCCATGCTGCTGGGCTACGCGGCCTGGCGCGGGCAATTGCGCGGGCGGATCCCGTGGGGCGCGCTGGCGGTGCTGGGCCTGTTGAACCAGGCTGGCTACCAGGGCCTGGCCTGGCGCGGCATGAGCGGTGTGTCTGCCGGGCTGACGACCATCATTGCCAGCCTCAATCCGATCCTGATCGCGGCAGTGGCGGCCCCTTTGCTGGGTGAGGCGCTGCATTGGCGCAAGGTGCTGGGCCTGGTGCTGGGGTTTGCCGGCGCAGTGTTTGTTGTGCGCCACCGGCTGGCAGGCGGGGCGGAAGACCCGGGGGACGTGTTGCTGGTGGTGGGGGCGCTGCTGTCCCTGGTCGCCGGCACGATTGCGTTCAAATGGCTGGCGCCGGAGGTGACCTTACCCGTGGCCGTGGGCGTGCAAACGGCGTTTGCCGGCCTGTTCCTGATCGGCGTGGGACTGGTGTTCGAGAACCCCGCCGACATCCGACTCGGCACGCGCTTCTGGCTGGTGATGCTGTGGTGCGTGCTGGTGGTGTCGATCGGGGCGCTGCTGCTGTGGTTCTGGCTGCTGCGGAACGGCAGCGCCTCCTCGGCCAGTGCGCTGCACTTCCTGATCCCGCCCACCGGGCTGGCGATGTCCTGGCTGGTGCTGGGCGAAACCGTGAGCCCGGCCGACCTGCTCGGCGTGGTGCCGGTGGCGCTCGGCATCTGGCTGGCGACCCGGCCGGCACCGGTGCGGCGGCCCCTGCCCGCCTGACCCATGGAGCCTGCCCACATGCGCCTGACCCTGCCCGCCTTGGTGACGCTTTTGGCCCTTGGTGCCTGCGCCGGGCCGGTGCCGGGCGCGCCCACGCCGCCGCCGCTGCCGGCGGAAACCATCCCGCTGCCGCCGGTCAGCGACCAAAGCCTGACCTGGCAGCCCGGCGACTGGGTGTATTTCGGCGGCTCCTACCGCTACGACGCCGGCCGCTTCGTGCCCGCGGCCGGGCATGGGGGTTCGTGGATCTTCGGGCATTGGGTTGGTGCGCAGGGACAATATGCTTGGGTTCCCGGCGGCTGGAACTGACCGCTATGTGACCTGCGCGCAATGCAGCCGAAGCGCCGTGGCCATTCCCAAAATCGGCGGCTGCGGGTAAACGATGGCCATGAATGCACGCAAGAACGAAACTGTTAGTGACCGCCTCAGTTCAGCAGCCAAGGCCCGTCAGGCCATGCTGGAGCGTTTCAAGGCCCGCCCCGGCCCGGATGATCCGGCCGTCATAGAACGGCAGGAAGCACAGAAGGCTGTGTTGGCCGCGCGCGAGGCACGGCTGGCGGAGAAGAAGGCGGCACAGGAGGCCGAAGCGGCCCGCGTCGCTGCCGAGAAGGCCGAGCTGAAGCGCCAGCAGGAACGGGAAGCGGCCGAGGAGGCCATGCGCCAGGCCCGCCGCGCCGCGGAAGTGCTCGCCGCCGAGGCGGACTACAAAGCCCGGGCCTTGGCGTTGGCGGCCAAGCAGAAAGCCGCCCGCGACGCACGATACGCCGCCCGCAAGGCGCGTTGACGAGATCGGCTTTCCGTCCCTGCAACAAACTGGCCGCTGCGCCGACGCGTTCTTCCCCACATCATTGGGGAGCTAAGTATGGCCGATATCGAAGACGTATCCCGTCGGAACATGGTTCGTGGCGCCGGACTGGGCCTGGCTGCCGTCGTGGCAGCCGGTGCGACGCCGGCATCCGCACAGGTCCCGTCGCGCCCGCAGCCGCTACAGGATCCCACCACCAAGTATCCGCGGCCTCCCTTCGACGGGCAGTCGCAAGAGTGGCCCGGCCTTGCCAGCAAGATGGAACCGCGGCCCGACCACGGTGAGACAAGCTATCGCGGCTCTGGTCGCCTGGCAGGGCGCAAGGCGCTCATCACCGGTGGCGACTCAGGCATGGGACGGGCGGCGGCGATCGCCTACGCCCGGGAAGGCGCCGACGTCGCGATCAACTACTACCCGACCGAGGAGCCTGACGCCCGGGAGGTGATCGCGCTGATCAAGGCGGAGGGCCGCGTAGCGGTTGCGCTGCCGGGCGACCTGCGCGACGAGGCGTTTTGCACGCGATTGGTAGCAGACGCCCTCCACGGGCTTGGCGGTCTGGACATCCTGGTGAGCAATGCAGGGCGTCAGCAAAGCCGCGAGTCCATTCTCGATCTGTCGAGCGAGGAGTTCGACTGGACGATGAAGACCAACATCTACGCGCCGTTTTGGATCATCAAGGCGGCCTTGCCGCATCTGCCACCCGGTTCGACGATCGTGGCGACAACGTCCGAGCAGGCGTACGATCCATCTCCGGAGCTGTACCACTACGCGCAGACCAAGGCGGCGACGATGAACTTCGTCAAGTCGCTGGCGAAGCAACTGGCGTCCAAGGGCATCCGGGTCAACGGCGTGGCGCCAGGGCCGATCTGGACGCCGCTGCAGGTTAGCGGTGGCGCGTCACAGGAGAAGCTGAAGAAGTTCGGCGGCATGACGCCGTTGGGCCGTCCGGGTCAGCCGGTAGAGCTTGCGTCGATCTACGTGCAATTGGCCGCGGCGGACGCCAGCTACGCGACGGGACAGGTCTACGGTGCCGCGGGCGGTAGTGGTCAGCCATGAGGGGGGAAAATGGTCGGAGCGGCGGGATTCGAACCCACGACCCTCAGTCCCCCAGACTGATGCGCTACCAGACTGCGCTACGCTCCGCCGCGCCAGGGTGTAGCAGCCCCCCCGGGCCACCGCAACGCTCAGCCAGGAAGCAGACTTCGGAGCTCCCGTAGCTCCTCCAGTACGTGCGTCAGAAGAGCACGTAGCCGGCGGACTTCCTCAACGTCGCCGGCATTGGTTTGGGCAGTAATCTCAGGCTGCTCTGTCTGGGGGCCAGGGAGCGGCAAGAGGGTCGGCTGCTCCGCCTGCGTGGCGCGCTCGGCGGCAGCGGCGGCCTGTTCTGCTTCGGTCGCCGGCGGTATGTCGTCTGACAGCTTGCCGCCGCCCTCACGAAGCAGTCGTTGCACGCCCTTTATCGTGTAGCCCTGGATATACAGCAGGTCGGAGATGCGACGCAGGAGGGAGATGTCGTCCGGTCGATAGTAGCGTCGGCCGCCCCCGCGCTTCAGGGGCTTTACCTGCGGAAACTTGGTTTCCCAGAAACGCAGGACATGCTGCGGAATGTGCAGTTCGTCCGCAACCTCGCTGATGGTGCGGAAGGCATTGGGCGCCTTTTTCGGCTTGGCTTTGCCGTCAACCGCGTCGTCGCCCGGCGCCAGCATCATTCGTCGTCGCCGGCGAACTCGTCGCCCGGCGGAACGGGGGTGCCGTTCACCCGTGCCTTGAGCACCTGGCTGGGGCGGAACACCAGCACGCGCCGCGGCAAGATCGGCACCTCCACACCCGTCTTGGGGTTCCGCCCAATCCGCCGGCCTTTCTGCCGCACAGAAAACGTGCCAAACCCACTGACTTTAACCGATTCCCCACTCTCAAGTGACTTCGCCAGCCGGTCGAGAACGGTTTCCAGCAAGTCCGCCGACTCGTTTCGCGACAGCCCGACCTGGGTGTAAATGCGCTCCGCGAGATGCGCGCGAGTGACTGTGTTCATTCCGCCAAAGTTATGCGGTGACGCTTGGAAGCGTCAAGCAAACACCCTGGAAATAAACAAGACTTTGCCGGATGTGGCGCTAGAGTCGCACCAAGGCGGATCCCCAGGTCAAGCCTCCGCCCAACGCTTCCAGCACCATGAGGTCGCCGGGCTTCATGCGGCCGGCCTGCCAAGCCTCGGCCAACGCCAACGGAATGGAGGCGGCAGAGGTGTTGGCGTGCCGGTCCACGGTGACGACCACGCGCTCCGGCGGCAGGCCGAGCTTACGGCCCATGGCGTCGATGATGCGCAGGTTGGCCTGGTGCGGCACCAGCCAGTCTATGTCGCTGCCTTGTAGGCCATTCGCCGCCAGCGCCTCGTCCACCGCGGAGGCGAGCTTGCTGACGGCGTGACGGAAGATTTCCCGGCCGTTCATCTTCAAATGGCCGGACAGCTCCGGCCGGCCGACTGCGCCATCCACGTAGAGCAGCGGGCCAAGCGATCCTTGAGCATGCAGGTGGGTCGAGAGGATGCCGCGCTCGGCCGGGCCGGCCGCCTGCTCCTCTGCCCGCAGGAACACTGCCCCGGCCCCATCGCCGAACAGCACCGACGTGCTGCGGTCCGACCAGTCCAGGATGCGTGAATACACTTCCGAGCCGATGACCAGCACACCGCGCACCTGGCCGCTGCGGATCATGGCGTCGGCGATGCTGAGCCCGTAGACGAAGCCGCTGCACGCCGCCGACACGTCGAAGCCGAAGCCGCCGGCGCCGAGCTCCGCCTGGACGGACAGGGCCGTGGCCGGAAAGGCGTTGTCCGGCGTGCTGGTGCCGAGAATGATGGCGTCAACGTCCGCACTGCGGGCGCCGGCATGCGCCAGGGCGCGTTCCGCAGCGCGCGCGCCCATGAACGCCGCGGTCTCGTGGGCGGCAGCCAAATGACGCTGCCGGATGCCGGTGCGCTCGGTGATCCAGGCGTCCGACGTGTCGAGCCGCTCGGCCAACTCGGCATTGGTCACCACCCGCTCGGGCAGGTAGGACCCGGCCCCGGCCATGATGGCGCGCACGGCCATCAGCGTGCCGCCGCTAGTTGCGGGCTGGCGCTGGTCGGCAGTTCGGCGATCTGCCGCAGCCCGTCGCGAATGCGGTCGTTGAAGCGGTGCACCACCATGTCGATTGCCACGTCGGTGGCGTAGGCGAATTGCTCGGCGTCCGTGCCGCCATGCGACTTCACTACGACGCCGTTCAAGCCCAGCATGATGGCGCCGTTGTAGCGCCGCGGATCGACCCACTCGCGCAGCCGTTCCAATCCAGGCCGTGCCAGGAGATAGGCGATGCGGCCGGCCAGACTGCTGCTGAAAACCTGCTTCAACAGGCCGAAGATGAGCTTCAAGGCGCCCTCCCCCATCTTCAACGCCACGTTGCCGGTGAAGCCGTCGGTGACGACCACGTCGGTGGTGCCGCCAGGGATATCGTCCCCTTCAACGAAGCCGTGGAATTGCGGCGCCAAGTAGCTGGCGCGCAGGATTTCAGCCGCCTTCTGCACCCGCTCGTCGCCCTTCAACTCCTCGGAGCCGATGTTGAGCAACCCGATGGTCGGCGACGGCAAGCCCAGCACGGCCCGGGCGAACACGTCGCCCATCACCGCGAATTCCACCAGGTTGCGCGAGTTGCTGAGGGTGTTGGCACCCAAATCCAACATGACAACGTCGCCGCGGGCGGAGGGTGCGAGCGCCGCCAGGGCCGGGCGGTCCACGCCGGGCAGCGTCTTGATCACCACCTTGGCCAGGGCCAGCAGCGCGCCGGTGTTGCCGGCGGAGATGACACCGGACGCTTCCCCGCTGGCCACTGCCTCGATGGCGACCCGCATGGAGGAATTGCGTACGCGCAGGGCCGCCGTAGGTTTCATGTCGCCGCCAATCACCTCGGACGCATGCCGGATCGTGCAGGTATCGCCGAGCCGCTTACGCGCCATCAAGGGGGCAACTCGCGCCTCGTCGCCGATCACGAGGAAACGGGTGCCGGGATGCCGCTCGACCGCGATCGCCAGCCCGTCGATCACGACCTCAGGCGCGCGGTCGCCACCCATGGCATCCACGGCCAGCGCGTAGGTCGCCGTGGCCGGCTTGGTTGGGATGGGCTGGGCGATGCCGTCGCTCAAGTTGTTGTTGTCCGGCGCGTGGCAGGCGTCTCAGACGCGGACAGCGCCCTTCAAGGCCTTGCCGGCGGCCACGACTTCACGGCCGTCGTAATGGCCGCAATGGGCGCAGACATGGTGGGGGCGCTTGGTTTCGCCGCAATTCGGACAATCTGCGAAGGCCTGGATGGTCAGCGCGTGGTGGCTGCGACGCATGCCCATGCGCGATTGCGACGTCTTCTTCTTTGGAACGGCCATGGGCAGGTGCCCTCCGACTACAGCGGCGTGGTCAGCAACCGGAAACCGGCGGCTCGACGTCGCAATTTGCAATGACTCAGGGGGCGCCCTCTAGCAGACGCACCAACACCCCGCAAGCAGAACGCAGGCTACTCCGTGCGGCGCAATTTTGCCAGCGCGTCGAACGGGTTGGGCGGCGCGCCCGGCGCATCCTCCGGCAGGGTCGCGCCGGGCTTGCGCGGGTATGGGTCCAGCGCCAGGGCGAATTGTTCGACCGTCGCCTCGCCCAACTCCAGCACGTCGTGTTCGATGAGGAGCTCGTCCGGCTCGTCCGGGTCCTCGGCGTCCGCGCTTTCCGCCTCGGACGGGACGAAGCGCACGGCAAACTCCTCCACCAGTTTCACGGCGAACGGCTCCAAGGAAACGACGCAATCCTGGTGCAGCCTGGCCTGCAACGAACCGTCGGCCTCCACCGCTCCGCCCGGCGCCGGGCGGAGCGACCAGCGGCACAGCACCGCTTCCACAGACGGCACCATCAGCCGGCGGGCGATCAGGGCGCATTCGGCGGGCGTCGCTTCCACCGTGACCGCCAGCCCGGCCCCCACCCGGTCGACCGGCACTGGCCGGGACATCTCCGGCTCCGGCCGGGTCATGGCACGGGCGCCGCGAAGCGGAAGCGGCCGGCGAGCAGGTCGGCGGCCGGGGTGGCCTCCAGCCGGGCCATCTGGGTCCGCACCACGCCGGCCAGCGCCGTCGCGCCGGGCGCGTCCGTGCCGCGCCACACGTTGCGCACCAGGGCGCCTGGCAGCGCCGCCGGGTCGGGATCGTCCAACGCCGCCCCGTAGGCCAGGGCACGGCCATGGAACGCTTCCCACATGGCCCGGACGTTGCGTGCAACCGTCATGTCGCCCACCCCGAGTTCCCGCAGATTGGTGTCCATGTCGGAGAACATAGCATCGAACACCGCCTGGGCGACGGCCGTGCCCGGCGCCGGCAGCGTGCGAAGGTGCCGGATCAGCAAGGCGGCGTGCAGCCCAACCAGGTCGAACCGGCCATCCAGCGTGTCCGGCACGCCGAGTTCGACGTAGAAATACGGGTCCCGGGCCGCCGCCACGGCACCGGTGTAGAGCTCGAAGCCAGTCCGCTCGAACCGTCCGCGTCCCAGCAAGCCGAAAAAGGCCATGTTCGTCCCAGTTCCACACCGTTGACAGGCAATCGTTGACACCGGCCGGTCCGGCATGACACGCCACGCCATGCCATTCCGACGCCCCGCATCCGCCGCGCTTCGCCAGATAACGTGCTGGCCGGCCTGGTCAACGGGCGCGTCGCCTTCCAGGATTGCCCTCGTGCGACGTTACGCTCCGCTGCTGCTGCTCGCCATCGTCCTGCTCGGCGGGTGTTCCGATCTGGAATATTCGCCGCAAACCAGGGGCAACAAGGTCACGGCGGACCAACTGAAGGAGTTGGTGCCCGGCACGTCCACCCGGGCGGACGTGTCCAGCCTACTCGGCACGCCGACGGCGAAGGCGACGTTCGACGACAACACCTGGATCTACATCAGCGAGGTCACCCAGCCGCGGGTCGCGCGGGTGCAAGGCATCAACTCGCAGGACGTGGTGGTCGCGTCGTTCGATGACCGCGGCGTGCTGAAAACGATCAAGCAGCTGGACAAGTCCGACGCCAAGCCGGTGTCCGTGGTGTCGCGCGCCACCCCGTCGCCCGGCAGCGAAAGTTCCTTCTTGCAGCAACTGCTCGGCAACGTCGGCAAGTTCAGCGCCGGCCCGGCGCAGGCGGCCGAAAGCGGCGTGTCGGTCGGGCACTAGCGGCCGGGCGGTCTCGGCGGGCGTGGTCGAGCCGCTCGCGCTGTATATCCATTGGCCGTTCTGCCTGGCCAAATGCCCGTATTGCGACTTCAACAGCCACGTGCGCGAGCGCATTCCGCAAGCGCGCTTCGCCGCCGCGTTGCGTGCGGAGTTGGCGTGGGAAGCGGCGCGGCTCGGCCGCCGCAGGCTCGGGTCGATCTTCTTCGGCGGAGGAACACCCAGCCTGATGGAGCCGGACACCGTGGCGGCGCTGATTGCCGACGCCACGCGCTTGTTCGACCCGGCGCCGGAGTTGGAGGTCACGCTGGAAGCCAACCCCACCAGCGTGGAGGCCGGCCGCCTTGCCGCCTTTCGGCAAGCCGGCGTGACCCGCGCCTCACTCGGCGTGCAAAGCCTGGACGATACGGCGTTGCAAATGCTGGGGCGGCAGCATTCGGCGCGGCAAGCGGTGGCCGGGCTGGAGATGGCGCGGCGCATCTTCCCGCGCTTGTCGTTCGACCTGATCTACGCCCGTCCCGGGCAGTCGCTCCAGGCCTGGCGCGCGGAGTTGGACCAGGCGCTGGCGCTCGCGGCCGACCACCTCTCGCTCTACCAGTTGACGGTGGAACCGGGCACCGCGTTCGAGGCGCTGCATCGGCGAGGTGCGTTGGTGCTGCCGGAGGAGGATGACGCCGCGGCGTTGTACGAAGCGACCGCGGACGCTGCGGCGGCGCATGGATTGCGGCAGTACGAAATCTCCAACTACGCGGCCTCCGGCGCGGAAAGCCGGCACAATCTGGCCTATTGGCGCTATGGCGACTATGTCGGCATCGGGCCGGGCGCGCATGGCCGGGTCACGCTTGGGGACGCGCTGCTCGCCACCCGCCGGCATCGGGCGCCGGAGCCGTGGGCGGAGCGGGTTGAGCGGGACGGCCATGGCAGCACGGCCGAGGAGGTCATCGGCCAGCGCGACCGGGCGCGTGAAATGCTGCTGATGGGGCTGCGACTGCACGAAGGCGTGGACGCGGCGCGGTTTGCCCGTCGCACCGGCATGGCGCTGTCCGACGCGTTGGACGGTGCGGTGCTGGCGATGGCGGAGGAGGCAGGCTACGTGGCGCAAACGCCGGACTGCCTGGTGGCCACCGCGGCCGGGCGGCTGCGGCTGGACGCGCTGCTTGCCGCGCTGGTCCGCTGAGGCAGCTCGCTCGCTAAACCAAACCGGTGGCGACCAGGATGCCCAGGCCGGCTGACAGCGCGCCGATGCCGATGCCGACGTAGAGCACCTTTGTGAGTTGGGTCACCACGGACACGCTGGCCAGGACGATGGCGATCTGCAGCGTGCTGGTGACGATCTCATACCATTCGTACTGATGCAGGCTGTGGTCACGCTCATGCGTCGCATCGGTGGCTCGGGCCAGGATCTGCTTGGCTCCGTTGCCGCGGTCGGAGTCCTCGAGCAGCCGCTTGGCTTCCGCGTCGGAAGCGGCGGCGACCTTCTGCCCTTCCGGCGTGGGCGGCAGCGCGTTCAGCAGCGTCGCAGTCTGGTTCAGCACCAATGCCCGGTTCTGCCGCGCCTGGTAGAACGCGTATTCGTTGCTCGCGCTGATGTTCTGCGCCAGGTAGC
>CBDASJ010000022.1:0-166747 GCA_965199555.1 Acetobacteraceae bacterium | reverse complement strand
CGCTAGCGGTCGGCCTGCCGAAGGACAAGGTTGCGGCGTGGCTGGCGCAGGCGGAGCGTGCCCTGGACGCCGGCGCGGCCTTGCTCGCTGCCCGCGCCGCCGCCGGGCTGGTGCGGCGCGCGCATGGCGACCTGCACCTCGGCAACATCTGCCTGTGGCAGGGCCAGCCGGTGCCGTTCGACGCCCCTGGAGTTCGACGAGGCGATGGCGACGATCGACCTCGCCTACGATCTGGCCTTCCTGCTGATGGATCTAGACCGCCGCGCCGGCCGGCCTGCCGCCAACCGCGTGCTGAACCGCTACGTCGCCCGCACCGGGGACGCGGCGCTGGTGCGGCTGCTGCCCGCCTTCCTGTCCCGCCGCGCCATGGTGCGCGCGCACGTCACCGGCGACGCCGGCTACCTGGACGCGGCGCTGGACTATCTGCGCCCGGCGCCGGCGCGGGTGGTGGCGATCGGCGGCCTGCCGGGCACCGGGAAATCCACCCTGGCGCGCGCCCTGGCCCCGTCCCTTGGTGCGGCCCCCGGTGCGCTGATCCTGCGCAGCGACGAGGCGCGCAAGCGCTTGGCTGGCGTCCCGCCCGAGCAGCGGCTCGGACGGGACGGCTACGACGCGGCCGCCAACGCCCGGGTGGAGGCGGCATTGCTGGGGCAGTTGCGCGACGCGGCCGGCCATTGCGTGATCCTGGACGCCAGCTTCCTTCGCCCGCCTTTCGCCAGACGGCGGAGCAGGCCGGGCAGAACTTCACCGGTATCTGGCTGGACGCGCCGCTGCCGGAACTGGAACGCCGCCTGCGCAGCCGTTCCGGCGATGCGTCGGACGCCACGGACGCGGTGCTGCACCGGCTGGCGGCGATCGATCCCGGCCCGATCGCCTGGCACCGCGTGCCCGCCGACGACGACGCGGTGGATCGCTGCCGCGCCATCCTCGACCCAAGGTAAACCGCGGCACCGCCGAGGGCCTTCTGCCGCGCTGCAACATGGGTCTAGGATGCCAACCCATGACCTCCGCGCGCCTGGCCGTCGATATCGGCGGCACTTTCACCGACCTCGCCCTCGAACGCGACGGGCGCCGCTTCACCGCTAAGACGCTGACCACCTCCGACGCGCCCGAGCAGGGCGTGCTGGTCGGCGTGGCGGCGATCCTGCGCGATGCCGGGTTGGCGCCGGGCGATGTGTCCATCCTGGTGCACGGCACCACCCTGGCCACGAACGCGGTGATCGAGCGCAAGGGCGCCATCACCGCCCTGGTCACCACGGAGGGCTTCCGAGACGTGCTGGCGATGGGCAATGAGAGCCGCTACGACCAGTACGACCTGCATATCCGCCTGCCGGAGCCGCTGGTCCCGCGCTATCTTCGCCTGCCGGTGCCGGAACGGGTGGACGCCGCCGGCCGCGTGCTGCTGCCGCTGGACGAGGCGGCGGTGCGGGCGCTGGTGCCAGTGCTGCGCCAACACGCGGTGGCGTCGGTGGCGGTCGGCTTCCTGCATTCCTTCACCAACGGGGTGCACGAGCAGCGCGCCCGGGCCATCCTGGAGGCCGAGGGCTTCCCGGTGACGCTGTCCTCCGAAGTCTCGCCCGAGATGCGGGAATGGGAGCGGTTTTCCACCGCCGCCGCCAACGCCTACGTGCAGCCGCTGATGCAGGGCTACCTCCGCCGGCTGCAAGCCGGGTTGGGCGCGATGGGGCTGGCCGCGCCGGTGTTCCTGATGCTGTCTGGCGGCGGGCTGACCACCGTCGACACCGCCTGCCGCTTCCCGATCCGCTTGGTAGAAAGCGGGCCAGCCGGCGGCGCCATCTTTTCCGCCGCCATCGCCCGGGCGGCCGGGCTGGACCGCGTGCTGTCCTTCGACATGGGCGGCACCACCGCTAAAATCTGCTTGATTGACGACGGCGCCCCGCAAACCGCCCGCACGTTCGAGGTCGCGCGCATCGGCCGCTTCAAGAAGGGCTCCGGCCTGCCGCTGCGCATCCCGGTGATCGAGATGGTGGAGATCGGTGCCGGTGGCGGCAGCCTGGCGCATCTGGACGTGCTGGGCCGCATCGCGGTCGGGCCGGAATCCGCCGGCGCCACCCCCGGCCCGGCCTGCTACGGCCGCGGCGGCACGCAGCCGGCGGTGACGGACGCGAACCTCGTGCTGGGCCGCTACGACCCGGCGCGATTCGCCGGCGGCAGCATGGCGCTGGATGCCGAGGCGTCGCGCACCGCGCTGGACCGGGCGGTGGGGGCCAGGCTGGGCGTGGACCCCGGCACGGCGGCGGCGGGCGTGATCGAGATGGTGGACGAAACCATGGCCAACGCCGCCCGCATCCACGCGATCGAAAGCGGCAAGGCGTTCGCCGACCGCACGGTGATCGCCTTTGGCGGTGGCGGCCCGGTGCATGCCTGCCGCGTGGCGGAAAAGATCGGTGCCATCCGCATCATGGTGCCGCCCGGCGCCGGCGTCGGCAGCGCCATCGGGTTCCTGCGCGCGCCGGTGGGCTACGAGGTGGTGCGCAGCCTGTACCAGCGGCTGGGCAGCTTCGACGCGGCGGCGGTCAACGAATTGCTGGCGGACATGACGCGGGAAGCCATGGCCGTGGTGGATGCCGGCCGCTTTGGCGCCCCGGTCCGCGCCGTGCGCACCGCCTTCATGCGCTACGTCGGCCAAGGCCACGAAATCCCGGTCCGCTTGCCCGACGCGGCGATCCGGCCGGACGAGGCAACCGCCATCCGCGCCAGCTTCGACGCGGAATACGCCCGCTTCTACGACCGCCCGGTGCCGGGCTCCGACGTGGAGGTGATGAGCTTCGCGGTGTCCGTCGCCACCGAAACGCTGCCGCATGACGAGCCGGCGCCCGCCGTCGGCACGCCCGCCCCGCCGCGCCGCCAAGCGGTGCGCGACCCGGTGAGCGGCGCGGTGGCGGATTGGCCGGTGCATCACCGTGCCGCGCTGGCGCCGGGCAGTCGCCTACGCGGCCCGGCGATCATCGCGGAAGACGAGACCTCCACCCTGGTGGGCGCCGCCTGGACCGCCGAGATCGACAACCGCGGCATCATCGTCCTGACACGGGAGCTTGCGGCATGATCTCGGCCCTGGCGTACGGCATCATGTGGAACCGCCTGATCGCCGTGGTGGAGGAGCAGGCGCAGACCATGATCCGCACCGCATTTTCCACCACGGTGCGCGAGTCCGGGGATTTGTCGGCCGGCATCTTCGACTTGCAGGGGCGCATGCTGGCGCAGGCCGTGACGGGCACGCCGGGGCACGTGAACTCCATGATGGAAAGCGTGGGGCATTTCCTTCGGCGCTTCCCGGCCGCAACGATGAAACCGGGCGACCACTACATCACCAACGATCCCTGGCTCGGCACCGGGCACCTGCACGATCTGACGGTGGTGTCGCCCGCCTTCCACGACGGCCGCATGGTGGGCCTGTTCGCCAACACCGCGCACGTGATCGACATCGGCGGGCTGGGCATGGGTCCGGAAGGCCGCAGCGTGTTCGAGGAAGGGATGTATATCCCGATCGTCAAATGCTTCGCCGAGGGCGTGGCGAACGAGACGTTCTTCGACATCCTGCGCGCCGGCACCCGCCAGCCGGTGGAGCTGGAGGGCGACGTCTACTCCCTGTGCGCCTGCAACGACGCCGGCATCCGCCGCCTGGTGGAGATGATGGCGGAGTTCCGCATGGACGGGCTGGAGGAGTTGGCGGCGCACATCTTCGACGCCAGCCGCCGCGCCACCGTCGCCGCCATCGCCGCCCTGCCGCCCGGCACCTTCCACGCGGAGATCGGCAGCGACGGCTACGAGGCGCCGGTGACGCTGCACGCCGCGATGACGGTGGCGGCCGACACGATCACGGTGGATTTCGCCGGCACCTCCGGCCTGTCCACCCGCGGGATCAACGTGCCGGCCGCTTATACCCGTGCCTACGCGGCGTTCGGCATCAAGGTGGTGGTAGCGCCGGACATCCCGAACAACACAGCCTCGCTGGAGCCGTTCCGCTGCGTCATCCCCGCCGGCTGCATCCTCAACGCGCCGCGCCCGTACGCGGTGGCGGTGCGCCACGCGATCGGCCATTTGCTGCCGGACCTGATGATGGGCTGCCTGCACCAGGCCGTGCCGGACCGGGTGACGGCCGAGGGCGCCTCCTGCCTGTGGAACCCGCCCTTGCGCGGCGGCGGCGCGGTGTCCGGTCAGGGCCGCCCCAACCGCCCGGTGCTGCCGGATTTCGAGGTCATCACCTTCAACAGCGGCGGCACCGGCGCCCGGCCGGAGCAGGACGGGCTGGACGCCACGGCCTTCCCTTCCGGGGTGCGAACCATGCCGGTGGAGGCTACGGAGGCGGTCGCGCCGATAGTCATCTGGCGCAAGGAACTGCGCCCGGGCAGCGGCGGCGCCGGCCGGACCCGCGGCGGGCTGGGGCAGATCATGGAGATCGGCGGCCGGGACGATTTGGAGTTCGCCTGCAACGCGATCTTCGACCGGGTCGGCAACGCCCCGCTCGGCCGGGATGGCGGCGGCACCGGCGCGGGCGGCCGCGTGACGCTGAAATCCGGCGCAACCCTGCGGCCCAAGGGGTTCCAGGTCATCCCGGATGGCGACCGGCTGGTGCTGGAACTGCCGGGCGGCGGCGGCATGGGCGACCCGGCGCAGCGCGACCGCGCCAGCGTCGCGCGCGACCTGCGCGACGAACTGATCACCGAGGAGCAGGCGCGTGACCTTTACGGCTACGACACGCCGAAACCTTGACCGAGGCAGGCACCCCTTGAATAATCAAGATGACCGGTCATCTTGGGCTGGTGCAGAAAGACTCCCCTTCCGTCCGTGACCGTCTCCTGCAGGCCGGCGTGGTCGTCTTCAGCCGGGCGGGTTTCAACGGGTCCAGCGTGCAGGACATCACGGACGCCGCCGGGGTGCCGAAAGGCTCCTTCTACAACCATTTCGACAGCAAGGAGCGTTTGGGCGCGGCCGCGATCGAGTACTTCTGGCGCGAAAAGGCCGAGAAGTCGCTCGCCATCCTCGCCGACGACAGCCTCGAGCCGCGCACCCGGCTGAAGCAGTATTTCGAGCAGGTCGTCATCGAGGTCGGGGCGATCGGCTACACCTGCGGATGCTTCATCGGCAACATGACCGCCGAACTGTCCGACCACAGCACCGTCATCTCGGACCAATTATCCGCCGTGTTCGACCGGTGGACCCGGGAAATCGCCGCCTGCATCCGGCTGGCCCAGCAGGCGAACGCCATCGCGTCCCGGGCAGACCCGGATCTGCTGGCGGCGTTCGCGCTGAACGCGTGGGAAGGCGCCCTGCTTCGCGCCCGCGTCACCAAAAGCGACCGCCCGCTGCGGCAATTCATCGACACGCTGTTCCAACAAGTCCTGGGCTGACTAGCCCGCTCGCCCTTCGGAGAGCCCCATGCCCGACCATCCCCACCCGATCGACCAAGCCAGCCTGTACACCCGCCCGGTTCCGAAGGCCCGCCGCGGCTGGGGCGTCGGCGTGCTCGTGCTGCTGGCCGTGGCAGGCGGCGGCTATTGGGCGTATGGCAGCCGTGGCGGCGCAGCACCGCCCGCGGCGCCGCCCCCGCCACCCGCCGTTACGGTCAGCCGGCCGCTACAACGCAATCTGGCGCAAACCACGGAGTTCACCGGCCAGTTCTCCGCCATCGACCAAGTGGACCTGCGGGCGCAGGTCAGCGGCTACCTGACCGAAATCCGCGTCAGCGACGGCCAGCTCGTCCACAAGGGCGACCTGCTGTTCGTGGTCGACCCCCGGCCGTATGAGATCGCGCTGCAAACCGCAGTGGCGCAGGTGCAAACCGCGAATGCTTCGCTGGAACTGGCCAACAAGCAGGTCGCGCGCTCCACGGCGCTGAAGCGCAACGACTTCGAATCCGCCGAAGTGGTTGACCAGCGCACCCAGGCCGTGCAGTCCGCCGCGGCCACGTTGGAACAGGCCAAGGCCGCCATCCGGTCCGCCCAACTCAACCTCAGCTTTACCCGGATCACCGCGCCGTTCGACGGCCGCGTCGGCGCCCGGCAGGTGTCGGTTGGCAGCCTGGTCAGCGGCGCCGTCGGCAACGGCACCAAATTGTCCACCATCGTCTCGCTCGACCCGATCCACGTGGATTTCGACATGAGCGAGGCGGACGCCCTTACCTACGGGCGCTATCTCGCATCGAAGCAGGCGGGGGTGGACCGCACGGTCAAGCTCAGCCTGGGCGACGATGCCGGCTGGACGCGGCAGGGCACACTGGACTTTCTGGACAACCAGGTGGACCGCAGCAGCGGCACGCTGCACGCCCGGGCCACCGTCGCCAACCCGGACCTGCTGATCACGCCGGGGCAGTTCGCCCGGGTGCAGGTGCCGATGTCGGCGCCGCGCCCCGTGCTGCTGGTGCCGGATGCGGCGCTGGTCACCGACCAGTCGCTCAAGATGGTGATGACGGCCGCCGCGGACGGCACGGTGACGCCGAAGCCGGTGGAGATCGGCGCGCTGGACGGCGACACGCTGCGGGTCATCACCAAGGGCCTGGCACCCACCGACCAGGTGATCATCAACGGCCTGATGCGGCTGCGGCCCGGCGCCCGGGTTTCCCCGCAACCCGGCACGATCGAGGCGGTGGGACGCTAGCATGCGCATCTCCCACTTCTTCATCGACCACCCGATCTTCGCGTCGGTGCTGTCGCTGTTCATCACCATTGTCGGCGGCGTCGCCTACTTCACCCTGCCCATCTCGCAATACCCGGAAATCGCACCGCCCATCGTCCAGGTCACGGCGACCTACCCGGGCGCGTCCGCCGAAGTGCTGAGTCAAACGGTGGCGACGCCGCTGGAGCAGCAGATCAACGGCGTCGAGAACATGCTGTACCTCAGCAGCCAGGCGACCGGTGACGGCAAGCTGACCATCAACGTGACGTTCAAGATCGGCACCAACCTCGACAGCGCGCAGGTGCTGACGCAGAACCGGGTCGCCATCGCCGTGCCGCGGCTGCCGGAAGCGGTGCAGCGGCTGGGCGTCACGGTGGTCAAGAGCTCACCGGACCTGCTGATGGTGGTGCACCTGCTGTCGCCAGACCATTCACGCGACCAGCTCTACATGTCCAACTACGCGACGCTGCACGTGAAGGACACGCTGTCGCGGCAGGACGGCGTGGGCACCGTGCAGGTGTTCGGCGGCCGCGACTACTCGATGCGCATCTGGCTCGACCCGGACAAGGTCGCGGCCCATAACCTGACAGCGGGCGAGGTCGTGTCGGCCCTCCAGGCGCAGAACGTCCAGGTGGCCTCCGGCGTGCTGGGGCAGCCGCCCGTGCCGCAGCCGGGCGCGTTCCAGTTGAACGTGCAGACGCAAGGCCGCCTGGTGGACCCGGCGCAATTCGCGAACGTCATCATCAAGTCCGACCCGAACGGCCGCATCACCCGCGTGTCCGATATCGGGCGGGTGGAGTTGGGCGCGCAGGATTACGGCTCCAACGGCTACCTCGACACATCGGATGCCGTGCCGATCATCGTCTACCAGCAGCCCGGATCGAACGCGCTGGCCACGGCGGAGCGCATCCACGGTGCGATGGAAACGCTGTCGCAGTCGTTCCCGGCCGGGCTGAAATACGACATCGTCTACGACACCACCGGGTTCATCGCGCAGTCGGTGCACGAGGTGCTGGTGACCATCCTGGAAGCGGTGGCGCTGGTGGTGGTGGTGGTGATCCTGTTCCTGCAAACCTGGCGGGCCTCGATCATCCCGATCGTGGCGATCCCGGTGTCGCTGGTGGGCACGTTCGCCGTGCTGGCGGCGCTGGGCTTCTCGCTCAACAACCTCAGCTTGTTCGGGCTGGTGTTGGCGGTTGGCATCGTGGTGG
Organism: Acetobacteraceae bacterium; assembly: GCA_965199555.1. Taxonomy (GTDB): domain Bacteria; phylum Pseudomonadota; class Alphaproteobacteria; order Acetobacterales; family Acetobacteraceae; genus LMUY01. The sequence goes on along the minus strand of CBDASJ010000022.1, from coordinate 158,900 downwards.
ACGACGCCATCGTCGTGGTGGAGAACGTGGAGCGCAACCTGCGCCTCGGCATGACGCCCCGGGAAGCGGCGCATCGCACGATGGACGAGGTGGGCGGCGCGCTGGTCGCGATCGCGCTGACGCTTTGCGCGGTGTTCATCCCCTCGGCGTTCATCAGCGGGATTTCGGGCCAGTTCTTCCGCCAGTTCGCGGTGACCATCGCGGCCTCGACCGTGATCTCGTGCTTCGTGTCCCTCACGCTCAGCCCGGCCTTGTGCGCCATCCTGTTCAAGCCCCATGTCGACCACACCGCCGGGGCGCGGCACTCACTGCTCGTCCGGCCGGTGCTGGCGTTCTTTCGCGGCTTCAACCGCGGCTTCGAATGGCTGTCGGAGCGGTTCGGCATGCTGACCGCCCGGCTGATCCGCGCCAGTGCCATGATGCTGGTGGCCTACGCGGTGCTGATCGGGCTGACCGGGTTCCAGTTCAGCCGGGCGCCGACCGGGTTCATCCCGGAGCTGGACCAAGGCTACCTGATCACCGTGCTGCAACTGCCGCCGGGCGCGTCCTTGGCGCGGACGGACGCCGTGGTGCGGGAAGCGACGAAGATCATCCTGGCCACGCCCGGCATCGAGCACGCGGTGCCGTTCGCCGGCTTCGACGGTGCCACCTTCACCAACGCCCCGAATGCCGGGGCGATCTTCTCGCCGATGAAGCCGTTTGAGGAGCGGGAAGCCGAGGGCCTGACCGCCAACGCCATCCTGGCCTCGCTGCGGCAACGCTTGTCGGTGATCGAGGACGCATTCGTGATCACCATCGCGCCGCCGCCCGTGGCGGGGATCGGCAATGCGGGCGGGTTCAAGATGATGTTGCAGGACGAGCAGGGGCTCGGCCCCGTCGCCCTGCAAGCCGCGGCGCAGGCGCTGGCGGCCAAGGCCAACGCGACGCCGGGCCTCGTCGGCGTGTTCAGCCCGTTCAGCGCGGGGACGCCGACGGTGTATGCCGACATCGACCGGGTGAAGGCGGAGAAGCTGGGCGTCGCGCCGGAAAAGGTGTTCGAAGCGCTGCAGGTCTACCTAGGCTCCGCCTACATCAACGACTTCAACTATCTTGGCCGCACCTACCAGGTGGTGGCGCAGGCGGACGGCCGCTTCCGGACTACCACGGACGATATCGCCCGGCTCAAGACGCGCAACGCGTCCGGGGCCATGGTGCCGATCGGGTCGGTGGCCCGGTTCCACGACGTGACGGGGCCCTATCGGGTGCCGCGGTATGACCTGTTCCCCGCCGCGGAGGTGCAGGGCGGGACCTTGCCCGGCGTGTCATCCGGGTATGGCCTTGCGGCGATGGAGCAATTGGCGAAGGACGTGCTGCCGCCTGGCATCGGCTTCGAATGGACCGACCTTGCCTTCCAGCAGCGGCAAACCGGCAACACCACCATCCTGATCTTCGGCGCGTCGGTCCTGTTCGTGTTCATGGTATTGGCGGCGCAGTACGAAAGCTGGAGCCTTCCGCTGTCGGTGGTGCTCATCGTGCCGATGTGCCTGCTGGCCGCGGTGACCGGACTGCTGCTGCGCGGGATGAGCGTGGACATATTGGGGCAGATCGGTTTCGTGGTGCTGGTCGGCTTGGCGTCCAAGAACGCCATCCTGATCGTGGAATTTGCCAAGCAGGCGCAGGACGACGGCGCCACCGCCAGCGAGGCCGCCGTGCAGGCGGCGCGGACGCGGCTTAGGCCGATCCTGATGACGTCGTTCGCCTTCGTGCTCGGCGTCGTCCCGCTGGTCACGGCGAGCGGCGCCGGCGCCGAATTGCGGCAATCGCTGGGCACGGCGGTGTTCTTCGGCATGCTGGGCGTGACCGGCTTCGGCCTGCTGTTCACGCCCGTGTTCTACTCGGTCATCCAGCGCCTGTTCCGCCCGCGGCCGCATGCCGCGGCACCGTTGGGCAACAGCCCGCCCCGTGTGCTGCACGAGGCGGCCGGGCACCCCGGCCGGGGCGGGTAGAGGAGGTGGGCGGCGGCGGGGACCAGGCTTAAACCCCGATCGCCGCCTTCACCCGCCCCGCCGATAGCGGCAGCTCTCGAATGCGGACCTTGGCGGCGTCGGCCACCGCGTTGGCGATCGCCGCCGCCGTAGGGCCCTGCGCCGCCTCGCCCGTGCCGAGGAACGGCAGGCCGGGGCGGTCGATGACGTGGACCTCCATCTGCTCCGGCACGGCCGGGAAGCGCAGGATGGGATAGCCGCTCCAGTCCCGGCTGGTGATGCCGCCGGGCTCGAACCCGACCAACTCGTAGATCGTCCAGCTACTGGATTGCAGCAGACCGCCGGAGATTTGGTTGCGGATGCCGTCGGGGTTGACCGCCTGGCCGCTATCCACCGCGCAATGCGCCCGCACCACCCGGACGGCGCCGCTCTCGTGATCGACGGCCACCTCCAGCGCGACCGCGGCGTAGGCGCCCAGGTTCTTGTAACGCGCGAAGGCGAAGCCGCGGCCATGGCCGTGGGGCAGCGCCGTCGCCGCGTCCCAGCCGAACTCCCGTGCGGCGAGCGTGACCACGTCCCGCGCCCGGCTGTCCGACAGGTGGGCCAGGCGGAATGCGACCGGGTCCGCCCCCGCCGCCTGCGCCAGCTCGTCCATGAAGCTTTCGATGCTGAAGACGTTGGCGTAGGCGCCCAGGCCGCGCATCGCCGACACGCGCAACGGCATGTCGGGGATGAAATGGGACACCACCCGCGCCTGCGGCAGGTCGTAGAGCGGGATGGAATTACGGTCGCCGCCGCCTTCCGGCTGCGGGATCGGCATGGGGGGCGAGGGCTGCAGCGGCGCCGCGAGCGCCCAACTGGAAGCGAAGCGCCCGGCATTGCCTGGCCGCATGTTGTGCGTGTTGCTCCACACGCCGTACTGCCAGTCCACGATGCGGCCGCTCGTGTCCAGCGACGCCTCCACCTCCGTGATGATGGCGGGGGTGAACGGCTCCCAGGTGTTTTCCTGCTCCCGCATCCATTGCACCCGCACCGGCTGCCCCGGCACGGCCCGCGCCATCAGGGCGGCGTCCGCGGCAGCATCATCCGCGCCGTTATGGCCGTAGCAGCCGGAGCCTTCGGTGTGGATGCAGCGCACCTTGTCCAGCGGCATGCCCAGCAGCTCGGCCAGGGCGGCGCGGTCGGGGTAAACGCCCTGGGTGTGGCTCCACACCGTCATGGTGCCGTCCTGCAGGTGCGCCACGGCGCAGGATGGGCCGATGGAGCCGTGCATCCCGTAGGGCCGCAGGTAGCGGGCCTTCAGCGTGTGGGCCGTGGGCGGCAGGGGCGCCTTGCGATCCAGGATCACCGTGTCGCGGGACGGCAGGGCCTGCACGGTGGCAAAGATCGTTTCCGGGTCAGGCAGCGTGCGGCCGCCGGTCCACTCGGCCGCGGCGGCCAGCGCCCGCATGGCGGTGATGGCCTGCCACTCGCCGCGCGCGATCACGCCCAGGTAGCTGCCGTCGCGCACCACCTTCACCACGCCGGGCATGGCGGCGACCGCGGACTCGTCCAGCTTCGCCAGCGTGGCGCCGTAACGCGGCGGCTGCACCGTGCGGGCGTGCAGCATGCCGGGCAGCCGCAGATCCTGCACATAGGCGGCGCCCCCCGTGACCTTGGCCGGGATGTCGACCCGCGGCACCGACTTGCCCATCACCGAGTATTGCGCCGGGTCCTTCAGCGGCGCGCCGGGCTGGGCCAGGCGGTCGGGCGTCAAGCCGGCCACCAGCTCGCCATACCCCAGGCTGCGCCCGTCCGGCGCGCTGACCCGGCCGCCGCCGGTCTGCAACGTGTCCGCCGGAAGGCCCAAGCGAGAGGCCGCCTCCGCCACCAGGATGCCGCGCACCTCCGCGGCGGCGTTCATGATGGCGGTGCCGCTGTCCTGCATGGAGTGGCTGCCCGCCGTGTAGCCCTCATCGGCCGTGCGGCCGGTGTCGGCGGTGACCAGCGTGACCTGGTCCGGACGGAGGGAAAGCTGCTCCGCCGCCACCTGGATCAGCGCGGTGCGGATGCCCTGCCCCAGCTCGGCCTTGCCGCTGAACACCGTCACCGCGCCATCGGGTGCCACCTGCACCCAGGCGGCAAGGCGGGGCTCGTCCTTCAGGCTGCCGGGCAGGCGCGGCGGGACCGGGGGTTTGGCGTCCTGCGCGCGGGCGCCGAACGCCACCAACAGCGCACCGCTGCCGGCCAGCAGGGTGCGGCGGGACAGCATCGTCGTCATCCCGCCGCTTCCACGGCCGGGGCCGCGATGGCGGCGGACCGCATGGCCGCGGACGCGCGGCGGATGGCGGCCAGGATGCGCATGTGGGTGCCGCAGCGGCACAGGTTGGGCTGCATCTGCGCGCGGATCTGCGCGTCCGTCGGCGCGGCGTTGCGTTCCAGCAGCGCCTGCGCCCGCATGATCATCCCGGCGATGCAATAGCCGCATTGCGCCGCCTGCTCGTCGATGAAGGCCTGCTGCAGCGGACCCGGGTGCTCAGCGGTGCCCAGCCCCTCCACCGTCTTGATGGCGCGGCCGGCCAGCACGGAAGCCGGCGTCAGGCACGAGAACACGGCAACGCCGTCGAGCATAACGGTGCAGGCGCCGCATTGGCCCAGGCCGCAGCCGTATTTCGCGCCGTGCAGGCCCAGCGTGTCCCGTAGCACGTAGAGCAGCGGGGTGGCCGGGTCCACGTCCACCTCATGCCGGGCACCGTTCACCGTCAAACTGATCATGAGCGTTTGTCCTGCCGGATTTGGCGCACGTCCGCTTCTCCCACAGGCCAGGCGGGCCGGTCGGCAAAGCGGGCGCGCAGGTAGGTGAGCACGGCGGCAACCTGCGCGTCGGTCAGCGATCCGGCGAAGCCCGGCATCCACGGGCCGCGCTCGCCCGGCCCGGGTTGCAGGCCGTACAGGATCACCTGCGTCGCGTTGCGCGGCGTGGCTGCCGTCACCGAACTGCCGAGCGCCAGGGACGGGCGGCCGCCCAGCATCATCGGGGCGCCCGCACCGTGGCACCCGGCACAAGCGCCGGCGAAGATGGCCGCGCCCTCGCTGCCGGCCAACGCCGCCGGAGGTGTTTGCGCGGCGGCGACATGGGCGGCGACCTGTTGCTCCCGCACCGGGTCCGCCGCGCCGGTCATGCTGGCAATGTATGCCGCCATGGCGCGGACGTCCGCTTCCGGCACCGTCGACAGGTCGTGCGACACGGAGCCCATCGGGCCGGCCGCGGCGGCGTGGCGCATGTCGATGCCGTGGCGCAGAAAGGCGAACAGCGCGTCGGCATTCCAGGCGATGGCCGCCGGCGAGGTGGCGGCGGTCAGCCCCGGTCCCTCCCAGCCCTCGGCCAGGCCGCCGGAAAAGGCGTGCGCCGCTTCCTCAGCCCCCAGGGAATTGTGTGGCGTGTGGCAGGCCTGGCAGTGCCCCAACCCCTCCACCAGGTATTGGCCGCGGTTCCAGGCGGCGTCCTTCCCTGGGTCGTGCTGCACCGGGCGATGGTCGAGGAACAGCAGGTTCCAGCCGGCCAGCACCGGGCGGATGTTCAGCGGGAACGGTAGGTGCGTTTCCGGCGCCTGCGCACGGACCGGCTGCCGCGTCATCAGGAAGGCGTAGATGGCATCGATGTCCGCGTCGGTGACGTGGGTGTAGTGATTGTAGGGAAAGGCCGGGTAAAGGAAATTGCCGGCACGATCCACGCCGTCCCGCATGGCCCGGCGGAACGCCGCCTCCGACCAGGTGCCGATGCCGGTGTCCGGGTCCGGGGTGATGTTGCTGGCATAGATGGCGCCGAAGGGCGTGTCGATCGGGTTGCCGCCGGCATAGGCCTGGCCGTTGCGCCCGGCATGGCAGACGGCGCAATCGCCGATCGCCGCCAGTTGGGCGCCCTTTACCACCACGGCCGGATCGAACGCGCCCGCAACGGCGACGGGCGGAAGCGCGGGTCGCCAGACCAGGATGCCGGCGGCAACGAGGGCTGCCAGGGCCAGTCCGGCCGCCCCGATCGCGATGCCCCTCCGCCTGCTGCTGCGCTGCCCTTGGCCTGACGCGAACACGGTCATCGGCCCACGCCTCCGGTATTCTTTGCCGCGCCTCCCATGATCGGAGCATGCGCCGGAGCGCGGCCGGAGGACAAGGGAGCAACTCGCTCCACCCCATCCTGCGCGGCGGGGCCGAGACGATGGAGCGGCAGTGCACCCGCCGCCCCGATCGCACTCAGGCCAGGGCGGTCGGCATGTCGCGGCCGCTGAAGAACGCGTCCAGGTTGTCGAGCATCAGTTCGCCCATGGCGCGCCGGGTTTCGTGGGTGGCGCTGGCGATGTGCGGGGTGGTGATGACGTTGTCCATCGCGTGCAGGTCCGCCGGGACGTGCGGCTCGTCCTCGAACACGTCCAGCGCCGCGCCGGCGATCGTGCCGGAGCGCAGCGCCGCCACCAGCGCCGCCTCGTCCACGATGGAGCCGCGGGCCACGTTGACCAGCACGCCGTCGGCGCCTAGCGCCTCGAACACCGCGCTCCCGATCAGCCGACGGGTGGAGGCCGAGGCGGCGGCGCACACCACCAGGATTTCCACCTCCCGTGCCAGGGCCACGGCGTCCGGGTGGAAGGTGAACGGAACGTCCTGCCGGGCCACGTCCGTGTAGCTGATGTGGTCCGTGAAGCCGCCGAACCGCTTGGCCGCCGCGCGGCCAATCCGCCCCAGCCCGACGATGCCGACCCGCTTGCCCGACAGCTTGCGCGCCAGCGGCACCTCGCCTTGCGGCCACTTGCCGGCGCGGACGTGGCCGTGCGCGTGCGGCAAGCGCCGCAGCAGGGACAAGGCAAGGCCCACGGCGAGGTCGGCCACGTCCTCCGTCAGCACGTCCGGGGTGTTGGCCACGCGCACGCCGCGGCTGCGGGCCAGCGCCAGATCCACCTTGTCATAGCCGACACCGTTGATGCCCACGACCTTGAGGTTGGGCAGCGCCGTCATGAGCGCGGCGGGGACGCCCAGATGCCCGCCGGTCACCAGCCCTTCCACCTTCGCCCCGTGCGCCGCAAGCCACGCCGCGTCGATCTCCGGCAGCACAGCGTGGATCACCGTGTAATCACGATCGAGCCGGGCCTGGGCGTCCGGGTGGATGGGCGTGACCTGCAGCAGCGTGGGCATAGGTGGTTCCTTGTTCGGGTTGCGGGCCAAGCGGGCGTCAAACGACGCTGGTCATGCCGCCGTCGACATAGAGCATCTGGCCGTTGACGAAGGAGGACGCGTCGGAGGCCAGGAACACGGCCGCGCCGCCCAGCTCCTCCACCCGGCCCCAGCGGCCCGCCGGCGTGCGCTTGCACAGCCAGTCGGAAAAGGCCGCGTCGTCCACCAGCGCCTGGTTCATGGGCGTGGCGAAATAGCCGGGGCCGATGCCGTTGATCTGGATGCCGTGCTTGGCCCAATCCGCGCACATGCCGCGGATCAGCATCTTCACCGCGCCCTTGCTGGCGGCGTAGGGGGCGATGGTGGCCCGGCCCAGCTCGCTTTGCACGGAGCCGATGTTGATGATCTTGCCGCGGCCGCGCCCGATCATGTGCCGCGCCACGGCCTGGGCGACGAAGAACACGCTGTCCAGATTGGTTTGCATCAGCTCGCGCCAGGTTTCCGGGGCGAAGTCCTGCAACGGCGCCCGGCGTTGGATGCCGGCATTGTTGACCAGGATGTCGATCGGGCCGGACTCGCGCTCGATCCGGTCCACCCCGGCGCCCACTGCGGCGTAATCCGTCACGTCGAACGGTGCGACCTCCACCGGGAGCCCGGCGCCGCGCAGTTCCGCCGCGGCGCGCTCCAGCTTGGCGGCGTCGCGTCCGTTCAGTACGGCAATGGCCCCCGCTTCCGCCAGCGCACGGGCGAGCGCCAGGCCGATGCCCTGTCCGGATCCGGTCACCAGCGCGCGGCGGCCGGCCAAGTTGAAGGGGTTCATGCGCGCCTGCTCCCTCGTGTCGGCAGATTTGGCTTGCCGAGCGTGTTACCGGTAACTATCTGCCGCATGCACCGGGCCGCCGCAAGCCCGGCCAGGAGGAAACGCCTTGGTGAAAGCTGTCGTCATCCACGCCCCGCACGACCTCCGGCTCGACGAGTGGGAGGTGCAGGCGCCCGGCCCGGGCGAGGTCCAGGTTCGCATCGGTGCCGGCGGCATCTGCGGCTCCGACCTGCATTACTACCACAACGGCGGCTTCGGCACCGTGCGCATCCAGCAGCCGATGGTGCTGGGGCACGAGATCGCGGGCACCGTAACCGCGGTGGGCACGGGCGTGGTGTGCGTGGCGCCGGGCGACCTGGTCGCGGTCAGCCCGTCCGCGCCGTGCGGGCGCTGCCGCTACTGCCTGGAGGGCATGGCCAACCACTGCCTGGACATGCGCTTCTACGGCAGCGCCATGCGCACGCCCCACGTCCATGGCGGCTTTCGGGAGGTGCTGACCTGCCGGGAAGACCAGGCCCACAAGCTGCCGCCGGGTGCGAGCCTGGGCGAGGCGGCGATGGCGGAGCCGCTGGCGGTGTGCCTGCATGCCGCGCGCCAGGCCGGCCCGCTGCTGGGCAAGCGCGTGCTGGTATCCGGCTGCGGCCCGATCGGAGCCTTGTCGGTGATGGTGGCGCGGCACGGCGGTGCGCGCGAGGTGGTGGTGACCGACCTGTTGGACGAGCCGCTGGCCCTGGCCCGCCAGATTGGCGCAGACACGGCCATCAACCTGGCGGCCGACCCGGCCGGGCTGGCACCGTTCGGGCGCGACAAGGGCCATTTCGACGTCGTGTTCGAGGCATCGGGCGCCGCGCCGGCGCTGGCCGCCGCCGCGGTGGCGGCCCGGCCGGGCGCCGTGGTGGTCCAGATCGGCATAGGCGGCGCGGAAACGGCCGTGCCGTTGAACCTGTTCGTGTCCAAGGAGCTTTCGTTGCGCGGGACGTTCCGCTTCCACGAGGAGTTCGGCTGGGCGGCCGGGTTCATCGCCCGGCGCCAGATCGACGTCCGCCCGCTGCTATCCGCGACCCTGCCCGCCTCCCAGGCACGCGACGCGTTCGACCTAGCGTCCGACCGCAAGCGGGCAATGAAGGTCCAACTCGCGTTCTGACCGGGGCGACCGCCCGCCGCTACAGGACGAACGGCCGCGCGGCGCTTTCGTAGTCGTCGTAACCCAGGGCGCGGCGGAACTCCGCGCCGGGGATGGCTCCGTCGCTTTCCGAGCGGCCGGCCTTCAGCGCGTCCAGCGCCGCCTTCATGGCGCCGATGACGGGCGACAGCATGCCGGTGGGGAAGGTGCCGATCTTCAGCCCCAGTTCCGCCGCCCGGGCCTGGGTGGGGGTTTCGCGCTTGCCGCCGGGTGACAGCACGGCAAAGGACGGGCGACCCCCGGCAGCCGCCACCGCACGCTTCACCTCATCCTCGTCCGCGGGCGAGTCGAGGAACAGGATGTCGGCACCCTCTTCCACGAAGGCTTCGATGCGGGCGACCGCCTCGTCGATGCCCAGCGTCGGGCGGCAGTCCGTGCGGGCCATTACCAAAATGCCGGAGTCCTTCGCGGCCGCCACCGCAGCGCGCACCTTGATCCGCGCTTCCTCACGGGACAGGCAGGGCTTGCCATCCGCCGTCAACGCCCGGGGCGTCACCTTGTCCTCGATCAGCACCGCCGCCGCCCCGGCCCGGCCGTAGCCACGCACCGTGCGCTGGACGTTCATGGCGTTGCCGTAGCCGTGGTCGCCGTCCGCCAGCACCAGCGTGTCCGGCGCCGCACCCCGCACCATCTCCAGCGAGTTCAGCATTTCCGCGGCGGAAACCAGGTCCAGGTCGGGACCGCCGAGCCGCCCGGCGGCCACGCAGGAGCCGGACAGGAACGCGGTTTCGAACCCGGCCTGGGCGGCGAGCTTCGCGCTCAGGCCGTCCCACACGGCAGGCATGGTGACAAAGGCCGGCTCGGCCAGCAGGGCACGCAGGCGTTCGGGTGGGGTCATGAGCGTTCCTTACAAGACGTCAGGCGTGACTGGGCGCCAGACCTGCATTGTTTGTGTGTCCGTTACCGGTAACAATGACGTTGTTCGCGGTCGGAGGCAAGAAGGCCGACCAACCAGACGTCAGGTGCTGTCGCGCTGGATGATCCGCACGGGGGTGGACACGCAAGGGTTGCCGGGCGGGCCGCGCAAGGCCTCCAGCAGCAAGGCGGCGGTGCGCTCTCCGATGCCCCGGGGGTCGACGGACACGGTGGTCAGTGCCGGCCAGCACGAGGCGGCCAGCTCGAAGTCGCCGAATCCGGCCACCGCCACTCGGCCCGGCACCGGCCAGCCACGGCGATGGCACTCGGTGAGCGCGCCCATCGCGGCCAGGTCGCTCACGCACACCACGGCGTCCGTATCGGGCCAGCGTTCCATGAGGAGGGCCATCGCGGCAGCACCGTGCGCCGGGCCGACGGGCGGCAGCCCGTGGTCCACCACCCGGGGCGGCCCCAGCCGCAGCGAGGCGACTGCGCGCAGGTAGCCGCGGCGCCGGTCGTGGCCGCGCAGGTCGCGCACCGCCGGGCCGGACGCGCCGCCGATGAAACCGATGCGCGCGTAGCCGTTCTTCGCCAGGTGCCGGACGATCAGCCCGGACGCGGCGGCGTTGGAGAAGCCGACCACCAGGCCAAGCGGCATACGCGGCAGGTCCCAGGTTTCCACCACCGGCACCCGGCTGCGGCCGAGCAGTGCGCGGGTGCCTTCCGTGTGCTCGCCCCCGGTCAGCACCACCGCCCGGGGCCGGTGCCGCAGCACGGCATGCACCACCGCCTCCTCGCGCTCCGGCGCGTAGTCGGTGTAGCCGAGTAGCACCTGCAAGCCTGCCGCGCCCAACCCGTCGCTGAGGCCGCGCACCGTGTCGGCGAAGTTGGAATTGGCGAGCGTGGGCACCAGCGCCGCCACGAAGCCGGATCGGCCGGAGGACAACGCGCCGGCCACCGCATCCGGCACGTAGCCCACGGCATCCACGGCCCGCAGGATGCGTGCCCGGGCGTCCGCCGACACGGCGCCGCCGGCCAGCGCACGAGACACCGTCATCTTGGACACGCCGGCAAGCCGGGCAACGTCCGCCATGGTGGGAGGGGCGGCCGAGCCGGTCTCTGCGTCACTCACATGCGCAGTCTACACCAGGCCCGGCAGGAACAAAGCGAGGGGCGGCGCTTGGCCGCCACCCTGCGCACCGTCAAGGAATGGGCGTGAACCGGATGGCGGTGATCGGCTGCACCTTTTCGTCGCGCGTCAGCTTGTATTCGGTGTTCGGGCCCAGCCACTGGTTCCACAGCGTGTCGATGTCGCCCGCCTTGTCCATGGCGTAAAGCGCCTCGTTCACCTTGGCCAGCAGCGCCGGCTCGTCCTTCTTCAAGCCGATCGCCACCGGCTCCAACAGCATCGGCGTCGGGATCATCTTCAAGGGCGTGCCGGCCGTTTGCGACTGGTTGACCAGCTTGGTGATGGTCATGGTGTTGGCGACCATGCCGACCGACTTGTTCTGCTGCAGCGCCATGTAGGCGGAGCCGGTGTCCTGGAAGGTCACGGGTTCGGACCCGTTCAGCGTCACGGACAGCTCGGAGGTGGAGCCCTTGGCGGCACTGATGCGCTTGCCCTTCAGCTCGTCCGGCGTGGTGGCCGGGTTGTTGGCCCGTACCATCAGCATCTCCTTGGCAACGTAGTACGGATCGCTGAAGGCGATCTGGCTGGCGCGGCTGGTGGTGTAGGCGAGGTTGGCAACGGTGATGTCGACCCGGCCCATCTGCACCTCCGGCACCCGCGCTTCCACCGAAAGCGGCACGATCGTCGCAGACACGCCCAGATGCTTGGCCACGTCCCGGCACAGATCCACGTCGAACCCCGCCATCTCGCGCGTTTTCGGGTCGGGCGCGGCGAAGGGCGGGACGTCGGCGAAGGTGCCGCACTTCAACTCCTTGCGGGCCAGGATATCGGCAAGCTGGTCGGCCCGCGCGGGAACGGCGGACAAGGCGGCCAAGCCGGCCCCAGCGGCGGCAAGGGCGAGTACGGAACGGCGTGCGAACATGGCGTAGGCTCCTCGGTCAGGGTGGGCGGGATGTCAGTGCGGGCGGATGTCCGACAGGAAGCGCTGGGCGCGGGGGTGCTGCGGGTTGGCAAAGAAGGCGGCAGGCTCCGCCTCTTCCAGGATGCGGCCGGCATCCATGAACCAGACGCGGTCCGCGACCTCGCGCGCGAAGCCCATCTCGTGGGTGACGCACATCATGGTCATGCCTTCGTCGGCAAGCGAGCGCATGACGGCCAGCACCTCACCCACCATTTCGGGGTCGAGCGCGCTGGTCGGCTCATCGAACAACATGGCGGGCGGCTCCATCGCCAGCGCCCTGGCGATGGCGACGCGCTGCTGCTGTCCGCCCGAAAGCTGGGCCGGAAAGGCGGAGGCCTTGTTGGCCAGGCCCACGCGGGTGAGCAGTTGCGTGGCCCGGGTGCGCGCCGCTTCGCGCTTCACGCCCAACACGCGCATGGGCGACAGCATCACGTTGTCCAGCACGGACAGGTGCGGAAACAGGTTGAAACTTTGGAACACGAAGCCGATCCGGCTCCGCATGCGGTTCAGCGTGCCCGCGGACTTGTTGCGGGCCTGGATGTCCTGCCCGTCCACCAGCAGCTCGCCGGACCTTATCTCCTCCAGCCGGTTGACGGTGCGGATCAAGGTGGACTTGCCGGAACCGGACGGCCCGCACACCACCACGACCTCGCCCTTTTTCACCTCGGCATTGATGTCGCACAGCGCCTGGTACTCGCCGTACCATTTGTTCACGTTCTGGAAGCGGATCATGGCTGTAGCTCCTCACCCGTGGGCAGCGGCAGGTCGGCGGCCAAGGCCGGAACACCCCGGGGCAGCGGCTGCCCGCCAGTGCCTCGGCGGCGCTCGGCCACCCGGCGCTCCACGGCGCGCGTGACCGTCGTCAGGATGAAGCAGACGACGAAGTAGGTGACGGCCAGGATGAAGAACACCTCGAACGGCATGGTCAGGAGCTGGTTGTTGACCTGGTTGGCCGCGAAGGTCAGCTCCTGGACGTTGATGACGTAGCCGAGCGTGGTGTCCTGCACCGTCGAAATGAACTGGCTCAGCATGGACGGCAGCATGTTGTACAGCGCTTGCGGCAGGATCACGTAGCGCATCCGGCCCAGGTAGCCGTGACCGAGCGCCCGCGCGGCCTCCGCCTGTCCCCGGGGCAGCGCTTCGATCCCGGCGCGCACGACCTCGGACAGGTAGGACGCTTCGTACAGCACCAGCGTGCAAACCATGGTGGCGAAGCCCGACACCGGGCGGCCCAGGGCCAGCGGCAGCAGGAAATAGACCCATAGGATGATCATCAGCAGCGGCACGCCGCGCGTGAGATAGACCAGGGCGGTGACCGGCCAGCGCAGGGCACGCAACGGCGACAGCCGCGCCAGCGCCAGCGCCACGCTAAGCGGGAACGCGAGCCCGATCCCTAGCACGGACAAGATCAGCGTGGCCGCGATCCCCCCCAGCGGGCCGTACGGATACTGGCCGATCAGCAGGAGCAGCCAGTTGTCCCGGACGATGGCGTAGACGCCGTGAAGGATCGTCAGCACGTCACCGCTTCCCCATCAACGCACCTGAAGTCGGGTGCGCCGGGCAAGCGCCGCCCCCAGGCCCATGAGCAACAGGGACGTGAGGAGATAAAGCACCGTGCCGATGGCGTAGGCTTCGAAGGTCCGGAACGTCCGGCTTTCGACCTCGCGCACGGCGTGGGTCAACTCCGCCACGCCGATGGCCACGGCCAGGCTGCTGTTCTTGAACAGCGACACGGTGTGGTTCACCAGGGCCGGAACCGCATTGCGGGCGGCTTGCGGCAGGATCACGTAGCGCAGGGAGCCGATATAGCCGTGCCCCAGTGCCCGGGCGGCCTCGGCCTGCCCGGCGGCGACGCCGCGCAGGCCGGACCGGAAGTCCTCGCTGAAGAATGCGCCCTGGCACAGGCCCAGCGCGATGATCGCGAACACAGCCTCGCCGTTGTTGTCGGACAGCCATTCCTGCACCGCGTCCGGCAGCAGGGTGGAGATGCCGAAATACCAGAGCATGAGCTGCACCAGCGTCGGCACGTTGCGGTGGTAGGACACGTAGGCCGCGACGAACCGCTCGGCGAACGCGGACGGCATGAGGCGGATCGTCAGCAGCAGCAGGCCCATCGCCATCGCCAGCAGCCACGACCCGGCAAACACGACGGCCGTCATGCGGATGCCGAGCAGGATCATCCCCCGGAACTCCGGGTTGGACAGGATGACCGAAAGGTCGAACCCCTTCACGCCCGGCCCCGGTCAGGCGCCGGCTGGCGCGATGTCGGCGGCACGCAGCGTGGTCAGCCCGCCCGGCACCTGAAGCGTGGGCATGATCTCCATGTGGCCGACATTCACCGCCAGCGGGGCGTTGATGGCGAAGGCGATCGCGTCTGCGATGTCGGACGCTTCCGGCAGCATGAAGCCGTCGATGAACTTTTCCCGCACGGCCGGCGTGTCGCCGTGGACATGGGCGAAGATGTCGGTCGCGACGCGGCCAGGACAGATTTCCGTCACCCGCACCAGCCGGCCGGTGAGGTCCACGCGCAGTTGACGCGACAGCATGTGCACAGCCGCCTTGGTCGCGTGGTAGGAGGAGTTGCCGCCGAAATGGTAGGCGGCGGCAATGGAGGAGATGTTGACCACGTGGCCGCGGTTGCGCTGGGCCATGCCGGGCACCACCAGGCGGCACAGGTGCAGCACCGCCCGCAGGTTCACGTCAACCAGAAGGTCGATGCCATCCGCGTCCGCCGTCAGCACGTTGCCTGGGCGATCCACGCCGGCGTTGTTGACCAGGATGTCGAACGGCACCCGTTCGGCCAACGCGGTGACGCCCGGCAGGTCGGTGACGTCCAGCGCGTGCGGCACGCAGCCGGTGCGGGCTGCCAACGCGTCCAGCTCGGCCGCGCGGCGCGCCAGGGCGTGCACCTCGACCCCTTCGCGGCACAGCCGTTCGACCACGGCCGCCCCGATCCCCGATGAAGCCCCAGTCACCAGCGCTGTCTTGTAGTCGGAGATCGGCATCGCTCGGCAAGCCCCCTCGTTCGCTGCATCCAGCAATGCGCTGAACCAAGGGCTTGGGGGTAAGACTATTACGCTGTGGGACGATAAGGCGGGATTATGTCACCGCGGCCGCCGCCTGGCGCGACAATGGCGTGACCCGCGCCCCGGCTGCTTCCACGGCTTCCCGCACCGTCCGGGCCAGGATCAACGCGCCCGGCGTGTCGCCGTGCAGCAGGATGGACGCGGAAGGCATGGGCAGCACCTTGCCGGAATGCGCCATCACCGTGCCGTCCGTCAGCAGCCGGGTGACCCGCGCCATCACGGCGCCCGGCTCCTTGATGACGGAACCCGGCAGCTTGCGCGACACCAGCAATCCCTCGTCGTCATAGGCGCGGTCGGCCAGGAAGCACACGCAGGCGCGCAGGCCGTGGCGCCGGGCTGCTGCCTCGATGGCGCGCGAGGCGGAGGTGAGGACCGTAAGCGTCGGGTCGAACTCCGCCACCGCCCGGACCAGCGGGTCCGCCAGCGCCGGGTCGGCGGCGGCCATGTTGCCCAGCGCGCCGTGGAAGCTCATGTGCGTAACCCGGCCGCCGGCCCGGCGCGCCAATCCGGCCAGCGCGCCAAGCTGGTAGACCACGGTCGCTTCCAGCTCCGCCCCGTCCATCTGCAGGACCCGGCGCCCGAAGCCCTGCCGGTCCGGGAAGCCCACGTGGGCGCCGATGTCCACGCCGCGGCGGATCGCATCACGCACCGTGCGGTCCATGATGAGCGGGTCGCCCGCGTGGAAGCCGCAGGCGATGTTGGCGGAGGACAGCACGTCCAGCAGCGCCTCGTCCTCGCCCATGCGCCAGGGACCGAAGCCCTCGCCCAGGTCCGCGTTGAGGTCGATCTCCGTCATTCCGCGCTCCTCCGCTGGAGGCGCAGCAACGCCACGCCGTAGCCGACCATGCTCCCGGCCGGCACAACCGCTCCGGCGACGACCCCATCGGCAGGCGCCAGGACGTGCAGGAGCAGCGCGCCGGTTTGCAGCAGCCCCACCACGTCGCCCGCCCGCACTGCCTGCCCGGGGGCTGCCAGCGGTTCCGCCCGGAGGGGATGCTGATCCAGGAACACGCCCGTGCCCGGGGAGGCGATCGTCACGCTTGCCACCGAGCCCGCCGCCGGGGCTGGGATCGTGGCGGCGTCCCCGGCCCGCAGGAGGCGCACGCTTTCTTCCGGCGTGCGCAGCTCCAGCAGCGTGATGCCGGTCCCCGCCAGCCATCCATCCAGCAGCCGGACCAGGGCCGGCGCTGTTTCCGTGCCGCTCACCGCCCGCCTCCGGCACCCGGCAGCATCCGTGCCAGCTCGGCCAGCCGTGCCGCCTCGTCCAGCCAGGCCTGCGCTTCCTCGGCCGCTGCCAAGGCCTCGTTCCAGCCGGTGCGGAGGAAGCGTATCCGGCTTCCCGGAGGCGCCTGGGCCAGCCGCCACAAGTCAGCCTCGATCACGGTGCCGAGCTTCGGGTAGCCCCCGGAGGGCTGGGCATCGCGCATTTGGATGATCGGCAGGCCACTCGGCGGTACCTGGATAACGCCTGGAACGATGCCGTGGGACATCATCTCCACCGGCGCCGTGAACTGGAGGGGCTCGCCGGCCAATCGGTAGCCATAGCGGTCGCTTTGCGCCGTGATCTTCCAGGTGCCTCCCCAGAAAGCGTCTTGCGACGCTTCGGTGAACCGATCGTACTCCGCGGCCGGCAGCACGCGCACGGCACCGATGCCGTCACGCTCCAGCGGCAGGTCCAGCAGCGGTGCCACCAGCCCGAACCTGGCCGCCTCGGAATGGCCGCCGCGCGCCGCCGGGCGCAGGACGTCGCCAGGCTGCAAGGCACGGCCGTCATGACCGCCGAACGCCCCGCGCAGTTGCGTGGAACGTGAACCAAGCACCTCCGGCACGTCCACCCCGCCCGGCAGTGCCAGGTAGGCGCGGGTGCCACGTAGACCGGGACTGCCCTGGGGCGGGCCGAGCACCAGCTCCTCCCCGGCCGCGGCACGGTTCACGGACCACGGGAGCAGCGGCCGCCCGGCGAGGCGGGCACCGCAATCCGCGCCCGTCAGCGCGAAGGCGCAGGGTGCGTCGAAGCGCACGGCGAACGGGAACAGCGGAATTTCCACTGCGGCGTCACCGGGGGCGTTGCCTAGCAGGGCATTGCTTGCCGCCAAGGCCATGCCGTCCATCGCCCCGGCCGTGCCCACCCCGAAGCGCAGACTGCCTTGGCGCCCGGCGTCCTGCACGGTGGCGAGCCCCGGGGTGGCGAGCACGGAGATCACCGAACCACCTTCTCAACCCGGAAGCGGATGGAGTCGCCGGGCTGGAGCAGCGCGGGCGGCGAGCGGGCCGGGTCGAAGAAGCACAGGGACGTGGAGCCGATGGTGTTCCAGCCGCTGGGCCCTGCGGAAGCGGACACGCCGGTTTGGACGCCGCCGATGGACACCGCGCCACCGGGGATGCTCAGCACCGGCACGCGACGCCGCGGCGTCGCGATCCGCTGGTCCATGCCGCCCAGGTAGCAGTAGCCCGGATGGGAGCCGAGCGCGTACACCGGGTAGGTCGGCGCGGTGTGAAGGGCGATCACCTCGTCGGCGCACAGCCCGGTATGGGCCAGCACCTCCGGGAGATGCGGCCCCGCTTCCCCGCCGTATACCACCGGCAGTTCCACGGTGCGGCCTTCCAGCCGCAAGGGCGGCGTGTCACGCCAGGCGTCTTCCAGCCGGGCTTCGAAGCCAGGCAAGTCGCGCGGCGGCCGGGCGAAGCTGACGAGAAGGTTGTTCATGCCCGGCACCGCTTCCCGCACCTCCGGCCAGGTGTCGACCTGCAGGGCCAACGCCCAGATGCGCTGCTGGGAGGTCAGCGTGCCCGGCCCCGGCGCCTCGAACAGCAGCGCGGTCGTGCCCAGGAGGCTGATCAACGGGCCGTTTGCCGGGGCGGTCGTCACGCCGCCGCCTTCCGGTCCGCAAGCCAGCGTTGGAGGTGGTGGATGTCCACCCCGCCCGCGGCGAAGCCCGGGTCGTCCATCACCGCGCGGTGCAGGGGAAGGTTGGTGCGGATGCCGCCTACCTGCATCTCTGCCAGCGCGCCCCGCATCCGGTCCAGGGCGTCCGCCCGGGTCGAGCCGTGGACGATCAGCTTGGCAACCAGGGAGTCGTAGAAGGGCGGCACGCGGTAGCCCGACCCTGCGTGGCTGTCCACGCGCACGCCGAACCCGCCGGGCACGACCCACGCGTCGATCAGCCCCGGCGAGGGTGCGAAACTGTCCGGGTCCTCCGCGTTGATCCGGCACTCGATCGCGTGGCCGGTGCAGCGCACGTCTTCCTGCTTGAACGACAGCGCTTCGCCGCGGGCGACCCGGATCTGTTGCTGCACGATGTCGATGCCCGTCGTCATCTCCGTCACCGGATGCTCCACCTGGAGACGGGTGTTCATCTCGATGAAGTGGAAGGCGCCGTCCTCCCACAGGAATTCGAACGTCCCGACGCCGCAGTAGCCGATCTGCCGACAGGCGGCGGCGCAGCGCTCCCCCAGCGCGGCCACCGCGGCCGGGTCGATGCCCGGCGCCGGCGCTTCCTCCACCACCTTCTGGTTGCGCCGCTGGAGCGAGCAGTCGCGGCTGCCGAGCCACAGCGCGGTGCCATGCCGGTCGGCGATCACCTGCACCTCCACGTGGCGCGGGTGCGACAGGAACTTCTCCAGGTACACCTCCGGGTTGCCGAAGGCGCTACCCGCCTCCTCCCGCGTCACGGCGAGGGCCGGCAGCAGCGCCGCCTCGTCCTCCACCACCCGCATGCCCCGGCCGCCGCCGCCCCCCGCGGCCTTGACGATCACCGGGTAGCCGATGTCGCGCGCCACCGCCCGCGCCGCCCCAGGATCCTCCGGCAGGCTCTCGTCCGGGCCGGGCACGCAGGGCACGCCCGCCCGGCGCATGGCGCGCTTGGCCGCCACCTTGTCGCCCATCGTGCGAATGCACGCCGCGTCCGGGCCGATAAAGACCAGCTTCGCCCGCGCCACCCGCTCGGCAAAGCCGGCGTTCTCCGAAAGGAAGCCGTAGCCCGGGTGGATCGCCCCGGCCCCGCTCGCCTTCGCGGCAAGCAGGATAGCCGCCTGGTTGAGGTAGGACCGCCCGGGCGCGGCCGGGCCGATGCACAACGCCGCGTCCGCCGCCGCCACGTAGGACGCGCCTGCGTCCGCTTCCGAGTACACCGCCACCGTGCGCAGGCCGAGGCCGCGGCACGCGCGCTGGACACGCAGCGCGATCTCACCGCGGTTGGCGATCAGCACGGTATCGAAGGGAGTGGGACCGGGGGAAGCCGTCATGCTTCCATCCGGAACAGGGGCTGCCCGGCTTCGACCTCCTGCCCGCTTTCCACCAGGACGGCATCCATCACACCGGCACAGGGGGCCGGGAGCTCGGTGAACACCTTCATCGCCTCGATCAGGCACAGCACCTGGCCGGCCGTCACCGCTTCCCCGGCCGTCACCAGCGGCGGCGTGCCGGGGCTGCGCTGGAGGTGCACAACCCCGAAGGCGGGCGACCGCACGAGGCCGTCCGGCGCCCCCGGTAGCGAAGCCGAACGCGGCAGCGGCGCGGGTGCCGGGTCGACCCCCGGGTTGGATACGGGGGCGGAAGCCGCGCGTCCCGTGGTTGAACCGGGCGCCCCCTTCACCAGGCGGAGCGTCGCGCCGTTCGCGGTGTACTCGAGCTCCGACAGGTCCGACGCCGCGAGGGCGTCGATAAGCGATTTGATGAGCTGCCGATCCATGTCGCCCCGCCATTGTCCGGTCGCCATCATCCCGCCGTGCCCGGATCATGCTGCCGAACGGAGGCTAGCCATCCCCAAGCGGGTGCGCCAAGACGGAATGGCTTTGCCGGAATAGCCTGAGCTTATGTCACGGCCGACCCGCGGGAAGGTCAGGGTGCCCCGAGGTCTCCCGTATCGTCCGTGATGCCACCAGCCGTGCCCGGCAGCCAATTAGTGTCCCGCGACAGGCCGGCGGCGAGCTCGAGCAGGATCTCCTTCACGACCTCCGCCGGTTCGGACAGCGGCAGGTGGTCGGACTGGCACAGGGTAAGCGGCGCGTGGATCACCGGGTCGACGATGCGCCGGCACCACCCGGGATGCGCCCCGGCCACCTCGCGTGCCATGGAGGCCGGCAGCACGGTGAAACCCAGCCGGTCGGCGACGATCGCCCGCAGCGTGATGGCTGACTCCACCTCCGCCACCACGCGCGGGATCATGCCGGCGCGCGTGAAATGCTCGTCCACCAGCTTGCGAACCACGTTGTAGGGGCGCGGCAGGAACAGCTCCACCTCGGCCAGCTCGGCCAGGGCGATCGGGCCGGAGGCACCCGACGATGCGGCGGCCCCGACCAGGAACAGCTCCTCGTCCAGCAGCGGCAGGAAGCTCAGCCCATGGACGGCGCGGTTGCCGTACAGCACGGCCACATCCATGCGGCCGTTCATGATCAACTCCGACAGTGTCGTGCCGTAATTCTCGTTTAAGTAGAGCACGATGCCCGGGTGTCGGGTGCGCACGGCGCGGATCAGCGGCACCGCGAGCGTCGCCGCCGCGGTGCCCGGCGCCAAGCCCACGGACACCGGCCCGGACACGCCCAGCCCGTCGGCCGACATTTCCACCTGCGCCTGCTCCAGCTGGCGCAGGATGAGCTGGGCGTGGCGATACAGCGTCTTGCCTGCCTCGGTCGGCACCACGCCCCGCTTGGTCCGGACCAGGAGTTGCTGATGCACCTCCGCTTCCAACGTGACGATCTGCTGGCTCAGCGCAGGCTGAGCCACACGCAGCAGGTCCGCCGCCTGCGTCAGGCTGCCCACGTCAACGACCTTGGCGAAGTAGCGCAGCCGCTTGAAGTTCATCGGGCGGCATCATGCAAGAAGCGTGCGCCGGACGCCACAAGCCATAAGCGCGGCCTTGGGCGTCAGACGCAACTCCTCTTGGACGTAAGCGGGCGGGCCGGCTTATGGCCGCCCACATGAACGACGTCGCCGCCGAACTCGACCGCCCCGTGTCCGCCCCCGGCGGCGTGCACATTGCCAGCCGGGTCCGGCGCATCAAGCCCTCCCCTTCCACGGCCGCGGCCGACCGGGCGAACAGTCTGCGCCGGGCCGGGCGCTCCATCGTCAACCTGGTGGTGGGCGAGCCGGACTTCGACACCCCGGCCCACATCCGCGAGGCGGCCACCCGGGCCATGAACGCGGGCGCCACGCGCTACACGCACATGAACGGCACGGTGGAGCTGCGCGAGGCGATCGCCGCCAAGCTGCTGCGCGAGAACAACCTGCGCTACGGCCTGGACGAGATCATCGCCACCAACGGCGCCAAGAGCGCGGTCTACACCGCCTTCGAGGTAACGCTGGATCCCGGGGACGAGGTGATCATCCCCGCCCCGTACTGGGTGTCCTACACGGACATGGCCATCGCCTGCGAGGGCGCGCCCGTCACGGTTGCCTGCCCAGAAGCGGCCGGGTTCAAGCTGACGCCTGGGCAGCTCGCGGCCGCCATCACGCCCCGGACCCGCTGGCTGCTCCTCAACGCCCCCAGCAACCCCACCGGCGCCAGCTACACAGCGGATGAGCTGCGCGCGCTCGGCGCCGTGCTGCTGGACCACCCGCACGTCATGGCCATGACGGACGACATCTACGAGCACATCCGCTTCGATGACGGCCGCACCGTCCACCTGTTGGAAGCCGTGCCGGCGCTGCGGAACCGGACGCTGGCGATCAACGGCGTGTCCAAGACCTATGCCATGACCGGCTGGCGCATCGGCTGGGCCGCCGGGCCGGCCGCACTGATCGGGGCGATGAACACCATGCTGTCCCAGTCCGCCGGTAATTGCTGCTCCGTGAGCCAAGCCGCCGCAACGGCCGCGCTGAACGGCGAGCAAAGCTTCGTGGCCGGGAGCGTCGCCACCTACCGCAAGCGGCGCGATGCCACCTTGGCGCTGGTGAACGCGATCCCCGGGCTGAGCTGCCGGACACCGGACGGGGCTTTCTACCTTTACGTCAATTGCGCCGGGCTGATCGGTTTGACGGCGCCGGACGGCAAGCGCCTGGCCAGCGACGGCGACGTGGTGATGTTCATGCTGGAGCAGGCCGGTGTGGCCGTGGTGGCCGGAGCAGCCTACGGGCTGTCGCCGTTCTTCCGCATGTCGATCGCGACGTCGTTGGAGAACCTGGAGGAAGGTTGCCGGCGCATGGCGGATGCGGTGTCGGTTCTGTCCTGAGTCATTCCGTCCTGGCCGGCGAGACTGGGCCGGCTCCGAGATCGCATATGGCGGAGCCGAAGGGCATGAGCGACGATGCCGCCTGGTGACGCGTCCGCCGCATCCGGGTGGTCAAAGCGGCTCCAGATGGCCGAGGAATTTTTCCGCGCAGGCGCGCCAGGATGACCGTGCGGCATGCGCGCGGCATGCCTCCCGATCGATCGCGAGCGCCCGCCGCGCCGCCTTGCCGAGGTCATCGTCGAGCACCCCCACCGCCGGCGTCAGCACGTCGACGGGTCCCGGCACGGGGAACGCCGCCACCGGCGTGCCGCATGCGAGGCTTTCCAGCATCACCAGGCCGAACGTGTCCGTGCGCGACGGGAAGACGAACACGTCCGCGGCGGCGTAAATCCGCGCCAGGTCTTCGCCGAAGCGCACGCCCGTGAAGTGCGCATCCGGGAAGCGCCGGCGCAGGGCGGGCAACAAGGGACCGTCGCCGACCACCATTTTCGAGCCCGGCAGGTCGAGTTCCAGGAAGGCCGGCACGTTCTTTTCGATGGCGATCCGGCCGACGTAAAGGAAGACGGGCCGCGGCAGGCCGACTGCACCGCGCGGCTGCGGCCGGAACAGCGACACGTCGACGCCGCGCGACCAAAGTCGGACGTTGCGGAAGCCCCGGCTTTCCAGCTCCCGCCTCAACGTTCCGGTGGCGACCATGGTCGCGGCGGCGCCCGCGTGGAACCGCCGCAGCATCGCCCACCCGATCCCGGCCGGAATGGCGAAGCGGGCCTGGACGTATTCCGGGAACCGCGTGTGCACGCTGGTGGTGAACCGGCCGCCGCGCCGCCGCGCCCAGGCCCGGGCCGCGCGGCCGAGCGGCCCTTCGGTCGCAACGTGGAGGCAATCGGGGGCCAACCGCTCCAGCAGCCTGCCTAGGCGCCGGCCCGGCAGGATCGCCAGCCTGATCTCCGGGTAGCTCGGACAGGGCACGGTGCGGAAGCGGTCCGGGCCGAACACCTCGACCTGGTGGCCCATTCCCGTCAGTTCCCGGGTGACCTCACCCAGCGTATGGACCACCCCGTTGACCTGCGGATGCCAGGCGTCGGAAACGATCGCGATCCGTTTCCCCGGGAGGGCGGTCACCCGAGGGTCACGCTAATGCGGCAAGCGCGTCCGTCTTCAACCGTGGCGCTGCGAAGGACAGCTTGCGCCGCGCCGGCCAATCGACGATTTCCAGGCGCCCGTCCTCGTGCTCGATCAGCGCGGTGCAGCTTTCAACCCAGTCGCCGGTGTTCAGGTAAAGCACGCCGCCCACCATGCGCATGTCGGCGTGGTGGATGTGGCCGCACACCACGCCATCGAAGCCCTCCTTGCGGGCATGCGCGGCCAGCGCCTCCTCGAACCGGTCGATGGCGGCGACCGCGCCCTTCACCTGCAGCTTGAGCCACTGCGACAGGGACCAGTACGGATAGCCGAGCCGGCGCCGCACGATGTTGAACATGCGGTTCGCGCGGAGCGCCCAGTCGTACGCGCGGTCGCCGAGATGGGCGATCAGCTTGGCGTAGCGCACGACGCTGTCGAACTCGTCGCCGTGCACGACGAGCAGGCGCTGCCCGGCCGCAGTCACGTGCGAGGCGGCCGGTTCCAGCCGGATGCCAGCCAGCGCGGGGGTAAGCTTCAGCCAGCTCCGCAAACCCTCGTCATGGTTGCCCGGGATGTAGGTGACGACCGCGCCGCCCTGCGCCTGGCGCAGCAGCAGCCTGACGACCTCGTCATGCGCCGCGTCCCAGAACCAGGACCGGCGCAGCCGCCAGCAATCCACGATGTCCCCGACCAGGAAAAGGTTTTCGCACGTCACCGACCGGAGGAAGTCGGCGAGGAAGTCGGTCCGGGCGTCCCGCGTGCCGAGGTGCAGGTCGGAGATGAACACGGAGCGGACTCGGAGTCGTTCGGGGAACGCATTCATGGCCGGCTCTTACCGCGGGCGGCGCACCGTGCACGTGAACCTTCGATGACCCTGGCGCTCCCGGGAGCCTGGCGCGGGCGGCGTCCCAAGATTTCACGGGGCCGTCACACCGGCGCGCTGCCACTGCCCGTATGGAGGGACCAGCGTGCTCAGGCCGGTGCCGCCCCCGTCCCAAGCGCCGCATCCGGCCAATGCAGCAAGGGCTCGCCCATGCGGATGCGCGCGCCTTCCTGCAGGGAACGGACGGGCCGGCATCCTGGGGGCGCGAGGAGCACGATCGTGGAGCCATGTTCGAACCAGCCCATTTCCTCCCCCTTCGCGAACCCGGCGTCGCAGGCGTAGTGGCGGCGCGTCGGGCGCGTCCTGTCGGGGGCGAACGGCGGCAGAAAGCCGAGCCGGATCCCGGACACCAGGATGGCCGCGACCGCCACCAGCGTGACCGGCTGGCCGCCCGGCAGGACGGTTTGCACCACCGCCCGCTCGTTGCGGCAGAACAAGTGGCGCACCCGGCGCAGCGCGGGCGGGTTGACGTTCCAACGGTCGCCGAAGATGTGCGTGACGCGCGTGGCCCGGCACGGATAGGGCGCGTGGAAGCGATGGTACATGGCGGAGGTGAGGCGCAGCGTGACGAAGGTTCCGCCTTCGAACACCGCCGCATGGCCGGCATCGCCCAGCAGGTCGGCAAGCGCGTAGTCCATTCCTTTCACCTGCAAGGCGCGGCCGCACGCCACCGTGCCCAGCGCGCCGACGATGCCGTCGCACGGGCTGGTCATGACGTCCGGGTCCGGGTCGGCCACCCGGGCGCCCGGGCGCAGCCGGCGGGTGAAGCAATCATGCACCGACCGAAAGCGCACGTGCTCGGCGTCCGCCAGGTCCAGCGCCGTGAAGCGGCGCCACACCCACAATGACAGGTCGCGCACGAGCGGGTTCTCGCTGCGGCTGATCCAGCCAACCCAGCGGCTGACAAGCCGGCGGGGGATGCGGTTGGTGAGCAGGAAGTTCAGCCCGTCGTGCCGGGCGACGCGGGACAGGATGCGGTTCGCGATCATCTCGCCGGGCCAATGAGGGAGGATGCAGGGTGGCAGGATGGGACGGTTTGGCGCCGGGCGCGCTGGCGGGCGGGGCGGCGCTGGGCCTGTTGTTCAATCGGGGACGCACCCGGCTGGAACTGTCGCGGGCCAAGCATCGCTCGCTCGCCGGCCACGCCAACTGGTCGCGCCGGATCGCGGCGCTGGTCCCGTTCTATGAGTATGGTGAGGAGCGGTTCTTCCGTTGCGACGGCGCCCCCGCCGAGATCGAGGCACGGCGCAGCGCCGGGTTCACGCGCCTGGCCCGGCTGTATCGCGACCGCTTCCCGCGCACGGCGGCCGCGGCGGCGGCCAGCCGGGACAGCGTGTCGGACCTGCGCTTCACCTCCACCTACCGCGTGCCGTTCCAGTTCAGCCGCCGGGTGCGGGAAAACCTGCCGGCCGGATCGTTCGTGCAGTCGGCGCAGGGCGTGACGGTGACGGACCTGGACGGCAACGACTTCCACGACCTGACCGGATCGTACGGCGTCAACCTGTTCGGCCACGACTTCTACAAGACATGCATGCGCGAAGGCGCGGCGCTGACGGGCGACGTGGGCGCGCTGCTCGGCGCCTACCATCCAGTGGTGGCCGACAACGTGGCGCGCCTGCGGGCAATCTCCGGCCTGGATGAGGTTTCGTTCCACATGTCGGGCACCGAGGCGGTGATGCAGGCGGTGCGGCTGGCGCGCTTTCACACGCGCCGCACCAAGCTGGTGCGGTTCTGCGGCGCCTATCATGGCTGGTGGGGCGACGTGCAGCCCGGCGTCGGCAACCCGATGCCGGCCCACGCCACGCTGACGCTGGCCGAGATGTCGGAGCGGACCCTGCGCGTGCTGCGGCGCCGGCGCGACGTCGCCTGCGTGCTGGTGAACCCGTTGCAGGCGCTGCACCCGAACGCGGCGGCGCCGTCCGACGGGACGCTGGTGGACAGCAGCCGCCGGGCCGAACCCGACCGCGTCGCGTACGCCGACTGGCTGCGCCAGCTCCGCGCCGTGTGCGACGCGCGCGGGATCGTGCTGATCTTCGACGAGGTGTTCGTCGGCTTCCGCCTGGCACCCGGCGGCGCCCAGGATTGGTTCGGCGTGCGCGCGGACCTCGTCACGTACGGCAAGTCGCTCGGCGGCGGCCTGCCCGTGGGCGTGCTGTGCGGCAAGGCGGCGCTGATGCGGCGCTTCCGGGACGACCGCCCGGCCGACATCTGCTTCGCCCGCGGCACCTTCAACGCCCACCCGCAGGTGATGGGGGCGATGAACGTGTTCCTGCGCCGGCTGGAGGACGCGGACATACGGGCACTGTATCGCGGCCTGGACGAGCGCTGGGACGGCCGCGCCGCCGCGTTGAACGCGCGGCTTGCAGCCGCGGACGTGCCGGTGCGGGTGGCGAACCTGTCGTCGATCTGGACCGTGCTTTACACGAGGCCGTCGCGCTACAACTGGATGCTGCAATACTACCTGCGGGCCGAGGGCCTGGCGCTGAGCTGGGTGGGGACGGGACGGCTGATCTTCAGCCTGAACTACGACGACGGGGCGTTCGGCGCCGTCGCGGACCGCTTCGTCGCCGCATGCCGGGACATGGCGGCCGATGGCTGGTGGTGGTCAAGGCCGGCCGCCACCAACAAGGCGATCAAGCGCCAGATCCTGCGGGAGGTGGTCGCGACCGCCTTGCGGCGGCCGCTGCCGCGCCTTCCTCAATGACGGGTTTGCGTCGCGCCGCTTCCATGATGGCGTGATCGGCGCGCCTGCCAGAACGCCTTGGGCGCGCCGCAGTAGAGCCTTATGTCGTTGAATGGGTCGGTGACGATCTTGGCCGCCCACACCAGCCCGGTCTGCACGTCCGCGATGAAGAAGAGGTGGACCGTGCGGAACAGCAGCCCGCCAAGGCCGATGGCCAGCCACAGCATGCCGACATGCCGGGCAAAGGTCATCCCGTCATGCGCCGGCTGGCACAACCCCAGCGCGGTCGGGTCGACCACCAGCAACAGCGGCGACAGCGCCCAAACCGACATGAGCACGATCTTGCGGCGCAGGTTGTAGCCCACCTTGATCGCTTCCTTGTGGGCGTGGCTGGCGTCGTTGACGTGGTCGAAGGTCTTCGGCTCGAACACCAGGTGGCCGACCTGCCGGCTGGTCATGGACACCAGCCACGCCAGCAGCGCCGCCATCGCCGGGTCCTTGAACAGGAGCGCGTAGGCGCACACGAAGCTGACCGCGCTCAGCAGGTGCAGCGACTGGTTGACCAGGCTGTGGTGATAGTAGCGGTGGTCGTCCCAGCGCTGGATGCGGAGGAGCTCAAGGAAACCGGTCATGGATCGTCCTGTCTCGTTGCGGGAAGCCAGGCGTTGGCAGGCGGCGGACCCGTCCGGCGGATCAGGCAGGCGGCCGCCCGATCCGGAGGAGAAAGAAATGCCCGAGCGGGGGCAGCGGCCGCTTTTCCAGCAAGCGGACGCCCGGCGTGGCGGCGAGCCAGCGTTCGTAGCGGGCCCAGGGGAACTCGGTTCGCCATCCCAGCCGGCTGGTGACGGGCATGAGCGCACCCTCGATGGCGCCGCGCAGTCCGCGGTCCGCGCCGATGCGCGTGGTGATGACGATCTCGCCGCCGGGGCGCACCACGCGGGCGAACTCGTCCAGCGCGCGTTCGGGGTTGGGGACGGCGGTGACGACGTATTGCGCCACCACCACGTCGAACGAGGCGTCGGCGAAGTCGAGCCGTTCGGCGTCGCCGGTGCGGATGTCCTCCACGTGGGACAGGCCTTGCCGCCGGACGCGCTGCCGCGCCTTGTCCAGCATCGGCTCGCTGATGTCGATGCCGATGACGCGGCTGGCTCGGCGATAGCTGGACAGGGACAGGCCGGTGCCGACGCCCACCTCCAGGATGCGGCCGCCGACCCGCTCCGCCGCCTGCACGGCGATCAGCCGGCCTTGGCGGAACACCGGGCCGAACACGGCGTCGTAAACCGGTGCCCAGCGGCCGTAGGCCGACGCCACCCGCTGCGTGTCCATCGCGATGTCAACAGCCACGGTCCGGTTTGTCCTTCGGCGAAAGAGGCGCCGCGCCGCAACACCGCGCGTGGCGGACTTGATGGCGCGGCAGGCCGGGCATGTGTGTTGTAGTTTGGTGAAACCGGCCCCGAAGCGGTCAGCCGGTGCCCGGGCGCGTTATGCCGGCTACACCCCGTCGCGCCGCGGGCGCCGCAGCGTGAAGGTTTCAAACGGCGCGAGCTGCCCGTCCGCCCCGACCACGTCGTAGTAGACGACGCGCATGGTGGTGGGGCCGCCCGGCTGCGACCCGGGATCGACCGTGAAGGCGGCGAAGCCATAAGCGTGTGCGGCGTTGCGCACGGCCGACCAGGGTGCATCCTCCCGCACGTACACCGGCGGCCGCTTGCCCGTGACCGGGTGCGGCGCGCCGACGGACACGATCACCCGGCATTGCGGCGGGTCGAAGAACAGCTCGTTGGACGGGGCGGACGTGCCGCCGCCGCCGATCACCATGTGCACGGTGCCCTTCGTGGTGTCGATCACGTCGGTCGCCGTCGCGGCCGGCAGCGGCGTCAGGGTCTGGTTCGGCTGGTGCCCGCGGATCGGGTGGGTCCGCTCGTAATGGTGCTCGTGCCCGCACACCACCAGGTCGACGTTGAAGCGGTCGAACAGCGGCACCCATTCTTCGCGGATGCCGAGGTCCGCGCCGTTGAACTTGTCGGCCGTGGAACACGCCACCTGGTGCATGCACACGACGATCCAGTCGATGTCCGGATTGGCGCGCGAAGCCGCAAGCTCCGCCTCCAGCCAGGCCTTCTGCGCGCCCGCCGAATAGCCGCGCACGTAGGAGTTGCCTCCGTCCTGGTAGCAGACATCGTCGTTGGCGATGGCCACGACCCGCACCGACCCGGCGGTGAACGCGTACCACAAGCCGCGGGTCACGTCCGTCTGCCCGGCCGCCTCCGGCAGGGCGAAGTAGGTCTGATAGGCCTGGTAGCCGATCGGGCCGTTGCCGAGTTCGTTTTCGTGGTTGCCGGGGGACGGCATCCACGGCCGGTTGCGGGCGCTGCGGGTGTTGTTGGCCCAGAAATCCCACCAGGTGCGCACCCGGTCATTGGCCAGGTTGGCGTAGCACAGATCGCCGTTGAACAGGTGGAACAGGGGCCGCACCTGCTCCACGCCCAGCGTCGTGTCGCCCGCCGCCGGCGAGCCCAGATTGTCGTTGACGAACACCGGCGCCGGCAGCGTCACGCCCGGTGGCGGCACGAACGGCTTGCCCGCCGTCGGCGTGCCCTGGTCGCCAAAGCTGGTGAAGGTGAAGGCGGCGCGCCCCCGGGGCGAGGTCGTGAACGTGCCGAACTCCGGCGCCGCACCATCATGCAACGCGCCGTACATGTAGCCGGTGTTGGCTTCCAGCCCCGACAGTTTCGCGTGATAGGCATAGACGATCTGGTTCGCCTTGGCGTCGGTGTAGCTGGTCGGCTTTGCTTCGGCCGTTTGCTCCAGCCGCCCGTCCGGACGGCCGAGCACGACGCGCGGGTTCTGCACCGGCCGCAGCGTGTGCCAGGATACGGTCACTTCCGACGAGGCATCGGCGCCGAACTGGAGGTGCAGCCCCGAAACCGCCGGGCTCGCCTCGGGCAGGGCGGCAGCGGCCTGCGCCATGCCGCCCAGCCCTGGCAGCAACCCGGCGGCAGCCAGCGCCCCTGATCCCACGCCCGCCGCGGTCAGCAGGCGGCGGCGGCTCACGTGCAGGCTGTCACCCGTGTCCTGTGCGGTCATCATCGCATCCCCTGAGTTCACCCCCGGAGGTAACGGGCGGCTTGGCGGCGGACGACCGCATTTGCATGACAATGAGAAACAACCGGGGCCGAGATCGTTTGATTGTAGCACCCCCATGGCTTGGACATTGCCTTGGTGGAAGATTGAGCACCGCTTCGATCAGTAGGCGTTGACCGGCAGGTCCGCACCGTATCGCCGTCCCCCTCGGTCCAGGGTCAGCCGGTGCCGCTGCCCCGGGGTCCCGCCCAGCGCGTCCAGCAGCGTGCCCCGCGTCATGGGTGCCGCATCCCGGCCGTCGATGGCCAGCAGTCGGTCGCCAAGGGCGATGCCGGACAGGTCGGGCACGCCGTCCCGGTGCACGAACCCGCCGACCCGATACTCCGTCGGCGTGTGGACAAAGGAGAGTCCCACGGCGGTTGTGTCGTTTGTCTGGGGCGGCGCCACCTCCTGCCAATAGGTCACGTCGTGGGCGTAGTCGATCGTCAGCCGGTAGCGGGACAGCACGTTGCCGCCCAGCCAGCCCGCCACGGGGCGGGCGTGCCCTTCTCCCAGGCTCCCCAGAACAGGTGGCCGATCATCGATCCGAGCAACCCGCCCCGCGCCGGGCCGGAGCCGAGCACGCCCACCTCGCGCAACTGCAAGGGGCCGAGCGCCATTGCGGGCACCCGCACCAGCGTGCCGTCCTGCTCGAACGCTTGGTCCACCATGGCCTGGTTGCTGCGGCCCGGCGCCCCCTCCGCACGCAACCAGCCAGGGTGGTCGGCCAGCCAGCCCCGCACCACCTCGCCGCGCCACCAGGTGTAGCCAGCGCCGGCGTCGATCACCAAGCGGTAGCGGTGCCCGTCGACCTCCGCCTCGGCGGCGATCAGCACGGCGCCGGGTTCGACGCGGACCGGGATGCCGCCCAGCGACATGCCAAGGCCGGGCGGGTGCTGCCGTCCGGCCGCCGAAAGGTGACGGAAACGAACATGCAGTCGTTGTCCAGCGTCGTGGGCAGGGTGGCCGTTGTCGTGACCGGCGTGCCGCCCGGCAGCGCGGCGGGCGCCTTTATCAGCCCGGCCACCGGCCGCGCCCCGGGCAGGCCGATGCAGCCGCTGAGTGCGAGCAATGCGAGGGGGAGCGCAAAACGCGTGAGCCGGGGCATGCACCATTCCGTTGCAGGAATGCGGGTTCCCTATCCCGCGCCCGCCGCCACGTCACCCAATGTGTTCAAACTGGCCTTTACGTCCATTCCCGCCTCGGCGTGCAGCGCCGCGGTGTCGAACACGGGCACATGCCCGGCGGCAGACTGGACTGCATCTCTTTCGTCCAGGCGCTCATGGGTGTTCCTCGTCCTCAGGCCATCTTCGCGTAATCGGCCAGCAGCGCGTCGAACGAGCGGGCGACCGGCATGAACCAGCTATCCTTGATGAACCCGTCCACCAGCTCGTCGGCCGTGTGCCCGGCCACCTCCTGGTGCCGGTAGCCGCCGGACATCTCGCCATCCACGTACATGATCGTGCCCGCGTGCTTACCCCCGTTGATCTCCACGTAGGTGCAGAAGTCGCCGCCAAGGCCGATCACCGGAGCGAAGGGGATGAAGGCCGGGTTGTAGAACGACATGGTTGGCGTCAGGGCGAGCAGGTCGTTGTCCCGGTCCCAGTTGCCGACGCCGAAGAAGGTGTTCATGTCGGCCAGGGCGGCCGACACCCCGGCCTTCTCCGCGTCCTCGGTGTCGAAGAAGAAGCGCAGCCCGTTCTGCCGGGACAGGAACGCCTTGTAGCCGTCGGGAAACCGGGTGGCGTAGAACTGCTCGTAGGCAAGGACCACCCCGGCGATGGCTTGGCCGAAACGCTGCTGCACCTTGCCGGACGCCATGATCCGGTCCAGCGCGTCAGGCGGCGCGGCATCGGCGCTGGCCCCGGCGAGCAGGCCCGCGGCAGTTCCGGCCAGCAGCGCGGTGAGGCGGCGTCGGTGCATGGTTGGGCGCCCTTTTTTAGGCGAAACCTGATCGACCCGCCCAGCCGACAGGTTACCACGGCGCCGAGGCTGCGCCATGCCCGGCTGATGCAGCTGATGGCCAAGGCCTTGGGCGAGCCGAGGACGATGCCACACGTCCGCGAGCGGACCTGGTCCAGCGTGCCCGGCACGTCGGTGTGTAAGGTCTTATCGGCGGCGATGTCCGCGACCTCCACCTGCAGCAGGTACTCCACGGCCCACGGCCAGGCCAGCAGGGTCGGCCAGCATCAGCGGCCCGTAGAGGATGACGGTGGCGAACTCCGCCAGATCACGGCTGCGCCCGCTTTTCGCCGGCGAGGCACTTTTCCAGGCTGTCGGCGGTGATCGGGTAGATGTCCTGGAACCGGTCGATCGGCACCTTCGGGTCGGTGCCGGCCTTCGCCGCCCGGGCCTGGTCGCGGCCATAGCCGAGCAGCAGGTCCGCCCGCTTGGCGTAGTCGCCGCAATTGTAGTCGGCCGGCGGATCGAGCCGGTCCAGGGCCGCGTGCATGGCGTCGTTCGCCGTCGACAGCTCGGCCAGGGCCGCGGCCAGCGCGGACACGTCGTCTCCGGCCTTCAGGTGACGCAACCTCCGTTCCACCACCCGCAGGTCCAGCCCGTCCGCCATGACCTGCCGCCGCAGCGAACCCTCGGGCAGAAGCGTGACCTGCGCGCGGTCGGACGCGGTCGCGTGGTCGGACAGCGCGGCCTGCAGCGCGTCCGCTGCTGCCGTCACCTCCCGCATCGCGGCCACGAAGGGGGCGTGCTGCGCGCGGGCGTGGGCCAGGTTGTCGTCCTCGAAGGCGTGGGTAGTTTGGTAGCGCACGAGGTCCGACACGATCGGGTTGGCTGCCTGCAGCGCGGCGAGCAGGCGGTTGGCGGCCGGGTCCAGGTCGGGCACGCTGCCGGGCAGCGCGGCGGCGGCCCGGAGCCGCTTGAGCGTCTCGTCGAAGGAGCGGAAGTTGAACGAGAAGGGTGTGCCTGCCGGGGCCGTGGACGGCAGCCAACGCCGGGACCGGGCCAGATAGGTGTCGAGGTCGTCGACCAAGTCGTGGTCGGCCATCAGCTCATCGTACGCGTCCAGGTCGGCGTCATACTTCGCGGCGGCCTGCACTTGCGTGGCTGCCGGCTGCGCCATGCCGGGCCTGCCGGACGCCACGAGCGCCAGGACCATCAACATTCCAAGCACCCGTCGCGTCATGGTTAGCCTTTCTTCCGTGTCGGCCCTGACTACACCGGTGTCCCTGGTTGTTGAGTACCCTGAGTGAACCGGGTCGATCCCAAGGGGTGCCAGGCCAACGAGCCTTCGTCCACGGGCGACACGGTGATGCTGAAGTATTCCCGGCGTAAGAGTTCAGGATTGCAAGATTGTGCCTCGGGAAGAAACGTCATGCTCTTATCATCGGCAAAAAGAGATTGCCTCACTCCGATGATGAACCGCCGCGTGCTGCCCCGTGGCACTTGTTTCGTTGCCAACTAACCCTCGCTATGTTTCTGGCTTGGCTTGCCGTGGTCGCTGGTGCAGCATGATGCCATGCCAGGTGATCCACTCCCCATCCCGACCATCGATCACGTGGTGGTCAACGCCCGTGACCAGTTGGATGCGGCCGAACAGGCGTACCGACGCCTCGGCTTCACCCTGACCCCGCGCGGCTTCCATTCGCTCGGGTCAGCCAATCATCTGGCGGTGTTCGGCACCGACTACCTGGAGCTGATCGCCACCAATGGTGCGCAGAGCGGACGCCAGGATATCCTGGCCGACCCGTTCGGGCTGAACGGCCTGGTGTTCGGCACGGACGACTCAGCGGCGGCATATCGCGCCCTGGCTGGGAACGGCGTGCCGGCCACGCCGCCCAACGAGTTCACCCGCCCGGTGACGCTGCCGGGCGGCGCGGTGGATGCCCGGTTCCGCACGGTGCACGTCCAGCCCGAACAGGGGCGGCCCGGCCGGCTGTATTTCTGCCACCATTTCACCCGCGAACTCGTGTGGCGGGACGAGTGGCGGCACCACGCGAACGGCGCCGTGGGCGTAGCCCGCGCGGTGATCGCCTCCGACGATCCCGCCATCCTCGGCGCCTTGTTCGCCCAGATGTTCGGCCCGGCGGCGGTGCGCCCGGTCGAGGGTGGCGTGGGCCTGGTTGTCGGCCTGTCGCGGATCGAGGTGCTGCGGCACGACACCGTGGCGGCGCAACTGGGTGAGGCGGCGGGCGAGGCAGGCGGGCGGGCGCACTACATGGCGGCGCTCACCCTGCGCACGCTGGGGCTCGACCGGGTGCGGGGCGCCTTGGCGGCGGGCGGCGTGGCCGGCCTGGAACAACCGGGTCGCATCCTGGTGCCGGCCGCCTCGGCCATGGGCTGCCCGATCGAGTTCGTTCCCTGACCGGCTGGCGCAACCTGGGCGCGGCCGTCCACGCGGGCGAGCCGGACCGCGTGGCGTTGGTCGATCTTGGCGGCGAGGCGCCCCCGCGGCAGTTCAGCTTCGCCGACATCGACCGCCAGGCCGACGCGGTCGCCGGTGCCTTGGTCCGGCGCGGGCTGCAGCGCGGCGACCGCGTGGCCATCGTGTCGGCGAACCGGGCGGAGTTCCTGTTCGCCTTTCTCGGCACCATGCGGGCCGGGATGGTCAGCGTGCCCGTGAACACCAAGCTGCCGGCCGCGACGCTGCGGCTGGTGCTGGACGATTGCGACGCGCGGCTCGCCTTTGCCGACGCAACGCATCGCGCCCTGCTGCCCGAAGGCCTGCCGGCCGTCGCGATGGAGGCGTGGGACGCCTTCGCCCCCGCCGCACCGTTCCAGGCCGTGGTGCCCGACGCCGCGGACCCGGCGATGTTCCTGTACACCTCCGGCTCTACGGGGCGGCCGAAGGGCGTGGTGCTGTCGCATCGCAGCCACCTTTGGGTGCTGGAGGTGCGCATGGACCGCGCGGGGCTGGAGCAGGACCGCGTGCTGGTGGCCGCACCGCTGTACCACATGAACGGCCTTGCGACGGCGCAGCTCACGATCGCATCGGGCGGGGTGCTGGTGCTGCTGCCGGGCTTCACGGCACGCAGCTATATCGAGGCGGCGGCGCGCTGGCAGGTGGCCTCGCTCACCTCCGTGCCGCCGATGATCGCCATGATGTTGCAGGAACCGGACCTGCTGGCCGCGCGGGACCTTTCGGGCGTGGCGGCGATCCGCATGGGTTCGGCGCCGATCACCCAGGCGCTGGTGGACCGGGTGCGCCGGGTGTTTCCGCGTGCCGCCATCTCCAACGGGTACGGCACCACCGAAGCGGGCCCGATCGTGTTCACGCAGCACCCGAACGGGCTGCCCACGCCGGACACCAGCCTGGGCGTGGCGCATCCCGGGGTGGACATCCGCCTGATGCGCGACGGCGCGGCGGTGGCGGATGAGGGCGTGCTGGAGATGCGCTGCCCGGCGTTGATGAACGCCTACCACAAGCTGCCGGACGCGACCGCGAAAGCCATGACGCCCGACGGCTTCTACATCACCGGCGATGTGTTCCACCGCGACGCGGACGGCTTTTTCACCTTCGTCGGCCGCGCGGACGACATGTTCGTGTCCGGCGGCGAGAACATCTATCCCGGCGAGGTCGAAACCATCCTGGAAGCGCATCCCGCGGTGGCGCAGGCCTCCGTCATCGCCCTGCCGGACGAGGTGAAGGGCACCAAGCCCGCCGCCTTCGTGGTGCTCCGCCCCGGCGCGGTGGTCACGCAGGACGAGTTGCGGCAATACGTGCTGGCCCGGGCGCCGGCCTACGCGCATCCCCGCCGGGTCTGGTTCGTGCCGTCGCTGCCGCTGGCCGGCACCAACAAGGTGGATCGCAAGGCGCTGCTGCAACGGGCGCTGGAACAGGCGTAGAAAGGGACCCCAGGATGAAGGCGCTGGTTTTGCGCGAGCACGGCGGCAACGACGCGCTGCGCATCGAGACGGATTTCCCCGACCCCACCCCCGGCGACGGCGACGTGGTGCTGCGGGTGCGCGCCACCTCGTTGAACTACCACGACGTGTTCACCCGCCGCGGCATGCCCGGCATCAAGATCGCCATGCCCGCCATCATGGGGTTGGACGTCGCGGGCGAGATCGTGGCCGTCGGTCCCGGCGTGGCGGGCTGGGCGGTGGGCGACCGCGTGCTGGTGGACCCGATCAACCGCGTGGAAGGCGGGCTGATGGGCGAGACGGTGCATGGCGGCCTGGCCGAGCTGTGCCGCGCCCGCGCCCACCAGCTCATCCGCATCCCCGAAGGCGTGTCCTTCCTGGATGCCGCGGCATTGCCCTGCGCCTACGGCACGGCATTGCGCATGATGTACACGATCGGCCAGGTGAAGGCCGGCGAGCGGGTGCTGATCCTGGGCGCCAGCGGCGGGGTGGGCGTGTGCTGCCTGCAACTCGCCAAGCTGGCCGGGGCGGAGGTGATCGCCTGCGCCGGCACGGATGCCAAGGGCGAGCGGCTGCGCGCGCTGGGGGCCGACCACGTGATCAACTACGCCCAGCAGGACTTCATGAAGGAGGTTTACGCCCGCTTCGGCAAGCCCGTCCGCCGCGGCGCGGGCATCGGCAACGGCGTGGACGTGGTGGTGAACTACACCGGCGGCGACACCTGGGTGAAATCCCTGCGCGTGCTGAAGGTGGGCGGCCGCCTGCTCACCTGCGGCGCCACCGCCGGCTATGACCCGGCCGAGGACATCCGCTTCATCTGGACGTTTGAACTGCAGGTCCGCGGCTCCAACGGCTGGATGCGCGACGACGTGCTGGCGCTGCTCGACATGGTGCAGGCCGGCAAGCTGAAGGTGATCCAGGAGGATGCGGTGCCGCTCGACGACGCCGCGGCGGCGCTCGCCCGCATCGAGGGGCGCAACGTGTTCGGCAAGATGATGGTGCAGCCTTGAGCGACAAGGCCACGCCGCTGACCGCGGCGCAGATCCAGGAGCGCCTCACCGGCTCCACCTTCATCGACTTCATGGGGCTGGAGGTGCTGTCCGCCGACCCGGCAACCGAAACCGTCTGCATGCGCCTGGCCATGCGGCCGGAGTTCGAGCGCGGCCGGGGCAGCGGCCAATGGCATGGCGGCCCGATCGCCGCGGTGATCGACACGGTGGGCGACTACGCGCTGGTGATGTTGCTGGGCCGGGCGCTGCCCACGGTGAACTTCCGCGTGGACTACCTGCGCCCGGCGGTGAACACGGGGCTGACCGCGACGGCACGGGTCCGGCGCAACGGGCGCACGGTGGGCGTGGTGGACGTGGACGTCACCAACGAGGCCGGCGCCCTGGTTGCGATCGGCCGCGCCACCTATGCCACGGCAGGCTAGGTGGCCGACGCGCTACTTGCTGTCGAGGGCGTCAGCCGGCGCTACGGCGGCGTGCTGGCCGTGGACGGGGTGGACCTTTCGGTGCAGCGTGGGGAGTTGCTGGGCATCATCGGGCCGAACGGTGCCGGCAAGACCACGCTGTTCAACCTGATCAGCGGCTTTGCCCGCCCCAGCGCCGGGCGCATCCACCTGCGCGGGCGGCGCATCGACCGTATGCCGGCCTATCGCATCGCGCGCCTGGGCGTGTGCCGCACCTTCCAAAACCTGCGCCTGTCCCCCACGCTGTCGGTGCTGGACAACGTGTCCGCCGGTGCGATCGGCGCGATCGGGTTTCCCGCCTGGCGCGCCGTGTTGCCGGGCGCCGGCACCCCGCGCCGCCGCGCCATCGCCGCCCGCAGCCTGGCGGCGCTGGAGCGGGTGGATTTGGCGCACCGGGCGGAGGCCACCGCCTCCACCCTGTCCTACGGGCAGCGCAAATACCTGGAGATCGCCCGCGCCCTGGCGACAAAGCCCGAGCTGCTGATCCTGGACGAGCCGGCGGCGGGATTGAACGAGACGGAAACCGCCGCGCTGGCCGGCTTCATCAGCCAATTGAACGCGGACGGCACCACGGTGCTGCTGGTGGAGCATGACATGGGGCTGGTGATGGGCACGTGCCGCCGGGTGGTGGTGCTCGCCGCCGGACGCAAGATCGCGGACGGCACCCCCGCCGCCGTGCGGGCGGACCCGGCGGTCCAGCTCGCCTATCTCGGCGGCGGCGACGATGACTGAAGCGCTGTTGCGGGTGGCCGGCCTGCACGTGCCGATCGGCGCGCAAACGGTGCTGCGCGGCATCGACCTGCAAGTGCCGGCCGGCGGCATCGTCTGCGTGCTGGGCAGCAACGGCGTGGGCAAGACCACGCTCATGCGCACGATCAGCGGCGTTTATCGCAACGCGACCGGCACCGTGCGCCTGGCCGGGCAGGACATCCTGAACCGCGCCCCGCACGAGATCGTTGCCGCCGGGATCAGCCAGGCGCCGGAAGGGCGGCACATCTTCCCCAGCATGACGGTGGCCGAGAACCTGCGCGTCGGCGCCGGCCGGCGGTCCCGTGCGGAGCAGGCGGTGGACACCGACCGCATCTTCACCCTGTTCCCCGTGCTGAAGCAGAAGTTCCGGCAATGGGCGGGCGGGCTGTCGGGCGGCGAGCAGCAAATGCTGTGCATCAGCCGCGCCATGATGGCGCGTCCGCGCCTGCTGCTGCTGGACGAGCCGTCGCTCGGCCTGGCGCCCAGGCTGGTGCGGCTAATCTTCGATCTGGTCGCGCGCATCCGGGACGGAGGCACTGCGATCCTGCTGGTGGAGCAGAATGCCCGCGCCGCGCTGCGCGTGTCCGACCACGCCTACGTCATGGAAGGCGGCCGCATGGTGCTGGACGGCCCGGCCGCGGCGGTGGCCGGGGAAGCGCGGGTGGCCGAAGCCTATCTCGGCGGCGGCCGGGTTAGCGAAGCATAGCCGTCAAAGCCTCGAAAACGTTTACAGGAGCAGCCTTATGACACGCGCCGGATTGGTTCTTGCCGTTGCCGCCACACTTGCCTCGGGCCTGGCCCACGCGCAGGAAAAAACCTTGGTGATCGGCTGTTCGCTGCCGCTGTCCGGGCCGATGGTGGGCTTTGGCGACCCGATCCAGCAGGGTGCGTCCCTCGCCGTCGAGCAGTTCAACGCGGCCAAGGAGCTGCCCGGCGCCAGCTTCCGGCTGGATTGCAGCGACAGCAAGGGCGACGCGAAGGAGACGGTGAACATCGCCGAAAAGCTGGTCGACAATGCGCAGGTGATCGCTTCCATCAGTGATTTCACCTCCACCGCCACCATGGCCGCGGCCGACACCTATGCCCATGCCGGGCTGGTGGAGCTGACCCCCACCGCCTCCCACCCCGACCTGGTCAAGATGAACCGCTGGATGTTCCGCACCAGCGAAACGATCCCGACCTATATCGACCCGCTGGCGGATTTCACCGCGCAGCAACTCGGCAAGAAGCGGATCGCCGTGGTGCAGGTGCAAACCGACTGGGGGCAGAGCGTAGGACAGACCTTCGTAGCCCGGGCCAAGCAGGACGGGGCGGAGATCGTGGACGACGCGATCTACAACCAGGGCACCACCGATTTCCGCTCCATCCTGACCCGCATCCGCCGCGAAAAGCCGGACGCGATCTTCCTTGCCATGCTGGAAGAGGAGGCCGCGACCTTCATGAAGCAGCGCAAGCAGTTGGGGCTGACCGACATTCCCGTGGTCGACTCCGGTGTCGGCTTGACGGATCGCTCGCTCGGCCTCGCCGGGGACGCGTTCGACGGCATGTGGTCCTCCCGCCTGTTTAACCCGGAGAACCCGAGCCCGGTGGTGCAAAACTTCATCAAGACCTTCACCGCCAAATACGGCAAGGCACCGGACATCTGGTCCGCCTACGGCTTCGACGCTGCCAGCATCATCATGGAAGCGGCCAAGCGCGCCGGCCCCGGCGTGACCCGCGCGCAGGAGCAGGAGCAGTTGGCGAAGTTCGGCCCCGGCGAGGGCGCCAAC
This sequence comes from Acetobacteraceae bacterium, assembly GCA_965199555.1. Classification (GTDB taxonomy): domain Bacteria; phylum Pseudomonadota; class Alphaproteobacteria; order Acetobacterales; family Acetobacteraceae; genus LMUY01. Next base: position 118,969 of record CBDASJ010000022.1, on the reverse strand, counting down.
GGCCGCTTCGCCATCAATGCGGACACCCGCGATATCGACCGCTTCGGCCTGACCACCGTGCGGGTCGAGAACGGCAAGATCAACTACAGCCCGAAGCTCTGAGGGGTGGAAGCTGCGATCCTGCAGGATCTGGTGAACGGCACCAGCGCCGGGCTGTGCTACGCGCTGGTGGCGATCGGCTTCACCTTGATCTTCGGCGTGCTGAACGCGGTGAACTTCGCCCACAGTGAAGTCTACATGCTGGGGGCCTTCGCCGGGCTGTTCATCGCCCTGGCCACCTCGCCGCCGCTGTTGGTGCTGCTGCTGCTGGTGGCGGCGATCGGGGCGGGGCTGGGCGTGGGGCTGGAGCGCATCGCCTTCCGCCCCCTTCGGCGCGCCCGGGACGAGGCATCGTTGAAATCCCGCGCGTTGCGGGAAGCCACGCTGCTGTCGTCGCTCGCCATCGGCATCATGGTGCGCGAACTGACGGAGATGGCGTTCGGCGGCGACATGCAGCGCATCCCCGACCGGCTGATGATCAACGACCCGATCCCGTGGGGCGAGGTCGTGTTCGCGCGCGGCGACTTCATCATCTTCGCCACCGCCTGCGCCACCTTGGCCGGGCTGCAATTCCTGCTGCGCCGCACCCGCATCGGGTTGGGCGTGCGCGCCGTGTCCGATGACCTGCTGGGCGCGTTGTACTCCGGCGTGAACGCCAACAGCGTCATCGTCTGGACGTTCGCGATCGGCTCGGCGATCGGGGCGGTCGCCGGCCTGCTGGTCGGGCTGTACTACGGCGTGATCATGCCCTATATGGGCTTCACGCCGACGCTGAAGGCGTTCGTCGCCATGTTGATGGGTGGCCTGACCAGCATCCCCGGCGCCGTCGCCTGCGCCCTGCTGATCGGCCTCTGCGAAAGCTTCACCACGGAGTTCGTGTCCGCGCGCTGGGTCGGCATCGTGCCCTACGTGCTGTTGCTGGTGACCCTGGTGTTCTTTCCCGGCGGCCTGTTCGGGCGGCGGGCCGAGCGTGTCTGACCGGCGCGGCCTGCTTGCCGTCGGCCTTGGCCTGGCCATCGTGTTCGCCGTGCTGCCGGCCGGCCTGGCCGCGCTGGGACAGTCCTATTTGTTTCGGCTCAGCGAGTTGTCCATGCTGTTCGTGATCCTGGCCGCGAGCCTGAACCTGGTCACCGGCACGGCCGGGCTGGTGTCGCTCGGCCACGCGGCGTTCTACGCGGTCGGCGCCTACACCGCCGCGATCGTGGCGGCGCGCACCGGGCTGGGCCTGGAAGCGACGTTGCCCGCGAGCGTGCTGTGCGCGGGGCTGATCGCCTTCGTGGTCGCCATTCCCGCCATCCGGCTGGTGCGCATCTTCTTCACCGTCGCCACGCTCAGCGTCGGCGAGATCATCAACATCACCGTGCTGAACTGGGACGGCCTCACCCGCGGGCCGATGGGGTTGCGCGGCATCCCTGCGCTCAGCCTGTTCGGTTGGCCGCTGGGGTCGCGGCTGGCGACCTATTTCACGGTGGCCTGCGTCACGGTACTGGTGCTGTGGGTCGCCCACCGGCTCACCAACTCGCCCTACGGCAACGCGCTGCGCGCGCTGCGGGAGGACGACCAGAGCGCCAACGGCATGGGCATCAACACGGCGCTGATGAAGGTGGGCGCGTTTGCCATCAGCGGCGGGCTGGCCGGGGTGGCAGGCTGCCTGCTCGCCCACACCACCGGGTTCATCAGCCCGGATATGTTCGGGCTCGACCAGTCGATCCTGATCCTGACCATGGTCGTGGTGGGCGGCCTGGGGAGCCTGCCGGGGGCAGTGCTGGGCGCCTGCGTATTGATCCTGGTGCCGGAACTCGCCCGCGGTGCTGGCCACCTGCGTACCGTGCTGGTCGGGCTGGTGCTCTACCTTGCGATCCTGCTGCTGCCCAAGGGACTGCTCGCGGAAGCTTGGGCCCTGCGCGTCGCGCGACCGCGGGTGGTGAGGTAGAGCGCGTCGCCGAGCCGGACGGACAGACGGCGCTTCCCCTTCCGACCCGTCAGCCGAGGGGAACAGGACGTCCACGCGTTGCGACGGAGACTGGTCGAGACAGGAGCACGCCCGCATTCGCGCCGAGATCCACTTCTTTGACACCGGCCATTTCGCGCTGGAAACCCACGGGTTGGAGATCGGCGCAACCATGCTGGACTTCCTCCACCGGAAGGTCCGGGCTCAGTCGAGCACCCTGCCCGGCGTGGAGCCACGTCCGGCCTGACCCACGCATCGCGGCATTGCTGACGGCGTTCCGCCGTCATGCCGGCCCCAGCAGCGGCAGCCACAACGCCAGGGCGGCGAGCACCACCAGCAGCACGGGCGGGGTGATGGCAAGCCCAATGCGCATGTACTGACCCCAGCCGATGCGGATACCCTTGGCCCCGAGCACGTGCAGCCAGAGCAGTGTCGCAAGGCTGCCGATGGGCGTGAACTTCGGGCCGAGGTCGCAGCCGATGATGTTGGCGTAGATCATCAGCTCGCGCGTCGCGACCGGAATCCCTTTCGCCGCCTCGATGGACAACGCGCCCACCAGCACGCCCGGTAGGTTGTTCATCACCGAGGACAGCAGGGCGGTGCCGAAGCCGGTGCCGATCGTCGCGACCCAAGGTCCCTGCCCGGCCAACCAGACCAGCGCGCCGGCCAGGTGCCCGGTCAGCCCGGCGTTGCGCAGGCCGTAAACCACGAGATACATGCCGAGGCTGAACACCACGATCTGCCACGGGGCACCGCGCAGCACCTTGCCCACCGGGACGACGCGGCCGCGCAACGCCAGCCCAAGCAGCACCAGGGCGGCGGCGCCCGTCACGGCCGCGACCGGCACGCCGAGCGGTGCCAGCACGAAATAGGCGGTCAGCAGCAGGGCCAGCAGCGGGAAAGCGGCGCGGAAGATCAGCCGATCGCGGATGGCGCCCGATGGCGCTTCGAGCTGGGCCACGGGATAGCGGGCCGGCACCGCACGCCGGTAGGTGAACCACAGCACCCCGAGCGTCACCGCAAGCGAGACGAGGTCCACCGGCACCATCACCGCCGCATAGCGGTCGAAGGTGATGGCGAAGTAGTTGGCCGACACGATGTTGACGAGGTTGGAGATCACCAGCGGCAGGCTGGTGGTGTCGGCCACGAAGCCGGTTACCACCACGAAGGCCAGGGTGGCGGCCGGCGCGAAATCGAGGCGCAGCAGGATCGCTACGACGATGGGCGTCAGCAGCAGCGCCGCGCCGTCATTGGCGAAGAAGGCGGCGATGACGGCGCCGAGCACCACCACCAGCGGCAGCAGGCGCCGGCCGCTGCCGCCGCCCCAGCGCGCGACGTGCAGCGCGGCCCATTGGAAGAACCCGGCCTCGTCCAGCAGCAGCGAAATGACGATCAGCGCCACGAAGGTGAAGGTCGCATCCCATACGATGTGCCAGACCACGGGAACGTCGGCCCAGCCGACCACCCCGGTCAGCAGCGCAAGCACGGCGCCGCCGGTGGCGCTCCAGCCGATGCCGAGGCCGCGCGGTTGCCAGATGACGAGCACCAAGGTGAGGAGGAAGATCAGCAGGGCGAGCATGGATTTCCTCGGTCCGGGAGCACGCGGGCGTGATGGGCACGGCGGGTCCGCAAAGCTGCACCTGTGCGGTGGAGGACGCTGGCGGGAGCTGGCCGGTGGATGGGCGTCAGGTCACGCCACGCCCTTCACCGCCCACGTTCGGGTTGCGCCGCCCAGGCATCGCGCTGACGCCCGAACGGCATCCGCAGCGACGGGCGGAAGCGGATCTCCTCAGGGTCACGGTAGCCCGGCACGCCGATAGCAATCTGTTGCTGCGGCACGTCCAACCGGAAGGTCCGGTGCAGCCGATCCCAGACGCTCAGCCCGCTCGACCAGTTGGAGTCGGTTTCGCCCCGCACGGTGGAATGATGGATGCCGTGCATGCGCGGCGTCGTCAGCACCCGGGCCAGGACACGTTCCAGGCGCAGCGGCAGGCGCAAATTGGAATGGTGGAACATGACCGAAGCGAAGAAGAACGCCTGCCACAGCCGGAGCGCCCGGGACGACGTGCCGATCAGCGCGACCTGGGCGGCGCGCCACGGCACCGAGACCAGCATGTCCAGCGCGTGGAACCGCAGCGCGGTGGAGCTGTCCATGTCCAGGTCGACATGGTGGACCAGGTGCAGGCGCCACAGCGCGGGAACCTTGTGCGTCAGCACGTGCCAAACGTAGATCGTGTAGTCCATCGCCAGGAACGCCAGCAGGTCGCGCGCCCAGGCCGGCACGGGCAGGGCCTGCACCAGGCCGCGGCGTTGCTCTCCGGCGCGTCGGGCCAGCGGCCGGACCACCGGGCTTTCGGCCGCGGCGATCACCGCCATGCTGAGCGCGCCGAGCGCCAGGTTGCGGATGAGCCGGCCGGGCTCCGCCTGCGTTTGCCGGCGCAGCGGCGCGCGCCGTTCGAGCACGAAGACCGCAGCCACCGCACCCAGGGTCAGGGTGGGCAGGATGGCGTGGGCAAGGCGTCGCGCCGTCCGGCTCGGCGATTTCTGGCCGGTCAGGAGCTGCAGGACGCACCGCCCAGCACGCAGAATTCCGCGCAGAAGCGGTGGTTGAGGTGGATGGGCCCGCCTGCCTCGGCCAGGCTGCCCCCGAGCTCGAATTGGTCGTCATAGGGCAGCAGGGTGCAGCTCACCACGCTGGGGCGCGTGGCGCCGCGGCGCTTCACCACCATCCGCGACCCGGCGCACATCACGTCGCCGGGCTGCTTGCCCAGGATGCCCCAGCAGCTTTCCGTGATCTCCGGCGGGTGCTCCCGCGCGTCCATCTCCGGGAACAGCACGAGCCGCGCCGGGTCGGTCGCATCGAGCGGAAGGCCCAGGGTGGCGAACAGCGCCGCGTAGCCGGCCCGCATGGACGTCTCGTCCTCGTGCCACAGCGTTCGCCCGGCCACCGCCACGCTGAAGCCGTTCCCGGTCAGGAAGCGCAGCCCCGCGACCGCGGGCGCCCAGCTTCCCTTGCCGCGGACGGCCTCGTGCCGCTCGGGCGTGTGGTGGTCGAGCGACACCCGTATCGTGATGCGTGACCCGTGGTCGCGTCGCAGCGCCAGCAGTTGCGCCTGGAAGCGCTGCATCGGGCGCATCGCGTTGGTCAAGACCAGCACCCGATAGCCGGCCTCCAGCGCGTCCCGCATCATGTCTGGCACGTCGCGGTTCATGAACGGCTCGCCGCCGGTGAAGCCGACCTCCTCCAGTTCCGGGTGCAGGACGCGCGCTTCCGCCAGGAAGGCCTGCGCTTCCGCACGGCTGAGATAGGCCAGCCGGTCGTTGGACGGGCTACTCTCGATGTAGCAGCCGGCGCAGGTGACGTTACACAGCGTGCCCGTGTTGAACCACAGCGTCCGCAGCCCGCCGAGCGGCACAACCGCCCGACGCTCGCCCGTTGCCGTCACCAACGGATCGCTGAAGCGGAGCCGGCCTGGCGCCGCTGGCGGGGCGGCGGGCCAGGCGGCAGGCTGGTTCGCCGTCCAACGTAGCGTCCCTTCCTCGTACGGCTGGCCGCGCCGGGCCAGCTCCGCCGCGGGCAGCACGTCGCAGTTCGGCCACAACCCGGTTTCGAGCGCGGTCGCATACCCCTCCGGCAGCCCGGCGGCGCGCATGGCCGTCGCGGCCCCTGCCGCGTCATACGCCAGCGCGTGGTGCTGTACTTCCACTCCGCCGCCTGGCACCGGCGCCAGCACGCTGAACCAGCCGCGGCCGGTGCCGTCATTCGCTGGCATGCCGATCACCCCGGGGTTGTGCCACAGCCCAGCCGGGCCCACCCGCGAGAACGGGAAGCCGCAATGCCCGGCCACCACCCCGTCGAACCCGGCGGCCGCCACCAGGCGATCCAGCTCGGGCCCGTCCGAAAGCCACAGGAACTGGTTGGAGCGTTCGGGGCCTCCGTGCACCACCAGCAGCCGCCGGCCGCCGATCCTCAACTCGAGGCGGTCCGGCAGGGATCGCATCCAGGCGCGTTCGTCGTCACCCAACCGGGCGTCCGCGTGTGCGAACCAGGCGGTGGACAATCGGTCGCACGCGCCGCCGGCCGCGAAGCCGCACCCGCAATCCGAAGCTCCGGCCGCGAGCTGCTGCTCGCAGTTGCCGGCGACGACCACGATGCCGGCCGCCCGCAACCGGGCCACGCAGGCAACCGGGTCGGCCCCGTATGCGACGACGTCGCCCGTGCACACGGCGTGCAGCGGCGGGATACCGAGCCGGCTGGCTGCGGCGAGCAGCGCGTCCGTCGCCTGCAGGTTGCTGTAGGGGCCGCCGAACAGCAGGACGGGACCCTCGACGGCCAGGACGGGCAGCATTCCGATGTCCTCCACCCTGGTCAACGAGCGCAGAGATGGCATGTTCGCGGCTGAACGGAAGGGTGTTGCCATGCTGTCGGTCGTTGCGCCCTGGATCGTGTTCGTCCTGTTCTGCGCGGTGACGTGGGGCGTGACGCCGCGCCGCGTCAGCGCGCCGCAATTCTTCGACGGGCGGCGGGACGACCAGCGGACACCCGGCGTGCTGATGGTGGCGATGAGCGCGGCCATCACCTGGGTGTTCGCCAAATCCATCGCCAACGCGTCCGCCCTGGCCTACGGCTACGGCCTGGCCGGCGGGATCGGCTACACGGTCTACTACCTCAGCTTCTTCGTCGCGGGCGTCACGGTCTGGCAGATCCGGCGCCGCTGGCAGTACCGGTCGTTGTCCCACTTGCTGGCGGACCGCTACGGCGTCGCCTGCGCCAGGTTGTTCCTGCTGCTGATCGCGTTCCGGCTGACCAACGAGGTGTGGTCCAACACCAAGGTCATCTCGTTGTATTTCGGCGCGGAGGGTTCGGCGCCCTACTGGTGGGCCGCCGCGCTGGTGACGGTGTTCACCGTGCTGTACGCGTGGCGCGGCGGCATGCGCGCCAGCCTGACCACCGACCGCGTTCACATCGTGCTCGCCTTCGGGCTGCTGGCGGTGGTGCTCGCGGTGCTGCTGCCGCCGCTGGCCGCCCACGGGCAGGCCCCGGTCGCGGCGGACACGAGGAATGCGGGCATCACCTTCTGCCTCCTCGCATTCGTGCAAATTTTCTCCTACCCGTTCCACGACCCGGTGCTGACCGACCGCGGCTTCCTCAACCGGCCCGGGCAGGCCCTAAGAGCGTTCGTGCTGGCCGGGGTGCTGAGCGGCAGCTTCATCTTCCTGTTCAGCCTGATCGGGCTGTACGGACGCGCCTTCGGGCTCGGCGCCGACCCCAGCGTCAGCGTCCCCGCATCGTTCGGGGTGCCGGCGCTGATGCTGTTCAACGCCATCATGCTGGCGTCCGGCGGCTCCACGATCGACTCCGCCTTCACCAGCGCCGCCAAGCTGGCGGGCCGCGACTGGCGGCAGGACTCGGCGGAGCCCGCCGGGCGCGACCTGCGGGTCGGCCGCATCGCCATCGTGGTCGTCGCGGTGGTGGGCAACCTGCCGTTGTTGTCGATCTATCTTGGCGACCGGGTCGGCCCTGCGATCATCGCCGCCACCACGCTCAGCGGCACCACCGTGATGGGGCTGGCGCCCATCTTCCTGCTGTGCTGGCTGCGCCGCGCGGGGGCGCTCAGCTTCCACCTCGCCTTCTGGCCCGGCATCCTCCTGGGCGCCATTCGGGGCGTGGAGGTGTTCGGCAAGCTGCGCATCCTGCCGCCCGCGCTCGACCTCGGCAGCGGCGCCTTCGCCGTGGACCTCGGCGCCAATGTGTGGGGGCTGCTGCTGTGCACCGCCGGCTTCCTGCTGGGGGCGGTGCTGGCGCCGGCGCGGCGGACGCCGCGGGCCGACCAGGCCACCCCCGCATGAGCCTGCCCCGCCTGGTGCTGTTCACCCGCTTCCCGGAGCCCGGCCGCGCCAAGACCCGGCTGATCCCGGCGCTCGGCCCGGCGGGCGCCGCCGCCCTGCACCGCCGGCTGACCGAGCAGACGATGGCCACCCTGCGGAACACGGGCCTGCCGCTGGAGGTATGGGTCACCGGGGCGCCGGTGGCCGCGTTCGAGGCGTGGCTCGGCGCCGGCACGCCGCTCCGCGTGCAGAACGACGGCGACCTTGGCGCCCGCATGGCGGAAGCGCTGAGCCCCGCCCCCGCGATCGTGGTCGGCTCCGACCTGCCGACCCTGGCGGCGTCGCACATCCTGGCGGCTGCGGCGCTGCTGGCGGATGGCCGGGTGGCGCTCGGCCCGGCGGAGGATGGCGGCTACTACCTGCTCGGCCTGCCGTCACCCGCTTCGTTCCTGTTCGACGATATGGCGTGGAGCACGGCCGGCGTGCTGGCGGAAACCACGCGCCGGCTGGAGAAACAAGCCGTCCCGTTCGGGCTGCTGCCCACCCTGCCGGACTTGGACCGGCCGGAGGATTTCGGCCGCTTCCCAGGCCTGCTGGCCTGCCTGCCCGCGTGACGCCTGCCCGCAGGACGGGGGTGGCGATCGTCATCCCCATGCTGAACGAGGAAGCGGCGCTGCCCCGGCTGCTGCGCAGCCTGTCCATCCTCCACCCGGCGCCGGATGAGGTCGTCGCGGTCGACGGCGGCAGCACGGACGCGTCCGTGTCCCTGGCGGAGGCGGCCGGGCTGCGCGTGGTGGTGGCGCCGCGGGGCCGGGGCGCGCAGGTGAACGCCGGCGTGGCCGCCGTGTCCGCGCCGGTGGTGTGCGTGCTGCACGCCGACACGCTGCTGCCGGACGATGCGATGGCCGTGATCGACGCCACCATGGCGGATCGGCGCATTGCGCTCGCCAGCTTCCTGCCGCTGCTGAGCGGTCCCGGCGGGGTGTGCTGGGGCACCAGCCTGCACAACTGGGCGAAGACCTGGTACGGCCCGCTGCTGTTCCGGCCACACCTGTTCGTGCGCGGGGCGCGTTTGTTGTTCGGCGACCACGCGATGTTCTTCCGCCGCGCGGACTTCCTCGCGGCCGGCGGGTGCGACACCAGCCTGCCCATCATGGAGGACGTGGATTTGTGCGTCCGCCTGCACCGGTTCGGCCGGACACGGATGGTGAACCGGGTGGTGATCACGTCCGACCGCCGGGTGGCGGCCTGGGGAGCGGTGCGCGCCAACCTCGTCTATCTCCGCGTCAGTGCGAGTTGGGCGATCGGGCGCCGGCGCGATCTGGGACGGCACTACCCGGACGTGCGCTGAACGGACGCGCCCCCCGGCAGGAAGCCCGCCTCCATCGCGAACCGGATCAGGCGCCCGAGATACGCGACGTCCGCGGGCGGGCACAGCCGGCCGCTGAGGTGGTGGAGGTTGCCGGTGGTGAAGCGTGGGCTGGGGCGCAGGTAGCACGCGTACACCGCCGCGACCTGCTCGGCGAGCCACCGTTGCCGCGGCGGCAACCGTGCCGTGTCGAGCCGGCCGGGCGGCACGAAACGGGGCAATTGGAGGTGCGGGAACGCCGGTTGAAGGGTTTGCAGCGCGGCCAGCGGCACCGGGTCGGCTGCCGCGAGGTGGAAGATGCGGCCGTTCGCGGGGTCCATGCGTTCCGCGATGTCGGCCAGCGCGTCCGTTACGTGGTCGATCGGCACCAGGTTCAGGCTGGGCGCGGTTGACGCGGGCAGCACGCCGATGCGTCCCTCCACCAGGAGGCGGAACAGTTGGTAGGTGCTGCCGAACGCCCCCACCGTGCCCCTGGCCCAATCCCCGGCCACCACGGACGGCCGCGCCACTGCCACGCGGTGCCCGCGCCGGTGCGCCGACAGGACCAGCGCCTCGGCCGCCGCCTTGCTCCGTTCGTAGCCGTTGTTGAAGCCCCCGGCGGGGGCGGGCGCTTCGGGCACTACCCCCTCCGCCTGTCCGCACACATAGGCGGTGCTGACGTGGAGTACCGGCACCGGGGGGCTGGCCTGCGCGGCAAAGGCTAGGACCTGCGCCGTGCCGCCGATGTTCACCCGGTCATAGTCCGTGTCCGGCAGGTTGAAGGCGGTGACCGCGGCGCAGTGGACAACCAGGTCCAGCCCGGCCGCCACCATGCTGGACCGGGCGGGATCGAGGCCGAACCGCTCCGCCGTCACGTCGCCGTCCAGCACGGACACGGTGCCCGGCAGCGGCGCTCCGGCGCTGTCCCGAACCGGGATCGCGCGCCCATCATTGCGCGTGAGCGCGCGGTTGCGGTGCAGGAGTGCCATCACGCCGTGGCCGCGCCCGGCCAGCACGCCGCACAGCTCGCGCCCCAACAGGCCCGACGCCCCGGTGACCAGGATCCGCAGCGGCTGGGGCACGAACGCAGGGTGGCAAGACATGGACGCTGTATAAGCCCACCCAGGGTCATCGGGGGCATGGCATGGCGCTCTGGCGGTCGCGCACGAGACGGCGGAGCTCGAACAACAGACAACGCCTGCAGATGCATAGAACGCTAACTACTATGCGACCCCAAGTCCTGGTTCCGACAGAAGAGCCGTTCTCCAATCAACCGTTTGTGTCTTTCCCCGCTTGTCCACAAACAGGCCGGTTATGGACATACGTCATTAACCTGCCGGATTGAACATGCAAGGGTAGTCTTGCCTGGTAAGACGTGTTGGAGATTGGAACCATGCTCAACGAGGATCTGAGACTCACGCGGCTTACACGGCTCAAGGTGCTCGACACCGCACGCGACCCATTGTTCGAGGAAATCGTGGCGAGCGCGTTGGCGTCGTTCCCGGGCACGACAATGTCCGCCGTCAGCCTGGTGGACCGAGACAGGCAGTGGTTCAAGGCAGCCGCCGGACTCGATGTCAGGCAAACGTCGCGCGACGTGTCGTTCTGCGCCCACGCCATGCACGGCGAGTTACCGATGGTGGTGGAGGATGCGTCGCGTGACCCCAGGTTTGCCGAGAACCCTTTGGTCACGGCGGCTCCATCCATCCGCTTCTATGCCGGTGCCCCGCTGGTTGACGGCGTTGGCGCACTATGCGTCATCGGGACGGCACCCCGACGTGCCTCGGAAGCCGAACTCTCCAAGCTTCGCGCCCTGGCCACCCGGGTCAACATACATCTCATGTTCCACGCGACCTTCGCCAATCTCGGGCATGGATGCCGCTGATTAGGAGTTGAACGCCGCCTCCAGTGGCTTTTTACGATGCTGGCGGCGGTCGTCGCGCCTCATGTCAAATCCCATGATAAGGTCACGACCTGAACCGAAGTCGGCACACGCTATGTTGCATGTACTGACTGCGTTTGGTTAAATGATTGAACTATCCAGCACGGAAGTTGGAGGCGGGGAAATGGGCCGGTTGGCGGGAAAGATCGCGATCGTGACCGGGGCGGGCGCCCAGGGGCCGGGATGGGGCAACGGCAAGGCCGCGGCCGTTCTGTTCGCCCGGGAAGGCGCGTCGGTTCTCGCGGTCGACCTGCGGCACGAGGCCGCTGCCGAAACTTGCGCGATCATCACGGCGGAGGGCGGGACTGCGAGCCCGTTCGTGGCGGACGTGTCCTCCTCCACGGACGTGCAGGCTGCCGTGGCCGCGTGCATCGACCGCTACGGGCGCGTGGACGTGTTGCACAACAATGTCGGGATCGCGGCCCTTGGCGGCCCGGTCGAAGTCAGCGAGGAAGACTGGGACCGGGTGTTCCGCGTCAACGTCAAAAGTGTCTTCCTAACCGCGAAATACGTGCTGCCCCATATGGAGCGGCAAGGCGGCGGCTCCATCGTCAACGTGTCGAGCGTCGGCGGCATCCGCGACATCGGCGTGCCGTATGTCGCCTACGCCGCCAGCAAGGCCGCCGTGATCCAGGTGAGCCAGAGCATCGCCTTGCAATACGCCGCGAAGGGCATCCGCTCGAACGTCATTCTCCCCGGCCTTATCAACACGCCGCACATCCTTGGCACCATGACCAGCGCGTATGGCGACGTCGATCGCATGATCGCCGTGCGCGACGCAAAGTCGCCGACCGGCAAGATGGGGACTGCCTGGGACGTGGCGCATGCGGCGCTGTATCTCGCATCGGACGAATCCGCCTACGTCAACGCGGCGCAACTGGTTGTGGACGGCGGCCTGACCGCGACCGTTCGCTGATCGCCTTCCAATAGCCGGGCGAACCGGCACCCTTAGGAGAAACGCATGTCCATGCCATTGACCCGCCGGACGATCGTAACCGGTGCTGCGACCCTGTTGGCAGCCCCCGCGCTGCTCCGATGGCCAGCGCAGGCCGCACAATACACCTTCAAGGTGGCCAATAACCTGCCCGCGACGCACCCGATGAACATCCGTTTGTCGGAAGCCGTGGCCGACATCCAACGCGAAACCAGCGGGCAAGTGCAGCTCCAAACGTTCCCCAACAGCGTCCTGGGGGGCGACACCGACATGTTGTCACAGCTCCGCTCCGGTGGGCTGGAGTTCCTCCTCATGTCAGGCGGCTTGTTGTCAGCGCTGATCCCGCTCGCCGCGTTGTACAACACGGCTTTCATCTTCAAGAGTTACGACGATGTCTGGCCGGCGATGGATGGGGCGCTTGGCAGCTTCGTCCGCGGCCAGGTCGAGAAGACGCATCTCCAGCCGATGCCAAAGATATGGAACAACGGCTTCCGGCAAGTGACGTCCGGCGTGCGGGCGGTACACACGCCTGCCGACCTCACCGGGTTCAAGATGCGGGTGCCGGTGTCGCGCATCTTCGTGTCCTTGTTCAAGGCCCTCGGTGCGGCGCCGGCTGCGCTCAATTTCAGTGAGCTCTACTCGGCCTTGCAGACCGGCGTCGTGGACGGCGAAGAGAATGCCTTGTCCCTGATCGAGAACGCGAAGCTGAACGAGGTGCAGAAATACCTGTCCTTGACCAATCACATCTGGGACGGCTTCTTCATGCTTTCCAACGGACAAACGTGGAAGCAGATCGAGCCGAAGACGCAGGAGGTCATCAGCAGCAACTTCGATTTCGCGGCGCTGAAGATGCGCGCGGATACCATCAAGCTGGACGAGACATCCGAGGCTTCGCTCAAGACGAAGGGCATGCTGGTCAACACGACGGAAATCACGCCGTTCCGCGAGAAGCTGCGGTCGGCGGGCTACTATGCGGAGTGGAAGTCGACTTTCGGGAACGAGGCCTGGGCGGTGCTGGAAGCCGCGGTCGGCCCGCTGGCGTGATCGCCATGCCGGCCAGATCCGCCGCGGTTCACAGGAACCCGATGGAGATCCACGGCACGGCCGCGAGCACGGCCACGCCGGCCAGCAGCGCCAGCAGGTAGCCCCAGATGGATCGCATTCCCTCGTTGGGGTTCACCTGCGATATCGCGCAGGCGGCGTAATAGCCGACGCCGAAGGGCGGTGCGAACAACCCGAGCCCCATCGCGAGCACCACGACGATCGCGTAATGCACCTCGTTGATGCCGACATCGCGCGCGATGGGGAACAGCAGCGGGCCGAACAGCACCATGGCCGGGATGCCTTCCAACACGCTGCCGAGCACGACGAAAGCGAAGATGGATACGGCCATGAACATGGCGGCGCCACCGGGCAAATGCTCCATGGTGACCGCAAGCTGCCGCGAAAAGCCGGATTGGGTGAGCGCCCACGCCATCGCGGTCGCGGCGCCGATGATCATCAGGATGGCGCCGGACAGCGTCGCCGTGTCCACCAGGGCGGCGTACACCCGGCGTAGCCGCAGGCCACGATAGGCGATCGGCCCGACAATGACGCAATACGCGACGCCGATCGTCGAAACCTCCGTGGCGGTGGCGATGCCCTCGATCACGGCGAAGCGGACGACGAATGGCAGCACGAGCGCCGGCACGGCGATGGTGAGCAGGCGCACCACGTCCTGCCAGCCCGCCCGTTGCACCGCCGGTGCATCACCGCCGCGATGCCGCCACCACACCATCGTGCAGAGCACAGCGGCCAGCAGAGCGCTGGGCAGCAGGCCCGCGGTGAACAGCGCCCCAATCGACACGCCGGTCACCGACCCGATGGTGATGAGCACCAGGCTGGGCGGAACCGTCTCGGTCTGTGCGCCGGTCGCCGCCAGCAGCGCCACCAGATCGCCGCCGCGGGCGCCGCGGCGCTGCATCTCCGGGAACAGCACGGGTGCCACCGCCGCCATGTCGGCCGCCTTCGCCCCGGACACGCCGCTGATCAGATACATGGCGCCGACCAGCACGTAGCTCAGGCCGCCGCGGACGTGGCCCAGCAGGCTCGACAGGAAGCGGACCATCGCATCCGCCATCCCCGTCATCTCCAGCAGGGCACCCAGGAACACGAACAAGGGCACCGCCAGCAGGATCAGTTGCGACATGCCGCCATCCATCCGCCCGATCACGATGGTGAGCGGTAGGTGCGTCGTCACCAGGAGGTAGGCGACAGTACTTAACCCGAAGCAGAACGCGATCGGCACGCCCGCGAACACCATCAGGCTCACGCCGCCAACGAAAAACACCAGCAGGTTGAGCTTGCCGAGCGGCACCAGGATCGGCGCGGCAAACCACAAGGCCGCCGCAACCGCCGCAACCGTCAGCACGGCGGCAAGGATCACCAGCGGCCGGGCGCTGGTCGCCAGGCGAAGCAAGGCCACGAGCAGCATGAGTCCGACCCCGACCGGAAGGGCGGCCGTCCGCCATGAATCCGGGATGCTCAGGGCCGGCGAGGTGATGAAGTCTTGATCAACGGCGTAGTCGACGCCCGGCATGATCAGCAGCAGCAGGAACGCGCTGGTGGCCGCCATTCCCAGCGCGTCGAAGAACGCCTGCCAGCGCCCCGGCAGCATGCTGATCAGCGCGCTCATTCGCATGTGGGCGGACCGGCGTGCCGCCAGCACCGCGCCCAGCATCGCCAGCCACAGGAACAGGGAGGATGCCAGCTCGTCCGTCCAGACAAGCGGCGCGTTGAACACGAAGCGCGAAGCCACGCCGGCCAACAGGACCACGATCTCGACGACGACCAGCAAGGCCGCCACAGCATCCAGCACCACGCCCAGCGCCGCTTCCGCCCGCAACACCAGGCGTTGCGGCGGCAACGCCGGGGCCAAGCTTGTTTGCGTCGGCGTCACGTCAGCTTGCCCGTGGCCTGTTCCAGCAGCTCCCAAGCCTCATCGCCATACTTGCCCTTCCATTCATTGTAGAACCCGGCCTTCTTGAGCTGCGCGACGAAGGATGCCGGGTCCACCTTGTTGAACGTCAGGCCCTTGCGTTCCAGCACGGCCTGCAGGCTCGCGTTCAGGTTCGCGACGTCCTGGCGTTCGTCCAACGCGCCCTGGTTTATGTGCTTGGCGACGATCTCCCGCAGGTCGGCGGGGATCGCGGTCCAGCTACGCCGGTTCACCAGCCACCAATAGCCATCCCACATGTGGTTCGTCAGCGAGCAGTATTTCTGCACCTCATACAGCTTGGACGTGTCGATCACCACCAGCGGCTGTTCCTGGCCATCGACGATGTGGGTCTGCAACGCGGAATAGACCTCGGCGAAGTTGATCCCGGTGGGCGCCGCACCGAGCGCCTTGAACATGGACGTCCATAGCGGGCTGACCGGGACGCGGATCTTGAATCCCTCCAGGTCCGCCTGGGTTTGGATCGGCTTGGTGCTGGTAGTGGTTTGCCGGAACCCGTTATCCCACATCCGGTCCATGGCGATCAGGCCCGACTTGGCGATCTGCGCGCGTACATATTCGCCCAGCTTGCCGTCCATCGCCTTCCACACCGTGGGGTAGTCGGGAAACGCGAAGCCGATGCCGTTGATGGACGCCGCGGGAACCAGGATGCTCAGGATCAGTCCGGACAGCGTCAGCATGTCGATGCCGCCGGAGCGGAGTTGGCTGATCGTGTCGGTGTCGCCGCCAAGCTGGCTGTTCGGGAAGATCTGGATCTCCACCCGCCCGTTGGTCTCCGCCTTCACGCGTTCCGCGATCTGGGCGGCGCGGATGTTCACCGGGTGGTCCAGGGCCGCGTTGTTGGCGTATTTCAGCGTGATCTCCGCCGCCTTCGCCCGCCTGGAGATTGCAGGAAGTGCGAGGGTCACGGCGGCAGTCGCGACGAGGCTGCGGCGGGCGATGGGGTTCATTTCGTTTCCTTTCCCAGCCCTTCAAAGGGCCCTTTGTTTGTTGTCACCGTCCGAGGACGGGTGGTCGGCTCGGCGTAGCGTTCAGCAGCGGGATGACGGCATCACCACCATTTGCGACAACGTCACGTGCGGCGGCTGCGACAGGGCGAACAGCACGCAACGGGCGATGTCCTCCGCTTCCAGCGGCGCGCTCTCGCTCAGTTCCTTCCAGTAGCGCTCGATCCGCTCACGGTCGCCGCCGAAGCGAACCTCCATGAACTCGGTCCTCACCGGGCCGGGCAGCGTTTCCAGCACCCGCACCCCGGACCCTTCCAGTTCGGACCGCAGGTTCTCGCTGAACATGTGGATCGCCGCCTTCGTGGCACCGTAGGCCGTGACGTTGGCGTATGACCGGATGCCCGAGATCGAGCCGACGTTGACGATGTCGCCCCGCTTGCGCTCGATCATGCCCGGCAGCACCGCCCGGGTGATCCCGAACACGGCGCGCAGGTTGGTGTCGATCATCCCATCCCAGGCGGAAGCCGGCCGCTCGATGAACGGCAGGCGCCCGCCGACGTCGCTGCCGGCATTGTTGACCAGGATGTCGACCGTGCGGAACCGTTCGGGCAATGCGCCCGGCAGCCGTTCGATCGCCGCGCCATCCCGCAGGTCGATCGGCCAGGCGAGCGCCGCCGGCCCGATCTCGGCGGCCATGGCGGTGATGCGATCGGTCCGCCGCGCCGCCAGCACGACCTGGCAGCCTTTCTCGGCAAGCTGCCGCGCGATCACCTGCCCGATGCCGCTGCTGGCGCCCGTGACGAGAGCGGTGGCGCCCGGACCGACCCGGGATGGCGCTTGTTCAGACATGATGCTTGCCCCGCCGTCAGACATTGAAGGATGGCCCGGCGGCAGCCATGCCGCCATCGACCGGGAGCGTCTGGCCGGTGACGAAGGCAGCATCGTCCGACGCGAGGAACGCCGCCACACCCGCCGCCTCGGACAGCGCGCCATAGCGGCGCAGCGGCATGGCGTCCGTGTAGGCCCGCCTCGTTGCCTCCGTGTGCATCCGGTCGGTCAGCGGCGTGTTGATCGGCCCGGGTGCGATGGCGTTGACCGTGATGCCGAACGCGCCGAACTCCACTGCCATGACCCGCGTCAGGCTGTTGACGCCGCCCTTGGACGCCCCGTACGCGCAGCGCCCGGGGATGCCCCGCAGCCCGGCGACGGAGGATATGTTGATGATCCGCCCGAACCCGCGCGGGAGCATTCGCGCCGCCGCCGCCTTGCCGCATAGGAACACGCCGGTGAGGTTCACGGCGATGATGGCGTTCCATTCCTCGAACGTCGTGTCCAGCATGGATTTCTGGATGCCGATCCCGGCGGAGGCGACCATCACGTCCAGAGAGCCGAACCGCGTTTCGGCCTGCGCCATGGCTTCCTCGACGCTGGCGGGGTCGGCCGCGTCCATCGCGGCGGCGGCAGCCTCACCACCCTTGGCCGCGATGTCGGCCGCGATGCCTCGGGCATTGTCGGCATCCCGGTCCGCGACGATGACCGCCATGCCGTCGGCTGCAAAGCGGGCACAGATCGCGGCCCCGATCCCGCTGCCACCGCCGGTCACCACGGCAACCCGACGCGCCATCAGGACAGACCTATCGTTGCGTTACCAAAAGCGCTGGCTGCCGAAGCCGAAACGACGCTACCCGAAACGCGGAACCGCGCAACCATCACGTTCAAACTCCCCGACGACTTTTATTGGCAACATGGTTCACTAGCTTAATCAAATTGTCAACGCTGCGACAAAGCCGATTGCGGTTTTCCGCCTGGCGCTACGCCTGCAGCAGCAGCCCTTCGAAGGTGATCAGCACCGGATTATCAGCCGCCACCAACCGCCCTTCGCCGATCGCGCCGTCCAAATCCACGACCGCGATGTCGATCTCCGTCGGGGAGCCAGTTCGGTCACAGCAGATGGCGGCGTGCCGGACGAGCAGTTCGGTCGCATACCCGGTGATAGGAGGCGCGGCATCGAAATGAACGCCGATCGTGCTGCCGACGCCCCCCGCCATTTCCGCCCGGGCGAAGCCGGCCTGTGCCCCGGCTTGTTCCAGCGCCGCCGTGATATCCTGGTTCGGGGCCAGCCGCAGCGCGAGGCCGCGTGCTGCATCGGTCGGCTGTGCCCGTCCTGTCGGGACGGGGGCCAGCAGGCTGTAGCCGGTTTCGCAATCGGGATGGACCTCGAACCGCGCCCCGATGATACCGGCGCCGCGAACTTCGATGGGGGCGGCGATCACCGTCTCCTCCGGCAGCACGTGGCCGCAGCCGCGATGGCCGTCGGCTTCGGTCCATATCGCGTGGCAGTGGAAGAACGGCTTGCCGTCGCGGAATCCGACCGTGGCGGCACCGTCGCCGAAGCGGGTCTCACCGGCCGGGCGGAACGTGGCGCTGTAGAACGCCGCGTGGTCGGCGTCGGGCGACTTCGCCGGCATGACGTAGGCGAACGGCCCCAAGGCGCCGCCGCTCAGGGACAGGCAGGCGCCATCATATTCCTGGCCCAAAAGCGCGTGCAGCGCGTCGAGCAGGAGCATGCCGGCCGGCAGCGTCGCCGTGATCGGCCCCGTCGCCACCGCCACTGCCGTGCAGCGCTCGGTCAAAGGGGCGCCGGGCTGGCGGATCGTCCGCGGCCCGCCATCGGTGAGCCTGGTTCCAGGAAGTTCGGCGGTTTTCATGTCACGCGCTCCTTTGCCGTTATTGGAACCCAGCCCCTGCCCTGGCAGTTCGCGCCTCCACCCGACGTCTGCTTGACAGGCGCAAGTCGCTCGCCGAAGTCTGCCGCGACAGGTGGACGGGGGAAGTCTTTTGGCAACCGGCGCGAACGAACCCGGACACGTTGAGATCCACACCACGGACACCATCACGAAAATGCTGCCAGCCCAGCGTGGCCAGGTGGTCGTCGCTGGATCGCATGGTGGCGTTTATGCCGGCTGGTGCGCGGCGAAGGGCGGTGCGCGAGCCGTGATCCTGAACGATGCAGGCGTAGGCAAGGACGGGGCAGGCACCGGCTCCCTCGCGTTCCTGGACGAGATCGGGCTGGCCGCCGCCACCGCGGATTCGCAGTCGTGCCGCATTGCCGATGCGTCGGACATGCTGGCGTCTGGGATCATCAGCGCCGTCAACCGGACGGCGGCGGCGTTGGGCTGCGCGCCGGGCCAAACGGTCCAGGACTGCGCGCAACGCATGTGCTCGGCACCGCTTCCGGCCGGGCTGCTGCCGTCGTTGCAGGAGTCGCGGTTCGTTATCAGCGCGGATGAGGGCGGCCGTGCCGTGATCGGCATCGACTCCGCGTCGCTGTTCCAGCCGGAGGATGCCGGCAAGATCGTCGTCACCGCGTCCCATGGCGCCCTGGTCGGCGGCCGCCCGGACAAGGTGGTGCCACCCGGCGTGTTCGCCGCTTTTTTCCATGACGCAGGCGGAGCCAAAGAAGGCTCCGGCTACACCCGCCTGGCATCGTTGGACGCGTCCGGCGTCGTGGCCGGCACGGTGGGGGCGCAAAGCGCGCGAGTCGGCGACGCACGCTCCTGCTATCAGGACGGCGTGCTGTCCCACGTCAACGACGCGGCGCACGATCGGGGCGGGCGCGTGGGCATGCCGCTTCATGCCTTCATCGCCAAGCTCAGGCAGGCGTGAAGCGCGCGAGCAAGCCGCAGGCAGCGGACTTCAAGCGGGATTGGCGGCGGCTCAACACGGGCCGCCTGCTGTACGAGGGCTACGAGCTCTACAACGCGACGCTGCTGAAAATCCTCAATCCCGCCGGGTTCCCGGGCGTGCGCAACACGCATTTCAACCTGCTCCGCCAACTGGACGCGGAGGGCACCCGCATGTCCGACCTGGCCAAGCGCGCCAATCTCACCAAACCCGCCATCACCGGGCTGGTCCGCGCGTGCCTGGAACTGGACTTGGTGACCGTCGAGCAAAGCAGCGACGACGGCCGCGCGCGCATGGTGCGGTTCTCGCCGCGGGGCTTGCAGCTCATGCGTCAGATCCGGCGCATCCAAATCACCATCGAGCGTGACCTGGCCGACCGCCTGGGCGAGGAAGCCTATGCCCAGTTCCGCTCCGCGCTGCTGACTTTGGCGAACCTGCGGGATGCCATGTAGCGGGCGCGGCCCCATCGTCAGGCAGGAACCTTCTCCGGCGGCGCCGTCATCCAGCCGCGCCCCGTCAGCTCCTGCCGGATGGCCAGCTTGGTGACTTTGCCGTAGCCGGATTTCGGCAGTTCCGGAAGGAAGAAGGCGCGGCGCGGCTGCTTGTAGCGCGCCACCTTCCCTTCCATCCACGCCAGCAAACCAGCCTCGTCCAACGCTTCGCCGGGACGCCGGACCGCGACGGCGACGCCGATCTCGCCCCACACCGCGTCCGGCATGCCAAGCACCGCCACCTCCCCGATCGCGGGATGGGTGAGCAGCATCTCCTCGATTTCACGCGGGTAAACGTTCGACCCGCCGGAGATGTACATGTCCGACGCCCGGCCGGTGATGAACAGGAACCCCTCTTCATCCAGGTGGCCCAGGTCGCCGGTGCGGAACCAGCCGTCGCGGAACGCCTTCGCGTTGGCGTCCGGGTTGTTGAAGTAGCCAGCGAACACGGCGGGCCCGCAAACGCAGATCTCACCCGTCGCACCCGCCGGCAGCGCCGCGCCCGTGTCCGGGTCCTGCACCTGGATGTCGACGCCGGTCCGGGGAATGCCACAGGTGCCGGCGCGGGCCTCCGCACCATCGTCTGGAGTATGCAGGGCGGCCGGCAAGACGGTGATGCAGCCCGTCACCTCGCTGAGGCCGAAATACTGCACCAGCACCGGCCCCAGCTTCGCCAGCGCACGCTTCTGGTCGGCCCGATACATCGGGGCGCCGGCATAGATCACGTGGCGCAGGGAGCTGTGGTCGCTCGTGTCCACCGACGGGTGCTCCACCAGCAGCTTCACGATGGTCGGCACGGTGAACATATTGGTGACGCGGTGTTCCGCCACCAGCCGCCACACCTCCGCCGGGTCGAACCGCTCGGTCGGCAGCAGCAGCGTGGTCGCCCCGCGCGCCACCTGCGTCAGCCCGTGATTGCCGGCCCCGTGCGACAGCGGCGCCACCACCAGGCAGCAATCCTCCTCCGTGGTGCCGGGCACCAAATCCGCCAGATGGTTGGTGACGATGAACGCCATCTGCCCGTGCGTCAGCACGGCGAGCTTCGGCCGGCCGGTGGTGCCGGAGGTCGAGATGAACCAGCACGGATGGTCATACTCCACCGCGGCCGCCGGGTACTCGGTTCCGGTAAACGCCGCCATCAACCCGTCCAGGTCCGGCGCGTCCAGCGGCCCGGGACCCATCCGGGCCACCAGCGCCATGCCGGGCACGGCCTCCGCCACCGCCGCGGCATGGTCGGGGAACTCGCCCCCGCACAGCAGCGCCCGGGCACCGGATGCGGTGGCGAGATAGGCGACGTCGTCCGGCAGCAGGCGGAAGTTGGTGGGCACCCAAACGGCGCCGAGGCGGAAGCACGCCCACATCGATTCCAGCATCAGGTTGCTGTTCTTCGACTGTACGAGCACCCGGTCGCCGAACCCGATGCCGCGATCGGCCAGCACCGCGGCCATCGCGGATACCCGGGCATCGAATTCGGCCCAGCTCCACCGCTGCTCGCCCCAGATCAAGGCCGGCCGCGACGGGAACCGCCGGGCGGATTGGGCGACGAACTGCGCCAGGTTCATCACCCGCCGCGACACCGGCAGGCCGGGGCCAGCGTGCATCAGCGCACGCGTTCCAGGATGGAAACGTAGTTGGCGACCGCCGCCCCGCCCATGTTGAACACGCCGGCCATCGAGGCGCCGGGGATCTGCATGTCGCCGGCTTCGTTCATCAACTGCAACGCCGCCATCACGTGCATGGACACGCCGGTAGCGCCGATCGGGTGGCCTTTCGACTTCAATCCACCGGAAGGGTTGATCGGCAGCCGACCGGTCTTTTCCGCGGTGCCGTCGCGCACCACGCGAAAGCCCTGGCCCGGCTCGGCTAGGCCCATCGCCTCGTATTCCAGCAGCTCGGCCATGGTGAAGCAGTCATGCGTCTCCACCAGGGATAAATCGTCCAGCGTGATGCCGGCGTTCTCGCGCGCCTTGGTCCAGGCTCGGCGCGCGCCCTCGAACGCGACCGGGTCGCGCCGCGACAGCGGCAGGATATCGTTGACCTGCGTGCGGGCGCGGAAGCAAATGGCGCGCTGGAGCGTCGCGGCGGTTTCGTCGTCCGCCAGCACGATCGCTGCCGCCCCGTCGGACACCAGCGAGCAATCCGTGCGGCGCAGCGGCCCGGCCACGTAGGGGTTCTTGGCGGAAATGGTGTTGCAGAACTCGAACCCGAGGTCGCGCCGCATCTGCGCCCAGGGATTGGACACGCCGTTGCGGTGGTTCTTCGCCGCGATCGCGCCAGCTCCTGGCTCTTGTCGCCGTAGCGTTGGAAGTAGATTTCGGCCAACCGCCCGAAGATGCCGGCGAACCCGCCTTCGACCTGGTCCTCCTCCTTGCGGTAGCACCCGGTCAGCAGGGTCTCGCCCACCTCCGCCGTTGGCAATGCAGTCATCTTCTCCGCACCGATCACCAGCGCGATGCGCGCCTGCCCGCTTTCGATCGCATTGGCTGCGGATTGCACCGCGGCCGACCCGGTGGCGCAGGCGTTTTCGACGTGCACGGCGGGCACGTAGGTCAGCGCCGGCTCGCCCAACGCCGCCAGCGCGCCCTCGAAGCCTTGGCGCGAGAAGCCGTTATTGTAGACGCCGACCGCCACGGCATCCACGTCCTCGGGCGACACGCCGGCATGGTCCAGCGCCGCCCGGCTCACCTGGGCCATCAGCGCCTCCACGTCCGGCGCGTCGAGCTTGCCGAATTGCGTGTGCGCCCACCCGACGATGTTGGCTTGTCGCCCCTGGTCGATGGCTGCCTTGTTCATGGCCGCTCCCGTTTTTGATAAAGCAAGTGAACCATCTTCACAGTGGCATTGGCCCCGCTGCAAGACAACCGGCGCCGCAAGAATTCGTAGTGGCCCTGCGGTGACCTACGACTTGGTGACCAGGCCGCCGCCGATGAACCCGCCATCGACCGCCAACACCTGTCCGGTGACGTAGCTCGCTGCGTCGGACGACAGGAACAACGCGGCCGACGCGATCTCCTCCGGCTGGCCATACCGGCCCATGGGCACGAACCGGCCCCACGCGTCCCGGATGGCCTGGTCGTGCACCACCGCGACCAGCGGCGTTTCGACCGGCCCGGGGGAGATGACGTTCACCCGAATGCCCTTGGACGCCAGTTCCACTGCCATGACTTGGCTCAGCACGACCACACCTGCCTTGGACGCCCCATAGGCCGCCCGCCCGAGATTGCCGCGCATTCCCGACACGCTGGAGATGTTGACGATGCTGCCGCCAGCGCCCTCCAGCATGAGCCTGGCCGCGGCCTGCCCGATCAGGAACGTTCCCTTCAGGTTGACGCCATAGATGCGGTCGAACACCTCGACGGGGGTATCGAGAAACAGCAGGTCGGCCCCGATGCCGGCCGAGTTCACCAGGATGTCGAGGCGATCGAAACGCTGCTTGATGGCGGCGATCAGGTCGGTGCAGGAGCCGGGGTCGGACACGTCGAGCCAAATGGGCGCGATCGTGCCTTCTCCGATCGACCTTTCCGCAGCCGTGATGTCGGCGGCGACGACCTGGGCTCCCTCTGCCGCAAACCGTGCCGCGATGGCAGCCCCGATCCCCGACAAGCCACCAGTCACCAATGCTATCTTGCCGACGAGCGTTCCTGCCATGAGCAATCCCTCCCTCGATATGACCGCCTTATCCAGCGTGTTTCGCAATTCTGCGATGGTTTTCGCATCCAAGCAGATGGGCGATTTAGTAAACCGACTTAACCACCTGGATAACGGCGTGGCTATGGGTTGTCCATCAACTCCGCTGTGAAGCCCCCGAATGCAAGCCTTGCCGGGGCCGGTGCGCTGGCTACCTGCCGTACTCACCGCCCGCCGGGGTCCAGTCCACCGCCGCAGCGGAAACGTCGGCCGTGGCGGCTCCGGGCGCTTCCGTCGCAGGGGTGGCCTGGTCGGACAGCACGCCAAAACCGAGATCCGCCAGCGCCAGGGCTGCGGCCTGGTCGCCGGCCGCGCCCGTTGTGTCCGCAGAAGGGTCCGGCGAGGCAGGGTCTGGTGCCAGGCCGGCCCGCTCGCCCCCGTTGTCATCGGCGGACGCGTCGCCGAACCACCGGTCGCGGCCGGGCGTGCCGGCGTCCGGGTCCCAGGCGTCATCCTGCTCGGCCGGGCGGAACACCCGGACGAGGACCCGGCCCAACTCGCCCGGCAGCAGGGCGAGCAGCCGGGCCAGGTCGGCATCGTCCATGCGGATGCAGCCATCCGCCGGCGGATCGGCGAATCCGCCATGGACCAGCAGGTTTGCCCGGCCGTGCAAGGGCGGCGGAGCAGCCTCACCGACGCGAGCCCGCAGCCGCAGCACGGGGTGGGGGCCAAGCGAGCCAGCACCGGCCTCGTCCGCGGCAGCGGGCGACACGGACTCCACCTCGTAGTCACCTTCCGGGAAGTCGCTTGCGCCCGTTCCGTATGGCCGCGCGGACGGGTCCCGGCTGGTTCCGACCTCCACCCGGCAGGCCAGCAGGGAGGCGCCGGCGTCGTTGCGCGCCACCAGCAACGCGGGGGCGGACGCCGGGGAACCGCCGCCGCGGCCCTGGATGGTGACCGTCGCGACAGTGCCGGGTGGCGCGTCGCCCGCACGTTGGAGGCCGAACAGGCGACGGAGAAGATCGAGCATCGGTAGAACTCCGGTCCGTTATTCCAAGAGAGCCAGCCGGTAGGCTTCGGCCATCGCGGCCATGGAGAAGCGGGTCTGGACGTGACTCCGAGCTGCTGCGCCCATCGCGGCAGCCCGGGGCGGGTCGGCCAGCAGGGACGACAGAGCCTCGGCGAGCCGCTCGGCATACTCGACCTCGCACCCGGGGTCGCTCACCAGCCGCCCGGTGACGCCGTCGACCACCTGCTCGGCCGTGCCGCCGTCCGGGTTGGCCACCACGGGCAGGCCGCACGCCATGGCCTCCAGCGAGGCGTTCGGGCATCCCTGCCCGGTCGACACCATGTAGAAGGCGGCGAAGCGGGGCAGGAACCCCGTTGTCCGGTGGTCCGGCCCGGCGAAGTGCAGGTTCCCCGGCAGCGCGCCGCCGCACGCGGCCAGCACGCTGGACCACACGTCGCCGGAAGCGGAACCGTGCACGCCGGCCACCACGGTCAGCGTCGCGCCGGGCAGCCGGGCGCCGAGCGCGCGGGCGACCAGGGGCAGCAGGCGAGGCCGCTTCGCCGGCACGAGCCGGCCCACGGACACGACGGCAAGCGCCGGGTCGGCACCGCCCGGGGGCGACGGGCCGTCACCGGGGGGCAGAAGCGGGCCGGGACGCGGCACACCGTTTGGGATCACCACGTGGCGCCGCCTGCCACCCGGCGGTTTCTCGCCGCCGTATTTGCTGACCAGCATGTCGAGCCCGTCGAAATACGCTTCGGGCGAGGTGCCCAACAGCCGCGCGTCGTCGCGTGCGGCCTCCATCTCGGCATACAGCATCGGGCCCGGGCTGACGTCGGCGACGCGGACGGGGCCGCCGGACAGGATCGCTGCGACGGCCAGCTTGGTGAGCGCGTCCATGTTCCAGAAACACACCGTGCGCGGGCGGAGCGCCTGCACCAGGCCGAGGACGCGGCCCGCCCGGCCGCGCAACCCGTCCACCTGCCCAGACGCGCCGGACAGGTCGAGGAACGCCACGCCGGCCTTCAGCGCACCGTCCATGAGGCCCGGGACCCCCACCGGACCGCACACGGCCACCACGGGCGGGCGGTCCGGCACGGGCCATGCCGCGAGAAGGTTGCACAAGCTGCGCTGGGCGCCGCCGACGTCCAGGTTGCCCGTGACGAACAGCACGTCGCATTGCCGCCCCCGACGTGTTGGCGGAACCGCCCCGGGGCCGAGTGCCAGCAGCCACGGCCACCGCGTCGCCGCCATCCGGCGCACGGCTTCGTGCCGCCCGTCCGCCGGCTTGGCCACCGGCCCGCGTGACGCGGCGGCGCGCACGGCGTTTGCCCAGGCTGCATCCGGAGCATCGGAAGGCAGCAAGGTGGCCTGCGGGCCAACCGCTTCGCGCTGCCCACCCACGTCGGAGCAGACGACCGGAACGCCGGCTGCCTCGGCCTCCATGGTGGCGACGGACACGCCTTCCCACAGGCTGGTATTGAGGAACACATCGTAGGCGCGCACCAGGCCAGCCGCGTCGGCGACCGGGCCGACCAGCACCAGCCGCCCGCGCACCCCCAGGCGTTGCGCCAAGGCCGCTGCTTCCGCCCGGCAGCGCTCGCCCTCCCCGCCCGTCGCGGCGCCGACCACCACGAGCCGCGCGTCCACCCCGTCCCGCACCATCCGTGCCAGCACCTGCACGGCCTTGACGTGGTGCTTCTGGCGGACGTGCCGTCCGGCCATCCCCATCAGCAACGTGCCCGGCCCGGCGCCCAGCGCCGCCCGCACCACCGTCCGGCGCGCGGGGGGCATGGCATCCGACGGCGCCACGAGGTGCCGCAGGACACGCACCGGCTTGCGCAACCCGGCCGCGTGGAGCTCGGCGGCGACCTGTTTCCCGCAGGCCACTACGAACGGCACAAGCGCCGCCCCGTTCCAGGCGCACGGATCCTCCTTCCAGCCGGCACGGACGTTGTGCACGACGGGAACCGTTTGCACGCCGTGGCGCCAAAGCCCGGTGAGCTCGCTGAAGGACGTGAGATGGCAGAACGCCGGCAAGCGGGACGCGAGCGCCAGCCCTGCCGCGCAGGCGGCGCGCTCCGGCCAACTCAGGCCGCCCAAGCGGTGGACGACGATGCCGGGCGCCGCGAGCGGGTGCTCGAACTCCGCCTGCCGCATCATCGCCACGTCCGCTTCCGCCCCACCATCCGACAAGGTCGCGGCCAGGTCGACGACGATACGCTCGGCGCCGCCCAGGCTGAGGCTCGGCACCACATGGACGTGCCGCGGCGGGCAGGCCCCGTCCCAAACCGGCAGGCCGACGGGCGCCGGCGGCCAAACGGGTGGGGCGGGAGGGCACCGGTTGAGCGGTCGGTCGGACATGGGCCAATCAGCTTGGCGCGCAGTCGAAGCCGAGGTCAAAGGGTTCGGATCAGAGCCGGGGAACGCTCGGGTGCCAGTGCTTGCAATCTGGGCTGCCGGCAAATGGGGGCAGGTCGCATCCCCCCGACGAACCGCTACTCGGTCACGAACCGGCCATGCTCGGGGACCGGCCGGGCGATCGCCATGCGCAGCCCCAGGGCCAGGACCGCCACCACGAGCAGCGGGCTGGCCGCGGCAAGAAATAGCTGGCCGCCGGACAAGCGCGGCAGCAGCAACCCGGCGATGAACGGCCCGGCGATGGACCCGATCTTGGCAATGCCGATGGCCCAGCCGACGCCGTTCGCCCTGATGTTGGTGGGATACAGCGTGCCCACCACGCCGTGCAGGCAGGTCTGGCCACCGAAAGCGAAACACCCCGCCAGAAAGCTGACCGGCAAAAGCAATCCGGCCGCGCCGCCAAGCATGCCCAGCGCGGCCACGGCGGGAAAGCCGAGCAGCGCCAGTACCACCACGGCCCCAAGCCCGAAGCGGTCCGCGAACCTGCCGCCCACCACGCCCCCGACCGCACTGCCCGTGAACAGCAGCGCCGTGGCGGTGGCCGCCATCGCGCGCGGGAAGCCGACGGACTCGACCGCAACCGGCATCCAGCTCGACAAGGAGAACACGGTCATGGAGTTGGCGATGTAGATCAGCCACATCACGGGCGTGGTGAGGCGAAGGGAACCGGCGAACAAATCCGCCAGGCGGCCGCGCTCGGTCGAAAGGGCGGCGTCGGGCAGGATGCGTGCGGGCGGTGCAGCCCGCAGCGCCGGGCGCAGGAAGGCTGCGACCCGCGCCGCCTCCGCTTGCCGTCCCGGGGCAGCGGCCAGGAAGGACAGCGATTCCGGCAGCCACAGGAACGCCAGCGCCGTCAGCAGCGACAAGCCACCGCCAACGAAGAACATCGCTTGCCAGCCCAGGGCGCCGATCAGGTATGACGCGGACAGGCCCGCGGCGATGCCGCCGATCGAGTAGCCGGCGAAGATCACGCCCACGGCCGTGATGCGGCGGGCCCGCGGCGTGAACTCCGTCGTCAGCGCGACGGCATTCGGCACCGCGCCGCCCAGCCCAACCGTGGCCAGGAAGCGCAGCACGAGCAGCACCGGCTCGGACCGGGCCAGGCCGGTGGCTATCGTGAGCACGCCAAAGGCGAGCGCACCGGCGACCATCGCGCGCTTGCGCCCGAACCGGTCGCCCACGGAGCCGAACAGGATGGAGCCGACCAGCAACCCGAACAGCCCGGTGCTGAAGATGAACCCCATCGCGGAAGGCGAAATGCCCCACTGCCGGATCAGCACGGGTGCCGCGAACGACAGGGCCGCCACGTCATACGAGTCGCACACCATCAGCAGGAAGCACAGGCCGATGATGACCAGCAGCGGACGGTGCAAGCCGGCGCCGTCGACGATCTGCGAGACGGTGTAGGTGTTCTTCTCCGGAAGCATGGTTGACGTTCCCTTGTTCTTGGTTCGGGTGTCGGTGGTGGGGCGGACCGGGTCTGCTACGTGACAAGCTCCGGCATACCGGCCTCTGCCGCCGTCCTGACCAGCGCGCCCTGATCCGCCAGCGCCGCCTGCAAATCCGGGACGGGCACGTCGGCCGGGTCCACGCCCTTGTCGGCCGCCAACGCCGCCGCGGCTCCGGCGGCGTGGCCGGTGAGCCAGCACTGCGGGATTTCGCGCATGAAGGTCTGGGACGAGGCGTCGCAGGAAATGTGACGGCCGGCGACCACCAGCCCGGGCGTTTGGCGCGGCAGCAGGCTGCCATAGGGGACGGACACGCTCGCCCATTTGGGCGCCAGGCTCGGGCTCACGCCCACCTCGTCCGTGTGGACCCGGCCGGTTGACCAGTCCTCCCGGCGCAGGACGCCCCGGCCCACCAGGCGCCGGGTCAGCCGGACACCGACCTGGGACGCGGTGAGCATCAGCCACGCGTTCTCGAACCCCGGCGCGTGGCTGCGATAATACGGCAGCAGCACCTTCATGGCGTCGTGGGACCGCAGCTCCACCGCCGTCAGGTCGTGCGCGTCCGCCCCGTTATAGCCGGCCCAGCGCGGGCCCATGAACACCGCGATGTCGTTGCGCCAGGACGGGATCGGCCATTCGAACAGGCCAATTGTTCCTGCCGCCCCCGGGCCGCGAACGCCTCGTAATCCGGGGATTGGCGGAACCGTATCCAGCGCTCGCAGTCCACCCCGCCCCATAGGGCGGCGGTGTTGACGCATTGCTGGATGGATGACGCTTCCACGTCGCCGGCCGCGGCCTCGCCGGCGCTGGCGAACACGTCGCCGTCGCCCGTCGTGTCCACCACGGTGCGGGCGGTGACGGCGAAGCGGCCGCCCTTGCTTTCGAACACCACGCCGCGCAGGCGGCCGTCCTCCACCACGGCGCGGGACGCCCAGGCGTGGAAAAGCAGTTGC
This sequence comes from Acetobacteraceae bacterium, assembly GCA_965199555.1. Lineage (GTDB taxonomy): Bacteria > Pseudomonadota > Alphaproteobacteria > Acetobacterales > Acetobacteraceae > LMUY01. The sequence goes on along the minus strand of CBDASJ010000022.1, from coordinate 89,351 downwards.
ACGCCCGCTTCCCGCACCATGGCGAGCGAGGCGGCCTTGAGCTGCTCCGGGTCGATCATGGGCGCCCAGGTCACGGTGTCGTGGTGGGCGGAAAAGCGCGGCTGCCAGCGCGCGACGGCCTCGGCCTCGCGCGAGCCCCACAGCGACGGGTCCGGCCCGGTTCGGGCCCCCGATGGCAACCGGTCGAGCAGTTCCTCGCCCAGGCCGCGTATGACCAGCTTGCCGTTCCAGTCGGTCATGCGGTCGATCCAGATGACCAGCCCGCCCGTGGAAAGCCCGCCGAGGTGGTTGTAGCGCTCCACCAGCATGACGCGGGCGCCGAGCCTGGCGGCCGAGACCGCGGCGGTCGTGCCGGCGGGGCCGCCGCCGACCACCAGCACGTCCACGTCGTGCAGCACGGGAACCTCGCGTGCGGGCTCCACAAGGGTGCCGAGCGGCGGAGGCGCCCCGCGCCGCCGCTGCTCGGGCTTGAACTCCTCACCCCAAATATCCGAAACGAACGTGCCCAATGTGCTGCTCCTCAACGGTCGTCAGGTTGGTTGGAATTCGTCAGGCCGGGCCGTTGGCGCTTCGTCGCGCCAGGAAGGCGATCCGATCCTCGTCAAGCGTCACGCCCAGCCCGGACCCGTCCGGGACGACGATCATCCCGTCCCGCACGGCAAACGGATCGTCCACCACGATGTCGTTGGCCAGCCGCAGCGGACCGAATAGCTCCGTGCCCAGGCGGAGCTCCGGCAGGGCGGCGTAGAGGTGGGCGCAGGCGGCGGTGCCGACGGAAGTTTCCAGGGCCGTGCCGCCGTATAAGCCCAGGCCTGCCGCTGCTGCGATCGCGGCGACACGCCGGGTCGCCGAGGCGCCGCCGTCGCGGTTCGGCTTCAGTGCGATCGCGGAGGCGGCGCCGGCCGACGCGATCCTGAACGCGGCATCCGGGCCGCTCACCGCCTCGTCGGCGACCACGTCCATGCCGAGGCCGGCGCGCAGCCGGGCGATCCCCGCCAGGTCGCCCGGCGGCAGCGGCTGCTCGATGGCTTCCAGCCCGGCTTCGCACAGGGCCGGAAGGTGCCGCGCGGCCGTCACCTCGTCCCAGGCGCCGTTGACGTCCGCGACCACCGTTGCCCGCCCACGGAACGCCGCGACGACGGCCGCGGCCCGCGTGGTGTCGGCCGCCGCATCGCACCCGAGCTTGAGCTTGAAGCGGCGGTGGCCCTGTTCGGCCAGCGCGCGCTCGCCTTCCGCGATGTCGCCGGCGGTGCTGCCGGTCGAAAGCGTCCAGGCAACCGAAAGCTCCGTCCGGCACGGCCCGCCGAGCAGTTGCACGGCCGGCACGCCCAGCCGGCGACCCAACAGGTCCAGCGCCGCCATCTCTACGGCGGCGCGCGCGGCGGCGTTGCCGCGGACAAGCCGGCCCAGCCGATCCGCAAGCGCTTCGAGCCCGTCCAGGGTGGTCCCGAGCAGGGCCGGCGCGAGGTAGGCCTCGATGCAGGCCTGGACGCCCTCGGCGCTTTCGTGTCCCCAGAACGGGCCGCCCAGGATCGACGCTTCGCCGACACCCTCCACCCCGTCGGCGTCACGCAGGCGGACCAGCACCACGTTCTGGACCCGCACGGTGCCGAACGACATCCGGATCGGCTGCCGGAGCGGGATGTCCAGCCGAACGGTGGACAGCGCGGCGATGCGGGGGGCGCGGCCGGGCACCGTCAGACCGTGGCCACCGGGGTGACGGGCGAGCCGATGGCGCCGGGCAGGCGCAGCGGCGGCGCGGTCAGCAGGAAGCGGGACCGGCCCTGCTGTCGCAGCCAGGCGGCCAGCGGCGTCAGGTGCCATAGCTCGGCCAGGTGGATGCCCAGCTTGAACAGGCACAACTCGTGCAGCGGCACGGCGGAGTGCGTGGCCGCGTCGCAGCCCCCGGCGGGGTGCGCTTCCACCGCGTAGTTATCGGCGATCAGCACGCTGAGGCCGCATGTGTCGATCCAATCCAGCAGGCGCTCGTCGCGCCCATCGAGGGCGGCGCAGGAGTGCTCCAGCACGTGCGGGTCCGGGCGCCCGCCCATCTCCACCAGCATCTCCGCGAAGCCGGTGTGGAGGCACACCATGTCGCCGGGCTCCACCGCCACCCCGTCCGTTTCCATGACGTGGCGCAGGTCGTCGTAGCCGACCATCCGGTGCTCGCGGCCGAAATGGGCGTGGAGGTCGATCATCACGGCCCGCCCCTGCACGCAGGACTCCGCCATGTGTTCCAGGCCCAGCGCGTGCGCATGGGACGGCGACGGCTCCGTGCCGGGCGGCACGGCGCCGGACGGGCCCGCCACGTCATCGCCGGGGCGGAAGCCGTTGTAGTAGCGCGGCTCCGGCACGCCGTCCCCATCGGCATCGAACAGTTGGCCCACATGGGCCAAGCCGTCCCACTGCGTGGAGTACTGGGTGTGCAACAGGACGGCGTCGTCGCTCATGACATCCGTCAGGCGGGGATCATCCTGGGCGAGCGGGTAGTTGATGTTGGCCCGGCCGTTGCGGACGGTTGGCCGCAGCACCGGCGGGTGGCGGCGCGGGTTGAGCGCGTTGCCCCCCGGCAGGTCGAGCGGCAGGCTGAGGCAGAAGGTGCGGCCTTCCCGCACCTCCGCAATGCCTTGCAGCACCTTCTCGGCCGTCAGCAGGTTAAGGCGGCCGCGCTGGTCGTCCGGCCCCCAATCACCCCAGTTCGAACCCGGCGGGCGCCGTGTCCAGCGCGGGGAGCGGCTCGCGTCAGGCATGGACGGGGACCTTCGCCTGAGCCGGTTTGGCCGGCTCCAGCACGAAATCGAAGCTTGCCGTTTGGAACGGTCCGGCGGTTCCGCGGGCCGTGATGGACGCGGCGTCCGCGTGGCGGGCCGGCGAAAGCACGATGTCGTTCCGCACGCTGAAGATCGAGTCGTCGTCGAGCCAAGGATCGCCGTTGAAGTAGAGCATCGCCGTCATCGGCTGCGTCCCTGGCGCGGACAATTTGAAATGGATGTGGCCGGGCCGCATGCCGTGCCGGCCGAGGCGGCGCATCATCTCCCCGCAGGCCATGCCCGAGAGGTCCCCGATTTCGTAGCAGCCGGGCACCACCGTCTCGACCTCGTAGCAGCCGGACGCGTCCGCGGTGACGCGGCGGCGGAAGTTCCACGCGGGTTGTTCCGCATCGTCCTCGGCGTAGGCGCCGGCGGCATTAGACTGCCACACGTCCAGCAGGGCATGCGGCACGGGGCGGCCCGTGACGGCCTCGACCACGCGGCCGGACAGGAACAAGCGCTCTCCCGGCTCCTCCGCCCGCATCAGCCGGGCCGGGCTCGCGGCCTCGGGCGCACCCGGCCGGTAGAGTGGTCCCTCGACGTTGTCCGCCGTGTGCCGGGCGGTGCCGCCATGGGCCATGTCCGTGACCAGGGTGTCCAGGCCGAACACGTGGGTGAGGAAGCGCCATTCACCGGTGGCCGCAACCCGGTCGAGGAACGAGCACAGGGCTGCCAGTTCACCTTCCGTCAGCCGGATTTCCGCCACCGCTTGCAGCAGGTGCCGCAGCACGACGGCTATGCGGGCCTGAAGTTCGGGGTCCGCGCCGGGCGCATCCGGCTTCATCGCCGCGACAACCTGCTCGGTCAGGACGTTCAGCTGCGGGTCGAGCATCAGACAGCGCCTCCCTTCTTGTGCGCATTGCGCACGTTGTTTGTATTTCGCACAAGTTGAAGTTGGCCTGACTTGTTGTCAAGCGTTTCCTGCCACCGCCTCCATGACATTCCGCCAGGATCGTGCGACACGCGCCCATGCCTCGGGACAACGACCAGGTTGGCGCGGCCAGCCGCGATTTGGTGGCCGGCCTGGGCAAAGGGCTCGCCATCATCGAGCTGTTCAGCGAGGCGCGGCGGCGGCTTTCCATCAGCGACGCCGCCGGCCTGGCCGGGCTGACCCGCGCCGCGGCCCGGCGCTATCTGCTCAGCCTGGTACATCTCGGCTACGCGGAATTCGACGGCAAATACTTCTCGCTGACGCCGCGGGTGATGCGATTAGGCCACGCCTATATCGCCGCGACACCGCTGCCCAAGCTGCTGCAGCCCTATCTGGACACCATCGCGCACCAGGCGGGCGACCCGAGCATGGCGGCGATCCTGGACGACACGGACGTGGTCTGCATCGCCCAGGCCACGCCGCCCCGCTTCGTGTTCACCAGCCTCAGCGTGGGCAGCCGGCTGCCGGCCTACAGCACGGCGCTGGGCCGCGTGCTGCTGGCGCACGCGACACCGGTCTGGCTGGACGGCTACTGGCGCCGGGTGCACCTGGAGAAGCGCACGGCCAAGTCGCTGGCGACCCGCGATGCGCTGGAGCACGAACTGTCGGCGATCCGCGGCCAGGGCTATGCCATCGTCGACGAGGAGGTGGAACTCGGCCTCCGCACGATCGCCGTGCCGGTCCGCAACACGGCCGGCGTGGTGGTGGCCGCCATCAACATCGCCGTGCACGCGAGCCGGGTCGCCGTGGAGGACATGCCCGGAACGCTGCTGCCGCTGATCGCGCCGGCCCAGGAGGCGCTCAAGCAGGTCCCGTGAACGCGCGCGTGATCCGGTTCTGCAGGCTCCCGGTCCGCTGCGCAGGCCCTGCGCAGCGTCTGTTCCGCGCCGCTGGCTTCGCTTTGACGCCTGCCTGTTCCATCCATTGCCGGGGCTTATCCCAGGTCGTTCCAGCCTGGTATCGGGTCAAGCTCCCGGGACGTGGCGGCAATCGCAACGGCGACAAGCCACCTGCGCGACCACCTAGCCGTTCAGGGCAAGACGCCGGGCGCGGTCACGCCCGAAGCCATGGCCGAGTATATCCGGACGTACTGCTGCAAGGGGACGACACGCGCGGTGTGCGAGGGCTACCGCGCGGCGGCTGGCATCGACCTCGACATGGACCGGGCCGACGACCAGGCCGGCCACAAGATCAAGGCGCCGCTGCTCGCGCTTTGGGGGCAAAGGGAACCGTGGGCCAGTTGTGGGACGTGCTCGCCACTTGGCGGCCGAAGGCGCAGGGACCGTGGTGGGCGAGGCCCTGCCGTGCGGCCACCTCCTTCCGGAGTAACAGCCCGATCTCGTCATATCCCACTCCGCCGCTTCTTCGCGGCGTAGCACGCGGTACTTCCGGAAAGCACGGCAACGCCACGCTCACAGGCCAGCACAAGCGGCGCTGGCCGCAGCGGCTGCGCCGGAAATCCATCGAACAAGATCAGCAATCAGCCTGCGCCATACGGTGCAGGAGCAGGCAAGCCAAACTGCCCTCACCACCGACGCTCTCAAACACATCTCGAAAGCCGGTGATCACCAGTCAGCACATGGGCTCGCGTAGACCAGCGATGGCCAAGCTGGAATTCCAAGACCCTACATCGGGATGCCCGAGCCATTTGGCGGAGGGGGTGGGATTCGAACCCACGGTAGGCTTGCACCCACAACAGTTTTCGAGACTGCCCCGATCGGCCACTCCGGCACCCCTCCGTGCCGCGTAGCTCTAGCGCCCGGGCCTGAATTTGCAAGAGGTCGGCGCGACCCGAAGCAGGGCCAGTCGGCTTAGGATTAATTAACCCGATGCCGCCGCATTCCGCATCTGCAATCATCACGGGGCCGTATGGGAAGCACATGCTCGGCACCGAGCGTGAGTAAGGAAGGATTCCACCATGCGTCGCATCGGCTCCACCGCAGTTCTCCTGGCCGGCCTGCTTGCATCGACGAACCTCGTGACGGTCATGCCTGCGCTGGCGCAGCCGGCCCCAGCGGGGACGGTGATGGTGGGCGGCGCCGCCATGTATCCGTCGAAGAACATCGTCGAGAACGCCGTCAACTCGCAGGACCACACCACGCTGGTTGCGGCGGTGAAGGCGGCGGGGCTGGTCGATACGCTGATGGGACCGGGCCCGTTCACCGTGTTCGCACCGACCAACGAGGCGTTCGCCAAGCTGCCGCCGGGCACCGTGGACACTCTGTTGAAGCCCGAGAACAAGGCCATGCTGGTGGCCGTGCTCACCTACCACGTGGTGCCGGGCAAGCTCACGGCGGCGGATTTGATGAAGATGATCCGCGCCGGCCACGGGAAGGCGATGCTGAAGACGGTGCAAGGCGAGCCACTCGTCGTCACCCAGGAAGGCGGCAAGATCTACTTGCAAGGCGCGAAGAGCGGCGTGGCGATGGTCACCATCCCGAACGTCTTGCAGTCCAACGGCGTGATCCACGTCGTCAGCTCGGTTCTGGTTCCAAACTAACGGCCGTGGCGGCCGGCTCCCCCGCGGGGAAGCCGGCCATCGCGTCCCGCGCTACGATGCGAACTCGGGCTCGTCCTTCATCAGCACCCGCTTGATGCTTTCCAAATGGAGCCGGGCGCTCTCGCCATCGCCTTCGCGCATCTGGCGGGCGGTGGCCTCGGCCATGGCGGGGGAAACCGGTTTCAGCCTGCGGCCGCTGCTTTCGGCGAGCCATTGCGCCTGGGCAGCGCGCTCCAGGTAATACAGGTCGTCCCAGGCGGCGGCGATCGACGGGCCGGTGACCAGCACGCCATGGTTGCGCATGAAGGCGATGTCGGCATCGCCCATCGCGGCGGCGATGCGATCACCCTCCGCCCCGTCCAGCGCCAGGCCGTTGTAATCGTCGTCCACCACGGTGCGGCCGTAGAACTTCAACGCGGTTTGCCCGGCCCAGGCCAGCGGCGGCCCTTCCAGCATGGCCAGCGCCGTGGCGTATGGCATGTGGGTGTGGAACGCCGCGACGGCGCGCGGATTACGCAGGTGCAGGCGGGCGTGGATGAAGAACGCGGTGGCTTCGGGCACCCCGTCGCCAGCCACCACCGCGCCCTCGAAATCGCAGATCAGCAGGCGGGAGGCCGTGATCTCCCCGAACGCCCAGCCATACGGGTTGACCAGGAACAGATCCGGCCGCCCCGGCACCACGGCGGAAAAATGGTTGCAGATGCCTTCCTGCAAGCCGAGCCGCGCCGCCATGCGGAAGCACGCGGCCAGGTCGATCCGCGCCTGCTGCACCGCCGGGCCGTCCAGCGTGCTGTTGCGGAGGATGGAGGGGAGCGCGTGTGCCATAGGGGTGTGTCGATCCGCTTGCCCCGCGGCACGGCGTGTGCTGGGGACGCGAACCATCCTGCCATCGTTGGGGACCGCAATGCCAACCCTGTTCGTGACCTCGCCGCTCGAACCCGAATACGCCCGGCGCATGGCCGGGTTGGACCCGCGGCTGACCGTGGTGCACGAGCCGGACCTGCTGCCGGTGCCGCGCTTCCCGGGCGATCACAATGGCGCCCCGTTCACCCACACCCCGGCGCAGCAGGCGCGCTGGCAGGCGCGGCTGGCGGAGGCCGACATCCTGTGGGGCGTCCCCTCGCCCGAGGATGCGGCGCAGGCCACCCGGCTACGCTGGATCCAAGGCACCAGCACCGGCGTCGGCCCGGCCGTGGCGCGGCTCAACCGGCCAGACGTGCTGGTCACCACGGCGCGCGGCGTGCACGCGCGGCCGTTGGCGGAGTTCGTGTTCACCGCGCTGCTGGCGCATGTGCGCGGCCTGGCGCAGTTGCAGGCGGACCAGGCGGCGCATCGCTGGACCCGTGGCTGCGTGGAGGAGATCGCGGGCAAGACGCTGGTGATCCTGGGCGCCGGCGACCTGGCGCGCGGCTGCGCCCGCATTGCCCGCGCCCTGGACATGCGCGTGGTCGCCGTCACGCGGGACCCGGCGCGCGAGCGCGGCCATGCCGCCTTGTTCGACGCCGTGCTGCCGTCCGGGGAGCTCCACGCGGCGCTGCGGCAGGCGGACGCCTTCGTCATCACCGTGCCGCACACGCCGCTGACCGACCGGATGGTGGACGCCGCCGCGCTCGCCTGCCTGCCCCGCGGCGCGGCGCTGGTGAATATCGGCCGCGGCCTGGTGGTGGACGAGCCGGCGCTGATCGCGGCCCTGCAATCCGGCCAAGTGGGCTATGCCGCGCTGGACGTCACGGCGGTGGAGCCGCTGCCGGCCGACAGCCCGCTATGGGACATGCCGAACGTGCTGATCAGCCCGCATTCCGCCAGCACGGTCGCCACGGAGAACGGCCGCATCGTCGACATCTTCGCGCACAACCTGCGCTGCTGGCTGGACGGCCAGGTGGACGGGATGCGGAACGTGCTGGACGTGGAAAAGCTGTACTGAAGGGCTACCGCGGCCGGGTGTAATCCATCACGCAATAGGCTCCACCCTGGTTCAGTTCGACCACTGGGTCGTCGGTGACCTTGCCGGCCACGGCGTCGGCGAAGATGTCGGCGGTGTCCTGCGGCAGCCAATCCAGCTCTGCCCGTGCGTCATCCCGCCACCAGGTCCGGCCATTGGCGGAGTTGCCCCAGACGATGCAGCACCCGGTCCGCTCCGCCTCGATGCAGCGGACCATCAGCCGGGCGAGGTCGGCATAGGACAGCCAGGTGGCCAGCATCCGCTCGTCCACCGGCGCGGGGAAGGACGAGCCAATGCGCACCGAAACGCTCTCCACCCCATGCTTCTCCCAATACAGGCCGCCCATCAGCTCGCCACAAGCCTTGGACAGGCCGTAGAAGCTGTCGGGCCGCAGCGCGCAGTTGGCGTCCAGCGGCGTTGCGCGCGGATGGAAGCCGATCGCGTGGTTGGAGGACGCGAACACCACGCGGGCCTTGGCCTGCCGCGCCGCCTCGTAAACGGTGTGCAGGCCGACGATGTTCGGCCCCAGCACGGTGTCGAACGGCTGTTCCGTGGAGACACCGCCGAAATGCAGGATCGTGCGGCAGCCCGCGGCCAGGGCCTTGATCGCGGCGCCATCCACCAGGTCGGCCTGCGTGAAGGCCGCGCCCGGCGGCAGCGCGTCGGGGAACGGGGCGATATCGGTCAGGCGCAGGGTGTAGCCGGCTTCGCCCAGCTTGCGCGTGAGTTGGCGGCCCAGCGCGCCGGATGCGCCGGTGAGCAGGATCGGTGCGGTCATGGAGCCTCCCAGGTCATTGGTCATCGCGTCGCCGGGCCTTCAGCATCGCCCAGTAATCCAGCCGCTTGCGGATGTCGCGCTCGAAGCCGCGCTCATTCGGCTGGTAGAAGTCCAAATCGCCGCGGGTGCGCATGGCCTCGGGGAAGAACTCCTGCGCGGCATAGGCGTCCGGCGCGTCGTGGTCGTAGCGGTAGCCGGCGTGGTAGCCCAGCTCCCGCATCAGCGCCGTGGGCGCGTTCAGGATGTTGAGCGGGGGCGCCAGCTCGGACGTGCGTTCCGCGGCGGCGAGGGCCTGCGCGAAGCCCAGATAGGCCGCGTTACTTTTCGGCGCCGTGGCGACGTAGGTGATCGCCTGGGCCATGAACAGCTTGCTTTCCGGCCAGCCGACGCGTTCATGGGCGTCCCACGCGGTCAGGACCTGCACCATGGCCTGTGGGTCAGCCATGCCGACATCCTCCGACGCGGCGCAGACCAGGCGGCGGAACACCGTTTCCGGCGCCTCACCCGCCACCATCATGCGGGCGGCGTAATACAAGGCCGCGTTGACGTCGGAGCCACGCAGCGATTTATGGAACGCGCTGAGCAGGTCGTAATGCCCGTCCCCCGCCTTGTCGTGCACCGCCATCCGCCGTTGCAGCACCCGCGCCAGCCCGGCCATGTCCAGCGGTGCCGACCCGGCCATCGACTCCACCTGCTCCGCCATGTTGAGGAGATAGCGGCCGTCGCCACCCGCCATGGTGACCAATGCCTGCCGGGCTGCGGGCTCCAGCGCCAATGGGTGGCCGAGATGCGCCTCCGCCCGGGCTAGCAGGTGCTCCAGCGCCGTCTCGTCCAACCGCCGCAGCACGAATACCTGGCAGCGGGACAGCAGGGCGCCGTTCAGCTCGAAGGACGGGTTTTCCGTGGTGGCGCCCACCAGGGTGATGGTGCCGTCCTCCACCACGGGCAGGAAGCTATCCTGCTGGCCGCGGTTGAAGCGGTGGATCTCGTCGCAGAACAGCAGCGTGCCGCCCCCGGCGTCGCGCCGGCGCCGGGCGGCGTCCCACAGCTTGCGCAGGTCGGCCACGCCGCTTTGGATGGCGCTGATCGCTTCGAAATGCAGGTCGGTTTGCCGGGCGAGCAGCCGGGCGATGGTGGTCTTGCCCGTGCCGGGCGGGCCCCACAGGATCATGGAGGACAAGATGCGGGCCGCCACCATGCGCCCCAGCGGGGCGTCGCCGGCGAGCAGATGGTCCTGCCCGACGATGTTCGCCATGTCCGTCGGGCGCAGCAAGTCGGCCAACGGGCGGGTGCCTTGGCCGGAAAACAAGGTCTGCGCCGTCACGGCGACGGCTCAGGAAATGGCGGCGGTGCAGGCGGGACCCTGCTGCACCGTATGGCTGGCCTGGCCGGCCTCATCCTCGAGGGTGAACAACACGTCGCCCAAGGTCAGCGCCGCAAGGGTGGCGCCCTCGTAACCCTCCAGCACGCCGCCATTGTCGATGGGGTGGGTTGAAAGCGCGCCGTCCGGTTCCCGCTTCACAAGCTTGCCGCAGAGGGTGAAGCCAAGCCGTGGCTGCAGCGGCACTGTGGCCACGAAGCTGTCGTTAGGATGGTTCTGATCCACGTGCAGCGTGCCGGCGAGCACGCCGGCGAAATACACCGCAATAGTTTCGTCCTGCTGCGCCAGCCCCAGGTGATCGACCACCGTCACGGTGGTACGCCGCAAGTTCGGGGCGTCCAGGCCTTGCGCCGCGAGCGGCCCGGCCAGCAGCAGCCCGGCCGCGGCGCCAAGCGCGACGCGGCCGGCTCGCCTCATCGTATCAGGCTGCCTGGTCTTCGATCGCCGCGTCCGGACGCGGACCGCTGTCCTGGCCCTTGGCCGCCGGGTCACGTTCCACCAACTCGATCACCGCCATGTCCGCGGCGTCGCCGTAGCGCATGCCGGCCTTCAGGACGCGGGTGTAGCCACCCGGCCGCGCCTTGTAGCGAGTGGCCAGCGAGTCGAACAGCTTCGCCACGATCTTCTCGTCCCGCAACTGGGCATAGGCCTGCCGCCGCGCGTGCAGCCCGCCGCGCTTGCCCAGCGTGATCAGCTTCTCCGCGACCGGACGAAGCTCCTTCGCCTTGGGCAGGGTGGTGGTGATCTGCTCGTGCTTCAGCAATGCCACGGCCATGTTGCGGAACATGGCAAAGCGGTGGCTGGTGGTAACGCTGAGCTTGCGGCCGCTCACACCGTGGCGCATCTGGGTATTTCCTTAAAACGGCCGTCGTGCAGCGCACGACACGAAGAAAGACTAGAACGGTTCGTCGAGACGCTTGGCCAAGTCCTCGATGTTCTCCGGCGGCCAGCCGGGAACGGTGATGCCGAGGGTAAGGCCCATGTTGGTCAGGACCTCCTTGATCTCGTTCAGCGACTTGCGGCCGAAGTTCGGGGTGCGGAGCATCTCCTGCTCGGACTTCTGCACCAAATCGCCGATGTAGACGATGTTGTCGTTCTTCAGACAGTTGGCGGAGCGGACAGACAGTTCCAGCTCGTCCACCTTGCGCAACAAGTTGCGGTTGAACGGCAGGTCGTCGTGGTGCTCCTCGGCGCGCAATTGCTGCGGCTCATCGAAGTTGATGAACAGCTGCAACTGGTCCTGCAAGATGCGCGCAGCCAACGCCACGGCGTCCTCCGGTGTCACCGCACCGTTGGTTTCCACAGACAGCAGCAGCTTGTCGAAGTTGGTCAGATTGCCAACCCGCGTCGGCTCCACGCGATAGGACACGCGGCGCACGGGGGAATAGATGCTGTCGACCGGGATCAGCCCGATCGGCGCGTCCTCCGGGCGGTTGCTGCTGGCGGGCTCGTAGCCCTTGCCCAGATTGACCGTGAACTCCATGCCCAGCTTCACGCCGTCATCCAGCGTGCACAACACCAGGTCCGGGTTCATGATGTCGATGTCGTGCCCGGCCTGGATTTGGCCGGCCTTGATCTCGCCCGGCCCGGTCGCGGTCAGCACCATGCGCTTCGGGCCGTCCCCGTGCATGCGCAAGGCCAATTGCTTGACGTTGAGGACGATGTCGGTCACGTCTTCCCTCACGCCGGGGATCGTGCTGAACTCGTGCAAGACGCCGTCGATCTGCACCGCCGTCACCGCGGCGCCCTGCAGGGAAGACAGCAGGATGCGGCGGATGGCATTGCCGAGCGTCATGCCGAAGCCGCGTTCCAACGGCTCGGCCACCACCAGCGCGGTGCGGGACGGGTCGGACCCGGGCTCGAACTCCAGCTTCTCCGGCTTGATCAGCGACTGCCAGTTGCGCTGCATGACCAAAGTGTCGTTTCTCATGTCAATTCAGGCCCCGCGTCATCGCCGCGGGCCCCGCCTTTCATCGAATGCAGTCCGGACTCAGACGCGGCGACGCTTGCGCGGGCGACATCCGTTATGCGGAATCGGGGTGAGATCGCGGATCTGGGTAATCGAGAAGCCAACCGTTTGCAGCGCACGCAGCGCGCTTTCCCGGCCGGAGCCAGGGCCGTTCACCTCGATCTCCAGCGTCTCCATGCCGTGCTCGCGAGCCTTGCGACCAGCATCTTCCGCGGCGACCTGGGCAGCATACGGGGTCGACTTGCGGCTGCCCTTGAACCCACCCATCCCGGCGGACGACCAGGCGATCGTATTGCCCTGCGCATCCGTGATCGTGACCATCGTGTTGTTGAACGTCGCGTTCACGTGGGCCACGCCGGAAATGATGTTCTTGCGCTCCTTGCGACGGGGACGCGCGGGGGCTTTCGCCATAGGTGATCCTGCCTTCAAATGAGTGTTCGGCGCGAAAGCCGAAAGCTACTTGGTGACTTTCTTCTTGCCGGCGATCGCCACCGCCTTGCCCTTGCGGGTGCGGGCGTTGGTGTGGGTGCGCTGGCCACGCACCGGCAGGCCCCGGCGATGCCGCAGGCCGCGATAGCAGCCGAGGTCCATCAGCCGCTTGATGTTCATCGCCACCTCGCGGCGGAGGTCGCCTTCCACGCGGAATTCGCGGTCGATGAGCTCGCGGATCTTCAGCACTTCCTCGTCGGAAAGCTGGTTGACGCGACGGTCATCCGGGATGCCCAGCTTGGTGCAAATACCGGCTGCCTTGGTCGGGCCAATGCCATAGATATACCGAAGGCTGATCGTCACCCGCTTGTTGGTCGGGATGTTCACACCGGCAATACGCGCCACGCTCGTCTCCTGCTCGGGCCGGGCCTGCGCGCCATCGCAGCGTGCCGCCGGGTTCGTTCGTCAGGCGACCTGTTCGCTTCCGCGCAGGGTCGCCAGCAATGCTACAAAGGCGCCAACGAGACCGTTGCGCCGGAGTGCGTCGTTATACGGCGGCGTGACGCAGAGTCAACGCACGTCGGTCACATCTAGGTGAACGTGCTCGCTGGGCAGCGTCTGCAACACGGTCTCGATGGCGGTTGACACTTCGTCCATCGACGCCATGCCATCCACGCTGTGGAGCCGGCCAGCCGCCTGATAGTGCGGCAGGATCGGCCTGGTCTGCCGGTTGTAGACGTCCAACCGCTCCCGAACCGTTTCGCGCTTGTCGTCCGGGCGGCGAATGAACTCTGTCGAGCCGCACACGTCGCAAACGCCCACCGAAGCCGTCGGCTTGAAGGTGTCGTGGTAGCTGGCGCCGCACTTGGCGCAACTGAACCGGCCGGCAATCCGCTCGACCAACGCCGCGTCGTCGACCTTCAACTCGATTACGGCGTCCAGGTCGAGGCCGAGCTCCGCCAGCATGTGATCCAGCGCTTCCGCCTGCGCTACGGTGCGAGGAAAGCCGTCCAGGATAAACCCGGCCGCGCAATCCGCCTGGCGCACCCGGCCAGCCAGCATGGCGATGATGATATCGTCGGACACCAACGCACCGGACGCCATGACCGCGGCAGCGCGCTTGCCGATGTCGCTGCCGGCCGCAACCTCACTCCGCAGCATATCGCCAGTCGAGATTTGCGCGATGCCATGCGCCTCTTGCAGCCGCTTCGCCTGCGTCCCCTTCCCCGCGCCGGGCGGCCCGAGCAGGATCAGCTTCATCGGGCGCGGCCCTTCACACGGGACTTGCGGATCAACCCCTCATACTGATGCGCCAGCAGATGCGACTGCACCTGGGTAACCGTGTCCATGGTGACGGACACGATGATCATCAGGCTGGTGCCACCGAAGTAGAACGGCACGTTGTAATTGGCGATCAGGATCTCCGGCAGCAGGCATACCACGCACAGATACAAAGCGCCGATCGTGGTCAGTCGGGTTAGGATGCGATCGAAGTAGTCGGCCGTATTGCTGCCGGGCCGGATGCCAGGGATGAAGCCGCCGTACTTCTTGAGATTGTCGGCAGTTTCCTGCGGATTGAACACAACGGCCGTATAGAAATACGAAAAGAAAATGATCATCGCCGCATACATCGCCAAGTACAGCGGCTGACCGTGTGCGAGCTGGGAGGACAACCAGCCCAGCACTGAATTCGGATTGCTTTGCCCGAAACCCGCAATCGTGGCCGGGATCAGCAGGATGGAGGAAGCGAAGATAGGTGGGATGACTCCGGCCGTATTGACCTTCAGCGGCATGTGGGTGGAGTCACCGCCGAACATGCGCTGGCCCACCTGGCGCTTTGGATACTGCACGACGATGCGTCGCTGCGCCCGCTCCATGAACACGATGAAGGCGATCACGGCGACGGCGATCACGACGAAGGCCAGGATGAACACGGGTGACAGCGCCCCGGTGCGCCCCAGATCCAGCAACGTCACTAAGGCATGCGGCAGGTTCGCCACGATCCCGGCGAAAATGATTAGGCTGGTGCCGTTGCCGACACCTCGGGCGGTAATCTGTTCGCCCAGCCACATCAGGAACATGGTGCCACCGGTAAGCGTCACGACGCAGGACAGGCGGAAGAACCAGCCCGGCTCCAGCACCGCACCCATGCCAGCCCGGTCATGGAACGCTTCCAACCCGACGGCGATGCCATAGGACTGAAACACGGCAATCAGCACCGTCAGATAGCGGGTGTATTGGTTGAGCTTCTTGCGCCCGCTTTCGCCTTCCTTCTTCAGCGTTTCAAGCGAGGGAATGGCCGCAGACATCAACTGAATGATGATCGACGCGCTGATATACGGCATGATCGTCAGCGCGAACACCGTCATGCGACTGAGATTGCCGCCGCTGAACATGTCGAACATGCCCAGCACGCCGCCACCTTGCTCCGCCATGGCGTGACCCATCACGCCGGCGTCGATGCCCGGCACGGGCACATAGCTACCGAGGCGGTAGACCACCAGCGCACCGAGGGTGAACCAGATGCGGTTCTTCAACTCGGTCGCCTTGCTGAAGGCACCGAGATTCATGCTGCCAGCCATCTGCTCGGCGGCGGAAGCCATGTCGTTATCCCCCTGGGTGGCCGCGGCCGTCAGTGTGCCGTGCGGACGGTTCTACGTGCAAGCCTCGGGGCGGGGTGCCCTGGCGGTGAACCGTTCGCGCGGTTGGGCCTACGTGGCCTATGCCGCTGCCGGCTCCGCCACTGCCTTCACAACAGTCGCGGTGACCGAGCCGCCAGCGGCCTCCACCGCTGCCTTGGCAGAGGCGGACACCCCCGACACGGTGACGGTGATGGGCCGGCTGATCGCTCCCTGCCCGAGCAAGCGCACGCCCGCGACCTTCGCCAATCGCACCAGTCCGGCCTTCTCCAATGCAACCTCGTCAATGGCGCCGGCTTCGAGTTGCCCAGCCGCTATGGCCTTGTCGATCGCGCCGAGATTGACCGGCGCATAAGCCTTGCGGAACATGTTCTTGAAGCCACGTTTCGGCAGGCGCCGGTAGATCGGCAACTGGCCGCCTTCGAAGCCGTTCAGCGCGACACCCTCGCGCGCCTTCTGTCCCTTGACGCCTTTGCCCGACGTCTTGCCCTTGCCGGACCCGATGCCGCGGCCAAGCCGCTTGAACTTCAGCCGCGATCCCGGGTTGTCCCGGAGTTCGTTGAGCTTCACGATAGCTCCTCCACCTGCACCAGGTGGTGCACCTTGCGAATCATGCCGCGCACGGCAGGCGTATCTTCCAACGTGCTGGCCTTGCGCATCTTGTTCAAGCCAAGTCCGATCAGCGTTTCAATCTGGCCGGGCTTGCGGCCCAGACCGGACGCGATCTGCACCACGCGAATCTGCTTCTTGAGGGTCGTTTCAGACATCGGCCGCGACCTCCGCCTCGGGCGCATCGCGCTTGCCCAGGATATCCGCCACCTTCTTGCCGCGGCGGCTCGCCACCGAGCGCGGGCTGGCGCAGCGTGCCAGGCCGGCAAATGTCGCCTTCACCATGTTATGCGGGTTGCGGCTGCCGAGTGACTTTGCGACCACGTCGCCGATACCCAAAGCCTCGAACACGGCGCGCATCGGGCCACCGGCGATGATGCCTGTGCCTGCCTCGGCCGCCCGCAACACCACCATGCCGGCGCCGTATTCGCCATGCACGTCATGGTGCAGGGTGCGGCCTTCCTTCATGGGGACGCGGATCATGGTCCGCTTCGCCCGCTCCGTCGCCTTGCGGATGGCTTCCGGCACTTCGCGCGCCTTGCCCGCGCCGTAACCAACACGGCCCTTCTGGTCCCCCACGACGACAAGTGCGGCGAAGGCGAAGCGACGGCCACCCTTCACCACCTTTGCAACGCGATTGATGGTGACCAACTTGTCGATCAGGTCATCGCCGCCGTCGCGGTCGCGCTCGCGCCCGCCGCGGTTTCCGTCCCGGGATTCCCGTGCCATTGCCCTCAGCCCCTCAGAACGCCAGCCCGCCTTCGCGGGCGGCATCGGCCAGCGCCTTGACGCGGCCGTGATACAAATACATGCCGCGGTCGAACACCACGGCCGTCACGCCCGCGGCGATGGCCCGCTCCGCCACCAGCTTACCCACGGCGGCCGCAGCGGCCTTGTCGGCGCCGGTGCGCAAATCGGTACGCAACGTGGCATCCAGCGTGCCCGCGGCGGCCACGGTGCGGCCTTGCGCGTCGTCGATGATCTGGGCGTAGATATGCTTGCCCGAACGAAACACCGACAAGCGCGGACGCCCGCCCGACTTCTTCTTGAGTTGGTAGCGCAGCCGCTCGCGACGGCGCTCCCGAAGATCGCGTGGCCCGCTCATTTCTTCTTGCCTTCCTTGCGGCGGATCGTCTCCGTGTCGTAGCGCACGCCCTTGCCCTTATACGGCTCGGGCGGCCGATACGCGCGGATTTCCGCGGCGACCTGGCCCACCAAACGCTTGTCCACGCCTTCAACCGTGATCGCGGTCGGGCGCGGCGTGGTGATCTTGATGCCCTCCGGCACGGGATAGATCACGTCGTGGCTAAATCCGAGGTTGATCACCAGGTTGGGGCCGGTCACCGCGGCGCGGAAGCCCGTGCCCTGGATTTCCATGGTCTTGGCGTAGCCGGTGGACACGCCCTTCACCATGTTGGCGACCAACGCGCGCGTCGTGCCCCACATCATGCGCGCCGTTCGCTCACCACCATTCGGCGCCACGGACACCTTATTGTCATCCACCGTGACCGTAACGTTGTCGCGCAGCTCTATCGAAAGCTCGCCGAGCTTGCCCTTGGCGGTAAGAGTACGGCCGGTCATGGCCAAGTGTACTCCGGCCGGAACCTCGACTGGATATTTGCCTACCCGTGACATGCCAGCCTCCTCAGAACACGCGGCACAGGACTTCACCGCCAACATTGGCGGCGCGCGCTTCGGCATCGCTCAACACGCCACGCGGCGTGGAAAGGATGGAAACGCCCAGGCCGGCATACACGCGCGGCAGCTCCTTGATCTTGGAATACACCCGACGTCCTGGCTTGGACACGCGGGTGATTTCCTTGATGACAGGCTCGCCCTCGTTGTACTTCAGCTCGATCCGCAACTGGCCCACGCCGGGCCGTAGTTCCTCCGCGGAGAAACCACGAATGAAGCCTTCACGCTTCAGCGCGTCCAGCACGTTGGCCCGCAGTTTGGATGCTGGGGCCACGCAGCCGGCGTGCCGGGCACGCTGAGCGTTGCGGATACGGGTGAGCATATCACCCAAGGGATCGGACATCGACATGTCAGCGCTCCCTTACCAGCTCGCCTTGACCATGCCGGGGATCTGCCCGGCACTGGCGAGGTCGCGCAGCACGATGCGGCACAGCTTGAATTTGCGATAGTTCGCGCGCGCTCGGCCGGTCAATGCACAGCGCAGACGCACCCGCACCTTGGCCCCGTTACGCGGCAATTGCGCCAACTTCATCGACGCATCAAACCGCTCTTCCACTGGGGCCTCGCGGTCCATCAACACAGATTTGAGCGCAGCCCGTTTACTTTTGTCACGTGCTGCCATGCGCTCGCGCTTGGCGTTGCGGTTGACCTGGGAGACTTTCGCCATCGTCTACTCACTCCTCGGAACCTGCCGGGCAGGCCCAGCGGTTTTCCCAAAACTCTGTTGCGGCCGGCGGGCTGGTTAGGCGGCTTGGGCCTGCTGCCCCGCTTCGCCGGCGAACGGCACATCGAAGAACTTCAGCAGGGCCTTGGCCTCTGCATCGGTCTTCGCCGTGGTCACGAAGATGATGTCCATGCCGCGCACCGCATCGATCTTGTCATAAGCGATTTCCGGGAAGATGATCTGTTCCCGGACGCCCATGGCGAAGTTGCCACGACCGTCGAACCCCTTGTTGGCGGGGATGCCACGGAAGTCCCGAACACGCGGCAAGGCAATAGTGGTCAGGCGGTCCAGGAACTCGTACATCCGCTGCTTGCGAAGCGTCACCTTGCAGCCGATCGCCAAGCCCTCGCGGATCTTGAAGCCGGCAATCGCCTTCTTCGCCAGGGTCTTCACTGGCTTCTGCCCGCTGATCAACATCATCTCGGCAACGGCCGCATCCAGTTTCTTCTGGTCACCGGCCGCTTCGCCAACGCCCATGTTCAGCACGATCTTCTCAAGCCGGGGTACTTGCATGGGGTTCGCGTAACTGAATTGCTCCCGCAAGGCAGGACGCCCCGCGTCCAAGTAGCGGCGCTGCAACCGCGCCATCGGCTTGCTGTCGCTCATATCAGCTCTCGATCACTTCGCCAGTCGCCTTCGCGACGCGGACCTTGCGGCCACCATCCAGCACTCTGAAGCCGACCTTGGTCGGCTTGTCGCTCTTCGGATCGACCAACTTCAGGTTGGACAAGTGGATCGGCCCTTCCTTCTCGATGATACCGCTTGGCGCACCCATCCCGGTCGGCTTGGTGTGGCGTTTGACGATGCGAACACCGCGCACCAAAGCGCGCTCGTCCTTTGGCATCACCTGCAGCACCTCACCGCGGCGACCCTTGTCGGCCCCGGTGATCACAACGACCTGATCGCCCTTCCTAATCCGTGCGGCCATGGTCAGAGCACCTCCGGCGCCAGGGAGATGATCTTCATGAACTTGCGCCCGCGCAGTTCGCGCACCACCGGCCCGAAGATGCGGGTGCCGATCGGCTCCTGCTGCTTGTTGATCAGCACCGCGGCGTTGCGATCGAAACGGATTGCGCTGCCGTCATTGCGCCGCACCGGAAATGCCGTGCGCACGATCACCGCCTGGTGCACGTCGCCCTTTTTCACCTTGCCGCGCGGAATGGCTTCCTTGATGGAGACGACGATAACGTCGCCAACCGACGCCGTCTTCCGCTTCGACCCGCCAAGCACCTTGATGCATTGCACGCGGCGCGCCCCGGAGTTATCGGCGACATCGAGGTTAGATTCGACCTGGATCATCTAACGCTCCTAGACCTGCACGGGCGCGTCGTGATGCGCCTCGGCTACGGCAGCGACCTCGGGCGACAGCTCGCCGATCACCTGGCCATTGCGTTCGAGCAGTGTCCACGTCTTGCGCTTGCTGATCGGCGGGCACTCGATGATACGCACCGTATCGCCCTCCACGCACAGATTGGCCTCGTCATGCGCCGCATACTTCTTAGAACGGCGAATGAACTTCTTGTACAACGGATGCATCACCCGACGGCTGACCAAGACCGTGATGGTCTTGTCCATCTTATCGCTCGTCACCCGACCGGTTAGGACGCGCCTTGGCATCGTCCGCCTCCTCTACTTCGCAACGGCAGAGCGCTTGTGCTCCGCCATGATGGTCTTCACGCGCGCGATATCGCGGCGCACCTTTTTCACCTGGCCGATGCCCTCGTTCTGTCCGGTCGCCCGCTGGAAGCGCAGGTTGAACTGCTCCTTGCGCAGGTCGAGCAGCAAGCTACCCAGTTCGTCCGCCGTCTTGGTGCGGATGTCGGCTGCCTTGGCCATGATCAGCCCTCCCCAAGCCGGGTGACAAACTTGGTCTTGATCGGCAACTTTGCCGCACCCAGCGCCAACGACGCCTTGGCCAGATCGTTGGACACGCCATCGATCTCGAACATGATGCGGCCTGGCTTGACCCGGCACACCCAGAACTCCGGGCTGCCCTTGCCGGAACCCATGCGCACCTCGGCAGGCTTCTGCGACACGGGAACATCCGGGAAAATCCGGATCCACACGCGGCCGGCGCGCTTCATGGACCGGGTAATCGCGCGTCGTGCTGCCTCGATCTGCCGCGCGGTGATCCGCTCCGGCTCCAACGCCTTCAGGCCGAACGCGCCGAAGTTCAACGCCGTGCCGCCTTTGGCCAGGCCGTGGATGCGGCCCTTATGGGCCTTGCGGTACTTGGTCCGCTTGGGGGAAAGCATGCTCGTCCGTCCTTAACGCTGCGGCGCCTGTTCGGCCGCGCGGCGATCCTGCGCCGAGGGGTCGTGTGCCAGGATTTCGCCCTTGAACACCCACACCTTCACGCCACACGTGCCGTAAGTGGTCTTCGCCGTGGCCGTGCCGAAATCGATGTCGGCCCGCAGCGTGTGCAACGGCACCCGTCCCTCGCGATACCACTCCGTCCGCGCGATTTCCGCACCGCCCAGCCGACCGCCGCAGTTGATGCGGATGCCCTGCGCGCCCAGTCGCATGGCGGACTGCACGGCGCGCTTCATGGCACGGCGGAACGCCACGCGGCGCTCCAATTGCTGCGCAATGTTCTCGGCTACCAGCATGGCATCGATTTCAGGCTTGCGGATTTCGACAAGATTGAGGTTCACCTCGACCTTGGTCATCTTCTGCAACTCCTTGCGGAGCACCTCGATGTCCTGGCCCTTCTTGCCGATCACCACGCCAGGACGCGCGGCATAGATCGTCACGCGCGGCTTCTTGGCCGGGCGCTCGATTACGACGCGGGACACCCCGGCACCGGACAGCCGCTTGCGCAAATGGGCGCGCAGCTTCAAGTCGTCGTGCAGTAGCCGTGCGTAATCGGAGCCGGCGTACCAACGGCTATCCCAGGTGCGGTTGACGCCGAGGCGCAGGCCGATCGGATTGACCTTGTGACCCATTACGCGGCTTCCTTCTCAGGTGCGGGCGCTTGGCGCTCGGAGACCACGATCTTCAGGTGGCTGAAGAACTTCTCGATGCGGGACGACTTGCCCCGCCCGCGCGCCATGAAGCGCTTCATCACGATGGACTTGCCAACCTCCGCCCGCGTGACCACCAGCTGGTCGACATCGAGCTGGTGGTTGTTCTCCGCATTGGCGATCGCACTCTCCAACGTCTTCTTCACCTGCTGCGCGATACGGCGTTTGCTGAACGTCAGTGTCGCCACCGCTTGCCCGGCAGGCAGGTTGCGGATCATGCCGGCGACAAGGTTCAACTTGCGCGGGCTAACGCGGATGTTGCTGAGGATCGCCTGCGCCTCGGTTTCCGCCAGCGTGCGCGGATGCTTCGGCTTGCTCATCCCCGCTTCGCCTTCTTATCCGCCGAGTGGCTGCTGAAGGTGCGGGTGGGCGAGAACTCGCCGAATTTGTGACCGACCATGTTCTCGTTCACCTGCACGGGCAGGAACTTGTGCCCATTGTAGACCCCGAACACGAGGCCAACGAACTGCGGCAGGATCGTCGAACGGCGCGACCAGATCTTGATGATCTCGTTGCGGCCCGAGGCCCGCGACGCTTCGGCCTTGCCCAGGAGGTACCCATCCACGAACGGGCCTTTCCAGACGGAGCGTGCCATATCAGTGCTTCCCCTTCGGACGACGCCGGATAATCAGCTTATCCGTCCGCTTGTTCTCGCGAGTCTTGTAGCCTTTGGTCGGCTTGCCCCACGGCGTAACCGGATGACGGCCACCGGAGGTGCGGCCTTCGCCGCCACCATGCGGGTGGTCCACCGGGTTCATCACGACCCCACGGTTATGCGGACGTCGGCCGAGCCAACGGTTCCGCCCGGCCTTGCCGAGCGACTGGTTCTGGTTGTCGGGATTGGACACGGCACCCACCGTCGCCATGCATTCCGCACGAACGATACGCAACTCACCGGAGGTAAGCTTGATCTGCGCGTAGCCCGCGTCCTTGCCGACCAACTGGGCGAAGGTTCCGGCCGCGCGCGCCATCTTGCCGCCGGCACCCTGCTTCATCTCGATATTGTGGATGATGGTGCCGACGGGGATGGCGCCCATCGGCATGGCATTACCCGGCTTGATGTCCACCTTGGGCCCAGCCACTACGCTATCGCCGATCTTCAAGCGCTGTGGCGCCAAGATGTAGGCCAGTTCGTTATCCGCATAGCGGATCAGGGCAATGAACGCCGACCGGTTCGGGTCATATTCCAGCCGTTCCACCGCACCGATGACGCCGAACTTACGGCGTTTGAAGTCCACGTGGCGGTAAGACTGTTTGTGGCCGCCGCCGCGGAAGAAGCTCGTGGTCCGGCCGTGATTGTTGCGACCGCCAGTCTTGTTCTTACCTTCGGTCAGCGTCTTGACCGGCTTGCCTTTCCACAGCTCGCTGCGGTTAATCAGGACCGTGCCGCGTAGGCTGGCCGTGACCGGGTTGTAATTCTTCAATGCCATCGTCTAGCGCCTCACGCGACCCGCGCGGAGAAGTCGATCGACTGCCCCGGCATCAACTGCACGACCGCCTTCTTCATGTCCGACCGGACGCCGGGCCGCCCACGGAAGCGCTTGGTCTTGCCCTTCTGCACCAGCGTATTCACGCCCAACACCTTCACGTTAAACAACGCCTCGACGGCGGCCTTGATCTCCGGCTTGGTGGCCTCCAGGGCAACGCGGAACACGACCTGGTTCTTATCACCAAGCATGGTCGCCTTCTCGGTGATGACCGGGTTGCGGATTATGTTGAACATTGTCTCCCGGGACATAGTGGCCGCCTTCTTGCGAGCCACGAGCACCTGCGCCGCACTCATGCCGCGTCCTCCGCAACCGGAGCCTTGGTTTGCGACAGCCGGTCCGCCAAGGCAGCAATGCCAGCCGTGGTGATCGCCAGGACGTCATGCCCGAGAATATCGTAGACATTCGCCCCGGCCGTCGGCAGCACGTCAACCCGGTGGAGGTTGGCAGCAGCGCGCAGGAACACAGCGTCGACCGCCGCGTCCACCACCAGAACGGAGGTCCAGCCCAGCACACCCAGCTTGGCCTTCAACGACTTCGTCTTGCCATCGCCGCCGGGCGCGGCGTCCAGCACGACGAGCTTACCCTCCGCCTGTTTCTGCGACAGCGCGCTGATCAACCCGAGCCGGCGCACCTTCTTGGGCAGGTCGTAGCCGTGGTCACGGACTACCGGGCCATGCACCCGGCCACCCGTGCGGAACTGCGGCGCCCGCAGGCTGCCTTGCCGGGCGTTGCCGGTGCCCTTCTGCTTGTAGGGCTTCTTCGTGGTGCCGGAGACCTCACCCATGCCCTTGGTGCGATGGTTGCCCGAGCGGCGCTTGGCCAATTGCCAGTGCACCACACGCGCCATGATGTCGGCCCGCGGCGTTTGCGCGAAGATCGCGTCCGGCAACTCATGCTGGCCGGCGCTGCCACCGTCCAACGTCTTGACGTCAACTTGCATCGGTTGTCTCCGCCAAGACCGGCTCAGGAGCCGCCACTGCCTGCTGCACCAGGCCCGCCGGAAACGGCGCGTCGGCGTGGCGCGTCTTCTTAATGGCATCGCGTACCGTGACGAACTCGCCCTTGCTACCCGGCACGGCGCCGCGGACCATCAACAAACCCTTTTCCGCATCAACCGCCGCCACCCGCAGGTTCAGCGTTGTGACACGCTCGACGCCGAGATGCCCGGCCATCTTCTTGTTCTTGAACGTCTTGCCTGGGTCCTGGCGATTACCCGTCGAACCGTGCGAGCGATGGCTGACCGACACGCCGTGGCTTGCTTCCAAACCACGGAAGTTCCAGCGCTTCATGCCGCCGGCAAAGCCTTTGCCCTTGGTGACGCCACACACGTCGATCATCTGGCCAACGACAAAATGCGCCGCGGACAAAGTATCGCCGCTTTGCAACACGGCATCGGCGTCGACACGGAATTCACGCACGCGCTGCTTCGGCTCTACCTTCACCCGGGCATAGTGGCCTTTGTTCGGCTCGGATACATTCTTCACCTTGGCGCGGCCCCAGCCGAGCTGCACGGCGGTGTAGCCGTCCCGCTCCTGCGTGCGCACGTCCACCACCTGAACCTGATCCAGGTGCAGCACGGTGACCGGCACGTGGGTACCGTCCTCGGTAAACAGCCGGGTCATGCCCAACTTCTTCGCAATCAGACCGGTTCGCATGGTCCCGATCCCCTTAAAGCTTGATCTCGACGTCCACACCGCTGGCGAGGTCGAGCTTCATCAGCGCGTCCACCGTCTGCGGCGTGGGTTCCACGATATCGAGAAGACGGCGATGCGTCCGGATCTCGAACTGCTCGCGGCTCTTCTTATCGACGTGGGGCGAGCGGTTCACAGTGAAACGCTCGATATGCGTCGGCAATGGAATCGGACCGCGAACACGGGCACCCGTGCGCTTCGCCGTATTCACGATCTCCCGCGTGCTGTTGTCCAGCACGCGGTGATCGTACGCCTTCAGGCGAATGCGGATGTTCTGGCTATCCATGACTTCTTCTCGGTTCGCGACCCGATCCGGGTCTTACTTCTGGATGCTGGCGACGACGCCGGCGCCCACCGTTCGGCCACCCTCGCGGATGGCGAAACGCAGGCCGTCATCCATGGCGATCGGCGCGATCAACTCCACGTCCATCGACACGTTGTCGCCGGGCATCACCATCTCCGTGCCTTCCGGCAGCTTCACCACGCCCGTGACGTCCGTCGTGCGAAAATAGAATTGCGGGCGATAGTTGGTGAAGAACGGCGTGTGGCGGCCACCTTCTTCCTTGGTCAGGATATAGGCCTCGGCCTTGAACTGCGTGTGCGGCGTGATGGAGCCAGGCTTGGCCAGCACCTGGCCACGCTCCACGTCCTCGCGCTTCGTGCCACGCAGCAGCGCGCCGATGTTGTCGCCGGCCTGTCCACGGTCCAGCAGCTTGCGGAACATTTCCACGCCGGTGACGATGGTCTTCACCGTGTTCTTCAGGCCGACGATCTCTACCTCGTCACCCACGTTGACCACGCCGCGTTCGACGCGCCCGGTCACCACCGTGCCGCGGCCGGAGATGGAGAACACGTCTTCGACCGGCATCAGGAACGGACGGTCCATGGCACGCTCGGGCTGCGGGATGTAGGCGTCGACCGCCTTCATCAGCTCCAGCACGGCCTGCTCACCCTGCTCCGGGTTCTTGTCGTTCAGCGCCATCACCGCGGACCCTTTGATGATGGGGATATCGTCGCCGGGGAACTGGTAGGAGGACAGCAGCTCGCGCACCTCCATCTCCACCAATTCCAGCAATTCGGGGTCGTCCACCAAGTCGACCTTGTTCATGAACACCACCAGCGCGGGCACACCGACCTGGCGTGCCAGCAGGATGTGTTCGCGGGTTTGTGGCATCGGGCCGTCTGCGGCGGACACGACCAGGATCGCACCGTCCATCTGCGCGGCGCCGGTGATCATGTTCTTCACGTAGTCGGCGTGGCCGGGGCAGTCGACGTGGGCGTAGTGGCGGTTGTCCGTCTCATACTCGACATGGGCGGTCGAGATCGTGATGCCACGCGCCCGCTCTTCCGGCGCCTTGTCGATCTGGTCGTAGGCGGTGAAGGTCGCACCACCGGTCTTTGCCAAAACCTTAGTGATCGCAGCCGTCAGCGACGTCTTGCCATGGTCCACATGGCCGATCGTGCCGATGTTGCAGTGCGGCTTGTTCCGTTCGAATTTCGCCTTGGCCATCGTCTTGCTCCGTCGCCCCGCCCGAAGATCAAACTAGATGAGGGGTGGGCTCAGTTTGGGTGGTGGGGGAAACTACCAGCGGTAATGGCTAAAGGCCTTGTTCGCCTCCGCCATCCGGTGGGTATCTTCACGCTTCTTCACCGCGGCGCCGCGGTTGTTCACGGCGTCGTTCAGTTCGTTCGACAGCCGCTCCTCCATGGTGTGCTCGCCCCGCTTGCGGGCGGAGTCGATCAGCCACCGAATGGCCAAGGCCTGCCGCCGCTCCGTGCGGACTTCGACCGGCACCTGGTAGGTGGCACCGCCAACCCGGCGGGAACGGACTTCCACGGCCGGCTTCACGTTGTCCAGCGCGGAATGGAACATCTGCACCGGGTCGGCCGCTGGTCCGCCGCGGCGCTTCAACACGTCCAGTGCACCGTAGACAATGCCTTCGGCGTTGGACTTCTTGCCGTCATACATCAGCGCATTCATGAAGCGCGTGATCACGGTATCGCCGAACTTGGCGTCCGGCAGGATGTCGCGCTTGATGGCGCGGCGGCGTCTGCTCATTGCCCCGCCCTCACTTCGGCCGCTTGGCGCCATACAGCGACCGGCGCTGCCGGCGCTTGGCGATGCCCTGCGTGTCGAG
Source organism: Acetobacteraceae bacterium (assembly GCA_965199555.1). Classification (GTDB taxonomy): domain Bacteria; phylum Pseudomonadota; class Alphaproteobacteria; order Acetobacterales; family Acetobacteraceae; genus LMUY01. The sequence goes on along the minus strand of CBDASJ010000022.1, from coordinate 62,602 downwards.
CACGCCGCGCAGGATGTGGTAGCGCACGCCGGGAAGGTCCTTCACGCGGCCGCCGCGGATCAGCACGACGCTGTGTTCCTGCAGGTTGTGGCCCTCGCCAGGGATGTAGCTCACGACCTCGAACCCGTTGGTCAGGCGCACCTTGGCGACCTTGCGGAGGGCGGAGTTCGGCTTCTTCGGCGTGGTCGTGTAGACGCGGGTGCAGACGCCACGCTTCTGCGGGCAGGACTGCAACGCCGGAACCTTGTTGCGCTTCGGGGCAGGTTCACGGCCGTGCGCGATGAGCTGGTTGATGGTCGGCATTCGGCCTCTCGTTCCTCATCCACCGGCGGAGCAACCCGCCGTCAAACCAAAATCCGCACGACATGGGGCGAGCCCACCCGCGCGGTGTCCATCCTGCATCCGGCCTTGGCTTCCCTGCGAGGGAGGCGGCACCGCACACTCTGGTGCAAACTGTCAGCGCGCCCAGGGGTGTGCTGAGGGGCGCGTTGTATGAGGGGGATCAGGGCGAGTCAAGCGCGGTCGCGTTAACTTCAACCTGGCAAGCAGCCTCGGTGTCGCTGCGATCATTCCGGCGCTTGCATTGAGTATGCAAACGCCAGTGTCGAGTGTCCCGATACGGGCGCTCGTGGATCGGCCGCGCCGCAAATGCGGCCGCAACAATGAGCCTGGCCGCTGCCAGGGTCACCGGCAAACAGAACGGGGGGAGCCGTAGCTCCCCCCGTTCTCAATCCTACTCCGCCGCTTGCCGCCCAGTGATCTGCGGCGTTTCCCCGGCCGGCACGGCACGAGATTGGTCGCGGTTCATCGCCACCTGGCGCAGCCGGTTCATCACGCTGCCCGTGCCCGCCGGGATCAGGCGCCCGACGATCACGTTCTCCTTCAACCCGTTCAGCGTGTCGACCTTGCCCGCGGTCGCGGCCTCGGTCAGCACCCGCGTCGTTTCCTGGAAGGAAGCGGCGCTGATGAAGCTGTGGGTTTGCAGGCTGGCCTTGGTGATGCCCTGCAACACTGGCGTCGCCACCGCAATCCGGTCGTCCTTCTGCAGCTTGCCATTTTCCAGGTCGAACTCGACCCGGTCGACCTGCTCGCCGCTGAGGAACGTGGTGTCACCCGGATCGGTGATCTCCACCTTCTGCAGCATCTGCCGGACGATGACTTCGATGTGCTTGTCGTTGATCTTCACGCCCTGCAGCCGATAAACGTCCTGAATCTCGTTCACCAGGTAATCGGACAGCGCCTCCACCCCCAGCACCTTCAGGATGTCATGCGGCACGCGCGGCCCGTCGACCAACGGGTCGCCGCGACGCACGAAATCGCCCTCCTGCACCGAGACGTGCTTACCCTTGGTGATCAGGTATTCGGTCTCCTCGCCAGTCTCGTCGTTCTTCACGATGATGCGGCGCTTGGCCTTGTAGTCCTTGCCGAACTCCACCCGGCCATCCGTTTCCGCGATAACCGCGTTGTCCTTTGGCCGCCGGGCCTCGAACAGCTCCGCCACGCGCGGCAGACCGCCGGTGATGTCTCGGGTCTTACTGCCTTCGCGCGGGATGCGCGCCAGTACGTCGCCGGCATGCACCACGGCCCCGTTGTCCACCGACAGGATGGAGTCCGGGTTGAGGAAGTAGCGTGCCTCCGCGCCATTCGGCAGCTTCAGCACCTCCCCCTTCTCGTCCTTCAGCTGCAGGCGGGGACGCAGGTCAACGCCCTTGGTCATCTGCTTGTAGTCCACCACCACGCGGCTGGTGAGGCCGGTGACCTCGTCCACCTTCTCGATCAGCGTCACGCCGTCCAGCAGGTCGAGGTATTCGACCGTGCCGGCACGCTCCGTGATGATCGGCAGGGTGTAGGGGTCCCATTCCGCCAGCTTCTGCCCGCGAGTGACGGCCTGGCCGTCATCCGACAGCAGCCGGGCCCCGTACGGCACGCGGAAGCGGGCGCGCTCGCGTCCCTTGTCGTCCGCCAGCACGATCTCGCAGTTGCGCGACATCACCACCTGGATCTTGGCGCTGTTCTCCACCACCACGCGGTTCTTCACCACGATGGTGCCGTCATGGCTGGCTTCCACGTTGGACACCTCGGCGCCACGCTGCGCCGCGCCGCCGATGTGGAAGGTGCGCATGGTCAGCTGCGTGCCCGGCTCCCCGATCGACTGGGCGGCGATAACGCCCACCGCCTCGCCGATGTTCACGGGGGTGCCGCGGGCCAGGTCACGGCCGTAGCAATGCGCGCACACACCGACCCCGGCCTCGCAGGTCAGCACGGAGCGGATCTTCACCTGCTCGACGCCGCCCTTCTCGATCAGCTCGGCCTGCGTTTCCTCGATCAGGGTGTTGTTGCCCACCAGCACCACGCCGGAGACGGGGTCCAGCACGTCCTCGGCCGTGGTGCGGCCCAGGATGCGCTCGGACAGGCTGGCCACCACCTCGCCGCCATCCATGACGGGCTTCACGGTCAGCCCGCGCTCGGTGCCGCAATCCTCCTCGTGGATGATGCAGTCCTGCGCCACGTCCACCAGCCGACGGGTCAGGTAGCCGGAGTTCGCCGTCTTCAACGCGGTGTCGGCCAGGCCCTTGCGGGCGCCATGGGTGGAGTTGAAATACTCCAGCACGGTCAGGCCTTCCTTGAAGTTCGCGATGATCGGCTGCTCGATGATCTCGCCCGATGGCTTGGCCATCAGGCCGCGCATGCCAGCCAACTGCCGCATCTGCGCCGGCGAACCGCGGGCGCCGGAATGCGACATCATCCACACGCTGTTGGTGGGCTTGCCCACCTCCTGCTTGCTGATCTCCTTCATCATCGCGCCGGCCACCTCGTCGGTGCAGCGCGACCAGCTATCCACCACCTTGTTGTAGCGCTCGCCGGCGGTGATCAGCCCGTCCTGGTATTGCTGCTCGAACTCCTTGACCTCGTCCTTGGTCTTGCCGATCAGCTCCCACTTGTTGTCCGGGATGATCAGGTCGTCCTTGCCGAAGGACAGCCCGGCCTTGGCGGCCTGGCCGAAGCCCAGCCCCATCAGCCGGTCGGCGAAGATCACGCATTCCTTCTGGCCGCAATGGCGATACACCGCGTCGATCACGTCGGACACATTCTTCTTGGTCAACTGCCGGTTGATCAGCGAGAATGGCACGTTCGGATGCTTCGGCAGGATCTGCGCGATCAGCATGCGGCCCGGCGTGGTGACGACGATGCTGCGGGTGCGCACACCCTCCGCATCCACCGTCTCGAAGCGGGCGCGCACCTTGTCATGCAAATGGACAGCCTTCGCCGCGAGTGCAAACTCGATCTCGCCGATGGTGCCGAACGCCGTGGTTTCCTCGTCCTTGGTCTCGCGGAACGCGGCGGTCTCAAGGCTCAAATAGTACAGCCCCAGCACGATGTCCTGGCTGGGCACGATGATCGGCTTGCCGTTGGCCGGGCTGAGGATGTTGTTGGTCGACATCATCAGCACCCGCGCCTCGAGCTGCGCTTCCAGGCTTAGCGGCACGTGCACGGCCATCTGGTCGCCGTCGAAATCCGCGTTGAATGCGGTGCAAACCAGCGGGTGCAGCTGGATCGCCTTGCCTTCGATCAGCACCGGCTCGAACGCCTGGATGCCGAGCCGGTGCAGCGTCGGCGCCCGGTTCAGCATCACCGGGTGCTCGCGGATCACCTCTTCCAGGATGTCCCACACCTCCGGACGCTCCTTCTCCACCATCCGCTTGGCGGCCTTGATGGTGGTGGCGTGGCCATACTTCTCCAGCTTGGAGTAGATGAACGGCTTGAACAGCTCCAACGCCATCTTCTTCGGCAAGCCGCATTGGTGCAGCTTCAACTCCGGTCCCACCACGATGACGGAGCGGCCGGAGTAGTCGACGCGCTTGCCCAGCAGGTTCTGGCGGAACCGGCCCTGCTTGCCCTTCAGCATGTCGGACAGCGACTTCAGCGGACGCTTGTTGGCGCCGGTGATCGCGCGGCCGCGGCGGCCGTTGTCGAACAGCGCGTCCACCGATTCCTGCAGCATGCGCTTCTCGTTGCGCACGATGATGTCCGGCGCCCGCAACTCGATCAGCCGCTTCAACCGATTGTTGCGGTTGATCACCCGGCGATACAAATCGTTCAGGTCGGAGGTGGCGAACCGCCCGCCATCCAGCGGCACCAGCGGGCGCAGCTCGGGCGGGATCACCGGCACCACGTCCAGGATCATCCAGGCCGGCAACGCACCGCTTTCGCCGAACGCCTCGATCAGCTTCAGCCGCTTGACCAGCTTCTTGCGCTTGGCCTCGCTGGTCGTCTCCTTCAGCTCGGCGCGCAGGCGGACCTTGTCGGCCTGGATGTCGATGCCGAGCAGGATCTGCTTGATGGCCTCGGCGCCGATGCCGTAGCGGAAATCATCGCCATACTCGTCCTGCTTGGCTTCCAGCATGTCCTCGGACAGCAACTGGTGCAGCTTGAGGTCGGTGGCGCCCGGGTCGAGCACGACGTAGCTCTCGAAATACAGGATCTTCTCGAGTTCCTTCAGCGTCAGGTCGACCATCAGGCCGATCCGGCTGGGCAGGCTCTTGAGGAACCAGATATGCGCCACGGGCGAGGCCAGCTCGATATGGCCCATGCGCTCGCGCCGCACCTTCTGCAGCGTGACCTCCACGCCGCACTTCTCGCAGATGATGCCGCGGAACTTCATCCGCTTGTACTTGCCGCATAGGCACTCGTAGTCCTTGATCGGCCCGAAGATGCGGGCGCAGAACAGCCCGTCCCGCTCCGGCTTGAAGGTGCGGTAGTTGATCGTCTCCGGCTTCTTGATCTCGCCATACGACCAGGAGCGGATTTGCTCCGGGGAGGCCATCTGGATCTTGATCTGGTCAAAGGTCGCGGCGGTGCCGCCCTGGCCAAGGATCTTCATCAGTTCATTCATATCGACCTCCTAGGGAGACGAAACAGTCGAGGCCGGGGCGCTGCCCTGGACCCGCCAAAGGACAGTCGTCCTTTGGAATCCTATACACAGATGTCCAGCGGACGACTGTCCTCTGGCGGGTCGAGGGGCAGGGCCCCTCGCCTTACCCAACGCTGTCCAAATCCACGTTCAAGCCAAGGCTCTTCAGTTCCTTGACCAGCACGTTGAAGCTTTCCGGGATGCCAGCCTCGAAATTATCCTGCTCGCGCACGATCGCCTCGTAGACCTTGGTGCGGCCGGACACGTCGTCCGACTTCACCGTCAGCATCTCCTGCAAGGTGTAGGCGGCGCCATACGCTTCCAGCGCCCACACCTCCATCTCGCCGAAACGCTGGCCGCCGAACTGCGCTTTGCCGCCCAGCGGCTGCTGCGTGACTAGCGAGTAGGGGCCGATCGACCGCGCGTGGATCTTGTCGTCCACGAGGTGGTGCAGCTTCAGCATGTAGATATAGCCCACCGTCACCTTGCGCTCGAACACTTCGCCGCTGCGGCCATCGGTCAGGTACACTTGGCCAGAAGTATTGAGCCCCGCCATGGTCAGCATGCCCTCGATGTCCGTCTGCCGGGCGCCGTCGAACACCGGCGTGGCGATCGGGATACCTTTCTTGAGGTTGTCGCACAGCTCCAGTAACTGGTCGTTGCCCAGTGGCTCGATCTGCTCGGCGAACTCCTCCGGGCCGTAGATGTCCTTCAAGCGGTCCAGCAACGCGTCCCGCTGCTGTCCAGTGCGGCGGTACTCCTCCACCAACTCACCCACTTGGCGCCCGAGGTTGGCGCAAGCCCATCCCAGATGGGTTTCCAGGATCTGCCCCACGTTCATCCGGCTCGGCACGCCAAGCGGGTTGAGCACGAGGTCCACCGGCGTCCCATCCTCCAGGAAGGGCATGTCCTCGAGCGGGGTCACGCGGGACACCACGCCCTTGTTGCCGTGACGGCCGGCCATCTTATCGCCGGGTTGCAGCTTGCGCTTCACCGCGACGAACACTTTGACCATCTTCATCACGCCGGGCGGCAGCTCGTCACCGCGCTGCAGCTTCTCGACCTTGCCGTCGAACCGAGCCGTGATCCGGCCCACGGCCACGTCGAACTCCCGCTTCAGCGTCTCGATCTCGGCCATGACGGCATCGTCCTGCACGACGATGTTGCGCCAGGAGCCGCGCGAGTGCTCGGACAGGATTTCGGTCGTCAGCTCGGTGCCGGCCTTGATGCCCTTGAAGCCGCCGGACGCCTTGCGGCCCACCAGCTTCTCCTGGAGGCGGTTCAGGAACGACCGCTCCTGGATTGCCCGCTCGTCGTCGCGGTCCTTGGCCAGGCGCTCGATCTCGGAGCGCTCGATCGCCATGGCGCGCTCGTCCTTGTCGACGCCGCGGCGGCTGAACACGCGCACGTCCACGATGGTGCCCGTGACGCCCGGCGGCAGCTTCAGCGACGTGTCGCGCACGTCGGAGGCCTTTTCGCCGAAGATGGCGCGGAGCAGCTTCTCTTCCGGCGTCATCGGGCTTTCGCCCTTCGGCGTGACCTTGCCGACCAGGATGTCGCCCGGGTTCACCTCGGCCCCGACATAGACGATGCCTGCCTCATCCAGGTTCTTCAGCGATTCCTCGCCAACGTTCGGGATGTCGCGGGTGATCTCCTCCTGGCCCAGCTTGGTGTCGCGGGCCATGACCTCGAACTCCTCGATGTGGATCGAGGTGAAGACGTCGTCGCGCGCGATGCGCTCGCTGATGAGGATGGAGTCCTCGAAGTTGTAGCCGTTCCAAGGCATGAACGCGACCAGCACGTTGCGCCCCAGCGCCAGCTCGCCCAATTCCGTGCTCGGCCCGTCGGCGATAATGTCGCCGTTCGCCACCCGGTCACCCACGCGGACCAGCGGACGCTGGTTGATGCAGGTGGACTGGTTGGAGCGCATGTACTTGCGCAACCGGTAGATATCGACGCCGGAGGTGGAGCCGTCCTCGCCCGACGCGCGCACCACGATGCGGGCGCCGTCGATTTGGTCCACCACGCCGGCGCGCTTGGCAACGATGGTGGCGCCGGAGTCCCGCGCCACCGCGGCTTCCATCCCCGTGCCCACCAACGGCGCATCGGCACGGATCAACGGCACCGCCTGGCGCTGCATGTTGGAGCCCATCAGCGCGCGGTTGGCGTCGTCGTTCTCCAGGAACGGGATCAACGCTGCGGCCACGGACACGAGCTGGCGCGGCGACACGTCCACCGCCGTCACGTCCTCTGGCTTCACCAGGCGGAAATCGCCGCGGTTGCGCACGGACACGAGTTCCTGGCTGAAATGCCCGCCCTCGTCGGTGGGCGCGTCGGCCTGCGCCACGACCAGCCGCTCCTCCTCCATGGCGGACAGGTATTTCCAGCCGTCCTGCACCCTGCCTTCCTTCACAAGGCGGTACGGCGTCTCGATGAAGCCGTACTTGTTCACCTTGGCGTAGGTCGCCAGCGAGTTGATCAGGCCGATGTTCGGCCCTTCCGGCGTCTCGATCGGGCAGATGCGGCCGTAATGCGTCGGGTGCACGTCGCGCACCTCGAACCCGGCGCGCTCCCGCGTCAGGCCGCCTGGGCCAAGCGCGGACAGACGGCGCTTGTGCGTCACTTCCGACAGCGGATTGGTCTGGTCCATGAATTGGCTGAGCTGCGAGGAGCCGAAGAACTCCCGCACCGCCGCCGCCGCCGGCTTGGCGTTGATCAGGTCGTGCGGCATCACCGTGTCGATGTCGACGGAGCCCATGCGCTCGCGGATGGCGCGCTCCATGCGGAGCAGGCCGACGCGATACTGGTTCTCCATCAGCTCACCGACCGAGCGTACCCGGCGGTTGCCGAGGTTGTCGATGTCGTCGATCGTGCCGCGGCCGTCCTTCAGCTCGCACATGATCTTCACCGTGCGCAGGATGTCTTCCTTGCGCAGGGTGCGGACGGTGTCGGCCACATCCTCGCCCAGCCGCATGTTCATCTTCACGCGGCCGACGGCGGACAGATCGTAGCGGCTTTCATCGAAGAACAGGCCGCGGAACAGTGCCTCCGCCGTTTCCGGCGTCGGCGGTTCGCCGGGGCGGATCACCCGGTAGATGTCGGTCAGCGCGTCCTCACGCCCGGCGTTCTTGTCCACCGCCAGGGTGTTGCGGATCCACGGGCCATTGGACTGGTCGACCGCCAGCGTCGGCAGGGTGGTGATCCCCGCCTCCTCGATGGCAGCAAGCCGGGCTTCCGCCAGTTCCTCGCCGGCATCGGCGAAGATCTCGCCAGTCTCCTCGTTGACCAAATCGACGGCGACGAAGCGGCCAAGCAAATCGGCGCGGCCCACCAGCACGGTCTTGGTGTTCTCGGCGATCTTGCGGGCGGTGCGCTGCGTCAGCTTGGCACCGGCGGCAGCCACCTCCTCGCCCGTGTCGGCGTCGGTCAGCGCTTCCGCCAGGGTGATGCCGCGATAAGCCTCCGGGTCGAACGGGCGCGCCCAGCCTTTGGCGGTGCGGGTGAACGGCACCTGGCCGTAGAAGAAGCCCAGCATCTCCTCGGCATCCATACCGCGGATTTCCGGGATTTCGATGGTCTCACCCTTGGCCAGCCGCGCCTCGCGCAGCTCCGCCGTCGCCACGCTGTCCAGCGCATACAACAGCGTCGTCACCGGCAGCTTCCGCTTGCGGTCGATGCGGACGTAAACCAAATCCTTGCTGTCGAACTCGAAGTCCAGCCAGCTCCCGCGATACGGGATGACGCGAGCGGTGAACAGGAATTTGCCGCTGCTATGCGTCTTGCCCTTGTCGTGGTCGAAGAACACGCCGGGCGAACGGTGCATCTGGCTGACGATGACGCGCTCGGTGCCGTTGATGATGAAGGTGCCGTTATCCGTCATCAGGGGCATGTCGCCCATGTAGACAGGCTGCTCCTTGATGTCGCGGATCGACTTGGCGCCGGTGTCCTCGTCCAGATCCCACACGATCAGCCGCAGCGTGACCTTCAACGGCGCGGCGAAGGTCATGCCGCGCTGGATGCATTCCTCGACGTCGTATTTCGGCTCTTCCAGCTCGTAATCGACGAACTCGAGCCGGCCACGGCCAGCGAAATCGTCGATCGGGAAGACGGACTTGAACACTTCCTGCAGCCCGGTGTTGGTACGGCTGTCCGGCAGCACGTTCATCTGCAGGAACGCCTCGTAGGAGGAGCGCTGCACGTCGATGAGGTTGGGCATCGGCGCCACTTCGGGGATGCGTCCGAAGCTCTTGCGGATCCGCTTCTGGCTGGTGAAGGACTTCGAGATCGCGTTCATGCCAATCCTTGCCTCTGGCCGGACACCGCCCGGCGTGCCATCGTCTCCGGGCTCATCGCGCCGGCAGTGGTTGCCACGGCCATTCCGCGGCCGGAAACGGAGGATGGGCGGGAACCGCCATGGATTCCCGCCCGTCCCAGATCAAGCGCGGGGGAAACACCCCGGCCAGTAGCAGCGCGCGTTACTTGATTTCGACGCTCGCACCCTGGTCCTCTAGCTGCTTCTTCAGCTTCGCGGCCTCGTCCTTGGACACGCCTTCCTTCACGGTCTTCGGCGCACCTTCGACGAGGTCCTTGGCTTCCTTCAGGCCGAGCGCGGTGATCGCCCGGACTTCCTTGATCACGTTAATCTTCTTCTCGCCGGCCTTGGCGAGGATCACCGTGAACTCGGTTTGCTCTTCGACGGGGGCAGCCGCGGCGCCACCGCCGCCAGCCGCCGGCGCTGCGGCCGCCACGGGAGCGGCGGCGGACACGCCCCACTTCTCTTCCAGTAGCTTGCTCAGCTCGGCAGCTTCCAGCACGGTCAGGCTGGAAAGCTCGTCGACGATCTTGGTCAGGTCAGCCATTATATCAGGTCCCTAGATGATGGTTTGATCGGTTCGGTGCAAGCCCGGTAATATCTCCGTGGGCTCGCCAGGTGGTGGTGACAGGCGTTAGGCTGCTTCCGCGCCTTCGGACGGCTCGTCACCGTCCTTGTTGGCATAGGCCCCAAGGACCCGCGCGAGTTGCCCGGCCGGGGCCTGCAGCACGCCCGCAATCCGAGTCGCCGGGGCGGCAAGCAGCCCCAGGATCTTCCCGCGCAACGCGTCCAGGCTCGGCAACTCGGCCAGCGCCTTGATCCCATCCGCATCCAGCGTCTGGGTGCCAAGCGCACCGCCGATGATCACGAGCTTCTCGTTGGTCCTGGCGAACTCGACAGCCACCTTCGCCACCGCCACCGGGTCGGCCGCCCACGCAAGCGCGGTCGGTCCCTTCAGCATGGGCTTGATGCTTTCGAATCGGGTCCCATCCAAGGCGAGGGTGGCCAGCCGGTTCTTCGCGACCTTGAAGGTCGCCCCCGCCGCCCGCATCCGCGTCCGCAGCACTGTCACGTCGGCAACCGTCATCCCCTTGTTCTGGGTGACGACCACCATCGACGTTTGTGCGAACACATCGGCGAGGGAGGAGACGAACTCCCGCTTCTCCGTACGGTCCAATACCGCTCTCCGTCGGTGGCCCCGCGCGTTTGGACCGCGTGGGACCAGGTTTCCCTCTGGCGATGGCAGCGCCATCGCCGGTTCGCCTGTCCATCCAGCCGGAACCGCCAGACATCACCCGATCATTCCATCGGCATCTGGCATTCCCGTCTCCTGCGCGCGGGCCGAAGCCCTTTGAACCCCTACGGGTACGTGCAATCTCGGACAGGTTCGGCAGGGCCGCAGCCCCGCCTGCCCGCCAGCCTCCCCTTGCAGGGAAGCCGGCGAATTTCGTCAGGCGGCGAGGCTCGACACGTCGATCCGGATGCCCGGCCCCATGGTCGAGGACAGCGCCGCCTTCTGCAAATAAGTGCCCTTGGCGCCGGTCGGCTTCGCCTTCTGCACGGCATCCACCAGCGCGCGGATATTCTGCACCAGCTTCTCCTCGTCGAAGCTCGCCTTGCCGACCCCGGCATGGATGATACCGGCCTTTTCAGCGCGGAACTCCACCTGGCCGGATTTCGCCGCCAGCACCGCGTCCTTCACGTTCATGGTCACGGTGCCGAGCTTCGGGTTCGGCATCAGCCCGCGCGGGCCGAGGATCTTACCCAGCCGGCCAACCAACGCCATCATGTCCGGCGTGGCGATGCAGCGGTCGAACTGGATGTCGCCGGCCTGCACCTTCTCCGCCAAATCGTCGGCGCCCACCACGTCGGCCCCGGCCTCCATGGCCTCCGCCGCCTTGGCCGGGCGCGCGAACACGCCGACGCGCAGCACCTTGCCGGTGCCATTCGGCAACGAGACCATGCCGCGGACCATCTGGTCGGCGTGGCGCGGGTCGATGCCAAGGTTCATGGAGAACTCGACCGTCTCGTCGAACTTCGCCTTGGCGTTGGAGCGGATCATGGCGACCGCTTCCAGCAGCGAGTACAGCTTTGCCCGGTTGATCGTGGCGCGGGCGGCGGTCAGGCGCTTGTCGTGAGCCATCGGATCAGCCCTCCACCACGCTGAGGCCCATGGAACGGGCGGACCCGGTCAACATGCGCACCGCGGCGTCCACGTCGTTGGCGTTCATGTCCTTCATCTTGGTTTCGGCGATTTCCCGCAACTGGCTCATCGTCACCCGGCCGACCGTGGCGCCCTTGCCCGGCGTGGTGGTGCCCTTGGTGATGCCTGCCGCCTTTTTCAGGAAATACGTGTTGGGCGGCGTCTTGGTCACGAAGGTGAACGTGCGGTCACCGAAGGCGGTGATGACGACGGGGATCGGCATGCCGGGCTCCATCGTCTGGGTCAGCGCGTTGAACTCCTTGCAGAACTGCATGATGTTCAGGCCGCGCTGGCCCAACGCCGGACCGACGGGCGGCGACGGGTTCGCCTTTCCGGCCGGGATCTGCAACTTTATGTAGCCGACAACCTTCTTCGCCACGCCCTGGCTCCTTCAAAATGCCCAGGGACCGCGGTCCAAACGGCTCCATGGGCGCGACGATGCGCCCAGAGCCTCCCGCGTTCCGGATGAAGGCCGGCTTCTAAGGCCTTGATCCGACTCTGTCCAGTGGATTCTATTACGGCTTAGGCGACCCGGTTCAGTGTTTCGCCCGGCTGCCGGGCGCGCCGCCGGCAATAGCCAGCCCAGGCCCGGTCCGGATGACGCCGGCGATCTCCCAGCAGCATCTCACCCGTTTGCGCGTCTCGCGCGGCCGGCAGGAACGCGAGGTCGGTCCAGTTCAGGCCGTGCCGGGCGACGAATGCACTCGCCAGCAGCGCCGCAGCGGCCCGTTCGCCGTCCGCGGGCGAAGCAAGGCGGGCGAGGATGTTGGCCAACCGCGTTCGGTCCCTCAGGGACAGGCTGGCAGGCGATTTGAAGGCAACAGACAAGGCAGCCTCCCATACAGACCGCCTCAAATTATGGAATGGTTAACAAAATTGCAACAGTCTTTTGGCCTTACGTCATCAACTCGATAAGGAAGGGTCCACTGCGGCGGTTTGCAGCGTCGAGCAGATCGCCAAACGCCTCGATCGTCTCGGCGCGGGCGCTTTCCACGCCCATCCCTCGGCCAATCTGCCGCCAATCCAAGTCCGGATTGCCCAAGTCCAGCATGTCCAGCGCGGTGCGACCGGGGTTGGCGCCGACCCCGGCCAACTCACCTAGCAAGATGGCGTATTTGCGGTTGGACAAGATAACCGTGGTGACATCCAGCTTCTCGCGCGCCTGCGTCCAAAGCGCCTGCACCGTGTACATCGCCGACCCGTCGGCCTGCAGCGTGATGACCCGGCGGCCGGGCGCGCCCACCGCGGCGCCGGTGGATAGCGGCAGCCCGTCCCCGATGGCACCGCCGGTCAGTTGCAGCCAGTCATGCGGCGCGGCGCCCCGGGTCAGCGGGAACAGGCCGCGGCCGAAGGTCACGCTTTCATCCACCACGATGGCGCCCTCCGGCATCAGCGCGGACAGGGTCTGCGCCATCGCCTCCGAGGTCACGGCGCCGCTCGCCCGCGCCGGGCGTTCGGCCAGGGCCGGGGCCGCGCGAACGGCGCCAAGCGCCTCCGCCAGCGCCAGCAACGCCGCCGGGCCGTCCTGGTCCGGCCGGGCCAGCACGTGGACGGTGCAATCCTCCGGATACATGCGGCCCGGCTTGCCCGGATACGCGAAGAACCCAACCGGCGCCGTCGCGCCCACCAGCACGATGTGCTTCAACCCCGCCAACGCCTTGATCGCGAGGTCCACCGGATAGGGCACCCGCTCGATCGACACCCGCCCGGCGCCGCGCTCCATGCGGGCATTGGAGGTGGGGGCCAGCATGCGGGCGCCGGTGGCGGCACAGATGCCGGCGGCAACCGCCAGCGGCTCCGCCCGCAGCGCCCGCCCGGCCAGCAGCAGCAGGGCCGGCTCGCCCGACCGCAGCACCCGCGCGACCGTGTCGACCACGCCCGGATCGGCCGCAACGGCAGGCGGCGGCGGCAAGCGGGCCGCGACCACGCCGCCTTCGTCCCAGCTTGTGTCGGACGGCAGGATCAACGTGGCGATCTGCCCCGGCGCGGTCATCGCCGCCTGCACCGCTTGAGCAGCGTCCGCGCCCACGGCGGCCGCGTGGCTCGCGGTGCGGGTCCAGGCCGAAACCGGCCGCGCCCACCCCTCGGTATCCGCGGTCAGCGGCGCGTCCAGGGCACGGTGATAGGTCGCGTGGTCGCCCACGATGTTGACCATGGGGACGCGGGCGCGGCGCGCGTTGTGCAGATTGGCCAAACCGTTCGCCAGGCCCGGCCCGCAATGCAACAGCGTCGCCGCCGGCTTGTCGGCCATGCGCGCGTAGCCGTCCGCGGCCCCCGTCACCACGCCCTCGAACAGCCCGAGCACGCAGCGCATGCCGGGAATGCGGTCCAGCGCGGCCACAAAGTGCATCTCCGACGTGCCCGGATTGGCGAACACCGTGTCCACCCCGCAATCCAGCAAGGTCTGCACCAGGCTTTCCGCACCGTTCATGCCGTTCCTCCGTCGCTTGCCGCCAACCTGCCTTCCCGGGGCGGGTTGCGCCAGCCCCGGGCGACCCGCAGGATCGCGCCGGGTGATTCGAGGGCGACGCAGATCATGACCACGGTGCTTTACGCCGAACGCATGTACCCCGACGACACGGAGGAGCGGCGCATCTTCGGCCCCGACACCACGGTGGTGATGCGCGACGTGGCATCGCTGGCGGAGCTGTCGGACGAGGACTGCCAGGCCACGGACGGGCTGATGATCTTCCGCTTCTGGATGACGGCGGCGGACCTGGCCCGCTTTCCAAAGCTCCGCGCCGTGGTGCGGATGGGCGTCGGCTACGACCGGCTGGACCGCAGCGCTGCCGCCGTGCGCGGGATCACGATCTGCAACGTCCCGGATTACGGCACGACCGAGGTGGCGGACCACGCCATCGCCTTGGCGGTCGCGCTGTGCCGCGGCCTGATCCACCACCACGAGCACCAGCGCGGCGGCGCGCCGGACTGGGCCCCGCTCCGCGACCCGGCGATCCGCCGCTACAGCACGCGCGTGTTCGGCATCATCGGGCTGGGCCGCATCGGCACGGCCGCGGCGCTGCGGGCCAAGGCGCTCGGCTTCCGCGTGGTGTTCTATGACCCGAAGCTGCCCAACGGCAGCGAGCTGGCGCTGGGGATCGAACGGGCGCCCACGCTGGACGCGCTGCTGGCGCAAACCAACGTGCTGTCCGTGCACGCGCCCCTGACGCGCGACACCGCGGGCATGCTGGGCGCGGCGCAGTTCGCCGCGCTGCCCCGCGGCGCGGTGCTGGTGAACACCGCCCGCGGGCCGATCATGGACTTCGACGCGCTGGAAGCGGCCATGCGGTCCGGCCACATCGCCGCGGCCGGGCTGGACGTCATGCCGGTCGAACCGCCGGTCGAGCCAATACCATCGCTGCTGCGCGCCTACCGCGAGCGCGACCCGGCGCTGGAAGGCCGGCTGATCGTGACGCCGCACGCCGCCTTCTGGTCGCCGGAAGCCGAGCACGACATCCGGATCAAGTCGGCGCAAACCATGGCGGCCGCGTTGGGCAACGCCCCGCAGAACGTGATCCGCCCGGAAGACGACTGAACCAGAGGACACCCGCCATGGATCGACTTGCCGGCAAGACCGCCTTTGTCACCGCCGCCGCCCAGGGCATCGGCCGGGCCACCGCCCTGGCCTTCGCCGCCGAAGGCGCCACGGTGATCGCCACCGACCTGAACGAGGCCAAGCTGGCGGAGGTCGCGGGTGAGCGCATCCGGACGATGCGGCTGGACGCCACCGACGCGGCGAACATCACCGCCGTCGCCGGGGCGGCCGGGCCGGTGGACGTGCTGTTCAACTGCGCCGGCTTCGTGCACCAGGGCTCCATCCTGGATGCCACGGAGGAGGAGTGGGACTTCGCCTTCGCGCTCAACGTGCGGTCCATGTTCCGCACCATCCGCGCCTTTTTGCCGGGCATGCTGGCGGCGGGCGGCGGGTCGGTCATCAACATGTCGTCCGGCGCGTCCTCCATCAAAGGCGCTCCGAACCGCTTCATCTACGGCACCACCAAGGCCGCGGTGATCGGGCTGACCAAGGCCGTCGCCGCCGACACGGTGGCGCGTGGCGTGCGCTGCAACGCCATCTGCCCGGGCACGGTGCAAACCCCCAGCCTGGATGACCGCATCGCCGCCAATGCCGCGGCGGCCGGCGGGCTGGATCAGGCCCGCAGCGCCTTTGTGGCGCGCCAGGCCATGGGGCGGCTCGGCACGCCGGAGGAGATCGCGGCCCTCGCCGTCTATCTTGCCAGCGACGATGCCCGCTTCGTCACCGGCCAGGCGATGGTGATCGATGGCGGTTGGACGCTTTGACCCCCTCGACCCTATGGGAGCGGGACGGCTGACCGGCTAAGGCTCCCGCATGGCTGAATTCTGGCTCACCATCCATCTGATCCGCTCGGACATCATGTTCCCCGTCGGATTGTGCATCGCGGCCTGCGTCACCTGGCATGTCCTGCTGCGCAAGCGGGAGGTCGCGTCCGCAGTCGGCTGGATCGGGCTCGCCTGGTTCGCGCCCTTCACCGGCGCGATCGTCTACTTCGTGTTCGGCGTCAACCGCGTACAGCGCCGCGCTCGGCGGCTGCGCGCGCAGGTCAGCCGCCGCAGCGGCAGCCGGTCGGCAAAGCCGTCGCCGGGGGAGGACGGGCACCTGGACCCGCTGGAACGCGGCATCGGCCAAATCACCGGCCGGCCCAGCCTGCCCGGCAACCTGATCCATATCTACCACGATGGCGACGAGGCCTATCCGCCGATGCTGGAGGCGATCGGCGCCGCGATGAAAAGCGTGGGGCTGTCGTCCTACATCTTCGACCACGACGTGTGGGGCGGCCGCTTCGTCGCCGCGTTGTCGGAAGCCCATGCGCGCGGCGTCACGGTACGCGTGCTGATCGACGGCATCGGCGGCGGTTGGCTGCGCTCCCCGGCCTTTCATGCCTTGCGCCGTGATGGCGTGGTCGCCGCGCGGTTCCTGCACTCGCCGCTGCCCTGGCGGATGCCGTTCCTCAACCTGCGCTCGCACAAGAAGATCCTCGTCGTGGACGGCCAGGTTGGGTTCACCGGCGGCATGAACATCTCCGACGACAACGTCATGGCGACGCACCCGGCCACCCCGGTGCAGGACACACATTTCCGGCTGAACGGCCCGGTGGTGGCGCAACTGGTCGAAGCCTTCCTGGAGGACTGGTCGTTCGCCACCGACGAGGAGCTGGACGGCGACACCTGGTTCCCGAACATCGACAACGCCGGCGACGCCACCGCCCGGGTGATCGACGCCGGGCCGGACGAGGACGTGGAGAAGATCGAGTTCGCGGTACTCCAGGCCATCGCATGCGCCCGGGAACGCATCGACATCATGACGCCCTACTTCCTGCCGGATGACCGTCTGATGACGGCGCTGTCCCTGGCCTCGATCCGCGGCGTGCGCGTGAACATCGTTATTCCGCAGCACAGCGACCATCGCTTCGTGGACTGGGCGGTCTACGCCAATATCGGCCCGCTGCTATCCGATGGCGGCCGCATCTGGCGGTGCCCGCCGCCGTTCCGCCATTCCAAGATCGTCGTAGTGGACGGCGCCTGGTGCCTGGTCGGCAGCAGCAACTGGGACATGCGCTCGTTCCGGCTGAATTTCGAGCTTTGCTTGGAAATCTACAGCCGCAGCCTCGCCATCGTGCTGACCAAGCTGATCGAGGACGCCCGCGGCGCCCCGTTGACGCAAAAGGAACTCGACGGACGCCCCCTGCCAATCCGCCTACGGGATGCGGCGGTGCGGCTGATGCTTCCGTATCTCTGATCCCTCCGCAACCGTCAGCCGTATGGTGATGGGGCGGTGGTCGGACGTTCCGCGGGGCAGCACCGCCGCTTCCTCGCCGTTGAGGCCGCGGACCACACACCGGTCCAGCCGCAACGGTAGCACGTCGCTCATGCGGTGCGTCGGCCGCCTGGGGCCGATGTCGCGGAAGCCTGGCAGCAGCACCGGGCCGACCAGGTTGTAGTCACCCACTACCGCGGCGTGGTGCGGCAGCCGCGCCGCGATCCGCCGCAACTGCCGGCGGTTCAGCAACTGGCCATGCGACAGGTGGACGTTGGCGATCGTGAACGCGCCGAGATCGATGATCTGCGCTACGCGATGCACCATCGTGCCCGACGGCAGCGGCATGACGATGGGGCGGGACGGCAGCGGCCCAGGCATCCATACCGCCAGCCCATGGACCCGGCCGGGCAACGGCGCGCGGGCATAGCCGCCACCGACCCGCTGCGGCAGCGGGTCGATGTCGTAGGTCGCTTCCTGCATCAGCAGGATGTCCGGCTGTTCGCGCTGGATCAGGTCGGCGACCTCCCCCAGGCTTGCGCCCGTGAGGCGGAGCAGGTTCCAACTGATCAGCTTCACGGCCAGCCGGCCTCGACGCGGCTAGCGCCGGTCGTCGCGCCGCAGGAAATGCGGGGGCGGACGGTGGAACACCGGCCGGTGATAATGACGGTGCGACAGCCGGTGGTCGTCACGTCGGTCGTAGCGTTGCGCCTGGGCAGCGACCGACATCGTCCCAATCGCAATCGCGATCGCTGCAAGCAGAGGAAGCCGCTTCATCGGGGTTATCCTGTTTTCTGTCGAGCTTAGACGCCCGGCCGCCGAATTGGTTCATCCAGCAGCGGAAGGAGCAGCCGCAACGCCATCGAATCGCTTCACCATGTCCACGAAGGTCGGCTCGGCGTAGCCGGGATGGGCATGGCGCGTCCCTTCCACCAAACCGAAGCGGGCGAACAGGCGCCGGTTGCCGGCCAGCGACAACCGGGTTGAAAGGTGCAGGCTCGACAGGTGTCGTCGCACCGCTTCGGCCTCCGCCTCCGCGAGCAAGCGCGTGGCAAGGCCTTGCCGGCGGCAATCCGCGCTCACGGCGACGCGGCTGACATACAGCCCGCCGTCTTTTTCAGCCCATAACAGGCCTGCCACCACCGTATCCGTTTCCGCGACCAGGCCACCGCCGCCTTGGTCCAGATGCAGCCGCACGTCGTCGCCGGTCAGCCGCCCCGCCGATGGCGGCGGTTCAAGCGCCAGCGCCGCGAACACCTGGCGGACCAGGGCAGCATAGGCGTCGGCATCCGCCCGCTCGAGCGGCCGTAGGGTCGTCACATCGTGGCGCCGATCACCCAGGGGGCGAACTCGGCGCCCCCGGCGTCGAACCCCTCGCTCTTGGACCGTTCGCCGCTGGCCACGCGCAGCATGGTGTCGAAGATGCGGGCGCCGCATTCCCCCACGCTTTCCTCGCCATCCAGGATCGTGCCGCAGTTGATGTCCATGTCGTCGGTCATGCGGGTGAACATCGGCGTGTTGGTGGCCAGCTTGATCGAGGGCGACGGTTTACAGCCGAACACGCTGCCGCGTCCGGTGGTGAAGCACACCAGGTTGGCGCCCCCCGCCACCTGGCCGGTGGCAGCCACCGGGTCGTAGCCGGGCGTGTCCATGAACACGAACCCTTTTGCCGTCACCGGCTCGGCATAGCGGTACACCTCGACCAGATCGGTGCTGCCGGCCTTGGCCATGGCGCCCAGGGACTTCTCCAGGATGGTGGTCAGGCCACCCGCCTTGTTGCCCGGCGACGGGTTGGCGTTCATTTCCGCACCTTCACGGGCGGTGTACTCCTCCCACCAGCGCATTAGGTCCACCAGCTTCTCGCCCACCTCGCGGGTGCGGGCACGCCGGGTGAGCAGATGCTCCGCGCCATAGGTTTCCGGCGTTTCGGACAGGATCACCGTGCCGCCTTGCGCCACCAGCAGGTCGCTGGCGATGCCAAGCGCCGGATTGGCGGACACGCCGGAATACCCGTCGCTGCCGCCGCATTGCAGGGCAACGGTCAGCTCGCTGGCCGGGCACGGCTCGCGCACGACCGCGTTGGCCTCCGCCAGCACCTCGCGCACGAAGGCGACCGCCGCCTCCACCGTGTTCCGCGTGCCGCCCATGGTCTGGATGTCCATGTTGCGCACCCGCTCGGCCAGGCCGATCTCGCTCAACATGGAGCCGAGCTGGTTCACCTCGCAACCCAGGCCGAGCACCACGACGTGGCTGAAGTTCACGTGCCGGGCAAAGCCGCCCAGGGTCCGGCGCAGCAGGCGCAACGGCTCCCCGTCCGTCATGCCGCAGCCGGTCTTGTGCGTCAGCGCCACCACGCCGTCGACGTTGGGGAACTCGGCCAGCGGGTCGGCGCCGGTGAACGGGTTGCGGCGGAACTGCTCCGCCACCAGCCCGGCCACGTGGGCCGAGCAGTTCACGCTGGTAAGGATGCCGATGTAGTTGCGGGTGGCGACCCGGCCATCTGGGCGGCGGATGCCCATGAAGCTGCGCTCGCTGTTGGCGCGCGGCGTGGGCTTGCAATCCAGGCCCCAGGCGTAATCGTGGTCGTAGTCGCCCATGCCGATGTTGTGGGTGTGCACATGGGTGCCGGCGACGATCGGCTGCGTGGCCAGGCCGATCACCTGGCCGTAGCGCCGCACCGCCTCGCCCACCGCATGGGGGCGCACCGCCGCCTTGTGCCCGGCGGGAATGCGCTCCGCCGTCAGCACGCCGGGTGCGATCTCCGTGCCCGGCATCAGGGTGGTGCGCGCGATCACCACGCCGTCGCCTTCGTGCAGGCGGATGAAGCTGCTCACTGCCCGCGCGCCGCCGCCACCGCCTGCTTGGCGGCCGTCAACAGGAGGCCGCTGTCGTTGTTGACGGTGACGAGCTTGAACCCCATGCCGATGGCGCGCTTGGCGTAGGCAGCGCTGCCGCAATGCACGCCGGCGGCAAGCCCGCGCTTGCCTGTCTCGCGCACGACCTTCTCGTAGATCTTGAGGATTTCCGGCTCTTCCCGGTCCAGGACCGGGATCAGCCCCATGGAAAAGCCGAGGTCGGACGGGCCGATATACACCGCGTCGATGCCCGGCACGTCCAGGATGGCTTCCAAATTCGCCACCGCTTCCGCCGTTTCGACCATGGGGATGCACAGCACCTCCTCGTTGGCGGTCTTCTGGTAGCCGGTGCTGACGCCATAGATGCCGGCGCGGATCGGGCCGTTCGAACGGGTGCCCGCCGGCGGATACCGGCAGGAGGACACGAAGGTCTTGGCTTCCGCCACCGTGTTCACCATCGGGCAGATCACGCCATAAGCGCCGGCATCCAGCACCTTGCCGACGATCCCGGGCTCGTTCCAAGGCACGCGCACCATGGGCAGCACCGGGTGCACCTGCATGGCCTGGAAGCATCGGACCATGGACAGATAGTCCTGCACGCCATGCTGCAGGTCCACCGTCACGCTGTCCCACCCGGCCTGCGCCATGGTTTCCGCCGCGAACCCGTCCGGAATGGCCAGCCAGCCATTCACCGCGGCACCGCCGGATTGCCAAAGCTGCTTGATTTTGTTGTTCGCCATCGGCCTGGCTGCTCCCACCGCCTGTCGCCGAAAGGCTAGGCGCACTGCCTGGGACGGTCAAACCTCCTGGAAGGGGCCTTCCCTATCCGCCGCGGCTTGAGGTGGGCTATGATGGCGGCAGGGGGAACACAACGATGGCCAGACCTGTAGACGCCGTGATGACGCTGGCGCGGGACTTCCTCGGCGACCGTTTGACGGCCAACGCCGCCCTGCGCGAACAGCACAGCCATGGCGAGGACACCAACCCGCCCGTGCTGCCGGACGCCGTCGCGTTCGTCGAAACGACGGAGGAAGCCTCCCAACTGCTCGCCTTGTGCCACGCCCACCGTGTTCCGGTGGTGCCGTTCGGGGCCGGCACGTCGCTGGAAGGCCACGTCACCCCGGTGCGCGGCGGCATCAGCCTGGACCTGAGCCGCATGACGGGCGTGCTGGCGGTGAACGCGCCGGACATGGATTGCCGGGTGCAGGCGGGGGTGACGCGGCAGCAGCTCAACGCGCATCTGCGCGACCAGGGATTGTTCTTCCCGGTCGACCCGGGCAGCGAGTGCACCATCGGCGGCATGTGCGCCACCCGCGCCAGCGGCACCAACGCCGTGCGCTACGGCACCATCCGCGACAACGTGCTGGGGCTAACTGTGGTGCTGCCGGATGGGCGGGTGGTGAAAACCGGCGGCCGGGTGCGCAAGGCCTCCACCGGCTACGACCTGACCCGGCTGTTCATCGGCTCCGAAGGCACGCTGGGCGTGATCACGGAAATCCAGCTCCGCCTGCACGGCATCCCGGAAGCGCAATCCGCCGCGATCTGCCAGTTCGACACGCTGGCCGGGGCGGTGGACACGGTGATGACCGTGCTGGCCAGCGGCATCCCGGTGGCCCGCATGGAGCTGCTGGACAACGTGCAGATGGCGGCCTGCATCGCGTATTCCAAGCTGGACGGGCTGTCGCCGGTGCCGACCCTGTTCTTCGAATTCGACGGCACGGCCGCCGGCGTGAAGGAGCAGGCGGAACAGGCGCAGGCGATCGCCAACGACAACGGCGCCGCCGGCTTCCGCTGGGCCACCGATGCGGGCGCGCGCAGCAAGTTGTGGCAGGCGCGGCACGATGCCTATTGGGCGGCGCTCGCGTCCCAGCCCGGCTGCAAGGGCGTGACCACCGA
Organism: Acetobacteraceae bacterium; assembly: GCA_965199555.1. Lineage (GTDB taxonomy): Bacteria > Pseudomonadota > Alphaproteobacteria > Acetobacterales > Acetobacteraceae > LMUY01. The sequence goes on along the minus strand of CBDASJ010000022.1, from coordinate 40,630 downwards.
CGCCATCGTGCCGGTCAGCCGCCTGGCCGACCTGATCCTGGGGGCCAAGGCGGACATCGACGCGTCCGGCCTGTCGGCGCCCATCGTGGGCCATGTCGGCGACGGCAACTTCCACACCGTGATTCTGGTGCCGCCGGAGGATGGCGGCCTGGAACGCGCCTGGGCGCTGGACCGCAAGATCGTCGCCCGCGCCTTGTCGCTGGAAGGCAGTTGCAGCGGCGAACACGGCGTGGGCATCGGCAAGCGGGAGTTCCTGGAACAGGAAATCGGCACGGAGGTGCTGGCCGTGATGCAGTCGGTGAAGAACGCGCTGGATCCGCACGGCATCATGAACCCGGGCAAAATCTTCCTGAACTGATGCCGGACCCATCGACCGTCGCCAGGAACCTGGGCGCCGAACCGGATATCCACCGCACCGCCAGCGTGCGCGACAGCCGGTTCGGCATCTACTGCGAGGTGGGCGCGCGCACCAAAGTCGCCGAATGCACGTTCGGCGACTTCTCCTACGTGGTGAACGACAGCGACATCATCTACACGGATGTCGGCAAGTTCTGCTCCATCGCCGCCCATACCCGCGTCAACCCGGGGAACCACCCGGTGGAGCGGGTGGCGATGAACCACTTCACCTATCGCAGCAGCGCCTACGGGTTGGGCGAGGACGACCCGGCATTCTTCGACTGGCGCCGCTCCTTCCGCTGCCGCCTGGGGCATGATGTGTGGATCGGGCATGGCGTGGTGGTGTTGCCCGGCGTCAGCATGGGCAACGGCGCGGTGGCGGGGGCGGGCGCCGTCGTCACCAAGGACGTGCCGGCCTGGGCGATCGTGGTCGGCAACCCGGCCCGGGTGCTCCGCATGCGGTTCGCCGACCGGATTGCCGCGGCGATCGAGCGCATTGCCTGGTGGGACTGGCCGCGCGACCGCCTGCGCGCCGCCATGGCCGACTTCCGCAGCCTGTCGGCCGAGGATTTCGTCGCGAAATACGGCGACGGACCGACCCCCAGCGAAAGGTGATCGGCCGAAAGCGCACGTGTTTACGACCGTTTAAGGGCTCGGCGTCAGGTTGGGGGGACCATCAAGGCGAAGTGCATGTCCGCCCACCTTGCCGACAAGTCCGCGAAACCGGGTCCGAGCCAGAAAGACCGCTTCCTCGCATTTGCGTTCGCGGCGGCCGATCTGCTTGTGGAGGCCACGTCCGACGGCACGATCTGCTTCGCGGCAGGCGCGTTCAAGGCGCGGTTCGGCTTGGCGCCGGAGCAGTTTGCCGGGCGTAACATCCACCGCCTGTTCGCCGCCGCCGACATGGCCGCCCTGGACCTCGCACTCTACACCACGGCCCTGCGCGGCCGGCTGCCCCCGGTGGTGCTGCGCTTGGCGGATGCCGCGGCCACGCCGATGGTGGTGTCCGGGCTCGCCATGCCGTCCGAAACCGGGCGGCTGTGCCTCACCATCGGCCGCCTGCCCGCCCTGCCCGCCCCCGCGGTCGCTGCGCCGAGCGACCCCGCATCGTTCAACCGCCTGGCCGAGGAACGGCTGCGCGGCGACGACGCCGGTGCGGTCAGCCTACTTGAAGTGCAAGGGTGGTCCGCCGCGCGGGAAAACCTGCCCGTCGAAGCGCAACGCGCCTTGCAATCGGAGATCGTGGACGTGCTAGGTCGTTTGGGCGGCCCCGGGAGCATCGCGGGGGAAATTTCATCGGGTCGCTACGGCCTGCTGGCGGACAACGCGCCGGACCTGGCGGCGGTCGCCGCGGAGCTGGAGATGCTGCTGCGCGCCCACCCGGCCACGGCGCGCGCCAAGGTCAACGGCACCGATTTGGGGCTGGACCGCAACGGCCTGACCGGGCCGCAAGCCGCCCGCGCGCTCCGCTTCGCGCTGGCCCGCTTCGCCGACGGCGGCACCAAGGCGACGACGGATGCCGGGTTCGCCAACGGCTTGGCCGACTTCATCGGCAGCGCGCAGTTGCGTGCCCGCACCGTGCGCTCGGCGCTGGCGGAAAACCGCTTCCGCCTGGCTTTCCAGCCGGTGGTCAACCTCGGTTCCCGCAGCGTGCACCATTACGAAGCGCTGCTGCGGCCGATCTTCACCCCCGGGCACAGCATCCAGACCACCCAGGATTTCGTCACCTTCGCCGAAGCCGTCGGCCTGTCGGAGGAGTTGGACTGGGCCGTCATGCAGCAGGGGATCGCCGCGCAGGTCGGCTCACCCGGCGCGTCCATCGCGGTCAACGTGTCCGGCCTGTCCATGCAAAGCCCGCCCTTCCGGGAGCGGGTGATGGACGTGCTGCGGGACAAGGTGGAACCCGGCAAGATCCTTATCGAGCTGACCGAAACGGCCGACATCGAGGACATCGCCAGCGCGTCCGAGTTCATCAACGATCTGCGGTCGATCGGCACGCCGGTCTGCATCGACGATTTCGGCGCCGGCTCCGCTGCGTTCCGCTACCTGAAGGAGTTCCGCGTCGATTACGTGAAGCTGGACGGCGCCTATGTCCGCGGCGCGCTGCAGAACGCCCGCGAACACGGCTTCCTGCTGTCGATGATCGAGCTGGCCAATTTTGTCGGCGCCAAGGTGATCGCCGAAACGATCGAGCAGGACGACGAAGCCAAGATGATGAACGATCTGGGCGTCGAGTACGGCCAGGGCTGGCTGTTCGGCAAGCCGGGCCAGTTGCCGGGCTCGGTCGGCGGCTTCTGAGCGCTACCGCCCGAGCAAGGGCTGCAGAACCTCGGTGACGCCGGTGATCAGGATCTGCACGCCGATGCACAACTGGAAGAACGCCGACAAGCGGGTGATGGCCCGGCTCGCCACCTGGCCGAGCAGGCTGGAAAGCTGGTCGGACGCGCTGTAAAGCGCCCAGACCAGCACCGCCACGGCCAAGGCCGCCACCGACATGCCGACAAAGAACGGAACGATCGCCAGCCCGCTGCTGGGATGGGCGGAGCCCAGCGCCACCGCCACCGAGATCGTCCCCGGCCCGGTCGTGAACGGCAGCGTCAGCGGATAGAACGCCACGTCGTCCAGGCCGGACGCCGCATCCACCTGCTCCGCCTTGCGCGCTTCCCGCCGCTCGGGCGCGTTGAGCGAGCCCCAGGCATACAGCGCCAGCACGATGCCTCCGGCGCAGCGCAGCGCCGGCAAGGTGATGCCGAAGAATGCCAGAACGTAGGACCCGGCCCACAACGCCACCAGCATCACCAGCGCGGCATAGAGGCCCACGCGGCGCGCCAGTCGGACCCGCTCGGCATGCGGCCGTTCGGCCGTGCGGGTGCGGAAAATGAAGGCGCCGCTGACCGGGTTGACGATCGAGAACAGCGCCGGAAAGCCCAGCAGGAACGCCGCCAGGGCGGCGTGGCTCACGGCCCGTGCCGTCCAGGCATCGGCGTCAGCGCTCGGCGAACGCCTTTTCGATCACGAAATCGCCCGGGTTGCTGTTGTTCCCTTCGACGAAGCCGCGCTCCAGCAGCATCGCCTTCAGGTCGTCCAGCATGTGCTGGCTGCCGCAGATCATCACCCGGTCCTGCGCCGGGTCGAGCGGCGGCAGGCCGGTGTCGGCGAACAGCTTGCCGGACTGGATCAGGTCCGTGATGCGCCCCTGGTGCTTGAACGGCTCCCGCGTCACTGTGGGGTAGTAGATCAGCTTGGACCGCACGTCCTCGCCGAGGAATTCGTGGTTCGGCAGGTGATCCGTCAGGTGCTCGGCATAGGCGAGCTCACCGGCGCGGCGGCAGGTATGGGTCAGCACCACGTGGTCGAAGCGGCCATACAGCTCCGGATCGGCCACCAGGCTGAGGAACGGCGCCAGCCCGGTGCCGGTCGCAACCATGTACAGCGCGCGGCCCGGCCGCAGATTGTCCAGCAGCAGCGTGCCCGTCGGCTTGCGGCCCACCAGCACGGTGTCGCCGACCGCGACGTGTTGCAGGCGGGAGGTCAGCGGCCCGTCCGGCACCTTGATGCTGAGGAATTCCATCGTTTCGGCGTGGTTCGGGCTGGCCATGCTGTAGGCGCGCAGCATCGGCTTGCCGTCGATCATCAGCCCGATCATGACGAACTGGCCGTTCTCGAAGCGGAAGCCCGGGTCACGCGTCAGCGTCAGGCTGAACAGCCGGTCGGTCCAGTGACGCACGGCGAGCACGGTTTGTGCCGACAGGTTGCCCGGCAGCTTGACGGCCGGTTGGGGGCTGGGCGCCTGGGGCGCGATCACCCCCACATCTTCCTGCATCGGTGTTCCTGTGCGGTGAACGGTTTGGTGGCGCGTTCCTATCGCGCGCGCCGGCCTGCTGCAAATGGGTCGCAGTTCACTGGCGCAGCACCGCCGCATAGCGCGCGGCCGAGGCGTCCCACCCCATGTCGGCCGCCATGCCGGCACGCTGCGCCTGCGCCCAGGCCGGGCCGTCCTGCCAAAGCCCGAGCGTGCGCCGGATCGCCCGGTCCAGCCCGGCGGCCGACGCGTCCCCGACGATGCCGGTGGCGACACCGGCCCGCAGCGCCGCCTCGTTGGCGTCCACCACCGAATCCGCCAGGCCGCCGACCCGGCTGACCACCGGCAGTGCGCCATACCGCATCGCCATCATCTGCGTCAGGCCGCAGGGTTCGAACCGGCTGGGGACCAGCAGCGCGCCCACCCCCGCGATCAGCGCATGCGACAGGTCTTCGTCGTAGCCGATATGAACCGCCACCTGCCCGGGATGGGACGAGGCGGCGCGGCGGAAGCGCTCCTCCAGCGCCGGCTCCCCGGTGCCGAGCACGGCCAACTGGCCGCCCCCGGCCAGCAGCGTCGGCACGGCGTCCAGCACCAGGTCCATGCCCTTCTGCCCGGTCAGCCGGCTGACCACGCCGAACAGCGGCGCGTCCGCTACCTCTGCCAAGCCCAGCCGGGCTTGCAGCGCCGCCTTGCACTTGGCCTTGCCGCGCAGATGCCCCTTGCGGAAGCGGGCGGCGAGGGCCGGGTCGGTCCATGGGTCCCACACCGTTTCGTCCAGGCCGTTGAGGATGCCGTGCAGCACGCTCCCGCGCGACCGGAGCAGGCCGTCATAGCCGCAGCCGAAATCCGGCGTCTGGATTTCCGCGGCGTAGGAGGGGCTGACCGTGGTAATCGCGTCGGCATAGAACAGCCCGGCCTTCATGAAGCCGATCGCCCCGTAGAACTCCACCCCGTCGGTGCCGAGCGCTTCCGGCGGCAGGCCCAGCTCGCGCCACAGCGCCATCGGCACCTGGCCGGTGAAGGCGAGGTTATGGATCGTCATCACCGTGCGCGGCCGGGCGCCCCCCGCCAGGGCCAGGTAGGCGGGCGCCAGTCCGGTTTGCCAGTCGTGGCAATGCACGGTGGCCGGCACCCAGCCCGGGATCGCGCCCAGCCCGATATCGGCGGCAATCCGGGCCAGGGCCGCGAAGCGTTGCGGGTTGTCCGGCCAATCCGCGCCGTCGGGCCCGACATACGGGTTGCCGGGGCGGTCGAACAGATGCGGCGCGTCCAGCACGAACAGGTCCAACCCGGCAGCCTTTGCCGCCAGCACCCGCGCCGCGCCGCCATGCAGCGCCGCCACCGCATGCACCGGCTCCGCCTCCGTCAGCGCCGCCAGCACCGCCGGGTAGCCGGGCAGCAGGGTCCGCACGTCCACGCCCTGCTTGGCCAAAACCCGCGGCAGCGCCCCCATGACGTCGGCCAAACCGCCCGTCTTCACCAGCGGGAACACTTCGCTGGCGACAGCAAGAAGCTTCATGCAGACATTAACCCGTGAGTTGGTCGATCATCGGCTGGGTGATCAGGCACACACCCTGGGCGGTGCGGCGGAAGCGCGCCGCGTCCAACGCCGGGTCATCGCCCACGACCAGCCCTTCCGGAATGCGGACGCCGCGATCCACCACGACGTTCGTCAGTTGGGCGCCGCGGCCGACATCCACGTAGGGCATCAGCACCGCGTTCTCCAACCGGCCGAAGCTGTGCACGTGCACGCCGGTGCACAACAGGGAACGGCAGATCACGCTGCCCGACACGATGCAGCCGCCGGACACCATGGAGTCCATGGCCGTGCCCCGGCGCCCGTCATCGTTGTGGACGAACTTGGCCGGCGGCGTGATCTCGCCATAGGTCCAGATCGGCCAGTCATTGTCGTACAGGTCCAGCGCCGGCACCACGTCGGTGAGGTCGATGTTGGCCGCCCAATAAGCGTCGATCGTGCCCACGTCGCGCCAGTAGGTTTCCGACTCGTGGTTGGACCGCACGCAGGAGCGGGAAAACCGGTGCGCCACCGCCGTGCCGTGCTTGACGATGTAGGGGATGATGTCGCGGCCGAAGTCCCGCACCGAATGCGGGTCCGCCGCATCCCGCCGCAACTGCTCAAACAGGAAGCCGGTTTCGAACACGTAGATGCCCATGGAGGCGAGCGCCACGTCCGGATTGTCGGGCATGCCGGGCGGGTCGGCGGGCTTTTCCAAAAAGGCGATCAGCCGGTCCTCCGCGTCCACGTGCATGACGCCGAAGCCGGTGGCGCTCATCCGCGGCACTTCGATGCAGCCGATCGTCACGTCCGCGCCGGACTGCACGTGCTGCTGCAGCATCGGCTCGTAGTCCATCTTGTAGACGTGGTCGCCCGCCAGCAGGACGATGTGCTGCGGCGCATAGCTCTCGATGATGTCGATGTTCTGGTAAACCGCGTCGGCCGTGCCGGCATACCAGGCCGTTTCGCTGATGCGCTGGCTGGCGGGCAGGATGTCGAAGCTCTCGTTGCGTTCCGGCCGGAAGAAATTCCACCCCCGCTGTAAGTGCCGTATCAACGAATGTGCCTTGTACTGCGTGGCGACGCCGATGCGGCGGATACCGGAGTTCAAGGCATTGGACAGCGCGAAATCGATGATGCGGGACTTGCCGCCGAAATACACCGCCGGCTTGGCCCTGGCATCCGTCAGCTCGTGCAGCCGCGAGCCGCGTCCGCCGGCCAGGACATAGGCCATGGCATGCCGCGACAGGGGTGCGTTGGATGTGGCGATGGCGGGCATTGTCGCTCTCTTCCGCGCGTGGCCCCGGTGCCGCACCGGGATGATTGGTGAACAGACTATGGCAGGGCCGGACAAGCGGCAATGGGCCCGGCAGGCGGCGCTGTTGGCGGTCGGGCTGCCGCTGGTACACGTGCCGGTCGTGTTGCAGCCGGTAAGCTGGGATTGTGGTCCCGGCTATCACAAGCCGCGATTCGGGCGCTGCGTGCCCGATCCCGGCATCTCGCTGTCCCGCAGCAGCCGCGATGCCGTGGGCCGTGCGGACCGGCCGATGCATGGCCGCTTGCCGGCGCCGATCCGCGCGATGGCACCATGGGGTCCCACCCTGCGCAGCTGACACGTTTTGTATCGATCGGGCCTTCATCCCGCCTCGTTGCCGTGACACAACTGAACATGTCGCGTGAACCAGCAGGAGTAGTACCATGAGAAAGTTGAGTTTGGTTGCCGTGCTTGCCTTGTCCGGGCTTGGCCTTGCCTCGACCGCCGAGGCGATGCCGGCGGTGCAGATGCCGGCGGCTTCGAGCGGCGTGATTCAGGTGGAAGGCGGCTGCGGCCCAGGCGGCCATCGCACCCCCTACGGTCGTTGCGTGCCGAATTACCACCGGGAGTTCCGGGGCTGCCCGCCCGGCCTGCACATGAACCGGTTCGGCCGCTGCCGTCCGAATTTCTGAGGCGAATTCGGCGTGGCTGGCGGTGATCCTTCACCGGCCCGTCACGCCGACACTGGTGTCGCCGTGCCGCAGCCCGTTATTGTTCGCTTTTACCGTTCGACCGGATCACGGCATCATTTGTGACCACATACGAAAGCGTGACGTCGGAAACGCTTCCGAGGATTAACGGGACGGTAAAAACGACCTTGCACAACCCGGGGTTGTAGAGCATACTAGGCTCGTTCGAGGTAAAAACTTCGGAAGGGTGAGATATTTGGAAACTCAACGTATCTCACGCCTGGCTCCCTCCCGGCGGATCATCGTCGGTGCTCTTGTCGTCAGCTTGCTTCAGGTCGCTCCGGCCCTCCAGAGCGGCCTGTTGCTTGCCGTTGCTGCTACAATGCTGGCCTTGTTGCTGACGAGCGCGCTGCTGTCACGCGTGTTGCGCCACCAGCAGCAGAGGCTACTCCGGGCCGAGCGGCGGGAACTTGAACTGACCGAGCAAGGCCGTTTGGAAGCGGAGCGCACCCATGCGGCGAAGATGGAGGCGGTCGGCCGGCTGACGGCCGGGGTGGCGCACGACTTCAACAACTACCTGCAAACCATCACCTCCAGCCTGGAGATCATCGCGTCCGACTACCTGATGGACTCGGAGGCGCGGGAGATCGCCCAGATCGCCCACAAGGCCGCGACCGAAGGCGCGAAGCTGACCCACCGGCTGCTGACCTTTTCGCGCCAGCAGGTGTTGCAGCCGCGCCGGGTCAACGTGCCGTTCCTGCTGGGCGACTTGCGCAAGCTGATCGCCGATGCCCGGATGTTCGAAACGGCGATCCGCTGCAAGATCGCCGTGGAGCCGTTCATCGACGATCTGCACGTCGACCCGACGCAAATGGAAACCTGCCTGCTCAACCTGCTGCTGAACGCCTACGACGCCATGCCGCAGGGCGGCACGCTTTACTTGGAAGCGCGCAACGCTGGGCCGCAGGATCGTCGCTTCGGCAGCTTGGTCCCGGGGCGGCACGTCATCCTCACCGTCCGCGACAGCGGGCGCGGCATGGATGAGGCGACCCGTGCCCAGGTCTTCGAACCGTTTTTCACCACCAAGGCGTTCGGCACCGGCTCAGGCCTGGGGCTGCCAATGGCGCAAGGCTTCTGCCATCAGTCCGGCGGCGATATCCGCATCTTCAACAATCCTGGCCAACCCGGCACGACGGTGGAACTGTGGCTGCCGTCGATGGCGCCGGACATGCCGGCGGACGACGAAGTGGAGGTGAACTTCGCCACCATCGGTCGCCGCGGCGGCCGCCTCCTGCTGGTGGAGGACGATCAGGACGTCCTGGTGGCGCTGTCCGCCATCCTGATCAGCGGCGGGTTCGAAGTGGTCAGCGTCAACAACGGTGCTGAAGCGCTGATGCGTTTGCACGACCGCATTCCGTTCGATGCCGTGCTGACCGACCACGCCATGCCGGACATGACCGGTGCGGAATTCCTTGCTCGCGCTGCGACGGAGATGCCCGGCCTGCCGATGCTGCTCCTCAGCGGCGGCGAGGTGAGCGAAGCGGCCATGGCGGCACTGCCCGTGCCGGTCCGGCTGCTGCGCAAGCCCATCAGCCGGATGGGTCTGCTGGATGCGGTGCGCGGCGCCGTGGGTGAGAACAACCGGCTACTGGTGCATTAAGCAGCGGCGTCAGGCACCCGCCATGGTCATGCCTTCGATGCGGACCGTCGGCGAGTCGACCGCCCGCCGGAACCGCAGATCGTTCGCCGGGGTCATATGCAGGAACATGTCCTTCAGGTTGGACGCGATGGTGATCTCCGCCACCGGTTCCGCCAGGACGCCGTTGCGAATCATGAACCCGGCGGCACCGCGGCTGTAATCCCCCGTCAGGCCGTTCACGCCCATACCCATCAGCTCGGTCACGTAGAGGCCCTCGCGGATATCCGCCATCAGCGCCGCCGGGCTGAGCTTGCCCGGCGCGAAATACGCGTTGGTCAAGCCGGGCGAGCCCTTGGGCTTTAAGCCGAGCTGCCGGGCGGCGCGGCTGTCCAGCAGCCAGGTGGCCAGCACCCCATCCTCCACCAGCACCGAGTTGGCCGTCGGAATGCCCTCGCCGTCGAACGGGCGGGAGCGCGGGCCCCGCAACCGACGGGGCTCGTCGCTTATCTGGATACCGGCGGCGAAGACCTGCGCGCCCAAACTGTCCTTCAGGAAAGACGTGCCGCGCGCCACGGCGCCGCCGCTGATCGCCCCGGCGAGGTGGCCGATCAGGCTGCCGGCTACCCGGGGGTCGAACACCACCGGCAGCTTCGCCGTCGTCGGGCGGGACGGGTTGAGCCGGGCCAGCGCGCGATGGGCGGCACTGCGGCCGATCACTGCCGGATCATCCAGATCCGCCAGGAAGGTGGCGGAATGGTAGTCGTAGTCGCGCTGCATCGCCGTCCCGGACCCAGCCAGCGCGGTGGCGCTAACCGAATGGCCCGTGCGCGCGTAGCCGCCGTGGAACCCGGCCGTGGTCGCCAGCAGGAACTCGTAGCGGCTGAACCCCGCCTCCCCGCCTTCGGAGTTGGTGATGCCGGGAACCGCGCGCGCGGCGTCCTCGGCCGCGGCGGCGCGAACGGTCAGCGCTTCGGCCGACGGCTCCACCGAATCGGCCAGTTCCAGCGGCGCCGCGTCGACGGAGCGGGCCTCCTCCGCCAAACCGCCATAGGGGTCTTCCGGGACGACCTTCGCCATAGCCACCGCGCGCTCGGCCAGCGCCGCGAAACCGGAAGCGGCAAGTTCCGTGGAGGAAACGGTGGCGCTGCGCTTCCCCACGAACACGGTCAGTTCCAATCCGCGGCGTTCGGACCGCTCCAGATGCTCGGTCTGCCCCAGGCGACGGGATACCGACAGCGAGGTCGACCCCGACACCGCGGCCTCCGCCGAATCGGCACCGGCAGCGCGGGCGCGGTCGAGCAACGCGCTCAGCAGGTCAAGTTGGTTCATGCGTCAGCCTGCCGTCCGGAAGTGTGCAACGACCCTCAAGCCGCAAGCCGGTCGGCAATGTCAACCAGATGCGGCACGTGGTCGGTGGGCCCCAGCGCCGCCAAGGTGGGCCGGCCGCGGAAAACCCGGGCGGCGGCGCGACGGATATCCGCCAGGGTCACTGCCTCGATCTTCGCCACCGTTTCCGCTACCGGGATGATGCGGCCGAACACCTGCATCTGCCGGGCAAGCTGCTCGCACCGGCTGCCCGTGGATTCCAGCGACATCAGCAGCCCGGCCTTCACCTGCGCCCGCGCCCGGCGAAGCTCGTCCTCGTTGGCGTCAAGCTGCACGCGCCGCAGCTCCTCCAGCGTCACGGGAACCAGCTCCTTCGCCTCGTCCTCGCCGGTGCCGGCATAGATGCCGAACAGGCCGCCATCCAACGCCGGCGCCGTGAAGGAGTAGATCGAATAGACCAGGCCGCGCCGTTCGCGGATTTCCTGGAACAGGCGGGAGGACATGCCGCCGCCGAGCAAGGTGGACAGCAGCAGCGACGGGTAAAAATCCGCATCGCCATACGCCATCGCCGGGAAGCCCAAAACGATATGGACCTGATCCAACTCGCGCCCCTCCCGGAACTCACCGCCGCGGTACAGGCTGGGCAGCGGCTTCGGCGCGGCCGCGCTGGGCAGGTCGGCGAAGTGCTCGGCAGCCAGGGCCAGCACGCGGTCATGGTCCAGCGCGCCGGCCGCCGCGACCACCGTGTTCGCGGTCGTGTAGTGCTGGCGCATGTAGCCGGTGAGCATGTCCCGCGCCATGCCCTTGATGCCGTCCTCCCGGCCGAGCGTCGGGCGGCCCATGGGCTGGTCCGGATAGGCGGTTTCCTGGAAATGGTCGAACACGATGTCGTCCGGCGTGTCGTTGGCCTGACCGATCTCCTGCAGGATCACGCCGCGTTCGCGCTCCAGCTCCTCGGGGGCGAAGGTGCTGTGCGTCAGGATGTCGCCGATGATGTCGGCCCCGAGCGCCAGATCCTCTTTCAGCAGCTTGACGTAGTACGCGGTCTGCTCGCGCGCGGTGTAGGCGTTGATGTGACCGCCGACATCCTCCACCGCTTCGGCGATGGCGCTGGCGCTGCGGCGCTCCGTGCCCTTGAACGCCATGTGTTCCAGGAAGTGGCTGGCGCCGTTCTCCGCCTCTGTCTCGTTGCGGGTGCCGGCGGCGACGTAGGCGCCCAGCGACACCGTCTCGACCCGGTCCATCTGTTCCGTGACCACGGTCAGGCCGGATGGCAGGCGGGAGACTCGGATGGTCATGCGGCATTCCTGTATGCGAAGGCCCGGACCTGCGCCTGGATCGCGGCGAGGTCGTTGGGGGCGGCGGTGAAGCGTTCCGGCCTGTCATATAGGTCGGCCAAATGCTTTGGCAGCGGCGGACGCCGGCCGGTCGCGCGCGCCACCGCATCGGGGAATTTCGCCGGGTGCGCGGTGGCCATGGCGACCGTCGGCAGACCGTGCGGACAAGGCAGCGCGCGGGCGGCGGCGATGCCGATGGCACTATGCGGGTCCGCCGGGTAGCCGCATTCGGCATCCAAGCGACGGATTTCCGCCAGCGTGCCCTCGTCGTCCAGCCGGAAGCCGTGCAGGACGGTGGTCGCGCGCTGCCAGGCGGCGTGCGGCACGTCCATGCGGCCGCTGCTGCGGAAGCCGGCCATGGTGGCGGCGGTGGCCGCCGGGTCGCGGTCCAGCAGCTCGAACAGCAGCCGCTCGAAATTGGAACTGACCTGGATGTCCATGGACGGGGACAGGCTCGGCTCCACCGTTGCCACCCGCATGTCATTGCCGGCCAGAAAGCGGCTGAGGATATCGTTGCGGTTGCTGGCGACCACCAGGCGGGCCACCGGCAGGCCCATGCGCCGCGCCGCCCAGGCCGCCAGCACGTTGCCGAAATTGCCGGTGGGCACGCTGAACGCCACCTCCCGCTCCGGCGCGCCGAGCGCCAGCGCGGCGGCGACGTAGTATGGGATCTGCGCCGCGATGCGTGCCCAGTTGATCGAGTTGACTGCCGACAGGTGCAGGTCCCGGCGGAACGGCGCATCGGCGAACATCGCCTTCACCAGGTCCTGGCAGTCGTCGAACGTGCCATCCACCGCGATGTTCGCCACGTTGGAGGCTGCCACGGTGGTCATCTGCCGCCGCTGCACCTCACTGGTGCGGCCTTGCGGGTGCAGGACGGCGATGTCCACCCGGCTGCGATCGCGGCACGCCTCGATCGCGGCGGAGCCGGTGTCCCCGCTGGTGGCGGCGACGATGGTGATCCGCTCGCCCCGCGCCGCCAGCACGTGGTCGAACAAGCGGCCCAGCACCTGCATCGCCATGTCCTTGAAGGCGAGCGTCGGGCCGTGGAACAGCTCCAGCGACCAAAGGTTGGTGTCGAGCTGCACCAAGGGCGCCACCGCCGGGTGGGCGAAGCCGGCATAGGCGTCCCGGCAGATCGCCTGCAACGTCGCGAACGGCACCGCGTCGCCGACGAACGGCTGCATGACGCGGGCGGCCAGCTCCGGGTAGGGCAGGCCGCGCAACGCCCGCAGGTCGGCGTGGGACCAAGTCGGCCAGGCGTCCGGCACGAACAAGCCGCCATCCTCGGCCAGGCCCGCCAGCAGCACGCCGGCGAAGTCGCGCGCGGGGGCCTGCCCGCGGGTGGAAATGTACCGCATGGCCGCACAGTAGGGGCGAACCGCCGCGAGGGCGAGGGTTCTTGGCCGGCACCCGCCATGCTATACGCCGCGCACCCTTGCAGGATCGTGCCATGACCCGCCTTTCCTTTCTCCTGGCTGCCGGGCTGCTTTCCACCGCCGCGCAGGCGGCCGAGCCGGTGCGGATCGGCATCACCACCATCCTGTCCGGCCCGATCGCCGATCGCGGCCAGTCGGAGCAGTATGGCGCCCAACTCGCGTTGGACCAGGTGAACGAGGCCGGCGGCGTGCTGGGCCGCCCGGCCGAAGCATTTTACGCCGACAACGCCTGCAAGCCGGATGTGGGCGTGCCCGCCACCAAGCGCCTGCTGGAGCAGGAGCATGTGCCGGTGCTGATCGGCGCACTGTGCACCCCCGTCACCCACGCGATCATGCCGGTGGTGCAGGCGGCCAAGGTGCCGCTGCTGATCGCAACCTCCGCCGGGCAGGATTTCGTGGACGCGTCCGGCGCCGGCGGCAACCCGTACGCGTGGAAGACCATCCCGTCGGAGATCGACATCGCCCGCGGCCTGCTGACCTATCTGAAGGCGCAGGGTGTGGGCAGCCTAGCCATCTTGGGCGACGATGGCGGCTTCACCCGCCCAAGCGTGGTGGCGTTCGACAAGCTCGCCGGGGAGATGGGGCTGCGCGTCACCGCCAACGTGATCCTGCCGCCCGGCACGACGGATTTGGCGCCGGTCGTGGCACAGTTGAAGGCGACGTCGCCCGATCGGGTGCTGACGGTGCTCGGCCCGTCGAATGCGGCGTTCCTGCGGGCCTATGCGGCCTCGGGCTGGGACGCACCGATCACCGGGCGGCTCGACCTCGGCGCCGCCTTGGCGCTGGTGCCGGCGGATCGGCTGGCGCGGGCGACCAGCGTGGCGGTGTTCACGCCGCTGTCGCCGCTGCCCGGCGTGCAGCGCTTCGTCGCCGCATACCGCGCGCATACCGGGCTCATGCCGACCCAACGCTCCTTCTTCGTTTACGAGGCCGTGCTGCTGGCCGTGGACGCCATCCGCCGCGCCGGAACCGACACGCCGGACGCGATCGAAGCGGCGTTGAAGACCACCACCATGCCGTCGCTGCTGGGCGGCAGCTACGCCCCGGACGACCACAACCACGCGCACACGCCGCTGAGCATTATCGGGCTGCACGACGGCAAGCCGGCGGTGATCGCTACCGAGTGAAGTGCCCCGTCGTCTGCACCACGGTCGCCAGCATGGTTTGGAGCTGCGCGTCGATCTGGGCCGAGTTGGTGGCCACGTAGGCCAGGCTCGGCGTGGTGGCGCAGGCCGACATCGCCTGCTGGATGTTGTCCGGTGAGCCCATGGACTGGTACGGCCAGACATAGGTGACGTAGAACGAATTGTTCATGATCGGCAGGTACGGCGTGTAAAGCGTCAATATCGTCACGCCCTGCGCCTTGATGGCCGCGCAATTGGCGGGATTGATCGGGCCGATCACCCGGGAACTGCCGCTGTATTGGTCGACCAGGCCGTCGCTGACGATGAACAGGAATTTCTGCGAGGTCGCCTGCGTCGCGCCGTTGCCGGAGGTGCCGATGACCGGGGCCAGGCTGGTCATCGCGCCGGCAAAGTAGGTTTCCGGGCAGTTGCTGGTGCACATGTTGATGTCTGGCGTGATCGCCGCCAACGCAGTGCTCGCCCCCGAAATGTTGGAGCTCATCGGGTAGATCTGGCTGAACGCCTGCGCGAAGGTCGTCATCCCCAGCCGGAAGGCCGCCTGCTTGTTGAGCGCCGCGATGTTGGTGATGAGGTTGCCCACCGCGGAGCGCAGCACGTCCAGCCGCAACGTCACGTTGTTTTTCTGCGCGAGGGCAAGGTAGTCGGTGCCGTCATTGTTCCAGTGGCAAGCGAACGCGCATGACGCGCCGGCATTGTCGGGCACGACCTCCTTGGGCGCCGGTTTGAAGTTCGTCGTCAGCACCTGCATGTTGGCGATGTCGGCCGAGGTCGCGGCGATCAGCATCGATGCCGACACGTCCATCAGCACCTGGATGTCGACATACGGGTTGACCGACAGGCTGGACGCCGACGCGCCGCCCAGCGCGATGCTGCCAATGCCCACCACCGGCCCCAAGGCCGTTTGGTAGCTGCCCTTGTAGGTCACCGTCGAGGCGAATTGCGCGCCGTTCTGCGTCACCCCGACGGTGATGGTGCTGACCGTGACGCCGTTGATCGCCCCGGCCTGCGCGTTGAACCGCTGCGTCGCGGCGGCTTGGGCGGCGGACGTGGGGCTGGCGACACCGGCCAGGTACTGGTTGGACGCAACGGTGGTCGCCAGCAACGCGGCCGAATCCGCCGCCGCATCCAGGGTGGCCCGTGCCGAGACGGCACTGCCGTAATCGATCGCCAGGCTGGCCATGCCGATCAGCGGCACGCTGAGCAGCGCGGTTATGATCGCCACGTTGCCCCGGCGGTCACGCCACCCCCAGCCGAGCCAGTGCCGGAACACCCCCATCATCCCGTCACGGGGCAGATAACGGAAGCACCGACATAGCCCGTCAGCAACGAGACGGCGTTGTTCACGCGGGGCGAAACCACGGCCGTCCGCTGCATGGTGAAGTTCCCGAGAAAGACGGAGGTGAACAGCGGCTGAAAGATTTGCGACACGTCCGCCACGATGACGGAGGTCGCGCTGAACGCCCCCGCCGGCAGTGTCGTCAGGCTGGCCGCCGTGTCGTTTGTCACGGAGGCGACCGAGCCGCATTTGCGCAGCATGGGTTGGCCGGACGGGTTGGCCACGCTCCAGGCCACGTTGGCCGTGTAGCTGCAAGCGGTGGTGCAGCCTTTCGGGCTGGCGGTGAAGTTCACCTCCGACAAGGTGATCGCGAAGCTGTTGTTGACGCTTGTCTGCGACGCCAGCCAGGTCGGGAAAATGGCGAACGGCGCCGTCGTGGCGGCGTAGGCCTGCTTTGCGGTCAGCACGTTCAGGCTGCTGGCCTGCACCGCCTCCGTCGAGGCGATCGTCGCCACCTCGTCCGCGGCGACGGCCAGGCGACGGCCGACGATGATCGCCCGGGACAAATCCGTCAGCCCGAGCAGCAGCGTCAGCAGGAAGGGCGCCACGATGGCGAACTCCAGCCCCGCCAGGCCGCGGCGGCTGCGCAGCAGTCTCAGCATCCGGACAACGCCGCCACGCTGACGCCGGATGGATTCTCGTTGGCAAAGGCGGCCGCGGACACGATGTTCTGCCCAGACGATGACGGGCTGGTGGGCAAGGCGAACACCATGAAGCTGGCCCATACCGGCGCCTGGTAGGCCGCCCGCGCGAACATCAGCGTGCCGGGCTGTCCAATGCAGAAGGCGGTCGGCTGGGACGCGCTGGCAACCGTCGAGTAGCTGGACAGGTAGTCCGAAACCGGCTGCACCGAGACCTGCAAGCCGGTGCAGGACGCAAACTGCGACAGGATCGGGCACATGACGCTGCTGATAAAGGTGTTGGCCGAGGTGCTGCCGGGCACGTTGCCGATCTGAACCTGGCGCACGGCCTGCTGCAACGCGTAGTCCAGCGCGAATTGCAGATAGAACACGTAGCCGAAGGACATGATCCCGACCAGGAACGTCACCAGCGGCATGCTCACCAGCGCGAACTCCAACGCCGTGGCCGCCTGGCGCGCACCATGCAGCGCGCGCGCGCCCGCTCGGACGGCGCGCATCCATTCCGCCGTGCGAACATGAACGATGCGTGGCATTGCAGTTACGACTATGTCGCGACCGGGTTAACGCCCGGTTGCTGGGCCGGCCTGGCTAGGAGAGGTAGCGGCCCGCCAGGTGCGCCTCGAAATCCGCCGGGTCGAGCGGCTTGCCGGTGGCGGCGCGCAGCAGGTCGTTGAACCCGAGGCGGCTGCCCTGGCCGTGGACGTTGGTGCGCAGCCAAGCCAGCAGCGGCGCGTGTTCGCCGCGGCCCAGCGCGGCGTCGATGCCCGGCACGGCGCGGCGGGCCGCGGCCATCAACTGCGCGGCCGCCATCGCCCCCAGCGTGTAGGACGGGAAGTAGCCGAACCCGCCATCATACCAGTGGATGTCCTGCAGGCAGCCCTTCGCATCGTCCGGCGGCACGATGCCGAGCAGCCCACGCATTCCGTCGTTCCAGGCGCCGGGCAAGGCCGGCACGTCCAGCGCACCCGACACCAGCGCCTGCTCCAGCCGGAAGCGCAGGATGATATGGGCCGGGTAGGTCATCTCATCCGCATCCACCCGGATGAAGCCCGGGCGCACCCGGCGCCACAACCGGGCCAGGTTGTCCGGCTGATATGGCGCCGGGTCGCCACCGAACGTCGCGTGCAATTGGGGGCCGAGCCAGGCCAGGTAGGCGTCGGAGCGGCAGGCCTGCATCTCGACGATCAGGGATTGGCTTTCGTGCACCCCCATCCCAGCGGCTTCCCCCACCGGCTGGCGGGCGTAGGCAGCCGGCAGGCCGCGCTCGTACAGCGCGTGGCCGGTTTCGTGCAGCACGCCCATGACCGCCTGCGCCGGGTCCGCCTCGTCATACCGCGTGGTGATGCGCACGTCGGTCGGTGTGCCGCCGCAGAACGGGTGGGTGGAGCGATCCAGCCGCGCATGGGTGAACTCCAATCCCGCCCGCTCCGACAGGCAGCGGCACAGTGCCTCCTGCTGCTCGGCGGGGAAGCGGCCCGGCAAGGGCAGCGGGGCCGGCGCGCGTGCCTGCCGTTCCTGCGCCCGCGGCAGCGCGTTGCGCAGGAACGCCTCGTATTGGGTGAAGACCGGCGTGACGTCCGCGGCGGTGACGCCGGGTTGGTAGCCATCCATTAGCGCATCGTACGGCGACAGGCCGAGCACCGGCGCCAACGCCTCCGCCGCGTGGCGGGTCAACCGCACCACCTCCGCCAGATGTGGCGCCACCAGGGCGAAGTCGGCGGTGCGGCGGGCCTGCCGCCACACCGTTTCGCAGGCGGCGTTGGCCCGCGCGGTGGCCTCCACCAGGTCGGACGGGATGGCGGTCGCGCGGGTGTAGGCGTGCCGCATCAGCCGCAGATTGGCGTCCCGCCACGGGTCGGCCGGGGCTTCCGCCTCCGCCAGGTCGTCCGCCACCGACGGCGCCGTCAGTTGTCCATGCGCCAGCCCGGCCAGCACCGCCAACTGGTCGCCGCGCGCGACCGCCCCGCCTTCCGGCATCATCGCCGCGGCGTCCCACCCCAGCATGGCAGCCGCCTCGTTCAACGTGGCGATGCGGGTGAAGCGATCCTGCAGCCGTTCGTAGGCCAAGCCGGCCGCAGCGTTCATGCGCGGAACACCTTTCGGACGTAGGCGCCGAACACCACCAGCAGGGAGACGGCCAGGCCAAACCAGGTCAGCGCGTAGTTCAAATGGTCGTTCGGCGGACGCGGCAAGGCGCTCGCCGGCTCAGGCACGCCGCCATTCCCCAGTGCCACCAGGGTGAAGGGTGCCACCTGCGGCAAGCCGAGCGCCGCGCCGATACGGGCAGGGTCAAGGGTATAGAAATGCCGCGTGGCCACATCATCGGCCGGGCTGAACATGCCGGGCACTGCCGGGTCGCGGATGTAGCCGGTGACGGTCACGTCCCCATCGGCAGCCCCAACGTTCTGGCCTTCCCGCACCCATCCGCGGTCCACCAGCACCGGGTCTTGCCCCGGCCGTTCCAAAGGCTGGATCAACTGCGCACCGATGGCGGTGCCGCCCGGCACGTCGCGCACGTCCACGCTGTAGAACGCCGACAGATCACCGCGCAGGTGCCCGGTGGCGCTGACCTTGGTGAACGGCAGCGGATGCGCCGGCAACGGGACCGGCGCGGACGCTTCCGCCCGGTCGATCTCCGCCAGCAAACCGGTCTTCCACTGCAGCCGATGCAATTGCCACACGCCCAATGCCACTAGCATGGCCAGCATGACCGCGGTGGTGGCCGCGGGTGCCAGCAAGGCGCGGAAGCGGGATTGCCGAACCGGGATGCTCGCCGCCGTCATTCCGCCCCCATCTCATCGGGACGGTTGCGGAATTGCTGGGCGACGAGGAATGCCTTGATGGGGCGCATCATCAGCACCGTCACCGGGATGGCCAAAGCCGGCCATAGCACGGCGTGCACCCATAGCGGCGGGTTGAAGCGAAACTCCACCCAAAAGGCGAGTGCCACCAGCGCCGCACCCTCGATCAGGATGATGAACGCGGCGGCGCCATCCCCAGTATCCGCGGCTGCCAGGTTCAGGTCACAGGCCGGGCAGCGATCCCGAATGGTAAGCACGCCGGCGAAGATGCCGGCCTGGCCGCAACGGGGGCAGCGGCACAGCAGCGACGTTCGGAGCAGGCCCGGCGCGACGGTGCCGGACACGCTACTCCGCAACCGTGACGCCGGCGCCCCACCAGTAGATCGCGACGAACAGGAACAGCCACACCACGTCGACGAAGTGCCAGTACCAGGCCGCGGCCTCAAACCCGAAATGCCGCTGCGGCGTGAACTGCCCGTCGCGGGATCGGAACCAGCACACGATCAAGAAGCATGTCCCGACGATGACGTGGAAGCCGTGGAACCCCGTGGCGAGGAAGAATACCGCCGGGTAGACGCCGCCACCGCTGAACTTGAACGGCGCGTCCGAGTATTCCAGCGCCTGGAAGCCGGTGAACGACAGGCCGAGCAGGACGGTCAACCCGAGCGCCATGATCAGGTGCCGGCGGTCGTTCTCGATCAGCGCATGGTGCGCCCAGGTCACCGTGCAGCCGGACAGCAGCAGGATCATCGTGTTCAGGAACGGCAGGTTGAACGGGTCGAACGTCTCGATGCCCGCGGGCGGCCAGATCGCAGGACCAGTCACGTCCAACACATGTTCCGGGAACAAGGCAAAGTGGAAGAATGCCCAGAAGAACCCGACGAAGAACATCACCTCACTGGTGATGAACAGCGTCATGCCGTAGCGCAAACCGAGCCGGACCACGGCAGTGTGCAGGCCGGGCGTGCGGCTTTCCGACAGCACGTCCCGCCACCACATCGCCATGGTGGCCAACACGACGATCAAGCCGAGCGCCAGCCAGGTGTAAGTGCCGAAATGGGCGGCGTGGATGATGCCGACCACCGTCAAACCGGCCCCCAGTGAGCCGACCAGCGGCCACGGGCTGGGGTTCACGAGGTGATAGGGCTGCTTCAATCCGGAGGTGGCAATGGGCGCGGTCGTTGCGTGGGTGTCCATGGGGCAGACCTATCGAGTTGGGCGGCGTCGCAACGCCAGGATAGAATGTGCAGCGGGGCGCGTCATCCCCCAGCGGCGCCTTGCTCCAGGATACGCGGCTGGCCGGTGTTGCCGGTGTGGGGCCCGGCCTTCGCCAGCGCGCCGACCCGGGCGGCCTCCTCCAAGGA
This sequence comes from Acetobacteraceae bacterium, assembly GCA_965199555.1. Classification (GTDB taxonomy): domain Bacteria; phylum Pseudomonadota; class Alphaproteobacteria; order Acetobacterales; family Acetobacteraceae; genus LMUY01. The sequence continues at coordinate 19,941 of CBDASJ010000022.1, read as the reverse complement.
GGGGAAGAAGGTGTACGACAGCGTGATCGTGTGGACGTCACGGGTTTCGGGATCCTGCAAGATCGCCGGGTCCACCCAGAAGGTGACGGGGAACTGCACCTTCTCGCCCGCGGCAAGCGTTTGCGAGGTGAAGCAGAAGCATTCCGTCTTGTGGAAATAGCGTCCGACCACATCCGGGGTGACGTTGTACAGCGCGTGTCCGGTGATGGTGTGGTCCGACAGGTTCTTGCCGTCGTAGAAGGCGAGTTGCTCCTCCCCCAGCTTCATCGTCACCCGCCGCTTTTCCGGCGTGAAGGACCACGGCAGTTGCGGGCTGGTGTCGGCGTTCATCGCGATGGTGATGTCGCGCGACACCTCGGCCTGCGGCGCCTCCGGGCCGATCTGCGGCGTGCCCCCGTAGCCGGTGACCGAGCAGAACAAGCGATACAGCGGAACGGACGCAAACGACAGCCCGACCATGCCGGCGATCACGACCACGAGCCCGCCGCCGAACACGCTGTTCCGCGTCATGATCCGCCGCTCAGCTTGACGATGGAGATCGCGTAGAACAGCGCGACCACGGCGACCAGGACGATGAGCAGGGCAATGTTGCGCCCGCGCTGGCGCCGCCGAAGCTCGGCCGCCTGAGCCGGGGAAAGCGGCGGCGGGAAGTCATCAGCCAACGAAATGGTCGATCGCGACCGCCGCGAACAGGATCGCGAGGTAAGCCAGCGAGAACCGGAACGCGGCGCGGGCCGGAGCGTCGTTGGTCAAGCTCACCCCGCTCGCGTCCTGGCGATCCCGCCAAACCAACACGGCACTGAGAATGAAGCCGATGCCGAGCGCCGCGGCGGTCAGCCCGTAGACAGCGCCGGCGTAACCCAGCAGCCACGGCAAGACGGATACCGGCGTCAGCACGAGGGTGTAGAGCAGGATTTGCAACCGGGTGTGCCGGGCGCCGGCCACCACGGGCAACATTGGCACGCCGGCGCGGCCATAATCCTTGCAGGCGTACAATGCCAACGACCAGAAATGCGGCGGCGTCCACAGGAATACGATCGCGAACAGCAGCAGCGGCATGGCGCCGACATGCCCGTTAACCGCGGCCCAACCGATGATCGGAGGGAATGCCCCTGCCGCTCCGCCGATGACGATGTTCTGCGGCGTGCGGCGCTTCAGCCACATCGTGTAGATGAACACGTAAAACCCGATCGACAACGCCAGCCAGGCGGCAGCGACGACGTTCGTGGCTAGCCCCATCAACAGGACCGAAGCCACGGCGAGCACCACGCCGAAGGCAAGTGCCTCCCCGGGCGCGACTTTGCCCGCCGGGATCGGCCGGCGGCTGGTGCGCGCCATGATCGCGTCGATATCGCGATCGTACCACATGTTGATGGCGCCCGACGCGCCAGCCGCCAAGGCGATGCACAACACCGTCGTCAGCCCCAACACCGGGTGCAGGTGCCCCGGCGCCACCAGCATTCCAACAAGGCCCGTCAACACGACCAGGGTCACCACACGGGGCTTGAGCAGCGCCAGCCAGTCTCGCCACTCGGCCCCGGTTGCGACCGGCAGCGACGCGTTGAGCGTGGCGTCGCTCATCTAACCCGCGGCAGCTCTTCAAAGGTGTGGAACGGCGGCGGCGAGGTGACGGTCCACTCCAGCGTCGTGGCGCCCTCGCCCCAGTAGTTCTCCGCCAGCTTCACCTTCGAGGTAAAGGTCTTGAACACCACGAACAGGAAGATCAGCACCGAGAAGCCGCCGATATAGGCCCCGATCGACGCCACGTGGTTCCACCCGGCGAACGCAGCCGGATAGTCCGGATAGCGGCGCGGCATGCCGTTCAGGCCGAGGAAGTGCATTGGGAAGAACGTCAGGTTGACGCCGACGAACGTGACCCAGAAATGCACCTTACCCCAGAACTCCGGATACTGGTGCCCACTCATCTTGCCGATCCAATAGTAGAAGCCGGCAAAGATGGAGAACAACGCGCCGAGCGACAGCACATAGTGGAAGTGAGCCACCACGTAGTAGCTGTTGTGCAGGATCTGGTCGATGCCAGCATTGGATAGCACCACGCCCGTGACGCCGCCGACGGTGAACAAGAAGATGAAGCCCACCGCCCACAACATGGGCGTGTTCATCTCGATCGACCCGCCCCACATGGTGGCGATCCAGGAGAAGATCTTGATCCCGGTCGGCACGGCGATGACCATCGTCGCCGCCATGAAGTAGGCCCGCGTGTCGACGCTGATGCCGGACACGAACATATGGTGCGCCCACACGACGAAGCCGACCACGCCGATCGCTACCATCGCGTAGGCCATGCCCAGGTAACCGAACACCGGCTTGCGCGAGAAGGTGGAGACGATGTGGCTGATCATGCCGAAGCCCGGCAGGATCATGATGTACACTTCGGGGTGCCCGAAGAACCAGAAGAGATGCTGGAACAGCAGCGGGTCGCCACCACCCTTCGGGTCGAAGAACGACGTGCCGAAATTGCGGTCGGTGATCAGCATGGTGATGGCGCCCGCCAGGACCGGGATGGCGAGCAGGAGCAGGAACGCCGTCACCAGCATCGACCACACGAACAAAGGCATCTTGTGCAGCGTCATGCCCGGCGTGCGCATGTTGAAGATGGTGGTGATGAAGTTGATAGCGCCCAGCAGCGAGGAAATACCCGCCAGATGCAGCGCGAACAGCGTGTAATCCATCGAGATGTCTTGCTGCGCCGACAAAGGCGTATACAGCGTCCAGCCGGACCCGGCGCCGTCGCCCGTCAGCAGGCCGGCCAGTACCAGCAGAAAAGCCGGCACCAGCAGCCAGAAGGAAATGTTGTTCAGGCGCGGGAAGGCCATGTCCGGCGCGCCGATCATCAGCGGCACGAACCAGTTGCCGAACCCGCCGATCATCGCCGGCATGACGGTGAAGAAGATCATGATCAAGCCATGGGCCGTCACCAGCGCGTTCCACGCCTGTCCGGTCGCCACGATCTGGTTGCCGGGCGATTCAAGCTGCGCCCGCATGATCATCGACAGGATGCCGCCCACGATCCCCGCGCATATCGCGAAGATCAGGTAAAGCGTGCCGATGTCCTTGTGGTTGGTGGAAAACAGCCAGCGGTGCACGAAGCCTGGGGCATGGCCGTGGTGGTCGTCAGGCGCGTGGTCGTGGGTGGTGGCCGACATCGTCCGAACTCTCCTGCGCCGCCGGGATTACTTGGAAACCAATGCCGCGTAGTGCGTGGCGCCCGGCCCCGCATCGCTGGCAAACTTGGTCTTCGCCTGCTCCAGCCAAGTCTTGTAGTCCGCTTCCGTCACCGCATGCACGTGGATCGGCATCGCGCTGTGGTTGGTGCCGCAAATCTGGTTGCACTCGCCATAATAGTCGCCCGGCTGGTCAACCTTCATCCACGTCTCGATGGTGCGGCCCGGAATGGCGTAGCGCTGCACCCCGAGCGACGGGATGAAGAAGCTGTGGATCACGTCCGCCCCCGTGGTCAGGATGCGGATGTTCTTGCCGGCCGGCACGACCAGCGGGTTATCCACCGAAAGATGGCGGATTTGCCCGGGCTTGATGTCCTGGTCAGCGACCATGTAGCTTTCGAAATGGATGTTGTTGCTGTCGGGGTAGCCGTATTCCCAGAACCACTGGTGTCCCGTGACCTTGATCGTCAGGTCGGCGTCCCGCACCCGGTCCTCGAAATAGACCAGCTTGAAGGACGGAATGGCGATCACCACCAGGACCAGCACCGGCAACACCGTCCAGGCGACTTCCAGCACGGTGTTGTGGCTGGTGCGGCTGGCGACCGGGTGGCGCTTGCGGTTGAACTTCCACATCACGTAGCCGAGCAACAGCGCCACGAAGATCACGATCAGGATCATCAGCGTGTTGACCAGCGTGTGCAGGCTCTGGATGCCGCTTTCCACCGGGCTGTGGGCGTTCTGCATGCCGATCGCCCACGGGGTCGGCACCTGGGCCATGGCCGGGACCGCGCCGGCCAGCAGGGGGGTGACCAAGGCGGGAAGCGTCAACAGCCGCCGGATTTGCGTCATCTGCCCCGTAAACTCCATACGCGCGTCATTGCACCGACCTATCCGACCGGTTGCCGCTAATCAAGGTCGGGGCGGCAACGATGCCTAATTGGGTAGGTGAATGAGGGTGAAAAGCCCCAGTGGTGGTACGGACGTGCTGGTGGCGCGGGCCAGGTCGTCCGGCGGCAACAACGCTTCCGTCTTGAAGTCCGGATGCCAGCCCAGGGCGCGGCCGGCCGGCGCCATGGCCCGCTCCACCGCCAGCCGGGGTCCACTGGTCGCCGCGAAGTGGTTGACGAACAGCAGGGTGCCGCCCGGCTTCACCACCCGCCGCATTTCCGCCAGCAGGCGCCGCGGGTTTGGCACGACGGACGCGACGAACATGGCCACGGCGATGTCGAACTGGCCGTCGGCGAAGCCGGTCGCCTCGGCGTCCTCCTCCTGCAACGCCACCACGTTGGCCAGCACCTCCCGCTCCACGCGGGTGCGGGCGCGGGCCAGCATGTCGGCGGACAGATCGATCCCGGTCACCCGCTTCTGTGCCGCGTAATGCGGCAGTGCCAGGCCGGTGCCGACGCCGACCTCCAGCACGTCCCGTCCCGGCAAGGCGTTGACCGCGGCGACCGCGCGACGTCGCCCCGGCGCGGACACGCCGCCGAACAGCATGTCGTACACGGAGGCCCACCTGCGATAGGCGGAACGAACGGCATCTGCGTCGAGCGCCGCAGCCGGGCGCCGCGGCGCGGCCAAGGTCGAGTTGAGTCGGACGGTCATCCTGCCTAGCTACAAGGCAGCCGAGGCGGGTTCAAGGCCCGCAATCACTCCGCGGCGGCAAGACCCACCGCGGCAGCGCGGCCATTCTGCTGCTGCTCGACCTCGAATTGCACTTTCTGGCCTTCGTTCAGGTTCGACAAGCCGGCCCGCTGCACGGCGCTGATGTGGACGAACACGTCCTTGCCACCGGTTTCCGGCGCGATAAAGCCGTAGCCCTTGGTCGGGTTGAACCATTTCACCACGCCAACGACCATGCCTGTCTTCCCTGCTTGACAAGGAACAGGCCAAACCGGCGCCCGCCCACCCAGGCCGCCACGCTACGGCGACCGGTCGCACAACGCAACGAAATCGTGATGGGCGCGGCGTGCGGTCGGCTAGGCGGCTTCCTCCCGACGGTCCCGCACCTTCACATAGGCCAGCGCGGCGTGGGTCGAGCAATAGGGCTTGCCGGGCAGCGACTCGGCGTCGCAGAAGCGGAACGACCGCGTCCCCGGCTCCCCGATCGGCCAGCAACACGCCACCAGGCGGCCGCCCGGCGCGCGATGGACGGCGCGCAGCACCGGGGCCGGCGGTGGCGCTGCGGGTGCAAGCGGGGGCGGAGCCGCACGCTCCCGCTCCGGCGGCGCCGACGTCATGGACGGCAGGGTCGGACCGACGGTCCGGCGCACGGCCGGCCGCTTCGCCACCGCCGCCGTGGCGGGGGGGCCGCGGCGGATCGGCGAGGGCCGCGGCTCCAGCAACAGGCGATGGGCCTTGCCCACGACGGCGTTCTTGGACACGCCGATGCGGCGGCCGATCTCCGCGGTCGACACGCCTTCCCCCCACAGGGTTTTCAGCCGGTCGATGACCTCATCCGTCCAATCCATCGCTGGTGCCCTTCCCTCATTCGACCGCAACATACGGTAGCGGGCGGAAAGGCCAGGCACCAGCCGGCTGACACAAAAACTTGTGGGTAACTCCGTAAATGCCACAAGCGATAGCGTTGGCGCCTGAATTTAGAACAGCAAACCCTTGCGCAGCATGCCGTGCACGCCCTTTTCACCGTTCACCGTCTGCGTCACCCGGAAATCCACCGCCAGCGAGCAGAAGGCGTAGGCCTGCTCCCGCGACAAATTCGTCCGGCCGCAGATGAAGGCGATCATCTGACGCAGCGCCTGCTTCATCGCCAGGTCTAGGTCTTCGTTCATGCCCATGCTGATGAAGTGAGTGGCGGTTTCCCCGCGCGGATAGGCCAGGCCCGCCGCCTTGTGCAGGGTGAAGGTGAAGGTGCCGGTCAGGCAGGTTTCCAGCGCGTTGATGCACACCTCGCCATCGCCCTGCACGCCGTGGCCATCGCCGGCGGAGAAGTTCGCGCCCGGCACCCACACCGGCAGGAACAGCGTGGCACCGGCGCCCAGTTCCTTGTTGTCGAGGTTGCCGCCATGCTCGCGCGGCTCCTTGGTGGAGATGGCGCCGTATCGCGGCGGCGGCGCCACGCCCATCACGCCGAAGAACGGCGCCAGCGGCAGCTCCGTCCCCCAGGGCAGCGTTCCGACCCGGCGCGCCTGGTCCACGGCGATGTGGCTGAGGAACCGCTCCGGGAAATCCTCCGGCAGGGTGCCGCCCAAGGGACGGAAGCCGCAATAGCCCCAATCCGCCCCAAGCTCGATGGCGTCGATCCGCACCTCCAGCGTGTCGCCGGGCTCGGCGCCGGCAATGGCGACCGGGCCGGTGAGGATGTGCCCGGTCATGCGCGCCGGGTTGGCGGCATGGATGGCGCGCAACGCCGGCGGCACGGTGCGGCCCATGCTGGCAGGCGGCAGCACCTCCGGCGTGCCGGACACGCATTCCAGTACCACCGTGTCACCCGACGCGACGGTCAGCAGCGGCGGGAAGCTGGCGTCGAACAGGCCCCAGCGGACGGTTTCGGGCGTGGCAGGGATGCGATGTGTGGCCAAGGGAGGGGCTCCGGAACGGTTGGATCGATCCTCACCCTCTGGCCGGGGTGGTCAAGGGCTGGCGGCGGCGCGCTGACAATCCTGGGCCCCCGCACAATCAGCTCGATCTGCGAGGCCGAGGATTTCTTTGCTGCCGCAAGCCATCCACTCTGAAGCTTCACTTCAGACCCCATGCGCAACTGCCGGGCTTATAGCAAACCGCCGATCGGCGTAGGGTGGCGAATGCCCTCCACCACGCTGGTCTCGCACTCCTTCAGCACGCCTCGCCAAACCACGCACTGCATTGCGTGCGGGCCGGCCGACGGACCGTTGATGATCTTCCTCCATGGCTGGCCAGGCATCGGTTTGATGTGGCGCGCCCAGATGGAGGCGTTCGCCACCGACGGCTGGCACTGCGTCGCACCCGATCTGCGCGGCTATGGCGGCTCCTCCGCACCTGCAGCCAACGACGCCTACACGATCGAGAAGGTCGTGGCGGACATGGCGGAGCTGCATGACCATTTCGGCGGCGAGCCTGCGATCTGGGTTGCCCATGACTGGGGCTGTGTTGTGGCCGGGGCATTGGCCGCGCACGAGCCGGCGCGCTGCCGTGGCGTCGTGCTGACCTCGTTGGCGTATCAACCCGACGGGCACGCCTTGCCCACGGTCGTCCCGCTGGTCGATCGCACGATCTACCCGGCTGACCAGTATCCGGATGGCCAATGGGATTACTACCGCTTCTACATGACGAATTTCGAGACGGCCGTCGCCGACCTCGACGCCGATCAGCCAGCATCGCTGGCGTCGATCTTCCGGCCAGGCAGCCCCGCCGCCATCGGCACGGTGTCGCCGAATGCGATCGTCACGCGCAACGGCGGGCGGTTCGGCCCCGCGCACCGCGCCCCGCCGACGCAACCTGACCCGGCCCTTTGGCCGCCAACGGATTTCGACGTGCTGGCACAGGCGTTCAACGCCCGGGGCTTCCGGCCCGCTTGCGCCTGGTACCTCAACGACGACGCCAACATCGCCTACGCTCGCAAGGCGCCGAATGGCGGCCGCCTGTCGCAGCCAGTGCTGTTCATCAACGGCGATTTCGATCAGATCTGCAGCATCACCGGCAATCGCCAAGGCGACCCGATGCGCGCGGCGTGCGCAGACCTAACCGTGACCAGTTTGCCCGCCGGGCACTGGCTGCCGCTGGAACGCAAAGCGGAACACATCCAAGCCGTCCGCACCTGGCTCCAGCACAAACGGCTTTGATGGCGGAACCCGGAGAACGGGTGCTGGCGGTCGCCTCCGCAATCGCCTTCAAGCGATGTCGGCATGACAGACGCCGGGGTCGTGCGTTGGTCCTAGACCACGAGGCCGCGGGCGGATGCGGCGATACTGTCCAGGCTGGTGCTGGAACCAGTGCTGCTGCTGGCGGCGTTGCCCGCGGCGATCAGGTATTGCGTGGTGAACGCTTCCACGAATTTCGGGTCCTTGAACCGGGTGATATCCAGCTTCGAGCTGATTGCCAGTTCCTGCGCGCCGAGATCCTGGAACGCGATCTGTTGCGGGATGCCCAGCGCGGTGGTCACCACGGTGCGCAAGGTTGAGTCGCCGAGGATCTGGTCGACGGATTTGATGGTGGACGCCTCGCCCTTGAAGGTCAGCGCTTCCGACAAGCCCGGCGTGGTCGCGTCCAGCGAGTTGCGCCAGGTCACCTCCGCGTAGCCGTTGGCCAGCGTATCCAGCACCTTGGGGTTCTTGAGAATGGACAAGCCCTTGTTGGCGAAGTCGTAGGTCGCCGCAACCGACTTCCACGTCGTGTTGGCCAGGGTATTGGCAAGCGATTTGCTGTCCGTCGTGTTGGACAACAGGGCCTTCTGTGCCAGCGCCGGGTATTGCGCCTGGTCACCCAGCCCGTTCGCGGTCAACAGCACCTTCAGCACCGTCGGGTCTTTGAGCAGTTGCGCAGGGCTGGTGGCCGCGGCCACCTTGGCGCGAAACGTCGCGACGTCGCGTGCAACCGTCGGGTCGGCGGCGGTCCGGGCAATCTCCTTGGTGCTGTTCGCTTCGGCGGTCTTCAGCGCCGCAACGGGGTTCACGTTGCTGGTCGTTGTGCCGCCACCATTGATCGTGGACAATAGGCCGGACACGCCCGAACTGCTGTCGCCGCTGTTGAACAGCGAAAGCACCAGGCTGCCGAGGCCACCGATCGAGCCGCTCATGGCTAGCGGGCGGAAAGCCCGGCCGACACGTTCTCGTTGACCGAGATCAGGAAATCGAGGTCGGGCGAGGGTGCGTCCATTTCGCGCTGCACGGAGCGGCCGACGGACATCAGCGAGGCGCGGACCGGAACCGGCAACTGGTTCTGCGGGTCCTGCACCAGGCCCAGGACCGTCAACCAAAGCCTGCGATTGTCGGCCACGGCGCGGACGCGGTCCAGCTCCGTGCCGTTCAGCGCCGTCCGCATCGCACCGTTGGCCCGGTGGAAGATGTCCGCCTCCTGGGCACGCAGGCTGCGGCTTTCGGAGGATGTCTGATAGGCGCGGGTGGCCTGCATATAGGCAGACATAGGCGGCTCCTTACTCGGCGGCTTCCATCGCGGCAACCGGCGGCGCGTCCACGCGGTCGCGGCCCAGTATGGTGTCCTCGTGGCGGATGATGCGGCGGGCCAGCTTCAGCGCGCCATAACAATCATCCGCCTCGGCGGCGGCCATCGCGCGGTCCAGGATCTCCCGCGCCAGCGCGGAGGAGGTCGCGTCCTTGAACGCCGCGATCAGGGTGCGGGCGGAGGCAAGGCCGCGCGGACGCTCCTCATCCACGCCGATATAGGCGGATTGCAGCGCGAAGTAGATGCGGCGCGCCGGGCTGTCGGCCTGGTCCGGCTGCATGATCTGCTTGCCGAACAGGAAGCGGGCGTGGGCTGTCAGCTCCAGACGGGACTTCGTGCGGAAGCGGATCGGCGCCCCGTTCACGATCATCACTTCGCCCGGACGCAATTCAAGAACTAGGTTGGACATTGGGCATCCTGGGGAGAGACTTACGGGGCAAGCGACGGGGGCGGCTGTGACGCCGCCCCCGTATCAGCGTCTTACTTGAAGAGGCTGAGCAGGCTCTGGGGTGCCTGGTTGGCAATCGAAAGCGCCTGCGTGCCCAGCTGCTGCTTGATCTGCAACGACTGGAGCACCGCCGATTCCTTCGACAGATCAGCGTCCACCAGCGCACCGAGGCCCGAATTCAGGCTGTCGATCTTGTTGCTGTTGAACGTGATCTGGCTGCTCAGGTAGTTCGAGTCCGCACCGGCCTGGTTCAGCTGGTTCGCCACCGCGGTTTGCGCGGTATCGAAACCGGCACCGGTCGCCAACGCCGCCACCGCCGCCGTTTGCGCGGAAGAGGAGGTGGTGAAGCCGGTGCCGCTGAAGGTATCCACACCGGTCGAGCTGCGCGAGAACGAGCCGCCGATCAACGCCGCCAGGCTGTTGGCCGTGCTGCTGTTATCCTCGGCGCTGATCGTGCTGACGGAGCCGGACTCGTTGCTGATGACCGTCTTCGCGCTCGCCGAAACGCTGCCGGCCGCCTTTCCCAGCAGGGTCTGCCCGTTATAGGTCGACCCGTCGACCGCGTCCGCCACGCTGGAAACCAGCGACTTGAACGAGGTGACATACTGCGCGCGCTGGTCGTCGGAGATGCTGTTATCCGCGATCTTCACCAGCAGCGCCTTGGCAGCGGTGAACGAGTTGGAAATGCTGGTCAGCGAGGAGACCGTCGTCGTGACCAGGCCCTGGGCATTGCCCAACTGCTGGTTGACGCTGGTCAACGCGCTGACGTCCGAACGAACCTTCTGCGCCACGGCGAACGCACCGCCGTCATCCGTGGCGTCGTTGACGCGGTAGCCGGTGGAGATCTGCTTCTGCGCGGTCTGCAACGCGGAGTTGGTCTGGTTCAGCGATTGCAGCGCCACATACGCAGCGGTGTTGGTATTAACTGAGGACATGGTGTCTTACCTTGTTGGCTCTGACGTTGGAACATGCCTCACGTTTTTCGTGGGCTCTGCATCAGTATGAGTGGCGGGCGTTAAGCGGAGGTAAATCCGTCAAAGATAATCCACCAGGGACAAGTGGCTGATCTCCGAGATCAGCTTGTAGCTGGCGCTGAGTTGGGTTTGGACTTGCGACAGGCTGGTGATCGCCTTGGCCGCGTCCACGTCTTCGACGGAAGACACCTGCGCCGTCAGTGCCGTGCTGGTGTCGCCATCCTGCGATTGCACCGCCTTCAAGGAAGTCTGCACGTCGCCCAGCGCCCCGGCTTCGCTGCCGATGGCGCTGATCGCGCCGGACAGGCTGGTTTGCGTGTCCTGCACCAGCGCGGTGAAGCCGGACACGTTGGCGTCGGCGCTCGACAGGTTCGCCAGCGTCGCCAGCCCGCGCAGGATGTCGCGCGTGTAGGACCCCGTGGTGGAGGTGCCGGCCGACACCGCAAGCGTGTTGGCATTGGCCAGCACGCCCACCTGGACCGCCGCGCCCGACCCCAACTGAAGGGTCGGGGCCTGGCCCGGCGGCCCGGAAAACGGCGTCGTCCCCGTCGCATCGGACGAGGCGATCGCCAGCGTGCTGGCGGCGGTGGCCGCGGCGCCGTTCGTCGACAGGCCGGACACGGCCGTGGCGATCTGCGTGAAGAAGCCGGACGTCAGGATATTGGCCGGGTTCGGCACCGGCGGGTTGGCCGAGTCCGTGCCGGCAAACACGTAGTTGCCGCCATCCGTGCTGTCCAGAAGCGAGGCGACCTGCTGCAACGCCGCGCGGGCGTTCGTCGCCACGCTGTCGATCTGCGTCGGCGTCACGTTGTTCAAGGTGGCGAGCTGCGCGTTGAACGTGCTGGCGATGCTGGTGATCCGCGTCAACGCCGTTTGGGTGACGCCCAACTGCCCCGTCACGGCGTCGATCGCCGAGGATTGCGCCGCCAGGTGGCCGATCTGCGGACGCAAATCCAGCGAGGTCTGTGCCTGGGCGCCGAGCCCGGCGTAGCTGGTCGACACCTTCCCGGTGGCGATCTGGCTGCTGAGCGTGTCGAGCTGCGCCTTGGCCGACGTGCTGGCATACAGCGCCTGCCCGACGACACCGGACACCGCGCCGCTCACGGCGACACCGCCGACAGCAGGCTGTTCCACATCGACTGGGCCGCCGTGATGATCTTGGCGTTGGCGCCGTAGGCATTCTGCAAGGTCACCAAGTTCGACAACTCCGTATCGATGGACACGCCGGTCTCGCCCTGCAACTTGGTTTGCAAGGTGGATTGCAGGGCGCTGGCGTTCGTCAGGTCGTCCTTGGCGGAACTGGCCGCCTCCGCCTGGGCGCTGACCAGGTTGACGGCGAAGCTCGCCAACGTGCCGCCAGTGCCATACGACAGCGCGATGGTGCCGTTGGGACCCAGGCCCGCGGTGTTCGGCGCGGCCTGCGGCGTGCCGGCCTGCGCCTCGGTGCCGAACCCGTACAGCAGGATGCGGTTGATCAGCGTCGTGCTGCCCGCCGGGCCGCCCGTGGGGTTGACGGTGAACGCGCTGGCGCCCCCCGTGCCCGCGGCGACATCCTGCGTGCCGTCGCGCACCAGGCTCGGCTTCGCCGCCACCAACGGGTTGACCCGCACGGCCGCGCTGAAGCCGACATATCCCGCCTGCACCGGGGCGCCGCCCGTGGCCGGCGGGTTCCCGGCCGGGTCGGTGAACAGGTTGAGGCCCTGGTTGTTCAACCGGGTGGCAAGCGTTTGGGCGAACTCGTCCAGCCCGGCCTGGGCCTGCGGCAACGTCTTGTCGCGCAACGTCAAGCGCGCGCCGATGCTGCCGGCGTCCACCGCCGCGGTGACGTCGTTGCCCGACAGCAGCAGCGGCGGGCCGGCCGCGCCGTTGCCGAGCGTGGCGGCGGCGATGCTGAACGGCCCGGACGCCGCCCGCGTGTTCACCACCAGGCCGCCGGTCACCGCCGTCACGTCGCCATTGCCGTTGGGCAGGAAGCGCAGGCCGCCGAGTTGCGCCGCCGTCTGCTCCTGCGCGTCGCGCTGCGCTTCCAAATCCGCGGTACTTTCGCCGCGGGATTGCGCCGCGATGATCTTGTCCGACAGGGCGCCGATCGCGGCCACCGCCGTGTTGAGGCTGGTGACGTCGGTCGCAAGGCCGTTCTGCGCCGTTTGCCGCGCCGCCGAATAGGCCGCGGCCTGGTCGCGGATGCCGCCCGCCAACGTCGTCGCGGCGTTCACCACGGCAGCCTGCTGTGCCTGGTTGGCCGGGTTGCTGCCCAGCGTGGTGAACGCATCCGCCAGCGCCCCCAGCCGGCTGGACAGGTCGTTGCCGGCGCCCGTCGTGCCCTGCGCCGCATCCACGGAAGCAAGCGCGTCGGAGCGCACCTGCAATCCGGCGACCGTGCCGTTCTGTTCGTTCAACGCATTTTGCAGCGCCGCATCGGTTTCCCGCGTCGCAACGCCCGAGCGCACGCCGTAGCCCACGCCGCCGGCGGTGAGCGTGGTGTCCGCCACCACTTCCCGCGCATAGCCCGGCGTGGATGCGTTGGCGACGTTCTGCGACACCACTGCCAGATGGCGGTTGATGTTCGCCAGGCCGCTGGATGCCGCGTTCAGGCCGAGGTCGAGGGTCATGGGATAGGCCTAACCCGCTACTGCTTCATGTCGATCGTTTGCTGCAGCAACTGGTTGGCCGTGGTCACCACCTTGGTGTTGGCGGAATAGGCCTGCTGGGCAACGATCAGCTTGGTGAACTCGGTCGCGATGTCGGTATTCGACCCTTCAAGCGCTTCCGTGATGAGCGACCCGGCGCCGCTGCCCGCCGTTTTGGTTTGGGCGGGGCCGGACTGCACCGTCGCGGAATAGGCCTGGCCGTCCTGCTTTTGCAGGCGATCCACGTTGGCGAAGGTGGCGACCGGCACCTGGGCGATCGTCACCGACTTCCCATTGTCGTAGTTCGCGACGATGTTGCCGTTCGACTGGGTGGTGACGCCGCTGAAGGAACCGGGTGCCACGCCGTCCTGCGTGACGGCGTTGAGCGTGTAGCTGGTCCCGGCAAACTGCGTCAGCCCGCTGCTGCTACCATAGTTGCCGAGGTTGAGGGCCACGTTCTGCGTCCCTTCGCCGAAATCCAGCGCCAGGTTGACCGATGCGGCGCCGCCATTGCTGTAGGTGGAGGCCGTGACGTTGCCGCTGGTGTTGTCGATGCTGCCCAGCGTGCCCGACGACACGGCGTTGCCGGACGTGTCGCCGAACTTCACCTCGGCCGAGCCGACGGTGGGGGTGGCGGCGTCCGGCGCGGTCACCGCGACGGTCCAGTCGTCGGCTGCATTCTGCGTCCAGGTCAGGTTGACCGTGTGCAAGGAGCCCTTCGCGTCGTAGATGTTTACCTGCGAGGAGATCGGCGTCGCGGAGCTGGGCGTCGCCGGAAGGTTTGCCGACAGGGTCACGTTCTTGCTGGCGGCGGGCGGTGACGCGCCCGTGTTGACCTTGATCGGCTGCACCGTGGTCTGGTTGACGATGCCGGTGACCGGGTCGGCAAGCCAGCCGTTCAGGGCGTTGCCGTTGTCGTTCACCAGGTAGCCGTTCTTGTCGATCGTGAAGTTGCCGTCGCGGGTGTATTGCACGTTGCTGCTGAGCGTCTCGACGCTGCCCGTGTTCGTCGATGCGTGCGTGACCTCGAAGAAGCCGGCGCCGGAGATCGCCAGCGCCGTCACGTTGTCGGAGGAGGCGATGGTGCCCTGGACATCGTTGCGATACGAGGCCGTGGCGGCAACGAAGCCGGAATCGTTGGTGGTTTGCGTGCTGGTCGTCAGGTAGTCGGAGAAGTTCGTGTCGGTCCGCTTGTAGCCGGCCGTTTGGCTGTTGGCGACGTTGTCGCTGATGTTGCCGAATGATGACGATTGCGCGGTAAGACCGCTGACTGCGGTTGCCAAGGCGCCGAAAAGGGACGACATGGATGGGACTCCATTCTATGTGCCCGCGTGGGCAAGACTTCAGGTTCTGCCGCCCCTCCGCAGGAACCGTGCCACGCCTGTAGATAAGGGAAATCGCCTGCCGGCTAAGGTAAACCTGCCGATCGGGGGCACGCATTGTCCCAACCCGGCAGCATGCGCCCGGCAAGTTGTGCCGGCCTGGTGGCAAAATCCGCGGTATTGCACGGTGTTTCGCGTGGCACGGCGTTTGCGCTTGTTCTGCGCGATGACCAGCACCGTCCCGACCCTAAGCTCCCCCCAAACGCTCGCGGCGCCGGCCGACGGCACGCAGGCGTCAACCGCGCAACCGGCCGATGGCGGCAACGCGTTTGCCAGCGTCCTGGACGCGTTCGCCCAGGCGGCGCCGGGCAAGCCGGCTGCGCCAGCCGCCGCGCCCGCTGCACCGGACGCGGTCCCCGCCATGGCCTTGCCCGAGCTACCAGCCGTGCTCCTGCCACGAAGCGACGACAAGGCTTCGCTGGCCGTCACGATGGCCAAGCCTAAGGTCGCCCTCCGTTCCGCGTCGCTGTTGGACGCGGCAGCGGAAGCAGACGGCAATGCCACGGGACCGGCACAGGACCCATTGGCAGGTGTTGCGGCCCAGGCAATCGTTGCCCCGGCCCCGCCCATCCTCCTCAGCGGCGCGGCCTTGCCGGACAGCTCGGTGTCATCGGGCGGCAGCCAGAATGCCGCGTCGGTCGCAGCGCCCGGTGGCGCCGTGGCGGCCCGGCCCGGCCCGACGCCCCAGCCATCGCCCGATCTGATTGCAGCGCCGCCAATCCAGGACGCGAACGCCGCGCCGGCCCCGATCCCGGGCAACACCATCCCCGTGCCGGCCGCCCCGGCAGCAGCGGCGGCCCAGACCGACGCGGCCGTCCCGGCCGACGTGGCGAGCGCCGCGCTTCCCGACAGTCTGCCCGCCGCCGCCGCCCAGCCAAGCGTGGCGCCGGGGTCCACGGCCAGTCCGACCAGTGCCCCCGCAATCGGCCGTCGCGCCGCCCCAGCCACGTCGGTGACGGATGCAGGCAGCGCCCGGGCGCGCCCTTCACGCGAACCCCCCGTGCAAGCACCGCGCCCGGCCACCGCTGCGGCGACAACCGTCCCGCGTGCCGCTTTCGGGGCCACGGAGCAGACCGCGGAAGCCGTGCCAGCGGCGCTTTCTGACCGGGCCGCTGGTCCGCCCACCGCCCCCACCCTGCAGCATGCCGCAGCGGGCCCACGGGAAACCGTCCAGGCCGCCGCCACGCCCGGCCTGGAGCCGGCATCCGACACGCCGACCCAACCTGCGCCGCTTTCCGCAACGCTCCCCGGCATCGCGCCGCCCGCCGCGCGGGCTGCGGAGCCCACGACCGCCGCGGCAAGCACGGCGGTGGCTGCCCCGGCGGCCCCCGCGCGTCAGGTTGCGGCGGCCCTGGTCCACCTGTCCCGAGCAGCCGCGGGCAGTTCGCTCACGCTTCGCCTGGACCCGGGGGAGCTGGGCCAGGTGCAGGTCCGCATCGACCGGGACGCCAACGGCACGGCAACGGTGCACGTCGCAGCCGAACATGCCGATACGTTGCGCCTGCTGGTCGCGGACCAGGGCGCATTGCACCAGACCCTCGACAACGCCGGCCTGGCGCAGGACGGCCGCACCCTGAACTTCTCGCTGTCCAGTTCCACCACCGGCGGCGGCAACAACACCGCGCCTGACCGCGGCGACACCAGCGGCAGTTTCGCAGGCAGCGGGGGCTTCACCGGCAACAATGGCGGGCAGGGGGGCGGCACCGGCCGCCAGGACCGGCACGCCTACGCCCACCCCGCCGCCATTGCCGCCGCCAACGCATCGGGCTGGCTTCGCGCCGGCGTCGACATCACCGCCTGAAGGAGACCGTCCATGTCCGCCATCACCAGCGCCGCCACCGCCACCAACGCCGCAGCCACGGCGGCGGCAACTGGCTCCTCCACCAGCACAACGACGCCGAACGCGCTCACCTCGCTCAGCAGCAACTTCACCAGCTTCCTGAACCTGCTGCTGACCCAGTTGAAGAACCAGGACCCGTCCACGCCGATGGACAGCAACACCTTCACGTCCGAACTGGTGCAGTTCAGCAGCGTGGAACAGCAGATCACCACCAATTCCAGCCTCACCAGCCTGATCCAGGCCACCCAGGGCAGCGAAGTGATCCAGGCCACCGGCGTGGTCGGCAAGGCCGTCACCGTGGCCAGCACGCAAGTGGCGCTGCAAAACGGCACCGGGCAGGTGAACTACACCACGAGCACCGCGGAGCCGGTGGACATCACCATCAGCAACAGCGCCGGCGTGAAGGTTCGGGAAGTGCAAACCACCTCCACCGCCGGAACCAACAGCTTCACCTGGGACGGCAAGGACAGTTCCGGCACGGCGCTGGCGGACGGCGCCTACACGGTGGCGATCAGCGGCACGGATGCCGGCGGCACAAGCAAGGCAGTGCCGTTCACCGTCACCGGCAAGGCCACCGGCGTCACCAACAGCAACGGCGCGGTGACGTTGCAGCTCGGCGCCGTGTCGGTCGATTTCAGCAAGGTGCAGTCGGTCGCAACCGGCAGCTAACCCGCCCGGCAAATTCTGCCGCCCGTTAAGACGGCGGTAACAGCCACCGGGGCAAGGTCGGGGCGCGGCAAAAACGCCGTCGGGACAGGTGGCTCGATCGCATGGCAGCGTTGCTGGAAGGCTTCAAGGCACTGGGGATCGGGCGCTTGATCGCGATGGCGGCGGTTGCCGGCGCCATGCTGCTGATCCTGGCCTTCCTGGCGCTGCGCGGCGGCGGCGTCGACCGCATGGCGCTGCTGTATGCCGACATGGACCTGCGGGAAGCCTCGCAGATCGCCGACCAGTTGGACAAGGCGCATATCGCGCACGAGGTCGGGCCGGACGGCACCCGCATCTCCGTGCCGGCCGCGGACGTCCCGCGCGCCCGCCTGCTGTTGGCCAAGGAAGGCCTGCCGTCCGGCGGCTCCATCGGCTACGAAATCTTCGACCGCGGCGACAGCCTCACCGCCAGCCAATTCCAGCAGGCGCTCAACCAGACCCGGGCGCTGGAAGGCGAGCTGACGCGCTCCATCCGCATGATCTCCGGCGTGCGCGGCGCCCGCGTCCACCTGGTGCTGCCGAAACGCGAGCCGTTCGCCCGCGACCGGCAGGACGCGCAGGCCAGCGTGGTGCTGACCATGGCGGGGGCCGGGCGGCTGGACCGCGAAGGCGTGCAGGCCGTGCTGACCCTGGTGTCGTCGGCGGTGCCGGGCCTGCGCCCGCAGAACATCGGCGTGATCGACAGCCGCGGCAACCTGCTGGCCCGGGCCGGCGACGCGCAAGCCGGATCCATGGGCGGCAACGCCACGGAACTGCGGCTGGCAACGGAACAGCGGCTGTCCCGCGCGGTGGAGGACATGCTGGAGCGCAGCCTGGGCCCAGGCCGGGTGCGGGTGGAAACCGCGGTCGACATGAACTACGACCAGATCCGCGAAACCCAGGAAAAGTTCGACCCGGACGGCAAGGTCGAACGCTCGACGCAAAACAACACCTCCAGCAACAAGACCACCGAAACCACGCCGGGCAACGTCAGCGTCGCCAACAACCTGCCCAACGCCGATGCCGGCACCAACCCGGCCGGCAGCCAGGAACAGCGCTCGGAAGAAACCACCAACTACGAGATCGGCAAGACGGTGCGCACCGTGGTGCGCGACCAGCCGCTGGTCAGCCGGGTGAGCCTGGCTGTCATGGTGGACCAGGTGCCGGTGAAGGGCGCGGATGGCGCCACCACCTGGCAGGACCGCACGCCGGACGAGCTGACCCGCATCGCGGCGCTGGCCCGCAGCGCCGTCGGTTTTGACGAGAAGCGCGGCGACAAGGTGGAAGTGGTGAGCCTGCGCTTCGCCGACGGCGATGCCCCAACCGAAGCCGCCAAGCCCACCCTGCTGGGTATGCCGGTCGACAAGGCGGACCTGCTGAAGCTGGGGCAAACCGCCGTGTTGGCCGTGGTCGCGCTGTTGGCCTTGCTGTTCGTGCTGCGGCCCATGGTGATCCGGCTTACCAACACCACGCCCGCCCTCGCGGACGGCAGCCCCGGTGCGGCAGTGGCCGGTGGCGGCCTGATGCTGGCCGGGCCGGACGGGCGGCCCGTGCCGGTGGCCGCCGGCACCGCCCTGGCCTTGGCTGGCCCGGGCGGCGTGAAAAGCATTGCCGGGCCGGCCGGCAGCGCCGACGAAAGCATGGTCACGCTGGGCAACGTCGAAGGCGCGCTGCGTGCCTCCTCGCTGCGCAACGTCGCCGAGCTCGTGGAAAAGCACCCGGAAGAAAGCCTGGCCGTGATGCGTGGCTGGATGGTGAAGGAGGCAACCTGAGCCATGCGCGCGCCAAACGAGGATGACAGCTTCACCGGGGCGCAAAAGGCGGCCGTGCTGATGCTGGCGCTGGGCGAGGAACAGTCCGCCCGGCTGTTCGGCATGATGCACGAGGACGAGATCAAGGAGGTGTCCGCCGCCATGTCTCAACTCGGCAGCGTGCGCGCCGAGATGGTGGAGCGCTTGTGCGTCGAGTTCGGCGAAAGCATGGGCGGCATGGGCCACCTGGTCGGCAGCTATGAAAGCACCGAACGCCTGTTGCAACGCGCCCTGCCACGCGACCGCGCCGCGCAGATCATGGAGGAAATCCGCGGCCCGGCCGGCCGCACCATGTGGGACAAGCTGGGCAACGTGCACGAGGCCGTGCTCGCGAACTACCTGAAGAACGAATACCCGCAAACCGTGGCGGTGGTGCTGTCCAAGGTGCGGCCGGACCACGCCGCCCGCGTGCTGACGCTGCTGCCCGACAGCTTCTCCATCGAGGTGGTGATGCGCATGCTGCGGATGGAAAGCGTGCAAAAGGACGTGCTGGCCGGCGTGGAGCGCACCCTGCGCGCCGAGTTCATGTCCAACCTGGCACGCTCCACCCGCCGCGACTCGCACGAGATGATGGCGGAGATCTTCAACAACCTGGACCGCGCCAGCGAGACCCGCTTCGTCGCCGCGTTGGAAGAGCGCAACCGCGAATCGGCGGATCGCATCAAGGCGCTGATGTTCACCTTCGACGACCTCGGGCGGCTGTCGCCGGTCGCGGTGCAAGGCCTGCTGCGCGCGGTGGAGAAGGACAAGCTGCCGCTGGCACTGAAAGGCGCGTCCGAAGGCCTGCGCGAGCTGTTCTTCAAGAACCTGTCGGAACGCGCGGCCAAGATGCTGCGCGACGACATCGAAGGGCTGGGCCCGGTGAAG
>CBDASJ010000021.1:0-48471 GCA_965199555.1 Acetobacteraceae bacterium | reverse complement strand
AGACTATTCCACCCACACGATCAATCTGGCGGGCTCGACAGAAATGCCGATCGATGCCGGGAGCCGTTACTACATCTACAATGCGGCCAGCCAGCTCGATGCTCCCGGGGAATGGTTCTACAATCCGGCAACCAACAAGATCACCCTCGATGCGCCGGCCGGGTTCAACGGCAGCGGCGTGACGTTGGGGTCACTGCAGAACATCATCACGGTCAGCGGGGCCCACAACGTCACCCTGGCCGGGTTGACGATCGCCGGCTCCACCAGCACTGGCACGGGTGTGAACATCACCCGGTCGACGGGCGTGTCGCTTGCGGGGGACACGATCACCAACGTCGGCACTGGGATCAACATCGACACCAGCGGCGGCAACGATGTCATTCAGGGCAGCTTGATCCAAAACACCAACGACAACGGCATCAACATCGCTCCGGGCCCGAACAACATCACGATCGAAGGCAATACGATCCAGAATATCGGTCAGCTCACCAACGGCAGCGGCATATGGTTCACCGGATCGTCCAACGACATCATCGCCCACAACACGATCATGAACACAGCCGATTTGGGGATCGGCGGAGGTTCGGTGTTCGGGAAGTCGGACGCGTCGTACAACGACACGATCACCAGCAACGTCCTCGTGAACACCAACCAGGCCACCAGTGACGGGGGAGCCATCTACATCACTGGGATGCAACAGGATTCCACGGGCGATTCGATCACCAACAACACCATCTCCGGCACGTCGGCCGCAGGAACCGCGCACACGTCACAGCAGTCGTTCCTGTCACCCTCCCAGCTTTTCAGCTTCGGGATCTACCTCGATGACTTCGCGAGCGGAGTGACGGTGAAGGGGAACACCCTCTACAACAACGAAGGCGGTATCGATATCCACTCGGGCTGGAACAACCAGATCGTCGACAACACCCTGGTGAACAGCAGCGTCGCCGCCTTGTCGGACCAAGTGGTGAACTGGCGGGGAGCCGGCGCGCAAGCGTCGACCGGCAACGTCTTCAGCGGCAACCTCGTGGCGAACAGCCAGTCGGGGGCAGTTCTGGCGAGGAACGAAGGTGCAGCCAACGCCGCAACATGGACGGGCAACTTCTACGCCACGGCAGGGCTGGGGAACGCGGCCTTCATCTCGCAGACATCGACCGGCGCCGACAAGAGCCAAAGCTTCGGGTCTTGGCAGGCCGCGGGCTTCGACACGGGTTCGAAGACCGGGACGCCCTCGTTCCTTCCTGACGGATACAACCTATCCAGCAGCTTGGGTGCGTTCGGCGCAGCCGCCGGAGGTGGAACGACCAGCCTGGCTGGAACTGCAGGCTTCGTTGCTGCCAACCCGTACGACCTGTATGGCACCCACACGGGCCATTGAGGTCGCAATCCGGGTCACACCCGGTCTGACGGGCTGCCGAGGGAGGCCGTGGTTGCGAGGCGGACAAGGCCTCGCGCCCGGGTGCCACCCCGACCTGCCTCAGGCACCGGGCGGCGTTTGCCGTCCGGTGCGGATGCGGTCCAGCCGCTACCGCTTGTCCGCGATCCGTGCCAGCGTCTCGTCACCGCGCCGGCCGGCGACAGCCCAGCAAGCCACGGCATGCGGGGCGCCGGCTGGCTCGAGCGGCGGCTTGTCGGTCAGGCACTGCGCCATTCGAAGCTGGCAGCGGCCATAGAAGCGGCACCCCACGACGGACCCGGGATCGACCGTGCTTGCAGTCATGACGGCCGGTTCGGGAGTCATCAAGGAACGCGTGTACGGATGCAACGGCGCGGTTGCGAGGATATCAGGAGGACCGCGCTCCACCACCTGGCCGAAATACATCACCAGGATCTGGTCGGACAGGAACCGGGCGACGTCCAGATCATGCGTGATGAAGATCACCCCGAGGCGGTGTTCGTCCTGCATGTCCTTGAACAGGTTGAGCACCTGCGCCCGTACCGAAACGTCGAGCTTCGATACGGCCTCATCGGCAAGCAACAGGCCCGGGGATAGCAGCAGCGCACGCCCGATCGCGACCCGCTGCACCTGCCCGCCGGACAGCTCGTGCGGGTACCGGTCCGCCGCCGCCGCCGGCAGGCCGACGCGGCGGAGCATCTGGATGACGCGCGTCTCGATTTCGCCGCGCGAACAGAGCCGGTGCACGCGCAGCGGCGTGGCCAGCGCGGTGCGGATGCTGTGCCGGGGGTTCAGCGACGAGAGCGGGTCCTGGAACACCATCTGCATGCGACGCCGGAGCTGGCGCAGCCGCGCACCGGTTGCGGCAGTGATGTCCTCGCCGTCCAGGATGATCTGCCCGGCGCTGGCGGCTTGCAGGCGAAGGATGCTGCGGCCGACCGTGGTCTTGCCGCTGCCGGACTCGCCCACGATGCCCAGGGTCTCGCCTTCCCGCACCGTGAAGCTGACGCCGTCGACCGCCCGGTGCGGTGCGGCACGGCGCCATGGCAGCAGGGCGGCCAGGCCGCCGCGCCGGAACGTGACCTGCAAGTCGCGGACCTGTAGCAGCGGCGGTGGCTCAGGCAGCATCGTGCAACACGCAGCGGACGTCGGATCCGTCCGCCTGGCGGCGCAGGCCAGGATCGGCCGCCAGGCAGGCCGCGTGCACTGCGGGGCAGCGCGGGGCAAAGGCACAGGCATCGGCTGGCCCAGCGCCCACCGGTTCCCCGGCGATTTCGCGCAAGCGCCGCGGCCGTTCGGCCAGTTCGGTCGCCGCGGTGATCAAGGCGTTTGTGTAGGGGTGGCGCGGGTGGCGCAGGATCGCGGCGGTTCGGCCTTGCTCGACCACCTGGCCGGCGTAGAGCACGGCGATGCGGTCGCAGAACAGCCGGGCGATCTCGATGTCGTGAGTGATGTAGATGAACGAGGCGCCCAGCCGCGTCTTCAGTTCGCGAAACAGCGCGATGATCTGCCGCCCGACGATGGCGTCGAGGTTGGTTGTCGGCTCGTCGGCGACGATCAGGGTCGGGCGCAGCGCCAGCACCAAGGCGATCAACGCCCGTTGCAGCATTCCGCCGGAAAGCTGGTGCGGATATTGCGCCAGCACCGCGTCCGCCCGGCCCACGCCGGCGTCGTTCAGCAGCCTGGCGGCGGCCGCGCGCCAATGTCCTTCCCCGTCCGTATGCACCTGGCGGAGCACGTGGCGAAAGTGCCACCCCACCGTCTTGGCCGGGTTGAAGGCGCCGGATGGGTCTTGGAAAATCATCGCCATTGCCGTGCCGCGCAGGCGATCGAATCCCGGCCGGTCCAGTGCCGTCAACTCCTGGCCGGCGAGGCGCAGGTGCCGGGCGTCTGCCTGAATCCCGGCCGGCAGCAGCCGCAGGATGGCGGTCGCCGTCATGGTCTTGCCAGACCCGGACTCGCCGATCAGACCCAGCACCTCGTCGGGCGCGACCGTGAAGGAGATGTCGCGCACCAGGGGCCGGCGCCCGCCGGGCAGCGGCAGCCAGACGTGCAGCCCATCCACCTCGAGCACCGGGCTCATTCGGCGACGCGCCGCAGCCTGGGATCCAGCACGTCGCGGATGCCGTCGGCCAGCAGGTTGAGGCCCAGGATGATCGTGCTGACCGAGAGCCCCGTATAGGTCAGCACCCAGGGACCGCTCTCGAAATAATCCTTGCCCTCGCTCATCAGCCCACCAAGCGACGGGGTTGGCGGCTGCACGCCGAGGCCGAGGAAGCTGAGCCCGGCCTCCACCAGGATGCCGAAGGCGAGCGCCGCCGAAAGCTGCACGAACAGGGGGGCAGCGATGTTCGGCAGGATTTCCCGCAACATGATGCGCCATGTTGGCTGCCCCATGACCACCGCGGCCTGCACGTAGTTCTCGTTCTTGACGGCAAGCGTGGTGTTGCGCGCCAGGCGGGCGAAATTGGGCAGGAAGATCAGCGCCAGCGCCAGCACCACGTTCACCAGACCGAAGCCCAGGATCAGCATGAGGAACAGCGCCAGCACGAAGCTGGGCAGCGCCAGCAACAGGTCGACGGCGCGCATGGCGACCGCGTCCATCAGGCCACCCAGCATGGCCGCCGCCATGCCGATCAGCGTGCCGCACACCGCCGCCAGCCCGATCCCGGCGACGCTGACCAGCAGTGACACCCGGGCGCCGTACAGCACCCGGCTCAGCACGTCCCGGCCGAAGGAGTCGGTGCCGAACGGGTGGGGCAGGCTGGGGCCTTGCAGCAGGGCCATGTAGTCCATCTCGTTCTCGCCCCAGCCGGTGAGCGACGGGCCCGCCACCACGGCGAGCAGCACGAAGCCCACGAGCGCCGTGCCGGTCGGCAGCAGATATCCGCCCGCCATCGCGCGCCGCCAACCGCTCCGCATAAGCGCCACCGGCATCTACCGCCCCCTGCGCGGATCGAGTGCGGTGCAGGCGAGGTCGACGGCCAGGTTGACCAGCACGACCGCGGTCAGGAAGGTCAGCGAGCAGGCCAGCACCAGCGGATAGTCGCGGGCGAAGGCACCGTCGACGATCAGCGATCCGAGTCCTGGAATGCCGAACACCTTCTCGATCACCACCACGCCGCCCAGCAGGTGGCGGACCTGGAAACCCATCACCACCACCAGCGGCACGATCGCGTTGCGCAGGATGTAGTTCAGGTAAACGAAGCGGCGTCCGAACCCAAAGGATTGCGCCGCCACGACATACGGCCGCCGCCAGGTTTCCAGCAGCGAGGCGCGCAAGATGCGGCTGAAGAAGCCGGTCATCGCCGCGCAGATCGATAATGCGGGCAGGAAGCCGGTAAACAGCGCGCCCGCCAACGAGCTGCCCGGCGGGGTGAACCCATAGGCTGGGAACACCCCGAGCCGAAGCGAGAACAGCAGCACCAGCATGTAGGACAGCCAGAAATCCGGCATGGAGATCAGCCCGACGGCGGCGGCGGTGACGATCGCGTCCGCCCCCCGTCCGCGCCGCGAGGCAGCCAGCGTGGCCGCGACCAGCGACATCGCGAGCGCAAGCCCGATGGCATACAGCCCCAGGAACACCGTGTTCGGCAGCCGCTGCAGGATCAGCCGGCCAATCGGCACGCCGCCGCCCATGGTGAGCGACTGGCCGAAATCACCGTGCAGCGCGTTGCCGATCAGCGAGACGTATTGCACGAGGACCGGGCGATCCAGGCCGTGCGCCCGGCGGAAATCGGCAATCGCCTGCGGGTTGGCGCTTTCCTGCAAAACGGCAAGTGCCGGGTCCCCAGGGGCGGCCTGGATGACCAGGAAGATGGCAAGCGAGCCGGCCAGGATCGTCGCCAACGCCCCGAACAGGCGCCGCGCCAGAAAGGCGGGGAGGCCCATCCGGCTAGGCGGACAAGCTCACCGCGGAGAACTGCGCGCCGAACGCCTCGTAGGGCAGGCCGACATAGCCGTGCACCGCCTTGGTGTAGACTTGGTGCACGTTGGCGTTCAGCGTGAACAGCGCGGGCACGTCCTCCGCCAGCAACCGCTCGGCCTCGATGCAGAGCCGGCCGCGTTCCGCCTGGTCGATCGTTTGGCGCTGCTGGTCCAGCAGCTTGTCCACGGCCGGGTTGCTGTAGCCGCCGGTGTTGCGCCAGCCCTTGCTGTGGAAACATTCGCTGAGGTACTCGTCCACCTCGATCAGCCCGGTCCAGCCCCAGGTCAGCGCGTCGTAGTCGCCCTGCTTGAACCGCTGGAAGGCGGTGATCGCGTCGGATACCTCAACCGTCAGCTTGGTGCCCAGCGTCTGGTTGACCTGGTTGACGAACAGCTCCGCCCAACGCCGCCACCAACTGGCGCCCCAGGTCAGCACGGTGCCGCCTTGGCCGGGGCCGTATTTCGACTTGGCCAGTTCGGCCTTCGCGGCAGCCGGATTGAACTCACAAACCGACCGCTTCTGCTTGTCGAACGCCCACGGGATCGCCGACGGTATGTTGCCTTGCGAGGGCTGGCCCTCACCGAACAGCACGGCCCGCACGATCAGGTTGCGGTCGAACCCCATGGACAACGCGCGGCGGAAATGCAGGTCGTCGAACGGCGGGCGCTTCAGGTTCAGCGCCATGTAGCGGCAGTTCATGCCGGCCGAGCGGTAGACCGTCAGGTTCGGCATCTTTTCCAGCCGCTGCACCTGGTCGAACGGGGCGCGGCCGATAAGGTCCACGTTGCCGGCCAGCAGCGCGTTCACGGCCGTGCTCTCATCGGCGATCAACGGGATGTCGATCGTGTCCACCTTCGGCGCGCCGCCAAAATAGTCCTTGTGCGCCGCCAGCACGATCTTCTCGTTCGGGCGCCATTCCACCATGCGGAAGGCGCCGGTGCCGACGGGAGCCTTGGCGAAGTCCTGCGCGCTCATACCCTGCACGGCGCGGCGGGACACGATCTGGGTGCCGGAGCGAGTATTGGTCAAGTAAGTCAGCAGCGGCGCGAACGGCTCGGCGGTGACGATCTCGACCGTGTAAGGGTCACGGACCCTGATCTCCCGCACCGGATCCAGTTTGGTGCGATTGGGGGAGCCGAAGGCGGGGTCGCGCAGGCGGTCGAAGGTGAACTTCACGTCGTCCGCGGTCATCTCGCTGCCGTCATGGAAGCGCACGCCGCGGCGCAAGGTGAACACCCAGCTACGGGGATCGGGATTGGTCCAGCTTTCGGCCAGGTCGGGGACGATGGCCATGTCGGCGTCGAACTTCGCCAAGCCGTTGAACATCGCCCACAGCACCCAGAAATCGGGCGCGGAAGTGGCCTTGCCCGGATCGAGGCTTTGGAACGACGTGCCGACGCAGGCGGCGCGGAGCATCGTGGCCGCGTGGGCGTCGTGCGGGGCAAGGGCGGCGGCAAGTGCCGTGGCGCCCGCGGCCCCCATCACGGCGCGGCGTCCGAGTGTCAGGCCTGCGTCATGGCGGTCGGGCATGCATGCCTCTTGCTGCTGTGGTCAGGTTGGCGGCAGCATGGCGGCTGTTGCAAGCGTTTGCAACGTTCTCGCTTCGCATCCCGAACAAAGGTGGGAGTGTCAGCCGGTGGCGGCCAAATGTCCCGCCGGCAGCCGCGCCGTGCCGCGCACCATCAGCTCGCCGGCAATCTGCTCCACCACGCGCTTGCCGCCGGGCCGCTCGATCTGCGCGAACAGGATTTCCAGCGTGCGTTCCACCATCCGCTCGACCGGCTGGCGGATGGTAGTCAGGCGGTAGCCTTCCCAGGTCGCGGCCGGGATGTCGTCGAAGCCGACGACGGACACGTCCTGCGGGACGCGCAGGCCGAGCACCCGGGCCGCATCGACCGCGCCCAGCGCCATCGCGTCGCTGCCGCAGAAGATGGCGTCGGGCGGGGTCGGGCGCCGCAGCAGATCACGGGCCGCGGCGAAGCCGCCCTGGTAGGTGAAGCCGCCTTCGGCGCGAACCGCGATCGCCTTGCCGTGCGCGGCCAGGGCGTTGGCGAAACCGCGCTCGCGCTCCTTGCTGCTGAACGCGCCCGGTTCGCCGCCGATGAAGGCGAAGCGCGCGTGCGCCGCCCGGGCCAGCAGATCGCCGGCCAGGAAGCCGCCATCGACGCTGTCACAGCGGACCGAGCTGGCCTCACCCGGTGGCGGCTTGCGGTTCAACAGCACGACGGGCGCGCCGGCGGCAGCGCAGCGCGCGGCCATCTCCCGCGACAAGGTGGCGGAGGTGATGACGATGCCCGCCACCTGGTAGTGCAGCAATTCCTGCACCGCCTGGTCCGGCCCCGAATCCAGCGGTGCCCCGGCGAACAGCATGCGCTGGCCACGCTCCTGCAACGACCGGCCGAGGCGGTCCAGCACTTCGGCATAGAACGCGCCCGTCACCTCGCCCATCACCACGCCGATGATGTCGGAGCGCCGGGTGATCAGGCTGCGCGCGAACACGTTCGGGGTGTAGCCGAGTTCTTCCGCCGCTTCCGTCACCCGGCGCTTCATGGCCGCCGAGATGCTGGCCCCAGGGGTGAGCGCGCGGGACACCGCGGATTGTGAGACGCCGGCCAGCTTGGCCACGTCCAACGAGGTCACCCGGACCGCGTGCACCTTCTTCAACGCAACACCCCACCCTGACAGGCCGCCAGCTTAGACCGATATCGGGCTGGTTTCGAACAGGGCCGCCGGGTTGTCGACCAGGATGCGGTCACGCACGCTTGCGTCCTCCGCCCAGTCCAACAGCAGGTCCAGCAGCATGGCGTCATCCTCGGCTGGCAGGCCGCGCACCTGGGTGGTGAACGGATGCGGCCAGTTGCTGCCCCACATCAGCCGCTCCGGCGCGTGGTGCACCAGGGCACGGGCCAGCAAGCCGGCGGCCGGGTAGGGCGGCTCGCCCATGCCGCCGCCAGCGTAGGGGGCGGATAGCTTCACCCAAACCCGGCCGCTTTCCAGCAGGCGCAGCAGGGCAAGCACCGAGGGATGGTCCAGCGGTACCGGACGGCCGAACATGCCGAGATGGTCGATGATCACCTGGCCGGGCAGCCGTGCGATCAGGTCGGCCCGCTCCGCCAGTTCGTGACCGTCAAGCTGGAGGTTCACGTGCCAGCCGACCTGCTGGATGCGAGCGGCCAGGGGCTCCAAATCCTGCCAGGACAGCACGCCGCCCGGCACCATCAGGAAGCGCGCGCCGCGTACCCCGCCCCGCGTCAGCCGACGCAGCTCGGCATCGGACACCTCGGCATCCACCATGCCGATCCCCCGCGCCCCGGACCCCAGCGCGGCGATCGCGTCCAAAAGGCTGGCATGGTCGGTGCCGTGGGCCGAAGACTGCACCACCAGAACCCGCTCCGTCCCCAGCCGGCGCTGCACGGCGAGGTAGTCCTGTGCCGTCGCGACCGGAGGCTGGAACACCGAATTCGGCCGCACCGGAAAGCGCGGGTCGAAGATGTGGATATGCGTGTCCCAAGCGCCGCTGGGGGGACGCAGATGCGGCTGTGCGGGCATCAGCGGCCCACCAACAGCCGGTCCAGGCCGTATACCCGGTCCAGCAGCAGCATCAGGCCGCCCGTCACCACGATCAGCGCCGTTGACACGGCGGCCACCAGCGGATCGGTCATCTGGTCGATGTAGTTGAACACCCGCACCGGCAGGGTGGTCAGCTCGGGCGGCGCGACGAAGATCGTCACGGTCAAGTCGTCCAGGCTGGTGATGAAGGCGAGCACCCAGCCGCCGGCAATGCCGGGCAACAGCAGCGGTAGCGTGATGCGGCGCAGCAGCGTGATCCGCCCGGCGCCGAGCGACACGGCCGCGCGTTCCACCTGGCGGTCGAACCCCGCCAGGGACGCGAGCAGCAGGCGCAGCACGAACGGGGTCACCAGCACGACGTGACACAGCGCGAGCGACAGGAAGGTGCCGCTCAACCCGGTCAGCGTCAGGAAGCGCAGGAACGCGATCCCCAGCACCACCGCCGGGATCATCAACGGCGACAACAAGAAGGCGGACAGCGCGCCACGCCCGGGAAAGTTGTGCCGCGCGATGGCAAAGGCCGCGGGCAGGGAGATCAGCACCGCGGCGCTCGCAGCCACCAGCGCCAAGCGCAGGCTGACCCAAAGCGACGCGATGAAGTCGCGGTTGTGCAGCAACTCCCCGTACCAGCGCAGGGAGATGCCGTCCCACGGCAGGGCGAGATAGGATCGCGTGGTGACCGACACCAGCATCACGACCACGATCGGCGTCATAATGAACGCCACGAACACGGCGTTGAACAGCAATGCCCCGGCCCCGTTGCGCATCAGCCGAGCCGCGCCACGAAACGGCGCTCCATGAAGTTGTTGTAGCACAGGATCAGCAGCAGGTTGGTTGCCAGCAGCACCACCGCGAGCGCCGCCCCGAGCGGCCAGTTCAGCGTCGACAGGAACTCCGTGTAGATCGCGCCGGACACCAACGGGATGCGCTTGCCGCCCAGCATCAACGGGGTGGCGAAGCTGCTGGCCGCCATGCAGAACACGATCAGCGAGCCCGACAGCACGCCCGGTGCCACATTGGGAAGCACGACGCGGAAGAACACGGTGATGCGCGATGCACCGAGCGACACCGCCGCCCGCTCGATCGCCGGGTCGAGCCGCGCCAGCGAAGCCCAGACCGACAGCACCAGGAACGGTGTCAGCACGTGCACCAGCCCCAGTATCACGGCGCCGGAGGAGAACATCATGCGGACCGGCCGCTCCACCAGGCCGGTGGCCAGCAGGATCTGGTTCAGCAATCCGGTGTTTCCCAGGACCACCATCCAGCCGAAGGTGCGGATCACCGCCGACACCAGCAGCGGCCCGATCACCATCAGCAGCAGCAACCCACGCCAGCGCGGCTGCATGCGGTAGATGACATAGGCTTCGGGCGTGCCGATGGCGACCGAGATCGCCGTGGTGGCCAGCGCCACCAGGTAGGTGCGCAGGAACACCTCGCGGTAATACGGATCGAGCAGCACGTTGCTGTAGTTCTCGCCCGTCACCGTCGGCTCGACCGTGCCGGAACTGGCGACAAAGGCGTAGACGCTCAGCAGGCCAGTAAGCACCAGGGGGGCGGCGAAGAACACGCCGAACACCAGCAGCGCCGGCGTGCTCATCAGCGCCGGCGCCAAGCGCCCTGCGCCCCCGCGTGTCATGCCAGGTCCATTCGAATGCCGGCGGGTTCCGCGGTGACTTGGACCGCCGTGCCGATGGCATGCTCGGCGCCACCGTCGTTCTGGGTCACCATCAGCAGGCGCCCGGCCGCGCTTTCGACCTCATACAGCCATTGCTGGCCCAGGAAGACTCGGTTCGCGATCCGCCCCGGCACGCCGCTCGCGTCGCAGAAGCGCAGCCGCTCCGGCCGTATCCACAGTGTGACCGGGCCGTCCGGCACCGGGCGCGGCAGAACCAGGCGGCCGCCGCCGAACGTGACCGCACCGGCTATCGCCAGTCCTTCCAGTCGGTTGGTCTTGCCCAGGAAGCCGGACACGAAGGCATCCGCCGGGCGCTCATAGGCTTCCCAGGGTTCCGCCACCTGCAGGATGCGGCCGCGGTCCATTACCGCCACCCGGTCGCACAGCGCCATCGCCTCCGCCTGGTCATGGGTGACCAGGATCGTGGTGATGCCGAGCTTACGTTGCAGTTGCCGCAACTCGATCTGCATGCCTTCCCGCAGCTTGGCGTCCAGCGCGCCCAAAGGCTCGTCCAGCAGCAGCACGTCGGGGTTGATGACCAGGGCGCGGGCCAGCGCGACGCGCTGCTGCTGCCCGCCGGAAAGCTGACGCGGGTGGCGATCCGCCATGCCGTCCAGCGCCACCTGGCTGATCGCCGCGCGCACCCGCGCGTCGCGTTCCGCGCGGGGCACCTTCCGCATCTCCAACCCGAAGGCGATGTTGCCTGCGACGGTCAGATGCGGGAACAGCGCGTAGGACTGGAACACGATGCCGACGTTGCGCCGGTTGGCGGGGATGCGGGTCAGCTCGCGCCCCTCCAGCGTGATGGAACCGCCATCCGGGGTGGTGAATCCGGCGATCATCTGCAGCGTCGTGGTCTTGCCGCAGCCGGACGGACCGAGCAGCCCGACGAACTCCCCCCGCGCCACGGACAAGGACACGCCATCGACCGCGTTCATCGGCCCATAGCGCTTGACCACGCGGTCGAGCACGACGTGGCTCAATGCGGCGTCCCTGCTTGCATCTTGCATACCTTTGCAGCTTGCGTCTTGAATACCTTTGCAGATAGACCGCCCATCATCAACAACCACGAACGAAGCGGAGGTCGCCTATGACGATCGAGCGTATCAATCCCGGATCGCGGTCGAGCGAGATGGTGGTGCACAACGACACCATCTACGTCACCACGACTCCAAACAAGCCGTATGATCCCGCGCTGTCCGCGGCGGACCAGGCGCGGCAAATCCTGGCAACGGTCGACAAGCGCCTGGCCAGCCTGGGCACGGACAAGTCGAAGCTGCTGGCGACGCAGATTTGGCTGTCCGACATCCGGTATTTCGACGAGGTCAACGCGGTGTGGGACGCCTGGATCGACCCCGCCAACCCACCGTCGCGGGCATGCGCCTGCGTGGTGGCGATGGGCAAGCCGGACCTGAAGGTCGAAATGATCATGGTCGCTGCGAAGTAGCACAGTTAACCATGGACACCAGGTGCGCGTGCATGGTCATCTGCATACGCATTCATTTCACAACGGAGCACTGACCATGCGGCGCGCGCTTCTCCTGACAGCAGCCTTGTTCGGCCTGTGTGTGGCCGCTTCGCCCTCCCAGGCGCAGAGTACGTTGGTCGTCGGGGGTTTCGGCGGCGAGCTGGAACGCGCGCTGCGCACCTTCGTGTTCCCGAAGTTCGAGCAGGACAACAAGGTCAGCATCACCTACGTCGCCGCAAATGCCGCGCCGGCGCTGGCCCGGCTGCAAGCACAACGCGGCAAGCCCGACATGGACGTCGTCATGCTGGATGACGGTCCGATGTACCAGGCCATCGGGCTCGGCCTGTGCGCCGCGGTCGACACGCCACGCCGCAACGACCTGTACGACATCGCCAACATCCAGGGCAAGGCGGTTGGCATCGGCTTGGCCGCCACCGGCCTTGGCTACAACACCAAGGTCTTTGCCGAAAAGGGCTGGCCGGCGCCGACATCCTGGACCGACCTCGGCGATCCCAGATATCGCAAGATGATCCTGGTGCCCGGCCTGGACACCACCCAGGGCATCCACATGCTGGTCACCATGGCCCGCATCAACGGCGGCAGCGAGGACAACATCGATCCCGGGTTCGAGGCGATCAAGAAGACGATCGCACCCAACGTGCTGTCGTTCGAGGGCTCGCCGGGCCAGATCACCGAGCTGTTCCAGAACGGTGAGGTCGTGATGTCGGTCTATGCGAACAGCCGCATCCGCGCGATCGCCGATGCCGGCCTGCCACTCGCCTTCGTTTATCCGAAAGAGAAGGCGGTCGGAGTGACCACCTCGCTCTGCCCGGTGCAGGGTGCGCCCAACCCGGCGATGGCGCAGAAATTCCTGGACTACATGCTGCAGCCCGACGTGCAGGTGCTGCTGGCGTCCAAATACGGTTGGGGGCCGACCAACAAGACGACGCAGTTGGATGCCGCCACGGCGGCCCGGGTGATCTACGGGCCGGACCAGATCGGCAACCTGGCACGGGTCGATTGGGACAAGATCAACCCGCACCGCGCCGAGTGGACCCGCCGGTGGCAGCGCGAGATCGAGCGCTGAGCCCGGCCTTCCGGCTGCTTGACCCGGAGGCGGCGCAGCTCCGCTACCAAGTGGACGGCGTAGCGGCGCAGGCGCCTGCCGGGTCGAACGTGGCCGGCGCCCTGTTGCTGGCTGGCTACCAGGCGATCCGCCGGGCACCGGCCGATGGGAAGCTGCGCGGGCCGTATTGCATGATGGGCGCCTGCCACGAATGCCTCGCCACCGTGGACGGCGTGCCGGGCTGCCAAACCTGCCTGATCCCGCTGGAAGATGGCATGTGCATCAGCCTGGGGGACCATGGCCCTGCGTGACCTGGCCGTGATCGGCGCCGGCCCAGCCGGCCTCGCTGCGGCAGCCACCGCGGCGGGGCTGGGGCTGGACACCGTGCTGGTTGACGAGCAGCCCGCGCCGGGTGGGCAGATCTATCGCGGCGCGGAGGCGGCCGGTGCCGCGCAACGGGCGATCCTGGGGGCGGATTACACGGCCGGCGGGCGCCTGATCGACGAGTTCCGCCGCTCAGGCGCCGAATACCGGCCCGGCACCCAGGTTTGGCGCATCGGCCCGGACGGCGTGCTGGACTGCTCGGCCGGCGGCACCGTGCGGGCGCGGCGCCTGGTGCTGGCCACCGGGGCAGCCGAGCGGCCGGTGGCGTTTCCCGGTTGGACGTTGCCCGGCGTCATGACAGCCGGCGCCGCGCAGATCATGATGAAGGCGGGCGGGCTGTTACCGACGGGGCGCGTGGTGCTGGCAGGAACCGGTCCGCTGCTGCTGCTGGTTGCGGTGCAGTTGCTCGATGCCGGCGTCCAGGTGGTCGCCTTGGCCGAAACGACCCGGGCGGGTGCGCGGCTGCGTGCTGCCTTTGCCGCGCGTCCCGGCTTCGTGGCCGACCCGACGCTGCGCAAGGGCGCCAAGCTGCTCGCGCGGTTGCGGCGGCACGGTGTGCGTCAGGTGCATGGCGTGCGCTCGCTGGAAGCGTTGGGCACGGACCGGCTGGCGGCAGTGCGGATCAGCCGCAGCGCCCGCCGCCACCAGGTGATCGAGGCCGATCTGTTGCTGGTGCATTTCGGCGTGACGCCCGATCTGCAAGCGGCCCGATCGGCCGGGCTGCCGGTCAACTGGGACAGCGACCAGTTCGCGTTGTCGCCCGTCGTGGACCGATGGGGCCGTTCATCCAATCCCGCCTTGTTTGTCGCCGGCGATGGCGCGGGGATCGCGGGCGCCGTCGCGGCCGCGTTGCGCGGCCGGCTGGCCGGCCTGGCTGTCGCGGCCGATCTCGGGCGGATCAATGCCGCGGAGCGCGACCGCCGCGCCGCACCGGTGCAAGCGGCCTTGACGCGGGAGCTGCGGGTGCGGCCGCTGCTCGAACGCTGGTTCAAGCCGGCGGTGGACCTGCTGTATCCTGCGGACGAAACCCTGATCTGCCGCTGCGAGAGCGTGACCGCCGGGCAGTTGCGACAAGCGGCGCGGCGGTCGGGTCCGGACGCCAACGCGGTCAAGGCCGTCACGCGCTGTGGCATGGGACCGTGCGGTGGCCGGCAATGTGGCGCCGCGCTGGCACGTTTGACCGCCGAGGTGCACGGGCTGCCGCCGGACGCCTGCCTGCCCCCGCGGGTGCGCCCGCCGATCCGGCCGGTGCGCCTCGGTATGCTGGCGGCGGCGTCCTAATGCGCACCGCGGACGCCGTCGTCATCGGCGGCGGACTGCATGGCTGCGCCACGGCGCTGCACCTGGCGCTGCACGGCTTAAAGCCGGTGCTGCTGGAGCGCGGCACAATTGGGCGGCATGCCTCCGGTGCGAATGCCGGTGGCGTGCGCAGCACCAACCGCCATGTCGCCGAACTGCCCTTGGCCGCCGCCGCGCTGGAACGCTGGCGCCGCTTGCCCGACCTGCTCGGCGAGGAGGTGGAGTTCCATGCCGGCGGCCACCTGCTGCTGGCGGAGAACGATCGGGAAGTCGCGACGATCGAGGCGCGTGCGGCACAGACCGCGGCGCTCGGCTACGAGTTCGAGCGCGTGGTCCGCGGCAACGAGTTGCGCAGCCTGGCACCGGCGCTGTCCCCCGGGATTGCTGCCGCGCTGTATTCCGAGACCGACGGGTCGGCCAACCCGATGCGCACCGTGGCTGCGTATCGCCGCCGCGGCGAGGCGGCCGGGGTGCGGGTGCACGAGGGCGCGCCGTCGCCGGGCTGTCCCGCCATGGGCAGGAGTGGACGGTGCGGACGGCGAGCGGGGCGATCACCACGCCGCTGGTCGTCAACTGCGCCGGTGCCTGGGGCGGAGCGATTGCGGAGGCGACCGGCGATCCCGTGCCATTGAAGCAGGAAGCGCCGATGATGATGGTGACCGCCCGCACCGCGCACTTCCTCGAACCCGTCGTGCAGACGATCGGCCGCAAGCTGACGCTGAAGCAGGTCGGCAACGGCACCGTGCTGGTGGGCGGCGGCCACCGGGCCGATCATTGCCGACGAAGAAACGGAACTGGATTTCGATGAGCTGCGCGTCAGCGCGCAGACCGTGACCTCCCTGTTCCCGCATTTGGCCGCGGTGCCGCTGGTGCGGGCCTGGGCGGGGATCGAGGGCTTCATGCCGGACCGCATCCCGGTGATCGGCCCGTCCACACGTCATCCCGGCCTGCTGCACGCCTTCGGCTTTTCCGGCCACGGCTTCCAACTCGGCCCGATCGTCGGCGAGTTGCTCGCGGAACTGGCGGTGACCGGCGCCAGCCCATTGCCGATCGCACCGTTCCGCATCGACCGTTTCTGACGGCGCGGCGCCGCGGAGTTTATTCCGCGGCGCGCACGACCCGGCGCGGTGCCTCCTCCCGAACGGCCGCGCGCCGGTTCGGGCTCACATGGTCTGGCCGCAAATCCGCCATCGCGTTGCAGCCCATGAAGGCCATGGTCTTGTCCAACTCGTTGCGCAGCAACTCGATCGCGTGCAGCGCACCGGCCTCGCCGGCCGTGGCGATGCCGTACAGCACCGGGCGGCCGATCAGCACCGCATCGGCGCCGAGTGCCACCGCCTTGACGATGTCGCTGCCGCGGCGGACGCCACTGTCCAACAGGACGGTGCAGCGTCCGGCAACGGCGGCGGCCACCTCTGGCAAGGCGTCGATCGGGGCGACCGCGCTGTCCATGTTGCGGCCGCCGTGGTTGGACACGATGATCGCATCGGCACCCTGTTCCACCGCGCGGACGGCGTCTTCGGCGCGGAGGATGCCCTTGATGATCAGCGTGCCGGGCCAGATGTCCCGCAGCCGCGGGATGTCGGCCCAGTTCATCGTGTCGTTTTTCATCGCCAGCTTGGTTGCCGGATCACTGGTGATGCTGCGCTGGAACTGGGCCGGATAGTTCTCGTGCCGCGGCATGCCGGTGGTGCGAATGTACTTGCCCAGCGTATTGATCACCCAGCCCGGGTGACGCGCCAGGTCCCAGGCGGAGCGGGGAGAGGGGTTGAACGGCACGCTGAAGCCGTTGCGCAGGTTGTATTCGCGGTTCGGTCCGATGGGCGTGTCCACCGTCAGGATCAGCGCCTCGTAGCCGGCGGCACGGGCGCGGCCGATCAACTCGTAGGACAGCGCACGGTCGCGCCACATGTAGAGCTGGAACCATAGCCGGCCGCCGGCGGCGCTGGCGACGCGTTCCATGGAGGTGATCGCGGTGGTGGAAAGGGCGAACGGCACGCCGGCGCGGGCAGCCGCCTTTGCCAATGCTACCTCGCCCTCGTGCCAGCACAAGCCGGCGGCGCCGGTGGGCGACATCGCGAGCGGCAGGCTGGACGGCTTGCCAAGCAGGTCGATCGCCAGGCTGCGGCGGGATACGTCCACCAAGACCTCCGGGCGCAGGCGCAGGCGTTCGAAGCCGGCGCGGTTCTCGCGCAACGCGATCTCGTCCTCCGTGCCGCGGTCCATGAACTCGAACACGAAGCGTGGCAGGCGGCGGCGCGCCGCCTCCCGCAGGTCAGCGACGTTGTGGCAGCGTGCGAGGCGGCTCATGTCCTGGTTTCTCCCGTGGTCTTCCCGTCCGGTAGGCATCCCGCCACCCGCGCCCGCAGCGCGAGCAGCGGCAGCAGCGTGTCAAGCATCGGGGTGGCCGCACCGGCCTGGCGCCCGAGGTCCTGCACGATGGCAAGCTGCGTCTCGATCTCCATCGGCCGGCCGCGCTCGAGGTCTTGCAGCATCGACGGCTTGGTCGGCAGCGGCGACGTGGTCCGCCCGGCTTCCAGGGAGATCCCGGGATAGCCCTGCGCCGCCGCGACGGCGAGGGTTTCCCGCCGCAGCGCGTCCGCCATTCGTTGCAACGCCGGCACGCCAGCGATGGCGTGGGAGTCGGCGCCGGTGAGGCAGGCGATGGGCGAGCTCCCGACATTGCGGGCCAGCTTGGCCCACATCGCCCGCCGCAGGTCATCCGTCGCCGCGACGCTAAGCCCCGGGCATGCCAGCGCCGCCGCGACCTCCTGCGCTCGCTGGTCGCTGCCCGGTGTCGCGTCGCCGACTAGCATCCGGGCGTCGTTCGAGCTGACCACGACACCAGGCTCCACGACCTCGGCCGAGGTTTGCACGATGATGCCGAGTGCGCGTGCGGCGCCGACCGACCGGGCGAGACCCCCTCCGGGATCGAGGCGCGCCACGTCGGGAGCGACACTCAGGCCATGTGCGTAGAACCAGAACACGCCGTTGACCGCGAAGGCGACGCGGGTGCCGGGGTGCAGCAAGGGAGCGATGCGGGACGCGATGTCGGGCAGCGCGGTGGTTTTGGTGGCGACGACGACGAGGTCCTGCGGGCCCAGCGCGGCCGGATCATCGGTGGCGACGGGCCGGGCGGTGAACGCGCCGTCCGGCGTGCGCACGCGCAACCCGTTCGCCTGGATCGCCCGCAAATGCGCCCCCCGCGCGATGACCGAGACGTCGCGTCCGCCGCGTGCCAGTAGCCCCGCCAGCAAACCGCCGATGCTGCCCGCGCCGAAGACGCAGACCGTCATGGCAGGCCGGAAAAGTGCGGGTTCAGCCCCGCCGCATCCCACTCCACCGCAACGAGCTGGCGTTTGGAGGACAGCGTAATGAAGGCGGTGCGCAGGTCGGTACCGCCGAAGCACAGATTGGTGACGTAGGTGTCGGGCATCGGGATGTGTTCGGCCCGCGTGCCATCCGCCGACACCCGGGTGATGCCGCCGTCCAGCAGCGTGGCCACGCACACTGCGCCGTCCGCCTGCACGGCGAGGCTGTCGAACGCCGCCAGGCCCGGCAATCCCACCAGCAGCCTGCCCTTGCGCCACCGGCTGTCCGCCGCACGCACCGTCCCCGCCCCCGTGATCTCGAATGCCCAAAGCCGGGCGGTGAGGGTTTCGGCAACGTAAAGCGTCCTGCCATCGGGCGAGAGGCCGATGCCGTTCGGCGTATCCAGCGGGAAGATCGCTTGGGTGATGCGGGAGCCGTCCGGCC
Source organism: Acetobacteraceae bacterium (assembly GCA_965199555.1). GTDB lineage: Bacteria > Pseudomonadota > Alphaproteobacteria > Acetobacterales > Acetobacteraceae > LMUY01. Next base: position 29,929 of record CBDASJ010000021.1, on the reverse strand, counting down.
GGGCATAGTACACCGCGCCGAAATCGCGGGTGCGGCCCCGGGTCTTGCCCAGGTCGGTGAACCAGAACCCGCCGTCCTGGTCGAATACGATGTCGTTGGGTGACGATAACGGCCGGCCGTCGCACTCGGTGTACAACACGCGGACATCCCCGGTTTCCGGATCAATCCGTTCGATACGGCCGGCAACGTAGCTGTCCGACGCCCCCCATGGTTGCAGCAGCCCATCCAGGTCGCGGAAGCGGGTGCCGCCGCCGTTGCAGACGTAGACGGCGCCGTCCGGCCCAACCGCCAGACCGGCGGGGCCGCCGCCGCAATCGCCGAACAGCGTGGCAGCACCGTCCGCCCCGACGCGTGACACCACGCCGCGGGCGCATTCCGTGACCAGCACGGACCCGTCCGGCCGGGCAACCGGCCCTTCCGCCCACTCCAACCCGGTGGCGACCACTCGCACCGCCGGCATGGCCCGGCGTTCGGGGATCAACGCGGCGTCCGTCATGCTGCGCGCCTGCTTGGCCGGCGATCCGGCGCGAACGGCGCCACGTCCAGCCGCGGCGCTCGCCCGGTGGCCAGGTCGGACACCAGCTCCCCCGTCACCGCCGCCAAGGTCATGCCGAGATGGCCGTGGCCGTAGGCGAGCAGCACGTTGTCCGCGCGCGGCGCCCGGCCGATGATCGGACGCCCGTCCGGAGTGGACGGACGGGAGCCGACCCAACGGGTCGCGACCCGGGCAGTGGCGCCGGGCAGCATGTCCTCCGCGCCCGCGATGGTGCGCCACGCGCGGTCGTGGTCCGGTGGGGCGTCCGGGTCGGCGAACTCCGCCATCGCGGTCAGGCGCAGCCCGGTTCGCATCGGCGTCACCGCGACGCGGCGCTCGGCCAGTAGCAGTGGCTGCCGCACGGCGGCGTTGGAGCCCTGAACCATGACGTGGTAGCCGCGCTCGGCAGCCACCGGCACCCGCACGCCGAGCTTGGCGGCGAATTTCTGCGACCAGGCCCCGGCCGACAGCACGACCAGGTCGGCGCGGATCAAGTCACCGGTTGTTGTGGTGACGCCGCGCGCCCGGCCGCCTTCGATCAGCAGGCGCTGCGCGGGCGCCTGCATCACCGTGCCGCCGCGCCGCTCGAACAACGCGACCAGTCGACGGGTCAATTCCAGCGGATCACGCACCGTGGCGACGTCGGGCAGCAACACGCCGCCAGCGATGGGGCCGGCCAGGCACGGCTCCAACGCCCGTGTCTCCTCGGCGCCGAGGTCCTGCACGGCGATGCCCAACCTGCGGCGCAGATCGTAGCCCCAGCGGCCGCCGCGCAACGCCGCCTCGGTGCGGAAGACGTGCAGCAGCCCGCTGGGCGTGACCAGCTCGTCGGCCGCCGCCTCCTGCAATAGCGGCGCGTAGGAGCGGCCAACCTCGGCCAGCAGCACGGCCATCATTTCGGCCGTGCGCTCCGCCGTCCGGCGCTCGCCGGCCCGAAGGAAGCGGACGAACCAGGGCAAATTGCGTGCGACATAGTTCCAGCGCACGGCGAGCGGCCCCTGCGGATCACGCAGCAGGTGGGGAACGGTGCGTGCGATCCCCGGCGCCGCCTGCGGCAGCACCGAGGCGGTGCCGAGATGCCCGGCATTGCCCAGGGAACACGCTTCCCCCGGCCGCCCCCGGTCGAGCAGCGCGACGGTGAACCCGTCGCGCTGCAGCGCCAAGGCGGAGGCCACGCCGACAATGCCAGCCCCCAGCACCAGCGCGGAGCCGGAGGCGGTGCCGGGTGCTGCTTCTGTCACGCAGCGGTGGCGGTCTGCGCGGCGCCGGCCGAGTCCTTCGGGCCGAAGGTCGGGGTCCCGGCGATCGTGGTGCGGTACATGATCCGCTCGTAACGCTCGCCATCGAACGGCGTGGCGCGGTGCAGCAGACAGCGATTGTCCCAAATCAGGTAGTCGTGGTCGCGCCAAACATGGGTATAACGGAACTGGTCTTGCAACGAGTATTCCAGCAGGTCGGCCAGCAGCTTCTGCCCCTCATCCCGCGGCAAGCCGACGATTTCCCATGCCGCCTTGTTGGCGGTGAGGAACAGCGACCTGCGGCCGGTTTCCGGGTGGATGCGAACCAGCGGGTGTACGACGTCCGGCGTGCGTGCGGCCTGCTCAGGCGTCAGCGGCGGGCGTTCCGGGAACATGATGGGCCAGGCCTGTACCCGGCTGTGCAGCACTTCCATCTTGTCGATGCGCTGCTTGGTCGCCTCATCCAGGGCGTCGTAGGCGGCGCGCATGTCGGAAAACTCGGTGTCGCCCTTCTCGGGCGGGATCTTGTGGGCATGCAGCATGGTCAACGCCGCAGCGGCCTTCAGGTGCTGGAAGTCGGTGTGCCAATGCCGCCCGACTTCCTTGGCGCCGAGGGGCTTGCCGTTCCGGATCGCGTTGGAAACGATGAAGATGTCGGGGAAGCCCGGCGGGTTCACGTTGGCCAGCTCGCTTGGGACCAGGCCACCGAAGCGTTGGCTGAATGCCACCTGGTCCGCTGGCGACATCTTCGCCTGGCCGGGGAACACCACGACGCAGCGGTCCAGGATTGCCTGCCGGATCGTCTTGAAGGTCGCGTCGTCGATCGGTTCTGACAGGTCGACACCGAGTATCTCGGCGCCCATGAGACCTGGGCGGTTTTGGACTTCGATTGCCACTGTTTTCTCCTCCTTCAAGCAGAACCGCTGAACGCTGCGCCGCTGATGCCGCTAGCTTCATCCAAAATTGCATACGGTTGCAAGGTGAATTTGTTTGTGCCGGTTTGGCATGGCTGTGGCAAGGGTTTGGGGCAGCGAAAACGGTGCGCCGCCGGTGAGAATGGTCACGAGTTGTTAAGCTTGGCGGGCTAATTGCTCAACGGACGTTTGATAACCATGAATCGAAGAAGATGGACGTCCACACCGCTGTCGGAAGCGTAAGCGAGCAGACCGGCCGTTTGAGCCTGAGCGTGGCGGAGATCGCGGATTTCGTGGACGGCGTATCCGGACGCCTGAGTGTGCAGGCGCACGACCTGGACGGCTTGCGTGAATCGTCGCTGGAGGCGTTCACCGACTGCGCCGGCATTGCGGCTGCGACGGAGCAGGCCAGTCGCCGCGCGATCGATGCCCGCTCCGACATGGATCGCTCCTGTGTGTCCCTCAACAAAGTGGTACTCGGAACCTCCGCCCTCGCGAGCTCCATCTCGAGCATGGGACAGCAAGGAGGCGTGCTGGAGCAGGCCCTGCTCTGCATCGACAAGGTCGCGGTGCAGATCGAGAAGGTGTCCAAGCAGACGAAGATGCTTTCGATCAACGCGGCGATCGAAGCCGCACGAGCCGGGCCTGCCGGAGCGGGCTTCGGCGTCGTCGCCGTGGAGGTTCGGGCGCTTGCGGCCGAAACAGCCCAGGCCACACACGCGATCCGCACCACCGTCGAAACGTTGCGTGCGAGCGCCAAGCTGCTCATCGAGCAAGCGCGGGATAGCACTGCCAAAGCGAACGAGGTCAGCAACCTCGGTGCGGCGACGCTCGAGATGGTTCACAACAACACGCTCCGAATGGCCGAGATCGACGGCATGAGCGGCGATGTCGCCGGGCGAACGGCCGCGATCTCGGACCGGCTAGCAACGGTGGAGGAATCTGCCGGTGCGATGGCTGTCAGGTTGCACCAGTCGGATGATGAGTTGCGCCACGCCCGGGACACGATCACGAACCTGCTCACGGTTGCGGACGATATCGCGGCCTTCGCCGTCGATGCGGGCATCGTGACGGACGACAGTCCCTATGTTCACCGCGCCCAAGCTGACGCAGCCCGCGTGTCCAAATTGTTCAGCGAACGCGTGTCCGCCGACCCAAGCTGCGAGGAAGACTTGTTCGATGAGACCTATGTGCAGGTGCCAGGCAGCAATCCGCCGCAGTTTACCACGCGGTTCACTGCGATCACCGATCGGCTGATCCAGCCGCTGCTGCAGGAAACAATTGACGGTGACAGCCGGATCGAATTCTGCGTGGCAGTGGATCGCAACGGTTATCTGCCAACCCATGTGGCTGCCTGGTCACGCCCCCAAGGCGCAGACCCTGCCTGGAACGCGGTGAACTGCCGCAACCGCGTGTTCCACCGCGACAAGGCCGCCCTGCTCGCTTACGCCAACCGCAAGCCGTTCCTTTTGCAAAGCTATCGGCGGGAGTTCGGCAGCGGTGCGTCCCAGATCATAAGGCACGTGTCCGTTCCGGTGTTTTGCGGCCAGCGGCACTGGGGGGTTGTGGCGATCGGCTATCGCCTGGTCTGGTCGGAGGGAAGGACGCCGCCGGAAGTGGGGCAGGGCGAAAGCACCATACCCTTGGAGCTTTGCACGGCTAGTTGACGGTGCTTCTCAGTCAGGACCAAGCTGCTCGACCGCATGCAACGCCCGGGGGAAGCACGGCGTCAGCGACGCCGGCTTCCACACGGGGCATGCCAGGTATGGCGGCATGAAGGCCCGCATGCTGACAAGCGGTCAGCCCGCCGCCGAGCCGTAATCCATGGCGCGCAGATCCTCGAGCAGGCCGGGTCCGGTGGGTGTCCAGCCGAGCCGCTCGCGGGTCCATGCGCTGGACGCGAGCAGGTCCATGTCCACGAACACGCCCAGCCAGCCGAAATGCTCCGCCGCCTCTTCCGCTGTCACCGAACGGACGGGCACGCCCAAACCGGCGCCGACCGCCTCCGCGATGGCGCGCACCGGCACGCCTTCCTCCGCCACGGCATGCCAGCGCGCACCCGCCTCGTGCCGTTCCAGCGCCAGCCGGTACAGCCGCGCGACGTCCGTGACATGCGCCGCCGGGTAGCGGTTGGTTCCGGCGCCGACATAGGCCGAAACGCCCTTGGCCCGGGCAACTGCGATCAGCGGCGTGATCAGTCCCTGCTTCGCCGTGTCGTGCACCTGCGGCAGCCGCATGGCCGCGATCGACACGCCCCGTGCGGCGACGCGCTCGCCTGCCAGCTCGGACGCGCGGCGCGGGTTGGGATTGTTCCGGTCGAACACGGCTTCCGTCGCCGGCTCGCCCGGCGCACCGCTGCCGATCCCGGTGCCGGAGGTGATGATGAACGGACGGTCCGACCCAGCCAGCACCGCGCCGATCGCCTCGATCACCCGCTCGTCCTTCTCGCAATTGGCGACGAAGCGGGAGAAGTCATGGTCGAAGGCGGTGTGGATCACCGCGTCGGCCTGCGCCGCCCCGCGAGCGATACCGTCCGGGTCCTCCAGCGTGCCGCGATAGGGTTCGGCCCCTAATTGCTCCAGTTGACGCGCTCCCGCGTCGGAGCGGGTGAGCCCCAGCACCTGGTGTCCTGAACCGAGCAGTTCCGGCACGATGCGGGAGCCGATGAACCCGGTCGCCCCGGTCAGGAATACGCGCATGGTTTGCTGTCCGCCATTGTTGTGACGGGCATAATGGCCGGTGTGCTAGACTGTTAAAGTAGTGATCTTATCCCGGTATGACCGCTAACAGGATCGCCATGCCCCAAAGCTCGCCCGCAACCCTCGGCACCTACCTGCGTGATCGCCGCACCCGGCTCGACCCGGCTGCACTGGGCTTCCCGCACGGGCGCCGCCGCACGCCGGGCCTGCGCCGGGAGGAGGTGGCGCAGCGGGCCAACATCAGCCCAACCTGGTACACCTGGCTGGAACAGGGCCGCGGCGGCGCCCCGTCGGCGGACGTGCTGGACCGCCTCGCCGCCGGGCTGATGCTGACGGAGCCGGAGCGGGAGCACCTGTTCATGCTGGGCCTGGGTCGCCCGCCAGAGCCGCATTACCGCCCGGTGGACGGCGTGACGCCGCGGCTGCAGCGCGTGCTGGATGCGCTCGGGACCAGCCCCGCCATCATCCGCACCGCGACCTGGGACGTGGTGGCGTGGAACCATGCCGCAGCGATGCTGCTGACCGACTACGGCAAGCTCCCCCGCGAGCGGCGCAACATCCTGCGCATGATGTTCGCCGACAGCCGGATCCGCGCCGCCCAGGAGGATTGGGAGGCCGTGGCCCGCTACGTCGTGGGGGCGTTCCGGGCGGATGCCTCCCGCGCCGGCGCCGGTGCGGAAGTGGCGGACATGGTCGCCGAACTGTGCCAGACCAGCCCCGAGTTCGGTCGCTTGTGGCGCGACAACGACGTGGCGGCGGCCGGCGGCGGGTTGAAGCAGTTGCACCATCCGGAGCTCGGCAGGGTGGAGCTCGAGTTCTCCGCCTTTGCGGTCGATGGCCGGCCGGAACTCAGCATGCTGGTGTTCAACCCGGCCCATGCCGACGCGGAAGCCCGCATCCACGCCTTCCTGCAACGCACGTCGGGCGTTGTGTCCAACGAACCGGCCGACCAGACGTAGTCGGACGATGGAGCTTCGACACCTGCGGTATTTTTGCGCGGTGGCCGAAAGCGGGCACGTCACGCGCGCGGCGGAACGGCTCCGGGTCGCGCAGCCAGCATTGACCCAGCAGATCAAGGCGCTCCAAGCCGAGTTAGGCGTCTCCTTATTGCGCCGGGTGGGTCGCAACGTCGAGCTGACGGACGCCGGGCGGGCATTCTGGCGAGAAGCGCAGGCAGCGCTGGACCAGGTCGGCGTAGCGGTCGTGGCGGCGCGCCAGACGGCCAGCGGCCAGGCCGGGCGCGTGGCCATCGGATTGACGGAGACCGCCTCCTTCGCGCCGCCGGTCACGGCCGTGCTGAAGGAAGCGCGGGGACGCTGGCCGCAGATCGAGTTCAGCCTGATGCAGGCCCGGTCCAACGACCTGGTTCCCGCGCTGCTCGAGCGCCGGGTCGACGTGTCGTTCATGCGCTCCCCCGCGCCGGCTGACGGGGCGCTGCGGTGGCAGCCGTTCCTGACGGAGGAGCTGGTGGTCGCCTTGCCGGCTTCCCACGCACTCGCGGAGGAGCGTGCGGTCGGGCTGCCGGCGTTGGCGGCGGAAAACCTGATCTGCCCGCGCGGGCGCCTGGGGGATATCGGGCTGCGCCGGCAGATTGACGAAGCATTCGCGCAGAGCGGGCACGTCGCGCGGGTCGTGCAGGAAACGCCCGAATACATCATGGCGATCAACCTGGTCGCGGCCGGGATCGGCGTGGCCCTGGTGCCGTCCGTGCTGTCCGGCCTGCGGGCCGATGCCGTGGTGTTTCGCCGCCTGTGCAGTACGCCGGTCCTGCGCACCGACATCATCGTCGTCACCCGTGCGGGTGAAACATCTCCCGTCGTCGCAAACTTCCTGGCACTGGCGGCGGCGATGGCGCCCGGGTCACCGTGCCGCGAGTAGACCGAAAGGCTTGCCGGACAGAAGCCAAGGCCGCTGCTGCACCAGCGCCGCCCGCCGCTCGTCGATTTGCGGCTGGAGGGCCGCCAGCATGTCATCCTCCGTGCGGCCGCTCGTCAGCAACGCCCGGTAGAACGGGTCGAGCGCGAAGGTGACCGGCAGCTCCGGCGCGGGCGGGGCCACGGTGCCGGCATCGAGGTCAACGGTCAGCCCGGCGTCCGGCGCGCGCGCCACGACGGCGGCCAACCGCGTCGCATCCGCCGCCGACACGGTCAATGGCGCCACGCCATTGATGATGCAGTTGCGCTTGAACGTTTCGTTGAAGCTGACGGCCACCACGGCGCGGAACCCGTAGTCGCGCAGTGCCCACACCGCGCTTTCGCGGGAGCTGCCGCAGCCGAAATTCGCGCCGCTGACCACGATGGCCGCCCGGTCGAACGGTGGCCGGTTCAGGATAAAGGCGGGATCGGGCACGCGCCCCGCCTCCCCCGCGGCGCCGGGAAAGTATCGCTGGCCGGCGAACAGCCCGTCACCCCAGCCGGTTTGCGACACGCGGGTGTTTTCCGACACGGGGATCAGCTCGTCCGTGTCGACGTTGTCGCGTAGCAGGGGCAAGGCGACGGCATGCAGGCGGGTGATCGGCTGGGGCATGTCAGGCCACCATGGCGCGCGGGTCGGCCAAGCGCCCGGCCACCGCCGAGGCCGCGACCGTGGCCGGGCTGGCCAGGTGCGTGCGGGTGCGTGGCCCTTGCCGGTTCTCGAAGTTGCGGTTGGTGGAGCTGACCACGCGCAGATCCGCCCAGATCGGGCCTTCCCGCCCGGCGCAGTTGGAACAGCCGGACTTGCGCCACGCGAATCCGGCCTCGGTGAACACGCGGTCCAGCCCTTCCGCTTCCGCCTGCGCGCGCACCGCCATGGAACCGGGCGTGCACATCGCCCGCACCCCGTCCGCCACGCGGCGGCCACGCAGCACCGCGGCGGCGGCGCGCAAATCGGTGATGCGCGCGTTGGTGCAGGAACCGATGAACGCCGCGTCCACCGGGACGGTGTCGAGCCTGCGGCCGGGCTCCATCTGCATGTAGGCGAGTGCCTTCACCATGCCGGCGCGCGCCGCATCGTCCGCGGCGGTGGCTGGGTCGGGGACGGTTCCCGTGACGTCCACCGTGTGGCCCGGCGTCGTTCCCCAGGAGATTTGTGGCGCCAACCCGTCCACGTCCAAGCTGATCTCGCGGTCGAACTTCGCGCCCGGCTCCGTGCGCAGGCTTCGCCAATCCACCTTCGCGACGTCCAGCTCGTTTGCCGGAGCAGGCACGGTGCGGCGAAGCCAGTCGAACGTCGTCTCGTCCGGCGCGATCAGGGCGTAGCGCGTGCCCATCTCGGCCGCCATGCACCGCAGCGGCGATGCATTGCACGGCGGCGATCTGGTCGCGCATGGACAGGATGCCGATGTCCGGCAGGCCCAGCGCGGCCGCGGCGACGGCGAAGCCGCTCACCTGGCACGCCAGGAACCCGGCCTGCTCCACCAAGCGGGCGCTGAACGCGTCGTAGACCCCGGGCACGGGCAAGGCGGTGCGCGCCTGAATGAGGTCGTGAAGAACCTGGCATTTCGTCATAATCGCCACCCCCGGCTGTTGCGGCGCTGATAGGCGGCGAGCGTGACGGCGGTCCAATACGCCGTGGGGGCGGGATCGATAACGGCGAGCGATCGATCGCCCCACATCCTTGTATTGGACCGGCGTCGAACGGATCGCCTACCCCGTGGTGCAAAGCGAGAGGCAGACCATCGTGGACATGCCGTCAGCCAGCGCCGCCAGTCCCGTCTTCGCCCTTGGGCGTGCCGATGCGCCCGGCACCGGCGATCTCCACCCGGCGGCCGCTGGCCGAGCCGGTGGAGTTGATGCGGTAGCTGAAGCTGTCCCAGCGGAACGTCGCGACCAGGTGCTGGACCGGACGGTCCTCCTTGTCGCTGACCAGGCGTTCGATGACGAAGGTCGGGTCGCCCGGCGACAGCCCGATCAGCGGGGCCACCGCGGCAGGGCAGGGGGCGGCGTGCATCTCCTGCGCCGCGGCGGCGAGCTGCACGCCGCCATGTGCCAGCGTTTCTAGCATGGTCCGTTGCGACAGCGTTTCCTGCCGAAGCCGGGCGCCGACCCAGGCCGGCATGTGGGCGGTGGTGTGCAGCATGGGCCTGCCCCCGCTGCCGCGCAGCCGGTCGACCTGCAGCACCGGCTCGTCCCCCGGCGTGCGCAGCCGGGCTTGCAACGCCGGGTCCGGCATCCGCCACTTGAACACGAGGACGCGCGCTTCCGTCCCGCGCACCAGTTCGAGCATGGCGGCCAGGTCGTCCTCGATCTCCGTCCGGACGGCGGACACCATCGGCTCCACCACGCGCGCTTGGCGGCCGCGGCCGCGCACCACCAGGCCTTCCCGCTCCAGCTCCTCCAAGGCGCGTCGCACGGTGATGCGGCTGACGCCATGGATGGCTTCCAGCTCCTTTTCGCTCGGCAACACCGCCCCGGCGCCCAGTTGGCCGCTGCGGATGGCGAGCCGCATCGCAGACTGGACCTTGGCGTAAAGCGGCGCAGCGTCGTCCGAAACCGGCATCTTGCAACCTAGTATAATTACTTGTTGACGAGTCGCATACCTGGCCATACGGGTATGATTGACGGGGAGGATAACAGCATGACGGCAGCCAGTCGCTTGCGGGCGCAGCTTCGGGAGGGTGGCCTGCTGGTCGCACCGGGCGCCTATGACGGGATCACCGCGCGCATGGCCGCGCAGGCGGGATATGACGCGGTCTACATGACCGGTGCCGGCGTGTCGGCCGCGCGCGGCTTTCCCGATTACGGCCTGCTGACGCTGACGGAAATGGCCGAGGCGGCGGGCATCCTGGCCCGCTCGGTCGATGTCCCGGTGATCGCGGACGGCGACACCGCCTACGGCAACGAGCTGAACGCGACCCGCACCGTGCGAGAGTACGAGATGCGGGGCGTGGCGGCCATCCAGATCGAGGACCAGGTCAGCCCCAAGCGCTGCGGCCACCTGGACGGCAAGGAGGTGATCCCCCGGGACGAGTTCGCCGCCAAGATCGCCGCCGCCGCCGCTGCCCGGCGCGACCCCGATTTCGTCATCATCGCCCGCACGGACGCCCGGGCGGTGGCCAGCCTGAACGAGGCCGTGGCGCGCGTGAACCTGGCGCTGGAATCCGGGGCGGACGTCGCTTTCGTGGAAGCGCTGCAAACGCTGGACGAGGTCGCGGCGGTGCCCCGGCTGGTGCACGGCCCCTGCCTGCTGAACATCGTGCCCGGCGGCAGGACGCCGGACCTGCCGCTCGCCGACGCGGCCGCCATGGGCTACCGCATCGCGATCCTGCCCGGCTTGCTCCTGGTGGCGGTGATGGACACCTGCGACGCTGCGCTGGCCCGGCTGAAGCAGGACGGCGCGGCGCCGCCCTCCGCCGGCGGCCCGTTGCTGCGGGAACGCTTCAGCCGGCTCGGCGCCGACGAGTGGGACGTGCTGCGCCGGACCCTGCCGCAGGCCGCGGAGTAGGTGGCGATGGCCCGCACCCTGTTCGATCGCATCTGGGACGCGCACGTGGTAGCCGATCTAGGCGACGGGTGGGCGCTGCTTCACGTCGATCGCCACCTGCTGCACGACCTGTCCGGCGCCGGCGGGCTGGAGGAGGTGGCAAGCCGCGGCCTGCCGGTCAGCCGTCCGGACCTGACCTTCGCGACAGCCGACCATGGGGTGAGCAGCCAGCCCGGCCGCACAGGAGAAACCTACGCCGAGGGCGCCGCGCTGTACCGCAGCCTGCGCGACCGGGCGCGGGAGGCCGGCATCGCCTTCTTCGATGTGGCGCAGCGCGGCCAGGGCATCGTCCACGTCATGTCGCCGGAGCTGGGCCTCACGCTGCCGGGGACCACGCTGGTATGTGGCGATAGCCATACCTGCACCAACGGCGGCCTGGGCGCGCTCGCCTTCGGGATCGGTTCGTCCGAACTGGTGCACGTGCTGGCGACGCAGACGCTGCGCCAGCAGAAGCCGCGCCAGATGCGGATCACCTATGACGGCACTTTGCCGTTCGGCAGCACCGCCAAGGACCTGGCGCTGCACGTGATCGGCACGCTCGGCGCCGCAGCCGGGGTGGGCCACGCGATCGAACACGCCGGGCCGGGGATAGCGTCCATGCCGGTCGAGGGCCGGCTGACCCTGTGCAACCTGTCGGTGGAGCTGGGCAGCAAGATGGCGATGTGCGCGCCCGACCCCGTCGCGGTCGAGTACGTCCAGGGCCGCCGCTATGCGCCGGTCGGCGCCGCCTGGGACCGGGCGGTGGCGGATTGGGCCGGGCTGCGCACGGACGCGGACGCGGTCTTCGACAAGGAAGCGCGGTTCGACCTGGCGACCGTGCCGCCGACCGTGACCTGGGGCATCTCACCCGAACACGCGGCGGCGGTGGACGGCCTGGTGCCCGACCCGCGCAGCGCGCCCGACGCGGCACGGCGCGACACCTGGCAGGCCGCGCTGGAGTACATGGGCCTGCAAGCCGGGCAGCGGCTGGCCGGCACTCCCGTGGATTGGGTGTTCATCGGCTCCTGCGCCAACTCCCGCTTGTCGGACCTGCGGGACGCGGCGCGCGTGGCCCTGGGCCGCCGGGTCGCGCCTTCCGTGCACGCCTGGGTCGTGCCCGGCTCGGTCGCGGTGAAGCAGGCGGCGGAGGCGGAAGGGCTGGATGCGGTGTTCCGCGACGCCGGGTTCGAATGGCGGGAGCCGGGCTGTGCCATGTGCGTGGCCGCCAACGGGGAGCAGGTGCCGCCGGGCGCCCGTTCGGTCAGCACCTCCAACCGCAACTTTGTCGGCCGGCAAGGCCCCGGCGCGCGCACCCACCTGGCCAGCCCGGCGATGGCCGCCGCCGCCGCCATCGCCGGCGCCATCGCCGACGTGCGGGAGTTCTGAGCGGTGCAGCCCTTCACCCGCGTGACCGGCCCGGCCGCCCCGCTGCTGCGCCGCGACATCGACACCGACATCATCATCCGCATCGAGCGGCTGACGCAGCTTCCCCGCGACCAGCTCGGCCGCTACGCCATGGAAGCGCTGCGCGGGCCGGATTTCGTGCTGGACCAGCCCGCCTTCCAGGGGGCGCCGATCCTGCTGGCCGGGGCCAATTTCGGCTGTGGCTCCTCACGCGAAGGCGCGGTGTGGGCCTTGCAGGGCACCGGGCTGCGCTGCGTGGTCGCGCCCTCGTTCGGCGACATCTTCTTTTCCAACTGCTTCCAGAACGGGATGCTGCCCGTGGTGCTGCCGCAACCGGCAGTCGAAGCACTGGCCCGGCAGGCCGCGGACGGAGCCCCCGTCACGGTGGATCTGCAAGCGAACCGCGTCACCGCGCCGGACGGCATCCAATTCCCCTTCAAGCTCGATCCCATGCGGCGCGACATGCTGCTGGCGGGCACCGATGAGCTCGGCCTGACGCTGCGCCGCGCGGCCGAGATCACCGCCTGGCAACAGGCCGACGCCGTCCGCAGGCCATGGGCACTCCCGAACATCCGCAACGAGGCAACATGAACCAGGTCACGCCCGTCACCGTGCGCCGCGATCCCACGGACCCGGCGGGTCCCACCGGGCAGCTTGCGTCGTGGCTGTCCACCCTGCGGCTGGAGGACGTGCCGGATGTCGTTCGGCGCCGTGCCGCGCACCTGCTGCTGGACGGCGTGGCCTGCGCGCTGGTGGGGGCGCGCCTGCCGTGGTCCGCCCGCGCGGTCGAATCGCTGAGCCGGCTGGAAGGCAACGGACCCGCCACCCTGATCGGGTGGAACCGCTCCCTGCCGCCGTCCACGGCAGCGCTGCTGAACAGCACGTTCATCCAGGGGTTCGAGTTGGACGACGTGCATCCGTTCGCGCCGCTGCACAACGCGTCGCTGGTACTGCCGCCGTTATTGGCCCTGGCCCAGATGCGGGACGGCGTGACCGGCGCGACCTTTCTCAAGGCGGCGGTCGCCGGGTTCGAGGTCGGGCCCCGTGCCGGCCTGGCCCTGGGCGGGATCGAGATGCTGACCCGCGGCTGGCACTCCGGCGCCGTGTTCGGCACCCACGGTGCCGCGGCGGCGTCGGGCGCGTTGCTGGGGTTGGATGCGGCCGGGTTCGAGGACGCGCTGGGCCTGGCCGCGACCCAGTCGGCCGGCCTGATGTCCGCCCAGTTCGAGGCGATGTGCAAGCGCATGCACCATGGCTTCTCCGCCCGGGCAGGGCTGACCGCCGCGTGGTTGGCCCATGACGGCTACACCGGCATCAAGCGGGTGTTCGAACAGGAGTATGGCGGCTTCCTCACCATGTTCGGCGAGGCGCACACCAACGATGCCAGCCAGGTGTCGCGCGGGCTGGGCAGCGTGTGGGAAACGCAGCGGATCACCGTCAAGCCGTATGCGGCCATGGGCGGGTTGCTGGCGCCGGTTGCGGCGATCTGCCGGTTGCGAACGGAACGGCCGTTCCGGCCGGACGAGGTCGAAGCCATCGACATCTCCGTCGGCACTGCCGTTTTCCACCACGGCGCATTCCCGGTGGAGCGCCCGCTGACCTCCGTCGGCGCGCAGATGAGCCTGGCCTACACCGCCGCGGTGGCGGCGATCGACGGGGCGGCCATGGCCCGGCAGTACTCCGCCGACCGCATCGGTGCCGACGACGTGTGGGCGCTGGTGCCGCGAATCCGCATGCACGTGGATGAGCAGTTCCAGGGCTCGCCCAAGCTGAAGCTGCGCTGCCGGGTGCGGATCCAGTTCACGGACGGCACGGCGCGCGAAACGGAGGAAAGCATCCGTTTTGCCGACGAGATCACCGATGCGGAGATCGAAGCCAAGTTCCGCACTCTGTGCGACGGCGTGGTCGCGGCCGAACGGCGGGACCGCATCGCAGAAACGGTGCTGGACATCGAGCGTGCTCCCAACCTCCGCACCCTGCTGGAGCTGCTCGGGCCGGACGTCACTTCGCCGCTTTAGCCAGGTCGGCGATCGGACGTCCAACAACAAAGGAAACGGCCATGCGAGGGAAATTAGCGATACTGGTCGCCATCTGGCTGATGCAGTTCGTCAACTACATCGACCGCGTGGTGGTCGGTTTCGCCGGTCCGTCCATGATGAAGTCGCTGGGCATCGACACGGGCACGTTCGGCATCGTGCTGTCCTCGTTCGCACTCGGCTACTTTTTGTCCCAGATCCCCGGCGGCCTGCTGGCCGATCGCTGGGGCGCACGGGCCGTGGTGATCGTCGGGCCCTTGTTCTGGGCGCTGTTCACCGGGATGACCGGCTTCGTCGTCACGGTTGCGGCCTTGATCGCGGTTCGCCTGCTGTTCGGCGTGTCGGAAGGGCTGTCGAACTCCGCCAGCTACAAGCTGATCGGCGATAATTTCGCGGAAAAGGATCGTGCGCGGGCGGTGTCGGTGTGGGTGACGGCGTTTGCCATCGCGCCCGCCATCACCGGTCCGCTTGTGGGCTGGCTGCTTGCCTCGTCCGGCTGGCAGACGGTGTTCCTGTTGATGGCGATCCCGGCCGTGGTCGTGGCCGGAGTCAACTATGCACTGATCCCGCCGGAGCGGCCGGCCCGGGTGCAAGTCGCAACGCCCGGTGGCGACAGCAGCTTCCGCGCGGTGCTGCGCGAGCCAACCCTGTGGCTGATCTGCGGCGCCTATGGGTTCTGGAACGTCGCCTATTGGGGCTTTCTGGGGTGGATGCCGAGCTACCTGGCGCTGGAACGCCACATCGACATCAAGGCGAGCGGCATGCTGGGTGGCTTGCCCTACCTGTTTGGTCTTTTCGGCGGCGTGGCGGCCGGGTTGATCGGGACCAGGCTTGGCCGGCGCGGTCGGCCCTTTCTGCTGGCGGGCGTGTATCTGCTGGCCTGCGTTGCGCTGTATGCCGCCTTCGCCTCGGCCACGCTCGCCATGTCGGTGGCTGCGCTGTCCGTTGCCGGGTTCTTCATCTACGCCGGGCTGACCACCTACGGCACCATCGTCATCGATATGTCGCCGGCGCGGGCGCGGGCGGCGTATGCCGGGACGGTGAGCACGGTGGGCCAGATCGGCGGCATCCTGGCGCCCGTGATCATCGGCTACCTGGTCAAGGAGACCGGCAGCTTCAGCGCGGGCTTCGGCTTCATGAGCGCGGCTTTGTGCCTGGCCGCCGTTTGTGCGCTAGCGTTGGCGCCGGCGGCCGCACGGCAGCGCGACCCCGTTGCCGTCGGCGCGATGCCGCTGCGGGAAGGCCGAAAGTAGGAAAGGACGGGGGAGCACGCGGATGACAGCCATCGACATCACCACCGGCGCCGGCGGCTGAGCATGCGCTCCACGATGATGGACGTCCCGTTGCTGGTGCCGGCCGTGCTGCGCCACGCGGCGCTGTACCATGGCGCGACGGAGGTGGTGTCCCGCACGGTGGAAGGCCCGGTGCACCGCACCACCTACGCCGAAACCTGGCGGCGCTGTGGGCGTCTAGCCAACGCGCTGGCGGGCTTGGGATTGCGACACGGCGACCGCGTGGGCACGCTGGCGTGGAACGGTTATCGCCACCTGGAGATCTACTACGCCGCCAGCGGCGCCGGGCTGGTCTGCCATACCGTCAATCCGCGCTTGTACCCGGACCAGGTGGCCTTCATCATCGACCATGCCGCCGACCGCGTGCTGTTCGTGGAGTTGAGCTTCCTCGATCTCCTGGCGTCGGTGTCGAACCGGCTGGCCGGTGTCGAGGCGCTGGTGGTCATGACCGACCGGGCGCACATGCCGCCGCCTCGTGAAGGCTTGCCCGCCTTGCTGTGCTACGAGGACCTGCTTGAGGCGCAGCCGGAAACGTTCGAATGGCCGGCGTTGGAAGAGACCTCGGCGTCCAGCCTTTGTTATACCTCCGGGACGACGGGCGATCCCAAGGGCGTGCTTTACAGCCACCGCTCCACCGTGCTGCACGCCATGGCGGTGTGCATGCCGGACGCCTTTTCCCTCGGTGCCCGCTCCGTCGCCATGCCGGTCGTGCCGATGTTCCACGTCAACGCCTGGGGCCTGCCCTACGCCGCGCCCATGGTGGGGGCGAAGCTGGTGTTGCCCGGACCGAAGCTGGACGGTGCCAGCCTGCACGAGCTGATCGTGTCGGAGGGCGTCACCTTCACGGCCGGCGTGCCCACCGTGTGGATGGGCCTGCTCGACTGGGCCGATGCCAATGGAGCCGGCTTCGGTGCGTTGAATCGCGTGGCGATCGGCGGGTCCGCCTGCCCGCCGGTCATGTTCGACCGCTTCCGGCAGCGCGGCATCGACGTGCTCCACGCCTGGGGCATGACCGAAACGAGCCCGGTCGGCCTGGTGAACTGGCCCAAGGCGGGCGCGCAACGCCCACCGGAGCAGGCGGCGGCGTTCTCGGCGAAGCAGGGCAGGCCGGTGTTCGGCATGGAATTCCAGGTGCTGGATGGCAACGGCACCGAAGTGCAGCGTGACGGCGCCGCCTTCGGTGCGATGTCCGTGCGCGGCCCCTGGGTCG
Organism: Acetobacteraceae bacterium; assembly: GCA_965199555.1. GTDB lineage: Bacteria > Pseudomonadota > Alphaproteobacteria > Acetobacterales > Acetobacteraceae > LMUY01. The sequence goes on along the minus strand of CBDASJ010000021.1, from coordinate 13,159 downwards.
CGGCCAGCTATTTCGGTTCGCCCGACACCGCGGCGCATGCCCGCCCCGGCTGGTTCGAAACCGGCGACGTCGTGACCATGGACGCGGACGGTTTCGTGCAGATCGTCGACCGCACCAAGGACGTCATCAAGTCCGGCGGGGAGTGGATCAGCTCCATCGACCTGGAAAACGTGGCGCTGTCCCACCCGGCCGTGCGCGAAGCGGCCGTCGTCGCCCGCCCTGATCCGCGCTGGGCCGAACGTCCCCTGCTGGTGGTCGTGTTGCGCCCCGGCGCTGCCGTCACGCAAGGGGAGATTCTGGACCATTTCGTCGGCCGGGTTGCCCGCTGGTGCGTGCCGGACAGCGTCGTGTTCGTCGAGGATCTCCCACACACGGCAACCGGCAAGCTGTTGAAGACCCGCATACGCGAACTGTACGCGACAACCGGGCTGGATCAGCGACCGTAGGGCACGACGCCGAGCCGCCCCGGCCGCCTTCTCCGGAGGGTCAAGTGGGTGGCGACCGCTTGTCGTAGCGCGTGCGGGCCTGCTCAACGATAGCGCGGTGTTCCATCGCCCATTGGCCAAGCGCACCGACTGGCCCGCGCAGGGAGCGGCCGAGCTCCGTCAGCCGGTAACTGACCTTGGGAGGGATGGTCGGCACGAAGTTGCGCTCGACCAGCCCATCCCGCTCGAGGCCGCGCAGCGTCAGCGTCAGCATGCGCTGCGAAATGCCGTCCGTCCGCCGCTTCAGCTCGTTGAAGCGGAACGTTCCATCGCCAAGCGACATCACGATCAGCACGCTCCATTTGTCGCCGATGCGGGCCAGGATGTCGTTGACCGCGCGGCAGCAATCGGGGGCAGGCACATCGGTGTGCGCGAGAACCATCTCTGTGCCTTCTTGTGAGCCGAAAATCAGTGCTCCATCTAGCCTCGGTTACGAAACGGCACCACCCCGGCGCCAGACAGGACGAATCGCCCCATGCACATCCTCCACATCGACGCCAGCGCCAGCGACGGCGTGACCTCGCATTCCCGCCGGCTGTCGGCCGAGCTGGTCGAGAAACTCAAGGCTGCGAACGCCGGCGCCACCGTCACCTACCGCGACGTCGCCAAGGACCGGCTGCCGCACATCGACATGACGATCCGGCAGGCTTGGTCGCCCGAGAACGAGAAGAACAGCGACCTGTCGGAGACCGCCGCCCGCTCCAAGGCGGCTGTGGACGAACTCAAGGCTGCCGACGTTCTCGTCCTCGGTTCGCCCATGTACAACTTCTCCATCCCGTCCACGTTGAAAAGCTGGATCGACCACGTCGTCATCGCCGGCCAAACGTTCCGCTACACTGAAAGCGGCCCAAAGGGCCTGCTGACAGGCAAGGCCTACTTGGCGCTTTCCTCCGGCGGCGTCTACTCGCAGGGCCCATTCGCCAGCAACGAGCACCTGGCAACCTACCTGACTGCCATCCTGCGCTTCGTCGGGATGTCGGAAGTCGAGGTCGTCCGCGCCGAGGGCGTCGCTTATGGCCCGGATCAGGACAAGGCTGCGATGGCGGGGGCGCAGGACCGCATCAACACCCTGACTGTCGTCTAGTCTAGGCGGCGGAAGGCGGCTGCCCGATCATGCCTCCCAGCGGGCAGCCGTCTTCGAAGGCGCCGCCACAAGGCGCCCCGGTTGTTTCCCACCGCCGCGCGGCCTTGAGACACGGTCGACGCGGCGAGTAGCCGGCCAGCTTGAGGACGGGGTCGTTGTTGGACTGAACGCTCGGGTAGCTGAACCACCGCGAGCTCTTAGGTGTTTGTTGTCGCCTTCCCACTATGACGCCAGTGGCCGGGAGCGTCGTCATGATCAATCGCCGTCGACTCGTCACGTTGGCATCGTCTGGGTGCGCGCTGCCGGTGTGGCGAACTGCCCAAGCGAAATCCAGGCGGCTTCGGCTCGCCTTCGGCTCCGGGTTGGACAACCCGTTCGGCGTGGCATGCAGGACCATTGCCGAGGAGGTCGGCAAACGCACCGACGGGCGGTTAACGATCGACATCTACCCGAACGCGACGCTTGGCAACGACGAGACGACGCTCGCCGCCACCCAGGCCGGCGCGCTTGACCTGACCGCCGTCTCCTCGGCGCTTCTTGCGAGTTACGCCCCGGAAATCGGCTTGCTGGACCTGCCGTTCCTGTTCCAGAACCGGGCACACGCGCAGGCGGCGCTTGACGGCCCGGAGGGTCGCGACCTGGCCAGGATTTCAGAGGCACAACGGTTGCCGGTACTTGCCTGGGGTGAGAACGGTGTCCGGCACCTGACCGGGCATCGCCCGATGCGCGACGCCCGCGATGTCCAGGGGCTGAAACTTCGCGTGCTGCCGGCCCCGCTGCTGTTGAACGCCTTCAAGGCCATGGGCGCGCTTGCAGAAGCGATCCCCTTCTCGCAGCTTTACGAGGCGCTTCTCACCGGCCGCTTCGAGGCGCAGGAGAATCCGCTGCAACTCATCCACAGCGCCCGCCTGTATGACGTGCAAAGCCACGTCACGCTGACGGCTCACACCTATTCCGCAATGGCGATCGTGGTCTCTGCTGACCTGCTGGAGGATCTGGACAAACCCGACCAAGATATACTGGCAGACGCGGCACGTTTGGCCGCCATCCGGTCGCGGGAGTTCGTCGGTGTCACAGACGCAAAGATAACCGACTCACTGCGGGAAAAGGGCATGACCATCATCACCGACCCGGACCGGGAAAGCTTTCGGCGGGCTGCCGCACCGGCCGAGGCGGACGCCGCGGCCCGCCTCGGGGCTGACCGCATCGCCCGGCTCCGCGCGGTTTAGGCTGACTGCCAGGGTTATGTCGGTACGATCAATCCAGGCCCGGGTTGCGGCGTGCTTCCTTGTGATCCTCCTGCTGCTTTGTTTATCCGCCGGGGTAACGCTGCTGGGAGGGCAGCGTCTCTCAGCCAGTTTCGATCGGTTTGGCGCGGCGCAAAGAACGGCTGAACGGGTCGCTGCCGCAGCAGCCAGTTCGACGCTGCTGCAACTTCGTGTCAGCGAATACGTCGGAAGCGAGACGGGGGACGATCGCGCTGCCGCCATCGCGGCGCTCGGCGATCTACAATCTGCACTTGGCCGTATAGGGCTTCGTGACGCCGGACCCGTCGCTCAGACAGTCCTGATCGCCGACGAGTTGGCAGGTGACATCCTCAGTATCGCTAATGCCATCATTGCGCGACATGCCGCCGGAGCCAAGCTTTCGGACACGAGTTCAGCGCTGTCCGGTAGCCTTGCTGGGATCAGCAGCACGGCAAGTCGGCAATCCGCGTCCGACGTACTTGCTGGCGTAGAGCTCGCCACCGGCACGGCACAACGGGCCAGCATGTTCATCGCCAGGTTTATGGTGTCGGCGTCCCCCGCTGATGTTGCTGCCAGCAAATCCGACGTGTCGACGACGCAGGCGCAAATAGAAGAACTGATCTCTTCTCCGAGCGTCCAGAGCAGTCCCAGGTTGCAACGGCAGCTTGCGCTCGCGAAGGATGTCGCCCGGCAGCTCGCCGACATCATCGACGTCATGGATGCGGCGACGCGCACGCGGGCGGCCGGAATCGTGCGTTTGAATGCCGCGGTCACTCGCATGAGGAGCGCGATGGCAGGCGCCATGGCGTCGCTCGGCGCCGACGCGGCCGGCGCTGAAACGACCCTGATCGGCGGCCTGCATCAAACCGGCATGTTCGTCGCGTCGTTCGCGGTCTTCTCTCTTTGCATGGGCGTGCTTTGTCTTGTCGTGATGCAGCGTAACTGTGTCAGGCCCCTTGGCGACCTCGTCAAATCCGTCCGGCGCCTCGCCCAGGATGAGCTTGGGGTGCCGATCCCCCATACCAAGCGTTCCGACGAGATCGGTGAGGTGGCCCAGGCGCTTGAAACCCTCCGCGTCGGAGCGATCAGCGCGAAAACGGCCCAGCGGGACGCAGCCCGCTTTGCTGAAGCGTCGGCCGAGGAACGACGGACCCTTGTGCACGCGAGCGCAGACGCCACCGAACGTGCACTCAGCGACGTCGTGCAATCCGTCGGTCACACCGCCGACCACCTTTCCCACGCAGCGGATGAATTTAGTGACATAGCGTCACGCACGTCGCAGCACGCGGCGAGCGTCGTGAAGATCAGCGCGGACGGCCAGTTGAGGGCCGAAAAGGTCGTGGCCGACGCAGACCGGTTCGTGTCGCAGATCGACGCCGTCAAAACGCGTGTTTCAGAAGCCGCCGTGGTGATGGCGCAAGCGGCACGCAGCGCCGGCGAGACGGAGATCGTCGTCAGGTCACTGGCCGGAGCGGCCGACGGTGTGGACGCCGTAAGCCGGTTGATCGCGCAAGTGGCAAAGCGGACCCAATTACTGGCCTTGAATGCGGCGATCGAGGCCGCCCGCTCCGGAGAGGCCGGGCGCGGGTTCACCGTGGTAGCCACGGAAGTGAAGGCGCTTGCGGTGCAAACGGCCGCGGCGACGGAGCGGATTACCCGTCAGGTCGGTATCATGCGCACGGCGGCGGACGGATCGGCCGGGCGGATCGACGAAATCCGCGGCACCATCGACTCCGTGAATCAGCTGACCGTGGACGTTGCCGACGCTCTTCAGGAACAGCACGCGTTCATGCAAGGGTTTCTCGTCACTGCCGACGAGTCGGCAAACACGGCGGCCGAGGTTGCCAATACAATGCGTGACGTACTGGACAACACCTCGGAGGTGGCCGTTTCGGCTGAGGGGTTGCGCAAGGTGGCGATCGAGGTCGCGGCCCAAGGCAGCACGCTGGACTCGGAGCTTGGGAAAGTTCTGGGGCATCTTCGGGCGGCGTGACGATCGGCGGCAGTCGTGCCGCAGGGTCTTTTCAGCCCATCGTGGAAGTCACCCGACGAGACGTTCGCAGCACGCCTTCCACCACCCGTTCTATCTCGGTCTCGCTCATTTCGGCGTAGATGGGCAAGCTGACCTCCTGGCGGTCGAGCAGGTCGGCGTTGGGGAACACGGCTTCGCCGTTCACCGCCGTCTCACGCCAGAACCGATGCTTGTGCAGCGGAATGAAGTGGGCCGAGCATCTGATGCCGATCTGCGCGAGCTGCCGAATGAAGACGTCCCGATCGCAGGCGACGCGAAGACTGTAAAGGTGCCAAGAATGGCCATCCGTCGCCTGCGGCCGGATCAGCCAGCCACGCTGCTCCGCCTCGGCGAACCCGCCGTGATAGCGCTCGGCAACGCGCCGTCGTCCATCCAGCATCTCGGCCGATCGCTGCAGTTGCACGAGCCCGATGGACGCCTCGACGTCTGTCATGTTGGCCTTCCAGCCCGGCGCCACGATTTCGTAGCGCCATCCGTCGGACGCCTTGCCGTTGCGATTCCAAGCATCCCGGGTCAGGCCATGGCAGCGCAGCACCCGCAGGCGTTGGGCAAGGTCAGGGCAATCCGTGACGGCCATCCCGCCTTCGCCCGTGGTCAGCGGTTTGGTGGCGTAGAAGGAGAAGAACGATGCCCGGGCGTCTTGAGCGCCCACCCAGCGGCCGGCCGTGTCCGTGCTGGTGAAGGCATGCGCCGCATCATCGATCAAAGGCACCCGCCGCGCGTCGCACAGCGCCGTCAAAGCCGGCATGTCGCAGACGAGGCCTGCGAAATGGGTTGGCATCACTGCCGCCGTCCGTGACGTGAAAAGCCCGGCCGCCGTTTCGGCAGTAAGGTTGAACGTCGCGAGATCGACATCGGCCAAGACGACCCGGGCACCGAGCTTGTGGACCATCATGGCCGGGCCGGAGAACGTCCAGGTTGGCACGATCACCTCCTGCCCGGGCCCAATCCCAAGTGCCTCCATCAGCACCAGCGCCGCCATCGTCGCACTGTTGAAGGTGACGACGTGACGCACGCCCATCCGCTCGGCCAGCGCCGACTCGAACGCTGCGACCTTGGCACCGGCTGTGAGCCAGCCGGATCGCAGGCACTCGACGACGGCGGCGATCTCCGCTTCCCCGAGGTCTATGCGAGCGAATGGGATGTCCGGGAGCGCTGTCCCGCTTTGGACGACGGTCGGGCTGTCCACTTGGTTCATGGGTCTTCCGGGGGTGAAACCGCAACAAGGAACAAGCTGGCTTATCCAAGCCCGCGGCCTGTCAAGCGGTGCTGACGTCCGAAAGCAGGCTTGAAACAGTTCCCAATAGGTCGTCGCCGGGGAACAAGATGCCTGCCACGCCGGCGGCTGCGGCGGCGGCAAGGTCGGTGGGCTGGTCTCCGACAAGGATGCAGCGCGCCGGGTCCAGCTCCCACCGGGCGATCAGGTCCAGGATCATGCCGGGTGCCGGCTTGCGCCAATCGCTTGCCCGACGGAACCGGCTCACTGCCGCATCCACGTGGAACGGGCAGTATCGAATGTCGTCGATCGTGCCGGCCGCCTGGCGCACCGCGTCCGTCATCCGGGCGTGCAGCGACGCAAGTGCCGCCTCGTCGTAGAAGCCACGCGCGATGCCCGATTGGTTGGTCACCACGAACACGTGCCAGCCCGCCCGGACTGCCGCCGCAACCGCTTCGCGCGCGCCCGGGATCCACTCCCACCTATCCCACGTGCCGACCCAGCCATGATCGACGTTGAGGGTGCCGTCGCGGTCCAGCAACAAGGCGGGGCGGTGGAACAAGGCCGGCAGGGCGGTCTGGGCTCGCGCCAGGTCTTCGGGTATGCCGATATCCAGGAAAAATCCGGTCGACACCGTCGCCGTCAACTGTCCCGCAGCGGCCAAGGCCGGCAGCACGTCCGATTCAAGCGAGCAGACAGGCTGCAACTGGTCGAGCAGGCTACTCTGGACCACGTAGATGCCGGCGTTGACCAGACCAGCCGCCGGATGCTGCGCCCGAGGCTCGAACGCCGACACCTGGTCGTCCTGCAGCGTGACGACGCCGTAACGGCCGGTGTCGTCGACCGACCTCAGCAGCATCCGGCAGGTCGCCGGCCTCGCAGCCGCATCGGCGAGCAGGAGCGACAGGTTGCAGTCGAACACCGAGTCACCGTTGCAGAGCAGGAAGCGGTCGTTCAGAAGCGCGCGGGCATGGTAAAGGGCGCCACCAGTGCCGGCACGCACCGGCTCGACAGAACATCTGACGGTCACGCGGCGGGGCAGGCCGGCCAGGATGTCCGGCAGCGCGGCCTCGAGCACGTCGGCATGATGGCCGGCCAGCAGAACGAAGTCGACCACGCCGAACCGGATCAGTTCGCGCATCAGCCAAGCCAAAAAGGGACGATCACCGCAGGGAAGGATTGGCTTCGGTGTTGTGGCCGTGGCACTGCCGAGCCGGCTTCCCAGGCCCCCGACTAGGATCGCGGCCTGGGTCACGGTGACAACAGGCTCAGGGTTCTGATCGGGGCGCACTATGCCACTAGTCTAGGTGCCATCGAACCACCGGTAAATCCCTGCTTCGGACGGCGTCCAGTATGATGGACGTCAATCCAGCACCCAGCGCCCCAACCACCAAATGGCCTGTATGCTCAGCGTTGCACTACCGAGCATGAGCAGCGCCCCAAGCCTGCGCTGCGAACCGGGAACCGGCTCAATCTTTGCGTTAGCGTCAGGTTGGGGTGCGGTCCATTTGACCAGCAGGTCCCGATCGAGGGTCGCCGACATCGTCGTTTGTCCATGGTTGATGTGCACAACCAGGCTGATCTCAAAAACTTAACAGGGTCTCAACAGCGGGGGTGTTTCTCGCAAGGCTTTCGGCTGGCATCGATGCGAACGACATGACTTGGATGGTTGGAGCGAGTTTGCCGGGTGACGCGCGCACGCTGTGCAGCTACCTAGCTCGTGGGGGGCCGCGCAAGTCGGCCAGGGCGTGCATGGTGTCTTTCAAGGCCGGGTACAGGCCGGCGAACACGCCGAACAGGGCCTCATAGCGCGCCTTGTTTTCGGGGCGGGGTGCGGCTCGCTGCTCCAGCGTGATCCAATCTGCCCTGTCCGTCGTGGCCAGGCCGGCGCCCAGGGCGGCCAAACGGGCAGCGCCCAGGGCGGCCTCCACGTCCTCGCGGATGGTCCAGACAGGATAACCCGTGATGTCGGCGATCACCTGCATCCACAGGTCGGACCGGGCCGCGCCGCCGACCACCACCAGGCGCCGCTCCAGCGAGGGGGCGCTGCGGGTGCCCGCCTCCATGTTGTGGCGCAGCGCCAGGGACACGCCTTCCAGCACCGCGCGGTACAGGTGGGCGCGGCCGTGGATCAGGTTGAGGCCGACGAACGCGCCGGACGCGCGGGCGTCCCACACCGGGGAGCGTTCCCCCATGAGGTAGGGTAGGAACACCAGACCGTCGGCGCCGGGCGGGACCGCGGCGGCGGCGTCCTCCAGGATCGCGTGCGGGTCGCGGCCGGTGGCGCGGGCCTCCGCCTCCTCGGCCTGGCAGAACTGCTCGCGGAACCAGGTGACGGAGGCACCGGCCGTGGCCGCGCCGCCGAACACGTAGAGGTCGTTTCCCACGACGTAGGGCATGGCCACCAGCCCGTGTGCCGCATCGGCCTGGGGCGTCACGAACCCCCAGCACATGCTGGTGCCCAGCATGGCCACGTGGTGCCCCGGCGCGGTGACCCCGGCCGCGTAGGTCGCGACCGCCGCGTCCACGCCGCCCGCGACAACTGGGGTGCCCGGCGGGAGGCCCAGCCGTGCCGCCACGTCCGGCAGCAGGCCGGCCACGGTGTCTGCCGGGTCGACCAGCCGCTCGGGCATCAGGCGGGCGGGGATGCCCAGCGCGTCCATGGCCTCGCGCGACCAGGCGCGGGCCCGGATATCGTACACGCCGCCGATATTGCCCGCGGAGGAGTGGTCCACCGCGACCTGGCCGGTCAGCCGGGCGATCACCCAGGCGTTGGGCGGCAGGAACAGGGCGGTGCGGTCCCACACCTCCGGTCGCTCGTCGCGCAGCCACATGATCTTGGTGAAGCCGTAATAGCTGTCGACCCCGTTGCCCGTGACCTCGCCCAGCCAGCGCAGGTCGACATTCGCCTTCACCCAGGCGGCCTGCGCTTCCGCCCGGCGGTCCATCCAGATCAGGCAAGGGTGCAGCGGCTCCAACGCCGCGTCCACCGGGATGCCGGAGCCGCCGTACAGGCTGGACACGCACACCGCCCGCACCGTCACGCCGGGATGGCGGGCCACCTCCGCCAGGCAGTGTTCCACCGCGTCGAGCCATACCTGCGGCCACTGCTCGGCCCAGTTGGGGCGGGGCGTGTCGGGGGCGTAGCCGCGCGACGCCTGGGCCAGGATGGCGCCGTCTACCCCCGCGAGCACGGCCTTGGTGCTTTGCGTGCCGATGTCGATGCCGATCACGGCGTCCATTACAGGTCCAGGCTTTGCGGCAGGATCACCAGGTCGCGCACGGTGACGCCGGGCGGGCGGGTGAGCATGAACATCACCGCCTCCGCCACCTCTTCCGGCTGCATCAGGCTGCCGCGGGCCAGCGCGTCCTCCATCTTGGCGCGTGGCCAATCGTCCAGCAGGGCGGTGACGACCGGGCCCGGCAGCACGGCGCCCACGCGGATGCCATGGGTCATCACCTGGCGGCGCAGCGTGTGCACGAAGGCCTGCACGGCGTGCTTGGACGCCGTGTAGACCGGTTCCACCACCACCGGGATGACCCCGGCCACGGAGGAGGTGACGACGATGTCCCCCCGGCCCCGCTCCACCATGTGCGGCAGCACGGCGTGGATGGTGCGGAAGGTCGCGTTGACGTTCAGGTTCAGCACGCGGTCCCAGGCGTCCGGATCGCCACCATGCACCTCGCCGCCCACATAGGCGCCGGCGTTCGCGTGGAAGATGTCGAGCCCGCCGGCCGCGCGCAGGATGCCGGGCACCATGCCCGACACGCTCCCCGGGTCGAGCAGGTCCACCACGAGCGGGCTGGCGAGCGGGCCGATCGCGGTGCAGGCGGCGGCGAGCTTCGCCTCGTCGCGGTCCACCAGCACGACGCGCACCCCGGACGCGGCCAGCGCGTGGGCGCAGGCGAGCCCGATGCCGGACGCGGCGCCGGTGACGGCGGCGACCTTTCCCGTGAGGTCCTGGGGCATGGAACGTGTCTCCGGTGTTCGGGTCAGCCGCGCCCGTGGGACGCGCGCGACCGGCGGGCGAGGGAGTCGACGATCACCGCCGTGGCCAGCACGCCACCCGTGATCATGTAGCGGAGCGAGGACGACAGATCGAGCAGCGTCAGCCCGCTGGCGATGGACTGGATGACGATGATGCCGAGCAGCGCCGAGTAGGCGGAGCCGCGGCCGCCGAACAGCGACGTGCCGCCGATCACCGCCGCGGCGATGGCGTCCAGGTTAACGTCGCCCGTGCCCGCCTGCTGGGAGGCGGAGGCCAGGCGGGCGGCGGACAGCACCCCGCCGAACGCCGCCAGGGCCGCGCACAGCACGAACGCGCTCGTGTAGATGCGGGGCACGGCGATGCCCGCGCGCCGGGCGGCCTCGCGATTGCCGCCCACGGCCGTGATCGACCGGCCCCAGCGCGTCCGCTTCAGCGCGTAGTCGAGCGCCACCACCATCAGTGCGAACAGGCCGAACATCCAGGGCACGCCGCGGTCGGTGTTCAGGTAGGCGGCCACCGCCTCCAGCGCCACGAGCAGGAGCAGGGCGCGCGCGACGATGCCGGCCGTCGATGGCGGCGTGAGGCCCGCCTGCCGCCGTCGCGCGGCCGTGCGCAGCCCGAACACCGCGACCGCCAGCCCCGCCAGCGCCGCCAGCACGTAGGACACCGCCGCCGGCATGGTCCAGGTCTGCCCCAGCCCGACCAGCGCCGAGTCGTAAGGCAGGTTGATGGAGCCGGTGGCGCCCAGCAGCCAAAGCTGCAGGCCCAGCACCGCCAGGAGCCCGGACAGGGTGGACACGAAGGACGGCATGCCCAGCCGGGTGAACAGCACGGCATAGACGATTCCCGCCAGCGCCCCCGCGCCCACCGCCACGACGATCGCGAGGGGGGCCGGCCAGTCCGCGTTCACCCACAGCACGCCCACCAGCGCGGAAGCGAAGCCGCTGACGGAGCCGACGGACAGGTCGATCTCGCCCACCATGAGGACGCACACGATGCCCAGCGCGATGACGCCGACCGTGGAACAGTCGAACAGCAGGTTGACCAGGTTGTCGGCCGACAGGAACACCGGGTTGAGCGACTGGAACACCGTCCAGATGACGAGCAGCCCGACCACCACGGGCAGCGATCCCAGATCGCCCGACCGCACCCGGTCCAGCGTGCCGCGCAACCAGCCGCCGAAGCCCTCGTCGTGGCGGACGCGGATGTCGGCCCGGTCGAGCGACGGAGGCGCCGGAGCATTCACGACGCCGTCTCCCGCCGCCGGGCGCGTCGTGCCACGGCGTTGTCGGTCGCGCCCGTGATGGCGCCGACCAACTCCGCGTTGGACGCGTCGGGCGTGAAGATGCCGTTGTTGCGCCCCAGGCGCAGCACCACGATGCGGTCGGCCACGGCGCGCACGTCCTCCATGTTGTGGCTGATGACGATCACGGCGAGCCCCCGGGCCCGGACGCGCTCGATCAGGTCCAGCACCTCCGCCGTTTGCGCCACGCCCAGCGCGGCGGTCGGCTCGTCCAGCATGATGAGCTTCGGTTCCAGCAGCAGGGACCGGGCGATGGCGACCGTTTGCCGCTGTCCGCCGGACAGGGACGCCACCGGCTCGCGCACGCTGGGGATGCGGGCGGACAGCTCGTTCAGCAGCGTCCAGGCGCGCATCTCCATCGCAACCTCGTCCAACTGCAGGGGCTTCAGCTCGCGGCCAAGAAAGATGTTGGCGACCACGTCAAGGTTCTCGCACAGGGCCAGGTCCTGGAAGACGGTGGCGATGCCGAGCGCCAGCGCGTCGCCGGGGGAGGACAGCGTCACCTCCCGCCCGGCGAACATCATGGTGCCGGCGGTGGGCTGGTGCACGCCCGCCAGCACCTTGACCAAAGTGGACTTGCCCGCACCGTTGTCGCCCACCAGCGCCACCACCTCGCCCGCGTGGATTTCGAGGTCGATGTCTGCCAGGGCGGACACGGCGCCGAACTGCTTGGAGATGCCGCGCAGGCTCAGCACCACCTCCTTGCTCCCGCCGGCCGGCGCCGTGTCCGCCATGACGCGCCCCCTACTTGCCGATGCCGAGCTTGGCGCAGCCTTCGGCGTAGCGGCCGGTGCAAAGAACGGAGGCCGCCGTGATCGGCTTGCCGTTGACGGTCTTGTCCGTGATCTCCGCCTTGAGGTCGCCGGCAGTCACCAGCGCCGGGACGAACAGCCGGGACGGGGTGTTGAACAAGGTGGCGTCCGCCTTGGGCTTGTCGCCGGACAGCAGTTGGACGACCACGTCGGCCGCGGCGGCGGCGACGATCTCGCTCGGCTTCGAGATGGTGTTGTACTGATCGCCCGCGATGATGAGCTGCAGCCCGGCGATGGTGGCGTCGTTGCCGGTGACGGGCGGCACCGGGTTGACGCCAGCCGCCTTGAACGCCGCGACCGCGCCGCCGGCTGTGCCGTCATTGGCCGCCACCACGCCGACGATGCGCTTGTTGAAGCGGGAAATCTGCCCGCTCGCCCATTGCTGCGCCTTGGCGGGCGCCCATTCGGGCGTGTCGTACTCCGCCAGCGTCTTATAGCCGCCGGTCGCCAGTCCCTCGTGGATGCCCTTCTTGATCAGCCCGGCCGCCGCGTCCGTGGGCGAGCCGTTGATCTCGAGCACGCCGGTGTCGCCGCCGGCCGGCACATTCGCCGCCTTCAACCGCTTGACCAGCGACTCGGCGATCGACCGGCCGATCGCCTCGTTGTCGAACGAGACGTAGAAGTCGGCCGGGGTGGACGGCACCGGGCGGTCATAGGCGACGACCTTGATGCCCTTGGCCTGCGCCTGCTTGACCAGCGAGGCGGCGGCAGCGCTGTCGACCGGGTCGAGCACGATGGCCTTGGCGCCCTGCGACACGGCGGCGTTGAACTGCTGCTGCTGGCGCGCCGCGTCGCCGTCGGCGTTTTGGTAGATCACCTTGCAACTCGGGCACTGCTTCTGCATCTCGGCCACGAAGCCCGGGTGGTCGTGCTCCTCGTAGCGGGTGGAGCTCTGGTCCGGCATCAGGAAGGCGACGGTCGCGTTCTCGACCGTCGCGGCCCGGGCGGCGGGGGCCATGCACGGGACGGCGAGGGCTGTCGTTGCCAAAAG
>CBDASJ010000020.1:0-144391 GCA_965199555.1 Acetobacteraceae bacterium | reverse complement strand
TGGTCCCCAGTAACCGTCGAACCGCTCCAGCTCCCACCCGGTGCCGCGCTGCCAGCGCACGCTGCGGTAGGGGCCGGAGCCGATGGCGTCCTTGCCGGAATCGAATTCCGCCGTGGTGGCAGTGACCGGAACGCTGGCGCAGACCAGATGGAAATCCGCCAGCGCCGCGAGCAAGCCGGGGTATGGCTGGGTCGTCACCATCCGAACCGTCAGCGGGTCGACGATCTGCAGCTCCTTCACCAGGTGGAGCTTGCCGGCGGTCAGGTTGTCGCTGTTCGGCACGGTCGGCAAACGGTCCAGGCTGGACTTGACGGAGGCCGCGTCCAGCGTGCTGCCGTCATGGCACTCGACGTTGGGCCGCAGCTTGAACTCCCACGTCAAATCGTCCACCGACCGCCAACTCAGCGCGATGCCGGGGATGAGGTGCGAATCGCTGTCCAGGGCGATCAGGCTGTCATAGATGTTGGCGTAATAGCCGTGCATCGGCCCGAGCCCGGACAGCGCCGGGTCGAGCGACACGATTGGCGCGCGCACCCCCACCGTCAAACGGTCCGCGTCCTGCGCGGCCGCCACACCCGGTGCCAGCAGCGCTGCGGCGAGCAGCCAGGGGCGCATCACCGCCACACCTCCCGCGCCACCCGCAACCAGTTGCCGCCCAGGATGTCGCGCACGGCGTCCTCGGCGTAGCCTGCGCGCAACATCATCCCTGTCAGCTCCTCGACTTGTTCCGGCTGCGCGAAGGCGGAGCCTGTCCGGTTGTTCGGCCCGGCGGGCCACATATGGGCGTTGTCGCGCACCCAGCCCCAGAACCGCCCGGTGTCGCGCACGTAGTCCAGGCCTAATCCGACATGGCGGGGGCCGACCAACTGCACCATGTGGTCCAGGTGGCGGAAGATGGCCGCACTGGACGCGTCGTTGTCGTCCAGGAATTCGCCCAGCCCGTTCACGCCGACCACCCCGCCGGTTTCGGCACAGGCCTTGATCTGGTCGTCGCGGATGTTGCGATAATGGCCGTACACCGCATGGGCGTTGCTGTGGGAGAAAATGAACGGCGCCTTGCAGGCCGCCATCGCGTCCATGGTCGTGCGGTAGCCGGTATGGGTGCCGTCCACCAGCATACCCACCCGGTTCATCTCGGCCACGACCTCGTGGCCCCACAGAGACAGCCCGCCATCCGTCCGTTCAGCGCAGCCGTCGCCCACGTGGTTGCGGGCGTTGTAGGCCAGCAGCATGTGCCGGACGCCGAGATCATAGAAGGCCTGGATCAGCTCCAGCTTGCCTTCCAGCATGTCGGTTTCCTGGAGGTTGAACACCAGGCCGAGCTTGCCGGCCGCCTTGGCGGCCAGCACGTCTTCGGCCGTGGCGCACAGCACCATGCGGTTGGGCTGCGCCCGGATGGCGGCGCGCACGCGGGCGACCTGGCGGATCGTTCCGTCCAGCATCGCTTCCGGCCCCATCACGGACAGGCTGATGACGTCCACCCCCGCGGCGTGGAAGCGCGGCAGCGACTCGCCGTCGGCGTAGGACGGCCCCCAGGGCAGGGTGTTGTCCCAGACCAGGGCGTCGCGGGTCAGCGCGCGGGCGTCCGACACGCCGCTCATCCGCCCCAGCTCACTTCGGCGGCGCGGAGGAAGTTCTCGCCCAGCACGCCACGCACCGTGTCGTCGTCCCAGCCGTGGCGGATCATGGTGTCGCACAACTCCAGTGCCTGTTCCGGCCCGGCGAACGCGGTTTCCACCCGCTCCTGCCCGAACGGCAAAGGCGGCCATCGAAAGGATTCTGCCCGCACGGACGCCCAGAAGCGCGGCGCATCGGCCAGGAAGTCCAGCCCGAACCCGGCATGGCGCGGCGGCCAGGGTGACGAGGTAGTCCAGGTGCCGGAACATCGCGTCCGTGCCCGCGGCCACGTCCGGCAGGAACTCACCCAGCCCGTTGATGCCGACCACCCCGCCGGTCGCCGCGGCCGCCTTCACCTGCTCGTCCGTGACGTTGCGGTAGTGCGGATACACCGCGTGCATGTTGCTGTGCGTGATCATCATCGGCTTCCCCGCGGTGGCGCACAGCTCGGCCATGTCTAGGCTGGACCGCACGCCCACATGCGTCGCGTCGACGATGATGCCGAGCCGCAGCATTTCCCGCACGACCTGCTGGCCCAGCCAGGTCAGCCCCTGATCCGTACGTTCCGCGCAGCCGTCCGCCAGCGCGTTCTTGCCGTTGTACACCGGCAGCATGCAGCGCACGCCCAGGGTGTAGTAAACCTCCAGCATCTCGACCATGCCGCCGAGCGGCGTGCCGTCCTGGTGTTGCAGCACCAGCGCCACCACCCCGTCCGCGCGGGCCTGGCGGATGGCGGCGGCGGTGGTGCAGATGCGCATCTGGTCGGCGCGCTTGGCAACGTCGGCGCGGACCTTGGCCACGTAGCTGACGGCCGTGCGGATGTCGGCGCCGGGCAGGTTCTGCACGGTCAGCGTGAGCGCCCCGATGCCCGCCCCGGCGAACCGCGCCATGACCGTGTCGTAGCCGGCCCACGGCGCGCCCCAGGGCAGCGTCATGTCCCACACCAACGCGTCCTCGAACAACGCGACGGCGCGAGGATCGGCGGCTTGCCGCACGCGGTCGTAGCCAGCGGTCGCCGGAAATGCCTTCAACAACCGCGATCTCCACGTTTCCCCGTGCCACGCTAGGCATCCCCGGCGGGCAAATCCATAGGAAAAAACGATATGGCTACAGATTTGCCGCCACCACCTCGCGGATGATGCCCGCCACGGCGGCCACCGAAGGGTCGGTCCGGCGCCCCTGGCCGGTGGCGAGCTGCACGGAGCGTGATATGCCCGGCGCGCCGATCGGAGCGATCGCCAGGGTGCCGGCCGCAACCTCGTTCCGCACGGCATGGGCGGACAGGATGCTGTAGCCGGCGCCGGCCGCCACCAGCCCCTTGATGGTGTAGGTGGAGTCGGCCTCGAACGGGACGGACAGGGCGAACCCGGCTTCCGCCGCGCGCCTGTCCAGCAACGCCCGCAAGCCCTGCGCCGGGCCGGGCAGCACCAACGGCAAACCGGGCAGGCTGTCGAACCGGACCGGCTCCCCAAGCGCCCCGATGGTGGCCGGCGACGCGATCAGGAACAGATCCTCCATGCCCAGCACCTCGGTATGAAGGTCCGGGCCGGGACACCGTCTCGTGCAGCAGCGACAGGTCGATGCGGCCGCGTTCCGTCCATTCGCGCAGAAAGCCGCTCATGCTTTCGACCAGGTGCAGCCGAATGCGGGGGAAAGCGCCGCTTGGTTTGCAACATGACCTCCACCGAGAACGCCATGTTGAACGCTGTGGCCATGCCTAACGCCACCGTTCCCACGGGCGATGCGGCATCGACCGCCAGCTCGTCGCGCGTCAGGTCCACCTGCCGCAGGATTTCGATCGCGCGCTCGCCCAGCCGGCGGCCCGCCTCCGTCGGCGTCACGCCGCGGGCATGGCGCCGCAGCAATGGCTGGCCGAACTCGGCTTCCAGCAAGCCCAATTGCTGGGACAAGGCGGGTTGTGCGACGCGCACCTGCGTCGCCGCCCTGGAAATGCTGCCGGCCTGCAGTGCCGCCAGGAAGTAGCGCAGTTGGACGAGGGTCATGGGTGAGGCATAACGAACCCTTATGGCTCGGTATAGCCAGGACCTGCTTGCCGCGCCGTTGCAAGGGGCGGAGGGTGGAAACGTTGCAAGGAGGAAGCGCGGTGCAGGAAGGGCACTACCATGGCGAGGCACGCGGCCCGATGACCGGGGTCCGGGTGCTCGACCTGTCCCGGCTGGTGGCCGGCAATATGCTGACCCACATCCTGGCCGATTTCGGCGCGGAGGTGGTGAAGGTCGAACGGCCCGGCGTGGGCGACGACCTGCGCCAATGGCGCGTGCGCAACCTCAGCCTGTTCTGGAAGGTGTATGCCCGCAACAAGAAGAGCCTGACGCTGGACCTGCGCCACCTGAAGGGGCGGGAGGTGCTGCTGACCCTGGCGCGCTCGGCGCAGGTGTTGGTGGAAAGCTTCGTGCCCGGCACGCTGGAGCGCTGGGGCCTGGGACCGGACGAGCTGCTGGCCGCCAATCCCCGCCTGGTGATCGTGCGCATCTCCGGCTGGGGGCAGACCGGCCCGTTCCGCGACAAGCCGGGCTTCGGCACGCTGGTGGAAGGCATGTCCGGCTTTGCCGCCGCCAACGGGTTCGCGGACCGCCCGCCCGTGCTCCCGCCGCTCGCCCTGGCGGACATGATCGCGGGCCATGCCGGCGCGACGGCCACGCTGATGGCGCTGCGCCATGCCGAGCAGCCCGGCGGCGCCGGTCAGGTGATCGATCTGGCGTTGTTCGACCCCATCTTCGCCACCCTCGGCCCCAGCGCCGCCCAGCATGCCGTCACCGGCGAGGTTCCGCCCCGGGTCGGCAGCCGCTCCACCCTAAGCTGCCCGCGCAACGTGTACCCGTGCAGCGACGGGCGTTACGTGTCGCTGTCCGCCTCCGTGCAGTCGGTGGCGGAGCGGCTGTTCCGCGCCATCGGCCAGCCCGAGCTGATCGACGACCCACGCTTCGCCACCAACGAGGCGCGGGTGCGGCACGACGACCTGCTGGACCCAATCGTGGCGGCGTTCATCGCCGCCATGACGCAGGAGGAGGCACTGGCCCATTTCACCGCCGCCGACGTGACGGTGGGGCCGATCCTGGACGCCGCCGACCTGCCGGAGCATCCGTATATCGTCGATCGCGGCGTGCTGGTCCGCTTTCCGGACCCCGAACTCGGGAGCCTGCCCATGCATCACGTCTCGCCCCGTCTGTCCGCCACCCCCGGCGCGATTCACTCGCCCGCGCCGGCGCTGGGCGCGCACACGTCCGGCCTGTTGGGGGAGTTGGGCTACAGTTCCGACGCGATCGATGCCTTGGCGTCGGAGGGCGTGACGTGAGCGTGCCGCGCCCGCCGCGCCGGGTGCCGCCGGCGCGCGCCATGGTGGTGGCCGCGCAGCCGGAAGCCGCGGATGCCGGGCTGACAGTCCTGCGCGCCGGTGGCAACGCGATCGATGCCGCCGTCGCGGCGGCGCTGGTGCAGGGCGTGGTCGATCCGCTGATGTCCGGCCTGGGCGGTTTCGGCGTGCTGCACGCGCGCGATCCCGCCACCGGCGAAACGCTGCTGCTGGATGGCCAGGGCGGCTGTCCGGCGGCCTGCGACCCCGGCATGTGGGCGGACCGCATCCTGGGTGAAACGCCGGACGGGTTCGGCTTCATCCTGCGCGACTTCGTCAACGAATGCGGCCACGCCGCCGTCACCGTGCCGGGCATCCTAGCCGTGTTGGCCCAGGCGCATGCCCGGCTTGGCCGCCTGCCATGGGCCGAGCTGTTCGGCCCGGCGATCACCCTGGCCGAGTCCGGCTGGCTGGTGCGCCCGCACAACTACACGGTGTTCACCCAGGACGAACGCAAATACGGCCGCATGAATTACGGCGAGAAGCTGGGCGTCAGCCCAGATGGCCGGCGCATGTACCTCCAGCCGGACGGCAGCTACTTCCGCATCGGCCAGACGATCCGCAACCCGGACCTGGCTGAAACACTGCGGTCGGTGGCACGCGACGGGGCCGCCACGTTCTACACCGGTGCGCTGGCCCGTCGTATCGCGGACGACATGGCGGCGCATGGCGGCTTGCTGACCGCGGAGGATCTGGCCGGCTTCGAGCCCGAAGCGCAGGAGCCGATCCGCATCAGCTATCGCGGCTATGAGGTGGCGACCAACCCCCCGCCCGGCGGCGGCGTCATGGTCGCCGCCATGCTGCGCATCCTGGAGCGCTTCGACCTGGTGTCGCTGGGCCATAACAGCCCGGAGTACATCCGCGTCGTCGCCGAAGCGATGAAGATCGCCACAAGGGACAAGGACGCCCACATCAGCGACCCGCACTTCGTGCCGCCGCCGTTGGACCGCCTGCTATCCGACGACTACGCGGAGGCGTGCGCGGCCGGCATCCGGCGGGGCGACAAGGTTTCGGTGCCGCGACTGGCCGGCCCGGCGGGCGACGCGAAGGAAACCACGCACGTGTCCTGCGTCGATGCCGACGGCCTGGTCGTGTCGCTGACGCACTCGCTGGGCATCCCGTCCGGCGTGATCCCGCCGCGCACCGGCTTCATCCTGAACGGCTGCATGAGCGTGTTCGACCCCAGGCCCGGCCGCGCCGGATCGATCGCGCCAGGCAAGCGGCGGTTCGCGTCCATGTGCCCGTCCATCGTCACCAAGGACGGCGTGCCCGTGCTGACGCTGGGTGCGCCGGGCGGCACCTGGATCACGCTGGGCGTGCTGCAGGTCGTGCTGAACGTGCTGGACTGGGGCATGGGCATGCAGGAAGCCGTCAGCGCGCCACGCTTCGTCGCCACCAGCGACGTCATCGACATCAGCAACCGCATCCCGGTCGGCGTGCAGCGCGCTGTCGAGGCCATGGGCTACGCCGTCAAGCGGTCGCCGCTATCCTACGCCTTTGCCGGGGTGCACGGCATCACCCTGTTCGACGGCGTACTGGAAGGCGGCGCCGACCCGCAGCGCGACGGCATGGCCGCCTCACTCACCTGACGGGAATTGGCGGTCCGGGTGTTCGGCCGGGTCGAAGGTCAGCTCGACCTTCATCCCGGCCGGGTCGTGCAGCACCAGTTGCAGGATGTCGAGCTGCGGGCGCCAAACCTCGTGCCACGGGATGCCGGACGCATCCAGCCGCGCCTTGGCGGCGGACAGGCCCTGTGACTGGAAGGCGACGTGGTCGAAGCCGGCGGCGGCGTGTTGCAGGTGAGCCGTCGCGTCATCGGCAAGGTTGCCTGCGACGTGCACCACCGCCCGGCCGCCGGCATACAGCCACGCGCCGGGAAAGCTGAGCGGGCGCGGCCCCACCTCCAACCCCAGGAGGTCGGCGTAGAACGCCCGCATGGCGTCGACCTGCGCCGGCGGAACGCAGATGGTGACGTGGTCAAGACCTTTGACAAGCATGCCGGGCGTCCTGTTGGTGCGGGATGACCCTGGCCGGCGTCAGCCGCCCACGGCACCCTGCGTGTTGACGTAAACCGAGTAGAGGCAGTGGCTCGCCGCCATGAACAGGCGGTTCCGCTTGGCGCCGCCGAAACACAGGTTGGCGCAGCGCTCCGGCAGGTCGATATGGCCGATCGGCTCGCCCGCCGGGTTGAACACCCGCACCCCGTCCAGCTCCGGGTCGCCCATGCCCCAGCCGCACCAGAGGTTGCCGTCCACGTCGCAACGCAGGCCGTCCGGCGTGCCCGGCCCGGCGTCGATCAGGAGGCGTCCGTTGGCCAGGCGCACGCCGTCCACCACGTCGAACACGCGGATCTTCCGGCTGGGCACGCCGCGGGATTCGACCACGTAGAGCTTGGTCTCGTCCGGGGAAAAGCACAGCCCGTTCGGCCCCAGCACGCTGTCCTGCACGATCGTTGCCTTGCCCGTGGCCGGGTCCAGGCGAAACACGTTGGCCGGGATTTCCTGCTCCGCCACGTCGCCCTCATACAGCGTGTGGATGCCGAACGGCGGGTCGGTGAACCAGATGCTGCCGTCGCTTTTCACCACCACGTCGTTGGGCGAGTTCAGGCGCTTGCCCTCCCACGAGTCCATCAGCACCGTGACCGTGCCGTCGTATTCCGTGCGGGTGACGCGGCGGCCGCCATGCTCGCAGGTGATCAGTCGGCCTTGGCGGTCCCGCGTGTTGCCGTTGGCGTAGCCGGATTGGTGGCGGAACACCCCGACGGTGCCGGTTTCCTCGTCCCAGCGCATGATGCGGTTGTTGGGGATGTCGCTCCACAGCACGTGCCGGGCGTCGCCGAACCAAACCGGCCCTTCGCCCCAGCGGCAGCCGGTGGCAAGCCGCTCCACGGAGGCGTTGAACGGGCGGTAGGGCAGGAAGGACGGGTGGAGCACGCGCCAGGCCGGGTCGGGGTAGCGCTGGTTCGGTTGCCACATGGCGGAAGTCTCCGGTTCGGGGCGCGACTTGGGTCGTCGTGTACGTCGTGGAAGCCTGGTCGCCTTGCTGCTACGGTGCAAGGTGCAACCTTTGCCCGCGACAGGCTTGTTATCCGCTCCCGTTCGGAGACTGCGCCATGAAGATCACCGAGATCCGCGGCTACCACCTGCGCTGCAAATTGGCGGAGCCGATCGGCAACGCCGTGACCTTCTTCGACAACAAGGAAGCCTTCCTGGTGGAGGTGGTGACCGACGCGGGCGTGTCCGGCTGGGGCGAGGCCTGGTCGTCGCCCATCACCGCGGCCGCGTATGTCCGCCAGCGGCTCGCGCCCCTGTTGCTGGGGCAGGACCCAGCCGCCACGGGCCGGCTGTGGCGCATCATGGCCGGCACGGCCGGGTATGACCGCCGGGGCAGCGCCATGATGGCGACCGCGTCCGTAGACATCGCGCTGCACGACATCGCGGGGCAGGCGCGCGGCGTCCCGGTATCCGCCTTATTGGGTGGCGCCTTGCGCGACCGCGCGACGGCGTATGCGAGCGGGCCGTTCATGAAGCCCGGCGGCCATCCGTATCGCACGTTTCCAGCCCAGGTGGAGGCGTGGGCCCGCGAAGGCTACCGCGCGTTCAAGCCGCGCGGCGGGTTCAGCCCGCACGAAGATGGCACGACCATGCTGGCGCTGCGCCGCCAACTCGGGCCGGAGGCGGCGCTGATGCTGGATTTCAACCAGGGCTACACGGCCCGCGCCGCAATCCAGGCCGCTCGGCACCTGCAGGACGCGGACCTGCTATGGCTGGAGGAGCCGGTCGGCCCGGAGGATGTGGCAGGCTACCGCGCGGTGGCGCAGGCCGCTCCTATGGCGGTGGCAGGGGGCGAGGCGCTGGCCAGCCTGGCCGGGTTCCGCGACTTCGTTGTCGCCGGCGGCATGGACGTGTTGCAGCCCGACCTGGCGGTTTGCGGCGGCTTCACCGGCGTGATGCGCGTGGCGGCCCTGGCGGAAGCGTTCGACCTGCCCGTGGTGCCGCATGTGTGGGGCGCCGTGGTCAACTACCACGCGGCCCTGCAACTGACCGCGGTGCTGCCCACCCATCGGGCCGGCGGCTTCGCGAGCTTCCCGTTCATCGAGGTGGACGTGACGGAGAACCCGTTGCTGGCGATCCTGGGTAAGCCGGCACCGGATGCCACCGGAACCATCGCCATCCCGGACCGCCCCGGCCTCGGCCTTGATCTGTCGGCGGACCGGCTGGCGCCGTGGGTGGTGGACCATTGGAGCGTGGCCGCGTGATCGACTGCCCGCTTGCAATGGTACGGTGAGCCATGGAACTTGCATTTTCCGCCGCCGTGACCGGCATCCAAGCCGCCTGGGCTGAGGCGTTCGCGAACCGCGACGTGGCGCGCCTCGAAAGCTTGTACACGGACGACGCGGTGTTCTACGGATCGGCGCCGCCGCTTTACCGGGGTCGGCAAGGCGTGCGGCAGTATTTCAGCCAGCTTTCACCGCGGTTCCAGCGCGCCCGGTTCGCGGAAGCAACGGTCGTGGTCCTGGCGCCGACCGCGATTGCTGCCTCGGGCGGGGTGGATTTCGCGGCCGAGCAGGACGGCGTGCAAATGACGCTGCCCTACCGCATGACACACGTGCTCGTGCTGCGAGGCGAGGCCTGGTTGATTGCCACCCATCATGCTTCTCCCGTGCCGGTGCCTTAACAGGCAGGCCCCGTCCGGGTCAGCGTGCAGCTTCGACTGGAACGGAATGAAACAGGGATGGGCCGTCAAGCTCTTCCGCCCTGTGGCATGCCACGTGATGGTTGGGCCCGAGGGCGCGCAGCGGGGGCACGGTCATGCGGCAACGCTCCTGCACGTGCGGGCATCGGGTGGAAAAATGGCAACCCGGCGGCGGTGCCAGCGGGCTCGGCGGCTCGCCGGGAGCGAGGAAGCACTGGCGCATGAGGGCACCCGCCTCGCCCTGCGCCACCGCAGCGGCCATGAGCGACCACGTGTAGGGATGCAGTGGCCGGCCGTAGAGCGAAGCGGTCGGCGCCCGTTCCACGATGCGGCCGAGATACATGACGGCCACCGTGTCGCAGAGGTGCTGCACGACGCCGAGATCGTGGGAAATGAACACCAGCGTCAGCCGCAACTCCTGCCGCAAACGCGACAGCAGGTTGAGGATTTGCGCCTGGATCGAAACATCCAACGCGGACACCGGCTCGTCGCACACCAGCAGGTCGGGCCCGGGCGCCAGCGCGCGCGCGATCGCCACGCGTTGCCGCTGACCGCCGGAGAATTGGTGCGGGAACATCCCAGCCGCTTGGGGCGGCAGGCCCACGGCCTCGATGATGGCGGCAGTGCGCTGGGCGCGGCTGGCAGGATCGCCCACGGCCAGCAGGTCCAGCGGCTCGCGCACCAGCGCGCCGACGCGGCGGCGCGGGTCCAAGGAGGAAAACGGGTCCTGGAACACCATCTGGAAGCGCCGCCGGGCCTCGCGCAGCGCCTTGCCCTGCAAGCCCGTCACGTCCTGGCCGGCGAGGCGGATGCTGCCGGAGGCCGGTTGCACCAGCCGCATCAGCGCCAAGGCCGCGGTCGATTTGCCGGACCCGCTTTCGCCGACGATGCCGAAGGCGGTGCCGGGCGGCACGGCGAAGCTGACGCCGTTCACCGCGTGCACAACGGGGCGCGGGGCGAAGGGCCGTGCCCGCCGGCCGGGGAAGCGGACCACGAGGTCGCGCACCTCCAGCATGTCGGTCATGCCGGCTTCCAGCAGGCGACGCGGTGCGCCACCCCGTGGCCGGCGACGTCCAAGGGCGGCGCCACCTGCCTGCAATGCGCATCCGCCAGCGCGCAGCGCGGGGCGAAGGTGCAGCCGGCGCCGCGCTGCCCCGGCGGCGGCACCATGCCCGTGATCTCCGCCAAGGCCGGTGCTGCTTCGGTGGCGCGGTCGCCGAGCCGGATGTGCGGCACGCAGGCCATCAATCCGCGCGTGTAGGGATGCGACGGGCTGGCGAGCACGTCGGCGGTGCGGCCGTGCTCCACGCACCGCCCGGCATACAACACCGCCACCGTATCGGCCATCTCCGCGACGGCGCTGAGGTCGTGGGTGATCAGCAGGATCGCCGTGCCCGTGTTAGTCCGCATCTCCCGCAGCAGGTCGAACACCTGCGCTTGCACCGTCACGTCCAGCGCCGTGGTCGGCTCGTCCGCGATCAGCAGGGCAGGGCGGCAGGCCAGCGCCATGGCAATCATCACCCGCTGCCGCATGCCGCCCGAAAGCTGGTGCGGATAAGCCAGCGCGCGCTGCTCCGGCGCCGGCACCTGCACCGAGCGCAGCAGGGCCACGGCCCGCTTGGCGGCCTCGCGGCGGGAAAGCTTTTCGTGCCGGCGCAGCACCTCGGCGATCTGCTCGCCGACGGTGAACACCGGGTTGAGCGCGGTCATCGGCTCCTGGAAGATCATCGACATGACAGGGCCGCGCACGTCCGCCAACTGGCCCGGCGTGGCACCCGTCAGGTTGGTGCCGGCGACGCGGATGTGCCCGGCGGTTTGCCGCACGCCATCCGGCAGACAGGCCCATCACGGCCAAGGGCGGCCATGGTCTTGCCGCAGCCAGACTCGCCCACCAGCGCCAGGGTCTGCCCGGCCGCCAGTTCGACATCCAGGCCTTCCAGCACCGGCACCGGCACGCCGCCGCCGGCGAACTCCACCCGCAGACCTTCGACCGCCAAGGCAGGCGCCCCGGTCATCGCCGCCGCAGCCGCGGGTCGAGCGCGTCGTTGATGCCGTCGCCCAGCAGGCTGACGGCGAGCACGGCGAGGAAGATCGCAGCGCCGGGCAGCGTCGCCGCCCACCAGGCATCCTGCATGTAGCTGCGGTTCTGCCCCAGCATCAGCCCCCAGGTCATGGTGTTGGGGTCACCCAAGCCCAGGAAGCTCAGCCCGCCCTCGAACAGGATCGCCACGCCCACCGCCAGTGTCGCCGCCACGATCAGCGGCGGTAAGGCGTTCGGCAGCACCAGCCGCATGACCAGGTAGCCGGACGATGCGCCGGCCGCCCGGGTGGAGCGCACGTAGTCCATCTCCCGCAGGCGCAGGCATTCCGCCCGGGCGAGCCGCGCCACCCCGGTCCAGGAGGCGAGGCCGATCGCGATCGTTTCGATCCCCAGCCGGGCGCCGAACAGCGACACCAGCACCATGGCGAACAGCAGGGCGGGCAGCACCTGGAAGAACTCGGTGGCCTTCATCAGCGCACGGTCGACCCAGCCGCCGCACCAGCCCGCCACCGCCCCCACGCCGATGCCGATCACCACCGCGATCAGGGCGGCCACCAACCCGACGGTGAGGCTCGCCCGCCCGCCGACCAGCAGCCCGGCCAGGATGTCGCGCCCGAGGTAATCCGTGCCCAATGGCGCATCGCCGCCGCCGGGTGGGCTGAACGGCGCATCGACCACGTCGAACGGGTCGACGCCGTACCAGGCCGGCCCCACCACGCTGGCGGCGACGATGACGGCGAGCATCGCCAGCCCCAGCAGGCCGGCCGGGTTGCGGGCGAACTGCGCCACGGCCTGGCGCATGGGGGATGCCGCGACCGCCATCACCGCGCGGCCAGCGTGATGCGGGGATCCAGCAGTCGGTGCACCGCGTCGGTCACGATGCTCGCCACCATCACCAGCAGCGCGGACACCACCAGCACGCCGAGCAGCGTCGGGTAGTCCCGCCGCAGGATCGAGTCGAACACCAGGCGGCCCATGCCGGGCCAGCCGAACACGGTTTCCACCAGCACCGCGCCTGCCAGCACTTCGGAGAATTGCAGGCCCAGCAGCGTCACCACTGGCCCCAGCCCGTTGCGCAGCGCGTGCTTGAACACGACCACACGCTCCGGCAGGCCCTTGGCTCGCGCGGTGCGGATGTAGTCGGCGCGCAGCACGCCCAGCATGGCGGTGCGGGCCTGCCGGCTGTATTGCGCCATGAACACCACGCCAAGCGTGAAGGCGGGCAGCACCAAGTGCATCAGGACACTGGCGGCGTAGGACCAGCCTTCCAGCGGCCGGCTGACATCCACCATCCCGCCGGTGGGAAACCACGGCAGCACGGAGGCGAACAGCAGCAGCAACAACAGGCCGCTCCAAAACACCGGCATGGCGTAGCCGGCCACCGCGACCAGCGTGACGGCCAGGTTGACCAGGCCGCGCGGACGCCGGGCCGCGGCGATGCCCAGCAGCACCCCAACCCCGGCGGCGAACAGCAGGGCCGCCCCCATCAGCAGCGCCGTCGCGGGCAGGCGTTGCAGGATCAATTGGGACACCGGCTGGTTGAAATAGAACGAGTAGCCGAGATCGCCGTGCAACGCGCGCAGCAGGTAGCGCCCGAGCTGCACCGGCAGCGGCAGGTCCAGCCCGTAGGCGGCGCGGATGCTCGCCAGCACTTCCGGCGACGCGCCGCCCATCTCGCCCGCGATCACCTGGGCCGGGTCGCCCGGCGCCAGGTGGATCAGCAGGAAGTTCAGCACGGTCACCGCCAGCAGCAGGCCGGCTGCGTTGGCGATCCGCACCAGCAGGGCGAGGAGCAGGCTCAAACCGGCGGCGTGGCCCAATGCAGCTCATCCATGGGGGACGTGGCGCCCCAGATGGTGAGCGGGAGCCCGGCCAGCCCCTTGTTGGCCGCCGTGTAGTACGGCACGACGTTGATGAAGTGGATCGGCACGTCATCGACCACCAGCGCCTGGAATTGTTGATACAGCGCGGTCCGCTTGGCGGCATCT
Source organism: Acetobacteraceae bacterium (assembly GCA_965199555.1). Classification (GTDB taxonomy): domain Bacteria; phylum Pseudomonadota; class Alphaproteobacteria; order Acetobacterales; family Acetobacteraceae; genus LMUY01. The sequence goes on along the minus strand of CBDASJ010000020.1, from coordinate 130,677 downwards.
GGCTCCGACGCCGCCTGGTTGAGCAGGTCGTCCACCTTCGGGTTGCGGTAGTTCTGCATGTTGGACCAGACCACGCCCTTGCGGATGTTGCCCGACAGGTAGGTGCGGGCGACGCCGATCACCGGATCGCCCCAGTTGAACACCTGGTCCACCGTCGCGTCGTAGTCGAAGTTGGACACCCGATCGGCCCAGGTCGGGAAGTCCGGCACGGCGCGTACCTCGGCCGCGATGCCGATCTTGCGAAGCTGCGGGCGCAGGAACTCGGCGACGTTGCGCCCCTGCTCCGGGTCGCCGGGGTCGTAGTCGATGGTCATCGGGAAGCGTGTGCCGTCGGCGCCGCGCTTGTGCCCGGCCTCGTCCAGCAGGGCGTTCGCCTTGTCGACGCTGGTGAGGTAGGGCTGGAGGTCCTTGTTGAAGAAGGGCGAGGTCGGCACGATCGGTCCGGTCGCCTCCGCCGCCTTGCTGGCCATCAGCACCCGGGTGATGGTCTTGCGGTCCACGGCGTAGGCGATCGCCTGCCGCACCTTCGGGTCGTCGAACGGCTTGCGCGCGCAGTTGAACGCCAGCCAGTTGATCGGGCCGATCCCGGCATAGCCCTTGTCCGTCACGGTCATGTTCGGCAGCTTCTGCGCACGGTCGATGTTGCGCGTGCCGGCCAGCAGGGGGGCGATGTGCACTTCCTGCCGTTCCAGGCCGAGCACCACGATCGTGGGGTCGGTCTGGATGCGGATAACCATGCTGTCCAGCATCGGCCGGTTCGGGATGAAGAACTTGTCGAACCGCTCCAGCCGGATGAACTGGCCGCGCACGTACTCCACGAAGCGAAACGGTCCGCTGCCGACCGGCTTCAGATTGGCCGGATGGGTCAGGATGTCCTGGCCGTCGCCATAGACATGCTTGGGCAGGATCGGCATCAGCGCGGGCGACATGGCCAGCAGCAGCGCCGGATGCGGGTGCTTCAGCTTGATGACGGCCGTGTGCGGGTCCGGCGTTTCCACCGAGTCTACCGGTGCCAGCATGGTGGTGAACGGGTGATGCGCCTTGATGACGCCGATGCTGAACGCGACGTCTTCGGACGTGAGCGGGTGGCCGTCATGGAACACGGCGTTGTCCACCAGGTGCAGCGTGACGCTGAGCGCGTCGGGCGCCACATCCCAGCTTTTCGCCAGATAGGGTTGCGGGTTCCAATCCGCGTCGAAGCGCAGCGGGCTGGCAAAGATCTGCGTCCCCGGCAGGGCGGTGGCCGTGCCGGATTGGATGGCGCCGTTGAAATGCCGCGGCTCCTGCAACATGCCCACCACGACGGAGGTCGTGTCCGCCGCACGCGCACCGCGCGGCAGGGCGAGCAGGGCCGGCGCGGCGGCCAATAAGGTGCGGCGATCGATCATGGCAAACTCCTCATTGCGGGAATACATGCAAGGCTGGGGCCGCGTAGACGGCGGGCGCGAACAAAGCGGCCAGGGTAGCGGGTGGTGGCAAGTTCGGTGTGCCGATCAGCACCAGGCCCGGGGTGGCGACCGGCCCGGCCCAGGGGGTCAGCGTCCAACGCGCGCCGGCCAGTTGCAGCAGATGCGGTTCCGCCGCCGGTCCCACCGGGCACAAACCTTTCGCCCGCAGCACCGACTCGGGCAACGCCGCCAGAACCTGCCGCAACGCGCCGCCGTCCAGCGGTGGCGGGTCCGGCCAATGCCAACTGCGGAAGCCGTGGCCGGGCGCGTCCGCCGTCAGCCGGCTGCCTGGGGCGCCGCCGAGCATGAGCAGGCCGGGCAGCATGCCGTCGGCAAGCTCCGTCACGCGCACGTTCGGGCGCAGTTGGCGCAGCGCCGCCCGGGTGGCGGCCCGATCCGCCGGGCTGGCCAGGTCGCACTTGCTGAGCGCCACCAAATCGGCCCGCTGAATTTGGCGGGCCAGCGTGTCGGCCAGCCAAGGGTCTGCCAGATGCGCCGTGAACGCCGTGGCGTCGGCCAGCACCAGCACGGCGTCCAGCGCGACCCCCGGCTGCAAGCGCGCCACCTGCGCCAGCCGCCACGGGTCCGCCACGCCGCTCGCCTCCACCACGATGCGGTCGGGCGCCAAGGCGACCAGCCGGGCCAGGCTGTCGCTGAGGTCGGGGCCGATCGCGCAGCACACGCAACCATTGGTGAGCTGCACCACGTCGCCACCGGCCGCTTCGATCAACGCCGCGTCCACGTTGATGGCGCCGAAATCGTTCACCAGCACGCCGACCCGGCCGGTCGCCTCCCGCAGCAGCCGATTCAGCGCCGTGGTCTTGCCGGCACCCAGGAAGCCGCCGAGGATCGTCAGCGGGATGCTCATCCCGGGGTGGGGAACACGTCGCCGGCGCGCACCGTGGCATGCACGCGGACGTCCTTCAGGCGGGCAGGCTCGATCTGCAACGGATCCTCGTCCAGCACGGCGAAGTCGGCGCATTTGCCCACCTCCACGCTGCCGATCATGCCATCCAGCTTCAGCGTGAAGGCCGCGCCGAGCGTGATGGCGTGCAGCGCGTCGGCGACGGGGATGCGCTCGCCTTCGCCCAGCACGCGGCCGGTGGCGGTCTGCCGCATGACGGCGCACCAGGCGGTGAACAACGGCGCCAAGGGCGTCACCGGCGCGTCGGAATGGATGGCGAAGGGGATGCCCAAGCGCAGCGCCGTGCCGCACGCATCCATGCGCTCGGCCCGCGACAGGCCCATGGTTTGGGCAATGTGCTCCTCGCCCCAGTAGTAGATGTGGTTGGCGAACAGGTTGCAGCAGATGCCCAGCGCCTTGATGCGGCGGAACAGCGCCGGATCGGGCATCTGGCAATGCTGCAGCGTGTGGCGGTGGTCCGGGCGCGGATGGGCGGCCATAGCCCGCTCCAGCATCTCCACCGCGGCCTCGCTCGCCTCGTCGCCGTTAGTGTGGATGTGCAACTGCACGCCGGCGGCGTGATAGGCGGCGACGATCTGTTCCAGTTCGCTCGGCGCCACGTACCACAGCCCGTTGGGGGCGCCGTTGTGGTAGCCGGGCCAGCGCAGCCGGGCGGTGAAGCCCTGGATGGAGCCGTCCACCACCAGCTTCACCAGGCCGAAGCGCAGCCGGTCGGTGCTGCGCCGCCGCAGCGCGATCGCCCGCGCGATGCCTTCCTCCAGCCCGAACATCCGCCCGGCCATCGCGGGCACCAGGCGCAGCGGGAAGTCGGGGGCGGCGGTCGCTGCCTCATACGTGGCGACCACCGCGTCCGACATGTCGCTGAGCAGGTCCGTCGCCGTGGTGACGCCGGCCAGTTGCGCCACCTGGCCGAACCGCTTCATGGCGTCCAGATCGACCTGGCGTGACAGCATGTCCGGCGCGACCGTGCGCGGCGGATGATGCCCATGGCTTCCGGGCCGAGCAGCTCGCCCGTCGGCTCCCCCGCCGCGTCGCGCACCAGCCCGTCCAGATCGGTGTCGCGCGACAGCCCGGCCTGCTGCATTGCCAGCGTGTTGACGTTCATGATGTGGCCGGACGCGTGGGTCACCACCACCGGCCGGTCGGTCGCCACCGCATCCAGATCGGCCGCCACCATGCGCCGCCCGCCGAAATAGATCGGGTCGAACCCCCATGCCGTGACGGGCGCGGCGTTGCCGGTGGCCGGCGGCGTGAGTTGCGTTAAGCGCTCCACCACGGCCTGGATGCTTTTCAGCCCGGGGGCGATGCTGCCGTCCGGGGCGCGGCGGTCGAAGAAACCGAGATACGGGTCGCGCCAGGCCGCGCCCTCGTGCAGATGGCTGTGTCCTTCGACGAAGCCGGGCAGCAGGGTTTTGGTGGCGAAGCGGTCATCGACCTCGACCGCGCCCAGGCTCGCCATCGTGGCCGCGTCGCCGACCGCCAGGATGCGCCCGTCCTGCACCGCCACGTGGGTGGCGAAGGGCTGCGCCGGGTTCATCGTCATGATGCGTGCGGCTTGGAAGACGCGGATGGTGTCGGGCATGGTGGACGCTCCCCGGGTTAAACGACGTAGTCGGACGCAGCGCGCCAAGCGGACAGCGCGGCCGTCACCAGCAGGAAGGCGAGCGCCACGAAACGGTAATGCCGGTCCGCGCTGTGCCGGTAGGCGCGGGCGCCGAGCCACGAACCGATCAGCACCATGGGGAAGCCGATGGCGGCCTCGACCAGGATGGCCCGTGGCAGCAGCCCCAGCCAGGCCAGCGGTGCCAGCGCCAGCACCGCCGTCAGCAGGAAGAACACGATCATGGAGCTGCGCGCGATCGCGCTGCTGACGGGTGACGCCAGGTAGAACGCGATGACCGGCGGGCCGGGAATGCCGGCGAGCCCGTTGAACAGCCCGGACGCCAGCCCGAACGGCAGCACCCGCCATCCGACGGGCACCACTGCCAGGCGGAAGCCCCGCCCCAGCACCAGGGCGCCGCACACCACGACGACCGCGATCACCAGCCGTACCGGCGCCGCCGCCAGATGCGCCAGACCCCAGACGCCGATCGGCGTGGCAATCGCGGCCCCCACCGCCAGCATCCGGATGGATCGCCAATCGCATTGGCGCACCGCGTCCTGCAGCCCGGCGATGCTGACCAGAAGTTGCAGGATCAGCACGATCGGGATGGCGCGGGCTGGCGCCATGACCAGGCTCAGCAGCGGGACGGCGGCCAGGCTGAAACCGAAGCCGGTGAAGCCGCGCAACGCCCCGGCCAGGAACAGCATGGCGTACTCCACCGCCACGGCATCCCATGCCCCCATTTGCTAGCGGTCCGGCCGTTCGTCGCGGCGGTGGTAGGCCTGGTACAGCATGCGCTGCCCCAGCCGGCGGAACGGCGCGAAGGTGTGGCCCGGCAGCGCGCCCTTGAAGATCGGGATCGCATGGCGGGCCGGACGGCCTGCCACCAGCTCCGCCAAGCGCCGCCCGGCCTGGGCGGAGTAGCTGACGCCATTGCCGCCATAGCCCGCCGCATAGAACAATGGCTCGGCCGGGTCGGGTTGCACGATGCGCGGCATCATGTCGTGGCTGACATCCACCCAGCCCCACCAGGAATAATCGATGTCGATCCCGCGCAACGCGGGGAACTTGACGCCCATGCCGTCCACCAGCCGTTGCAGGTGCCGCGGATGGCTGGCATCGGCGCCGGTGATGGCGCTGCGGCTGCCGATCTGCAACCGCCCGTCCGGCAACAGGCGGTAGTAGTGCCGCAATACCCGCGTGTCGGTGATCACTTCGTGGGTGCGGAACCCGGTCGCGTCGATCTCCACCGGGGTCAGCGGCCGGGTCACCAGCGAGTTGGACAGCACCGGCATGATGCGGCTGCGCAGGCTGGCATGCAGGCTTTGGCTGGTGTAGCCGCCGGTGGCGACCGCCACCGCACGGGCCCGTACCGTGCCGCCCGGCGTGCGGATGCGCCATTGCGCGCCGTCACGGGTGATCGACTGCACCGGGCTGGCGGTATGCACGCGGGCGCCGGCGGCCCGGGCCGCGCGCAGGTAGCCGAAGGCGAGCTTGGCCGGGTGAATGCCGGTGCCCAGCGGCTCGTGCAGGGCGCCGACGGCCTCGGCCTCGCGCACCCATTCCGCGTCCAGCACCGCGCGGTCCAGGATGCGGGTGCCGTAGCCGAACACTCTATTGGCGATCTCCGACTCCGCCGCCAGCCGCGCCAGGGTGCGCTGGCGATGGGCGATGTACAGGTGGCCGCCCGGTTGGGCGTCGCAGGGAAACTCGGCCACCAGGGCGGAAAACAGCTCGAATCCTTCGCGGATTTCCGCGTGCAGGTGCAGGGCGGTCTCCTGCCCCCAGCGCGCGATCCATTGCGAGCGGGTGAGCCGCCCGGACGCGTTCTGGCCTTGGCCGCCATTGCGGGTGCTGCAGCCCCAGGCGACGCGGTTCGCCTCAAGCACCGTGGCCTTGATGCCGAACTCGCGGGCCAGGAACAGTGCACAGGTGAGCCCGGTGAAGCCCGACCCGACGACCACCACGTCCGCGTCGCAATCCGCGTCCACCGGCCCGTCATCCGCAGGCGGCGCGCCGGCGGTGGCAACCCAGTAGGTCGGCGCGTAATCGCGGTTGCAGCCCGGCGTGGCGTGCACCAGCGGGTCGTAGGCCGGATCGTACGGTGCAGTTGGCCCGATGGGGCGGACCGCCACGTTCATCCAGGCTGCCCGGCCGACAGCACCGGGCGGTCCTTGCGGAACGCGCTCTTGCTAGCGACCAGCGCGCCCTCGAAGCCGAACAGGTCGAGCCCTTCGGCCTCCACGCGCGTGCCGTCCGCCCGCGTGCCGGTGAACAGCCATTCCGTAATGCCGTCACCGTCCAGCACCCGGCTGCGGCGCACGGTCCACTGCACGTCCGGCATGTCCGTCCAAACGGCGACGAAGGCGGCGCGGATCGCGTCCAGGCCGGTGATGCGGCGGCCGCACGCCTCCGGCCCGGCCGCGGTCATGAACACGGCGGATGGGGCAAAGCAGGCCATCACGCCATCGCCATCATGGGCGTTGAACGCGGTGAACAGGCGGTCGAGGGTTTGCAGACGGCTTGGCGTGTCGGTCATGAAGTCCTGGCTCATCGATGGCCGAAAGTCTGCCTAGCAAACCGTCGGCGGCATAGGGCCAATCTCACGCAAAAGCGAGCCAAGCCGGCTGGCTGCCGGGCGGGCCTGCCCGGACTACGACGGGACGCGCTTGGCGGTGTGCAGCGGGGCCGGGTGGGGCAGCACGGGGGTTCGCAAGGCGGGGGGGCGACGGGTCAGCACCCGCACCAGATCGGCTTGCCGGTTGGTGTCCGTCTTCTCCATCAAGCGTGACAGGTGGGTGCGAACGGTGTTGCGGCTCCGCCCGGTGCTGCCACTGATGGCATCCACCGTTTGCCCGGCGGCGATCAAGGCAGCCACCGCAGCCTCCGCCCGGGTGAGCTGGAACCGCTCGGCAAGATCCTGCTCGGACCACGCTTCCCCGGCCTCCGGGGTGGTGGCCAGCAGGAGCGTCGCGCGTTCCGCCGGGATGGGCCAAACCCGCCGTTCGGAGGCGGGCCAAGCCACGAAGTGCACCTCGCCGCCGGTCGCATCGCGCAGCCGTATCTCGGCGCCGGTCGGGCTTTCAACCGTTCCGGCGCGGGCGATCGCGTTCAACAGGGCGGCGGTATCCCCGGGGTTCCCGGCCACGACCTGGCCGTGCAGGAGGCGCAGCGGCGAGCCCGCGGCCAACAGCCCCTCGGCAGCGGCGTTCGAGTGCAGCACGGTGCCGCCCGCATCCACCAGCAAAGCGGGTTGGTCGATGCCGTGGAGGCAGTCCGCACCCGTCAGCCCGGACGCCAGCATCGTTCCGCTGCCGCGATGGGCCAAGGAAGCGGCCTGGCGCAGATGCGGCATCAATTGATGGGCGAGCGCCCGCTCCTCGCTGGTGAAGCTGCCGACCGACCAGGCCCGGATCAGCGAGATGTCGTTGACCCAGCCGTCGCCCGACCAAATCGACAGGCGCAGCCCTTCATGCAGGTCCCGCGCCTGGAGGTAGTCGTTGAACATCTCGCTGCGTTGCAGTTCGCGGCGCGACACGATTTCCGACGTGGTGACGATCTCCCCCGCCTCCGTGGTCGGGTGCTTGCTCGCCCAAACGTTGCGTTTGGTCCACACGCCCAGGAAGTTGTCCTGGTAGTCCGACTCAGACAGGCCATAGGCCACACCCTGGAACCGGCTGCGATCCTCCGTCCGGCCGAAGACGTCGGCGAAGTGGCACCGGAAGGTCGACCCCAGTCCCTCGAGCACGGCGGGCCAGGCCGCCGGGTCGAGCGCGGTATCGTAGATCCGGAGGATCAGGTCGTCGATTTTGTGCAATGAGCGGTCCATGCCAAGCCGTCGGTGCTGAACGCCAAGCCTGCGAAAACGTTTCACTTCGTCGTCGATCGGGCCGCCGCGCGGTCCATGCACAGCAGGTGTAACACCGCTTGGGAGTGGCTGCCATCGCGGCTGCCCATGGCTTCGGAGGCGTCCCAGAAAATGAGGACATCATCCGTTTGCATGACGAACTGCGGCCTCGACACTCTTAATAAATCGCCCAGTGCAATTTCGGGCCGCCATGCCCGGGGCCGCAGCCTGGGAGCAATCGGATGGTTCAGCGCAACGCGATCGTATGGGATCGTCTGCCGTCGACGGAGCGTGCAGGCTGATGGACATCGGCGTTCCCTCGACCCCATCGCGCAAGCGGCGCTTCGGCAAGCGGCGCCTGCTGGCCGAAACGGCATTCTCCAACCGGTTCGAGTTCGAAACGCTGGAGCCGCGCGTTTTGATGTCCGCGGACCTGTTGCCGGTCCACGGCGCCATCGACGTGCCTGGGCAGGTCAACACGTACACGCTGAGCCTGACCGACACCAAACAGGTGTATTTCGACAGCCAGGCGCCCAACAGCCCCAACATCGACTGGACGCTGCAAGGGCCGCAGGGGACGGTGGTGGATCACCGTTCCTTCCAGAACTCGGACGCGAACGGGCAGGCGGGCACCGCCACGCTCAGCCTGGTGCCGGGCAACTACTCGCTCAGCGTGTCGGGCAACGGCACTGCCACGGGGGGCTACGACTTCCACCTGCTCGACCTCGCGGCCGCCACGCCCATCACGCCGGGCCAGGCCGTCACGGGAACGCTGAACCCAGGCGACAGCACCGAGTTGTTCCAGTTTACAGGCACGGCCGGGCAGCAGGTGTTCTTCGACAGCCACGCGCTGTCGCCGCAATCCACCTTCTGGCGGGTGGTAGGCCCGGAAAACACCAGCGTATTCGGGCCGAACGGGCTCGGCTCGGACCCGAACACCGCCACGCTGGAACGCAGCGGCACCTACACCGTGATGGTGGAAGGCAACGTCAACCAAACGATGCCGGCCCCCTTCAGCTTCACCGTCTATCCGGTCACCAAGACGACGGCGCCGTTGACGTTGGGGCAGACCACCGCCGGCAACCTGCTGACACCGGGCCATGCGGATGAATACGATTTCAGCGTGGCGCAGCCAACGAACGTGCTGTTCGACAGCTTGTCGAACCGTGGCGACGTCACCTGGACGCTGACCGGCCCGTCCGGCGACATCGTCAGCCAGCAAGCCTTGAGCCGCGCCGATGGGGACGAGGTGGGTGGCAGCAGCGCGGTCAACCTCAATCCCGGCAACTACCACCTGACGGTCGCGGGGGTGAACGCCGCGACCGGGCCATACGCGTTCCGCCTGCTCGACATGGGCGCCGCGCCGACCGTGGCGAACGACGCGGTGCTGTCCGGCACGATCGACGATGCCGGGGCTGCCGCTGCCTCCCTGCATGGCGGCGCGGGGGCGCCACTGACCGGCCCGGCGGCCGATCGCTCCATCAGCTTCGGCGACGCAGCCGTCGCCGCCACCGTGCCCGGCAGCCCGTTGCTGCAACCGCAGGTGTTCACGGTCGAGGCCTGGGTCAACCCGGCGTTCAACCAGCCGGCGCCGGCCACCATCCTGCGTCAGGGCGCCCCCGGCAGCGGCTACGCCCTGCTGGTGGGCGGCGACGGCCACTTGCAGTTCGATCTGGACGGCGTGGTCGTGGAAGCGCCGACCGCGGTGCAGCAGGGGGTGTGGACGCATGTCGCCGGCACGTTCGACGGCACGACGATGCGGCTGGTGGTCAACGGCGTGGACGTGGCGGACGGGGCCTTTGCCGGCCCGGCGACCTATGACGGCAACGGGCTGACGCTCGGCGCGTCGGATCCGGCCGGGAACAATGGCTGGGTGGGCGAACTGGACGAAGTCCGGGTCTGGAACACCCCCCGCAACGCCGCGACGATCGGCGCGGCCAGCACGACGGAGGCGGCGGCCCAGCCCGGCCTGGTCGCCGTCTACCATTTCGACGAGGCGTCCGGGCTGACGCTGGCGGACAGCAGCGGCAACGGGTTGAACGCGACGCTGGGCAACCTGCCCGGGACGTCCACGCAGTTGCTGAACTTCTCCCTGGCCGCCGGGCAGACGTATTTCCTGAACGCCCTGTCGGTGACGGGCGGCATCACGGCGCGGCTGTATGCGCCCAGCGGCGCGCTGTTGGACGATTTGGGTCAGTTGCGCGACCAGGGCGGCATCACGGCCCCGGTCACCGGCACCTACACGTTGGCGCTGGAGGGCTCCGTCGGCGCCACGGCGGAGGCGAGCTACAGCGTGCGGCTGGTCACGGGAACGGTGGCCAGCAACACCCTCGTGCCCGGCGCGACGCAAAGCGGCAGCATCGCCGCGCCCGGCCAGGCGGCGGCCTACAGCTTCACCCTGGGCGGCCCGACCCAACTGGCGTTCGACACGCTGGCCGCGGCGAACGGTCTGCAATGGTCGCTCACCGGGCCGCGCGGCACGGAGGTGTCGAACCAAGGCCTGCTGTCGACCGACGGGCAGAACTCGACCGGCAGCGACCTGCTGGTGCTGCCGGCGGGCCGCTACACGCTGACCATCAACGGCCAGGGTGCGAGCACCGGCGCCTACAGCTTCCGCCTGTTGGACGCCGCCGCTGCCACCGCCTTCGCCCTGGGCGACAGCGTGACCGCGGCGGTGGACCAGCCCGGTGGCAACCTGCTGTACCGCTTCGATGCGCAGGCGGGGGACACCGTGTCTTTCCAGGTCGGCGCCGGGGCCGGTGCTGCGACCTGGCGCCTGCTGGACCCTTACGGCCGGCCGGTGTTCGGCCCGACGGCGACGTATGACCAAACGGGGGTGGCGCTGTCCGCCACCGGAACCTACCTGCTGTCGGTCGAAGGCTCCGCCTATGATGGCTCGGCGCCGACCTTACAGTTCACCTCCAGCCTGGACAGCCACAGCGCGCCGGCGGCGGCAAGCGGAACGCCGATCGCGCTCAACAACGCCGTCAGCGGCACGTTGGACGGCAACGGCGGTCCCGCGGACTACACCTTCACCGTCGCGGCCGGGGCACGCTTGTCCTTCGCCAACCTGTCGGGGGTGAACTACGCCGCGAATTGGTCAATCACCGGCCCACGCGGGCAGGAGGTCGCGCCCCAATCGTTCACGGGCTCTCCGCAGGAAATCGATCTGCCGCTGGACGGCACGTACCAGTTGCAGGTGACCGGTTCCCCCGGCACCAACTATGCGTTCGAGCTGCTGGACCTCCGCGCGCCGGCCGCGGTGCTGCCCACCGATGGCAGCACGCTGTCCGCGACGCTCACCCCGTCAGTGGGCCAGGTCGCCTACGCATTCGACGCCGCGGCTGGCACGAACATCTATCTGGCTGCGAGCAACGACAACTACCTGTCCTACACCCTGCTGGACCCGTATGGCCGCGCGGTGCAGCAGGGAGGGCTCGGCAACTCGATCCTGACGGTCGGCACCGCCGGGCGCTACACGCTGCTGTTGAGCGGCAACCCGTATACCAGCGGAAGCGCGGATTACAGCCTGGCGCTGACCCCGATCGCCGACCCCGCGCCTGTGGCATTGGCGCTGGGCACCGACACCGAAGGCACGATCGCCGTGCCGGGCGAGACCAACCGCTACACCTTCACCGTCGGCACCGCAGGCCGCTTCGTGCTCAGCAGCGCCACGCTGAACAACGCGCAGATCACGCTGAGCGGCCCGGGCGGCCCGCTGTTCACCCGCAACCTGAGCGATTTGACCAACCTGCCGTCGGGCTCGCCGGTGTTCACGCTCACCGCCGGCACGTATACGGTCGCGATCAGCAGCACGGACCGGTCGAACCCGACCGGATACGGCTTCGCGCTGACGGACCTGGCCTCGGCCACGGCGCTGACGCCAGGCACGACGGTCAATGCGACGCTGACGCCGAAGACCAGCATCGCCGTCTACACGGTGGCGGCGCAGGCCGGGACGCAGTTGCGCCTGCAAGGCTACGCCAATTACTACGGCGGCGAGGGGCTGTTGGTGCTGGATCCGTCCGGCAAGCCGCTGGCGAACTGGCAAGGATCGAACAACACCCTGTCCTTCGCGGTTCCGACCACCGGCACCTACACGATTCTGTATGAAGGGCGGCTGGCGTATGGCGACGGCCCGGCTGGGTCGGTGAACTACAGCATCGTCGCCTTCGAGGACCCGGCGCCCACACCGATCACTCCCGGCACGCGCGAGACAGGGACGTTGGCTGATGGCAACAGCGTGGCACGCTATGCGCTGACCGCCACGGCCGGGCAGCAGCTCGTCTTCGACAGCCTAACGAACAATGGCAGCCTCCACTGGACCTTGACCGGGCCGGACGGCTTCTACACGGGCAACAACTTCGATGGGTCTGACGCCAGCTACTTGGGCAGAGACCCGGTGCTGACCTTGGCGTCCGGCAGCTACGTGCTGACGATCACGTCCGACAATGGCGCCGCATTCGATTTTCGCCTTTTGGACTTGGCCGGTGCCACGGCACTCCCAGCGGGCACCACCGTCAGCGGGGCGGAGACGCCGGGCAACGCCACGACGATCTACACGTTCGACGCCACGGCCGGTGTGCCGCTGGACCTGTCCACCACCGATCCGAACAACCTCCTGTCGTTCCGGTTGCTGGACCCGTTCGGCGGCCAGGTGTGGGGGCCGCAAGCGGCGGGCATGCGCTTGTTCACGCCGGGTGCCACCGGCCGATACTACCTGCTGGTCGAAGGCGACGTGTATAGTGGCGCGGGAAGCAACCCGTTCACCGTCTCCGTCACCACCGTGCCGCAGCCAACCGTTGCCTTGGCGGGGCTGAGCAGCGCGCACGGGCCGTTCTCCGTGCCCGGGCAGGTCGGCACGGGCCTCGCCTTCACCGGGCAGGACACCATCTCCGTGCAGGACGGCCCGGCCACCGAGCTCGGCACTGCCTTCACGGTCGAGGCATGGATCAACCCGGACCAGATCCAATCCCCCTTGCTGCCGATCCTGGCCAAGGTGTCGCCGGCCGGGCAGCCCAGCTACGCGCTGTACCTGGACAACGGCGACCGCATCGTGTTCGCCATCAGCGACGGTTCCAACAGCTATCGGCTGTACACGAACTACGGCGTGGTCCCGACCGGAAGCTGGACGCACGTTGCCGCAACGCTGGACCCGGGCAGCGGGCAGATGACGCTGTACCTGAACGGGGTGCAGATGGCGCAGCAGGGCTACGGCAGCTTCAACCCGGCCGCATCCGGCGGTGCGTTCTATCTGGCGCCGCCGCCCAGCCTGACGAACGGAGGCACCGCCGCGTTCGAAGGCGGGCTGGACGACGTGCGGCTGTGGACGGTAGCGCGCACGCAGGCGCAGATCGCCGGCGACATGACCACCGCCCTGGCCGGCACGGAAGCCGGGCTGGCGCTTTATTTGCCGTTGAACGAGCCGAGCGGCAGCGCGACGGTCGCCGACCGCGGCCCCAACGCGGCCATCGGCACGGTTCAGCATGAGTTTGGCGGGCTGGACAACGTGGTGGAAGGCCGCATCGCCACCCCGTTCGAAACGGACCGCTACACCTTCACCCTGGCGCAAGCCACGAGGCTGGTGATCGACGGGCTGTCGGACAACGACAATTTCAACGTGACGCTGACCGGGCCGAACGGCATCAGCATCACCCGGCAGATCGATCGCTCCGACAGCCTCGACCTGTACGACAATCCCGTGCTGGCGCTGCCGGCCGGCGCCTACACGCTTGCGGTCAGTTCAAACAACCCGGCGACCGGCAGCTACGCGTTCCGCCTGCTGGACCTGTCGGAGGCGGCCACCATGCCGCTGAACACGGCGGTGAACTTCACCCTGCCAGCCGGCTTCGCGACGCAGGCCTTCACCTTCCAAGGCACAGCGGGCACCACCCTGTTGTTCGACCCGCTGAACAACCCGGTCGGGTCGGGCGATGTGTCGGTCCGCATCCTCGACCCGCTGGGACGTCAGCTCTACGGCCCGGCGTCGTTCGACCCGCACACGGACATCCCGACGCTGTCGCTGACCGGCAGCTACACGGTGCTGATCGAAGGGCGGTCCTATGACCGCTCCGGCCCGCTGCAAATCGGCTTCGCGCTCGACACGGTTGTCACCCGCGCTGCCACGCTGACGATTGGGGCGCCCAACCCGAGCCCCGGCCCGATCTGGGGCGGTCTGCGGACGCCGGGCACCGGGCTGACGCTGACGGGCGCGGACGAGGTGGACGTGCCCGCCGGCCCGGTGACGCAGCAAACGGGCAGCCTGACGCTGGAAGCGACGGTCCGGCTGGACCGGCTCGACAACAGCTACGTCCCGATCGCGACGGATGTCAGCAGCGACGGCTCGCTGCGCGCATACGGGCTGTATGTGGCCAATGACGGCTCGGTGGTCGGCACGGCGCAGGACGCGTTTGGCGACATCGGCGTGCGCAGCAATGGCGGGCTGATCGGCGTCGGCACCGTCTACACGCTGGGCCTGGTGATCGATCGCACGGCCGGCGTGATGTCCCTGTTCGTGAACGGCGTGCAGGTCGCCTCCACCGGCATCCGCACCGCGCCAGGTGTGGTGGCGGTCGGGCCACTGGTGCTGGGGGCGACCAACGAGTCGAGCCCTGGCTACAGCCGGCTGACCGGGGCGATCGGCAACGTGCGGCTGTGGTCGGTGGCGCTCAGCGGCGCCGCGCTGGCGGCCGACATCGCCACTCCGCCCGCGGCCAACAGCGCCGGGCTGGTGCTGGACCTGCCGTTCACGGAAGGCAGCGGCAGCACCAGCGCCAACATCGCGGCGCCCGGCGGCCAGGCAACGCTGGTCAGCACCAACACGGACGGCATCACCGGGAATCTGCAACGGCCCGGCGAAAAGGACGCGTACACCTTCACCGTCACGCAGATGACGCGGCTGGTGGTGGACAGCCTCAGCGGCAACGGCGCGTTACGCTGGACGGTCAGCGGGCCGTACGGGCAGATCGCGACCAACCTGCTGACGCAAACCAACGGCTACGACAACGGCTACAACCGGGTGATCACCCTGCCGCCCGGCAGCTACACCTTCACCATATCGGCCGACGGGGCGGGGCAGGGCGCCTACAACATCCGCCTGCTCGACATCGACGCCGCGGCCGCGCCGCTGACCCTGGGCAGCGCCGTGACCGGCGTGCTGGAGCCGGCGGATCGCGAAGCGGTCTACAGCTTCACGGCCAATGCCGGCGACCCGTTCTTTTTCGACGCGAACGGCGCCAACGGGGAGGTGTCGTGGCGGCTGGTCGGGCCGGACGGCCAGCAGCTCGGCGGCCCGCGCAGCTTCAACCAGACCGCGGTGACGCTGACGGAAAGCGGCACCTGGACGATCCTGGTGGAAGGGCGCGCCAACCAATCCGGCCGCAGCAGCTACAGCTTCACCCCGATCATCTCGCCCACCATCACGGCGGCGCTGACGCTTGGGCAAACGGTGAACGGCACGATCGCGGTCGCCTCGGGAGCCAACGCCTATACGTTCGCGCTGTCCGCGCCCGGCCAGCTCGTGTTCGACAGCCTGACGGCGAACAACCAGTTCGTTTGGACGCTGACCGGGCCGAACGGCGCGGTTGTGAGCGGGCGCGGCTTCAACTCGTCCGATGGCGGCAACATCGGCGGGGGCACGGTGCTGGAACTGCCGGCCGGCCAGTACACGCTGACGGTGCAATCCAGCGGCGACACGACCGGCAGCTATGCTTTCCGCATGCTGGACGTGGCCGCGGGCACGGCGGTGGCGGCGGATACGCCCGTTGCCGGCACGCTGGGCGACGGTGGCGCGGACACCAACGTCTACCTGTTCACCGCCACGGCGCGGGAGCGGGTGGATTTCGTGGCGACGAGCAACAGCAGCAGCGGCACCGTGTGGCGGCTGATGGACCCGCATGGCAACCTGGTGTTCGGCCCGAACGGCCTGGCCGACAGCGGACCGCTGACGCTGGAGGCGGGCACCTACACGTTGTTGGTGGAAGGTGCGCCGGGGCAGACCGGGGGCGCCAGCTACGGCTTCACGATCGGCAGCGTTCCCGTCCAGTCGGCCAACGGCCAGACGGCGCAGGATTTCGACACGCCCGGGCTGCTGCCATACGCCCTGGCCAACGTATCCGGCCCTGCCGCGGTTCTGGTGCCGGGCGCCACCGGCACCGCCCTGCAACTGACGGCAAGCGGTGACCAGCTACAGAACAACGCGGCGTTCTTCCCGGTCACGACGGATGGCCCGCTGCAACAGGTCACCGTCGATCTGGACTTCACGATCAACCAGGCAGGCGGCAACCGCGACTCCAGCCTGGTCGTGGCCCTGCTGGACGCCGCCACCTGGGGCAACAGCGGCCCCGGCGGGAACTTGTTCAGCAATGCCGGGCTGGCCAACTCGCTGGCCATCGCCTTCGACACCAACAACGATTACGGCGGCGATGGGTCCAGCAACCACATCGCCATTCGCAGCGGCGGCGGCTTGGTGTCGCAGCAGCTCGTGTCCCCGGCCAGCGTCGATCTGGGCAGCGGCAGCCCGGTCCACGCGACCATCACGGTCTCGCAAACGGATGGCGGCGCCCTGGTGACGGTGGTGCTGACGCCACGCGGCGGCACGGCGTTCACCGCCGTCAGCAACCTGTTCGTGGGCGGCTACGCTCTGGAAGCCTCGCGGGTCGCCGTGGGCGGCGCCAACCGCTACGACACCGCGAACCAGAGCGTCGACAACATCGCGATCAATGCGGTGGCCGGCAGCGATCCGGCACAGCCGATCACGCTCGGGCAGTCCGTCACCGGCTCCATCCTGGTGCCGAACGCGGTCGAGACATACGCCTTCGATCTCGCGGCGGTCACGCAGGTGGTGTTCGACAACCTGACGAGCGATTCCAACAACTTCCTGTATTCCATTTCGGGGCCTGCCGGTACGGCCGCGTCCGGCCAATTGTACAGTTCGGATAGCGGGGACCGGGGTGGCACCAACCTGTTGACGCTGCCCGCCGGCCACTACGTCGTCAGCGTGTCGCGGCAGTATGGGCAAACAGGGGCGTTCGGCTTCCATTTGCTTGATACGGGCACGGCCGCTGCCATCAGCCTCGGCACGGTCAACGACCCGCCGCTGCAAGTGACGCTCAACCCCGGCAACGCGACAGCGCTGTTCAGCTTTGCCGCCACCGCCGGGCAGGTCGCGTTTCTGGACAACATGGGCGACCGCCCGGACGTCTTTATCCGCATCCTCGACCCCAACGGCAACCTCGTCACCGGGCCGAACTACATCGACAACATCGGGCCGTTGCGCCTGTCCACCACCGGCACCTACCTGCTGGAAGTGGAGGGCCAGCGTTACGAGACCGGGCCCAAGACGATCAGCTTCAACCTGGTGGACGCCAGCGACCGGGTGGCCCCGCTCACCCTCGGGCAGGCTTTCACCGGCACGGTGGCGGAGCCGGGGCAGCGGGACATCCATACCTTCACGCTGACCCAGGGCACGCTGCTCTACCCGGACGCGCTGAGCTATGACGGCAATCTGGTCTGGGCGCTGTATGGGCCGGCCGGGCTGGTCGACAGCCGCAGCTTCACCAACACGGACGGCGTCGAGCGCAGCAGCGGCGACCCGGTCGGCTTCTACGCGCCGGTCGGCAGCTACCAGCTCGTCGTCACCCGCAACGGGACCGGCACGGGCGGCTACCAGTTCAACCTGCAGGACCTGGCGCAGGCGGCGCCGCTGGCGCTCGGCTCCCCCGTGGCGACCAGCCTCGACCCGGCGGACGGCACGCAGGCCTTTGCGATCACCGCGCAGGCCGGCCAAGCCATCCACCTGTCGGCGACCGGCGCGCCCAACGTGTCCCTGCGCCTGCTCGACAGCGCCGGCCGCCTCATCGCCTTCGTGCAGGACGCCAACCAGGGCGTCGACACGCCGGTGCTGGGTAGCACTGGCACTTACACGTTGCTGGTGGAGGGATATGTCGGCGCCGGCAGCGGCGCGCAGGCGATCACCGTGCGGGCGGACCTGATCACGCAGCCGGTGCAGGCGACGACCCTCGGCGCCCTGGTGGAGGCGACGATCGCCACGCCGGGCCAGCGCCAGGTCTACACCTTCACGGTGACGTCCCCGACCAACGTGCTGATCGATCCGCTGGGCTTCGACGGGCGCTTCAACTGGTCGCTGACCTTGCTGGACGGCGGCGTCGTCACCCGCGCCTTCGACGCGTCCTATGGCACGGAAAGCTACTACAACTACCAGCCCAACCCGCTGCTGCTGCTGGGCGCCGGCAGCTACACCCTGTCGATCGGGGCCAGCCAAAACGCGACCGGCACGGCCTCCCTGCGCATCATCGACACGTCGGCGCAGCCGGTCATCACGCCGGGCGTGCCGGTCAGCGGCGTGCTGTCCCCGGTCGGGGCCGACAACGTCTACCAATTGGCCGGCACGAAAGGGCAGCAATTCTATTTCGCCGGACTGGCGCAGGCCGGCGGCGGCGCGATCTGGAAGCTGGCGGACCCGAACGGCAACCTCGTATTCGACACCGGGTTCGGCAACGCCGGGCTGGTGACGCTGCCGGCGACCGGCACCTACCTGCTGATGTTGCTGGACGAAAACAACGACTACGCCCCGCCGCTGACCTACACCTTCGACGTGTTCGACAATGCGCCGGCGGCGCCGGTGCCGTTGCTGACGGCCGACACACAGCCTGGCCCGGACCTTCAGGTGCAGGGCTTGGCGGTCAGTGCGCCCGGTGGCGTGATCCAGTCCGGTTCGCCGATCACCGTGTTCTGGCAGGACGCCAACACCGGCACGGCTGCGACGACGGGGGCCTGGACCGACCGGGTGGTGGTCACCAACCTGACGACCGGTGCCATCATCGCGGAAGAGTCGCTGGCCGCGGACAGCACGGCGCTGGCGAGCGGGGGCACGGCACTGCGCAGCCTGTCCGTGACTTTGCCGCCCGGCGGCACGGCGGTGGGACAGTTGCAGGTGCGCGTCACCGCCGACAGCACCAACGCGGTGGCCGAGCACAACCCGCAGGGCAGCGCGGAAGGCAACAACGCCGCGGCGGTGACCGTCACCTCCGTCCTGGCGTCGTACGCGGACCTGCAGGCCACGAACCTGGCCGTGTCCCCGGCGGGTGAATTCACGCCCGGGCAACCGGTGACGGTGACGTGGACCACGAGCAATACCGGCGGCGCCGACACGGCGAATGGTTGGACGGAACAGTTGATCGTCCGCGACACCACAACCGGGCACCAGGTTGCGGAGGTGACGGTGGTGCAGGCGGCGGCGCTGGCCGCCGGAGCTTCCGTGCAGCGTTCGGTGGTTGTCACCTGGCCGGCCGCCGGCGGCGACAGCACCGGGCGCTACAGCTTCGTCGTGACGGTGGACACCAAGAACGAGGTGTTCGAGGCCAACCCGGCCGGCACCGGCGAAAGCAACAACCTGACGGAAGCGGACGTGCTGTCCGCACCGGACCTGACGGTGAACGGGCTGCGCCTCGCGACGCAGGGTGCCAACCTGCTGGCGAACCCGGGCTTCGAGAACGGCTATGCCGGGTGGACCGTCAACCCGGAAGCGAGTGCCACGCCGACGGACACCGCCCCGTTCGACGGCTTCGGCTATTACTACGCGGGCGACACCGCGTCCGGCTTGGCGCAGCAAACCGTGTCGCTGCTGTCCGGCATCGTGACGGCCGGTGCCATCGACGCCGGGCAGTTCGACGTCTCGTTCGGCGGCTTCCAGCGCAGCTATCCGCAAAGCCCGGCGGACCACGGCACCATCACGCTCACCTTCCTGGATGCGGGCGGCAACGCGCTGTCCGTCGCCACGGTACAGGGCACGGACGGGACCGGCGGCTGGGCGTTGTCCAGCCAGCAGGTGGCGATCCCGGTGGGCGCGCGCAGCGTCACCTATGCGTTCACCGCCACGCGCAACACCGGCAGCGCCGACGACGCCTATCTGGACGACGCGTTCGTCCGCGTGGTGCCGCACGGGTCCAGCCCGGCGACGCCCACGGCGGGGCAGCAGGTCACGCTCACCTGGACGGACAACAACAGCGGCACGGCGGCCACGCCGCTGCCCTGGACCGACCTGCTGACGGTGGTCAACCAGACCACCGGCGCCACGATCGTGCGTTTGGCCGTGCCGGCCAATCCGGGGGCCGGTGGGCTGCTGCCCGGCGGATCGCTTGCGCGCAGCGTGACCTTCACGCTGCCGAACACGGCGGATGGCAGCGGCCCGCTGCTGATCTCCGTCACCGCCAACCGCGACGTGAACAACAACGCGCAGGTGACGGAAGCCTCCGCCAACGGCGACGCGCCCTACAACAACACGGCGCAACTGCCGGTCACGGCCGTGATGGGCAGCACGGCGGACCTGGTCGCGTCCGGGTTGACGGTGCCCGCGGCTGGGCAAGGCGGCGGCACGGTCACGATCGGCTACACCGTCACCAACCACGGCTCGGTCGCCACCGGCGCCGGGAGCTGGGTCGACCAGGTGGTGTTCAGCACCGACGCGATCATCGGCAATGCGGACGATGTGGTGATCGGCAGCATCGTCCACACGGGGGCGCTGGCGCCCGGCGCGTCCTACACCGGGCAGCAGACGGTCATCTTGCCGACGCAGTTCGACGGCACCGGCTTCATCGCCGTGCTGACGGATGCGGCCGGCGCGGTGCCTGAGCCGAACCGGGGCAACGAATACATCGCCGGGCCAGCCCCGATTGCGATCACCTCGCCATACAGCGACCTCAGCACGGAAGCGGTGGCCGCCCCGGCCGCGGCGAACGAGGGGGACCGCATCACCGTGTCCTGGCGGGTGCGCAACCTGGGCGACGCCGCGACGGATGCGGCGGCCGGCTGGACGGACCGCGTCTACCTGGCCACCGGCGACAGCGTGACGGCCGGCAGCATCCTGTTGGGCGCCCTGCCGCATGCCGCCGCCCTGGCGGATGGCGCCAGCTACACCGCCACCGCCACCTTCGTGCTGCCCGGCGGCACGACGGGCGCGTATCACGTGCTGGTGGTGACGGACGCCGATGGCGGCCAGTACCAAGGCAGCAACCGTACCGGCAACGACACGGCGGAAGCGCCCGGCACCTTGCAGATCGGCGCGCAGCCATTGCCGGACCTGACCGTCACCGCGGTCAGCATCCCGGCCGCGACGGTGCCCGGCGTTCCCACGGTCGTGTCCTTCACCGTCACCAACCAGGGGCAGGCAGTGGCCCGTGGGCCATGGGTCGACCAGTTGGTGCTGCTTTACGGCGCCAACTTCGCCAGCTCGGTTTCGCTCGGCAGCTTCGCGCGCAACTTCGACCTCCTGTCCGGTGCCAGCTACACCGTCACGGCCACCGTCACCCTGCCCGTCCTGCCCGACGGCCTGGCGGAAATCGCCGCCACCGCGGATGCGGCCAACCAGGTCAGCGAGTCCGGCGAAGGCAACAACACGCTGGACAGCGCCGCCTTCACGGTGGTGCATCCCGACCTGGTGCCGCTGTCGGTCAACGCCGCGACGGCGCTGGTGTCCGGCCAAACGCTGACCGTGACATGGACCACCGCCAACCAGGGCACCGGGCCGGCCTTGCCCGGCTGGAGCGAGACGGTGACGCTGGTGCAGAACGGCACCAGCGTGGTGATCGGCACGATCGCGCAAACCAGCCCGCTCGCGGCCGGCGCTTCGGTCGCCCGCCGGGTGGACTACACCCTGCCGATCTCCTTCGCGGGGGCATACCAGATCGTGGTGACGGTGGATGCCGCCAACACGGTGACGGAAACCGCCGCGGGGGAGGCGAACAATACCGCGACCGCATCGCTCGCGGTCACCCTGGCGCCGTTCGCCGACCTGGCCGTGGGCAACGTCACCGCGCCGGCGGTCACCGTCGCCGACCCTGCGACGGTGACGGTGGGCTGGACCGTGACCAACGTTGGCACCGGCGCCGGCGTCACGGGCAATTGGACGGACGAGATCGTGCTGTCGAAGGACGGCACGGTCGGCAACGCGGACGACATCGTGCTCGGCCGCTACGCCCATGCCGGCGGGCTGGCAGCCGGGCAGTCCTACGCCAACTCTGAAACGATCACGCTGCCGCCGGGCTTCAGCGGCCGATACCAGTTGTTCGTAGTCACCAACGTGGACGGCACCGTGTTCGAGAACGGCTCCGTCGCCAACGACACCGCCGCGCTGGCGACGCCGTTCGACGTGGTGCCGTACGCCTATGCCGACGACGTCGTCACCGCCGTGCGGCCGGCCACCGGCGCGACCAGCGGGCAGTCCCTGGCGCTCACCTGGACGGTGGCGAACCAGGGCATCGGCGTCACGGACGTGTCCGAATGGACGGACAGCGTCTATCTCAGCACGTCGCCGACCGGGGCGAATGGGCTGTTGCTCGGCACGTTCGACCACCTCGGCTTCCTGACGGTGGGCAGCAGCTACACGCGCACCGCGAACGTCACCTTGCCGAACGGGATTTCCGGCACGTACTACTTCACCGTGGTGACGGCGGGCACGGGCACGCCGAACTACGACTCCGCCCGGCCGGGCGCCACGATCAGCGGGCCGGGCGCGCCGTACGAGTTCATCTACACCACCAACGACACCGGCGTGTCGGGCGCCACCACCGTGACGCTGGCGCCCGCGCCGGACCTGGTGGTCAGCACCGTCACGGCCCCGGCGACGGCGGCCGAGGGCACGGCGGTGAACGTGTCCTGGACCGTGTCCAACACCGGGCGGGGGCCGGCGGACGGCAACTGGACGGACAACCTCGTGCTGCACCGGATCGGCGACCCGAACCCGGGGACGGTGCTGGGCAGCTACACGCATCAAGGCCCGCTGGTCGCCGGGCAAAGCTACAGCCGCACCGAGCAGGTCATCCTGCCGCTGCACATCTCCGGCGCGTACGAGTTCCTGGTGGTCACGGACGCGGCCAACGCGGTGTACGAGGGCGCGGGCGAAGCCGACAACAGCACCGCCACGACGACGCCAACGCAGGTGACGGTGCTGCCGCGGCCGGACCTGGTGGTCAGCAACGTGACCGTGCCCGCCACGGTGATCGCGGGCGCCAGCGTCAGCCTGTCCTACGTGGTGAGCAACGCCGGACCGGTTTCCACCGGTGCCACCGGGTGGACGGACAATGTCTATCTATCCCTGGACGGTTTGGCCGCCGACGGCACGCTGGTGTCGTCCTTGCCCAACGGTGCGGCGCTGGACCCGCAGGGCCAATACAGCGCAACCACAGGCAGCTTCACCATTCCGATCCGCTACAGCGGCACGGTGTACCTGATCGTGGTGGCCGACGCCAACGGCGCAGTGGACCAGTACCCGTTTAACAACAGCACCACCGTCACGCCGATCTACGTCAACCCGCTGCCGCTGGCCGACCTGGTGGTGAGCGCCGTGACGGCCCCCGCGCTGACCTTCGCCGGCAACCAGGCCACCGTCCACTACACCGTCACCAACCAGGGGCCGGGCGCCACAAACCTGGGCAGCTATGCCGAGCAGATCTGGCTGACGACGGACAAGCAGCGACCGAACCCCGCCAAGGGCGACATCCTGCTGACGGAAACCACGCATGTCGGCGTGCTGGCCCCCGGCGCCGGCTACGACCGTTCCGTGACGGTGACGATCCCGCCGGTCGCGCTGTCCGGCACGTACTACCTGACGGCGTGGGTCGATCCGTACGGCACGCTGCTGCAAACCGAATTGGCGACCAACAACAATCCGGACGATCCCCACGAAATCCAGAACGACAACTACAAGGCCGGCAACGCGCTCACCGGCGGGACGGAGATCATCGCGCCGCCAGCCGCCCCGGCGGCGCCGCTGCCCGACGTGGCGGTCACGGCGGTCACGGCCGATCCGGTCGGTGCCGCCACGCAGGCTTTCACCTTCAGTTGGACGGTCACCAACAACGGCGCCGGCGCTGCCGTCGACCCCGGCCTGCCTTCCCCCTGGGTCGACACGGTCTACCTGTCCAGCACGCCCACGCTGACGGCGCCCGGCGCGTCCGTTTGGACGTTGGGGAGCTACGCGCGGCAAAGCGACCTGCAAGCCGGGCAAAGCTACACCAACACGCAAACGGTCACCCTCAACCCCGCGGCGCGCGGCCTGTACGTCATCGTGGTGACGTCGCTCGCCACCGACCCGGCCAAGGCCAACAACACGGGGTCCACGACGACCAACGTGACCGGGACGATCCCGGACCTGCGGGTGCAAAGCGTCACCGCGGCGTCCTCCGCCGACAGCGGCGAAGCGACCACGATCAGCTACACCGTCACCAATGCGAGCACGACGCCGGTCTGGAGCGGCACGCAGTATTGGGAAGACGACGTCTACCTATCGCCGGACAGCACTTTCAACGCGTCCCGCGCCACGCTGCTCGGCACGGTGGAGCACGCCAACACCGGCCTGGCTGGGGGCGCCAGCTACACCGACAGCCTGACGGCGACGCTGCCGGCGGGCATAGGCGGCACCTACCACGTCTACGTCTTCGTCAACCAGTATCGCGGCCAGCCGGCGCAGGTGGACACGGCGGGGGACAACGGCAGCGACCTGTCCTATTACTCTCAGCACGCCTATGCGAACCCGGCCGGCGACAGCGGCAGCACCACCCTGCCCGTGGTGTTCAAGGAAGCCGAGCTGCAGGTCAGCAACTTGGTCCTGCCGGGCACGGTCGCGGCGGGCAGCACCGTCACCGCCACCTACACCGTCACCAATGTCGGCAACCGTGCCACCCGCGTGTCGGCATGGACGGACAAGGCCTTCCTGTCGCTCGACGCCTCCCTGGACAACGGCGACGATCTGCTGACGGTGCAGCGGCCGGACGGATCCTTCATCCCGGCGATGAGCCAGCACAGCGGGGTGCTCGCTGCCGGTGCGTCCTACACCGCGACCATCACCTTCACGGTGCCGTTTGAGGTGAGCGGGCCGTTCAACATCATCCTGGAGGCCGATTCCGGCTACGGCGCCAGCGGCTTCTCGCCATCGTCCATCTCGCCCCGGTTGCAGGGCATCGGCGGCAGCGCCACGGGAGCCGTGCAGTCCTTCGGCAATGTCGGTCACAACCTGGCGGCGCAGGCGGTGACGGTGACCCCGGCCACCCTGCCGGACCTGGTGGTCGGCAGCGTGGCCGCGCCGGCCGTGGCGACGGTCGGCAAGACCTTCAGCGTCAGCTACACCGTGACCAACGCGGGTGGCGCGACCTCCCCGATCCAATCCTCCTGGAACGACCTGCTGTATCTGTCGGCGGACGGCAACCTGGATACGCAGGCCGACCGCTACATCGGCAGCATCCGCCACACCGGCGGGCTGGCAGCCGGGGATTCCTACAGCAACACCTTCACCTACAACGTGCCCAACAACCTGCCGGGCGACAGCTACTACGTCTTCGTCGTAACCGACCCGGCGATCACCAACATGACGGGGGAGGTGTTCGAAACCAACGACGCCAACAACGCCAGGTCGGCGGCGCTGCCGATGGTGATCGACACGCCGCCGCCGACGGATTTGCAGGTGGACAGCGTTTCCGTGCCGTCCAGCGCCACGGCCGGGCAGCCGATCACCATCACCTGGACGGACAGCAACCACAGCAGCGTGCCGGTGGACGGTACCTGGACGGATGCAGTCTACCTGTCCGCCACCCCCGTGTGGAACGTCAGCGATCCGGTGCTGGGCCATGTCAGCCACACCGGCACCTTGCAGCAGGGCGACAGCGCGCAGCTTTCCTTGCAGGCGACCCTGCCGGGCGTCGCCGGCGGCAACTACTACATCATCGTGCGGTCCAATGTGTACGACACGATCTACGAGGGGCCGTACGCCGCCAACGACACGACGGCGTCCGCCAGCACCGTGGCCGTGACGGTGCCGTCGCTGACGATCGGCTCTCCGCTCACCGCAACGCTGCTGCCCGGCAACGAACTGTTGTACCAGGTGGTGGTGCCGGAAGGGCAGACGCTGCGGGTGACACTCGCGGCGAACAACAGCCAAAGCGTCGACACGCTCTACATCAAGTATGGCTCGGCACCAACCAGTGCGAGCTACGACGCCACCGCCGCCGCAGGCGGCCTGTCCTCCAGCCTGGCGGTCCTGGTTCCGTCCACGTCGCCGGGCGTCTACTACGTTCTGGTGCAGGGCTATTCCGGCCCCGCCGCCGGAACGGGCGTCACCTTGCTGGCGGAGGAGCTGCCGCTCGCCATCACGAACGTCAGCACCGATGTCGGCGGCGCCGGCAAATACGTCACCGCCACCATCACCGGGGCGCAGTTCTCGGCGGCAGCGACCGTCAAGCTGGTCGAGCCCGGCATCGCCGAATACAGCCCGGTCAGCTACAAGGTGGTGAACAGCACGGAGATCATCGCCGAATTCGACCTCACGGGGGCGCCATACGCCCAGTATGACGTGCAGGTCACCAACCCGAACGGGGCGCAAGCGATCATCCCGTATCGCTTCCTGGTGGAACAAACGATCCAGCCGGACGAGACGGTCGGGATCGGCGGCTCCCGCACCATCCTGGCGGGTGATTCGCAGACCTATTCCATCGCGTTGGACAACCTCGGCAACCTGAACGCGCCGTATACCTTCTTCCAGTTCGGCGCGCCCAACCTGGGCTACAACCCGATCGTCTACGGCCTGCCGTTCCTGACAGTGTCCTCCAACGTCACCGGCGCCCCGGCGAACAACGCGAGCAGCGCCAACGCCAACGTTCCATACAGCAGCCTGAACTCGGTCGTGGACACGGACGGCTACTACACGTCGTCCGGTTTCCTGCTCAACGCGGCGGCCGGTTCGGCGAACGGGGTGTCGTTCACCGTCAACACGTACCCGGGCCTCCAGGCGCTCAGCGACCGCGCGTTCTCCTCCTTCCGGGCGCTGGCGGAAACGTTCGCGCCCGATCTCGACAAATACCTGGCCCATGGCGCGTCCGGCATCTCGGATTGGTGGACCGCCTACAAGGCGGAGGTGTCGCAGGGCAACCCGCAACTGGCCGGCGTGCTGGACCAGATCGACTTCGTGGGCCAGTACGAACAGAACCAGTCCGTTCCTGCAGCGGACATCATCCCGTTCATCCCGTTCCGCTTCAACATCTTCGCCGCCGCCACGTCCATGACGCAGGCCGAGTTCGTGTCATACATGACGAACCAGGCGTTGCAGCTCCGGACCAACATCATTGCCAGCGTCGGCACCGCCAACGCCGCCCCGGCATCGCTGCTCGCCCTGGTGGCGGACCCGACGCGCTTCGTGAACCTGGAGCTGGCGGCGCTGGAATCCGCCGGCATCCTGCAACCGGCCGGCGGGGTGGAGCCGCTTTCGCAGCAGCAGGACATCCAAAGCCTGCTGTCCACCCTGGCCACGGGCATCCTGTACGGGCCAGCCGGCTCGCAGATCCGCTCCACCGGGGACCTGCTGAGCTTCTTCGACAATCTGACGACGCTGTACGGCAACGACCCGAGCAAGCTGGCGCCGCTATCCGGCACAGACCCTCGCCAGGACCAGGATTACAGCTACGCTATTCCCATCCCGGCGCTGCCGACCGCGTCGCAATACGACCAGCATCTGAGCACGCCCACCTCGTTCGAGGCGTTCAACATCTACGTGCCCTGGGTGCCGTTCGAGGATCGCGGCGCCGGGTTGCCGGCGGACTTCCAGATCAACGGGCCGAGCCCGGCCTCGGCCGACCCGTTCGCCTCGCTCAACTTCAGCGGCTATTTCGCCAACAGCAACGCCGCGGCGTCCATCGCGTCGATCTCCGGCCCGCAAACCTTCGACACGGCGGGCTTCCTGCCGGCGGCCGCGGACCTGCCGTATACCGTCAACTTCGCCAACCCGGCGGCGGCCGGCAGCGCGGTCAACCAGATCACAATCGTCACCCAGTTGGACGCGAGCATCGACCCGCGCAGCTTCCAACTCGGGGCGATCAAGGTCGGTGACATCACGATCAGCGTGCCGGCCGGGCGCAGCACCTTCACGGCGGATATCGACTTCACCGCAACGCGCGGCTTCATCCTGCGCGTGTCCGCTGGCATCGACCTGACGCAGGCGATCCCCGCGGCCAAATGGGTCATCCAGGCCATCAACCCGCTGACCGGCGAGGTGCTGACCAACGGCCTGCGCGGCCTGCTGCCGCCGAACAACGCGGAAGGTGCCGGCGCCGGTTACGTGAGCTGGACCGCGCAACTGAAATCCGGCGTGGCCACGGGAACGAACGTGTCCGCCTCCGCCAGCGTGGCGTTCGACACGCTGCCGCCCCAGGTCACCGCGCCGCTGACCCAGGTGGCGGATACGGTGGCACCCACCACGACGCTGACGGCGACGCGGATCGGCACGTCCAACAGCTACACCGTGGCCTACCGCGCGGCGGACGATGCCGGTGGCTCCGGTTTCGCGCACGAGACGCTGTACGTTTCGGTCGATGGCGGGAACTACACGATCTGGCAAAGCCAGGTGACGGCGGCGAGCGGCACGTTCGTGTTCCAGGGGCAGGCGGGCCATAGCTACAAGTTCCTCGGCCTGGCGAGGGACAATGCCGGCAATGGCGAGAAGCCGGCCGACCCCACCTTGCAGGCGCCCAGCGACGGCTCGGCGGTCAACCTCGGCACGACGCCGCAGGTCACCACCACCGCACCGGATTACGGGGTCGCCCCGGCGCCGGTCGCCACGCCGTCCACCAACATCCTGTTCACCGCCGCGCAACGAGGCGTGCCGAGCGCCGTGGCGTCGACGCTGCCGAGCTCCTTTGCGTCCGTGCTGGCACCGTTCACCGCGCACGAGTTCGCCGGCGGCATCGCGCAAAGCGAGGCCGGCATCGGCCCGCAAGCGATCGTGGAGCTGCCGTCCGGCCAGTTCTTGGTGTCCGGCGGGGCCACTCGCGGATCGCTGTACCGTATTGCCGCGAACGGCACGCAGGCGGCAACGCCGTTGATCACCCTGCCATACGCGATCGGCAGCATGGCATTCGACACCGCCGGGCGGCTTTGGGCGGCCACGGCAGGCGGGCCGCTGCTGCAGCTTGATCCGCTGACCGGGCAGATCCTCGGCAGCTACGGCACGGGGATCACCCGGGCGCTGGCCGTGGACTCCAATTCCGGCACGATCTTCGTCAGCACCAATGCGGGCGTGTCCACCTTCGATCCGGTGGCGCACAGCTTCACGCAATGGAGCCGGGATGGGAACCTGCGGGTGAACAGCCTGGCGGTGGACAATGCCGGCAACCTGTGGGCGGTCACCTGGCCGGACCGGCGGCAGGTGGTGGAGTTCAACGCCGACCATCGGGCGGTGCTGAAGCTCAGCTTCGACAGCGATGTCGACAGCATCGCGTTCGGCCAGGCGGGCACGGCGCTCGCCGGGCTGATGTTCGTGTCGCATAACGACGGCCCGGCCGACGCCACGGGCGCGGCCTCGCCGCAGAGCGAGCTGACCATGGTGGACACGGCCACCTTGCAGCAGGTGGCACTGGCCAGGGGCGGCACCCGGGGCGGGGTGGTGGTCACCACGACGGACGGCCGCGTGCTGCTGAGCCAGACGAACGAGGTGGACGTGATCAGCCCGGCCTATGCGCCGACCGTCACCGCCACCAATGTGCCGGACGGCTCGCTGGTCCCGTTGCCCTTGCCATACCTGTCCGTGACCTTCGACGAGGATTTGTCCACCGACAGCAGCCTGGCCGGCAGCGCGGTGAACCCGGCGAACTACACGCTGGTGGGCGCCGCCAACGGGGCGGAGGCGGTGCGCGGCATCTCCTACGACGCGAAAACCCACACGGTGCTGTTGGCCTTCGGCCTGTTGCCGCCCGACAGCTACACGCTGACGGTGTCCAACGTCGTCAGCACGGAGGGCATCGCGCTCCCCACGCCATACACCACCCACTTCCAAGGGCTGGCGGACCTAACGGGGCGGGTGCAGATCACCGTCAGCGACACCCGCACGGACCACGCGGACGGCACCGTTTCCTACGACCTCCAGCTCACCAACGTCGCCTCGCGGGCGATCGTGCTGCCGGCATTGCTGGTGCTGGACCCGTCCAACGGCACCTCCGGCCTGCCGGAAGGCACGACCGGGCGCACCAGCGACGGCCGCTTTCTGATCAACCTGGGCAGCGACCTGCCGGCGGGCGGCGTGCTCCTGCCGGGCGCCAGCGTCTCGGGCCAAACCGTCACCATCCTGCTGAACAACAACACCCGGCCGGACTTCACGCTCGGCGTGTCCGCCAGCACCGGGCGGGACGTGGCGCCGGTGTTCGCATCCGTCCCGCCCACCGGCACGGCGGTGGGCAGCCAATTCAGCTACCAGGCGGTCGCCACCAGCGCGTCCGGCAACGCGCTGATCTATTCCTTGCTGTCCGGCCCCAAGGGGCTGGCGATCGACCCGCAAACCGGGCTGGTGAGCTGGACGGTGCCCGCGACCGCGCCGGCGCAAACCACCGTGTCGATCCAGGTGTTCGACAGCGAGGGTGATTCCGCCATCCAAAGCTTCATCCTGGCGGTGCAGTCCGGCGTGCAGGCGCCGTATTTCGTGTCGCTGCCGACGGTGGAGAACGGCACGGAAGGCACCCCGATCAGCTTCACCGTGATCGTGGCGGACCCGTCCGGCGCCGCCACGCTGGTCACCGGCAACAACCTGCCCCCCGGCGCCAGCTTCAACCCGCAAACGCGCGTCTTCACCTGGACGCCGTCCTACTCCGCGGCCGGCACCTATGCCGAACCGACCTTCAGCGTCACTGATGGCAACCAGACGGCGACGCAATCCGTCACCTTCGCCATCGCGCAGGCGCCGCAGCCGGTGACGCTGGCGCCGGTGGCGGCGCAGACCGTCAGCGCCGGGGACAGGCTGGTGCTGCTGCCGCAGGTGACGGCGGCGCCCGGCGCCGTGCTCACCTACACGATCGACAACCTGCCGTTCGGCGCCGCGATCGACGCGCATACGGGCAAGTTCACCTGGACCCCGCCATACCACTCGCAGGGCAGCTACAGCTTCAACCTGTCGGTCACCGACGGCACCACCACGGCGACGCAGGCGGTGGCGATCAAGGTGCTGTACGCCAACACGGCCCCCGTGTTCCTGAACAATGGCGGCTACCAGGTGTATGACGGCCAGGCGCTGTCCATCACCGTGTTCGCGTTCGATCCCAACAACCCGGATTACGCGCCGCCGGTGAAGGGGAACGGCGCGCCCGTGGCCCAGAGCCCGTTCGCGGCGTCCGTCGCGGTGACGCCGATCGGCACCCTGCCGCCCGGCGCCAGCTTCGACCCGGCGACGCTGCAATTCACCTGGACGCCGAGCTTCGCCCAGGTGGGGCAAACCTCCGTCAGCTTCCTGGCGACGCAGATCGGCAGCGGCTTCACCGGCACGCCGCTGACGACAACCGTGACGCTGCCGATCACCGTGCTGCCGCTGGTGCTGCCGCCGGTGATCGCCCCCGTGGCCAACGCGACGGTGAACGCGGGCAGCACCGTCACGCTGCCGGTTTCCGCCACGGACCCGCAAGGCCGCGCGATCAGCTTCAGCCTGCTGAATGACGCGCAGGGCTACGCCGTGCCGTCCTTCATCACCCTGGCCGACCGCGGCAACGGCACGGCCACCCTCACCTTGGCGCCGCAGCCCGGCGCCCCCACCGACACCACGATCGACCTAGTCGCGACCACGGCCGCGGATGCCAACGGGCCGGCCCAGTCCAGCCGGGTGGCGTTCGTGGTCCACGTGGCAAGCCTGGACCAGCCGCCGGTCCTCACCCCGCTGGGCGATGTGGTGTTGGGCTCCAGCGGCACGGTGGACATCCCGCTTCATGCCACGGACGCGCTGCAGCGCCCGCTCACCTGGAGCGTCAGCGGTTTTGCCGGCGCGCAGATCGTTCTGTCCCCAGTATACGGGCAGGCCGCCCTGGTGATCACGACGGCCGGCGCCGCCGCCCTGGGCGACCACCCGATCACCGTCACCGTCACCGACGACGGCAACGCCGGGGCCACCGCGCCGGAAAGCAGCAGCGCTAGCTTCCTGCTGCGGGTGCGGGACACGGATGCCGCCCCCGTGCTGGCGCCGGTGGGTAACCAGCAGGCGGCGGAGGGCGCGGCCTTCACCCTGCAACTATCCGCCACCGATCCGGATGGCGACGGCGTCAGCTACAGCGCCACCGGCCTGCCTGCCGGCGCCACGCTGGGCGTGCGCACCGGGCTGCTGAGCTGGACGCCCAATTTCAGCCAGGCCGGCACCTATCCCGTGACGCTGACGGCGACGGACGGGCAGCTTTCCACCAGCGAGACCATCAGCATCCAGGTGGTGCAGGTCACCCGCGCACCGCTGCTGACCCCCATCTTGCCGCAGACCGCCCGGCCGGGCGTGGACCTGAACCTCGCCGTGCAGGTGACGGAGCTCGACAACCAGCCCGTGGCCTTGCAGGCCATCACCCTGCCGAACGGCGCCACCTTCGACCCGGCGACCGGCGTGTTCGACTGGACACCCACCGCGCTGCAATCCGGCCTGTTCACCGTCACGCTGGCGGCCACCAACCCGGAGAACCAGACGGGCACGGAAAGCTTCACCGTGTCCGTGGCAAAGGTGGACCTGCCGCCGGTGCTGGCGGCGTCCGACCATGACTTCGTGATCGGCCGTGCGGGCAGCTTCGCGCTGGGGGCCACGACGCCCGAGCAGGGCGCGGTGCTCACCTACTCGGCCACCGACCTGCCGCAAGGCGCCGTGCTGGACCGGTCCACCGGCATCGTCACCTGGACGCCCGGCCCGGGCCAGGCGGGCGTGTACTCGCCGACCTTCTTCGTGTCGGACGGCACGCTGACGACGGCGGACACGATCGACCTGCGCGCCTTCGCGTCCCTGCCCGCGCCCGACGTGCGGCTGAACGTGACGCCCAGCTTCCCCAGCGTGCCGGGCCAGCCGGTGGTGGTGCAGCCGATCGCCGCCGGGCTGTCCAACATCGTGTCCCTGACGCTGTATGAGAACGGCGTGGCCGTGCCGCTGGACGCAAACGGCACGGCCACCATCACCCCCACGCAGCCCGGCAAGATCGAGCTGCTGGCCGTCGCGGTGGATGCCGATGGCGCGGTGGGGCAGGCCAGCTTCACGCTGAAGACGCGCGACCCGGCGGCAACCGCCGCGCCCGTGGTGGCCTTCGCACCAGCGACGCAGGGCGCGTTCCTCCCCGAGCCGGGCACGATCGCGGGCACGGTCGCGGACAGTAATCTCGATAGCTGGACGTTGCAGATCGCCTACGGCGTCGGCACCACGGTCGGCAGCTACGCGCTGCTGGCCAGCGGCACCAACCAGGTGAACGGCACGCTTGCCGCGCTGGACCCGGGCCTGCTGCAAGCCGGCTTCTACACGCTGCTGCTTACCGCCACCAACATCTCCGGCCAGGTCTCCACGACGCAGACCGCGATCGAGGTCGACGGGCAGGATGGCGCCGGCGTGTACGAGCGCCAGGTGACGGACCTGCAGGCGACGTTCGACGGCATCCCGTTCAGCTTGCAGCGGGATTATTCCAGCCAGGCCGGCACCACAGGGCTGTTCGGGCCGGGCTGGCAGCTCAACCCGTATGACGTGGCGCTGCAACTGAACGTGCCGTCCACCGGGCTGGAAGCGCAGGGCGCATACGCCCCCTTCGCCACAGACACCCGGCTGTACCTGACCCGGCCGGACGGGGTGCGCACCGGCTTCACCTTCACACCGGTGGCGCAGCAGCTCGGCAGCACCACGGTTTACCACCCGGCCTGGACCGCGGATGACCCGGCGGCGGGTTGGACGCTCGCCATGCTGAACACGGCCACGCTGATCAAGGCGGGCAGCCGGTTCTACGACAGTGCCACCGGGCTGCCGTACAATCCTTCCGGCAGCACGGGCGCCAGCTACTTGCTGACCGGGCCCACCGGCATCGGCTACCAGATCGACCCGAAGAACGGTGTGGTGCAGATCACCTCGCCGCAAGGCAAGCTGATCCTGGGCAGCAGCGGCGTCACCGCACCGGACGGCAGCGGCATCCAATTCGTGCGCGACAATGCCGGGCGCATCATCCGCGCGCAGTCCACCAGCGGCGACACCATCGCCTACACCTACAACGCGGCCGGCCAACTGGTATCCGCCCGCGACATCGTCAACGCGACGGACGAGATGTACGCGTATGACGCCCAGGGCCGGCTGATCGCGGCCGTGGCGGGTGGTGGCGGCGGCTCCTCGCTCAGCTACCCAGCGGCGTCCGGCACGCAGGCGGTCACCAGCACGCCGGTGCTCGCCGATCTGGGCGATGCGGCGCAGTTCACCGGCCATCCGCGCACGGACGCCCTCGCGGCCGGCCGCAGCAACACCTACACCTTCAGCCTGCGCCCGTCGGAGGTCGCGTCTGCCGCCAACGGCGCGGTGATCGTCCGCGTGGCGCTGACGGCGCTGAACGGGGAAGCGCTGTCCGCCCCGGTGATCGACGGCGCCACCGTGCTGTCCAGCGTGACGAACGGCAACCAGGTGACCGCCTTGTTCGCCCTGACGGAAGCGCAGCTCTACCGGCTGACGGTGGCGGGCGCCGCCGCGGGCTACACGCTGGCGCTGTCCTTCGCGGGCGACGCCAACGGGGACGGCAAGGTCGACGGGCTGGACAGCCAGTCCGTGGCCGCCGGCGCCGCCGGGGCGGACGTCACCGGCGACGGCCGGGTGGACGCGCAGGATGCGCAGGTGGTCGCCGCCAATTACGGCGTGCGCGCCGATAGCGGCCCGGTGCTGGCGACGGCGCTGCCAAGCTTCCTGACGCATGTGGACCTGGCCGACTCGCTGGCCTTGTCCGCCATTGCCAGCGACCCGTTCGGCGACACGCTGTCCTTCCGCATCGTCGGCGTCACGAACGGCACGGCGGAGCTGTCGATCGACGGGCAAAGCCTGTTGTTCACGCCCACGAACGGGTTCTCCGGCGATGCGACGCTGACGGTGGTGGCCGATGACGGCTTCCTGCAAACCGCGGCCGCGACAGTTACCATCCACGTCAGCGCCGCGGCGTTGACCCACGTCGATTTCCTGCAGGACAACATCCAGTTCACCGTCGCCGGCACGGTGGCCGAGGTGGAGGCCTATGCGGACTTCACCGACCAGAAGGGCGTGCTGGTGCCGCTCAGCTACGTGGGCGCCACCACGGACAACAGCGCCGTGGCGACGGTCCGGACGGATGGCATCCTGACGGCGGTGGGCAACGGCTACACCGTGCTGCGCGCCAGCCGCGGCGGCATTGCCACCGCCACCGTCGTGTCCGTCGGCACGCCCACGGACGGCGTCGGGTTGCTCACCCAACTGTTTGGCATCGAGGCCTATCCGGCCACCGCCACGCTGACGGTGGGTGCGACCCGGCAGATCGTCACCAGCCTGGGCGACTTGGAGCAGCAATTCGTCCGGGGTGCGGCGGACCACGTGACCTACGTGTCGATGGACAGCGGCATCGCCACCGTGGACGCCAACGGGCTGATCACCGCCGTGTCGGACGGCACCGTCGATATCCGGGTGATCTACGAATACGGCGAGGCCGACGTGCGATTGCAGGTGGCCGAACCGCTCGTGGCGAACAGCGCCACCATCGGTGCGCAGGGCGGCGTGATCCGCAACGCCGACGGGGTGCAGCTCGGCATCGGCGCCGGCGCGCTGGCGGCCAACACCACCGTGTCCGTCACCACCATGACGGAAAGCCAACTGGCGATCCCGGTGCCGGAACAAAGCCCGGGCGAGTTCAGCTTCGCCGGCGCGTTCCATCTCGACCTGGGGGGTGCCGTGCTGGCGGCGCCGGTGCAGATCGC
Source organism: Acetobacteraceae bacterium (assembly GCA_965199555.1). Lineage (GTDB taxonomy): Bacteria > Pseudomonadota > Alphaproteobacteria > Acetobacterales > Acetobacteraceae > LMUY01. Next base: position 95,122 of record CBDASJ010000020.1, on the reverse strand, counting down.
CGTGCCGGTCGCCCCGTCCGTCGGCTCGCCCGGCGATGCGGTTTACTTCTTCTACCAGGACAGCCTGCCCATCGGGCCGAACGGTGCGCTGAAGACGGTCTGGTCGGTGATCGACGACGGGGTGATCGGCGCGGACGGCATCGCACGCTCCGCATCGCCGCCATACCCAGGGTTGACGCGGGGCGGCAACATCCTGGTCGCCCGCACGGCGCAGCAACTGACCACCGTGTCGGTGTCCGGCCTGGACGAGGCGGGCAGCTTCTTCCTGTTGGCGGCGGGTGGCACCATCGCCGCGGCCGGGGTGGCGACCGGAACCTTCCCGGCCATACTGGCCGGCGCCGCCATTGCCGCCTACGGCTTCAGCCTCGTCCTGCCGCTGGAGCAGCAGGCAAACGAGATCCAGCAATTCGCCAGCTTCAACAACAAAACCTACACGATGACGCCGATCGTGGTCGACACCACCAACCATGCGGGGTTGCTGCACGTCCAATCCACCGTCACGGCGCCGCCGCCCGGCGTGCCGCAGGCCGCGCCCGTCATCCAGTCGCTGGCGGTGCAGAACTATTCCACGCTGACCAGCCTGGCGACTATCACCATCCAGGTGACCAACATCCCGGACCCGAAGGACACGCATGTCGAGTTCTTCGCGGTGGGCAGCACCTCGCCGCTCGCGATCGTCACCTATGGCGACGCCACCTACAGCATCGCGGAATTGGTGGGCGGCATCGCTTCGCCGATCTACACCATCACCGTCATCGTCCCGACCAACGTGCTGCTGGGTGCGGTGGACATCGTGGTCGGCACCGGACTGATCCCGGGCCGCTACAATGACGGGGTCAGCGCCACGCTCAGCAACCGTGGCGGGTTCGCCTATGTGGCCAGCCAGCAGAACAACTCGCTCGACATCATCGACCGCACGCAGGAGAACGTGCCGGTCGGCACCAACACCACGGCGACCAACCAGGTCATCCAGCAGATCCCGCTGAAGGCCACGCCGCTGGCCACAGTGACGACGCCGGATTCGTCGCGGGTCTACATCGCCACCTTGCACGGCATCGACATCCTGGACGGGTTCACCCACGCCTTGTTCAACCCGACAGGCACCGGGATCACCGTCGATTCAAGCGGCAACATCACCAGGTATGACCCGAGCGGCCATATCGACCTGCCCGGCAACGACGTGGTCACGGCGCTGACGCTGGATAGCAGCGGCAACTACCTCTACGCGGCCGGCACCGGCGTGGTGTACCGGATCGACCTGCGCTACGGCCTGGCCAGCTTCGGCACCTACACGACCATCAGTCTCGGCGGCGCGATCTTCGGCCTGCCGCCGCAAAGCACGGGCTACATCAGCACGCTGGCGATCAATGCGGACGGCACGCGGCTGTTCGTGGGCGTTCCCGCGTCCCGCCTGTTCGCCGGGCCGAACAGCTACATCTCCGGCGGGCGGGACGAAAGCGTCATCCAGATCGTCGACATCAATCCGAACGACGCCACGGGCAAGAACGCCGGTGACTACCTGCAGGTGATCTACTCGGCCGAGGTCGGCTACGACCTTTACCAGATCACCCCCACCAGCGACCCGCTGCGCATGGCGTTCACCACCCGTGGCAACTACAATGACGGGTTCAACACGCTGCAACTCGGCGCCAGCGCCGATCCGTCGAAGGTCACCGTTTCGATCAATGCCGGAGGTGCAGCGCTGAGCCTGGCGATCAACGACAAGCCCATCGGTGTCACGGCCTACGGCTCCGGCGGCGACCCGGCGGTGCCGTTGTCACAGCAATACTACAAGTCGACATCCCAGTACTACGACCTGGACAACCACAACGCGTCCGGCGTCGCGATCACCACCAACCTGCTGTACGCCTTCGTTGGCGATTACGGCCTGCCGCTGATGTATTCGGAGAACCCGGAGCAGGCGTACTACAACGAGGTGCTGCACGACACGGGCAGCAAGATCACCGTCATCTACGACCCGTTCAACACGCTCGGCGCCGGTGCCCGCGTGCTCGGCTCCACCACGCCGATCCCGGACTCGTTCCTGACCAGCCTGGTGCTCGACCCGGCCAACCAGAAGCTCTACGCGCTGTTCTCCGGCATCGACAACGTGGTGGTCTTCGATGTCGCCGCGTTGGAGAAGCAGGCCTCCAGCCCGGCGACGCTTGGCCCCGCTTCCCTTAACCCGCGGGTCGATCCGCTCGACTTCAATGCGGCGACCATTTCGTTGAACGACGCGCCGCCCGTGACGCTGCCGGGCATCAGCGTCGGCGCGGAAAGCGTCGGCCTGTCGGTGGACTTCAACGCGCCGCTCACGTTGCTCGGACCCACCGGCACGGTGGACGTCGACCCAGCGACGACCGGGGTGCAGCGGTTGGTGTTCGACTGGCTGGTCGACCCGACGCTGGCTGGCACGGGCACGCAAAGCTACCTGTACGTCAGCGCCGAGCCGTCAGGGCAGGGGCTGTGGCCCAGCGACCCGCCGCGCACGCGCATCACCCTGCTGAACGGCGGCAACGCGCCGGACCTGCCGGCCGACGCGGACGGCGACCCGGGGCGCATCTACACGCCGCCGGTCGGGTTCGCCGGCTTCCTGCAAGGCAAGACGTACCTGGTGAAGGACGGCACCAGCATGCCGCAGGTCATCGCCAACGACCCCGCCAACCCGTTGAAGCCGGGCGAGACAAGGGTGATCTTCGACCCGTCCTTCGCGGCGATCCTCACCGCCGGGCAGCAGATCTACTGGGGCGTGTCCATCGACAAGACGGAACAGCGCGTTTCCAGCTCGTTCCAGACGGCCGCGGTCGGGCCGCTGCCAGGCCAGTCCTACGGCCCGGTCACGGTGCTGACGGACGGTTTCGTGTTCAACGCCAACACGCTGCTCGGCGCCAACGTCACCACGAGCGGCTCTTTCTTCTCCGGCACGGCGCAGTCGCTGCAAACCCCGGCGGACTTCATCCAGTTCGGCCGCGCCGTCCTGCAGGCGGATGGCGGCGGCGTGATCCTTGAGTACAACAAGCTGAACGGCCAGTGGGTCGACCTGGATGACCCGAGCAAGGTCGGCGCCGCGGCGCTGATCGCCGGCAAGGCCGTGGTGCTGGTCTCCGACTGGACGTCGGAAAGCGACATCTCCGACACCGGATTCGCCGAGGCCGCGGCGGATGCGATCTTCGCCGCGCTGGTCGACCTTAACACGCAAACGGGCAAGGGCCTGCTTGGCTCCGGCGCATCGGTGCAGTTCATCGGCCAGGACCGCGGCGCATCCGTCAACAGCGCCATCGTCGAGCGGTTCGACGCCTACTACCCGGCCATCAAGAACATCACCGTCACGTCGCTCGATCCCGAGTCGGCGGACAGCGTGCAACAAACGTTACAGATCCCGTTGGAGGCGATCGCCAAGGACGTGGAGGCGCTGAGCACACTGCTTCAGGCTGGCTTGGTTCTGGGGGTCGGCGCCACGGCTGCCGTCACCGCGGCCAACCCGGAATTGGTTGCCGGTGCAGTCACCACGATCGAGGAGCTGACGGCCGCCTATAATGCCCTGAAGGCACTCAAGGCCGGCATCGAGACCGTGATCACCTATGCCAATGCCCTCGACCTGCTGATCAACCCGATCGGCTACGGCAGCAACTTCGCCGATCCGACCGTCACCCGGTGGAGCAATGAGGGTTACGCCGAGAACTACTATCAGCAGAGCGCCAACCAGACCTTCCCGCAATCCAGCACGCTCGATTCCACTCTGGGCGGGCTCAACATCAATGCCGGTACAAAGGCCGGCTATCAGTCGTTCGCACCGGTGGCGGCCTACACCTTCACCTTCAACGGCGAGGCCATCGCCAACCAGGATGTCAGCCTGAACCTCAACGCGGTGACGGGCTTCGGCTTCGACGATTTCGGCTCCAACGCCACGTCCCTGGGTGCGCCGGCCGGTATCGGCGGCCCGGACAACCGGCTGCTGTCCTGGTATGCCGGAACGGTCAACACCTCCATCCAGCAATTCGACGGCAGCGTCATCGACCGCCGGCTGAGCGACAAGGGGTTGCGCGCGACCGTCGACGGGTTCGGGGAGGCCGGAGCCGAGGCGCTGTACACCAGCGCCGGCTGGTATGCCGTCAACCCCACCGCGGTCACCGGCGACAAGGCCGACCAATCGACCGGCGGCATCTTGGCATCGCTCAACTCCGCCTTGTTTGGGCAGATACGGGAGGGCGTGGGCGAAGGGTTCTACTATTCGCCGGGCGGCGGTGGTGCACAATATCACCCGACGGGTTCGGCCAGCCTAGGCGTGAATGCCTCCACACTGCCCAGCACGGGAACGCCGGGGCAGCCGACCACGCTGCAGACGGTTTTCAACGGCGACTTCGAGTCGGGCACCAACCAGTCGCTGCTGACCTACCTGTTGCAGCCGAACGGCTACGTGCTGAAGCCCGTTGTGACGAAGCTGACCGGCGGCACGATCACCGGCGTCAACGCCGGGGGATTGACGACGGATGGCGGCAAGGCTGCCAGCGCGGACATCCCCAACCCGGCCGGGCGCTTCCCGTTCAGCTACTCGCTGCCCGGTTGGTCGTTCCAGGGCGGCAGCGGCTACACCTTCGGCTTCCAGGGACTCGCCGGGCTCGGCACCAACAACGTGACGGCTGACATCACCGGGCTGTTCGTGTTCCAGCTCAACGCGCCGTCGCTGCTGAACGCCGTGAGCAAGGCATTCGGGCAGACGCTGACCGCCGCGTTGAACGAGGCGTTCTCCAACCGCTCCAAGCTCGCCACCGCCGTGGCCGCCGCTGCGAGCACGAACGGTCCGATCGACCCGACTGCGCAGCAGATCGGCAGCCAGCAGACCACCTGGCTGGGCCTCATCGATACCAAGCTGCAAAGCATGGCAGAGGCAGCGCCCACCAACGTGCCGCTGCAGACCGCCTATAATCTGTATCACCAGCTCTACACTGCCAATCCGTTGCAGGACCCGACGGTTACGTCCACCACCGGCTCTGGGATCGGGCAGTTCATCCAGACGCTCAACAACGCGCTCGGTGCGCTGATCGACGGCATATTCCCCACCACCAATCCGGACGGCTCCAGCCGGTCCGACTACGAACTGCTGCTGGGCGGGCCGACGGCCATCCGGGATTTCTTCTCGGCGGTGGCGAAAAGCCTCGGGGGCGCCAATCTGATCACGCCGGTCGTCAAGTCGATCGCTGATGCCTTCACCAACTTCACCACCCTCACCCATGATCGGCTGCTGGTACCGCCGACGGGCGCCAACTACCTCGAATTCTCACTGTTCGAGCCGTTCGTCGTCACCACCGCCAGCACGGTGACGCTTACGGTCACGCCGGACGACAACGGTGTGCTGGACCCGGCGCACGCCATATCGCAAACCTTCGCGGTAAACCCGGCCTGGTTCACCACCTACACCTATGCCATGCAGATACCGCAGTCGCTGGCCGGCCATATGGTCACCTTCACCCTCACGCAGGGCACCTTCGAATCGGATGAAACCCTCGCGCTCGACGCCTCGGGCCAACTGACGGCAGTCACCGCAGCGTCCGATCCGCTCAGCGAGTTCTACTTCCTCAACAACGTACAGTTCTCTGCCACGAACGACGGCAACGCGCCGCAACTGGGCGTCGTGTCCACTGCTTCCAGCCTCGGGATCACCAACCCGAACCTCACGCTGGACGAGGTGAACCGGGCGGCGACGGAAGCCCGGCAGTACTGGATCGACAGCGGCCTGGTCGCCAACGCCGCCACCATACTGCCCACGACCCACATCGTGGTGGGTCAGCTCTCGGACGGTGCGATCGGCGATTACGACGCCGCGTCCAACACGATCAACATCGATGCCAACGCCTTGGGCGTCGGCTGGTACACCGGGCTGGACAACAGCGCGTTCACCGCCGGGCCGAACGGCACCCTGGTGGCGCTGCCCGGCATGGCAGCGGCCACCGAGTTCGACCTGCTGACGGTGCTGGAGCACGAGTATGGCCACGCGCTCGGTATCCCGGACTTCCCGGACAGCGCGGTGCCCGGCGCGCTGATGAGCCTGGACTTGAACGAAGGCGTCCGCATCTTCCCCGCGGCGGAGGACATCGCCTACGCGCAGGCGCAGAAGGCGACCGCACCCGTGGTGACCCGCGGGGACGTGGAGGCCCAGCTCGGCGCCGCGCCGGCGGGCAGCAATGCGCCGCTTGCCCCGGCCACGCCGGCCGCGGCGCCCGGCCTGCTCACCAACGGCGGCTTTTCCGTCACCAATCCGTCCGCCGGCGGCTTCGGCTGGACGGAGGCAGGCGGCGTCACCGTTGCCAACGGACAGGCGACGCTGTCGGAGGTGCGCAACCAGATCTCCTCCCTGACGCAGGACTTCACCTTGTCGCCAGGGCAGGCCACGCTGTCCTTCACCCTGGTGGGCGGCCAGTTGTTCCAGGACAGCGGCGCCGCCGGCGACGCGTTCGAGGTCGCGTTGCGCGACACCGCCACGGGCCGCTCCGTGCTGGGCTCCGTCGGGCTAAGCGGCACGGACGACCTGCTGGACATCCAGGCGAACGGCACCGTCTTCCTGGCGCAAGGCGTGTCGGTCAGCGGGCTCACCGCGGACGGCAGGCTAGACCTGGCCACGGGCCCGCACACGGTGACGATCGACCTGAGCCACGTGCCGGCTGCCGACGCGCTGGCACTGGAGTTCGGCCTCACGACCTTCGGCACCCATCCGGCCTTTGTTTCCGTGTCGCAAGTGGGCGCGGCGGCGCTGCCGATCGGCCCGGTCGCCAATCCGGACACCGTCACGGTGCAGGAAGGCGGCACGGCCACGGTGGACGTCCTGGCCAACGACCAGGGCAGCGGCCTGGCGCTCAGCAGCGTCAGCACGCCGCAACACGGCACGGCACAGATCGTGGGCAACGCGATTCGCTACGTGGCCGCCGCCGGGTATCTCGGGTCGGACGGCTTCACCTACACGGAAACCGATAGCAGCGGGCGCACTGCCAGCGTTGCGGTAACGGTGTTGATCGTGCCGCCCGCGCCGGCCGCCGCGGCGGATGCGGCGACGGTGGTGTCCGGCAAGTCGGTGCTGATCGACGTGCTGGCGAACGATAGCGGCGCGAACCTGGTGCTCACGTCCGTCACCGCCCCTGCAAATGGCACCGTGGTGCTGGAGGACGGTGAAATCCTCTACACGCCGACCGCCGGTTACGTGGGCCCGGATAGCTTCAGCTACGTCGCGACGGATACGACCGGCCGGGCGGTCACGGCGGCGGTGTCGGTCACCGTCACCGCTGCCCCGGTCCAACCCGGCGCGCCGGTCGCGGGCGCGGACACGGCGACGGTGGTGTCGGGCAAGTCGGTGTTGATCGACGTGCTGGCGAACGACAGCGGCACCGGGCTGGTGCTGACCGCGGTGACGGCTCCGGCGGACGGCACGGCGACGATCCAGAACGGCCAAATCCTATACACGCCAACTGCCGGCTACGTCGGGACCGACACATTCAGCTACGTCACCACGGACGCGAACGGCCAAGCGGTCACGGCGGCGGTTTCGGTCACCGTCACCGCCGCCCCGGTCCAGCCCGGCGCACCGGTCGCGGGGGCGGACTCGGCCACGGTGGTGTCCGGCCAGTCGGTGTTGATCGACGTGCTGGCAAACGACACTGGCACCGGGTTGGTGCTGACCGCCGTGACGGCCCCGGCGGACGGCACGGCGACGATCCAGAACGGTCAAATCCTTTACACTCCGACGGCTGGCTATGTTGGCCCCGACACGTTCAGCTACGTCACCACGGACGCGAACGGCCGGGCGGTCACGGCGGCGGTGTTGGTCACCGTCACCGCTGCCCCGGTCCAGCCCGGCACCCCGGTCGCAGGGGCGGACACGGCCACGGTGGTTTCCGGCAAGTCGGTGCTGATCGACGTTCTGGCGAACGACAGCGGCACCGGCTTGGTGCTGACCGCCGTGACGGCCCCGGCGGACGGCACGGCGACGATCCAGAACGGCCAAATCCTTTACACGCCAACCGCCGGCTACGTCGGAACGGATGCGTTCAGCTACGTCACCACGGACGCGAACGGCCAAGCGGTCACGGCGGCGGTGTCGGTCACCGTCACCGCCGCTCCGGTCCAGCCCGGCGCCCCGGTGGCGGGGGCGGACACGGCCACGGTGGTGTCGGGCAAGTCGGTGTTGATCGACGTGCTGGCGAACGACACTGGCGCCAGGCTGGTGCTGACCGCCGTGACGGCCCCGGCGGACGGCACGGCGACGATCCAGGACGGCCAAATCCTTTACACGCCGACCGCCGGCTACGTCGGAACGGACACATTCAGCTACGTCACCACGGACGCGAACGGCCAGGCGGTCACGGCGGCGGTGTCGGTCACCGTCACCGCCGCCCCGGTCCATCCCGGCGCGCCGGTGGCGGGGGCGGACACGGCGACGGTGGTGTCCGGTAAGTCGGTGCTCATCGACGTGCTGGCGAACGACAGCGGCAGCGGGCTGGTGCTGACCGCCGTGACGCTCCCGGCGAATGGCACGGCCACGATCCAGGACGGCAAGATCCTTTACACGCCGGCTGATGGCTATGTCGGCTCGGATGGCTTCACCTACGTCACTGCGGACGCGGACGGGCTGACGGCCACCGGCACGGTGTCGATCACGGTGACGGCGCCCGGAACAGGAACGGGCGCGCCACCCCTGTCGCTGTCTTCCCCGACGCTGTCGGTGGGGGAGAACGGCGGTGCCACGGCCATTGGCATCCAGCCGCCCACCGGCGGTGCGCCTGGCGGGTTGCGCGTGGTGCTCGGGGCACTGCCGGGCAACGGCACCGTTACCCTGGCGGACGGCACCCCCGTGTCGCTGGGGCAAGTGCTGACGGTGGCGCAGCTCACCGGCTTGCTGTTCGCGCCGGCCGCCGGCGTGTTCGGGCAGACCGGCCAGCTCGGCTACGCCGTCACCGACAGCGCCGGCAGCACCGCCACGGGCGCGGCCACGCTGGTGATCGGTCCTGCCGTGGGCAACCCGGTGGTCGCCCCCTCCACCACCGTGTCGGACGCCGCGGGCAGCGCGGCGGTCGCGATCGGCATTGCCGCCCCGACCGACCCGAACTACCCGGCCGAGCAACTGACGGTGACCGTCACTGCCTTGCCCGGCAACGGCACGGTGACGCTGGCGGATGGCACGCCACTCGCCGGCCCAGGCCAGGTGCTGACCGTGGCGCAATTGGCCGGGCTGCTGTTCGCGCCGGGCCCGGAGGCGGGTTCCAGCCTGTTCACCTTTACCGTGGCCGACCCGGCGGGCAACACCGCGACCGGCGCCGCACTGCTGGCCGTGCTCCCGGCGCAGCCGGGCGACACCGTGGCCGCGCCGCAGCTTGGCCTCGTGCTGTCCGGCGGCCCGTCCGTGCTCCGCGCCATCAGCGACGCCGCCAACCCGCTGATCGCCGGCACCACCACGCCGGGCGCCACCGTTACCCTGTCCGGCGGGCTCGGCAGCGCAGTGGCCGATGCGAACGGCTATTTCGCCATCGCCCTGCCCGGCGGGACCGTCCCGGTGACGGGGCTGCGGCTGAGTTTCGTCGCCACCGCCACCCTGCCGGGCATGGCAGCCTCGCCGGCGAGTTCGACCGTTTCGCTGCTGATCCTGCCGCAGCCGGACGCGGTGGGCACCGTTACGGCCGACCTCAGCTCCGAGGATGTGGCATCCCTGCTCAACGCCGGCTACGCGCTGAGCGTCGGCCAGGCGGAGCAGGTGCAGCTTGTCGACGGCACCTTGTCCGTCGGCCCGGATACGCCGGCAGCCTTTGTCCAGCGGCTCTACCTCGGGCTGCTGGGGCGCCCCGCGGATGCGGCCGGCCTGTCCGCCTGGGTGCAGTTCCTGTCGCAGGGCGTCAGCGAGGCGCAGGTGGCAAGCGATATCCTCGCCCTCCCCGAATACCTCGCCACAGCGCAACCGGGCTCGGAAGCGGAGTTCGTGTCCCGGCTCTACGCGGGCTTCCTCGGCCGCGCGCCCAGTGCGTCGGAGCTGGCGGCCTGGCTGGACCCGGCCATCCAGGCACTGGGCCACGGCGCCATCGCGGCCGGCATCGCCGAGGGGGCGGAGGCGAAGGCCTTTGCCGCTGCGGCCACCGCCAAGCTGTTCGTCCGCGATCCGCTCGGCACGGCCGTGCACGAGATCTACGAGACCGCGCTGGGCCGCGAAGTGGAACTGGACGCGCTGGCGGACTGGAAGGCGCTGCTGCAAGCGCAAGGCTTGCAGCAGGTGACGGCGGAGATCCTCGGCAATCCGGAGTCCACGGCCCGCCACGTCGTGCAAACGGACGCGCAGTTCGTCGTCGACATCTATCTCAGCGGGCTCGGCCGCGCGCCCTCGCCCGACGAAGGCGACACCTTTGTCGGCCTGCTGCAATCCGGCGCGTTGGGCCGGGCCGACCTGGTGCAGGGCGTGGCGCTCAGCCCGGAAGCGCATGCGCACCTCACCTCCGACATGTTCGGCCAGCCGCCCAGCGTCGCCGCCGTGCCCACCGTACAGGTGACGGTGGGGCAGTCCGCCGCGGTCACGTTGGTGGCGACGGACCCGGATCACACGGCCGCCCGCTTCAGCCTGCTCAGCGGCCCGGCCGGTACGACGATCGACCCGAGCACAGGCGTGCTCAGCATCACCCCGGCACTCGCCGGCACCAGCACGATCGTGGTGGCGGCGACCGACCCGACCGGGCTCAGCACGACGGAGGCCGTCACGGTGATGGCCGTGCCGCCGGTGCCGTTCACGCCATCCTCGTCCGGCGTGACGATGGCGGCTGCCACCCTGCTGCCGCGCGAGGACGTGGAGGCGTCGCCTGGCCTGCCCGTGCAGTTCGGCAGTGCGGACGCGGTGAGCAGCGTCGTCTTCACCGTGGCGTTCGACCCCGCGACCCTGGTGGTCCACGGCGCGGCGGCGGACGACCGCCTGCCGTCCGGCACGGAGATCCTGTTCAGCACCGCCGCGCTGGAAGACGGCCGGACGGAGGCGACGGTGGCGGTGAACGCGCCGGCGCCGATCGCCGCCGGGGTGGGGCCGCTGGTGCAGCTCGCCGCCAGCGCCTCGCCCGGCGCGCCCTGGGGCGGCAGCGCCCCGATGGCGCTGTCCATCGTCTCGGTGGACGGCGTGCCGCAGGGCCTCGCCGCTGCGTCCGGCACGCAAACCGTGGGCTACCCCGTCCCGGACCTAGGGGGCGCCGGCCGCGTGCTGAGCGTGGTGGATGGCGGCTCCGCCCTGTGGCGCGCCGCCGACGCGGCGGCGTCTGCACCGTGGGCGGAGCCGGACCTGACGGTGCTGGCGTCCACGGACACCCCGCTGCTGAGCGTGCCGGCCAGCCTACCGGCCGCGTCCGGTGGCGCCGTCACCCTGCCGCTCACCGTCGACCCGGCGGTGACGCTGCAAGGCGGCGCGGTCACGCTGCGCTTCGACCCGGACGCGCTGGAACTGACGGCGGTGCGCGCCGATGCCGGGTTCGCCCTGGGGGTGGACACCAGCCTGGTGGCGCGCGGCAGCCTCACGGTGACGCTGGGGCAGGCGGCGGTCGCGGGCGTGCTCGCCTCGTTCGACTTCCGCGTCGCATCCGACGTGCCGGCGGGAACCGAGCTGACGGTGACGGCAGCGGCCGACGCGCTGCAATCGCAAGCCGCGGTTCCGGCGGGTGCGGCGGCGGTCGACACCGCCGCCGTGGAGGTGATCACCGCGCCTGATCCAGGCCTGGCCGATCCCGGGCCGGACGGCTGGGACGCGGCGAACTGGAACCATCATTACGGCCACACGCGCGCCGCCCAGGCCCGCTTGCTGGCCGGCGACTGAGAAAGGAAAGCACGCATGAGCGACACGACAACGGACGGCGCCCCGAAGCCAGCAACGGAAACCGCCCGGCCGCAGCAGCAAAAGCTGCGCTTCGACACCTCCCAGGTGAAGAGCACCTATTGCAACGTGTGCAACGCCACCAGCACGCGCGAAGAGGTCGTGATCAATTTCGGCGTCAACAAGACCTGGGACATGAGCGACCGCGAAAACATCGAGGTGCAGGTGGAGCATCGGATCATCCTAAGCCCGTTCGCCGCCAAGCGGCTGCACGAGCTGCTGGCTCGGCTGATGACCGAACACGAGCAGCGCTACGGCGCGCTGCGCTGAGCGGGGCAGGGGAAGGCACCATGGCGGAGATCCTCGACCTTCCGGGCGTGGTCGACCCGGACGCGCGGCTGTGGGGGGCCTTTGCCACTGCCGGCAGCACGGATGCGGTGTGCCGGTCCTGGCTGGCGCTGCAATGCCGCAACCTGCCCGGGGTGGACGCGGCCACGCTGCTGCTGTCGCGCGGCGGCCCGTTCCAGCCGGTCGCGGTGTGGCCGAACGCGTCGGAGGACCTCGGCTACCTGCGGCCCGCGGCGGAGCAGTGCCTGGCCACCGGTGAACCGGCGGTGCTGCCCGGCCCGCACGAAAGCGGCGCCACCGGCACCCACGTCGCCTATCCCTTCCTGGCAGATACGGACAAGCCGGTGGGGGCCGTGGTGCTGGACCTGCGGCCGCGCGGCAAGGCGGAGATGCAGGCTACCCTGCGCAGCCTCCATTGGGGGCTGGGCTGGCTGGAAGCCCAGGCGGTGCGCGAGCGAGTTGAGCGGGAGCGTCAGCGCGTGGCGGTGGCCGCTGCGGCGCTGGACCTGGTCGCCGTCGCCAACGAGCATGAACGGGTGGAAGCCGCTGCCATGGCGATCGCCAACGAGCTGGCGGTGCGTTTGGGGGCCGCCCGCGTCGCGGTGGGGTTGCAATCCGGCCGCGGCGTCCGCCTGCTGGCGCTGTCGCAAACTGCCTGGTTCAAGCGCCGCACCGCCATGGTACGGGCGGTGGAAAACGCCATGGACGAGGCGGTGGAGCAGCGTGCGGTGATCCGTCTGCCGGCGCCCGCCGCCGGCGAAGCGCGCATCCAGGTGGCGCACGAGGTGCTGTGCGAGGTTTGGGGCGCCGGTGCTGCCTGCACCACCTTCCCCTTGCTGCTGGACCGCGGGCCCGCCGGCGCCATCACCGTGTTGCACAAGGACGTCCCACCGGCCGCGGCGCTGCAATTGGGGGAAGCGGCGTGCGCCCTGCTCGGCCCCATCCTGCATGGCAAGCACCGCGCACGCCGGTTGCTGTCCGGCCGGCTGGTGGATTGGACGCGAAACGGTGCCGCGGCGCTTGCCGGGCCGCGCCACCTCGCGTGGAAGGCGGCAGGGCTGGCCCTCGCCGCCGGGGTGGCCGCGGCCGTGCTGGTGCCCACGCAATTCCGCGTCAGCGCGCCCGCTGTACTGGAAGGGCAGGTGCAGCGCGCCGTGCCGGTGCCGTTCGACGGCTTCATCGCCACCGCGCCCGCGCATGCCGGCGACACCGTGCGGGCCGGGGACGTGCTGGCGACGCTGAACGACCGCGACCTGCAACTGGAACGGGTGAAGTGGCAAAGCGAGCACCAGAAGCTGGAACTGAAGCTGCGCGAAGCCATGGCCAAGCACGACCCGGCCACCGGCGGCCAGATCGAGGCGCAGTTGCGGCAGGACGAGGCGGAAGCCGCGCTGACCGACACCAAGCTCGCCCGCTCCGTCATCACCGCGCCGGTGGACGGGCTGGTGGTGTCCGGCGACCTGTCGCAACAGATCGGCTCCCCAGTGGAAACCGGCAAGGTGCTGTTCGAGGTCGCGCCGCTCGACGCGTATCGCGTGATCGTCCACCTGGACGAGCACGATATCGGCTACGTCCACCCCGGCCAGCGTGGCGAGGTGCTGCTGCACGGCGTCAGCGGACAGCGCCTGCGCTTCACCGTGCGCGGCGTGTCGGCGGTGGCGGAGGTGGAAGGCAACCGCAACAGCTTCCGCGTGGAAGGCGTGCTGGACGGGACGATGCCCGCCCTGCGGCCCGGCATGGAAGGGGTGGGCAAGGTCACCATCGACCGCCGCTCCTTTGCCGCGGTTTGGACCCGCGGGCTGCGCGACTGGGTGCGCATGCAGCTCTGGACCTGGCTGCCGTAACGGGAGAAGCGTGCCATGCCCGCCTTCTTTTCCGCCAACTGGTTCCGCGTCGCCGGGTTGCGACCCAAGCTGCTGCCGGACGTGCGGGTGGAGCGCCAACGCTATGGCCGCCAGGTTTGGTACTCGCTGCATGACCGGCTGAGCGGCCGGGTCCACCGCGTCAGCCCCGCCGCCTTCCTGTTCGCCGTCCGGCTGGACGGCCGGCGCACGGTGGACGAGGTCTGGCAGGCCCTGGTGGCGGAGATGGATTCCGAGGCGCCGAGCCAGGAAGCGGTCATCCACCTGCTGATGCAGTTGCACGGCGCCGACCTGTTGGCCGGGGACGTGCCGCCCGACGCGGCGGAGCTGTTGTCGCGGCGGGACCGCTTCGCCCGCTCCGTCCTGTCGCGCAACGCCCGCTCGCCTTTGTCCATGCAGATCCCGCTGTTCGATCCGGACCGCATGCTCACTGCGCTGTTGCCGTTCGTGCGGCCGCTGCTCGGCCGAATCGGGCTGCTGGCCTGGCTGGCCCTGGTGGCTGCCGGGGCGAGCGTGGCGGCGCAGCACTGGACGGAGCTGACGCAGGACGTGGCCGATCGGGTACTGGCCGGGCAGGGGCTGCTGGCGCTGGCGTTGTGTTACCCAGTGATCAAGGCGCTGCACGAATTGGGGCACGGCATCGTCGCCAAGTATTTCGGCTGCGAGGTGCGGGAAGTCGGGGCCATGCTGCTGGTCCTGTTCCCCGTGCCGTACGTGGACGCCAGCAACTCCGCCGCCCTGCCGTCCAAATGGCAGCGCGCGGGCGTGGCGGCGGCGGGTGTGGTGGTGGAATTAGGTTTGGCCGCCGCGGCGGCGCTGGTGTGGGCGCAGGCGGAGCCGGGTCTGCTGCGCGCCGTCGCCTACAACGTGATGCTGATCGGCGGCGTGTCCACCCTGCTGGTCAATGGCAACCCGCTGCTGCGCTTCGACGGCTATTACGTGCTGTCCGACGTGCTGGGAGTGCCCAATCTGGGGCAGCGCGCCACCCAGTATCTCGGGCACCTGATGAACCGCTACGCCTTCGGCCTGCGGGAGGGGCGGGGCCTGCCCGCCACCGCGTATGAGCGGGCGGTGATGCTGGTGTACGCGCCGCTGTCCTGGTGCTACCGCATCGTGATGATGGTGACGGTGTCGCTGTTCGTCGCCAGCAGCTACTTCGTCGTCGGCGTGATCCTGGCGGTCATGACGCCGCTGGTGGCGATCGTTTGGCCGTGTTTGCGCACCCTGGGCCGGGTGGTGTCGGGGCCGGCCTATACCGGGCGCCGGGTGCGTGCGGTGGGCGTGACCTTCGGAGCGGTCGCGGCGCTTGCCCTGGCCGTGCTGGTGCTGCCCGTACCGGTGCACGGCAACGCGCAGGGCGTGGTGTGGCTGGACGACGCGTCCCTGGTGCGGGCACGCACGGACGGCTTCGTGACGCAGATCGACGCGCAGCCCGGCACGACCGTGGCCGCCGGCGCCACGCTGTTCACCCTGCACCACGCCGTGGCGGATGCGCGGATGCAGGTGACCGCTGCCCGCGTGGAGGAATTGCGCGCCAAGGCCAAGGCCGAGTGGGTGACGGACCGCATCAGCGCCGGCGTTACCACCTTCGAGCTGGCGGAAGAACTGGCGGCCTTGCAACGCGAGCACCGTCGGCAGGAGCACAGCATCGTGCTGGCCGGCACCGGCGGGACGTTCACGGCGGCCCGTCCCGGCACGGACGAGGTCGGCCGCTTCGTCAAGGAAGGCGAGGTGATGGGCTGGGTCACGCCGCCGGCCGGGCTGGTGGCGCGCGTGCTGGTGCCGCAGGCGGATGTGGGGCTGGTGCAGGGGGCGCTGCACGGCTTGTCCGTCCGCTTGGCGGACGCGGCGACGGTCGTGCCGTCGGCCGTGCTGCGGGCTGTTCCGGCCGCGGCGGACGACCTGCCGAACCCGGCGCTGGCCAGCGGCAATGGCGGTGCGGTCGCCACCGACCCGCGCAGCACCCAGCGCCTCCGCGCGCTGGAGCGGCACTTCCAGCTCGACGTGTCGCTGCCGCCGGACGCTGCGGCGCGCTTCGGCGCCCGCGTGGCGGTGCGGTTCGATTTCGGTTGGGAGCCGATCGGCACGACGATCTACCGCCGGGTCCGCCAAGGCCTGCTCAGCCGGTTCGAGACCTGAGACTGGTGTGGCCTTATTCGCGGCCGGCGAACCCCATCGCCCCCTCGGTCTGCTCGTCGGCCAGCACCTGATGGCGGCGCCCCTGCGCGTGGCTGCGGGACGCCATGCCCTGCGCCACGCGGCGCAGCAGCGCCAGGCGCCAGCGCTGAGGCAGCAGCCCGGGCCGCAGCAGCCGCGCCAGGAGGCCGGCATAGTCAATGAACAGCGGATCGTCGGATGCCACCACGTTCTCGAACGATCCGGGATCACCCTGCCGACCGGCGCGGCCGTAGAGCTGGCGGTCGATGCGCGGGCTGTCGCTGTGCTCCGTCAGGATGACGTGCAGCCCGCCCGCGGCCCGGGCGGCCTGCGACAATTCGATGTCGGTGCCGCGCCCGGCCATGTTGGTTGCCACGGTGATGCGCCCGGCGCCGCCGGCCTGGGCCACCACCTCCGCCTCGTCGGCGTCCTGCCGGGCGTTCAGCACCACGTGGGGCAGCCCCCCGTCGTGCAGCACGGCGGACAGCGCTTCCGACGCGGCGACGGTGGCGGTGCCGATCAGCACCGGGCGGCCTTGGCGGCTGGCGGCGGCCGCCCGTTGCGCCACCACGGCCCATTTGCGCCCGGCATCCGGCAGCAGCCGGCCGCCCTCGTCCCGCCGCAGGAGCTTGCGGTTGGTGGGCAGCCGCTTCACGCGCAGGCCGAACACCGCGCGCAGCTCGCCCGCCACTTCCCGCGCCGTGCCCGTCATGCCGCTGAGTTGGAGGTAGCGGTTGAAGAAGCGTTGGTAGGTGATGCGGGCCAGCACCTGGCGGCCGGCAGTCATGGCCACGCCTTCCTTGGCTTCCACCAATTGGTGCAGCCCCTGTTCCCAGGTGCGGTCGGACATCACCCGGCCGGTGTATTCGTCGACGATCTCCACCTTGCCGTCGCGCACGATGTAGTCGCGGTCGCGGGCGAACACGTTCAGCGCGGTCAGCGCCTGGCACACGATCTGTTCCCGCGCGAACCGCGCCCGGAACAGCCCGGTGCCCGTGCCCAGCCGCTCCGCCACCGCCATTTGGCCGGCGGGCAGCAGGTGAACCGTGCGGCGCGCGCCGTCCACGGCGTAATCGTCCCCGATATGGAGGGAGCGGGCGGTGGCCAGTGCCTGGTCCAGGATGGCGGCCAAGGCCTCGTCATGCCGCTCGGCAGAGATGATCAGCGGCGTGCGCGCTTCGTCGATCAGCACGCTGTCCGCCTCGTCCACCACCGCCACTTGCAGGCCGCGCAGCAAGGTCGGCTCGCCCGACTTGCCAAGCGCGACGGACAGGGCATGCCGTGCATGCCCGCGGCGTTCGGACGTGGCGATGCGGTCCTTCAGATAGTCGAAGGTGAGTTCCTTGTTGGTGACGTAGGTGATGTCCGCGGCATACGCGGCGCGGCGCTGCGCCGGCTGGTCGCCTTCCTGCACCAGCCCGACCGTCAACCCCAGCGCGGCGTAGACCGGGCGCAGCCGGGCGGCGTCGCGCGACGCCAGGTAGTCGTTCACCGTCACCACGTGCACCGCCTTTCCGGCCAGCGCGGCGGCGGCGGCGGGCAGGGCCGCGGTGATGGTCTTGCCTTCGCCGGTCGCCATTTCCACCACGTTGCGGCCCAGCAGCGCGCGGCCACCGGCGAGCTGTACGGCGTGGAAGCGCAGGCCGAGATGGCGCTGCACCGCCACGTGCACCAGCGCGAACAGGCGGGGCTGCAACGCGGCCGGGCGTTCCAGCAGGGCAGGGCGGATCGCCGCCGCTTCCGCCAGCAGCGCTGCGTCGCCGCGCCCTTCCAACGCCGCTGCCAGGGCGCGCACCGCGCGGGCATGCCGCTCGATCCCGGTGCCGCCGGGAAGCCGCGCGCCCAGCGCGCCCCAGGCGGCGGACACGCGCAGGTCGAAGCCGCTGGACGGCAGGACGGCGCGTTCGGCATAGGGCGCGAAGATGGTGCGGGCCATGCCCCCACCTGCCATGGCAGCTTAGGAAGGTCCAGAGAATGATGCTGTCCCGTGTGATAATCCTAATCGGCGTGGCAGGGGCCGTTGCGTCCGTTGCGCGCGCGCAGGACCATGACTGCCTGATCGAGCCGTGGCAGACGCTGAAGCTCGCCGCGGCCGTGCCGGGCGTGGTCGCCAGCGTGGATGTCGATCGGGGGGATGTGGTGCATGCCGGGCAGTTGGTGGCCAAGCTCGATTCGGACGTGGAGGAAGCCAACGCGCGCATCGCCGCGGTCCATGCCGCCAACGAGACCGCCATTGCGTCCAACGGCGCCCGCGTCGATTACCTGCGCCGCAAGCGCGGCCGCAACGAGCAACTGCGCAACGGCAACATCGTCAGCCTGGAATCGGCGGACGAGGCCGCGGCCGACGTGAAGGTGGCGGAAGCGCAGTTGCGTGAAGCGGAGCTGAACGTCGCGCAGGCGCGGCTGGAAGCCAAGCGCGCCGAAGGGCTGCTGCAGCAGCGCATGGTTGTCAGCCCGGTGAACGGCGTGGTGACGGAGCGGGCACTCGGCCCCGGCGAGTTCCGCAACGACCAGTCGCACATCCTGACGGTGGCGCAGATGGACCCGTTGCGGGTGGAAGCGTTCCTGCCCGTGTCCCTGTATGGCCAGATCAAGCTGGGCATGACGGCGACCGTGCGGCCGGAGCAGCCGGTGGGCGGCAGCTACAAGGCCAAGGTGGTGGTGGTCGATAAGGTGCTGGACGCGGCCAGCGGCACGATGGGGGTGCGGCTGCAACTGCCCAATGCGGACCTCCAGCTTCCCGCCGGTATCCACTGCCAGCTCCACTTCCCGCTCGAAGGCGGCTAGCCGCCGGCGTCTGATGCTCGGGGTTGGCTGATCACCCGCCTCCCGGTATGGGATGCGGTTCCCGCCAGGTCCGGCCTCGGCAGCCGCGACCAGCCTTTTAAGACGCGCTGGCACCAAGCCCTTCAGTCTGAGGTCTCCATGTCGAACACGCGCTCCGGCGCCGCGGTCGGACCAGCGGCGCCGTTTCCCAACGAGCGGGCCAACGTTCTGCGGCTTGCGGTCGCGCAGGCGCTGGCCGGGGCGAACTCGGTGGTGGTTTACGCCACCGGCGCCGTGGTGGGCGACATGCTCGCGCCCAGCAAGGCCCTGGCCACCCTGCCCATCTCCATTTTCGTGGTCGGCATGGCGGCCTGCACGCTGCCGGCGGGCGCCATCGCGCAGCGCCATGGCCGCCGTGCCGCCTTTCTGGCGGGAACGGCGTGCGGCGTGCTGGTCGGCCTGCTCGCGACCTTGGCGGTGGTGCTGGGCTCGTTCTGGCTGTTCTGCATTGCGACGTTCTTTGGCGGCGCCTACGCCGCCGTGGTGCTGTCGTTCCGGTTCGCCGCGGCCGACTGCGCCCCGCCGCAGCGGCGTCCGCGCGCCTTGTCGGCCGTCATGGCCGGTGGCGTGTTCGCCGGCGTGATCGGTCCGCAGCTCGTCAACTACACCATGGATCTGTGGGCGCCCTACACCTTCGCAGCCACCTTCCTGGCGCAGGCGGCCGTGGCGGTTCTGTCCGCAGTCATCTTGGTCGGCGTCCGGTTGCCCCTGCCCACGGCGTCGGAAACCGCCGGGGGGCGTCCGCTCGGCGTCATTGCGCGCCAGCCTCGCTTCATCACCGCCGTGATCTGCGGCGTCGTTTCCTACCTGCTCATGAACTTCCTCATGACGGCCGCGCCGCTGGCGATGCATCTGTGCGGCCTGCCGCAGGAACAATCCAACCTCGGCATCCAATGGCACGTGATCGCGATGTATGGCCCGAGCTTCTTCACCGGCCGGCTGATCACCCGGGTTGGGGCGCCCCGCGTGGTCACGGCCGGGCTGGTTCTGATCGCCGTTTCCGCGGCGGTCGGGCTGACCGGCCAGGATGTCACGCATTTCTGGCTGACCCTGGTCCTGCTCGGCCTCGGCTGGAACTTCGGCTTCGTCGGCGCCTCGGCCCTGGTGCTCGAATGTCACCGTGCGGACGAAAAGGCGCGGGTTCAGTCGTTCAACGACTTCCTGGTGTTCGGAACCATGGTGGTCGGTTCCTTCGCATCGGGCAGCTTGTTGACGGCGTATGGCTGGGACACGGTGCTCTGGGTCTCGTTTGGCCCATTGGCGCTCGCAGTCGCCGCCCTGGCGGCGGCTGCCTCGCGTCGTCACCCCATAGCGGGTTGAGGTGATGCGGCGACCGGAGCAGGGGGCGACGGCTTGCCTGTGTGGTTCTGCCTAGCCGTGCACTTCGGCTGACTTGACGGGCTGGTTGCCTTCCAGCGCCCGCCACATCTCCAGGTCACGCGCCGCGGTCCAGATTTGCGGCCGGTCCAGCCCCTTCGCCTCGTCAAAGGCGCGGGACACGTCGAACGGCATGCAGTGTTCGAAGATGACCCAGTGGCCGTATTTCGGGCGCATCTTGTCCATGGCCACCTGGTACGTCCGGTGCAGGTCCCACCCGTCGGCCGCGGCCTGCCTGGTGATGGCGAACAGGTCGGAGGTGAACGCGGCCGTCCCCGCCAGCCCTTCCTCCACCTCCTGCGGGTCGACCAGCGAGCGGCCGCGGCCCGGCACCAGCCTTTCAGGCTTCAAGGCCCGAATGGCGTCCAGCGTGCCGGGCCAGTCCGCGAAATGCGCGTCGCCGCAATAGGGGGTGGCACCGAACTCCACCGTGTCGCCGGCGAACATCACCCGTTCCTTCGGCAGCCACACCACGGTGTCCCCGGCGGTATGGGAGCGGCCGATGTGGATGATCTGCACCTCACGCTTGCCCAGCCACAGCGTCATCTGCTTGCGGAAGGTGATGTGCGGCCAGGTCAGCCCTGGAATGCTTTCCTTGCCGCGGAACAGGCGGGGAAAGCGGCCGATCTCGCTGTCCATGTCCTGTTGCCCGCGCTCGACGATCATGTCCCGCGTCACGTCGGATGCAATGATCTCCGCCCCCTGGTAGCCGGACGCGCCGAGCACGCGCACCGCGTGGTAGTGGCTGAGCACGACGTGACGGACTGGCTTGTCCGTCACGGTGCGGATGCGTGCGATCACGTCGTGCGCCATGGCAGGGGTCGCCTGGGCGTCGACAACGAGCACGGAGTCGTCGCCGACCACGATGCCCGAATTTGGGTCACCCTCCGCGGTGTAGCCGTACAGCCCCGGCGCCAGCTCGTCGAACGAGATGATCTTGTCCGCGAGATCCTTGGTGCTTGCAAAACCTGACATGGTGTTTCTCCGGTTATTACTGAGGGGATGGTGGCCGCCGGCTATGCCACCGCTTCAAGGGTCGCGTCCTCGCCGGCCGGTTCCATGCCTTCCCGTGCCTTGGCCATGGCGGCCCGCAGCACGGCAAGGTCGCCGACCTGGTTCGCGAGCAACAGGATCAGCTTGGCGTTGAGCAGGGCGCTTTGCTCGGGTGAAAGGCCCCGGTGCGACTCGATCAACGCCTCGTAGAAATCATCGGCGTTCCCGAGATTGGGTTCGAGGTTGAGCATGACCGTTCTCCCGTCAGGCATTGGCTGTGGCGCGGGCAAGTGCGGCCGCCACGTGAGCCGGGTCGAAGCTGCGCCAGCGGGCGCAGACATGCTGGTCCGGACGCAGCAGGTAGGTGGTGCCCGGTTGCGCGTCGAAGCGCTGGGACACCAGGCCGTCCTCCTCCAACGCGAGCACGCCGTCGACGTGGCGTGGTGTGGCGCCGCGCGGTTCGACCAGCACGGTTCGCACCGGCGGGCTGGCCCGGCCGAGTGCGTCGAAGCCTTGCAGCCGCACGGGATCGATCTCCGCCCCGTTGCCGAAATGCAGCAGCGTGAACGCGTTGCCGACGTGGTCGAGCAGCCAGGCCTGCCGCCCGCCCTGCTGGACCGGGGCGTCGGTGCAGGGGGCGCCGGGCACCATGGCGCCGGCGAACCGGTCCGCATCCGGCGTGTTCAACGGCGAATTGGCCAGGGTGGCAGGCGTCGACAGCCGGCCGCTGTTCACGAGTTGGCGCGCGAACGGACAATCCCGGGCAAGCAGCAGGGTCGCGTCGCGAAAAACCCGGCTGACCTCGCTCTTGGGCGTGATGAAGTCGGTGCTCCGAGTCGAGTTGAGGATGTTCTCGTCGGCCGCGAACTCACGCTCCGTCCCATACGTGTCGAGCAGCCGGTCCGGTGCCTTGCCCCCGAGCACGAGACCGAGTTTCCAGGCCAGGTTCTCCGCATCCTGCACGCCCGAATTGGCGCCGCGGGCGCCGAACGGCGACACGCCATGCGCGCTGTCCCCCGCGAACAGCACCCGCCCGTCGCGGAACGATTGCATGCGCAGGCAGGAGAACGTGTAGACGCTCACCCATTCGAGTTCGAACTTCGCGTCCGTGCCGAGCAAGGCCTGCACGCGCGGGATCACCCGCTCCGGCTGGCGTTCCGCCACCGGGTCGGCGTCCCAGCCGAGCTGGAAGTCGATGCGCCAGATGCCGTCGGGTTGCCGGTGCAGCAGCACGGACTGGCCGGGATGGAATGGCGGGTCGAACCAGAACCAGCGTTCGGCCGGAAAATCCGCTTCCATGCGGACATCGGCGATCAGGAAGCGGTCGCGGAAGGTTTGCCCCCGGCTTTCATGCCCAAGCGCCCGACGGATCGGGCTGCGGGCGCCATCGGCCGCGACAAGGTAGTCGCAGCGCAGGCGATACTCGCCGTCGGGCGTGCCAACCGTGAGTGCCACGCCTTCCGCATCCTGGCTGATGGCGGCAAGGTTGTTCTTCCAGCGGATTTCCAGGTTGGGCAGCGCCTGGGCGCGGTCCAGCAAAGCGCCCTCGACATAGTATTGCTGCAGGTTGACGAAGGCCGGCCGGTGGTGCCCGGCCTCGGACAGCAAGTTGAAGCTGTAGACCTGCTCGTCGCGCAGGAACACGCGCCCGGTGTTCCAGCCCACGCCCTTGCGCGCCATGGGCTCGCCGCAACCCAGCCGATCGAAGATCTCCAGCGTGCGCTTGGCGAAGCAGATCGCGCGCGATCCGGTGGACAGCCGGTCGTCATCGTCCAGCAGGACCACGGCGATACCCTGCTGCGCCAGATCGATCGCGGTTGCCAGCCCGACCGGCCCGGCGCCGACCACCACGATCTTGTGCCGAGCCGGCTCGGCCGCATCGTGATCCGCGCTGCGCGAAAAGGGGAAGGTGAGCGCTTGATAATCGATCCTCGCCCCGTCGGGCATCGCCCGTCCTCCCTTTTGGTGCCGTCTTATACGATACAGGCGGCTTTTGACACCCGCTGCACGGCGTGGCCACCCTCCCGGCCCGCGCGCGGTTCATCCCCGGCAATGGCCTGTTTAGACTTCGGAAACCAAGCCCGGCGCAAACTCGGGATCATTGTCGTTCCGCACGCAAGGCAAAATGCATGAACCAGGGCATATTCCCTCAGGAGAGGGTCAAGCAGCCCGGCGCCGAACGACGTCGCGAGAAACGCTACGAGGTCGAGCTGAACGGCCTGATCCGTGCCGGCGATGCGGACATTCCCGTGCGACTTTCGGACATGTCCGCGTCGGGCGCGCTCGCCATGGTGGCGGGCGACTCCCCGACGCTGGCCAGCGGGGCCAACGTCGAACTCGTGGTCGAGGATTTCGACACGCTCAAGTCACGCATCGCCCATGTCGGCGAGGGCTTCTACGGCGTGAGCTTCAGCAATGCGCATCTGCACCGTCAGCGATTGAAAGCCTGGCTGCTGGCCTATGTCGGGGAGGGGTGATCGCCGCATTGGCCAGCCATGCCGCCGAGTTGCGATGGGCCGCCGGCGGCGCCTTGTTGTGCATCCTCCTGCTGCTCAGCCTGATTGACCTGCGCACGCGGCGTCTGCCCAACGTAATCGTGCTGCCAACGCTGTGGATCGGATTGCTGCTCAATACCGCCGGTGTTTTCGCGGAGCCTGCCGACGCCATTCTCGGGGCCGTCGCCGGCTATGGGTCGCTGTGGACCCTTTCGCGGCTCCACGGTCTGCGCCGCAAGGGGAGCCCTGCCTTCGGCGGCGGGGACCTGAAGCTGGCGGGCGCGATCGGGGCGTGGCTCGGCGTGCTGGCGGTGTTCCCGGCCTTGCTGATCGCCTTTGTCGCCGGCACGGTCGCGGTGCTGCCCGCGCTGGTGACCGGGCGGTTGAGGTTCGGTCACACCGTGCCGTTCGGTCCGGCCCTGGCGTTGGGCGGGTCCGTGGTCCTGCTCGTCGGGCAGGGCGCCGTTTGGCGCTTCCTGGCTGGGTGACGCGGCTAGAAGGTAAACACCAGCGCCACGAAGTCTTCGTCGAACACGGCCTCTCCCCGAAGCTGCCGCACGGCCTGGTGCAGTCGCAGCGGCTCTGGAATGCCGGGTTCCGCGGGGGCGACCATCATGGCCTGCATGTGGTCCACCTCGCCGAGCTGAAGCTGCTCGCATACCCCGTCGCTGATCAGCACCAGGCGCGCGCCGGGCTGGGCGGTTCGCGTGGTCACGGCCGCCGTCTCGTCCGCGCGCAGCCCGATCGGGCCGCCGCTGGCGTGCAGCGCGGTGGCGGTGCCCGGCGCCGGGTCCACCAGATAGGCGGGCGTGCGGCCGGACGCGGCGTAGGCGATCGTGCGGGTGCCGAGGTCAAAGGTGAAATAGCACGCCGTGAAGAACAGCCCCCCGTTCTGCTCGGTCGGGAAGGCCCGCGACAAACCGGCGAGCACGCTGTCCGGCCGGGTGAAATCCATGCCGGAAACCGTCGGCTGGCGCATCAGGTTCATGATCGCGACGGAATGCATGGCCGTTTGCGTCCCGCGCCCGGCGACCTCCACCAGGAACCCCGAGAACAATGTCGGCGTCAGGAAGCGGTAGCCGAAGCCGCTGCCCCCCAATTGCGTGCAGGGCATGAACAGCCAGTTCGCCTGAACGTCCTCCGTCACCAGCGGCTTCGGCAGCAGCATCTGCACGTAGGAACTGGCGCTTTGCAGATCGCGCTCGGTCGCCTGGGCGGCCGCCACGTCCCGCCCGGTCAGCCGCTCGTAGGTCAGCGTTTCGCCGCCCAGCGTGATGGCGGCGCCGTGGTTGAGGCGGACGGGCTTGTTGATGCGCTTGCCGTCGACGAAGGTGCCGTTGGTGGAGCCGAGATCCGTCAGCGTCAGCGCGCCCCGGACCACCTGCACCGCGCAATGCTGGCGCGACACCTTGCTGCTTTCCACGATGAGGTCGGCAGGGCGGGAGCGGCCGATCACCAACCGCTGCTCCTCCACCGTCACCCGCTGCGGGCCGGACGCCGCCGTGTCGAAGGCGATGACGTGGGTGACCGCTTCCACCGCGTCCGGGACGGTATCGCCGCCGGCGAGCAGGGTGGCGTCCACCTCGGCGTCTTCATAGGTCATCGGCAGCCTTCCCAGTGCGGCGTGTGCCGGCAGGATACCGCGCAATGGATATCAGCTCGCTAACGTTCGCCCGTAGCGGCCGGGATTTACCGGATGCTTACCGTCATCGACGTTAATGGGTGGGCCATACGCCGATGCAGGTAGGAGGGGTGTTGCAGGACCAGGCCATTCTGCCGCGCAGGAGCCGCGCGCAGTCCACCAGCCGCGCCCCGAGCGACCCGCTGGAAGGCGATCTGCTGCGCGCCGTGCGGGATGGCTCGCTGTCGGTCGACTACCAGCCCCGTGTCTGCCTGGCGACGCGGCGCATCATGGGTGCGGAGGCGCTGGCGCGCTGGCCGCACCGTCGCCACGGCCTGGTGTCACCCGGCGTCTTCATCCCCTTGGCGGAACGCTCCGACCTGATCGTGGACCTCGGCGACTGGGTGCTGAACAAAGCCTGCACCGAAGTGGCGGGCTGGCCAGGCCGCCCAGTCGTTTCGGTGAACGTGTCCGCCCGGCAGCTTGCCGACGGGCTGGTGCTGCGGCAGGTCAAGCGTGCGCTGGCGGAAACCGGGCTGCCGGCAGACCAGCTCGAATTGGAGCTGACGGAGTCGATGCTGGTGGATGCCGGCGTGGAAACGCTGCTGACGCTGTCGGCGGTGCGTGACCTCGGCATTGGCATCGCGCTGGACGATTTCGGCACCGGCTATGCCAGCCTCGGTGCCCTCAAGCGTTTGCCGTTGACCGTGATGAAGCTGGACAGGTCGCTGGTGCGCGGCGTGCCTCGGTTCTTCGAGGATACCGGCATTGCCAAGGCCGTGGTCGCCACCGCACGCACGCTGGGGCTGGAGGTGGTGGCCGAAGGCATCGAGGATGAGGAGCAATGCGCCTTCCTGGCGGAGCTCGGCTGCCGCGAAGGGCAATCCTTCTTCCTCGGCCGGCCGACAACGTCCGCCCGGCTGCAGGAATTGCTTGCGGCGAACGGGCCGGGCATTTGACGCCCGTGCTGGGCTACGCCGCGGCCACTGCGGCAGGGCCCGTCCGCGCCGTGAACGAGGATGCCGTGGCGGCCCACGGCACCATCCTGTCGGGGGAACGCGCCGGGCTGGAAGGGATTGTCGACCCACAGGTGGATACGGTGTTCGTCGTGGCCGATGGCATGGGCGGTCATCCATGCGGCGGCCTGGCCAGCAACTTGGTTGTGACGGGCCTGGCCGCCGACCCGCCAGAACCCACGGAAGCAAGCTGCGCCGCCGCGGTCCGGCGCGCCAACCTGCAACTGCACATGGCCATGACGCAGCAGCCGGAAACGCTGGGCATGGGTGCCGTGCTGGCAGGGCTCGTGCTGCGCGGCACCCGGTCCTGCTGGTTCAACGTCGGTGACAGCCGGGTCTACCACAGCCTGGCGGATGGCCGCCTGGTGCAGCTCAGCATCGACGATGTTTGTGCCGGCGGGCCGGTGGGCGGCAAGCTGCCGCGGTTGTCGGCCGCCGTCGGTGGTCGGCGCACCATCGCCCCGATCGAGCCGCATACCGGCTCAACCGTGCTCGCGACGGGCGAGCGGTTGGTGCTGTGCAGCGACGGGGTTACGGCGACCCTGGGCGATGCGGCGATCGCGGCCATCGTGCACGCGGCCGCCACCTTGTCGGGTGCCGTGCAGGACTTGCTGGACGCCTGCCACCGCGCGGTGGCACGGGACAACATCTCCGTCGTCGTGGTCGGGTAAAGGCGGCGCCGCTACGGCAGCATCGCGTCCGACGTGCTGATGCCGTCACGCCATTGGAACGGCACCGCGTGGAAGGAGCCGAAG
The DNA here is from genome assembly GCA_965199555.1 of Acetobacteraceae bacterium. GTDB lineage: Bacteria > Pseudomonadota > Alphaproteobacteria > Acetobacterales > Acetobacteraceae > LMUY01. The sequence goes on along the minus strand of CBDASJ010000020.1, from coordinate 67,857 downwards.
GTGTCGAAGCCGTTGGCCGGCGTGGGATAGCGCAACGCCACCACCTGCCCGCCGCGCGCGGCGAGGCCGCTGCCGGCCGCGGCACCAAGGCCCGTCGGCAACACCTTGCCCACTGCCGGCGTGCAGATGGTGCCGCCCGGGCCGGTATTGATCGTGCTGGAGCTGTCTTGCAGGATGGCCCAAACCTCGAAGTCGGGCAGTGTTCCGTTGGCGGTAATGAAGCCGGGCCCCGATACCGACTGGCACAGCGTCGGGTTGAGGCAGATGACGACGAAACAGAAATCGCCGGTCTTGGCCAGGTTCACCTCCAGCCCGCGTGCGAGCACGTTCTCGTTCAGGTTTCCGGCCGTGCAGCAATACTGCCCGTTTTCCACTAGGTAGGCGCGCTGCCGGGCGGCGATCTCCACCAGGTAAGGCTTGGCCGCTTCCAGCCCGCCCTGCCGCAGGTAGCCGGACATGCGGGGCACGGCGACCGCGGCAAGGATCAGGGCGATGCCCATGCAGGACATCAGCTCCACCAAGGTAAACCCGCCATCGGAGTGGGGTCGTGCCATGCACCGCTTCATCGACTGCGGCGGCAGGGTGGCACGGGAACCTTGACGATCGGCTAAGCCGCACGGGCCTTAAACGGTCCTCAACGCAGCCGGGCCACAATGGCCCTGAACAGCGCACCGAAACCGATGTCAACCAAACCACAAAGCGAAGCCGGCTTCACCTTGGTGGAACTGATGGTGACGGTGACCTGCATGGTCCTCCTCGCCGCCACCGTGGTGCCGCGCATGTCCGGCTACATGCTGCAAGGCCGGCTGGACACCGCCAACGCCTATCTGGCGCAGATCGCCGCCAAGCAGCGCATGTTCAAGATCACCAGCGGCACGTATTGCTGCACCACCTACAAGGGCGACGAGAACGTGCTGGTCAACGGCCTGGGGCTCAACCTGGCCGACATGGGCGATTACTGCTTCCTGTTCGTGTGCCAGGACACGACGATCTGCCCGCAGGCCACCGGCCCCGGCTTCATCACCGCCATACCCGGTGGCCCGGCGGCGCAGCCGGATTTCGAGGTGTGGGCGATCCTGCAAACGGGCACCGGCCCCGGCAACACGGCGGGGCCGGGGAGCGCGACCTGCACCCCGGCCGCCGGCAAGGCGACCAGCACGGGGTTCGCCGCTGCCAGCAGCTCGGGCCAAGCCGGGCGCGCCGGTCAGGTGGTGGCACTCCGCTACCCACCGCCGGTGAACGGCCTCGGCAGCCTCGGCAGCTACCATGCCGTGACCTTCAACTGGCACGACGGCATCTCCAAGTCAGATGCCCAGTATCCTTGAACGGTCCTAGCAGGCGGGGCGGTGCACGCTGGTGACCAATTGGCGGCCGCCGATCGTGCCGTACAGCGGCCCGGCCCCACAGGTGGCCGCCACGGGCCCCACCAGGCAGTAGCGGAATTCCACGGGCCGCGATGATTTCAGCGTCCGCAGCGCTTCGATCGTCTTGGGGTCGGGCGCAGTGGCCGGGGCGCAAGTGGCCGGGGCTTTCCCGGTCGTGGGGACGGTCGGGCAAGGCGGCATCGGCGGGGCCGGCCCGGAGTTGCCAGCGAAACTGGTCTTGATCACGACCTCGCCCACGGCGCCGGAGGGGGCATACGCGTCCCGGCAAACCTGGGAGATAAGCTGGATCATGTACGACGTGCCGACATCCAAATAGTACCATTTCTGCATGTCGGCGATCTCGGTCAGATAAGTCTTTTGCAGTGGGCTGTAGTCGGTTGGCCCTGTTGTGCATCCCGGCTTGCACGCGCCGCTGATGGCGGTGCGGCTGAGCACATAGTTGTTGAAGCCCATGGCCGCCCAATAGGCCCGGGTTTGCGCGACGCTGTCTTCCACCGCGTGGTATTCGACCACCACGCGCCCGACCAGCACGGACATGGTGAGCGCCGCCAACCCGGCGAACAGCATGACCCCCAGCAGGGCACTTCCCCGTTCGCCACCCGGATCGGCGGTCATGGATTTGCTTCCACGTTCAGGGTGAAGATGTTGCGATACGACTCCGCGGCGGTGGCGGGCGCGGTGCCCAGCCGCAGCGCCCGATACGGGTCGATGACGGTGACGCCGATGCCCACCGTCTGCGACGATGCCGCCGCAACGGTGGGGTTGCTGCCGAGCCAGCCTTGGACCGTTAGGGTCTCCGTGCCTCGGCAGTCGGGAATAGGCGTTACGGCGGAACTGCACGGGATCTGTAGCGGGGGGACGCTGTCGCCCGTGATGGACAGGCCGTTGCTGTCCGTCAACACCAGGGCGGAAGCGCTGCGCAGCGTTGCTCCGGCCGGGGCAGCGGCCCGGCTGCGCAAGCCCTCGACCATGGGAAAGCCACGCGCGTTGGCCTGGGTGCCGAACAGCACGCTGCCGTCGCCCAGTACCGTCAGCACCTGCCGCGCTTCCTCATTCTGGCGAAAGCGGCTCTGCACCTTGTCGGCGAAGCGATAGGTGGTGGCCAGAAGGGAGTAGGCGGGCAGCGCCATCAGCACCGTCATGGTTCCGGCCACCATGACTTCCACCAGGGTGAAGCCGGCATCGTCTTCCACGGTGTTCATTCCCGGCGCCCGACGATCGTGCTCAGGGTCAGGGTCGTCGCCGCTGCCGTTGCGAGCGGCATGGGCACGCCAGCCGTGATCGTGTAGGGGTAATCGAGGAACATCGTCAGCAGGTCGCACACGCCGGCGCCGCCGCCATAGCCGTAGCACGTTGCCGTGCTGTTCGCTTTCGGCTGGGGCGTCCCGGTGGTCCAGCATACGCTGCTTGTCACGTTCTTGACGTCACACATGGACCAGCTCAGCCGGGCCACCAGGCCCCGGCTGCGGTCGAGCCAAACGAAGTTCTGCGTGGCGCCGCCTAGATTATACATCCACACGGTGCTGTCGGGCGCATTTGCGGCCGTGAAGGCGGCCAGCGTGTTGACGCCGAACGTGCTGTAGAAAGATGACGGCACGTAGGTGAAGCGTGTGCCCGAGTTGGCAATGGTCGCCACGGCGGTGTAGCCGGCCGTCGATGAGGTGGTATTCGCGCCGAACGCGGTCTTGTTGTACAGCGCCGAGGCGCGTTCCATTTCGCCGTTCAGCACGAAGATGGCCTTCTGCCGCAGCAGGAGTTCGAACGACAACCGATCCAGGATGGTGGCGCCGTGCAGGATGCACAGGCCCAACGCGGATAGCAGCGCGCCGGCGGCCATGACCTCGATGATCGTGAAGCCACCGTCTTTCGCCCGCATCGTCAAACGCCCATGCACCGCTTTGCCGACCCGTCGGGATGTCCCAAGCTACCGGGTAATATTTACCGTGCGCTTAACCCTCCCGATCCGCCGGCTGGGGGGAGAAGTTTTAACCTCTGGGGCTTAACTTCCGCGCGTGTTTGTGGCGGAGGGATCGGTGATGGTCTTTGCATCGTCCGGCGGGCAGGCGTTTCTCGCCGCATCGCAGAAGGCCGCGCAAACGCCGAAATCCCGGCTGGCCTTGATCCTGCACCTGTCCGCCATGGCACCCCCGGCGCCCCGCAACTATCACCGGCGCATCGCCCGGGCCATTTTCCAGGATGCGGCGCAGGCGCATGGCGGCGAGATGTTCGAGCTGGAGCGCGGAGACATGGCGCTGCTTTGCCACGCCGCCGCAGGCGGAAACGCCAGCTTGCACCCGAGCGCGCTGCCGCAGGCCATGCACCGGCTGTTCCGGGTCGACCTCGTGCCGGAGCAATGCCTGACCACGCTGTGGCTGCTGGATCGCGACAGCCCCGCCTTGCTCGGCTACGCCAACGCGCAGGCGCAGCCATGCTGATGCCGCTCACCGCCGGCTGCGTGGCCGCCGCGGCCGCCATCTTCGGGGTGCCGGAGGCGGCGGTTTGGACGATCCTGCGGACCGAAGGCGGCCAGGTCGGCACGTGCGTCCAGCAGGCCAACGGGACGCATGATTGCGGACCGGCGCAGATCAACGTGGAAACCTGGGTGCCGCGCTTGGCGCACGTGCTGCAGCGTCCATCGTCGGACCTGCGCAGCGCCGTGCGCGACGATGGGTGCTTCAACGTCTGGGTGGCGTCCTACGTGCTGCGGCACAATCTGGACCAGACCGGCGGCGATTTGTGGGAAGCGGCCGGGCGCTACAACTCCGCCACGCCCGGCATCAAGGAAGCCTACCAGCTTCGGCTCAGCCTATCCTACCAGCATCTATTCCGGCCGGCTCCCAGGGGCCGCCATTCCGGCTGAAGCGAGGCGCCCCAGCGGGACCGGTCCGACGTGATAGTCGGTCAGGACCCGCGAGCCTGATGGGTTGCTGCCGTAGCGGTATTCCATGCGAACGAAGTTCTGCGCTTGCGGGCTGAACCACCACCGCTCGAACCCGGTCCAGCCGTCCTGCGTGTTGCGCGTGCGCATGGCGAGCACCACGCAATCGAACTCGCCGGCCGGCACCTTCACGGTTTCGCGGCCTTCCACGGTCCAGGACGTCACATGGGTGCGCTGGACGTCGCCGGACATGTATTCCCGGCGGTAGGTGATGGGGGTGCCACCCGTCAGCAGGGTGCCGGCGCCGGGGGGCAGGCCTTCGAACAGCAGCTTGCGCAGCACGGTGGGGGATTGCGCATCCTCGCGCAGGAACCCGCGTCGGACGATCCATTGGCCGGGGTCGTCGGTGCGCTGGAAGGTCGCCGTCCCGTTCGCAACCTTGGTCACCTTCAGCCCGTAGCCGTCGCTGTAATGCCATTCGGACCCGACCTGCCAGTCGGGCGCACGCACCTCCAACCCGGCGACGGCGGCGCTGCCCGTGAAGGCAGGGTCGCCCGTTCCGCCCAGGCCGGCGCAGCCCGACAGCAGCAGCATGGCGGCCAGGATGCGGGCGCGCATCACGGCGTCACCGGGGCCGGGCCGCGCAGGTCGCGGGCAACCACCATGGGGCTGACGCGGCCATCGGCCACGGCGTCCGGCCGGGTGATGGCGCGCAGGTGCAGCACGCCGGCGGCATCCGGCAGCCCGTCGAACGCGAAATCGTCGGCGTTCGGCAGGGTCGTGCCGGGCAGGGCCGCCGCCAGTTCCGCCGCGGACGGACCGAATCGGGCGAAGCGCTGGTGCGCGGCCAGGTGGCTGCGTTCCGCGGCTTGCAGCGCGTCCAGCCCGGCCTCGGCGGCGTGGCGGGTGCGGCTATCCTGCGTGTCGGACAGGCGCAGGGCGGCGGTGGCGACCAGCAGCAGGGCAGCGGCGGCGTAGCAGCCGGCTTCCAGCGCGCGTGCCCCGGTCACTGGTCCTCCTCAAGCGAGGCGGAGGTCATGCGCGGTGCGCCGGACATCTCCCGCGTGACGCCGTCCAGCCGCCCGCGCTGGCGACCCATGTAGGCAGCGGTCGGGCCCAGCGCCACGTCCCGGCTCACCAGCTCGGTCTGGTCGATGATGTGCGGCGTGATGAAGAAGATGGTCTGGCCCAGGCTTTGCTGGTCACTGTCCGTGCGGAACAGATGGCCCAGCAAGGGCACGTCCTTCAGCACGGGAATGCCCGACCGGCTTTGCAGGCGGGAATCGTCGAACAAGCCGCCGATCACGAAGGTGCCTCCGTTCGGCACCAACACGTCGGTCTGCACTTCCTGCGAGTTCACGTTGATGTGGTCACCGGTGCCGGAGCCGGGTGCCGAATTAGTGGCGTCCAGGGTCAGGCGCACGAGCTGGTCCGCACTGCCAGGCTGCACCGGCACGATGGAGGGCGTGATCTCCAACGTCAGCCCGGTCTGGATCTGCGACAAGCCCTGGCCATTCAAACCGCCCGTGTCGACCGGCACGTAGATGTCCTCGCTGCGGGTGATGCGTGCGGTGATGTTGTCGAGCGTGACCAGGTGGGGCGCCGACAAGACGCGGGCCTTGTTCTTGGAGGCAAGCGCTTGCAGTTGCGCTTGCACGGAAACGCCGCTGCCGGACAGGACGAAGGAGGCGGCGGTGGCGCCCGCCGCCGTGGCCGGCAGCAGGGTCAGCGGGTTTAAGCCCGTGATCCCGTTGAATTGCCCGCCCGTCGTGCCGGTATCGAAGGCAAGGGAATTGCCCCGATCGCCGCGGTAGGAAATTCCCAGTTGGTTGAGCACGCCCAGCTCCGCCGTGGCGATGATGACCTCGATCTCGACCATCTTCACCGGTTGGTCGATCTGCTGCAGCACGTCGCCCACCGCGGCGATGGCGCTGGGGCTGCCGCGCACGATCACGGAGTTCGTGCGCTGGTCGATGGAGATGTTGGGCTGCCCGATGCCGCCGCGGCTGGGTTCCGGCGCCCCCGGTGCCTGCGCCTGGGGGGGCGCCTGGCCCCCCGTGCGGGAAGCGATCGCCGGGGTGAAAGGCGACGGCGCCGCGCGCTGCACCGCGTAGGGTGCGTTTCCCGGGGCGTTGCCCAGCATCGCCTGCAACGTCTCGAGGATGCCCGGAATGGTGACGGTGCGGCCGTGGAAGTTGCGGGTGGTCGGGCCGACATCGGCAAAGCGCAGGCGGAACACGCGCGTTTGCACGTTGATCGCGTCGGCGTAGGAGCGGCGTTCGTAGTCGCTTCGCTGCGCGCTGGTGGAGCGCAGGGTTTCGGACAGCGCCTGCTCCCGCTTGTCGCCGTAATGCTGCTCCAGCGTCTTCACCAGGTCTTCGATCTGCGCGATGTGCCCGGCATCGCCGGTGACGCCGAGCACGGAGGTGGTGGCGTCGAAGGTGGTCCCGTCCGTGCCGATGCCGAAGCTGACCAGCATCTGCCGCAACGACGGCCAGTCCACGTTCTGCAGCGTGATGAAGCGACGGGCATCGGACGCGGCCGTGGCCGGGCCGATGGTGACGGTTTTCGCCCCGGCGTTGAAGCTGGCGGTCAAGCCGTTGGATTGCAGGACCTGGGTGAAGGCAGCTTCCAGGCTCATGTCCCGGAAGTTGAACGACACGGTCGCGTTCACGCCCGGGCGGAAGATGGCGGACAGCCCGTCCGCGGCCAGGATGGCCCGCAACACGCTGCGCACGTCGTCATCGACCGCGGTGCGCGAGAAGCTGACCCCCTGCTTCCAGGGGATGGGGCTTCCGCTTTCCTGCGCGGTGGCAGAACTGGCCCAAAGGGCGAACATGGCTGCCCCGACACTGCGCACCGCGGCGCGGGACTTTGGCAGATACGTCATTTTGACGCTCCAGAGGATGCGTAAAACTTGGCGGTTCGGCTTTTACAGGAGGTTAACGGCAGCCAGGTTTCTAGCGGGACGCCTGCCGGAAGCGGATGGCACACGCGCAGCCGGGCGCAGCCAGGCGCACTTCCGTGTCGCCGATGCCGATGACCTTCATGTCGTCCAGCGTGTCGCCCACCACGTAATCGCGGCCGCCGATCGTGGCCATCAAGTCGGCACCGATATGGGTGATCCCCGTCAGGTGGTAGCGTGCCGACAGGTCGCCGCCAGTGCCGCCCGGTTTCGCCGGCTGGAACGGGTGCAGCGCCGCCGCCGCGGCCACCGCCACGCGGTCCGCGTCCGGCAGGCCGGCGGTGCGGTCCTCCCCGCCCACGGCCAACGAAAAGGCCACGGCCTGTCGGTCGCCGGTGGCGGCACGCTTGACTTGCAGCCCGCGGATGGCGCCGCCAAGCGCCTCGCTTTCGGCCACGAAGCGCAGGAGCTGGCCGTAATCGGCCAGCAGCTCGACGTTCACCGTGCCGGGCTCGGAGGGCCGCGGGGTTAGCCGGGTGACCTGCACACCCGCCTGGGATGCGGCCACGTCCAGTCGGGACAGCAGGGAGCGTGCGTTGGCACCAAGCTGCCCGCGATACCCGGCCCGTGGGGGGCCATGCAGCGCCGAGCGCAGCGGCTGGGCAGCCGCGCGCAGGGTGTCCGCCAAGCGCGACGCTTGTTCCCCCGCCGCTTCCGCAGGACCGACCCAGGCCCATTGCACGCAGCCCCACGCCGTCGCCACCAGCACCAGCAAGGCAAGCAGCGGCCGCAGGGCGTCGCGCTTGGGCAGGAAAGGCTGCAAGCGGTTCATGCGCGGCGTGCCTGGGCCGGGGGCAGGGGCTTGAACGAGACCGTCAGGGTGAAGGTGGCGCGTCGCCCATCCTGGTCCGGCGCCATGGTGGCGTTGCTGAGCGCGATGCCGGTGACCCCGTTCATGAAGTCCTTGTCGGCCGAAAGCCGCCCGATCAAGGCGTCGATGCGCCCGAGGTAATCCGCCCCGGCGGTGGCAACGCTGCCTTCCACCGTCAGGCGGGTGTCGCGCGGCCCGGCCGGCCCGTCGGCGAAACTCGTCACCTCGTCCAGCCACACCGCGTCCGGCAAGGCGCGGGCGATCGCCGCCAGCTTGCCGGTCATGAACAGCGGCTCCGGCTGGCGGGTGGCCTCGGCGGTTTCCTGCCGGGCGATGGCGCCGCGCAAGGCCGCATCCTCGTTCATGGCCTCCGCCAGCGCGGTCACGCCGTCCTGCCGCGCGGCGCTGGCCTGCGCCAGGCTCAGCAGCACGGCCGCGGCGCCCAGCCCGGCGATGCCGAGCGGCACGGCGAAGCGCCGCATGTCCAGGCCAGCCAGCCACGCCCGGCCCGCTGCCACCGGGTTCATCCGCGCGCCGGCCGGGCGCGGCGGCGCGACGCGGGCGGCAACCGGTTGGTCGCTCATGAAACGGCCGCCCTGGAAGGCGTATTCGCTTTTGCCGATCTTCAGCAGGCCCTTCGCCGAGCCTTCCAGCATGTTGGCGGCCGGGACCACCGCGCTATCCGCGAACAGGGCGTGCGGGTCAGCGGCCCGTTGCGTTTCCAAGGGCAGCAAGTGTTCCAGCCAGGCTTGCAGCCCACGAATGGCGTCGACCTCACCGTCCAGCAGCAACAGCTCAGGCGTGTTGCCCAGCCGTTGGAAGCGCATGTAGTCCAGGCTGGCCAGCAGCTCGGTCCGCAGCAGCTCCACCAGCGGGCGCAGCGCGCGTTCCGTGGCGGTGGCGGGCGCACCGGCGCTGCTTTCCGCGGGGGAGGGCAGGCAGTTGCGGCGCGCTAGGCCTTCCGCCGCCTGGCGCAGCGGGATGGAGGTGGCTTCCGCCAGCGCCTTGGCGAAGCTTTGCGTGCCCAACGGCAGTACCCGGCTGGTCAGCGCGCCGCTTTCCGGGTCGCCGATCATCAGGTCGCAACTCGTGCTGCCGACCGTCAGGGCGATGAAGGGCTGGTCTTCGCCCTGGGACAAGCGGACGAACGGCAGGGGCCGCAGCTCCACCAATCGCGTGGCCAGGCTGTCGAGCGCGCCGACATAATCCCGGGCGAGACTGCTGGACATGAAGGCGAACACGCCGCGCTCGGCTTCCTGCTCACCGGACACGCCATAAGGCTGGAAGCCGTAGATGGCGTCGGCGGAGCCGAGCTCCTGCGCCCCGGCCGCCCGGATCGCCACCGGATCGGAAGCGCGCACCCGGCTCAACCGGTTGTCCACCAGCACGATGGCCGGGTCCGACACCAGCAGGCGCACGCGGCCGATTTGCTCGCGCTGTCCCGGCGTGACGGTGCGGATGGCGCGGCGGACCATGTCCAGTGGCGAGGACGGCGGCGCACCGGGCAAGATCTCGGGCGAGGTTGCGTGCAGCGGCGCTTCGCCTTCGCGGAACAGCGTGGTGCGCCAGGTGGAATGGCCCACGGACACGCACAGCACGCCCTGCGGCAAGGCGGCCGCCGGTGCGCCGGCAAAGCGGCTCCGGATCCAGCCTGCGACGGTCATTGCATGGCGCCGGGCATGTCGAACACCGGAAGAAACGAGGCAAGCATCATCCCGGCGGTGGAGCAGCCGACAAAGGCGGTCAGCGTCGGGTTGATCAGCCCCGTCGTCGTTTCGATGCGCTGGATCAACAGGCTGTCGAAATAGTTTGCGGCCGACAACAGCAACTCGTCCAGCCGACCGGCTTCCTCACCGGCGGACACCATCTGCAGCACGATGCCGGCAAACAGCTCCCGGTCCTTGAACGCTTGGGTGACGCTGGCCCCAAGCTCCACGTCCGACGCGATGGCCGTCACCTGCGCCGCCACGAAAACGTTGCCGGACGCGGAGGCAGCCAGCCGCAACGCGCGCACCAGCGACACGTGGTTGCTGACCTGCACGGCCAGCGTGCGGCTGAACCGCGCCAGCGCCGCCAGCCGCCAAACCTGGCCCAGGATGGGGATGCGCAGCTTGCCCTTGTCCCACAGCATGCGGCCGCGCGGGGATACGATCACGCTGGCGGCGAGCGTGGCGAGCAAGCCGCCCAGCCCGGCGAACAACAGCGCGTCTTCCCGCAGCCAGTCGCCGATATCCAGCAGGAACTGGGTGGGGCCGGGCAGGTCGCGGCCGAAGTTGCGGAAGATCGCCTGGTATTTCGGCAGAATGAAGAAGATCATCCCGGCGGCCACGCCGCAGAAGATCAACAGCACGAACACCGGGTAAACCGCGGCCGCCATCATGCGGCGGTTCAGCTCCTCCACGCGGGCGAGGTAGTTCACGACGTGGTTCAAGGCCTGCGGCAACTGCCCGGCCTCCACGCCCGAGCGGACCAGGCCCAGGAACACGCCGTTGAACAAGGTGGGGAAGCGCGCCATGGCGTCGGCCAGGTCCGTGCCGGCCCGTACCAGTTCGGCGATCTGCCCCACGGCCTGGCGCAGCCGCCGGTGCGGCGTTTCCCGCGCCAGGTTGTCCAGCACGCTGACCAGTTGCAGGCTGCTCCCCATCATGGAGGAGAACTGCTTGGCGAAGATCACCAGGTGGGTGTTGCCGCTGCCGACCATGGCCGGTCAGGTCGCGCCGTCGCCGAACACCCGCACGACCTCGGCATAGGTGGTGATGCCCTCCTCCACCAGGGCGAGCGCGTTCTCGACGATAGACACGTTGCCGCCTTCGCGCACCATCCGCCGCATGTCGTCGCCGCTGAACGTCTTGGCGGCGATCAGGTCGCGCATCGGCTCCGTGATCTCGAACATCTCGTAGACCGCCTGGCGCCCGGCGTAACCGGTGTGGCGGCAGTTCGGGCAGCCCGGCGCGTGCTGGCAGGTTTCCCGCGGGTCTATGAAAATCCCCATGCGCGTCAGCTTCTCGTCGGACACGCCGTCCGTGCGCAGCATGGCCTGCATCTCGCTGCCGTCGACCGTGGTGCGGCAGCGCGGGCACAGCGCGCGCACCAGGCGTTGCGCCACCGGCAGCGATAGCGCGGTGGCAACCAAATAGGGGTCGATGTCCATGTCCAGCAAACGGCTGATGACGCCCACCGCGTCATTGGCGTGGATGGTGGAGAACACGGTGTGGCCGGTGAGCGAGGCCTGGATCGCCATGCGCGCGGTGTCCACGTCGCGGCATTCGCCCACCATGATGACGTCGGGGTCCTGGCGGAGGATGTTGCGCAGCCCGCTGGCGAAGGTCAGGCCGATGCGGTCGTTGACCTGCATCTGGTGCACGCCCTTCAGCCGGTACTCCACCGGGTCCTCGATGGTCAGCACGTTGCGCCGCTGCCGGTCCAGCGCGGACAGGCAGGAATACAGCGTCGTCGTCTTGCCCGAGCCGGTGGGGCCGCTGATCATGATCAGGCCGTGCGGCGCCGATATCTTGTCCAGCAGCGTGCGCAGCATGCCGTCGCGCAGGCCAAGCTGTTCCGGCGTCGGCCGCAGCGCCTTCTCGTCCAGCAGCCGCATGACGATCTTCTCGCCCAGCACCGTGGGGGAACTGGACACCCGGATGTCCAGTGCCACCTGCCGGATCTGCGCGGTGATGCGCCCGTCCTGCGGGCGGCGGCGCTCCGCCACGTCCATGCCGGCCAGCACCTTGATGCGGGAGGTGATGGCGGCATGCAGCGCCAGTGGGAAGCGGCAATCCTCGTGCAACATGCCGTCGATGCGGCCGCGCACCACCGTGCCATCCTCCACCGGCTCGATATGGATGTCGGAGGTGCCGTGCTCGTACGCCGTGTGGACGATGAAGTCGACCAGGGTGGGGATGTCGCAGCCTTCGGGGCTGGAGCGGATGCGTTCCTCCTGCGCCCAATCGATGTTGATGGGGATCAGCTCCTTGCCGCTTTCCCGCAGTTCGGACCGGGTGCGCAGGCGGCGCACCGTTTCCATCAGCACGTCCGGCAGCACCGGCACCGGCACGGCCTGCTGGCCGGAGATGCGGCCCACCCAGTCGCGCAACAGCAGGTCGCCCGGGTCCAGCGTGGCGTAGAGCGCGGTGCCCGCGTCGCCCTTCAGTGCCAGGATCATGCGCTGTTCGGTCAGCGCAATCGGCAGCCACGGGGCTTCGATCACCCGGTCGATCAGGTCGTTCTTGTGCCGGATCATCGGCTGGCCGAAGCGGCGGCCGAGGAACTCGTATATCGGCGTCAGCTCAACGGCCGCGATTTCCCGCGCCATCACGCGCAGCACCGTTTCGCCGGTTTCCCGCGCCTGGAAGCCGAGCGCGATCGCCCGCCGCTCCGTCAGCAAGCTTTCGCCGACCAGCTCGGCCACGACGCCGCCGAGCAGGGAGCCCGACAGGGCCGAAGGTAAGGCGGGCGCCGGCTCACCCGTGGTGGCAAGTTCCGGCTCGATCGCCGTGGCCCCTGGTTCCGTCGCGTCGACGCAGGTGTCGTCGTGGGCCGCGTCCGCCAGGGTGGGGTCATCCGGCGCCAGCTCGGGCTTGGACAAACCCCAGGGCAGCCGCAGCCGCAGCGGCGGTTTGGAGGAGCCGCGATAGCCGCCATTCACCTCACCTGCCAGGCCGGCCAGCACAGTGATCGTCGGCGCGGCGTCCGCCAGATCCGTCGCGTCCTCCAATTCGGTGAGATCGCTCACGGGCATGGCTCGGCAAAGGCCAGGCGGAAGCCCAGGTCGATCCGGCATTCGGCCGCGTCTTCCTTGGCACGGAAGCCGCATCGGCCGGTCGGCGCCAGGCTGTCGAAGCTGCCGCCCCGTAGCGAGCGGACGCTGCCGTCGCCGCGGCCCTGCGGGTCAGCCTCGCCTTCGCTCAACCGGGCGAGCAAACGCTCCTCCCAGGGGTCGGCGCACCATTCCCACACGTTGCCGCACATGTCCCACAAGCCCCAGGCATTGCGCCCGGCGGGATAGCTGTGCACGGGCGTGGTGCCGTCGCACAGCCGGTCGATGTTGGCCCGCGTGGCGGTGGGTGCGTCCGCGCCCCAGGGGTAATCCACATCCGCCTGGTCCGCGCGGGCGGCGATGTCCCATTCCAACTCCGTGGGAAGCCGCCCGCCGGCCCAGGCGGCATAGGCGGCGGCATCGTGCCAGGTGACGCAGACCACGGGGGCGTCGTCGCGGCCGAAGCGTTCGTGCCCGATCATCGCCGGGGCGCGATAGCCGGTGGCGGCGGTGAAGGCGCGATACTCCGCGTTCGTCACCGGCTGGCTGGCCAGGCGGAACGGCGACACGGCGATGTTGCGCCGCGGCCCAGGGCCGGCGCCCGGCCGACGTGGACCCACGGCGCGCAGCCCGCCCGGCACGGTAACCACGTCCCCGTGCCGGGCGGCGCCGGATGCGGCAGCGATCGGCGCCGGGTCCAGCCGGACCTGCGCCAAGGCCTGGCAAACCTCCGCCGAACTGGCCGGCCGGGTGTCGGCATCGCTTTGCACCATCAGCAGCACCAGCCGATCCAGCGCGGGCGGAATGGCGGCGCAGAACTGGCTGGGCGGCACGATGTCAGCCGCCGTGAGGAACGGGATCGTGCCGGACGGCCGCCAATGCTGCAGGCTGCTGGCAGGCAGCCGCCCGTCGGTCAGCAGCTCGTAGGCCAGCACGCCGAGGGAAAACAAATCCGTGCGGCCGTCGACGCCCGACGGGTTGCTGTACTGCTCGGGCGCCATGTATTTCGGCGTGCCGCCGGCAAAGGCAGTGCCGCTGGCGCTGCCCTGCACGGACAAGCCGAAATCCATGATCAGCGGCCGGGTGACGTCGCCATCCTGCAGGAAGATGTTCGCCGGCTTCAGGTCGCGGTGGATGATGCGGCGGTGCGCGATCTCCAGCGCTTCGGCGATGCGGGACAAGGCGGTCAGCCGCTGCGGCAAGCTATCCAGCAGCCGGCCGCGGTGTGCCGCGATCCAGTGCTTCAGGTCGTGCCCGGTCAACAGGTCCATGACGACGCCCACACCCTGCGGGCCTTCGTACAGATCGTGGATCGGGCAGATGTTGGGGTGGCGGAGGGCTCGGGAGATGAGCACCTCCTGCCGCATGGCCTGGATCTGGCGCCGGTCGGAGCAAAGCTCCGGCTTGAGCACCTTGATGGCCAAGGCGATCCCCAACTCCCGGTCGAACACCCGGTAGACACGGGCCGTCCCGCCGCAGCCGATCATCTCCCAATCGACGTAACGCTCGGCTACGGAATGGAATTCGGTGTTCACCACGGAGGCAGGCCTTTCGCGATCAGCTCTGCGTCCCGACCGACAGGCCGGCCGCGGTGCAGTAGCCGCCGGCGGCAGCGCCGGTCAGTCCCGCCACGCCGTTCACGTAGATCTTGTTGTATAGGCGGCCGACCCAGCCGGAGCTCGTGGACACCGCGGGGGACGAGGAGTACAGCACCTGCCCACCCACCAGGCTCGAGTTCGCGTTGCCCGTGGCGTTCACGCAGTATGCGACGTCGCCGGCCTGCGGACCGGTCGTGGCCACGATCGCGGACACGGAATAGTTGAACGTTGCGTTCTTCGGCACCGACAAGGTTGGCAGCAAAACGGTCAGGTCCTTGGTCGGGGCAGTGCCCGTGGTAACCAAGGAATACGTATCGAACGCCGCCGCTGCGGCTGTGGGAGTGAGGTTTTGCGCGTCGGCATAAGCCTGCAACGCCGACACGATGGAACCGGCAATCTGTCCGACCTCTGCGGTCTGGCTGCTGCGGACGTAGGCGATATATCGCGGGATCGCCACGCTGGACAGGACGCCGATGATCGTCACCACGACCATCAATTCGATCAGGGTGAAGCCACCCTCGTCGCTTCGACAAGTCCGCTGCTTTAACTGCATGATTTCATCAACTTTCCGATGGAGCTGGAGCGTCCTTCGGTAAGATTGACGTAAAAAGATTGTAACTCTCTTAACGTCTCCGGTCGTTAAGCACTGCCTCTGCGCATGGCACCGCTTCGCCTATCCGAGAGTCCCATCCTAGGATCGAAAGCGGTTCCGCAAGGCATCCCACTCGTCGGAGCCGAAACGGCGAAAGCGGTCGCGTACGCTGGGGCTGCCGGCAGCGGATGGCGGTTGGTGCGTGGCCGCGAGCGTGGCGAGCACGCTGTCGCACGCTTCCATGACTGCCCCGAGCATCATGCTGGGCAGGATCGCGATGCGGTAGCCCATCCCTTGGGCGTCCAGCAGGTTCACTTCCGGTGTCTTGCCGGCCCGCACCACGTTGAGCAGGCAAGGGCCTCGCACCCGGCGCGGCACCTCTGCCAGTTCGGTCAGCGTGGGGATCGCCTCGACGAAGGCGACGTCCGCGCCGGCCGCCAGGGCTGCGTTCGCCCGGTTGCAGGCATCGTCCAGCCCCGACACGGCCCGGGCGTCAGTACGGGCAATCACCACGAAATCGGGATCGGTCCGGGCTGCCACGGCCGCGCGAATCTTGGCCACGAACTCCTCCTCCGGCACCAGTTCCTTGCCGTCCAAATGGCCGCACCGCTTGGGCGCGACCTGGTCTTCCAGATGCAGCCCGGCCAGTCCGGCGCGTTCATATTCCTGCACGGTGCGGGTGACGTTGATCTCGTTGCCGTAGCCGGTATCGGCGTCGGCGATCACGGGCAGCGCGGTTGTCCTGGTGATGACCCGGGCCTTGTCCACCATTTCCGACATGGTGAGCAGACCGAGGTCGGGGTAGCCGAGCGAGAGCGACGTGCCCGCCCCCGTCATGTAGGCGCAGGCGAACCCGGCCTGTTCGGTGAAGCGGGCGGTGATGCCGTCGTACACGCCGGGCGCCACGACGATGCCGTCTTGTGCCAGAAGGGTTCTCAACCGTTTGCCGGCGCCCATGACCGTTTCCCGTTTCTTGGTGCGTCCGGGTTATGCCCGTCGCCCGTAGCTTGCAAGGTGCGTGGCATCGGAGCGGATCTGGCGTGATCGATCCTCGGTTTGGCAGCCCGGGCAGGCATAGCTTGGCAAGATTGACCGGTCAGGCAGCGCGCGCCGCACGCCGGCTCAGCCGCAGCATGGCGGTGTTGGCAGCCACGGCGAACACCACGATCACCACCACGACGGCGGTGCTCAGCACCACGTTGTGCTGCGCCATGCCGCTGACCAGCAGGAAGCCCAGCCCGCGTTGGGAGCTGAACATCTCGCCGATTAGCACGCCCAGCAGCGACAGCGAGAAGCCCAGCCGCAGCCCGGCCACGATCTGCGGCAGGCAGGCGGGCAGCAGCACCCACCGCATCGTCTGGCCCGGCGTCAGACGCAGGGCGCGGGCGGTGCGCGGCAGCGTCGGCGGCAGGGTGCGGATGGCGGCGATGGTGAACAGGGTCACCGGCACCAGGCCGTGCATGACGCCGAACGCCACCTTCGCGCCCACGCCCAGGCCGAACAGCAACAGCACGACGGGATACAGCGTGACCTTGGGGATGGTGTAGAACCCGGCCAGCACGGGTTCCATGACGTCGCCGGCGAAGCGCCCCAGTCCCAGCAGCAGGCCGAGCAGCAGGCCGCACGCCGCGGACAATGCGAAGGCCAGCAGGAAGGCGGTCAGCGTCGCCCAGACCTGGCCCCAGAACCCCGCCGTCAGCACCAGCCGCCCAAGGAAGGCGAAGGTCGTCCATGGCCCCGTGATGGCCATGCCCCCCGTCCAACTGCCGAGGCATTGCCACACCAGCAACACGATCGCGAGCAGCAGCAGCAAGTCCGTCGCGTGGCTGCGCTTGCGTCCGTGCAGTGGCGGGGCCGCCGCGGTCATTGCCGCACGCGGCGGCGGGCGAGCCGGCCTTCCCAGGCGTACAGCACCCCGTTGGCGCCGACCGCCACCAGCAGCACGAACAGCATCAGCCCGTACATCGTGCGCGTTTCGAAGGCTTGGTAGGCGTAGGAGATGGCATAGCCCAGGCCGCTGCCGGACAGGATGAACTCGCCGGCGATCACGCCGATCAGCGCATAGCTCAACGCCAGCTTGAAGCCGCCGAACAGCGAGGGCATGGCGGCGGGGAGCACCACGGAAAAGAAGGTGCGCACCGGGCCAAGCCGCTGCACCCGTGCCACGCGCCGCAGCACCGGGGTGACGCTGTCCAGCCCGGCCAAGGTGCTGATCACCATCGCCGGCACAGCCGACAACAGGCCCAGCACCACCAACGGCGCCATGCTCAGGCCTAGCAGCGCCACCAGGAGGGGATAGAACACGAAGGTTGGCACCGAGTAATAGGATGCCAGCAGCGGATCGACCGCGCGGCGCACCCGCGGCGCGGCATGTAGCAAGGCGCCCAGCACGGTGCCCGCCGTCACGCTGAACAGCCAGGCCAGCGCCACCGTGCTGAAGGTTTGCAGCATCGGCGCGGTGGCGTCGCCGGACCAAAGCGCATCGGCCATGGCCGCCACCATCTCGCTCGGCGGCAGCACGGCCTGCGGGTCGATGGCCCCGGCCCGGCACAACACTTCCAGCAGCAGCACGAGGCCGGCCAGCAGGGCTGTCCGCACGAGCAGCACCGCCAGCCCGCGCCTCACGGGCTGCGGCCCATGGTTCGCAGCGACTCCGCCCGCAGCGACGTCCATAGCCGCGCCGTCAGCTCGCCGAAATGCGGGTCGGAGACCACGCGGCTGTCGCGGTCGCGCGGCCAACCGGTTTGCACCAGGTCGATAAAGGTGCCGGGCCGGGCCGACATCACGCCTACCCGGTCCGACAGCATCGCCGCCTCGTCCAGCGCGTGGGTGATCAGCAGCACCGTGGCGCCGGTTTGCCGCCACAGCCGGAGGAGTTCGTCGCCCATCAACAGCCTGGTTTGCTGGTCCAGCGCGCCAAACGGCTCATCCAGCAGGATGAGCCGCGGCTGCTGCACCAGCGTGCGGGCGATGCACACGCGCTGACGCATGCCGCCGGAGAGCTGCGCCGGGAAGTGCCGGGTGAACTGCGCGAGGCCCATGAACGCGATCGCCTCCTCCACCCGGCGGTCGATCTCGGCACGGGACAGGCCGGAGCGGCGCAGCCCGAACCCGACATTGTCGCGCACGGTGAGCCAGGCGAAGCTCGAATCCTCCTGGAACACCACACCCACGCCGTCCGGCACGTCGCCCCGCACCGGCTTGCCTTCGAAGCTGACCGTGCCCTCGCTCGGCCGCCCCAGGCCGGACAGCACATCCAGCAGGGTCGACTTGCCGCAGCCGGACGGGCCGACCACCGAAAAGAACTCGCCTTGCGCCAGGTCCAGGTCGATCGGGCCCAGGGCGTGGATGGGCTGCTTGCCGTCGTAGCGCCGGGTCACGCCGCGGAGGACGGCGTGCGACGGGGCCATCTCAGCGTGCGGCGCGCTCATCCGCCGGCAGGAACGAGGTGTCCACGATCTTGGACCAATCCGGCGCGTCCTTGAGCTGCCCGGTGATCTGCAGGCCTTCCACCATGTGGTTCATGCCCTCGTAATCGAAGCGCCCGTCACTCCAGTATTCGTCGCCCACGAGGTCCTTCATGTGGGTGCGGTACAGCGCGACGTCGGGGTTGTTGTAGGCCTTGGCCAGGATGTCGGCGGCTTCCTCCGGGTGCGCCCGGACGTAATCCAGTCCCTCCTTGCGGGCGGCGATGATCCCGCGGACCGTGTCCGGATGGTCGTGCGCGAACGCGATGGTGGTGACGCAGACGGTTTGCATCATGCGGGGGGACATGACGTCCTTCACCCGGAACACCGGCTGGACCTCGTTCGCGTTCTGCGCATAGATCATCGTATCGGTGAAGCCGGCATCCACCGCACCGCTGGTGATCGCCGACAGATTGGCGCCGAGGTCGCCGGCGGGGACGAGGCGGACCTGCTGCGCGGTCATGCCGTTGGCCTTCAGCGCCATCAGGATGATCATGTTGGACACGGAGTTGGGCGCCGTGAACGCGATGCGCTTGCCGGCAAGGTCCTTGATGCCATGCAGGGGTGAGCCCTTCTTCACCGCCCACATCTGGTCGGCCACGCTTTGCGTCCCCGCCGACACGATCACCAGCTTCTGCCCGGCATTGATCGCCTGCACCGCGGCCGCCAGGGACACCTCGCCGAACGGGATGTCGCCGGCGGTGGTGTTGCGCACCGCCGTCCCGCCGCCCGGTGCGGTCAGGATGCCGGTGATGTCCACGCCGTGCTGCTTGAAGAAGCCCTTCTCCATGGCGACGGCGTATGGCGCGCCATAGAACTGGCCGCCCCAATGGGTGACGGTGATGGTGTCCGCCGACGCCGCGGTGCTGGCCAGCAGGCCCAGCGCCAAGGCGGCACCCGCGACGGCCCGCCGGCCGATGGCTGTTATCGTCATGTGTTCACCCCCCGAATATCGACAGGCCGGTTGTCCGGCCTCGTTCAGCGCGACGGTAGCACGGCCCCTGGCGATGCGGGAACGCCCCCCGGCGCGTCCTCGGCGATGGCTTCCAGGCTGCGGCCGTTGGTTTCTTCCCGGTAGAGCGCGACCAGGACGGCCTGGACCAGCAACGCCGCTGCCACGCCGCCCAGCACAAAGGAAAGCCCGCCCGCGGTGAACAGCCACACCACGGCAAACGGCACCAGGATCGCGGTCACCCGGCCGGCCACGCTGGTGATGGCGGTGCCCCGCATGCGGATTGCGGTCGGGAACAGTTCGGGCACGTAGCCGGCCACGATCACCGCGACCTGGAAGTAGATCAGGCTGAACATCAAGAAGCCCAGCACCACCGCCATTTCCTGGCTGGAGGCATGGGCGAAGGCGATCCCGCAAGCGGCGGCGATCAGCGAGGAGGCGATGATGGCTGGCCGGCGGCCGATGCGATCGCTCAACAGCCAGCCGAGCGCGGCGCCCGCCGGGCCGCCAAGCGACATCAGCACCGCCTGGCCCAGCGAGCGATTGATCGCCATGCCGTGCTGCACGAGGAAGGTCGGCACCCAGGCGACGAAGCCGTAGATCGAGATGGCGTTGACCGCCTGCAGCACGCTGCCCACCACCGCCCGGCGCACGAAGGTGCCGCGCGACAGCCCCGCGGCCGGGGTCGCGTCGGACAGGACCGGGACGGGGAGGGCCGACGGCAGTTCCGCCTCCGCCCCGGCAACCACCGCCTCCGCCTCCGCCACGCGCCCGGCCGAGGCCAGCCAGCGGGGGGATTCGGGCATGGTCTTGCGCAGCCAAAGCACGAAGAACGCGCCCAATCCCGCGATGACGAACATCGGCCGCCAACCGAACGCGGGGATCACCAGCCAGCTCACCAGTGTCGAAGCGAACAGGCCGAAATTGGTGAGCAGCGACAGCAGCGCGCCCCAGCGGCCACGGTAAACCGGCGGGATGAACTCCAGCAGAGTCGCGTAGCCGATCACGATCTCCGCCCCGAGGCCGATCCCGGTGACGAAGCGGCCGACGATCAGCCATCCCATGCTGGGCGCCAGCGCACAGGCGAAGGACGCGGCCCCGAACACCGCCAGGTTGAACTGGTAGGTGAAGCGGCGGCCATAGCGGTCGCCCAGCCACCCGGCGCCGGCTGCGCCGATCACCATTCCGACGAAGGTGGCGGAGATGAACCGCCCGTTGGTCGCCAGGTCGGACCAGCCGCTATGCAGCAGCTCCCCCAACACGGAGCCGGCGAGATAGATGTCGAAGCTGTCGAAGAACATGCCGGCCCCGATCAGGCCGAGGATGCGGCGGTGGAACGGCAGGATCGGCAGCCGGTCCAGCCGCGCCGCGACCTGGCGCTCGGCCCCGGTCATGCGCGGGCGTCGGTGTTGCCGTGCCGGCGTTCGAAGTCGTGCACGGCGGGGAAGCCCATCAGCGTGTTCATCTCGTTGAATGGCAGCAGCTTCGTGTTGCTGCCGGTGCCGATGCCCGCCTGCTTGATGTGGGTGTAGACCTCCTTCAGGGCTGCCGCCGCGGCGAGGAAGCCGCTGCCCGGGAACAACGCGATCGAGAAGCCGAGCCCGGCCAATTCGGCGGTGCCGAGATACGGCGTACGCCCGCCTTCCACCATGTTGGCGAGCAGCAATGCGCCCTTGAACGTTTCGGCGACGCGCCGCAGCTCCTCCAGCGATTCTGGGCTTTCGATGAACAGGATGTCGGCCCCGGCTTCCAGGAAGGCCTCGCCGCGGCGGAGTGCTTCGTCCATGCCATGCGCGTAGCGGGCGTCGGTGCGGGCGACGATCAGGAAGTCCTTGCTGGGCCGGGCGTCCACCGCGACGCGGATCTTCCGCACCGCGTCCACCATCGGGATCACCCGGCGGAACTCGGTGTGGCCGCACTTCTTGGGGAATTCCTGGTCTTCCAGTTGGATGGCGGCAGCGCCCGCGGCGGCATAGCCGCGAACGGTGCGGTCCACGTTCAACAGGCCGCCATAGCCCGTGTCGCCGTCCGCGAGGAACGGCACGGACACCGCGCCCGCGACGCAGCGCACCCGGTCGAGCATCTCGCTGTAGCTGGCCGTGCCGGCGTCGGCCGCGCCGAGGGCGGAGGCCACGCTGCCATACCCGGTCATGTACAGGGCGTCGAAGCCGAGACTATCGGCGACCCGCGCCGAAATGCCATCGAACACGCCCGGCAGCGCCAGGCAGCGCCCGGGCGCCAGCAGCGCCCGCAGGGTTTTCGTCTCGTTCATTGTTTCCTCCATCGCCCGCCACCAAGCGCTTCCCCACCGCGGAGGGCGTGGCAGCCCGTCGCGCTGCATACCGCCCGGCCTGCGACGCGCCGGAAGCAACACTGCATACCCCTGCGGAGCAAACGGCAAGATGGAAAACTGGCCGTGGCCATCGCAGGCATCCGTCGGCCTTGGCACGATACTCGGACGTGCCGCCCGACAGCAGCCGGCTTTCCTGCTAGCCTCCGCCGCGGCCGATGGTGGCCGGATGGGAGAGAGATGATGGCCACGGTGAAGGTTCGGGCGGACCGGGCGCTTGAGGCAGCCGAGCGTCTGCTGGGCGAGATGGGGCAAGCGAGCCGGCCGGACAGCCGGGTTGCCGATGTCGAAGCCATCGTGGCGGCATGCCGGCTCGCCTTGAAGGGCCGTTTCGCCGATGGCAGCGGGATGATTACGTTGGCGGGAGCTGAGGCAGCCTGGCTGCTGTCCTACTTCCAGGAGCCGCCTGAGCTTTAGCGTGCCCGAGGCCGGCCGCGCCGCCTAGGACGGTTCGCGGTTGCCGGCGAACGGATCGGCCACACGCGGCCAGAACGGCCTGGTGCGTTTGGTGTAGGGGATCGCCGCATAGTCGAAGTCCAGCGCGCCGGGGCCGGAAACGTAGTGGATGGCGCGGGCGATCGGCGCGAACGCGGCCTGGAAGTGCTGGGAGGACTTCACCGCCACCAACGCCTTGTCCGCCAGGGTGATGCCCAACCCGGTGAACGCATCCGGTGCGAAGGTCTGTTGCCGTTTGGTGGTGAGCACCAGATCGACGCCCTCCGCAGACACCCAGGCGCTTGGCCCGAACGCGGAGCGGGCGCCGCTCAGCCCTTCCTGCGAGTGGTCGGGGCTGAGGCGGCGTACGGTGACCATCAGGTCCACCGGGTCGCCGGAGGCCGGGCCGCACTTGCCGCCGATGCGAAGCGGGAAGGTGGCGCCCTCGCCGGCCTCCAGGCAGAACTGCACCGCCTGCGGGTCCCAGAAGCAGCCGACCACGGCGCCCTGCACCCCGCGGTCCAGCACCCGGCGCAGCAGAGCCGTGTTATCGCCGGAAGCGCCACCGCCGGGATTGTCGGACGCGTCCGCCAGCACGACGGGGC
This sequence comes from Acetobacteraceae bacterium, assembly GCA_965199555.1. Classification (GTDB taxonomy): domain Bacteria; phylum Pseudomonadota; class Alphaproteobacteria; order Acetobacterales; family Acetobacteraceae; genus LMUY01. The sequence continues at coordinate 45,063 of CBDASJ010000020.1, read as the reverse complement.
CGGTCCCAGGCTGCAACGCGGCGTCGATCCCGTCATCGATGGTATCCAGCCGGGCCGCCACCTGGTCGCGCAACGCCCAGAGTTCACCGCCCAGGGTACGCGCCAGGGCGGTGGCTTGGGCTGGATCGTTGTCCGCGATCACCAGCAGCTTGGCCCCGACATCTTCCACGTCCGCCCATGGAAAGCCGTGGCCCAGGGACACCGACAGGATGCCGTCCCGCCCTTCCAGCGCCGTCATGCGGTCGACGAAGCCGCGCATCGGCTGCTGCGTTGGGCGGAAGGTCGCGATCATGCCGGTATCGTAATACGCCATGACGGGGCGGACCCGGCCCGCCGCCGTGTCCACGCAGATGCGATACAATTCCGGGGCGCGGTCCGCGACATCCGTGTGCGGGTATTCCTTGTAAAGGATGATGGCGTCGGCGCTGGTCCGCATCTGCTCCGTCAGGTGGCAATGCAGGTCGAGCTCGATGCCGATGGCGACGCCGGGTCCGACGAGTGCCCGCACTCGGGCCAGGGTGTCCCCTTCGCAGTCATCGTAGCCATGCGCCACCATGGCACCGTGCATGAACAGCAGCACCACATCGACCGGCATGGCAGCCCGCAGGTCATCAAGGATGGTGTCGCGCAGGCGTTCATAGACGTGGCGCAGCGTGGTCCCGGCGGGCTGGGCGAAGGTGCACAGGCTTTCGCTTACCTGGTGCCCCTCCATCTCGCCCAAGCGACGCCAGGCGATCAGCGGAAGATTGGCCAGGGTCGGCGGGTGCCGGCTGCCATCGTCGCGGTAGTACTCACGTCCGCCGCCAAAGGCCGCGTCGCCGGTGGGCAAGGGGGAGAAGGTGTTGGTTTCGGTCGCCAGCGTGGCCATGAACAGCTTCACCGCACCAACTCCCCATTCCGCGAACACCTCAACCAAACAGCGCAGGATGTGCAACGGTGATTCGCGGCATGGCCTATACCGCTTCCGGCATGGCGCTGTCAGGCGGCGGCGGGATAGTCCACGTAGCCCTCCGGTCCCGGGCTGTACCAAGTGCCGGCGACATCCTTGGCAAGCGGCACGCCCTTGGCGATGCGTCGCGGCAGGTCGGGGTTGGCGATGAACGGGCGGCCGAACGCGATCGCGTCTGCCGTGCCATCCGCCACCGCCGCGGCGGCCCGCGCCGGGTCGTAGTCGGAGTTCAGGATCATCGGACCGGTGAAGACACGACGCATGGCCGGGGCGATCGGCGGGTGATCGGGCTTGCCGAACGTACCGCCCTCGCCAGGCTCCCGCATCTCCAGAAAGGCGATGCCGGCCTCCTGCAGCACCCCGGCGGCTGCGACGAACAACCGTGCGGGATCGCTGTCGTTGCAGCCCTGAATGGCACCGTTCGGCGACAGCCGCACTCCGGTCCGGTCGGCGCCGACCGTTTCCACCACCGCCTGCACCACCTCCCGCAGCAGGCGCACGCGGTTCTCCACCGGGCCGCCATAGGCGTCGGTGCGGTGGTTGGTGCCGTCGCGCAGGAATTCGTCGATCAGGTAGCCGTTGGCGGCGTGGATCTGCACGCCGTCGAACCCCGCCTCGCGCGCGTTGCGGGCGGCGCGCCGGAAGTCCTCGAGCAAGGCCGGGATCTCTTCCGATTGCAGCGCGCGGGCCTGCTCGTAAGGCTTCTTCCCGTCATAGGTGTGGGCCGCATCCGGTGCCGTGGTGGCGGAGGCGGCGACGGGGGGCTGGCCGCCGAGGAAGTCCGGGTGCACCAATTGCCCCATGTGCCATAGCTGGGCGGCAATGCGCCCGCCGGCGCGGTGCACCGCCGCCGTGACGGGCTGCCAGGCGGCCACCTGTTCCGCGCTCCACAAGCCCGGCGCGTGCGGCCAGCCCAGCCCTTGCTGGCTGATGCCGGTGGCCTCCGAGATGATGAGGCCGGCACTGGCCCGCTGGGCGTAATACTCCGCCATCAACGCCGTCGGCACGTGCGCCCGCGTGGCGCGCCCCCGGGTGAGCGGTGCCATGATGATCCGGTTCGGCGCTTCGATGGCGCCCAGGCGAATGGGGTCGAACAGGCTGGGCATCAACGGTGTTCCCGTGGCAAGTGCAGTTGCAACCGCCCAAGTTGCGTCGATCGCCCGGCGTTCAAGGCCTCCGCCAGCGCTGCCGGGCCGTCAGGTCCAGTACAAGATGCTGGCCTGCGGCAGCCATCGCGCGACCGATGCCTCGATCGTGCTCCGCATGGCGACCATGTCGCTGCGCGGGAGGACGTATTTGACGGAGCCGAACTTCGTCATCTTCCGGCTCCGCTGGGCTTCGTCCATTTCCAGCGGGCTGCCGGGATACCACCCGGTCAGCATTTCCTTCGACTTGGGCGTGAACCGATGGGTGATCAGTTCGGCCGTGAGGTCCAGGCCGGGCAGGCCGTCCAGCGCCGCGGCGACGTCCGCGAACAGCCGGTCATATGCCTCCGCCCAGTTCGGGACGCGCAGGATGGGCGCCACCGTCAAGCCGACCGGGTACCCGGCCGCAGCCATCGCGCGCAGGGCCGCCAGCCGTTGCGGCATACGGGGTGCCCCGCCCTCGTGCCGCTCCGCTTCGCGCGCGTTGACGGAGAAGCGGACCCGCGTGCGGCCATGGTGCGCCAAGGGCAGCAGGGGGCCGACCGCGTCGAACTTGGTGGTGAACCGCAACTGCACCGGCGCATCCCAGGCGCCGAACCGGGTGATGCAGGCCGCCAAATGCCCGGTCAGGTGTTCCAGCGCAAGCGGGTCGGTATAGCAGGAGCATTCGAACGTCGTGCCCTCATGCGCGCGGGCCGCCGAAGTGGAGGTGACCGAGCCGAGCCCCACAGCCCCCGGCAGCTCCGCCAGGATTTCCGGCAGGTTGGCATAGGCGCGGATGATGGGCGCCCCGGGCAGCGAGCCGGCCAGGTAGCAATACGCGCAATGCGCTGGGCAACCCTCCGCCAGGTCGAATCGCCAGTCGGCGGAAGGCGGGATGGCTTGCAGGCGACGCCGGCTCGGGCTGGCGACCACGACCGCGAGGGTGCGCTTGGCGTCGCGATAGGTGTCCGGCAGCCCGGCCAGGCGGTCGGAGCGCAGCCGCACCACCTCCGACCCCAGTGCGGCCGCACGCTCGACGATCGCAGCACCCTCCGCCCAGCCCAGGGCGGACGGGGTGGCCAGCACGACACGCGGGACCCAGGGCGATGGCATGGCTTGGGATATCGGGCCGGCGACGGAAGATGGGAGGCCCATCGCGGCGAAGCGAACCGTCGCCGGGCGAACAATGCGGCTTGCGGTGCGTTTTCACCGCTTCAAGAGGAGAAAGCAGATGAAGCTATACTACGCCCCCGGCGCCTGCAGTCTGGCCGATCACATCGCGCTGCACGAGGCGGGGCTGCCGTTCGAGCGCGAAAAGGTCGACCTGAAGTCCAAGCGCACGGAAGCCGGCGCCGATTTCACCGCGATCAACCCGAAGGGCTACGTTCCCGCGCTCACCCTGGATAGCGGCGAAACCTTGACGGAGAACGTCGCCATCCTCGACTGGGTCGCGCACCAGGACAGCGCGCTGAAGCCATCGGGCCCGATGGGCCATACCCACATGCTCGAAGCCCTGGCGTTCATCTCCACCGAGATCCACAAGAGCTTCAAGCCCTTCTTCGCCGGCGGCAGCGACGAGGATAAGAAGAAGGCCGGCGAGATGATCCTGAAGCGGATGGGATACCTCGCGGACACCATGCAGGGCGAGTTCCTGTTCGGCGGCAAGCCAAGTGTCGCCGATTGCTACCTGTTCGTCATGATGTTGTGGGCCGGCAAGAACAAGCTGGAGGTGCCGGCGAAGCTAGACGCGTTGCGCCAGCGCATGATGCAGCTCCCATCGGTGCAGACAGCGATGAAGCACGAGGGTTTGGCCTGATCGAACGATCGCCGCCCCGTGTTGAAGCGGGGCGGCGTTTCACGACGGCAGACGAGACCGCGCATCCCACACGTCCATGGCAGCTAGAAGCACAATGTCCAAGCACGCACGTCGTTCCACGCGCCCGGTCCGGCGCGCCGCCCGCGTCATCCGTGGCTGCCGGAGCCTCACCGTCGCCGCGCTGTTGCTGAGCGTTCACGCCTGGGCTGGTGAAGGCCCCATTGCCCTGCGTGTTCCGCCTCCGGTCGCCCCAAACGTGGTGGCGATGCCGGAGATCGCCAACCCGGCCGATGCCGCCGAGCAGCGGATCAACGCGGCCCTGCATCGCCTGGACGAATCGGTCCGCAAGGCCCGGCTCGCATGCCACGATGGCGGCAACGACCCGACCCGCTGGAGCCGCAGCATCGACGTGCCGATGCGCGGGCCGCGGTTCCTGTCCATGGTCATCCAGGACGACATCTATTGCGGCGGCGCGCATCCGGATATCGGCACGATGGCCATCGTCTACGACCTGCGCAGCGGCCGCCCGGTGGATTGGACCACCCTGCTGCCGCCAAGCCTCACCGGCACGCTCAGCCTGGAAACCGGGGCGGATGGCACCCGCACGGTGCGCCTTGCGTCGAAGCGGCTCAGCACCCTGTTTGTCGCCCACTACGATCACGGCGGCGGGCATGACGCGGACGAGTGCAAGGGTGACATCGCCGACAGCGCGGGCGACGGCCCGTTGCCGCTGTCGGCCTGGCTGGACGCCAAACAAGGCGGCCTCATGCTGCAGCCCGACCTGCCGCACGTCATCCAGGCCTGTGGCGATCCCGTCCTGCTCCCAGCCGCTTTGCTGCAGCAGGAGGGCGTGAGCCCCGACCTGCTGCACGCCCTGGCCGCGGCACCGAAGCAGCCGAACTGAAGCCATCGCGCGCCGGTCGCGCGGGGCCGCGCCGGCTTGCAGGACGGCGTGGCACCGCCACCTGCCAGCGATACACCGGAGAACAGCATGGCACAGGTCGTCGTAATCACGGGTGGCAGCGCAGGCATCGGGCGCGCCACGGCCAGCGCATTCGCCTCGAAGGGCTTCGACGTCGGGTTGATCGCCCGCGGCGCCGAACGGCTGGCGCAAGCCAAGGCGGAGCTGGAAGCGACCGGGGTGCGCGTCCACACCGTGGTTGCGGACGTGGCCGACCCCGACGCCCTGGAAGTGGCTGCGGACGAGATCGCCGTCGCGCTCGGCCCGATCAACGTGTGGGTCAACAACGCGATGGCAACCGTCTACGCGTCCATCAAAGACCTGGACGCGTCCGAGGTGCGGCGCGTGACGGAAGTGACCTATCTGGGCGCGGTCCATGGCACGTTGGCCGCCTTGAAGCGGATGACAGGGGGCACGATCGTCCAGGTCAGCTCCATCCTGTCCTGGCGGGCGATGCCAATCCAGGGCCCGTATTGCGGGGCGAAGTTCGCCCTGCGCGGTTTCACGGAGGCGTTGCGGTCCGAACTGATCCACGACCGCAGCCCGCTGCACCTCACCATGGTGCATTTGCCCGCGGTGAACACGCCGCAGTTCGACTGGGCTCGCAACAAGACCGGGCTGGAAGCGCAGGCACCCGGCTCCTATCAGCCGGAGGTCGCCGCCGACGCCATCGTGTTCGCGGCCACGCACAAGCGGCGTGACGTATTCGTCGGGGCGTCCACACCGCCCACTATCTTTGCAGCGCGGCTTGCACCGACCCTCCTGGACAAGGTGTTGGCCAAGAAAGGCTATGACCAATTGGGAAGCAAGGCGGTACCGCCGACCGACGGCAACTTGTTCGACCCGGCACCCGGCGGGCAGCAGGCGGCACGGGGCCGGTTGCAAGGGGCCAAGACCCGCCGCGACATCTACACCAGCCGACAAGCCGACGTGGTCGCCTCTGCGTTGTTGCTGGTCGGCGCCGGCAGTCTGGCGATGTTGGCCACGTCGCCCCTCGTGGTCGGACCGGTCATGGTGGCGGGAGCAGTCCGCCGGGCATTGAGACGCTAGGCGCTGCCCGGCGGCTGATTACTCCGCTCCTAGTTCGGCCGGATCAAGGGCGGGGTTTGCTGGTGTTGGATCACGCGCCAGCTGTCGTGTTCCAGGCGACGATAGACCGTCGTGCAATGCGCCTCGTATGCCTGCTGGCCTTCGCGTTCCGCGCGAGCGGTGTAGGCGATCACGATAAGGCCTTCCTGTGGCCGGGTGACTTGCCGGTCCGTGAACGTGACGCTGGTCCAACGCGGCGTGTCCGAAACCGCTTCCGCCGCCTGCGCCCCCGTCACGATGAAGGGCTTGGCCGGCAACACCATGAGGCACTGCTCATCGATCGTGGCGCGATAATTCTCCGGGTCACCGGTCCAAAGGCCCTGCTCCGAACCCCAAATCCGCTCGTCGTCCATCTGCGTCTCCCTCGCTTGGTTCCTGCTACAGCGCGACAGCCGGCCGATCGTTCGTTCGCGTCAGCACGCTCCCGCGCGCTCAACAGTGGCCGGGTGTCGCCATACCCATGCGTCGCCGTCCCACAGCTTGAACGGCTGCGCTCCCGCGACCGACAGCACCAACCCGGCATCGCCCGCCCAGCGCAGCGCGTCCGCTCGATCTTCCGCCACCGTTCGCCCGTAGCTGAGGTTCAGCACCACCAAGGCACCCTGGGGCCGCAGCGTAGCGGCCGCACCGGATATCATCGTGTCAGCCACGCCCGCCTGCAGCATGTAGGGCATGCTGTCCACGGCTAGGATCAGGTCGAACGCGCCCGGTGGGCTGGTGTGCCCGTCGGTCACGGCGAAACGGAGATTGGTTGTTTCCGCGTGACGCCGCTGGGCTTCGGCCACCATGCCGGGCGACACGTCCACCCCGAGCACGCTGCGGCAGCGCGCCGCCAGCGCGGCGGCGATCCGCCCCGCGCCGCAGCCCAGATCGAGCACGTCGGCCTCTGCCGGCACCAGTGCCTCGCGTGCCAGCCACTCCACCACCTCCGCCGTGGCGGCGGCGAGCAGCGCCGGGTCACCCAGCGAATAAAGCGCGACGCCCGCTTCCGGCGAATGCGCCACGGCGCGGTCGAAGAAGCGGGCGATCCCCGCCAGCCCGCCCAGGGAGGTGTGATCGCTGCCCAACGCGCGGATTTCCGCTGCCAGCCCGTCCAGCGCCGCATCGCGGCCGTCCACCAGCCCGGCCAGTTCCTGCCAGGCCGGGTTGCCTGGCTCCGCCGCGCCCGTCACGGCCTTCCGGATCGCCCCGGCATCGGCGCCGCCCAGCAGCATGCGGCTGACCGCGACCGGGGCGGAGATGCGGCCGCGCAGGCAATCCTCCACCGGGCTGCTCACAGCCACCCCAGCGCGCGCAGGCGCGCCTCGTCCTGTTGCCCGTAGCGGTCGCCGATATCGCTTCGCCAGCGCAATTCCGGAGCCACGATGTTGGCGGCACGCCGGTTCGCCGCATCCCGCGCGGCAATCGGGGTGTCGCCCGTGCCCGTCACGATCATGGGGTGGCCGGAGCGGCGGCGGATCAACCACGACTCCCCTTCCATACGGACGTCCACCGGACGGTAATGCGGCTGCTCGGCGGCGTCCGGCGGTTGGAGCCAGAACATCGGCGGGTCTTCGGGGCCCGGCGGGCAGTCCCTGGCTTGCGGGAACGGCGGCACCGTCAGCACCACCGCCACCGACCAGCCGGGCAGGGTCGCGAACGTGCCGCCCTGGCCCGCCACCATGCGCGCCAACAAATCGCCCCAGCCATCCGGCTGCAAGGCCGCCAGCACGGCAAAGCCTGGGTTGCCGAAGCGGCAGGTGAATTCCAGCGGCACGGGGCCGCGCTCGTCCACCATCAGGTTCAGGTTCACGTAGCCGACGTGGCCAGCCTCCGCCAACAGCGGCGCAACCAGGTTCAAGGTCGCTTCGAACAGCCGGTCGGCGCCCCGGTAGCTGGCCAGCGTGCCCATCTCACCCGTCATCTCACCCATTTCACCGGGAAAGAAGCGCTTGTGCTCGAAGTCGATGCACGCGGGGCGCAGGAACTGCCGGCCATCGAAATAGCCGCCGATCCCCACCTCCACACCGCCAAGCCGCTCGGACAGCAGCACCGGGCCGCCGCCCTGCTGGCGCAGCATGAAGGCGGCGTCCAGCCCGGCCGGGTGGTCGCCCACGAAGGTGGCGTGTTCGCCGCCGTCATACTTCACCACGGTACGCGCCGGGTTCTGGCGCAGGAAGGCTTCGGCCTCCGCCGCCGTCTCGAACCGGTTCGCCTGCGCGACCGGCAAGCCAAGGCTGGCGAGCACGGATTGGCCGTAGGCGCGGTCGGTTTCCAAACGATCGCCGAGCGCGCTGCCACCGACGACGCGGTAGCCTTCCCGTCGAAGCGCGTCCTGTTCGGCGCCGCGGCGGACGCCCTCGAACACGATGATGCCGTCGCGCCCGACCCAGGACAGTTGCGCGCGCCAGTCCGGCACGAACGGCAGCAGGCCGATACAGGCGTGCTGGTCCGGCGGATCCGTCGCTGCCACCCGGACCTCGTGGCCTTCGCGCAGCAAGCTCAGGAATATGTCGCCGAGATAGGCGCGCGGCGTGACGGCCAGAACCCTCATGCCGGGCGTTCGACGCTCGCCAACCGCTCGGCCAGGCGCTCGATCCCGCTGCCATCGACGTTGGCGAAGGACACGCGCAAATGGTCGGGCGAGCCGTTGAACGCGGGGGCGGGCAGCAGCAGCACGCCATGCGCCCGCGCCAGGTGCTCGCTGACCGCCCAGGCGTCCAGCCCGGCGAAGGGGTGGCGCAAATACGCGAAATACGCACCCAGCGAGTCGATGCGCCAGTGCGGAATGGCCGCGAAGGCCCGGCGGACGGTGGCGGCGCGCGATGCCATTTCCCACGCGTTGGCGTCGCGCCAATCGCCGAGGGCGCCGATCGCCCAGCACATCGCCGCTTGGGCCGGGCGCTGCGGGCAGATATGCATGCAGTCCAGCACCTTGGTCACCTGCGGCACCCATGCCGGGTTTGGCAAGGTCAGCGCCCCGAGCCGCGCGCCCGGCACGGCATACGCCTTGGAGAACGAGTATAGCCGCACCGCGTCTGCCGGCACGGGGGCTTCGGTGCCAGGGGGCAACACGTCGCGATAGGTTTCATCCAGCAGCAGCACGGCGCCGCGGGCGCGGCACAGTGCGGCGAACCGTTCGACCAGCTCCGGCGGGTAGACGGCGCCGGTGGGGTTGTTCGGCGTCACCAGCACGATGGCGGCCACACCCTCCATCAGGGCCGCGGCCCGATCCGGGTCGGGCAGGAACCCGTCCTCGGCCTGGCACGGAAGCGGACGTGCCTCCAACCCCAGCATGTCGGCGGTCATCTTGTGGTTGTAGTACCAGGGCACCGGCAGCAACACGGCGGCGCCCCGCGGCACCAGGGTCAGCATGGACGCGAACATGGCCTGGTTGCAGCCAGCGGTGATCACCACCGCGTCGGCCTGCACCCCAGTGTGAGCCGCATAGGCCTCCCGCAGGGGCGTGTCGCCGGGGATGAAGCCATAGCGGGCGTTTGCCGGGTCGGCCGCAGCTTCACCCAAGCGGCGCAGCAACTCCGGGTGCGGCGCATGCCCCGGCACCGCCTGGCACAGATCGATCAGCGGCCCCCGCTCACCGGAGTAGGCGCGGCCCCACCCCTGCACGGCGGGGATGGGCGGCCCGGCAGTGGCGGCGACAAGCGGGTTCATGCCCGGTCCTGCCGCCGTCCGAGCCGCTTAAACCCGGCCAGCGGGAACGCGCACGCCGCCCTCTGCGGCAGCGCGGGGCCGCACTTTGACGGGCAACTCCGCCTCGATCCGCCGGAAGGTGGCGAGCGCCTGGCCCACCACCTGGTCCATGTTGAGGTAGCGATAGGTGGCAAGCCGACCGACGAACCAGGTGTCCGGGCAAGCATCGGCCAGCGCTTCATAGCGCTTGTAGAGTTCATGGTTCTCCGGCCGCGGAATTGGATAGTATGGGTCGCCATCCGCGGTGGGATACTCGTAGGTGACGCTGGTCCACGGATGCACCTGGCCGGTCAGATGCTTGTATTCCGACACCCGGGTGTAATCCTGGTCCTGCGGATGGTTCACCGTCCCGACGGTCTGGAACTGCGCCTGCTCGATCGTCTCGTGCTGGAAGCGCAGCGAGCGGTACGGCAGCTTGCCGAAGCGGTGGTCGAAGAACTCGTCGACCGGCCCGGTCCAGATCGTCCGGCGCCACGTGATCGAGCTGTCCAGTTCCTGGTAGCTCGTGCCGAGCATGACCGTGATGCCGGGGTGATCCAGCATGCGGTTGAACATCGCGGTGTAGCCGTCCTGCGGCATGGTCTGGAACGTGTCGGTGAAGTAGCGATCATCGCGATTCGTCCGCACAGGAACGCGGGCGGTCACGGCGCGGTCCAACTCGGACGGGTCCAGCCCCCACTGCTTGCGCGTGTAGCCTTGGAAGAACTTCTCGTACAACTCCCGCCCGACGCGGGACACGATGACGTCCTCGGAGGTCCGCACCTCCTCGACCTTCTCCGCGCGGGCGGCGAACCAGTCTTCCAGCTCGTCCGACGTCAGGTTGAGGCCGTAGAGTCGATTGACCGTGTCGAGATTGATCGGGATCGGAACAAGCTGGCTATCCACATGCCCGAGGACGCGGTGCTCGTACGGGCGCCATGACGTGAACTGGGACAAGTAGCCGTGAACGGCGTCCGAGTTGGTGTGGAAGATATGCGGGCCGTAGCGGTGCACCAGGATGCCCGCTTCGTCGAGATGATCGTAGGCGTTGCCGGCGACGTGGTCGCGCTTGTCGATCACCAGCACCCGGTCGCCGCGTTCGTTGGCCAAGCGCTCTGCCAGCACGGCCCCCGCGAAGCCCGCGCCGACGATGAGCCAGTCGAACGCTTCCGGCCTGGTATCGGCGTGGCGCGCCGTGCGCAGTGTGGGGGGCGTGGTCGGCCCGCGAGCGTTGCCGTTCGCCGGCGTGCTTTTCGCGATGTCCAGAACCCCGCCGAACGTGACGGCTGGTTCGGCCGTCGGGCGCGGTGCCGCCGTTTGGACACGCTGGATCAGGGCCAACATGCAATCCCAGGTGGACCGCCAGGACAGATGCTTCAGGCGCTCGTCCACGCGCGCCAGCCATGCCTGCGGCCGCTCGACCAGCAACCCTTCGATGGCCGCGCAGAACCCGGCCGGGTCGTGGGCAATCTGGACGATGTCGTCCTTGCCCCAATCGTCCACCACGTCACGCACGGCGGTTGACACGACGGGGACGCCCGCCGCCAGGAACTCCGGCGTCTTGGTCGGGCTGATGAACCGCGTCGCCTCGTTCAAGGCGAACGGCATGATCCCCACATCCCACCCCGCCAAATAGCCCGGTAGCTCCGCGTAGGAGCGCATGCCGAGCCAATGCAGATTGGCGCGCTGCGGGCAGGTGGCCGGGTCGATCTTGGCAGTCGGCCCGACCATGACGAAGTGCCAATCCGGCCTCGCCTTGGCCACCGCGTCAAGCAGGTCTAGGTCGATCCGCTCGTCAATGACGCCAAAATACCCGATCCGTGGATGCGGAATCCGCGCTTGATCGGCCGGCTCCGCCAGGTTTGCGGCGCGTGCTCGTTTGAAATGATCCGCATCGACGCTGCTAGGGAACAAATGAGCATTGGCATGGTGAAGCCGCTTGGCCTTGTGGAGGCTGCGGCCGCCGCTGAAAACCAGGTCGGCGTGCTTGAGCAACTGGCGCTCCAACAGCACCAGTTGCGACGAAGCCCCGCGGAACAGGGTCAACTCGTCCATGCAGTCGTACACCACCGCGCCGGAGCGAAGGTGGCCGGCGAAGGAGTAGGCGAAGGGCGTCACGAACCACAGTACGGACGGCAGAGCGCCCAGCCCGTCCAACATCTCGTCCACCAGCGCCCGCTGCTCTGCGATCGATGCAGCCCCATCCAGGCCGTCGGGAAGCAGCGGGGTCGCGATCCACACGCCCTCCGGCGCAAGGCGCAAGCGCATCGTCGGGGTGCCGACCGTCGGCAACGGCTCCTCAATGAAGACCACCGTGTAGCTATCGGCCGCCAGGATCATGAGATGTTGCGGCCGCTGGAACACGAAGTTCCAGCGCAAATGGGAGAAGCAAAGCAAAAGCGGCTTGTTTAACGATATAGCCGCGTGTTCGCTCATGCGCTGACTGCGCGATCGAGATGTGAGCGCGCTGGACCTGGCGAATTTGTTACACGCGACACGTTTTCGATCTCCGGTTGCGAGTGGACGTCAATCTGGCGAGCTGGGCCGATCGACCTCCACGCTGCTCAGCATGGTTGCAATTCGATTAGGATCTATACACCCGGCTTTGCCGAAGAAAGCAAGAACCCTAGCGGTGAAGTGAACGGGAAATGAATCAAAGGCCGTAATCAGCAACGAACTTCGAATTCGATGCGACCTTTGTTTTCGCCATTGCGGCTTTGTGATCAAATCAGTGCTCAGTTGCCGACATTTGGCATTGCGCCTGCGTTCGTCTGCGCTGCAAGTGGCGGCCTCGCAGCGGAAGGTTTCCCATGTTTTATCACGATAAACGTATGCAGTGGCCAGTTAGCGTTGAAACGCCGGACCCCTTGTTTGCCCGCCAACTACAGCAGGCCATTGGCGGCATTGAGGGGGAGATACGCGTGTGCATGCAGTATTTCTTCCAGGCCTGGGGCGCGCGCGGCCCAACAACCAAGTATCGCGACATGTTGCTGCACACTGCGACGGAGGAAATGGGGCATATCGAAATGCTCGCGACCGCCGTCGCCCTCAACCTCGAAACGGCGCCCGCTTCCGCCAAGGATGCGGCCGCGCAGGCAAGCGGTGTCGTCGCGTCCGTCATGGGTGGCGGGGAGCGCCCGCGTCACATGATGGAGGGCATGCTTCAGCGACATATCCTGTCGACGGGACTGTCCGCCTACCCGGCGAACGCCGACGGCGTGCCGTTCGACATGTCGCATATCTATGCCAGCGGCAATCTTGCGGCCGACATGTATTGCAACGTGGCGGCCGAAAGCACCGGTCGTGTGCTGGCGGTGCGGTTGTATAATGCGACCAAGGATACTGGCATGCAAAAGATGCTGTCGTTCCTGATCGCGCGTGACACGATGCATCAGCAACAATGGCTGGCCGTCATCGAGGAGCTCGGCGGCGCGACGGAAACGCTCCCCATTCCGAACAGCTTCAACCAGGCAAACGAGACGCAGGAGTTCAGCTACGCCTTCTTTGCGACGGCTGTGGACGGCTCGGAACCGGCACCCGCGCCTTGGAACAGCGGGCCAGCACTGGACGGGAAAGGCCAGCACAGCACGTTCGTGAACAAGCCTCTCGGCCAGGAACCAGTGCTTGGGCCAGCGCGCCCTGATAGCGGCGCCGAGACCCAGCAGATGAGTGCGGAGGCCATCGGCAAGTTCTAAACTTTGCCACGCGCATCTGCTTGCCGTCGAAAGACGTGGGCAGGTGCGCGTGGTCGTCGGGGGTTCCGCAATCGAGCCGAGCTTGACTGCGAGTAGGAACAATCTATTGAGGCAACGCGGCGGCTTCCTCTGAGTCACCGCGTTGCATTTGTAGCGTGCGGGCGAAATAGCCATTGCTCCGGCGTAGTTCGGCCGGCGGCCCATCTTCGATGATGCGTCCGGCCTCAAGCACGACAACCCTGTCGAACTCCATCACCGTGGACAGCCGATGCGCCACCGAAACAATCGTGCGCTTGGCGGCATAGTGCAGCAAAGCGCTTTGCACCTCCAACTCGGCCGCGCTGTCCAAAGCGCTGGTTGCTTCGTCCAGCAAGAGCACCGGGCCACGGCGGAGCAGCGCCCGCGCGACGGCGATCCGCTGCCTTTGTCCGCCAGACAGCCGCACGCCGCGTTCGCCCACCATCGTGTCGTACCCGTTGGCAAGCTCTCGCACGAAGCGGTCACAGCCCACCGCCTTCGACACGGCGAGCACTTCGGGCCAACTCGCGCCATCACACCCGTAACTGAGGTTCGTCAGGATGCTGCGCTGGAACAGGGTTGATTCCTGCGGGACCACGCAGAACGCATCCGCGGGATCGGGCTCGATAAGCGCCTGTCCATCGAACAGCACCACTCCGAATTGCGGTTGGACCACCCCGCGCATCAACCGAAGCAGGGTTGATTTCCCGGCACCGGACGGTCCGACGATACCGATATGCTGCCCGGCAGGCACAAGAAGATCGAAGCCGTCGAACAAGGGCTCTCGGGGAGACGGCGCAAACCGGACCGCGCGCAACTCGATCGTGCCTTCCCGTACCTGTATCGCCGCACCAGTCGCGGGACCGGCCTGGGCACCAAGATCGGCCAACACGCCGACCGCTTCCCTCACCGCAGTCAATTGCTGCGACAGGCCCAGCAGGGACAAGCCCAGTTCGCGGGAGCCGGCCAACCCGCGCAGCGTCAGCGTCAACGCGACCACGACGCCGCCCGTGCTGAGTGCGCCGTGGCGCCACAGCATGACCGCCGCGCTCAACACCGCAGCGTTGACCAGCCAGAACGCCACGTCGTGGGCGCAGCGCAGCCGTTCGAGGAACTGCCAACTCGCCGTGTGGGCGCTGCCTTCCCGGCGGATACGCTGCCGCAAGCCGTCTCGCTCGCGAAAGCGGCTGCCGAACGCATGAACAAGGCTTATGTTGGCCAACACGTCGGCCAAAGCGCCCGATGTCTCGGCTGCCTCACGGTAATAGGCCTCGTGCAGCCGAAAGCCGCGCTTGCCCATTGTATGAAGCAAGAAGGTGACTGGCGCGGCAGCCCCGACCAGCGCCGCGCCCAACTGCCAGTTCACCAGCGACAGCACGACCGCCGACCCGACCAAGTCGGTCGCAGGCGGCAAGACGTTCCACACCAGGGTGCGCAGCACCGCGGTGGCGGCTTCGGCCGCGCCCGTGATGCGCCCCGACAGCGCGCCACTTCCTTTGGCACTGAAGAAATCCCAGGACCGGGCGCTCACCACCGCGAACAGGTCGACCCGTATGTCCTCGCTCACCGCCACGACGGAACGCGCGCCGATGAACCCGCCCGCGCGCCAGCAGACATTCTCCAGCGCCAGCAAGCCGAGGAACAGCCCGAGCGCCCGAGTTACGGCAGGCAGGTCACGGTCCGGCGCCGTCATCGCGTCGACCAGGAGCCGCAAGCCGTATTGAGCGGTTACGGCGGCCATGGCGCCGGACACCACGACGGCAAACAGCAACATGATCGATCGGCGATGCCGCGCCACGTAGTGGAACAGGAAGCGCGGTGCGGTGCCGGGCACCTGCTCGCTCCTGTGTTGCTGGCCTGCTCGCCTGGGCCGCTTCACGCCCGAAGGCACTCGTGGACCCGTCCATGCCGCCGCCACCACCCCGGCTCCAGCAAGCATGGGTGGGAAAAGTCGCCGGTGCGCGCCAGGCAGGTGATCGCCGCGGCGAGCAGGGTCGGCCGAGGTGGGCCGGCTCGGGGATCGAGCGCACCGGCCTCGAACCGGCCGCGACGCTCCCGCAGCATCGTGTCCCAGTCAACCAGGCCGAACAAAGCCCAGGGCACGACGGCGTTCACCGGAATGTCGTCCGACCGCAGCGTTTGTGCCGCCGTCCAGGCTTCCATGAGCCATCGGACCGACTCTTCCGGGTCGTCGCAGCCGAGATGCACCTCGGACAGGATCATGGGACGGCCGTAGCGCTGCCATACCTCGCGCAGCCGAGGCTCCCACCCGGTTACGCCCAAATCCAGGTCGGCGCGCACGGCTTCGGTATCCGCATACGGCACCCGGCCGTTGCCGCCGCGCAGATGGGCCGGGTAGAGCGCGCAGCGATGGTCCAGGAAGCGGTCGCTGGTCACGTAGTGGTTGACGCCGATCACGTCCGGCGCCGCTTCCCCGGTGGCCAGCTCGTCAAGGTGCCGCGCCGACACGCCGGCCGCTTCGATCAGCCGGCGCCAAGGGTGCCGCCAGTCGACACGCCCGCACAGCAGGTCGAGGCTGAGCCAGCGCCGCATGTTCTCGTAATGCGCCTGCGCCCGCAGCGGCCGGGTGGCGAAAACGCGGCCCACATCCTCCGTTTGGATGAAGCGCGCATCCGCGGTTCGTGCCCGAATGGCGCGGCCCGCCAGCAGGATCGCCCGGCATTGGTTCACCAGGGCGCGGAAGAACGCGCCGGTGTCGTGCTGGTGTGGGTACCAGTGGCCATACAGGCAACTGAACCGCGCCGTGGTTTGCGGCTCGTTGACCGCGGTCCACAGCTTGATGGACGGATACCGCTCCGCCGCCATGCCAGCGTGCACGGCGAGCTTTTCTGGCAGGGCGGGGTCCAGCAGGTCCGTACCGGCCGGGCCGGACCCGTGATGCATCAGGCCCGCCACCACCCCCATGCCGTGTCGTTGCAAGGCGCTGAGTTGCCGATCATGCCAGTCCCAATCCGCAGCGCCGCCGGCGGTTCGCTCCCATAGCACGGGATAGCGTACGGTTTGCACGCCCAGGGCCGCGAGCAGGGCGATGTCGCCGGCGCCGCGCGTATGGTGACCGGTCTCCTTGACCTGGTCCCGCCATTCGTCACCAACCCGGACCACACTGCATTCCACCCCGCCCCAAACAGCCGGAGGCCCGGAGCTAACCGTGGTGGCCCACACATCACCATCGGCGGCGACGGTCACTCAGGACCGCCGTTGTCGGGTTGGTAGACGGTCCGTCGGTGGTTCGTTGACGACATGACCTGCTCAACGGCGGCGGGAACTCACCGTTCCACAGTCAAACACGCGGTTGCCCTGATGTGTTCTGAGTACAGCAGCGAACGGCTAACCCTAGTGATTGTGACGCGACTCGCCGCGCGTTTGCACGATGTCCAGGAACAGCGTCGCCGTTTCCAGGCAGGCGCCGGTGCCGTGCTGGCCCACGGTGTTGCGGTGGATCTGCTCCCACGGCGTCTTGCTGTCGAGCTTGGGCGGGGTCCAGGCGGCGCGGCGGGCGTCCAGCTCCGCGTCGGGGATCAGCACGTCCACCTTGCGGGTGTTGAGGTCGATGCGCACCCGATCGCCGGTTTGCAACAGCGCCAGGCCGCCGCCGACGGCTGCTTCCGGGGAGATGTTGAGGATGGAAGGGCTGCCGCTGGTGCCGGATTGGCGGCCGTCGCCCATGGTCGGCAACGCGGCGATGCCGCGCTTCAGCAGCGCGGCCGGTGGCTGCATGTTCACCACCTCCGCCCCGCCGGGATAGCCGATCGGGCCGCAGTTGCGGATCACCAGCAGCGTGTGCTCGTCCACCCCTAGGGCCGGGTCCTCGATGCGGTCGTGGTAGTCCTCCGGCCCTTCGAACACGACGGCCTTGCCTTCGAACACGTTGGGGCGGTCCGGGTCCGACAGGAACCGTGCCCGGAACGCCGGGTCGATCACGCTGGTCTTCATCACGGCGGAGTCGAACAGGTTGCCGCCCATCACCACGTAGCCCGCCGCCGGCATCATCGGCGTGTCGAACGCCCGGATCACCTCGCGGTCCGGCGCTTCCACGGCATCCAGATCCTCCTTCAGCGTCCGGCCGCTGACGGTGCGCGCGCCGCTGTGCAGCTTGCCGGCGTCCAGCAGCTCCTTCATCACGGCCGGGACGCCGCCCGCGCGGTGGAAGCCCTCGCCCAGGAACCGCCCGGCCGGCTGGCAATCCACCAGCAGCGGGATGTCCGCCCCCACGCGCTGCCAATCGTCCAGCGTGTGGTCCACCCCCATGTGCCGGGCGATGGCGACCATGTGGATGGGGCAGTTGCTGCTAGCGCCGAGCGCCGCGGCGGCCACCACGACGTTCTCGAACGCCTGCTGCGTCATGATGTCGGACGGACGCAGGTTCTCGTGCACCATGGCGACGATGCGGCGCCCGGTTTCGTAGGCCATCCAGGCACGCTCGCGATACGGCGCGGGGATGGCGGCGCAGCCGGGCAGCGACATGCCCAGCGCTTCCGCCAGGCTGTTCATGCTGGTGGCCGTGCCCATGGTGTTGCAATGGCCCGGCGACGGCGCCGAGCTGGCCACCATGCTCATGAACTCCTTGTAGCCGATCTCCCCTTCGGCCAGCAGCTTGCGCGCTTCCCACACGATGGTGCCGGAGCCGGATAGTCGGCCCTTCCACCAGCCATCCAGCATCGGGCCGCCGGACAGGACGATAGCGGGGATGTTGACCGTCGCCGCGGCCATCAGGCAGGCCGGCGTCGTCTTGTCGCACCCGGTGGTCAGCACCACGCCGTCCAGCGGGTAGCCGTGCAAAACTTCCACCAGGCCGAGATAGGCGAGGTTGCGGTCCAATGCCGCGGTGGGGCGCTTCAGCGTTTCCTGCAACGGGTGCACCGGGAATTCCAGCGGAATGCCGCCGGCGTCGCGGATGCCGTCGCGCGTGCGCTTCGCCAGCTCGATGTGATGGCGGTTGCAGGGCACGATGTCGCTGCCGGTCTGCGCGATGCCGATGACCGGCTTGCCGCCCTGCAGTTCCTCCTGCGTCAGGCCGTAATTCATCATCCGCTCGATGTAGAGCGCGGTCATGCCGGGGTTGGTCGCGTCATCGAACCAGCGGCGGCTGCGCAGGCGCAGCCGCGTGCCAGCAGAAGCGTCCGGTTTATCCATGTTTCCCGCCCCGATTTTTACCCGAACGGACGGTGTGCACCGGGGCGATTGGGTGTCAATACGGCGGTTCGGGGCCTTGCCGCCCGGATATCAGCGGAACCCCAGCTCCACCTCCGTGGCGCCCCCGGCGCGAAACCATTGCTGCCAGACCTGCGCGATCCGTTGCCGCTGGTCCTGGGGCAAAGGCGGCCGGCCCGGCGCGTCATCGCGGCCGAAGCCGAACACCCGCACGGTCGCGCCCGCCACGCGCGGCGCCAGGCCGGCCTGGTCCAGCCGTTGCAGGCTACGGGCGGGCGGTAGCCGCCGCAGGTCGCGTTCCGGCAGCACGGTCGAGTTCTCCAGCAGGTCGGAGAACAGGATCACGGTGCGGATCGGCCGTGCGCCGTCGGCCGCCGTGGCGTAGGCGCGGGTCACTTCCGCCACCGTGCGCAACAGGTCGGATTGCGGCGTCTGCTCCGGGTCGCGCAGCATGGTGGCCAGTTCGGCGGCCAGCGCGGTGGTGAAGTCGCGCAGCCGGGCCCGGGCCACCACGGGCGAGCAGGCCGACATCAGCCCGGCGAAAAACCCTTCGTCCGGGCAGCCCGGCTTGCATTGCTCGAACAGCTTGCGGCTTTCGGTGTAGGCGCCGGTCATGGTGTAGCCCACCAGCCGGTCGCCGGGCCCGAGCTGGGCGATCAGCCCGGCCGTCGCGTCCAAGAACACGGAGCGGTCGGTGTCGTCGAACTGGGTGGTGCGGTCCACCAGCAGCACCGCGGTGGCGTGGCCATAGCTGCAATAGTCTTCCGCCGCATGGGCCGACACGGACACGGCCAGAAAGGCGGCCAGGATCGGCAGGCGCCTCATGCCGCCTCCTCTCCCCCGCCCAGCAAGGCCTGTCGGACGGCGTGCTCCCCCAGCGCCTGGATGTCGGCGATGGAGCCGCCGGCCGCACCCTCCGGCAGGGCGGCCAGGGCACCTTCCACGAAGGCCAGGGAGCGGCTGCGCACGCCATTGGCGATCCGCGCCACGGTGTCGGCAAAGAACGGCTCCACCGCGGCGGCCTGCGCCGCCAACTGGTCGTGCTTGGCTTCGGTTTCCCGCAGCAGCTCGTCCAGGGCGCGCACCCGCGCGTCATGCTCCTTCTGCACGGCGTCGAGCCGTGCCTCGAACCGGGCGCGTGTGCGCGTCAGCCGGGCGCGCCCGCGGCGGTCCGCGCGCCAGGCCGCCTCGTAATCCGGGTGGGGATCGTGCCGCAGGAAGGAGGCCGCGGCCCCTACCACGAACAAGGTGAGGTTCAGCGCCATCAGCGTGTATCCGGCGACGCCGAGCTGGGTGGACGCGACCTGCGTCACGGCGGAGGCGGCATTGCCGCGCAGGATGGCTTCCACCTGCTGCTGCAGCGAGCCGCCTTCGTTCTGCAGCAATTGGATGTAGAGCTGGCGCATGGTGGCCAGCGCGTAGACCAGCATCGCCGTGACGAGCAGCACCAGCACGATGCCGCCGAAATGCCGAACTTGCCGCCAGCGCGGCGGCTGCGGCTCCCGCCGCACCAGCAGCCCGGTGAGGTGGGCCAGGAACATCAGGGCGATGCCCACCGCCCCGGCCAGGATCAGGGACAGCAAGGGCTGCTCCTGGAAGAACAACTCGAAGGCCAGGCGGTTGATCGGCACCTCCGCCACCGCCAGCATCAGCAGCACGGCCCAGTAGCCGCCCACCATCTGACGGCGCAGCAAACGGCCGCCCACGGCGGCGCGGACGCTGCGGTGGTCGCGTTCGGCCTGCTCCAACGCCCGCGCCTGGGCGCTGAACCGGGCGGAGGAGGGGCCGCGGCGGGACTCCAGCGCCGCCAGCACGCGCTGCCGTTCCTCGCGGCTTTCGCGCAATTTCTGGCCGATATGCTCGTCCCGTTCGCGGGCGAGGTCGTCCACCTGGCGGCCGAGATCGGTAGCCAGCGCGGTCAGGTCGCTGCGAAAGGCCAGGGTGGCGGCCTTGGCCCGGCCGAGCAGCCCATCTTCGAAGTCGCGGTGCCGGCGGGTGACCAAGGCGAGGTCCTTGCTTGCGGCCCGGCGCCCATTTGCCCGGTCCGCGCGGATGTCGCCGTCGCGCGTGTCAAGCCACGGGCCTGCGGTTCGTTGGGCGATGGTGAGCAGGCTTTTGTGGTCCATGGACGGCAACTGCACCACCCAGCCGGCGGGAGCAATCTCGCGGCCGTACCAGCACGATGGCAAGCGGCGATCCGCCGGCCGCAGCCTTCCGCCGTCGTGCGATCATCCCGGCCCGGGAATCAAATTGTGAAAGCCGGTTTGCTGGCCGAGCTACAGGCGACGGTTTAGAGTCGAAGTCCGAGGTGCCGTCTGACGCATGGAGGCCTAAATCACGTCCACCACGACCAAGCTGACCACCGTCCCCCTGTGGCACTACAACTGCCCGCAATGCGGCATCGGCGATGCGGAAACCGGCTACCACGCCCAAACGCATGCGCTGTACTGCGAAGTCTGCCTTGAAGACGGCCAGCACGTGCGGTTGCGGCGCTGGCCGGTGGACGACGAGTCAGGCGCGCTTTCGGGCGGAGGTTCGGGGCGCGGCTGACGGCGCCTTGGCCGCCTTCTTGTCGGGCTTTTCCTTCGGCTCCGCCGCAGCCTTCGCGGCGGGTTTCGCCTTGCCGGCCGATTTTGCCGGCGCCGGGTCGGCAGCCGGGGTCTGCCCCAGGCTTTTCTTCAACGCGGCCATCAGGTCGATGACGTTGCCGCGATCCGGCTCCTCGGCCTCCTCGGCTTCGATGCCCTCGCCCTTGAGCTTGGCCTCGATCACCGCGCGCAGCCGCGTTTCGTAGCGGTCCTCGATGTCGGCCGGGTCATAGGTCCCGGTTTGCCGGGTGATCAGCTGGGTGGCCAATTCGATCATGTCCGGGTCGGGCTTGGCGGAGGGGAGGTGGTCAAACAGATCGCCGTAATCGTTCAGGTCGCGTTCCTCATGCAGGGTGTGCACGACCAGGCCCTTGCCCATCGGCATGATGGCGATCGGATGCTCCCGCCGAGCGATGACGGCGCGTGACAAGGCGATCTTCCCCGTGCTCGCGATGGCGTCGCGCAGCACGACGTAGACGTCCTGACCGGCATCCCCGTCCGGGGCGAGGTAGTAGCTGGCGTCGAAGTAGATCGGGTCGATCGACGCGGCGTCCACGAATTTCTCGATCTTCACGGTCGAGGAGCTTTCGATGCGCGCGCGTTCGAAATCGTCGTCGTCGACGATCAGGTAGCTGCCCTTCTTGTACTCGTAGCCCTTCACCAGGTCACCGCGCGACAGGGTGTCCTCGGTTTCGGCGTCCTGGGTGATCATCTTTACCCGGTTGCCGGTCTTCGGGTTGATGAGGTTGAAGTGCAGCGATCCGCGATCGTGGTTGGCGCTGTAGAACGCCACCGGACACGAGACCAGCGCCAGCCGCAAGTGTCCACGCCAGATCGGCCGCTGAGCCATGTTGCTTCCCCCCGGGCATGCCGCGGCTGCTGGCCGTGGCACCCATCCCCGGCCCAGTCATGCCCCATGCGGGCGGCGTCCGTAAACGTCCCGGTAATGCCCTCGTGGCAGATAACGTCACCTGTCCATCGAAGGGGACGCGCCGTGGCTGAAGCCGAATTCGACGCAAGGTCGGTGCAACTGGCATGCGAGACGTGGATCGAGGCCTTGGAGGTCAAGGACGACCCGCACAGCCTGGAGGAAGGCATGGCGGCGATCGTCGCCACCGTCAGCGTGGAGGACACCATGCGGCAGTTCACCAAGCTGCGGGACTTCGCGGCCGCGTCCCAGACCTATGGCAACGGCAAGGTCACGCTGAGCCAGTCCGAATACGAGGCGATCGCCACCTACCTGTAGCGCCGCGGGTGCCTGGCCTAGCCCGGCCAGCCATCGCGCATGGCGTCGTGCAACTGCTGCTGCGTCCAACCGCCTAGCGGCAGGAGCGGCAGCAGGTCATTCTCGCCCCGGAAGTCCCGGCCATACAGGGCGGAGAACAAGGCGATCCCGGCCTCGTGCAACGGCATCGGGCAGTCGGCGAGTTGGCCGAGCAGCACCAACGGCAGCAAGCCGAACGGCACGTCCTCCGTCACGAAGCGGGTGTCCAGGGTCGCCGGCCCCTTCAGCTCCGGCCGGCGCGCGGCGACGATGCCGGCCATGACCGCCAGCGGCGCGCGCGCCACGTCGAAGGACGCGACGAAATGCTCCTCGATGCTGCGGACGGGCAGGCCGTATGCGGCGGCAAGGTTCAGCCGTTCCCGGTCCAACGCCTGGATCAGCCGGGTGACGGCGGGGGTGAAGCCGGCGTAGTTGACCCACACCTCGCCTTTCTCCGCCCGGGTCAGGTTGCACAGCATGTTCGCCATGTGGGCCGGCGGGTTGAGGTTGCTGAGCATGATCGCCAGCAGGTCGGGGCGCAGGTCGAACGCGTCGCCGAACAGCGCCTGGCAGCCGGCAAGCGCCGCGTCTGCCTGCCCGGTCGGCAGGGCCGCCACGTCCAGCCGCGCGCGCTTGCCGGAGATGTGGACGCTGCTGCCCGCGCCCCTGCGTGCCGTCAGCGCCGTGGTGGCCCAGGCGGCGACCGTCACCCGCACCCCCCGGGCCGCCACCAGGCGTGACAGCAGCAGCGCCGCAAAGGAGAGGTGGGCGCTGATGATGACCAACTGCCCATCCGCCAGGGCCGGGGCAAGCGCGCGCAGCGTTGGCAGCAGCCCGTTCCCCGTCACGGCCACCAGCACGATGTCCGCCCCCGCCACCGCCCCGGCGCACTCGCCGGCGACCGCGACCGGCCGCGTCGCGTCCACGACCCCGGTGGCGACCAGGTCGCAACCGGGTGCGGCCAGCCCTCTACCGGTCGGTGACCACAGGACGGGCATGTGGCCCGCCGCCGCCAGAAAGGCGGCATAGCCGCGGCCGATGCCGCCCGTGCCCAGGATCGCGACGCGCATAGCCCTAGCCTCCCGCGGCCCCGGCCACGGGACGCCCCGCCGGGCCACGCAACCGCCGCCCGGCCAGCAGCGGCAAGTTCACGCAGGTGCGCAACTGGCCGCGCCGGAGATAGTTCATCAGGTACTGCATGGACAACCGGCGTATGTCCAGCACGCTGGCGGTGCTGTAGAACGCTGAATGCGGGGTTAGGACCAGCCTTTCGTCCAGCCATTCCTCGCCCGCCGCCCACGCGGCAATCAACGGGTGTTCGCGGTCCAGCGGCTCGGTTTCGAACACGTCCAGCCCGGCGGCGCCCAGGCGGCCATCCTTCAGCGCCGCATGCACCGCGTCCAAATCCACCATGCCGCCACGCGCGGTGTTCACCAGCACCGCCCCGTGCGGCATCTGCGCCAGCGTCCGGGCATTGATGATGTGGCGCGTGTCGTCATTCAGCAAACAATGCAGGCTGACGAGGTCGCTGCGGGCCAACAGCTCCTCGACCGTTTCGAACCGTTCCCAGCCGAAGGAGAGTTGTGCCCCCACGGGCAGGTTCGGGTCAAAGAAGCCGACTTCCATGCCGAAGCTTTGGAAGCGCAGGGCCGCCGCGGTGCCGATGCGGCCGAGCCCGACGAGGCCCACCCGCAGGCCGGGCAGCCGCTTCACCGTTTTCAGCAGCCGGGCGTCCCAGGACTCGTTCGACCGCCGCAACCGCCGGTCATAGGCCTGGATGCCGCGCAGCAGGGTGAGCGACAGGGCGACGGCATGGTCCGCCACTTCCGTCGTCCCGTAATCGGGGGTGTGCAGGACCGGAATGCCGGCCGCCGCCGCCGCGGCCAGATCGACATGTCCGTATCCCACGCCGCCCTGGGCGATCGCCCGGCAGCGTGTCAGCTTGGCGATGACCTCGGCGGGGAGGAGATGCGCGCTGCGGCAGTTGAGCACCGCATCGGCGCCCGCATACTCGGCCTCGTCCCGCAACCGGCCGTCGACCGAGCGGCGAAAGACCAGCTCCACGTCTGGCCCGGCGGCCTGTTCTTCCACGTCGGGCACCTGGTCGAACAACGGGTCGATCACCAGGATCCGCAACGGCTCGGCTGCCATCAATGTCGTCCTTCCATGAGCTTCCACGTTTCGATCATCGCTTCCGCGTCGAAGCCCGGCTGGCGGGTGCGGGCGATCACCTCCCGTTCCCGCTCCAGCAGCCGGGTTATCGCGTCGGGAAGCTCGCCGAGGTAGTCCGGCGGGATGACCATCGCGCCATGCCGGTCCGCGTGCAGCAAGTCACCGGGGCGCACGTGCAGGCCCAGCACGGTCACCGGCACGTCGATCTCCGTCAGGCCCGTCATGCCGTTGCTCAGGCAGATCCTGCCGGCCAGGATCGGCAACTCCGGGTCCAACGCATCCATGTCGCGCACCGCGCCGTTGGTCAGCACCCCAGACATGCCGAGGCCGCGATGGATGGCACAGTTCACCTCACCCCAAAACGCGCCGAGGCCTGGGGAGGGCCCCCAATCCTCGATCACCACGATGGCCGGGCGCGGGCTGGCGCCGAGATGGCGGTAATACGCGTTGCGGATCGCCACCTGCTCCGCCGCGGAGCGATCGGATGGTGCAGAAGACATCAGCTTCGCCGTGACGGCGTACCCCACCATCGCCTTGGCCCGGCTGGGGCCGGCCACCATCGGCCCACGCGTGAAACCGGTCAGCTTGCGCCCGCGCAACGTGCCGAGCGCGTTCCAAACCGTTGGCGTGTCGTGTTGGCGCAGCAGCTCAAGCTGCTCGGTTGTCGCACGAGGCATGGCCATCTCCGGGGCGGAAACGCATCGAATGGCACGGGATGACGCGGTGCGGCAATCCCGGTACAACCGCGCCCGGCCACTCGCAGGAGACACCGTGTATCAATGGGATTTCTCGTTCCTGTGGGGCTATCGCGGGCTGTTCCTGCGCGGCATCGGCGTCAGCCTGCTGTTCACGGCCATCGTCGTGGTGTGCGGGATCGCCCTGGGGCTGCTGGTCGGGCTGGGCCGCGTCGGGCGGCGGCGGCCGGTCCGGGTCTTAGCCCGGGCCTATGTCGAGGTATTCCGTTGCACGCCGCTGCTGGTGCAGCTCGTTTGGTTCTTCTACGCGCTGCCGATCCTGCTGAACGTCGAGATATCCGCCGCCGCGGCGGCGATCCTGTCCATGAGCCTGTATGGCAGCGCCTTCTACGCGGAAATCTTCCGCGCCGGCATCCAGTCGATCGGCGCAGGCCAGTCGGAGGCCGGGTTTGCCGTCGGCTTGAAGCCCCGCCACGTCATGTGGAAGGTCATCCTGCCGCAGGCGATCCGTCGCGTGATCCCACCGTTGCTCAGCCAGTCCATCCTGCAATTTAAGAATACCTCCCTGCTGTCGACGCTGGCGGTGGCGGACTTGCTGTATCAAGGACAATACGTGGCACACGAAACCTACCGTCCGTTGGAGGTCTATACCTTCATCGCCGTCACCTACTTCGTCGTGCTGTTTCCGCTGACGGTCGGCGTCCAGGTGTTGGAGCGGCATTTGGGCAAACGCATCTAGCCAAGCGCGGCCCCCGGGGGTCGTCGCAGATGGCCAATGCTTGCCGCGCGCGCTATCACGGCGCGATCGTTGCTTAAGGGTCCGGGAATGCTTTCACGTCGTAGGCTTGCGTTGACCGCTGGATTGGGCGGCTCGGCCTTGTTGGCGGGCGCGCTGCCCAGCCTGGTCAAGGCCGCCGATGCCGCGACGGAGTCGGTGTTTGCCCGTATCCGTCGCACGAAGCAGCTCCGCATCGGGGCGGTCGCCGCCGGTGCACCGTACTACCGCAAGGACCAGGCCTCCGGGCAGTGGAGCGGCTTCTACTACACGGTCGCCGCCCAGTTGGCCAAGGACATGGAGGTGGAGCTCGTGGTGCACGAGACGGTCTGGGGCAACGGGGTGCTGGATCTGCAATCGGGCAAGATCGATCTGTTCTTCGGCCTGTCGCCGACGCCCAAGCGCGCCTTGGCGATCGATTTCACCGACGTGATCTTCACCAGCGTGGTGACGGCGATCGTGCGCAAGGACATCCCGGCCAGCACCTGGGAGGACCTTGATCGTCCGGAGATCAGGATTGCGGTGGATAGCGGCTCCTCCCACGACCAGACGGTGTCGGCCGCCTGCCCAAAAGCCACGATCCTGCGGTTCAATTCGGTGGAGGAAGCGACCACGGCGGTCATGGCCAACCGCGCCGATGTGCAGGCCGTCGCCATCCTGCTGGCGCTGGGCATCCTGAAGAAGGTCCCGTCCATGGGGCACCTCACGATCCCGACTCCGCGCTACCAGAACGAATCCGCGGGCGGCATCGCACGCGAGCCGGACAAGACGTTCCGCGACTACCTTGGCTATTGGATCCGGTTCAACAAAGGCAACGGGTTCCTGCGCCAATCCATCCTGGATAGTCTGCCCCTCATCGGCCTGACCGCCGCGGACTGGCCGAAGGAGCTGCCGCTGTAGGGCGCCTGACTCGGTATTTGGCGGTCAGCACAGCGTGCCGAAGACCCCGTGGAATGAACTCGAAGGAGCTGCCGCTGTAGGGCGCCTGACTCCGGTATTTGGCGGTCAGCACAGCGTGCCGAAGACCCCGTGGAATGAACTCGCACAAGGCCGCCTGAAGCAGGGTCGGCGCGAAGCGGTCGGCGAGGAACCGGGCGGCCTGGAATACGTGGATCAGCGGAGTCGGCATCACGGCGTAGCCAAGCCGCAGGCCGGGGAACAACACCTTGCTGAACGTCTCCACGTAGATGACCCGCCCGGCATCGTCCAAGCCCTGCAAGGACGCCAAGGGCCGCCCGGAGTAACGGAACTCGAATCGAAATCGTCCTCCACCACCCAAGCCTGCGTCCCCGGGTCGAGCAAGGTCTTGATCACCAGGTCCACCGCCTGCTGCGCGCCGGACGGCAGGATCACCTGGTCCGGCTCGCACCGGACGCCGCGCGCCGCCCGCAGATAGGTGGCGATGATGGCTCGCATCTCGGTCGTGCCAGCCGGATGCCCGTAGCCGAGATGGGCGTCCCCGAACACGCGGAGGTGCTTCATCGTCAGCTTGCGCCACAGATCGGACGTGCGGGCGTTGATGGCGACGACGGCGTTGTTGAACGGGATGGCCGGCGCGCGGACAGCGCGTCGGGTGACAGCGTGGCATACCGCCGGCCCGTCGCGGACAGCACGGCGTCTTGCTTGGCGGCGCCGGGTCCGTTCGGCACAAAGCCGGATCGAAATCGGTCGGAAGCCCGGCTGCGACAAAGGTGCCCGAACCCGTGCGTCCTGTGACGTAGCCCTCGGCGAATAGCTGGCCGTATGAGGCGGACTTGGCGGGTCAGGAGGGCTAAAGGAACTTCATCTGGCCTCCATCGATGGCGACCGCCGCACCCGTCACGTAGGAGGCGGCGGACGACAGCAGGAACGCGGCCAGGCGTCCGAACTCAAGGGGATCGCCGATCCGCTTCAGCGCCAGGGTGGCGGTTGGCGGATCCCCGTCGCCGAGGATGTGCCGCATGCGCTCCGTCCCGAACAGATTGGGCAGCAGCGTGTTGATGCGGATGTTCCGCGGGCCGAGTTCGTCGGCGAAGTTCTTCGCCAACAGCGCGAGCCCGGGCCGCAGCCCGCTGGAGATGGGCAGGTTCGGCGCGGCTTCCTTGGCGGAAACGGCCAACACGAGCGCGATCGCACCGCCGTCGGACATGACGGCCGAAAGCTCGCGCACCAGGCGAACGGTGCCGAGAAAGATGCTTTCAAACGCCCGGCGCCATGTGTCGTCATCCGTCGTCAGCGCCTTGCCCGGCGGTGGTCCGCCGACGCTGACGAGCAGGCCATCCAACCGTCCCCAGCGCTCCATCACGGCCGCGTGCAAGCGTGCGGGCAGGGCAGGGTCGACATTGTCGCCCGCTAGGAAGGCGACCCGGTCGACCGCGCCGCCATAGGACGCCTGCGCGCGACGGAACTTGGCGTCCGTCCGTCCGGTGACCAGCACCCGCGCCCCTTCGGCGACAAGGCAGCGCGCCGCGGCCAGGCCCAGCCCGTCCGTGCCACCGGTGACGATGAAAACCTTGTCCGTGAGGTCCAGGTTCATGGCCGCCGCCCTGCGATGGCGTCGCCGGTCGCGGCGGGGCATGGTCGCCAGGTGGCCAGATAGTCGGTGAGCCGCGCCGCGTCCGCAACGGCCAGGCGGGCGCCCAGGTAGCCGTCCGGGCGGATGAGCAGCACGTCGCCGTCCGCCGTGGCATAGGCGGCGGCGAAATGGCCCTCCGGGTCAGTGAACTCGCCGTCGGGGCCGATGCGATGGACGTGCAGCGCCGGGTTCGACGCCGGCAGGGAGGCGGCATCGCCTTGGCTGAGCAGTGTCCAGTGCGGCCCCTGCAACAAGTCGAACACGCGTCGTGGCTGCCCGCCTGCACCCCGCAACGGGGCATCCGGCGCGCGGTCACCGGGTTGAGGGCCACGCCTGGCCGTGGCTGACGCCGGCAGCGACAACGGCGATCCGACATAGCCGAGGTCCAGCTGGTGCACGTCACGACCGCGCTGCAAGGCGCCTCGCTTCATCTGGTCCAGCAACGCCGCCGACAGGCCGAGCACCGACGCCGCGATCGGGCGCCGCTCCGCCTCATAGCTGTCGAGCAGCGTGCCCGGTGCGCCCGAAAGGACCGCGCCAAGCTTCCAGCCGAGATTGTAGGCGTCCTGCACCCCCGTGTTCAGCCCCTGGCCGCCCGTTGGCGGGTGGGTGTGCGCGGCGTCACCCATCAGGAAGGCGCGGCCGACGCGGAAGCTGTCAGCCAGGCGCGCGCCCATGCTGTACGCCGACGCCCAGGCGACACCGCGCACCCGCAGGCCCCGACTCGGCACCTGCCTGTCGAGAAAACCCTGCACCCCGCCAGGGGACAGGTCGGGCTCGCCTTCGGCCGGGATGGCCGCCTGAAGCTGGAACAGCGTGGAGCGTGGCAGCGGGCAAAGCAGGACCTGGCGCGCCGGGTCGTCGGCGTTGAAGCGGTGCCACGCGTCGCGCGACAGGCCGCCCAACTCCAAATCCGCCACGATGGCGCGCACGCCCAGGTCCTCCCCGGGAAACCCGATGCCGAGGGCGCGCCGAACGGTGGAACGGCCGCCATCCCCGCCAACCAGGAAGCGGCAGCGGACGATCTCCGGGTCACCCGGTCCGGTTCGCGCGACGTGGGCGGTCACGCCGGACGCGTCCTGCTCGAAGCTGAGGAGCGCCCGGCCGTATTCGGGGGCGGCGCCAAACTCGGCAAGCCGCTCGCGCATGATCGCTTCGGTGCGGTGTTGCGAGACCATCAGCGTCGAACGGTATGGTTCTGCCGGCGTAGGCGCCGCGACGGAGACCGCCTGCGCGTCCTCCGTCCGGCCATCGCTGCCGTAGCGGCGGACCGGCGGATACAGGCCACCCGCGGCGGCAAGCCGGTCGATCAGGCCGAGATCCTCGAACACCTCCTGCGAGCGGGGCTGGACGCCCTTGCCGCGGGAGCCGGCGAAGGGGGCCGCGAGCTTGTCGATCAACCGGAAGCGGACGCCGCGCCGCGCCAGGTCGATCGCCAAGGTAAGCCCGGCCGCGCCGGAGCCGCAGACGAGCACGTCGGTTTCCCTGTGCGCTTCCATGTCCGTCGCCACCATGTGTATGATGCACATGGTTCCGGAGGGGTGCGGTTGTCAACGAAGAAAGTGCATAGTGCACATATCGCGGCGCTGCTGCCGGCGCTGCACCGTTCCCTGATCGACATCGTCGGCGTGATGAACCAGCCGGAGCGGGACGCGTGCGATGCTGGCCATGGCGGGGCTGTCGCTGGAACGCGCGCTGTTTCCCCTGCTGGTGCTGGTGGAGCGTCTCGGGCCGATCGGCGTGGTGGAACTCGCCGGCCGGGTCGGGCGCGACTACACGACCGTGAGCCGGCAGGTGGCGCGGCTGGAAGCGCTGGGGCTGGTGAACCGCCGGGCCGGCGCGGTGGACCGGCGGGTGCGGGAAGCCGTCATCACCCCCGCCGGCAAGGACGCGACAAACGCCGTCGATGCCGCACGCGAGCGCATGGCGCGGGCCATGTTCCGTGACTGGGAGCGCGGCGATTTCGACGAACTCGTCCGGTTGCTGAGGATGCTGGCCGACGGCATGAACCAGGTGCCGGTCGCCATGGATCAGCCCGGGTGAGGGCGTTTTCCCAAGCTGGGCTCGGAGACGCTGGCTCCCGAAGTAGGACTCGAACCTACGACCGAGCGATTAACAGTCGCTTGCTCTACCAACTGAGCTATTCGGGATCACCGCGCGGCGGCGTCTATAACCGTGATGGGTGCCGGATGCAATGCGGCCGTGGCCATTGCAACCGGCGCTGCGTCACGCCAGTGCCCGCCGCCAGCTCACCACCAGGGTGTCGATCGTCCGCTGCCAGCTATATTCCGCGGCGCGGGCCTGGCCGGCCTCGCGGAGGCTTTCGGCATAGGCGCGGTCCTCGATGAGCTGCCGCAACCCTTGGGAGATCGCGGCTTCGTCGAACGGGTCCACCAGCAGGGCGGCCCCGGCGGCCAGCTCCCCCACCGCGGTGGTGCTGGACGCCAGGACCGGGCTGCGGGTGGCCATGGCCTCCACGACGGGCAGGCCGAACCCTTCGTACAGGCTGACATAGGCGAACACCGCGGCCCGCGAACACAGTGCCACCAAATCCGCATCGGCGACGTGCCCCAGCAGGCGGACCGTGCCGTCGCGGATGGCGGCGTCGGCTTCCGGGCGGGCCAGCACGTCGCCCCAGCCCTTGCCGCCGGCGATGACCAGGGGGGCCTTGCGGCGCAGGGCGGCGGGCAGATGCAAATGCGCGTTCAGCAGGCGGTCGAAATTCTTGCGTGGCTCGATGGTGGAGATGGAAAACACGTAGCCATGGTCCGCCAGGTTCAACCGCGCCAGGGTCGGTGCGGCCGCGGCGGCGGACATGGGCTGGAACTCCTCGGCCGGGGCCAGCGGCACCACGTCGATGCGGTCGGCGCGCACGCCCAGTTCGCGCACCACGGCATCCTTGGTGAACTGCGAGATCGCGACGAAGCGCCGGGCGCGGCGCAGGGTCGTCGGCAGGTTGCGGTCGATCCATTGCAGCCGCTCGGTCGGATGCCAGGAAGGCTCGTGATGCCAAGACAGGTCGTTGATGGTCGACACGGTGGGCAGCGCGACCGGCCGCACGATCATGTTGGGTTCGTGGTAAACCAGCCGGCCACCCTGCGCGGCAGCCACCTGCCGGATCGTCCGGTTGAGGCCGCCATGCTTCAGCCGCCGCAGGGTCTGCACGCCGGGGAGGCGGCCGACTGCGACCTTCCACGGGATCGGCACCCGTTGCACGGCGGATGGCCGCGGATGCGTGATCGGGTCGTCGTCCAGGTGATCGATCACGTCGACCGATTCCAGGCCATGTGCCAGCAGCAGCCCTGTGTAATCGACCGCGGAGCAAGCCCGGGCGGCGCGGGCGATCTCCAGCGTCATGCGCCCGACGCCGGAGCGGCGGAGTGCCAGGCTATCGGCGCCGATCAGGACGCTCAGCGAGGGTGAAGCATCTAGGGGCACACAGCGTCTCGATCCGCGGAACCGGTCAATCCCGCAAATGACAGTCCTGTGTCAAATGCCCCTTGAACCGGGTCCAGAATACCGTGCGGCCGAACAGCGGCAGCCCGATATAGCCCCGCATTCGCAGCCGCCCGTCGGGATCGACGCGCAAGGTGATGGTGTAGGTCTTGCCGTCGTCGGGGTTGGTGATGTGGCTGTCCCAACTGCCGTCGTCATCCGCCTTGCCGTCCGGAATGATCTGGAGCCGGCAACGGGATCGGCCCTGCCAGTCCTTGGGGGCCGAGCCGTCCGGAAGGAAGTTCGTCACACCGGCCACGATGCCACACAGGCCGCTGCCGCACGAAAAAATCTGCACGATGCCGTCATGGTCCTGCGTCCACCAGAGGCCCATCACCGCCGCCGGGTCCGCCGCGCGCACCGGCCCGGCGCACAGCAATGCCAGCACGACGGCCGCGCAAAACCGCTTCACCGCGGCAAGGCGGGCTTGGGCGACGTGGCCACGCGGGCAAAGGTGGTGGCGATCCGCCAGCCAGCCCGCATCGAGCCCCGCAGCGAACCGGCCACCTTGCTTTCCCCGCCGGCGCGGCACCGGTACGGCAGCGGCACCTCCAGGATGCGCAACCCGGCGCGGGCCGCCTGCATCTGCATCTCGATATTCCAGCCATAGGTCATTTCGCGCAGGTTCAACGCAGCCAGGCTGGACCGCCGGATGGCGCGGAACGCACACATGTCCGTATAGCGCACCCCGTACAACGCCCGCATGCCGAAGCCCGCCATCTGCCCGGCGAGAACCTGGTGCCAGCTCATGGAGCCCGGCTCGCGTTCCCCACGGGTGCGGGAGGCAATCACGAAGTCATGCGTGCCCGCACGGATCGGGTCGACCAGGCGGTGCATCAAATCGGCCCGGTCTGCCCCATCGCCGTCCATGAACACGATCACGTCGCTGTCCGGGTCGGCCGCCTCCGCCGCGCGGGCGCAGGCCAGGCCATAGCCGCGCTGGTGCAGGTCCAGCACGGTCGCACCGGCATCCCGCGCGGCTTGCTGCGTGCCGTCCCTGCTGCCGCTATCGGCGACGATCACCTCGGCGGCCACCTCGCGGGGGATTTCCCGCACGACCGGGCCGATCGCATCCCGCTCGTTCAGCGTCGGGATGACGACCGTGGCGCGCGGCTGGGCCGGCACCGGCTACAGCGACCAGCGCAAGCCACAATTCTCGCAGGGCTTCGGCGGCGCGTCGCTCAGCAGGGAGCGGCGGAATTCCTGGTACAGCGGGCCGTTCCAGATGTCCCGCAGGCTTTGCTGGGTCGCGTCGCCCAGCGTGTAGTTGCTGTAGCCGCGGGCCGAGAACGGCGCGATGCAGCAGGGCAGGGCGCGGCCATGCGCGGTGAAATACATCAGCGACCAGGGCCGGCGGCAGGTGGCCCACGGCGTGTCGCCATCCGTGTTGCGCAGGCTGACCCCCGGCTCGGTGGCGCCGGACGCGTCCAGCGTCACACCCATCTGCGCGCCGATCGCCTGCGCGGCGGCGATGGTCTGCTCCTCCTCGGCCTGGGTCTGCTCGAACAGGCTGTTCTCCTGCCGGGCCATGCCGAACCCGGCGTCGTCGAACACCAGGCGCTGGAGATGGACCTCCTTGACACCCATGTTCGCCGCCATGCGGACGAATTCCGGCAGTTGCTGCACCGTCTCCTTCAAGCCGGTCAGCCAGATCGAGACCTTCGGCGTGGCGCTGCCCACCCGCGCCTGGTAGGCGGTGAACTTTCCCACGTCGCGCACGATGCGGTCGAAGAAATCCTTGCCGCGTACCGCCAGATAGGTCTTGCGGTCAGCGGCATCCACCGACACCCGCAACTCGTCCAGCCCGGTGTCGATCAGTTCCTGGAACTTCTTCGGGTTCAGCAGCGTGCCGTTGGTGTTGAACAGCACGTAGATGCCGCGATCCTTCAGGTAGCGGATCATGCGCGGCAGTTCCTTGACCAGCATCGGCTCACCGACGCCGTGCAGCACCACCCGGGCGATGCTGTCGAACTGGTCGACGATCTTGGTGAAGACGTCCCAGCTCATGTCCTGCGGCGGTTCCAGCGTCTCGAACGTGCGCGGGCAGGTTTCGCACAGCAGGTTGCAGCGGTTGGTCGTCTCCAGGTACAGGCAAACCGGCGGTGCGGCGGTGACATCGCGCGCCTCGATCGCCTCGAAATAACGGCGCGGATCCTTCAACAGCGTGGCCGACATGCAACGGCACTCCTTCAGTGGGCAGGTCGCGCCCGGTAGCTCTTGATCACGTCAAGCACGACGAGGACGAGGCAAGGCCCGTAAATCAGCCAGGGAACCAAGGTTTCCCGATGATACGGGTCTAAATACAGCAGAACACCGCTCACGGACAGATATAGGACAGAGCGATACGGTGCAAAGCAGGCGAACAGAGACAGCCAGCCGAGATACCAGGGATAATGTGGCGACAATGCGATGCTGGTGGCGGTGGACAGCACCGCGCCGGCCCCGCCGATCGCCAGGATGCGTAGCCGCGGCTCGCTCGGCAAGGCCGGCTTCAGCATGTAATACGCCGCCAGCCCCAGCAGCATCAATCCGGCCACGGCCAGGTAGGCCTTGGTCACCCAGGGCGGCAGCGGCCCCAACAGCGCCAAGGCCCGCAGCACGAAGAAGCCGCTGCCGGATTCCAGCCCTTCCTCGTTGGCATAGCCGGGCAGGTAGCCGAGTACGTGCCAACCGGCGCCCGCGGTGTACACGGCATACAGCGCCACGATCACCGCCACGGCGCCGACCAGGGTCTTCCAATCCCACCGGCGCCAGAAGGCGGGGAACACGGCGGCCGGCAGCAGCTTGCACAACACCGCGAGCCCCAGCACCACGCCGGGCCAGCGCGCCCGGCGCGTGCTCGCGGCCAGCATTGCCAGCGCCATGAAGGCCAGGCTGGCCGCGTCGATATGGCCGTTGCCGGCATATTCCCACAGCGGCAGCGGGTTCCAGGCGTAGATCAGCACCCCCGCGGTCGGCAGGCCGGCCCGGCGCAATAGCAGCACTAGGGCGCCGATAGTGATCGCCTCGAACCCGGCCATGACGATCTTCACCATCTGCACGGACGACCAGACCTGCCCAATGGCCGCGAAGATCACCTGCGCCATCGGCGGATAGATGGTGGGCGCCTCCTCCGACCGGTTGGTGCTGGCGTAGATCTCGTCGTCCCGCAGGAACTCCAATTGCGGCGCCGCCGGCAGGTAAAGGTAGGGGTTGATGCCGTGCGCCTGCACCCGCCCGTCCCACACGTAGCGGAACAGGTCGGAGGACAGGAACGGCGGCGTGGCGAGCGGCAGCACGCGCATGCCGGCGGCCAGCAGCAACACGGTCACCACCGCGCGGCGCGGCACTGGGCCGGACCGCACCAGCCACACCGCGCCGAAATAGATCACCCCCGCCACGCATTCGAGCGCCACGAAAACCTGCAGCCGCTCGTCCGAGCCGATGGTCGCGACCGAGCCGGGCAGGTGGCACGCCAGCTCGGCCCCCGTCAGCAGCAGCAACAGCAACCCGGCGCCGGCGAGCGCCAGGCTTCGGCCCTGCGCGGTCAAGCTGGCAGCCGTTCCCGCAGGGCGAGTGCCGCGGCCAACCGGGCGGTCGCCGGCGCCGCATAGCCCACGCCGGCATCCAAATCCGCCACCAGGCGCCCCAGCGCGGCGCGGTCATCCACGTCGTACCAAACCGGCAGGTCATGCACGGCCAACCCCGCGGCTTGGGCGGCGGCCCGGGTCTGCGCGGCGACGTGCTCCGTGCTCCACGCGATGTCGCTGTAGAGCAAGGGATGCGCCGCGCTCATGCCCAGCAGGTAATAGCCGCCGTCATCGGCCGCGCCCAGCACGACGCCGCGCCCGGCGCTCAGCTTGGCCGCGGCTTCCACCAGGCAGGCGGTCGGCAGGGTCGGTGAGTCGGAGTTCAGCACGCACACCGCGCTGTGCCCGCGCGCGAACAAGGCCCGCGTGGCATGCAGCAGGGAGCGGCCGAATCCCACCACGCCGTCCGGCATGTCCCCCGTGCCGTCCGCCAGCACCAACTGCGTGCCGTCCGCCAGGATGCCGTCGAACAGGCTTTCCAGCCCGGTGGGCGCATAGGCGACGTAGCCGGCGATGTCCGCCTGGTCCGCGGCGAGGCGGATGTTCTCCGTGACGTCGCGCAGGAAGGCGGCGCTCATCTGCCGCGCCTCGTCCGGCGACAGCGGCGGCGACAGCCGGGTCTTGGAGTGCCCGGCGCGCGGGGCCTTTGCCATGACGGCGATGGCGCAGCTCATGCGCGGCGGAACGGCAGGCGGCGTGGGCGGGCAGGGGCGCACGGCAAAATCCCGTGCCGTCGGAGACCGTCATGCATGCCGGCAGCCCTATCACGCGCAGCCAGGCCCAGCCAACAGCAGGCGGCCAGCGGCGGTGTCGGAGCTGATTGCCCGAGTTTGGTGGTTTGCGGTCTGTCCGCTTCAGGGTGTAATATTTACAAGCGGACGTTCGCAGATCGGCTAGAACTGGCCGCAGTAGACGGTCCACTTTAGTTAAAGCTTTGGGAAAGCAGCCATTCCAGACCCCTCTTTCTGTCAACCAACTCGGCCCCGCTTAGATTTGCTCTTATGGCTGGGCAGTGCTTGGGTTGCGACAGCAAACGGGGCCATTCAACGTCAATCCGGAACGGTCGGCTGCCGGCCTGTCAGACGCATGCTAATGCTGCCCCATGAAGGAGCTTACGGTGGAACAAGCCGAGGAGAACACGACGACAGCTGATGCAGGTTGGCTGGCCAAATCCCTTGGCTTCGTTTGGGACAAGGTCGTGATCGGGGATACCAAATTCAATCCCGAGAAGAGCTGCTACCAGCTTGCGGCTGAATATATCGAATCCGGAAGGACGCCAGAAGAGTGCGCAAGAAACTTTATCAACTGGCAGACCGGGAAAGCTGGTGCCACAGGATTCGCCCTTGGACTTCCTGGCTTTGCTGCGATGCCGCTGACAATTCCAGCGGATTTGGCATCGGTATCCTATCTTCAGCTCAGGATGATTGCAGTGATCGGGATTATGTTTGGCTGGGAAGCCACATCCGATCAGTTAAGAACGGTGGCTTTTTCCTGTCTGCTTGGAACAGCTGCGGGTGAAGCGGTGCGTGACGTTGGTGTGAAAGCAAGCACCAGGTTTGGCAGCCGCTTCATTCGCAATATATCAGGCAAATCTCTGAAGCGAGTGAACGACTTTTTCGGCATCCACAATCTTTTCATTAAGGGCGTTAATGTTGGAACGAAGGCAGGCGGCAAAGCCACTGCCTCTGCAAGTGCTAAAGCCGGCTCAAAGGGCATCGTAAACCTGTCGAAGATGGTCCCGCTATTAGGTGGAATCGTCGGCGGTGGGCTCAACATCGTGTTCACCCGGCAAATGGGCAATCTTGCCGTCAGGTTGCTTAAGGGCGGGCCGCCGGATGGTATTAAATCTTGCCCGGATGGAGCGACCGCCCCTGCCGGTCATGATGGCGAGAATGGTCCGACCATTGATGGAACTGCTGACATCGTTGAGGACTTCGTTTCCAACCTGCCAGAAGAGTACACCTTTCAAGAGGCTAAGCCCGCCAATCACGATACCTCTGTCGAGATAACAACGGAACGATTGGCAGCCACCCAACCGCCAGACTAAATTGGGCCATTTCCGCTTTCAGGATTAAATTCCCTGCAGATTATTGTCCGACACTGCGGCGCACAGCTGCCAGCGGGCCGCTCCGTCAAATGTCCGCTTACAGGCGCGTCTGATCGTACCGTAATCGTCCGAGATGAGGTCGGAAGCCGACGAACCTGATCCAAGCTGAGTCACAGCCCGCCCGGCGCATTTGTTGACGCCCGAGCGGCCGGCGTGATTTGGTCCGGCCGCCGCGACCGGTCTGCGGCGGAGAACGGGCTCATGAGCATCCAACTCGGGCAGATTGCGCCTGACTTCCAGCAGGACACCACGCAGGGGCGCATCCGGTTTCACGAGTGGCTCGGCGACAGTTGGGGGGTTTTGTTCAGCCATCCCAAGGATTTCACCCCGGTCTGCACCACGGAACTCGGCGAGGTC
This sequence comes from Acetobacteraceae bacterium, assembly GCA_965199555.1. Classification (GTDB taxonomy): domain Bacteria; phylum Pseudomonadota; class Alphaproteobacteria; order Acetobacterales; family Acetobacteraceae; genus LMUY01. The sequence continues at coordinate 6,991 of CBDASJ010000020.1, read as the reverse complement.
GCGCGGCTCAAGCCCGAGTTCGACCGCCGCGGGGTCAAGGTCATCGGCCTGTCCGTGGACAGCCTGGACAACCATGCCCAATGGGATGCCGACATCGCCGACGTGACCGGGTCGGCCGTGAACTTCCCGATGATCTCGGACGCGGACCGCACCGTCAGCACGCTGTATGGCATGATCCACCCGGAAGCGGATGCCGCGCTGACGGTCCGCTCGGTGTTCGTGATCGACCCGGCCAAGAAGGTGCGGCTGACGCTCACCTATCCGCCGTCCGCCGGGCGCAACTTCCCGGAAATCCTGCGGGTGATCGACAGCCTGCAACTGAGCGACCAGCACAAGGTAGCGACGCCGGTCAACTGGCAGCCCGGCGAGCCGGCCATCATCATGGGCAGTGTGTCGGATGCCGACGCGAAGGAGCGGTTTCCGCAGGGCTGGGAAACCAAGAAGCCGTATCTGCGCGTGGTCGATCTGGGCAAGGCGCCGAACTGACGCCATCGGGCGTGGGCATGGCAGGCGTCGTCGCACCGGCCGCACGCACGGTGGCCATGCGGCGCGGCGACGGCCAGGCCGGGCAGCGTTGCGTGCCGGAGGAGGTCGCGGTCGCGCTGACCTATAACCGGACCACCCACGCCGTGATGATGGCCACGCCGCTCGACCTGGAGGATTTCGCCATCGGCTTCAGCCGGGCCGAGGGCATCATCGACCGGCCGGAGGATATCGAGGAGTTCGAAATCGTCCCGGCGCCGCTCGGGATCGAGCTGCGCATGTGGATTGCGGCGGATCGCATGGCGCGGCTGGAACGCCGGCGCCGCCAATTCGCCGGGCCGACCGGCTGCGGCCTATGCGGCATGGACAGCCTGGCGGATGCCATGCGGCCGCCACCCGCCGTGCCTGCCGGCGCGTGCTGGACCGCCCAGCAGGTCACCGCCGCCACCACCAGCCTGGCTGCGGCCCAGCAGTTGAACGGGCAGACCCGTGCCGTGCACGCGGCGGGGTTCTGGCGCGGCGACCTGGTCGCGGTGCGGGAGGATGTCGGCCGCCACAACGGCCTGGACAAGCTGACCGGGGCGCTGCTGCGGGCCGCGCACGACCCGGCCAGCGGCATCCTGCTGCTGACCAGCCGGGTGTCGGTGGAGCTGGTGCAAAAGGCCGCCGTCGCCGGGTTCGGCACGCTGGCGGCGATCTCCGTCCCGACGGCGCTGGCGATCCGCGTGGCGGATGCCGCCGGGATAACCCTGGCCGCCGTGGCCCGGGCGGACGGGTTCGAGGTGTTCACCCACCCGTCCCGCATCGTGGCGGGCTGATCCCCATGGTGGACGAACCCGCGGCATCGGCGGACACCCCGGACGCGTTGCGGCAGGCCACCGCCCGCAACCAGGCGCTGTTCGAGCAATCCCCGCTGAACATCCTGGTGCTTGCCGTGGCGGATGACGGGGTTGTGGTCGAGGAATGCAACGCCGCCTTCTGCCGCAATTCCGGGCTGGACGCCGGGCAGGTGGTGGGGCACCCCATCCAGGCGGTGTTGGGCGACACCGGGGCCGTGCTGGCGCTGGATTGCCGCACCGCGCTTGCCCAGGGCGGGTTCGACTGCCAGCATGCGCTGTGCTTCCCGGTGGGCGAGCGAGTGGTGCGGAGCTATTACCAGCCGCTGCCCGACACGCCGGGCAGTCCGCGCCGGGTGCTGCTGTCCCAGATCGACCTCACCGAAGGCCGGCGGGTAGAGGCGGCGCTGCGGCAATCCATGCGCCTGGAAGCCATCGGCCAACTGACCGGCGGCGTCGCGCACGAGTTCAACAACCTGCTGACGGCGGTGCTCGGCAGCCTGGACCTGCTGAGCCGCCGCTTGGTGGACGAGCGCCAGTTGCGCTGGGTGGAGATCGCCGCCAGCGCGGCCCAGCGCGGCGCGCTGCTCACCAACCAATTGCTCGCCTACGCGCGCAAGCAGTTCATGGCTCCGGCCGCGACCGACATTCCGGCCTCCCTCGGCGGCATGATGGAACTGATCCGCGGCAGCCTGGGCAGCCGCATCGCCCTTGCCACCGCGTTCGACCCCGGCACATGGCCCGCCTTGGCGGACCCGGCGCAGTTGGAGCTGGCGTTGCTGAACCTGCTGGTGAACGCGCGCGACGCCATGCCCAAAGGCGGCCGCGTGATGCTTGCAACGGAAAACCGCCCGGCCGGGCATCCGGACCTGCCGCCCGATTTGGAACCCGGCGACTACGTGCTGCTGGTGGTGGCCGACACCGGCATCGGCATGCCGCCGGACGTCCTGAGCCAGGCGATGGAGCCGTTCTTCACCACCAAGGCGTTCGGCGAAGGCAGTGGGCTCGGCTTGTCGCAGGCGTTCGGCGTGGCGCGGCAACTCGGCGGCACGCTGCGGCTGCACAGCACGCCCGGCGGCGGCACGACGGCGCATATCTACCTGCGCCGGGTCGGCGCGGTGGAGGGTGCAGCCGCGACGATGCCCTTGCTCGTGGTGGATGACGATTTGGACGTGCGCTCGATCGCCGCCGCCTTGTTGCGGGAAGAAGGCTGGCACGTGCAGGAAGCGGCCAGCGGTGCGGAAGCCTTGCAGGCGCTGGCGGCCGGGCCGTTCGCCGCCCTGCTGGCGGATCTGGCCATGCCCGGCATGTCCGGCGTGGAGCTGGCGCAGGCCGCGCTCGCCACCCGGCCGGGTTTGCCGGTGGTGTTCCTCACCGGCAACACGGATCTGGAGGTGCTGCGCGCCCTGCCGGGCCCGGTGCTGAGCAAGCCCTATTCGGTGGACGCCTTGCTGAGCGTGGTCCGCGCGGCCGTGCGCGGCAAGGCGGAGGAATGGCAGTCCCCCGTGCTGTAGGCTACCGGTTGGCGCCCGGCACCCATTTCACGTCCGCGGCGCCGCCGTCGTTCAGCAGGCGGCCCAGCACGAACAGATGGTCCGACAGCCGGTTGAGGAAGCGGATCACCGCCGGGTTGACCGCTTCCTCCCGCGCCAGCCGCACCACCAGCCGCTCCGCTCGGCGCACGGCCGTGCGGGCCAGGTGGGCGTGCGCCGCGGCCGGCGTGCCGCCGGGCAGCACGAAGCTGTCCAGCGGCACCAGCCCGGCGTTCATCGCCGCCACCTCCGCTTCCAGCCGGGCGGACGGCGCGTCCGTCAGCCGCAACCGCTCGCCGGCCGCGCCGGGGACGCACAGGTCGGAGCCGACGTCGAACAGATCGTTCTGCGCCCGCGCCAGCATGGCGTCCGGCTCGCCCGTCGTGTGCAGGCGAAGCAGGCCAATGGTGGCGTTCGCCTCGTCCACCGTGCCGTAGGCGTCCACGCGCAGCGCGTCCTTCGCCACCCGGCTGCCATCGCCCAGTGAGGTCTGCCCGGCATCGCCGCCACGGGTGATCACCCGGTCGATGCGGACCGTCACAGCACCAGCACGCCGCGATGCTTGGCCTTGCCTTCCGGCTCCACGTGGATGGTGATCATCAATTGCTCCATTTCTTCCCGCAACGCGGCCTCGATCCGGTCACAGATGGCGTGTGATTCGGAAACGCGAAGCTCGCCCGGCACGACCAAGTGGAATTCCAGGTAGGTCAGCCGCCCGGCATGGCGGGTGCGCAGGTCATGCACCTCCAAGGCGCCCTCGGCATGCTCGGCCACCATGCGGCGGATGCGGTCCACCACCTCCGGCGCCGGGGCGGCATCCATCAACCCGCCCACGGATTGGCTGATCAGGCTCAGCCCGGACCAAAGCACGTAGATCGCCACCAAGGCCGCCAGCACCGGGTCCAGCACGGGCAGCCCGGTCCAGAAGGCGACGTTGACGCCCGCCAGGATCGCGATCGAGGTGGCGACATCGGCCAAAAGGTGCCGCCCGTCGCCTTCCAACGACACGGATCGCGCCAGGCGGCCGGCCCGCAGCAGCACCGTGCCCCACACTGCGTTGAGCACCGTCGCCAGCGCGTTCAACGCCAGCCCCTGCCACGGCAAGGTCAGGGCCACGGGCGTGCGCCAGCTATCCCAGGCGTGTTGCAGGATGGCGGCGCTGGCCACCGTGATCAGCGCGCCCTCGATCACGGCGGCAAAGAACTCCACCTTCTGGTGACCGTACGGGTGGTTGGCGTCCGGCGGCCGCTCGGCAAAGCGCAGCGCCACCAGCGCCACCACCGCCGCGGCGACGTTGACCGTGCTTTCCAGCGCGTCGGAAAACAGGGCGGCGCTGTTGGTCAGCCACCATGCCCCCGTCTTCAGCGCGAGCACGCCGAGGCCGAGCACGATGCTGAAGCTCGCGATCTGCTGCGTCCGCTGCAACGGCGCGAACTCCCCCTTTGGAGCCCGGCTGTAGCAAAGCGCCTCGGCCGCGTCAGCCCCCGAAGCGATCCACCCAACCGTTCCCGCGCCTTGAAACGCGGGCGCATGGCCGGCATATCGCCGCCACGTCATAGGTCAGGGAGCGCGATGGATGAGCGAAACGATCGAGCGGCATGAGTTCGGTGCCGAGGTGGGGCGCCTGCTCGATCTCGTGGTCCACGCGCTGTATTCCGACCGGGAGATCTTCCTGCGCGAGCTGGTCGCCAACGCCGCCGACGCCATCGACCGCCGCCGGTTCGCCGCGCTCACCCAGGCCGACCTGGCGCTGCCCGCTGACGCTTCCGTTCGGATCGTGCCGGACAAGGAGGCCCGCACGCTGACCCTGTCCGATCCGGGCATCGGCATGGACCGCGCCTCACTGGCGGCCAATCTGGGCACCATCGCCCGCTCCGGCACGCGGGCCTTCGGCCAGTCCCTCGCGGACGCCAAGCCGGAAGAACGGCCGAGCCTGATCGGGCAGTTCGGCGTCGGCTTCTATTCCGCCTTCATGGTGGCCGACCGGGTGGAAGTCACCTCCCGCGCTGCCGGCACGGCGGAGGCCTGGCTGTGGGCGTCCGAAGGCAAGGGCGACTACACGCTCGCCCCGGCCGAGCGGGAGGAGGCTGGCACCACCATCGTGCTGCACATCAAGGCCGACGCGGACGAGTTCCTGGAGCCGTATCGGCTGGAAACCATCATCCGCAAATGGGCGGACCACATCACCGTGCCGATCACGGTGGCGCGGGACGGCAAGGACGTGGCGGCCAACGAGGGCACGGCGCTGTGGCGCAAGCCCAAGGCCGACATCACGGAGGAAGGCTACACCGAGTTCTACCGCCATCTGGGGCACTACTTCGACAAGCCATGGCTGACGCTGCATTGGCGGGCCGAGGGGGCGATGGAGTTCACCGCCCTGCTGTACATACCCGGCTCCAAGCCGTTCGAGGCGGTGGAGGGCGACCGGCAAAGCAAGGTGCGCCTGCACGTCCGCCGCATGTTCATCACGGACGACGCCGGGTTGCTGCCGGCCTGGCTGCGCTTCGTGTCCGGCGTGGTGGACACGGAGGACCTGCCGCTCAACGTGTCGCGCGAGATGCTGCAAGCCACCCCCGTGCTGGCCCGCATCCGCAAGGCTGTCACCAACCGCGTGGTTTCGGAGCTGAAGGCCAAGGCGCGCGACGACAGCGACGAGGCAAAGGCGAGCTATGCCGAGTTCTGGCAGAATTTCGGCCCGGTGTTGAAGGAGGGCCTGTGGGAAGACGCCGAGCACCGGACCGACCTGGCGCCGCTGCTGCGCTTCAAGAGCTCGGCGGAGGAGGGGTGGACCTCCTTGCCGGCCTACGTGGCGCGCATGAAGCCGGAGCAGGAAGCGATCTACATCCTGGTGGGCGACGACACCGACGCACTGGCCAAGTCGCCGCAATTGGAAGGCTTCCGCGCCCGCGGGATCGAGGTGCTGCTGCTCGCCGACCAGGTGGACGCGTTCTGGCCGAAGCGGATGTCGACCTTCGAGGAAAAGCCGATCCGCTCGATCACCCAGGGCGCGGCCGACCTGTCCAAGATGAACGCGGACACGCCGGGCGAGGAGCCGGCGGACGTGACCGAGTTGGTGAAGTCCTTGCAGGAGACGCTGAAGGGCGAAGTCTCGGAGGTGCGGGCCACCGACCGCCTGGTTGACAGCCCGGTGGTGCTGGCCGCCTCCGCCGCCGGCCCCGACCTGCAGATGCAGCGCCTGCTCAAGCGTGCCGGCCGTGCCATGCCGACCACGCTGCCGATCCTGGAGATCAACCCGCGCCACAAGCTAATCCGCCGCATGGCGGAACTGACCAGCGTCGAGGACGCGGCCAACACGCTGATGGACCTCGCCCGCATCCAGGATGGCGAGCCGCCGCGCGACCCCGCCGCCTTTGCCCGCCAGATGGCGGCGGCGCTGGCGGAAAACCTGGCGTAAACTTCACGGCCGCCAGCGCGGAGGTCGATGCCTTCGTGCGGGCGGCTGCGCCTGAAAATTTAACCCCCCTGATCGGCTGCGGCCTAACGAGCCGAGCCGGCAAACTCGAGGGTGATCCCAATGTTTAGACGCTTTTAATCTTCAGTCGACATAATGGGAGGGCGTTCAACCCAACCATAGGTCCATCGCCATGATGTCACTGACGCTTACCTTCGCCATCACCGGCCTCGTGACGCTGGGGTTCCTGTCCACGGTCATGCTGCGCAGCCGCGACACCACGGAATAAGCCTTCGCGTCACCCGCTTTGCGACACCATCGCTGGTTCTGACAGCGGCAGGGGTGCGTGGTCGGCGTCCAGCAGGATGCGCCACGTGCCCCCCGCCAGCACCTCGGACGGGCGGAATCGGGCCTTGTAGGCCATCTTCAGGCTCTCCGGCACCCAATAGCCGAGATACACGTAGGGCAAGCCCAACGCCCGCGCGCGGCGGATCAGCCAAAGGATCGCGTAGTTACCGAGCGAGCGCCGCTCCATCTCCGGCGCGAAATAGCTGTAAACCGCCGACAAGCCATCGCCGAGCCGATCCGTCAGGCAACCGCCGATCAGCCGGTCGCCCGCATCGCGGAACTCCACGATGGAGGTCTCGATCGGCGTGTCTTCCACCATGGCGCGATAGTCGTAGAAGCTCATGGTGGCCATGTCGCCCTCGGCATGCCGTGCGAGTTGG
>CBDASJ010000019.1:0-9429 GCA_965199555.1 Acetobacteraceae bacterium | reverse complement strand
AACCAGGCGATCACCGGGTTGAACGACCGCATCGGCCAATTGGCGGAGTCCATGCGCGCCAACCAGCAGATCATGCAGCGGATCGCCGAAACGCAGGCGGGGCTTGCCCCGGCGTTGCAGCGGCTGGGCGAACGCGGCGGCGACGATGCGGCCCGCGGGCACTTGCGCAACATCGAGGCGTATCTCGGCCGGCTGGCGGGTGAGTTGGAGCAGGGGCGCACGCAAACCACTTCCGACCTGCGCAACGAGATTCGCGTGCTGACCCGCACCATCGCCGGCATGGCCGGCAAGCCATGAGCCTGCGCCGCCGTGGCAGCGGCGGGGAAGCGCTGAACCCGTGGCCCGGCTACGTGGACGCGCTGTCCACGCTGCTGATGGTCATCATCTTCGTGTTGCTGGTGTTCGTACTGGCGCAGGCATTCCTGTCCGTGGCGCTGTCGGGCAAGGACCGCGCCCTGGACCGGTTGAACCGCCAGATGGCGGAGCTGACCGACATGCTGTCGCTGGAACGCGGCCACGGCGCCGAGTTGCAGGCTTCCGTCGCGTCGCTCAGCGCGGAGATGAAGGCGGCGAGCGGCGCACGGGATCAGCTCAGCAGCCAGGTGTCCACGCTGCACCAGCAATTGGCGGACGCGGCGGCGCAGCGGGATTCATTGCAGGCGGAGCGGACGCGCTTGGCCGCCCAAATGGCCGACGCGGCGGCGCAAGGGCAGGCGGCGGCGGCCCGCAACCAGCAGCTCCAGCAGCAGCTTGCCGCGGCCGCCAGCCGCACCGATGCCGTGGGACAGGACGCGGCCGGGCTCGCGTCCCAACTGGCGGATGCCAAGAAGCAATTGGCGGCGGCGCAGGCCGAGCTGGACCGCACGGTGGCGGCGGACCGGGCGACGGTGGAAGCCAAGCTGGCGGACCTGGCCAAGCTGACCGACCAGGTGCGGGCCTTGACCGCCCTGCGGGACGAGTTGGAAGCGCAGGCGCGCGTGGCGGCGGCCAAATCGGTCACCGACGAGCAGGCGCGCGCCGCCGTGGCCGCCCAATTGGCCGACGAGCAGAAGATGTCCGACTCGGCCCGCGCCCAACTCGCGCTGATGAACAGCCAGGTCGCCCAGTTGCGCGCCCAGGTGGCGCAGGTGTCCGCCGCGCTGGATTTGTCGGAACAGGCGGACAAGGCCAAGGACGTGCAGATCGCCAATCTAGGCGCCCGGCTGAACACCGCCCTCGCCTCCAAGGTGGAGGAGCTGCAGCGCTATCGCAGCGAGTTCTTCGGCCGGGTGAGCGAGGTGCTGGCCAACCGGCCCGGCGTGCAGGTCGTAGGCGACCGCTTCATCTTCCAGTCCGAGGTGCTGTTCCCTGTCGGCAGCGCGGATTTGTTGCAGGCCGGGCAGGACCAGATCCGCACGCTGGCCGGCACCATCAAGCAGGTGGCCGCCGACATCCCGAGCGACCTGCCGTGGATCATGCGGGTGGATGGCCATGCCGATCGCCTGCCGGTGCAGCGCGGCGGCCCGTTCGCATCCAACTGGGAGCTGTCGTCCCAGCGCGCCATCAACGTCGTCAAGCTGCTGATCAGCGAGGGCGTGCCGGCCAATCACCTGGCAGCGACGGGCTTTGCCGAATACCAGCCCTTGGACACGGGCGACGGCGCGGACGCCAACGCCAAGAACCGGCGCATTGAGTTCCGGCTGACGGATCGCTGACGCGCCAGCTTCCAATAGGCAACACCCCAAGACGAAAAGCATGGCGTGCGCGGCGCGCCATAGACTGCCTCGGCATCATTGCCTAGTCAGCAAGGAATGATCAGGCCAATCGTGCTCCTTGCCCGCTTGCTTCCCACAATGGGCCTGCTGGCCTTGCCCGGCTGCGGCTCGTTGCTGGTGGGGACGACGCAGGAGGTGTCTGGCTTGGCGGGCGCCGGCATCGCCAGTTCCGTAACGCACAGCGCCACCGCCGCCACGGCAATCGGGCTCGGCGTCGCCGCCGGGGCCACGGCCGGGCTGCAATATGCCGAGCGCCGCGTCCATCGCTATGAACAGGATCGCATCGCCGAAGCGGCCGGAACGCTCGCCGCCGGCGCCAGCGGGCCGTGGAGCGTGACCCACGACGTGCCGATCGAGCGGGACGAGCACGGCCAGGTCGCCGTAGTGCGGGTGGTTGGCGGCGCGGCCATCGAGTGCAAGGAGATCGTGTTCTCGGTGGAAACCGAGGCGGATCACCAGCCGCAGCGCGCCTTCTACACCGCCACCGTGTGCCATGATGCCAATCGCTGGAAATGGGCTTCGGCAGAACCCGCGACGGAGCGCTGGGGGGCGCTCCAGTGAAGGCAACCCTGTTGCTCCTGCTGTTTCTGGGTGGTTGCAGTTCGGCCGGCAACATCATCGGCGTGGTGGTGGGCGCGGCGGCGGGGGGTGCGACGGCCAACCCGGCTGTCGGGTTCGGCGTGGGCGTCGCGACGGCTGCCGTTTCGGACTACGCATTGCGGCGGGTGTCGCGGTCCTGGCACCAGGGCGAGCAGGACGCCATCGCCAGCGTGGCGGGCGGGCTGGACGTGGGCGGCACGGCGGATTGGCGCATCCGGCACAGCCTGCCGATCGGCAACGAGCACGGGCAGCTACAGGTGGTGCGCAGCATCGACAACCCGCTGGCCCCTTGCAAGCAGGTATTGTTTTCGGTCGAGGAAACCGGCGAGCCCGCGGAGTGGTACTCGGTCGATGTCTGCCAGCAGCAGCAGGGATGGAAATGGGCGAGCGCCGAGCCCGCGGTGGAGCGCTGGGGATTCCTGCAGTAGCCGCGCCCGGCGCCCGCCTCGTCCTGGCTGCCGCGCTGCTGCTTGCCTCCACCGGCCTTGCCGCGGCGGAGCCGCTGCGGCTGGAGGTCGGACGGGTGGGAGAGGTCCTGGCGCCGGAAGCCGGGCCGCCGGAGCCGCCCCGGCCGGGCAACGTGGTCGGCAGCACCCCCGTGTCGACGCCGCGCTTCGTGCATCTCGGCACCGATGTGGTCGGGGTTTACTGCAAGCAATTCGGCTTGGAATTCCGCGCGCTCAATTTGCCGCCCGATGGGGAGGCACCGGTGACGATCCGGCTGGATCACCCGCTTTGGCGCCTGCCGGACGGGCGGACCAGCACGGCAGAAACCAACCTTGGCGGGGTGGTGTCCGACCACTGGGCCTATACGGGTTACACGCTGGAGGAGCCGTGGGCACTGGTGCCGGGCGCCTGGACTTTTACCATCAGCCAAGGGCCGCGCGTGCTTGCCGTTACCAGCTTCAACGTCTCGGTCGAGATGGGACAGGCGGAGCCACAGGACGGCTGCACAACGCCAACGTCGTAACGACGGGATCAGGGGCGGAGCACCTGGATAGGGCTCCGCCAATCGTGTGGCGGAGGCTAGAAGCCTTCGCGCTCGAGCCGCTTGCGCTCCATTTTGCGGGCGCGGCGAACGGCCTCGGCAGCTTCACGGGCGCGGCGCTCGGACGGCTTTTCGAAATGGCGGCGCAGCTTCATCTCGCGAAAGATACCTTCGCGCTGCATCTTCTTCTTGAGCGCCTTCAGCGCTTGGTCGACATTGTTGTCACGAACCAGAACCTGCACTCGATGCCTTCTCCTGTCGGTCTACCCAGGAGGGACGAACCTCGGTGGGCGTGCTAAAGGGCTTCCGCCACGCTACGAATCTGCGGTGGCCCGCTATAGCATGGCCTTTGCCCCTCACCAAAGCCTTTCGCAACCCCAAACTGGATGAGCCATGGCCATTCTCAAGATCGCCCGCATGGGCCACCCCGTTTTGCTGCAACAGGCCGCGCCCGTGGCGGACCCCGGCGCGCCGGAAATCCGCCGGCTGGTGGCGGACATGATGGAAACCATGGAGGACGCGCCCGGTGCCGGCCTGGCCGCGCCACAGGTTTACGTGCCGTTGCGGCTGTTCGTGTTCCGCGTGCAGCCCGCCCGATCCAGCGGCGCGCCGGACGACGCCACGATCGGCAACACGGTGGTGATCAACCCGGTGGTCGAACCGATTGGAGAGGAGCGGGTGCTGCGTTGGGAAGGCTGCTTGTCGATCCCCGGCCTGCGTGCCGCGGTGCCGCGCTGGGCACGGGTGCGCTACAGCGGAGTGGATTGTGACGGCAACCCGGTCGCGGCGGAGGTTAGCGGTTTCCATGCGGGCGTGGTGCAGCATGAATACGACCATCTGGATGGCATCCTGTATCCCATGCGCATGAACGATTTCCGCCTGTTCGGCTTCAACGAGGAACTGAGCCGGGCGGGCGCATGATGACCCCCGAACGCAGCGACGAGCGGGACGCGGCGCTGGACGCCCTGGTCGAAATCGTGCCGTTTCCCGGCTGGACCTTGGGCGCCTTGCAGGACGCGGCGGGCGCCGATGCGGACCTGCTGTTCCCCGGCGGCCCGGTCGACATGGTGGAAAGCTGGTCCGACCTGACCGACCGGCGGATGCCGCCGGCCTCCGGCGCCCGCGTGCCCGACCGGGTGCGGTCCGCCATCGTGCACCGGTTGGCGATGGTCCGGGCGTCCAAGGAGGCGGTAAGCCGCGGGCTGGGCCTGCTGTCCAGCCGCCCGGCGACGTCCACGCGTGTGCTGTTCCGCACGGTGGACGCGCTGTGGCACGCCGCCGGCGACCGCAGCGCGGATTGGAGCTGGTACACGAAGCGCGCGACGCTTGCCGGGGTTTACAGCGCCACGTTGCTGTTCTGGCTGCGCGAAGACAGCGAGGATGACGCGGCAACGCTCGCCTTCCTCGACCGCCGACTGGCGGAGGTGGGGCGCGTCGGACGGCTGCGGGGCCGGGCTGATGCATGGCTGCAACGCCGTCGCGAAGGCAGCGCGGCCTAGCCGCAACTCTGGCGGATCAACCGAGTTTATCGGCCGGTCTTCGGCTGGGAAGGGTTGGGCGATGCGCAGTATCTTGTTGTGGCTGATCGGCATTCCTATCCCGATCATCATCCTGCTCCTGATTTTCCACGTCATCTGAGTGCCACGGGTCCGCGTCACTCACGAGACGGCTTACCATTACGTAAAACCGGTCAGCCTGCTGTCGCATCGGCTGATGCTGCGGCCCCGGGACAGCCACGATCTTCGCCTGCTGGAAACCAAGCTAACCGTATCACCGCCCGCGACCTCCACGCGATGGGCGCACGACGTGTTCGGCAACTCTGTCTGCTATCTAGGTTTTGCCCGCGACCGACTGGTGGAGCGCCTTGTCGTGGTGTCGACGTTGGACCTGCACCATTACCCCACCCGGGCCGATCTGCCCTTGGACCCGCAGGCCGAGACATTCCCGTTCAGCTATACCTCCGTGGAAGTCCCCGACCTCGCCCGCTCTATCGAGCGTCATTACGACGATCCGGACCGCATGGTGGATGCTTGGGCGCACCAGTTCCTGGCGACCTCCGGGCCGACCGACACCTTGGCGATGCTCACCGCCATGACCAAGGCGATCCGGGCGGATTTTCGCTACCAGGGGCGGCAGGCGGAAGGCACGAACGATCCGCTGGTGACGCTGGCCAGCCGCACCGGCGCGTGCCGCGACTTCACCGTGTTCATGATGGAGGCGGTGCGGTCGCTCGGCCTCGCCGCCCGGTTCGTCAGCGGCTACCTGTATGACGAACGGCTGGTCGCATCGGACGAGCCGGTGATCGGCGGCGGTGCCACGCATGCCTGGGTGGAGGTTTACTTACCCGGCGCCGGTTGGGTGGAGTTCGATCCCACCAATGGCTGGGTCGCCGGGCGCAACCTCATCCGCGTCAGCATCGCCCGCACGCCGCACCAGGCAATTCCCATTTCCGGCAGCTTCCTGGGGCCGCCCGGCGCGTTCGGCAGCATGAAGGTGAACGTGGAGGTCACGGTCGGCTAGGCCGTCACGCCTGCTCCGGCAGGATGGCGTCACCGACGGCGATGCGCCCGCCTCCGACGACCTCCGCATGGACGCCCAGGTCGCGATGGCCGTATAGGCGTTGGAGTTCCGCCATCGGGTCGGCGTCGCGTTCCGCGGTGGCCGGGTTCACCTCGGTCGCCGGGCATCGCACGGTGCGCTTGGTGATCCGCAACACCGCGCCGCCGACCGTCACATGCTTGCCGAGCCATTCGAACTCCGACCAGGCCGGCCCGGTGAAGTAGATGTTGGCGCGGAACCGCATCGGCTCCCTGGTGGCGCCGACATCCTGTTCGAAGGCGGCCAGGCTCCCGAGGTTGATCAGGCTGACCGCCTTGCTGCGGCCGTCGCCGAAGCAATGGCCGGGAACGTGGTGGAACCGCGGGGTTCCCCGCGCCTCCACTCCTAATTGCCCGGTGAGGAAGGCGCCCATGCGCGACCGACCCTCAGGCGACAGGACGTTCTCCGCCGCCACTGGCCCGGCTGGCGCGCGGACCGTCAGCACGCCGGTGGCCGGGTCGAAGGCGGAGCGAAGGGCGGCGATCCGGGCGTTCGCCATCAGGCACATGAAATGCGTCTTCTTCAGCCAGGTCGGGTCAGCCGGATCGAACGGCGCATCCCCCTGGGCGAGGGCGAAGGCGCGGTCCCAGGGCAGCGTTTCGCCCGGTTCGACGATGGCGTTGTCCAGCGCCTCCGCCGTCAACCCTTTGACCGGATAGCGATAAAGTTGTTCGACCTGCACGGCATTGCATCCCTTGAGTCCTGCGGGCGATCTTACCATTTCCAGTCAGGACACGCGTCGCCTGAGTAGGGGCGCGTCACCGATCTGTCGCCTGATTGAAAGGGACACCATGAACATCGAGAAATTCACCGAGCGCGCGCGCGGCTTCTTGCAAGCCGCCCAAACCATTGCGATGCGCGAATACCACCAGCGCCTTACGCCCGAACACCTGATTAAAGCTTTGCTGGATGACGAGGAGGGTGCCGCGGCCGGCCTGCTCCGCGCGGCCGGTGCCGACCCGAAGGCGGCGCAAACCGCCGTCAATGCCGAAGTCGCCCGCAACCCGCGGGTGGAGGGCGGCGGCGCCGGGCAGCCCCAGGTCACACCCGACTTGGTCCGCGTGCTGGACGCGGCGGAGCGCGACGCGACCAAGGCGGGCGATGCCTTTGTGGCGCAGGATCGGCTGCTATTGGCGCTCGCCGCGGGGGACAATGCCGGGGGGCGCGCGCTGCGTCAGGCCGGTGCCACACCCCAGGCGCTGGAAAAGGCGATCACGGACCTCCGCAAGGGCCGCAAGGTGACGAGCGCCACGGCGGAAGACAATTTCGACGCGCTGAAGAAATACGCGCGCGACGTCACCGCCGTCGCCCGCGACGGCAAGCTGGATCCGGTGATCGGCCGCGACGAGGAAATCCGTCGCACCATCCAGGTGCTGGCCCGCCGCACCAAGAACAACCCGGTGCTGATCGGCGAGCCCGGCGTCGGCAAGACCGCCATTGTCGAGGGCCTGGCGCTGCGCATCGTCAACGGCGACGTGCCGGAAGCCCTGCGCAACAAGCGGCTGATGGCGCTCGACCTCGGGGCGCTGGTCGCCGGCGCCAAGTATCGCGGCGAGTTCGAGGAACGATTGAAGGCCGTACTGAAGGAGATCGAAAGCGCGGCCGGCGAGGTCGTGCTGTTCATCGACGAAATGCACACGCTGGTCGGCGCCGGCAAGGCGGACGGGGCGATGGATGCCTCCAACCTGTTGAAGCCCGAGCTGGCGCGGGGGGCGTTGCACTGCATCGGCGCCACCACGCTCGACGAGTACCGCAAGCACGTGGAAAAGGATGCGGCGCTCGCCCGGCGCTTCCAGCCCGTCTTCGTCGGCGAGCCGTCGGTTGCGGACACCATCAGCATCCTGCGCGGCATCAAGGCGAAGTACGAGCTGCACCATGGCGTGCGGATCAGCGACAGCGCGTTGGTGGCGGCGGCGACGCTGTCGAACCGCTACATCACTGACCGCTTCCTGCCGGACAAGGCAATCGACCTGATGGATGAGGCCGCCAGCCGCCTGCGCATGCAGGTGGACAGCAAGCCCGAGGCTTTGGACGAGCTGGACCGCCGGGTGCTGCAGCTCAAGATCGAGCGGGAAGCCTTGAAGCGCGAGGAGGACCCGGCGTCCCGCGAGCGGCTGGACAAGCTGGTGCATGAGTTGGCGGACATCGAGGATCGGTCCAACGCGATGACGGCCGCTTGGCAGGACGAGAAGGACCGACTCGCCGGATCGCAGAAGCTGAAGGAGCAGTTGGACACGGCGCGCAGCGAGGTGGACGTGGCGCAGCGCCGTGGCGACCTCGGCCGGGCGTCGGAGCTGATGTACGGGGTGATCCCGCAACTGGAACAGCAGATCGCCGCCGCGCAGTCCGACGGCAAGCTGGTCAATGAGGCGGTGACCGAGGACCAGATCGCCGGTGTGGTGAGCCGCTGGACCGGTGTCCCCGTGGACCGGATGCTGGAAGGCGAGCGGGCCAAGCTGATCCGCATGGAGGATGAGCTGCGCCACCGGGTGATCGGCCAGGAAGAAGCGTTGAAGGCGGTGTCGGATGCGGTGCGGCGTGCCCGCGCCGGGTTGCAGGACCCGAACCGGCCGATCGGCTCGTTCCTGTTCCTGGGCCCGACCGGCGTCGGCAAGACGGAGCTGACCAAGGCGTTGGCCGCATTCCTGTTCGACGACGACCGGGCCATGGTGCGCATCGACATGAGCGAGTTCATGGAGAAGCACGCCGTGTCCCGCCTGATCGGGGCGCCGCCGGGCTATGTCGGGTATGACGAGGGCGGCGTGCTGACGGAGGCGGTGCGGCGGCGCCCATACCAGGTGATCCTGTTCGACGAGGTGGAGAAGGCGCACGAGGACGTTTTCAACATCCTGTTGCAAGTGTTGGACGACGGGCGTCTGACCGACGGGCAGGGGCGCACGGTGGACTTCCGCAACACCATCATCGTGCTGACCTCCAACCTCGGCAGCGACGTGTTGGCGGCGCAGCCGGATGGCGACACCACGGCCCTGGTGCAGGCGCAGGTCATGCGGGTGGTGCGCGAGCACTTCCGGCCGGAGTTCCTGAACCGGTTGGACGAGGTGGTGCTGTTCCACCGGCTGCAGCGCGCCGATATGGCGGGCATCGTCCGCATCCAACTCGCGCGCTTGCGGGAGCTGCTGGTGGATCGGCACATCACGCTCGACCTTGATGACCGCGCCGCAGCGTGGCTTGGGGAGGCGGGGTATGACCCGGTGTATGGTGCCCGTCCGTTGAAGCGGGTGATCCAGCGTAGCCTGCAGAACCCGTTGGCCGGGCAGTTGCTGGACGGCAGCATCCATGACGGCGAGACCGTGCACGTGAGTGCCGACCGCGACGGCTTGGTGATCAACGGCCGGTTGGCGGAAGCGGCGTAGCGGGATGCCGCTGTTAGGCTGATGCTAAGCCCGCCCTTCCCCGTTGCAGGGGAAGGGCGCCGATGCGGGCGTGGCCGCCGGTCAACCCGTCACCTGGCATTCACTCCGCATGGCT
>CBDASJ010000018.1:0-89393 GCA_965199555.1 Acetobacteraceae bacterium | reverse complement strand
CGACGCCCTTGGGGCCATACAGCTTGTGCGCGCTGAAGGAGGCGAGATCGATCCCGGCGACGTCGAACGCCACCTTGCCAAGCGCCTGGGCGGCGTCCGTGTGGAACAGCGCGCCTGCCGCATGCGCCATCGCGGCCAGCGACGGCAGGTCCTGCAACACGCCGGTTTCGTTGTTGGCGGCCATGACGCTGACCAGCACGGTCGGCACGGCCAGCGCCGCCGCCAAGGCCGCCGGGTCCAGCCGGCCGTCGCCGCCGACCGGCAGCACCACCGGGTCGAAGCCCTCGCCCCGCAGCTCGGCCACGCTGTCCAGCACGCATTTATGCTCGGTCGCGACGGTGACGATGCGGCGGCGCTCCGTGCCTTGCCCGGCGGCGAAGCGGGCGGCGCCCTTGATGGCGATGTTGTTGGCTTCGGTGGCGCCGGAGGTGAAGACGACCTCGCGCGGCTCCGCCCCCATCAGCGCCGCCACCTGGCCGCGCGCTGCTTCGACCGCGTCCTCGGCGTCCTGGCCCATGGCGTGCTCGGCGCTGTGCGCGTTGCCGAACCGCTCGGTGAAGAAGGGCAGCATGGCGGCGACGACCCGGGGATCGCAGGGTGTGGTCGCCTGGTTGTCCAGGTAGACGGGGCGCATCACGCGGCCCGGCGCGCCAGCCGGCCGGCCATGCCGGCATAGGCGGCGGCAAAGGCCTGCACGTCTGCCGCCGTGGCGTTCCAGGGCAAGGACACGCGGATCGCCTCGCCGGCCAGCGCGGCCAGCCCCATGGCTTCCAGCACGTGGCTGCGCGCCACCTTGCCGGAGGAGCAGGCGGCGCCCGCGGACACCTGCACCCCGGCGAGGTCCAGCGCGATCAATTGGGTTTGCGCGGGGATGCCGGGCAGGGCCACGCACGTCGTGTTGGGCAAACGCCCCGCCCCGCCTAGCACCACGCCGCCCCATGCGGTAGCGGCGGCCTCGATCCCTGCGCGCAACGGCGCCAGGTCGGCCGCTGCTTCTGCCGCCGCCGCGGCGAAGCCGGCGATGACCGCGACCGGGGGCGTGCCGCCGCGCCGGCCGCGTTCCTGACCGCCGCCGGCGATCAGCGGCGGGCCGTCGAAGTCATGGGCCAGTAGCAACGCCCCCGCGCCCGCCGGACCGCCAAGCTTGTGGGACGACACGGCCAGGCTGGTGGCGCCAAGCGCGTGCAAATTCGTGGGAATGCGGCCGGCCGCCTGCACGGCGTCCACATGCAGGCGGGCGCCGAACTCGCGACAGATCGCGGCGGCGTCCGCGACCGGCTGGATCGTCCCCGTCTCGTTGTTGGCCAGCATCAGGCAGACCAGGGCGGGCGCGCCGGCCTGCAACGCGCCCTGCAACGCGTCCAAACGCAGCCGGCCGTCACCGTCCACGGGCAGGATTTCGGCATCGCGCCGGGCGGCGCGCACGGCGTCGTGCTCCGTGGCGCCGATCAGCAGCCGCCGGCCGTGTCCGAGCGCGTGGATGGCCAGCGCGTCCGCTTCCGTGCCGCCGGAGGTGAAGACAACCTCACCGCCGAACCGCCGGGCCAGCGCGTCCCGGGCATCCTCCAGCACCCGCCGCGCGGCGCGGCCGGCCGCGTGGACGGAGGACGGGTTGCCGGCCTGGTCCAGCGCCGCCAGCATCGCGGCCCGCGCCGCGGGCCGCAGCGGTTCGGTCGCGTTGGCGTCGAGATAGGTCGTGGCCGCCTACTCCGCCGCCTTGGCGTCGGCCGGCTCGCGGCGCGCCATCGCCGCCACGCGCGCTTCCACCGCCAGCAGCTCGGCCCGCAGCACCTCGATCTGGCACATCAGCGGGTCGGGCGACCCGTCGCAGGGCGTGCCATAGGCGAGGAAGCCGGGCGCGCGGGGCGGCTGGGTGCGGTCATGCTCCACCGGGCGGGCCGGGATGCCGACCACCGTCTGCCCGGGCTGCACGTCCGCCACCACCACCGCGTTCGCGCCGACGCGGGCGCCGTCGCCGACCACGATGTTGCCGAGGATCTTGGCGCCGGCGCCCAGGATCACGTTGCGGCCCACGGTGGGGTGCCGCTTGCCCTTGCTGGTGCTGGCCGTGCCCAGCGTCACCTGGTGGTACAGGTAGGCGTCGTCGCCCAGCACCGCGGTTTCGCCGATCACCACGCCCATGCCGTGGTCGATCACCACGCGGCGCCCCAACTGCGCGCCGGGGTGGATTTCGATGCCGGTCAAGAAGCGGCCAACATGCGACACCATGCGGCCGAGCAGGAACAGCCTCCGGCGCCACAGGCCGTGCGCCAGGCGGTGCAGGGTGACGGCGTGCAGCCCCGGGTAGCACAGCACGACCTCCAGCTTGGACCGGGCCGCTGGATCACGCTGATGGTAGGCGTCAACCATCTCGCGCAAAAACATGAAGGGCATGCGTCAATTCCGTTATGAAAGCGCGGTCGCACTCTCTATATATCCGCCCGGCACCCGGGTTGAAGGCCCGCCCCGGGCGTGGCTGGTGGATGGGTCAAGACACATCGGGCACACGACACCGGCTTGGAAGCGCGGCACGGTCCGGCCGCTGGCACATGGGACGCGGTCCGTCCTGGTGGGGCATCGCCAGGATGGGCGTTATCGCAGATCGAGGCATTTTTCCCGCGCCGTGCCCGGCGGTGGGTTCAGGAATCATCAGTATATCATGCCCGAGGTGATGTTCGCCGGCCCCGACGGCCGGCTCGAAGGCCGTTATCATCACAGCAAGGACACCGGGGCACCGCTCGCCCTCGTCCTGCATCCGCATCCGATGCATGGCGGCACGATGAACAACCGCATCACCTTCACGATGTACCAGTCGTTCCAGAAGCTCGGCTTTTCCGTGATGCGGTTCAATTTCCGCGGCGTCGGGCGCAGCCAGGGCCGGTACGATGGCGGCATCGGGGAGATCAGCGACGCGGCCGCGGCGCTGGACTGGATGCAGATGGTCAACCCGTCGTCCAAGGGGCTGTGGATCGCCGGTTATTCCTTCGGCGCCTTCGTCGGCATGCAGTTGCTGATGCGCCGGCCGGAGATCTCCGGCTGGATCAGCGTGGCGCCGCCGGCCAGCCATTATGATTTCGGCTTCCTGGCGCCTTGCCCGTGCGGCGGCCTGCTGCTGCATGGCGACGCGGACGAGCTGGTGCCGGAGCCGTCCGTGCGCAAGCTGGTCGACAAGCTGAACACCCAGAAGGGCGTGCAGGTGGATTACCGGGTATATCCCGGCGCGGACCACATCTTCGCCAGCCATGCCGAGCAGGTGGGCGAGGCGCTGGAGGACCATGTCGGCATGATCCAGGCCCGCAAGGCCATGGCGCTCGCCGCCGACTAAGAGTGCTTGCCGGCGCTCTTTCCATCGGGAAGGAGCGCCGCGGCGCTAGCGGGCGAACCAGTCCGCGATCGGGCGCACGGCGTCCATCGTCTTCGCGCCCCAGGCCACTTCGGCGCGCGCCTTGCGAACGGCCCGGATGTAGTCCGCGCCTTGCAGGCTGGTCGATCGCAACATTTCCTGCGCGTTGGACACCAGGCGGTCGATCCGCTGGAACACCACGCGTCCGATGTCGGACACGCCCAGCTTCTCGATCCGGACCACCTGGAACCGGCCCGACTCCGCCTGCCGCATGCGCCCGACGAACTCGTGCCATTCGGGCGCGGCGCCGTCGAACCGGCCGAGGTATTCCTGCTCCACGGCAAAGATCCGCACCTTGGGACCCCAACTGATCGCCGCCTCGATGGCGGCAATCGCGGACTCCACCGAATCGGCGGCAGTGGTCACGGGCACCACGACACCCATGGTTTCGCCGCCGTCCGGAAAGATCGGCCGGGGCTCGTCATCCAGGATGCGGCAGATTTCGGCGAAGATGTTCGCGCCGAGGTCCACCGCCATGCCGCCGGCGCCCAAGGCGAACAGCAGGTCGTCCCACGCCGTGGCGTTCGGATCGTGTGCCAACTCGCGCGAGGTTTCGAACGCATGGGCGTTGCGGGCGTCGTAATGCGTCATGGCGGCCAGGCCGTCTTCCTTGCGGAAGATATTGGCCAGGCGGGGCTGCCGGTCATACTCGCGCACGGAAACCGAGCGCATCAGCATGGGATAGCGGTCCAGCAGGCTGACGATGACGGCGTTGGCGGTGGTGGTCTTGCCGCTCGACTTGTCGTTGGCGAAAATCAAGGTCTTGCGCGTCGTGGTCGGGGCGGCGGCCGGCGCTGTGGGCGAGGCGGCAGCTTGGGTCACATCGTCCGGCGGGGCCATGGGCGAATCCTGTTCGAAGCGATCTATCGGCCAGTTTCTAGCACAGGGTGACGCGATATCCAGTGCGCGGGCGTGCCGACCATGCTAGCCCGCCCCGACACCTTCACGAGCGTCCGACCGCCATGCCCAGCAGCGACTTCCTGCGCGATGCCACCGCGCGCGGCTTCATCCATCAATGCACCGACCTCGCGGCGCTGGATGCCATGTGCGCGGCCGGGCCGATCGGCGGCTATATCGGCTTCGACTGCACGGCCGACAGCCTGCATGTCGGCAGCCTGGTGCAGATCATGATGCTGCGGCTGCTGCAACGCCACGGCCACCGCCCGGTGGCACTGATGGGCGGCGGCACGTCCCGCATCGGCGACCCGTCCTTCCGCGACGAGGCGCGGGTGCTGCTGGACGACGCGCGCATCACCGCCAACATGGCAGGCATCCGCCGCTGCATCGAGCCGTTCGTCCGGTTCGACGAGGCGGACGGCGCGCTCATGCTGGACAACGCCGCCTGGCTGGACCGGCTGGGCTATATCGAGCTGTTGCGCGAGGTGGGGCCGCATTTCTCCATCAGCCGCATGCTGTCCTTCGACAGCGTCCGCACCCGGCTGGAGCGGGAGCAAGGGCTGACCTTCCTGGAGTTCAACTACTCCATCCTGCAATCCTACGATTTTCGGGAGCTGTTTCGCCGCCAAGGCGTGGTGCTGCAGGTCGGCGGTTCGGACCAGTGGGGCAACATCGTGTCCGGCGTCGAGCTGGTTCGCCGCACCGACGCGCGCACGGTGTTCGGGCTGACCACGCCGCTGATCACCACCGCGTCCGGTGCCAAGATGGGCAAGACGGCGGCCGGCGCCGTTTGGCTTTCTGCCGCCCGGCTGGCGCCGTACGAATACTGGCAGTTCTGGCGCAACACGGAGGATGCCGATGTCGGCCGCTTCCTGCGCCTGTTCACCGATCTGCCGCTGGACGAGATCGACCGGCTGGCGGCGCTCGGTGGGGCGGAGATCAACGAGGCGAAGAAGGTGCTGGCGACGGCCGCAACCGCCCTCGCCCACGGCCAGGCCGCGGCGGAGGCGGCCGCGGACACGGCGCGGTCGACTTTCGAGGCCGGCGCGACGGTGGACACGCTGCCCACCCACCAGGTGGCGGCCGCGGAGCTGTCGAGCGGCATCCCGGTGTTCCGCCTGCTGGCGGAAAGCGGCCTCAGCAGCAGCCTGGGGGACGCGCGCCGGCTGATTCGCGGCGGCGGCGCCCGGGTGAACGACACGGTCGTCTCGGACGAGGCCGCCGTAGTGACGCAAGCGGACCTGCGCCAGGGCGGGCTGAAGCTGTCGGCCGGGCGAAAGCAACACCGGCTGATTAAAACAAGCTAACCAGCCATTTTCGAGGCGGGGGCGGCAACCGCGGCTCCCGCGGCCGGTTACTGCACAGCAACGAAGAGGAGTGTCCGATGAGCATCATCGGCTGGATCGTATTCGGTCTGATCGCCGGCTTCATCGCCAGCAAGATCGTCAACAAGCAGGGCGAGGGCGTGTTCCTCGACATCATCCTGGGGATCGTCGGCGCCGTGGTCGGCGGCTACTTGGTGGCGTTCTTCACCGGGGCGCCGTGGCAAAGCGGCTTCAACATTCCCAGCATGATCGTGGCGATCGTCGGGGCCATCATCGTGCTGGCGATCTACCATGCGGTGGTCGGCCGGCGTACATACTAGGCTGAAGCAGCGGGGGCGGCGCTACGCTGCCCCCGTCACGCGGTGAATTGTTCGGCGATGATCCGCTCCGACAGTGGCACATCCGGGTCGAACAAGACGGTCCATGACATCGTGCGGTCCTCACTAACCGATACGGACGCCACCTCCCGCACCTCGAACGCGTCCGCGACGGCGGCAACCGGCCGTTTGTCCGGCTCCAATATCTCGAACAATACGTCCGCCGTGCTTGGCAGCAGGGCACCCCGCCACCGACGTGGCCGGAAGGCACTGATCGGCGTCAACGGCAGCAGGTTGGCGGATAGCGGCACGATGGGGCCGTGGGCGGACAGGTTGTAGGCGGTCGAGCCAGCCGGTGTCGCAACCAGCACGCCATCGCAAATCAGTTCCGGGACGCGCACGCGGCCATCGACGGAAATCCGGATCTTGGCCGCCTGCCGCAACTGCCGCAGCAGGCTGACCTCGTTCAACGCCACCGCTTCCGCCACCGCCCCGGTTTGGGTGACCGCGCGCATGCGCAGGGGATGCAGGATGGCGGCCTGTGCCTCCGCCAGCCGGCGGGGCAGGTCGTCCTCGTTGAAGGCGTTCATCATGAAGCCGACCGAGCCGCAGTTCATGCCGTAGATCGGCACTGACTGTCCGGTTTGCGCATGCATGGTTTCCAGCAGATGGCCGTCGCCACCCAGTGCCACTACGGCCTGCGCGTCCGTCATCGCCGCGTTGCCGTAACGGGACGCGAGCCGGGCCAGCGCCGCAGTCGCGGTGGCGGTCTGCGCGGCGACGAACCGGATGCGGTCCAGCGGGACGAGCGGCAGGTCCGGCGGCGATCCCGCCACGACCGTCACGCTCATGGCCCCGTCAACTCTGGTCGAAGCGAGGTTCGGAGCGGGCCTGGCGTGACAGCGGAACGCGGCGCCCCGGCGGCGGCGGGCGGTCCAACTCGGCCCCGCGCGGCGGGATCGGCGGGCGGCCCCAACTGCGCCGGTCGTCTAGCTCCGGCTCATATTCCGTGCGCACCGATTCCGGCAGGCGCAGCACCAGGGCGCGGATTTCCTTTTGGATTTCATCCAGCCGTGCTTCTACCCCATCCAGGCGGCCCTTCAGCCCGAACACGTTGAACGGCATCAGCAGGAAGGCGAGCAAGAACAGCACGCCGACCACGATGATGACGAACCCGACCCAGGGAGGCGCCCAATCCGGCAGGGTGAACGGCAACTGCATGCCTCCGAGCTTAGCCGTGCCCGTGCAATCCCGCTAGCTGCCGCTTGATCTCCGCCGCCAAACAGGCGAGGGCTGGTGCAGCAACGACGAGGCACGCATGAAACTGCTGATCCCCGGCCCGGTCTCGACGGAGGCGGCGGTCCGCGCGGCCGCGGCGCAGGATTTCGCGCCGTGGGACAATGAGTTCCGGCCCATGAACGTCGACATCCGCGCTCGCGTGCTCGCCATCGCCGGTACGCAGGAAGGCGTCCATGCCACCCTGCCGCTGCAAGGCTGCGGCCACTTCACGCTGGAGGCGGCGGTGCGCACCTTCGTGCCGCGCGATGCCAAGCTGCTGATCCCGGCGACGGGCGCCTATGCCGACCGGGCGATCCGCCTGGCGCGGGAGGTCGGGTGCGAGGTGGTCACCCTGCCGGTCCCCGAAACGGAGCGGGCGGACCCGGCGGCGCTGGAAGCCGCGTTGCATGCCGACCCACGCATCCGCCACGTCGCCCTGGTGTACAGCGAAACCGGCAGCGGCATCATCCATGACGTCCCGGCCCTGGCGGCGGCGGCGGGCCGGGCGGGCTGCCGGGTGATCGTGGACGCGGTGTCAGCGTTCGGGGCGCTGCCGCTGAACCTAGCGGCGCTGCCGATGGTCGACGCCGTCGTGTTCACCGCCAACAAGTGCCTGCAAGGCCTGCCCGGCCTGGCCTTCGCCGTGGCACGGGTGGACCGGCTGGTCGAATGCCAAGGCAAGGCCGGGAGCTGGTCGCTGGACCTGGCGGACATCTACCAGCACGCGCTGCGCGTCGGCTGGGGCAGCTTCCGCTTCACGCCCCCCGCCCAGGTGCTGGCGGCGTTCCAAACCGCGCTGGACCTGTACGATGCGGAGGGTGGCGGCCCGGCGCGGCTGGCGCGCTATACCGAGAACATGCGGGTGCTGTTGGACGGCGTGCGCCGGCTCGGCCTTCGACCATACCTACCGGAAGCGGTGCAGGGGCCGATCGTGGTCAACGTCCATGCGCCGGCGCACCCGGCCTGGTCGCTGCAAGGCTTCGTGGACGCGCTGAAGGCACGCGGCTTCCTGATCAGCAACTTCTTCAACACCGCCCAGCCCTCGTTCCGCGTGGGCTGCATCGGCGCGATCACCCCGCAGGACATGCGCGACGCCGTGTCCGCCATGGGGGAGGCACTGTCCGTGATCGGCGTGACGCAAACCAAAGCCGCCTGATGCGCAGCGATATCGAGATCGCCGACGGGGCAGCCTTGCGGCCGATTGCCGACATCGCGGCAAAGCTCGACATCCCCGCCGACGCGCTGGAGCCGTATGGCCGCTACAAGGCGAAGATCGGCTTCGACTTCATCCGCAGCGTGGAGGATCGCCCGGACGGCGCGCTGGTGCTGGTGACGGGCATCAGCCCCACCCCCGCCGGCGAAGGCAAGACCACCACGACGATCGGGCTGGGTGATGCTTTGCGCCGGATCGGCCGCCGCGCGGCGATCTGCCTGCGGGAGCCCTCGCTCGGACCATGTTTCGGGGTGAAGGGCGGCGCCACCGGTGGCGGCCTGGCGCAGGTAGCGCCTATGGCGGAGATCAACCTGCACTTCACCGGGGATTTCCACGCCATCACGGCCGCCAACAACCTGCTGGCGGCGATGGTGGACAACCACGTTTATTGGGGCAACGCGCTGGGCATCGACACCCGCCGGGTGAGCTGGCGCCGCGCCCTGGACATGAACGACCGTGCGCTGCGCGGGACCGTGGTGGGGCTCGGCGGTGCGGCCAACGGCGCACCGCGGGAGGACGGGTTCGACATCACCGTTGCGTCGGAGGTGATGGCGGTGTTCTGCCTGGCGCGGGACCTGCCGGACCTGCAGGCGCGGCTAGGCCGCATGATCGTGGCGCCGGGGCGGGACGGGGCGGCGGTGACGGCGCGCGACCTGAAGGCGGATGGCGCCATGGCGGCGCTGCTGCGCGACGCGTTTCAGCCCAATCTGGTGCAAACGCTGGAAGGCTCCCCGGCGCTGGTGCATGGGGGCCCGTTCGCCAACATCGCTCACGGCTGCAACTCCGTGATGGCCACGCGGCTCGGCCTGAAGCTGGCCGAAGTGGTGGTGACGGAGGCGGGGTTCGGCGCCGACCTGGGCGGCGAGAAGTTCCTGGACATCAAGTGCCGCAGCGCCGGGCTGCGGCCGGCGTGCTGCGTGGTGGTGGCGACGGTGCGGGCACTGAAGATGCACGGCGGCGTGGCGCGGGCGGATTTGGGCCGGGAGGATCTGGCGGCCGTGCAACGCGGCGTCGCCAACCTGGCCCGGCACGTCGAGAACATGCGGAAGTTCGGCCTTCCCGTGCTGGTGGCGCTCAACCGCTTTTCCGGCGATACGGACGCGGAATACGACGCGGTGCGCGGCGGCCTCCCGGGGGTGGAGGTCGTGTTGTGCAACCATTGGGCGGAAGGCGGCGCCGGTGCGGAAGACCTGGCGCGGGCCGTGATGCGCCAGGTGGATGGCGGGGCGGCAGATTACCGCCCGATCTACCCGGACATGATGGGCCTGGCGGACAAGCTGCGGACGATTGCCCGCGAGATCTACCGCGCCAGCGACATCGCCCTGACGCCCGCCGTCGCCCGGCGGCTGGCGGCGCTGGAAGCGGCCGGGTTCGGCCACCTGCCGGTGTGCATCGCCAAGACGCAATACAGCTTTACGGCCGACCCGGCGGTGATGGGCGCACCAACCGGGCACGTGCTGCCGGTGCGCGAAGTAAGGCTTTCGGCCGGGGCCGGGTTCGTGGTTGCCGTGTGCGGCGACATCATGACCATGCCCGGCTTGCCGCACCGCCCGGCTGCCGAGGCGATCGGGCTTGGCGAGAACGGCCGGGTCACGGGCCTGTTCTAACCGGCGCCCGGATCGTCCCGCAGCAGCCGCAACAACGATTCGGGAATCGGCTCGCGCAGCACCGCCTTGTGCCTGTCCCGAAGGCTGGCCTGCAACCAGCGATCAACAGCCAGGTCTTCCAACCGGCGAAGTGTCGGCATCGTCGCCCTCCCTGTGGTGGGGTCGTCCATGCCATGCTAAGTCGCTGATGCCTCAGCAGTTCCGTGCGGTGGCACCGGCGGGATCAGGAAGGAAGGCGGGCGGCGGCGGCAATCATGTAGGCGAGGCTGCTTCCCAGGCAGCTATGCAGGGCCTCCACGGCCTTGAGGCGCTGGCCCTTCGGGGTACGCTCCAGGTCGATCTGCCCCTCATTGGCCCAATACCGCATCAGGTCGAAGCGGTGGAACAACAGGGCGCCGGGCTGGGCGGCAATCAACTCCATGCTTTTGGCATAGGGGTCGAGGTCGGAGTTGGCGCGGAGGAAGCGGCTGAACTGTGGGTCGACCAGGACGAGGTTGGCGCCGGCATCGGCAACCGCGGTCGCCCCCTCGGACAAGGTATCGTAGAACGCGCTCGCCGGCATGTTGTGCACCGCTTCCACCGTGCCGGTCTGCCAGATGACTAGCTGGTAGTGGTGCGACGCCGTTTCCGACCGGATCAGCGCCAGCATATCCACCGCGGTAAGCCCGCGGCCGCCCTTCACCACCACGTTCACGTCCAAGCCGGGCACGGCCCGCCGCAGCACCTGCGCCATTTGCAGCGGGAAGGCGGCTTCGGACGGGCTGGGAAGCGCACCCGGCTGCGGGTTCCCGCCCAGCCCCAGCGCCTGGTTCGTCACCGTTCCCGGCCGCAGCGACTCGATGGGGCTGAACACGGTGGCCGACCCGATGGTCAATACGTCGAGCTTGCCGCCGCTTTTCAGCACCTCCGCCACGTGCGGCAGCGGCTGGACGTTGTCAGTAAGTTCGACGGGGGCCGCGCAGATGTCGGCGGCCAGAGCCCCGCCCGTCGACAGGAGCAGCATGGCCCCCGCGAAAGCCGCCCGCCGCCCGGCAAGGAACCCCGTGATCACGGTTTCGTCGTTATCAGGGCGTCACGCCGCCCGCAAGCCGTTGCGGCTTGGGACGAGCCTTCTCGCGGTAATAGGCGGCCAGTGCCCCCACGCCGACCAGCAGGCCGGCGCCGACGATGTTGACGGGGATCTGCACCCACCAGCCGTCGATCTCCTCCATCATCGATCGCCCGAGAAACGACAGGAATATCCCGCTGCAGAACACGGGCAGCGAATGCTGGCCGCACAGCACGAATGGCGCCGCCCAGCGGGATGACAGCCAGCGCGCCCCCGGCGGCACCCAGCGCGACACCATCCAGGCCAGGGCAAGGATGGACAGCAGCCGGAACGGGTGCAGCCCGCCCTTGTCGACCGACAGCAGGACCCGGGCGACCCGGCCCGGCAGATAGGCAGCGAGCTCCGGATGCTCGCCCAGGCCGAATTGCATGACCAGGCCGAACACGATCATCAGGATGCTCACCGCGTCCATCCGGCGCACCACCCGGCGGCTCGGCGTGTCCGGCGGCAGGTACGCCATCAGGGCGCCGAGCATGAACAGCAACTGCCAGGTCAGAGGGTTGAAATACCAGCCCTCCCCGGTCATGGACGGCAGGTTTAACCCGGCGAGGCGGGCCGTGGCGTACAAGGCAAAGGATAGCAACGCCAGCACCGGCGGCCAGCGCAGCAGCGGCAAGGCGGCGGCGAACAGCACCAGCAGCGCGACGTACATCGGCAGGATGTCCAGGTAGGCCGGCTGGAACAGCAGCAACAAGGCATCCAGCATGGCCCGATACGGTTCCTCCCCCAGCACGTCGATATGGATCTCGTCCAGGTAATCGGCGCGGTCGAAGGTGGTGGCGGAATACGCGACCTGGGCGGCGAACACGACGAACAGGAAGATATGCGCGATGTACAGGGTCCAGGCACGCTTCAGCGTATCGGCCGCGGCGTACACCCAGCCGTTGCGGTCCATCGACTTGCCGTAGGCCAGCCCGGCGCCGTATCCGGCGAGCAGCACGAACACCTCCGCCGAATCACACAGCGCGAAGTTGCGCAGGCTGAACTGGTTAATCCAGTTGCCGGGGATGTGGTCGGTGAAGATCCACCAAAGCGCCAGCCCGCGGAAGAAGTCCACCCGCATGTCGCGGCCAGCGCGTATCAGTCGCATGCTGCCCCTCCACGCCGGCCTCACACGACATAAAGGCCCAGCCGGTTGCCACGCAAGCAGGAGCGGGCCGGCGGGATGCTCGGGTGCAGCGCCGTGATGGTGCGAACGGCAGACGCTACGCGGTTTTCAGTTTCGCTCTCGCAGGGACGTCAACCAGGAACACCATCGCCTCGTGGTTGGCTGCGTCGGTCGGCACTGCGTCCAAGTTAGAGGGGGTGGGAATGGTGTCAGCATCCTCGGCCATGCCTTCGAGGTGCAACAGCAGGGCCTCCGCTGCCATGTGCCGGGTTTCTTCGAGTGTGCGGCCGACGGTGACGCAGCCGGGGAAATCTGGGAAGTCCACGCCATAATCGCTCGCAGCGTCCTTACGCATCAGTGCGATGTAGCTGGTCACGGTCACCTCGGTTTGACGCTGGACGCCGACGGAACGTCGTTCTCCGGGTGAGGCATCGATGCCCAACCTGGCAGGGTAGAATGCTTGAACGGCCCACCTGTTGAAAGAGGCGCAGTTTCGGCGCTGCCGACGAGCTAGGCCAGCAGCCCCGCGGCCAGCCGCTCCACATCCTGCGCGGCGGGGGTGTTGGGGTGGCGCACCTGCAGCAGCACTTGGCGCCGGATTGCGTCGCGCACGTGGTCATCCTTGCGGATAACGCCGGCCAGAGGAGGCTTGCGGCCGAGGAAGTTGGCGCTGGCGCGGGCCAGCGTGGCGTAGGTCCGCTCCGCCGCGGCCTTGCTGCTGGCCTGGTTCACCACGATCCGCACGTCCCCGCCAGGGCGGTCGGCGTTGGCCAGCTTCAGCACGGCGTAGGCGTCGGTCAGGCTGGTCGGCTCCTCCGTCGCCACCACCAGCAAGGTGTCGGCGGCAGCGGCCATGCGGCGCACGGACCGGTCGAGCCCGGCGCCCAGGTCCAGCACCACGTCGCTGACCGTGGTTTCCGCGGCCAGCGCCACCAGCACCCGGTCCAGCGCCGCCGGGTCCAGCGTGGACAGCGCGCCGGAGCCGGAGCGCCCGGCCAGCACGGTGAAGCCGCCCGGCGGATACGGCGTCGCGCTGTCCGCCACGCCCCGGCGCCCGGCGATCACCGCGCCCAGGTCATGCTCCGGCATGATGCCGAGCTGGATGTCGAGGTTGGCCAGCCCCAGATCGCCGTCGAACAGCAGCACGCTGCGGCCGGCCTGCACCAGGGCGCGCGACAGGGTGGCGGACAGCCACGTCTTGCCCACGCCGCCCTTGCCCGAGGCAATGGCCAGCAGGCGCGGACGGTGGCGCGTGGCGGGGGCGAGGGAAGCACTCATAACTGCAACTCCGCGACGGCGGGTTTGGCGCGGGGAGCGCCGCTGCATTCCAGGCGGTCCGCCAGCAAGGTGGGCGTCAGCGCTTCCAGCCCGTCGGCGGCGCCGGGGCCGATCCCCGCTTCGGTGAAGGTGAGCTTGCCCGCATCGGCCGCGGCAAGCAGGCCGCCGACGCGGCGGGCCAGGTCCAGCCGCGTGCCCACCAGCAGGGTCGCGCCCGCGGCGGCAAAGGCGGCGGCGAGGTCGGCCGATTCGGCCGGGTCCATGCCGGCGGGCAGCACCAGCGCCGTCGCCGCGTTGGCCGTGACGGCGAGGCCGGCGACCTCGTCGCTTTGCGCGGGGTCGAACGGGTCGGTGCCGGGTGCGTCGATCAGCACGGGTGCGCCGGGTTGGCGCCGCAACAGGGCGCGGGCCAGCGTGGCAGGGTGGCTGGCCACGATCAGCGTCAGGCCGAGCAGCCGGGTGAACGCGGCGAGCTGCTCGGTGGCGCCGGCGCGGCGGCCGTCGGTGGTGATGATCAGCGGCTGGGCGCCGGCCATGACCAGCCGGGTGGCCAAACGCGCCACCGTCAGGGTCTTGCCAGCGCCGGGCGGCCCGGCAAGCAGCAATGGCTGCGGCGCATCCCCGTCGAAAGCCAGCGCACCGAAGCGCAGCACGCGCGCCAGGCTCGGCTCGAGCCGGCCGACCGCGAGTTTCTCTGCCAGCCGCGGCGGAACGCCGTGCCAGGCCAGCAGCCGTTCCCGCTCCGGGTCCGGCAGCGGCTCCGGGGCGTCATCCGGTTCCAGCGCGGCCGTCAGCTCCACGCCGTCGGCCACGCGGCGGGTCGCGAGGATGAGCGCGTCCAGGCCCAATTCGGCCCGGACGCGCGCCATCGCCTCCGTCACGCCTGGGGCCCGGTACAACTTCAACCGCATAACGCGATCTTAAGGGTCGGGCAGTTGCCAGAGCATTAACGGCTGATATCGTCGCCGGCATGAGCGACATCCGCGCCGTCTTGTTCGACACGTTCGGCACCGTGGTGGATTGGCGCGGCAGCCTGATCATGGAGCTGACGGCGTTCGGCGCCGCGCGCGGCCTGTCCACGGATTGGGCGGCGTTGGTGGACCAATGGCGTGCCGCCTACAAACCCTCCATGGACCGGGTGCGCAGCGGGGCCATGCCGTGGACCAAGCTGGACGATCTGCACCGTGCGTCCCTGGACGGGCTGCTGGCCGAGCACGGCATCGGCGGGCTGGATGACGCGGATCGGACGCAGATGACCATGGGCTGGCATCGGCTGCGCGGCTGGCCGGACGCCGCGCCCGGCATGATGCGGCTGCACCGCCGCTTCATCACCGGGCCGCTGTCGAACGGCAACGTGTCGCTGCTGGTCGACCTGGCGCGGCTGAACGGCCTGCCTTGGGCGATGATCTTCGGGGCCGATGTGTTCCGCCACTACAAGCCGGACCCGGAAACCTATCTGGGCGCGTGCGACCTGTTGTCGCTGCGCCCGGCGGAGGTCATGCTATGCGCCGCGCATAACGACGACCTGAAGGCGGCGCAGCAGCACGGGCTACGCACGGCGTTCGTGGCGCGGCCAACGGAGTATGGGCCGCACCAGGTGAAGGATTTGCAGGCGACCGGCGCCTGGGACTACGTGTCAAACAGTATCGAAGACCTGGCCGACCAACTCGGCGCGTAGCCGCCTCAGTAGCGGCGCAGCAGCCCGACCAGCCGGCCCTGCACCTTGACCCGGTCGGCCGGGAAGATCCGCACTTCGTAGTTCGGGTTCGCCGGCTCTAGCACGATGGTGCTGCCGCGGCGGCGCAGGCGCTTGAGCGTGACCTCGTTGTCGTCGACCATCGCCACCACGATCTGTCCGTTCTCCGCCGTTTCGCCTTTGCGGATGATCACCGTGTCCGTGTCGAGGATGCCGGCATCGACCATCGAATCACCGGCGACCTCCAGCGCGAAATGCTCCCCGTTGCCGAGCATGGCCATGGGAACCTCGATCTGGGTGCCGCCGTCGCGCAACGCCTCGATCGGCTGGCCGGCGGCGATGCGGCCGTACAGCGGCAGTTGCACGGCGGCCGCTTCCTCCGCGGCGCGGACCCCGGCCAGACGGTTGCCGGTGAAATCCCCGCGAATGACGTTGGGTGCGAAGACGGGTGCCGCCTCCGCCTGCACGGGCTCGGCCGTGGTTTCCGGCAACCGCATCACTTCCAGGGCGCGGGCGCGGTGGTGATGGCGCCGCAGGAAGCCACGCTCTTCCAGCGCCGAGATCAGCCGATGGATGCCGGATTTGGAGCGCAGGTTCAGCGCGTCCTTCATTTCCTCGAACGAGGGCGAGAAGCCGGTGCTGCGGAGGTGGTGGTCGATGAAAATCAGCAACTCGTGCTGCTTGCGCGTCAACATCGCAGGACTCCAGCGGAACAAACCGGCAACCCATCGCGTTCTATATTGGTTCGCGTCGGGCCGTCAAGCGGGCATTACAGCCCCATGCTGGCCAGCCGGATCACCTCCACTTCGGCGCCTTCCGGCAGCGCCGGGGCATGGGGGGCGCGAAGCACCAGCCCGTCCGCGCGCGCGAGCAGGCTGAGCATGCCGGAATCCTGCCGCGGGAAGGGCGTCGCCACCAGCAGGCCGCCCGGGGCGATCGCCAGGGTCGCGCGCAAATGGTCGGCGCGCCCGTCGTTCTGCGGCACGGCGCTGCCCAGGATGGCGCGCTCGGTATGCGGTGCGGCGGCTGGCAGGCCGCCCAGCACGTCCAACGCCGGCAACAGGAACAAGGCGGCGCAGATCAGCGCGGAAACGGGGTTGCCGGGCAGCCCCAGCACGGGGGTGTCGGCGACCTGGCCGGCGATCAGCGGCTTGCCCGGGCGCATGGCGATCTTCCAGAAATCCAGCTCGAACCCGCGCTCCGCCAGGGCGGATTGCACCAGGTCATGCTCGCCGACGCTGGCGCCGCCGGTGGTGACCAGCATTTCCACGCCGCCCAACCCGTCCACGACGGCGGCGATGGCGGCGCGGTCGTCGCGGGCGACCGGCAGCACCACCGGCTCGCCGCCGCCGGCGCGAACCAGCGCGGCGATGGCGTGGGAGTTGGAGCTGACGATGCCGCCGGGCACGATCGGCTCGCCGGGCATGGCGATCTCGTCGCCGGTGGCCAGGATGGCGACCCGGGGGCGCCGGTGCACGGCGAGCCACGGGTGGTTGGCGGCCGCGGCCAGCCCGATGTCGCGGGCGCCCAGGCGGCGGCCCGGCTCGATCAACACGTCGCCCGCGCGGAAATCCTGCCCGGCGCGCCGGATGTGCCGGGCCGGCGTGCAGGCTTCCCGCACCTCGACCTGGTCGCCGTCGCGGGTCGCGTCTTCCTGCAGCAGGATGCAATCGGCCCCGTCCGGCACCACGCTGCCGGTGAACAGCCGCACCGCTTCACCCGCGCCGACTTGTCCGGCGAACGGGTGCCCGGCCGGCGCGGAGCCCACCACCCGCAACCGGGCGCCCAGCGTCCCGTCCGCTGACCGCAGCGCGTAGCCGTCCATCGCGGACACGTCGGCCGGCGGCTGCGTCAGCCGTGCCTGTACCGGTGCCGCCAGCACGCGGCCCCAAGCCTGGGCCAATGCCACGGTTTCCGCCGGGGTGGGACGCAGCTTGGCCAGGATGCGTGCGCGCGCTTCGGCCACGCTGATCATGCCTGGCGGAACTCCCCGGACTTGCCGCCGTCCTTGTGGGTGACGCGCAGGCCCTCGATCCGCATGCCGCGGTCCATCGCCTTGCACATGTCGAAGACGGTCAGCGCGGCGACGCTTGCGGCGGTCAGCGCTTCCATCTCCACCCCGGTGCGGCCGGTGGTCCGCACCGTCGCCACGATGGCCACGGCGCCGTCGGCGGTGTCCAGGTCCAGCGTCACGGCGGAGATCGGCAAGGGGTGGCACAGCGGGATCAACTCCGCCGTGCGCTTGGCCGCCATGATCCCGGCCAGCCGCGCGGTGCCGAGCACGTCCCCTTTGGCGGCACTGCCGGCCGCAACGGTGGCAAGGGTGGCAGGCTGCATGACGACGCGCGCCTCGGCCGTTGCCGTCCGGGCGGTTTCCGGCTTGGCCGACACGTCCACCATCACGGCGCGGCCGGCTGCATCGAAATGCGTCAGGCTCATGGGCTGCTGCACGTGCCGAGCAAATCGTGCACCGCCTTCTGCAAATCCGCTTGGCGCAGCAGGCTTTCGCCCACCAGCAGGCATTGCGCGCCCACCTGGCCCACGCGATGCACGTCCTCGCGGGTGCGGATGCCGCTTTCCGTGATCAGCAGGCGGTCCGGCGGCACGAAGGGGGCGAGGTCCTCCGTCGTCTGCAAGTCGGTCTGCATGGTCCGCAGGTCGCGGTTGTTCACCCCGATCAGCGGCGTTTGCAGCCCCAGGGCGCGGTCCAGCTCGGCGCGGTCATGCACCTCCACCAGCACGTCCATTTCCAGCGAGCGGGCGATGCCTTCCATCTCGATCGCGGTGACGTTGGACACGGCGCCCATGATGATCAGCACGCAATCGGCGCCCATGGCCCGGCTTTCGTAGATTTGCCACGGATCGACCATGAAGTCCTTGCGCAGCACCGGCAGCGTGGTGGCGGTGCGCGCCGCCTGCAAATCCGCCGGCGAGCCTTGGAAATGCGGGCCGTCGGTCAACACGGACAAGCAGGTGGCGCCCGCCCGTTCGTAGGCGCGGGCGATATCCGCCGGGTCGAAATCGGGGCGGATGGTGCCGCCGGAGGGGGAGGCCTTTTTTACCTCCGCGATCAGCCCGCAGCGCCCGGCCACCACGGTGTCTTTCAGCGCGGCGGCAAACCCGCGTGGCAGGCGGTGGGCGTCTTGGATCTTGCGGCGCAGCATCTCGACCGGGGCGGCCTGCCGGCGCACCGCGACCTCGCGCATGGTGTCGGCGCAGATTCGCGCGAGCACGTCAGGCATGGCTTGGTCCATCGCCGTCTCCTTTACGCGGTCGCCCTTTGCAACCGGCCAAGCGCCGCCAGCGCCGCACCGCCATCGATCGCCGTCGCTGCCTGGGCCGCGCCATCCATCAGATTGTCCGCCCGCCCGGCCACCACCAGGGCGGCCGCGCTGTTCAGCACGACCGTGTCGCGGTAGGCGCCCGGCGCCCCCTGCAACAACGCAAGCAAGGCCTGCGCGTTTTCCGCCGCGTCGCCGCCGCGGATCGCCTCCACCGGGGAGCGCGGCAGGCCCGCCTCCTCCGGGGTGACGACGCGCTGCGCCACCACGCCGTCCGCCAGCGTGACGACCTGGTTCTCGCCGGCCACCGTCAGCTCGTCCAGGCCGTGGCCGTGCACCAGCCAGGCATGGGTGGTGCCGAGCGCCGACAGCGTTTCCGCCATGGCGCGCGCCCAGGCCGGGTCGAACACGCCGGTCAGTTGCCGGGCCACGCGCGCGGGGTTCGCCAGCGGCCCCAGCAGGTTGAAGATGGTGCGCGTGCCCAGCTCCACCCGTGGCCCGGCGGCGTGGCGCAAGGCCGAATGGTGCCGCGGCGCAAACAGGAACACGCAGCCCGCGTCCGCCAAGATGGCCGGCAGCCGGTCCAGCGCCACCTCCACGTTCACGCCCAGCGCGGCCAGCACGTCCGAGCCGCCGCTGCGGGAAGACAGCGCCCGGTTGCCGTGCTTGGCCACGGGGATGCCGAGCCCGGCCAGCACGAAGGTGACCGCCGTGGACACGTTCAGCGTGCCCGCCGCGTCCCCGCCAGTGCCGCACACGTCGATCGCGCCGGGCGGCACGTCCACCGCGGTCATCCGCGCCCGCATGGCGCGCACGGCGCCGGCCAGTTCCGCGACGGTTTCGCCGCGCAGCCGCATCATCATCAGCATGCCGGCAATCTGCGCCGGCGTGGCTTCGCCCGACATGATGATGCCGAACGCCGCCTCGGCGTCGGCTTCCCCCAGGGTTTCGCCGCGCGCCAGCCGGGCGATCACCGGCTTGAGGTTGCTGTCCACCCGCGCGGGGTCAGGCGGCGCGGCGGGGCGCGTTGGCGCCGCGGGCGATGGCCAGGAAGTTGGCGACGATGTCGCGCCCGTGCTCGGAGGCGATGCTTTCCGGGTGGAACTGCACGCCGAACACCGGCAGGGCGCGGTGGCGCAGGCCCATCACCAGCCCGTCCTCCGTCCAAGCGGTGGCTTCCAGCACCGGCGGCAGGGTGGCGCGCTCCACGATCAGGCTGTGATAGCGGGCGGCGTCGAACGGGCTGGGCAGGCCGGCGAAGATGTCGGTGCCCGCGTGCTCCACCCGGCCGACCTTGCCGTGCATGGGCGCCGGCGCCCGCTGCACCACGCCACCGAACGCCTGGCCGATCGCCTGATGGCCGAGGCAAACACCCAGCACCGGCACCCGCCCGGCCGCGGCCGCGATCAGGGGGAGGCAGATGCCCGCTTCGTCCGGCGTGCAGGGGCCGGGGGACAGCACGATCGCCTCGGGCGCGGTGGCAAGGGCCTGCTCCACGGACAGCGCGTCGTTGCGGCGGACGTCGCAGGCGGCCCCTGCCTCACCCAGCAGGTGGAACAGGTTGAAGGTGAAGCTGTCGTAGTTGTCGATCAGCAGGATCATGCCGGCTGTATCGCGCGCGGGCCGCAGCGTGGTCAAATCGGCCGCATGCCGCTCGCCCGCGCGGCGGGTTTGCCTTTGCTAGCGACCGTCCTTGCCAAGGCCGTCGAACAGTTTCGCCGGCATGACCGAAGCGGGCAAGGGTCCTGCGACGTGCTTCCTCAATGGCTTCACGCGTGACGGCGTTCGGAACCCTCACCGCGGATGGGGCGGCGTGATCGGCGACGATCCGGGCCAGAAACACCCGAACGGCATCTGAAAGACGGCGCATCATTGGAGGATCAAACCCTGCGGATCAGCCGGGCGCGGATCGTGCCCTCGAAACCGCGCAGTTCCGCCAGGCAGTCCTCGCACCCCTCGTCGCTTTGCGTCTCGATCACGACGTAGCCGATGTCGCCGTCGGTTTGCAGGTATTGCCCGGCGATGTTCACGCCCCGGCTGGAGAACACGCTGTTCACCCGCCCCAGCATGCCCGGCATGTTGCGGTGGATGTGGACGTAGCGCGTGGCCGCCGCCCGGCCCGGCAGCTGCACCTGCGGGAAGTTCACCGCCCCCAGCGTGGAGCCGGCGTCGCTGTAGTCGATCAGCTTGTGCGCCACCTCGGCGCCGATGCGTTCCTGCGCTTCGCCGGTGGAGCCGCCGATATGCGGGGTCAGGATCACGTTGGGCAGGCCCTGCAACGGTGTCACGAACGGGTCGGCGGCCCCGGCCGGCTCGGTCGGGAACACGTCCACCGCCGCGCCCAGCAGATGGCCGCGCTGCAACGCGTCGCGCAGCGCCGCCAGGTCCACCACCGTGCCGCGGCTGTTGTTGATCAGGAAGCTGCCGGGCTTCATCGCCGCCAACTGCGCCGCGCCGATCATCCCCGCCGTGGCCGGGGTTTCCGGCACGTGCAGGCTGACCACGTCGCTCATCCCCAGCAGCTCCGCCAGGGAGGCCACCGGCTCCGTGTTGCCGTGCCGCAGCTTGTCAATCACGTCGTAGTACACCACCCGCATGCCCATGGCCTCCGCCAGGGTGGAAAGCTGCGTGCCGATGGAGCCGTAGCCGACGATGCCCAGCGTCTTGCCCCGCACCTCGAAGCTGTCCGTCGCCGACTTGTCCCATTTCCCCTGGTGGGCGGCGGCCGAGCGGGGGGTGATGCGGCGCAGCAGCATGACGATCTCGCCGATCACCAGCTCGGCGACGCTGCGGGTGTTGGAGAACGGGGCGTTGAACACGGGGATGCCGCGCTGACGCGCCGCGTCCAGCGCCACCTGGTTGGTGCCGACGCTGAAGCAGCCCACCAGCATCAGGCGGTCGGCCGCGGAGAACACCGCTTCCGTCAACTGCGTGCGGGAGCGGATGCCCAGGATGTGGACCCCGGCCAGTGCCTCGACCAACGCGGCCCCGTCCAGCGCCTTGGCGTGCCGGATGATCTGGGAATAGCCGGCGTCGCGCAGCAGGGCCACGGCGCTGTCGTTCACCCCCTCCAGCAGGAGGACGCGGATCTTGTCCTTGTTCAGCGAGAACTGGGCGGCCATGGCTGCACTCGGGTCGTTGCCGGGCGGGATTAGCCGCCTGCCGGGGGCGTCACAAGGCGGCGCAGCTATGCAGGCGGGGCGGCGGGCGCGTCCAGCGCCAGCCGTGCCTCCACCAGTTCGGGGTCGTCCGGCACCCGGCGCAGGGTGAAGCCCAGGCTGCGGACGAAGGCCAGCATCGGCTGGTTGTCCGCCATCACCTGGCCCACCACCGCGCCCATGCCCTGCGCGCGGCCCCAGTCGATCAGCCGGCCCATCAGCGTGCGGGCCAGGCCGCGGCCCTTCATGTCCGGCTGCACGATCACCGCGAACTCCCCGTCCTCGCCGTCGCGTACCAGGCGGCTGACCCCGACCGTGTCGCCGTTGGCACGAATGGCGACGAAGGCCATTTCCCGGTCGTAATCCACCTGCGTCAGCCGGGCGATCCGCTCCGGCGACAGCTCGCGCAGGCTGGAAAAGAAGCGATAGCGGATGTCCTCCGGCCCGATGCGGGCGAACAGCGCGGCGTGGGCGGCGGCGTCTTCCGGCCGGATCGGGCGGATGTGCAGCGTTTCGCCGCCGGTCTCCCAAGCCTCCGCCAGCTCGGCGGGGTAGGGGGCGATCGCCAGCCGCCCCGCCTCGCCCGGCGGCCGCAGCGTGATGCGCGGCGGGTGGTGTCCCAGCGCCAGCGTCGCGATCTCCGGCACGTCCACCACCAATTGGCTGACCCGCACCAGCATATCCGCCACCGCGTCCGCCGCATCCTGCGCCAGCGTGCGGGACGCGGGGGCGTGCGCCACCAGGCCATGCGCCAAGGACAGGTTCAGCGGCGGCAGGTCGAAGCACCGCTCCGCCATGCGGCCGTCGCCCAGGCCGATGGTGGGGCCGAACAGCGGATCGTCGGCGACGGTGATCGGCAAGGCCGGCCGTGCCGCCGCCAGGCCATAGGCGGCGAACACGCGCGTGGCATCCGCATCGCCGGGCGCGGAGCGGGCCGCTGCCACCGCGGCGCGGGTCGCTGCCCGGTCCGGACGCAGGGTCAGCACGTCGCCGGGCGGCAATTCCTGCGCGGCGGCGCGGGCGCGGCGCAGTTGCAGCAGGTGGCGGAACCCCTGCACCGCCTGCTCGGGCGAGGCGAAGGCCGGCAGCCCTCCCTCCGCCAAGCGGCGGCGATGCCCGGCGCCCGTGGTTTCCCCCATGGCGCAAACCAGCACGGGCACGCGGGTGCGCGGCGTGGCGAGCAGCGCCTCCACGCCCGCGGCGTCGGCCAGCCCGGTGGGGGCCAGCACGGCGAGGATGCCGCCCACCTCCCGCGCACCGCCGAGCAGGGACGCCGCTTCCGCCAGCCGGGTCGGTGCCTCCACCCCCACGTAAACGATGTTCGCCGCGTCGCCGCCGGGGAAGGCCAGGCGCAGCACCTCCCGCGTTTCCGGCGCCAGCGTGGCGAGGCCGACGCCGCTGGCCAGCGCCGCGTCGGCTGCCATGCGGCCCGGCCCGATCGCGTTGGTGACCACCACCAGCCCGCCTTCGCGCGGCGCCGGGGCGCGGGTGAGCGTTTCCAGGGCGGCCAGCATGTCTTCCAGCCGGGTCACCGTCAGCACGCCGGCGCGGTTGAGCGCGGCGTCGAACACCATTTCCGCCCGTCCGGTGGGGTCCAGCAGCCGGCTGCCGGCACGCAGCGCCACCACCGGCCGCAAGCGGGCTGCGGCGCGCGCGGCGGACAGAAAGGCGCGGGGGTCGCGGATGCGCCGGATGTCCAGCAGGATCGGGCCGGTGGCGGAATCGCGCGACAGGAAGTCCAGCACCTGGTCGAACCCCGTGCCGGCATTGCCGCCGATGCCGACGATCTGGCTGAAGCCCACGCCGTTGGGCCCCGCCCAATCCAGCACCGCCCGGCACAACGCGGCGGATTGCGACACCAGCGCCACGCGGCCGGGCCGCGGCTGCAGGTGCGCCAGCGTGGCGTTGAGGCCGAGCGCCGGGCAGGCCATGCCGAACGAGCCCGGGCCGAGCACCCGCACCCCGGCCTGTTCCTGCGCGGCGGCGATGTCCGGGCTGAGCCCCACCGACACGCCGGCGCCGATGCCGGCCGCGACCAGGCCGGGCAGCAAAGGCCCCAGCGGCGCCGACTCCATGGCGAACACCGCCAGGTCGGCCGGCGCCGGGTCCTCCCCGGGGCGCAACACCTGCACGGGTCCGGCGAAGCCGCCTTGCGCCAGATTGTCCAGCACCTGCCGCCCGATCCGGCTGTCGCCGCCGAACACCGCGAGCGA
This sequence comes from Acetobacteraceae bacterium, assembly GCA_965199555.1. Lineage (GTDB taxonomy): Bacteria > Pseudomonadota > Alphaproteobacteria > Acetobacterales > Acetobacteraceae > LMUY01. The sequence goes on along the minus strand of CBDASJ010000018.1, from coordinate 65,511 downwards.
TCGCGGCCGGAACATGCGTTCCGGGTCGAACCGGGTCGTGGCGGGGGATCGCTGCACGGTCATGCTGCCGTGCAGCATACCCCATCCGGGGCTATGGCTAGAAGCGCTGGGCGATGCCCGCCAGGATCGTGCGGCGCAGGCCGATCTGCGGGGCGCCCACGCCCACGCCGGTGCCGTCGCGGATGACGTATTTGCGGTCCAACGCGTTGATCACGTCCAGCCGCAACTGGGTTTGCCCGACATAGCCGGTCCTGATGGTTTGCACCGCCGACAGGTTGACCGTGTAGTAGCCCGGCAGCGCCCGCCCGTTCGGCACGTCGCCGTCCGCGCGCAGGCCGCTGCCCACCAGCAAATCCGCCGAAAGCCGCGTGGGCGCCCGGGTGCCTTCAAACAGCGTGTAGGCCGCGCCGCCCGATCCGGTCCAGCGCTGGTCGTGGTCCAGGTGGATCCAGCGCCCGCTGATGTATTGCAGGTCATCGGCGGAGAAGTTGAACTGCGAGGACACGATGTCCTTGCCGATGGCGCGCGAGTAGGCGACGTTGCCGTACAGCGAAAGCGGCCCGCGGTCGTAGGACGTGCTGAACTCCAGCCCGTGTACCTGACCCTTGCGGTAGTTGAACGCCGACAGGATGATCGGCGCGCCGAACTGCCCCTCGTCGATCAGGTTGCGGGCGGATTTGTAGTAGGCATCCAGGCCGACGCGCAGCCCGGGCAGGATCACCTGGTCGATGCCGGCGTCGAAGTAATGGTCGCGCTCCGCCTTCACCGTGTTGTTCTGCGTCACGTCAGGCGCGGCGGTCGTGCCGGCGAACTGGGCGATGGTGTTGCCCGAAACCAGCTCAAACGGGGGCGGCGTGAAGTAGCGGGAATAGCCGCCATGCAGCGTGGTGCCTTCGAACGGCCGCCACACCACGTTGACACGCGGGCTGACCTGGTTCTCATGCGTGTACTCGTCCACCTGATCGAAGCGCAGGCCGTAATTGACCGTCAGCTTCGGGTTGATGCGCCATTCGTCCTGCACGTAGACGCCGAACAGCGTGCCCGTCTTGCCGTTGCCGTCATGCACGTTGAACGGTGAGCTGGAGGTCGCGGTGGTGCCGCCGTCGGGCTGCACGGTGGAGGCGTCGCCGCCGCCCCCGTCGTTGCCGCCCGAGCCGCCGATCGCCGGCAGCACCAGCGAGTTGGTTTTGGACACGTTGCGCTCCGCGAGTACCTGGAAGCCGGTGCGGATCGTGTGCTGGTCGTTGACCCGCCAGCTCGCATCCGTCTGCTCCCCGGTGGAGAAGATCGACCGCGCCGCAGTCTGCGAAACGCCATTGAACAGCAGGTCCCCGACCGGGTCCGGCGTGTAGTACAGGCTGCTGTAGCGGGTGAAGACGGAGGTCTGCACGTCCAGCGAACCCCATTGCTTCTGCAGCGACAGGATGCCGAAATCGGTGATCTCGCGCTGATGCTGCGTAAGGGTGGCGCTGTTGAAGTCGGACACGCCGTTGTTCGTCAGGCCGAGTGACGGCGACTGCCCCGGGTTGTTGGGGATCTGGAAGAACTCGTTGGAATAGCCGGCGAGCAGGCTGACGCGCGTGGTGTTGTCGAGCAGGCCGGAAACGTGGGCCAGCCCGTGGGTCTGGTTGGTCAAGTCGTGGATCGCGTTGAAGTTGCTGGTTGGGTTCTCGATCCCGACCCGGTTGTGCAGGAAGTCGCCCGTGTAGAAATAGTCGATCGCGCCGACGCTGCCGCCATAGGACAGGCTGGGCTGGAAGTAGTCGCGCGCGCCGCCGTAGATGGAGATTTCGCCGCCGGGATCGGTGCGTCCCGACTTCGTCGTGATGTCGACCACCGCCGCCGTGTTGAAGCCGTACTGGGCCGGCAGCGAACCGGTGATCAGCGACAGGGAGTGGGCGAAGCGCGTTTCCAGCGACTGGCCGAACACCGCCAGGCCTTCCGGCAGTTGCACGCCATCCAGGCGGAACTGCACCTCGTTATGGTCGCCGCGGACGTGGATTTGGCCGAAGCTGTCCTGCGCCACGCCGGGCGCCTGCAACAGGGTTTGGTTGAGCGGCGCGTTGTCGCCCTGCGGCAGCGTTTCGATGGTGCCGCGGCTGAACTGGTAGGTCGTGGCCCCCAGGCTCGGCTGCAACTGGCTGCGGGCCTGGTCCAGCCGTTGGCTGACCACGTCCAGTTCCGGCAGGGTCAGGTCGGGGCTGGTCACCTGGTCCGTGCCGTTGCCGAGCCGCACCGTCGGCGCGGCGCCCGCCGCAATCGGCGAATCGGCCGCCCAGGCATGCCAGGTGAATGCGGCGACGCAGGCAACCGAGCCGTAAAGGATATTGCGCCGTCGTGACATATAGGAGACTCCGAAGCTGCTCAGGCGTGTCGGCCCCGTGGCCGAGAACCGCTCCCCACACTGTGATATAACGTTTCATGAGTCATCCGGCCCGGGGGCGGGTGTCGCCGCTTCTTTGATACAGAGTTGCAATTTGGCGACAGGTGGCCGTGGTCGGGCGTCCGTGCGGTTCACCCGGACATTGCGGTTGTAAGTGATACTCTGTATCGGTGCCTGACCGACATGGAGGTTTGATGCGCAACAGTTGGCCCGTGGTGGCACTGCTTGGTTCGATGCTGTGTGGCGCAGCCGCCCAGGCGCAGCCGGTCCCGATCGTGGCCGCCGAGAACTTCTATGGCGACGTCGCCAAGCAGATCGGCGGCGCCCATGTGGCGGTGACCAGCATCCTCAGCAATCCGGACCAGGATCCGCATCTGTTCGAGGCCAGCCCGTCGGTTGCCCGCAACCTGTCGGCGGCCCGCATCGTGATCTTCAGCGGCGTCGATTACGATCCGTGGGTGGAAAAGCTGCTGGGCGCCGCGCGCAGCAGCAACCGCGAAACGATCAACGTGGGTGCCCTGGTCGGCAAGAAGGCCGGCGACAACCCGCATATCTGGTACGATCCGGCGACCATGCTGGCGCTGGCCAAGGCCTTGGCGGACGACCTCGGCAAGGCCGACCCGGCGCATGCCGCCGAGTACGCGCGCAACCTGGCCACCTTCCAGCACTCGGTGGAGCCGATCACCGCCAGGATCGGCACGCTGAAAGCCCGCCTGGCCGGGACGCCGGTGACGGCGACCGAGCCGGTGTTCGGCTACATGTTCGACGCGCTGGGCATGACGGTCCGCAACATGCCCTTCCAGTTGGCGGTGATGAACAACACCGAACCCAGCGCCTCGGACGTGGCGGCGTTCGAGGCCGATTTGAAGACGCACCAGGTCAAGCTGCTGGTTTACAACAGCCAGGCCAGCGACCCGGTGGCCGTCCGCATGCAGAAGCTCGCCAGGGCAAGCCACGTGCCGGTGATCGGCGCCACGGAAACCGAGCCGCCGGGCAAGCAGTATCAGGCCTGGATGATGGCCGAACTGGACGCCGTGGACCACGCCCTGCCGAAATAGGCCTGCCGCCGCCCGACCCTGGCTGGCGCGGGAGCGGATGTGGTAGGACCTACGGCATGACGAAGAAACGGGAGCATCTGGAAGCGCTGGAGCGTCTGGTGGCGATCTGCGTGCAGCGCGGCGGCCGGATGACCCGGCAGCGCCGGGCCGTGCTGGACACGCTGCTGACCGCACGGCGGCCGATGTCCGCCTACGATCTCCGGGACACGCTGCTGCCGGCCGACGCCGCCATCACGCCGGCCAGTGTCTATCGCTGCCTGGACTTCCTGATGGAACACGGGCTGGTCCACCGCCTGGAAACCACGCGCGCCTTCGTCGCCTGCGGCCATGCCGACCACCCGCACGCCGTGCAGTTCCTGATCTGCCGCCAATGCGGCGTGGTCGTGGAAACGGAAGACAAGGGCGTCGCCGCCGCGACCGTCCGGCTCGGCGAGCGGCTGGGGTTCGAGGTCGATCAGCGCACCGTCGAACTGACCGGCCTGTGTGGCACCTGCCGCAAGGACGGTGCCGGGGCTGCGGCCGCGCCTTGACGCGGCCGTCCCCCGCCGCGAACGGCGGGGGAAGGTCTCGGTTCAGCCCTGGTCGGACTGCGAAGCGCCCAGCGCGACGAAGGCCTGGTGCCCATCGCGCAACAAGCGCAACGCCACCGCCGAGCCGGACGCCTTGGTGCCGTCCCGCAGGGCGGTCTGGGCTTGCTGCGGGCTGGTGACGGGCTGGCCGCCCACGGACTCGATCACGTCGCCGGCCTGCAACCCGGCCGCCTGCGCCGGGCTGTTCCGCGCCACGCTGGCGATCACCACCCCGCGCTGGCCGTCCGGCAGGTTGAGGCTTTCGCGTGCCTGCCGGTCCAGCGGCGCCAAGGCAAGGCCCAGGCTTGCGCCACGGTCGGATTCGGCATCCGCCCGCTGCGTGCCGTTGCCGTCGCGCAGGGCGGCGATCGTGACGGACATGGTCTTGTCCTGCCCGTCCCGGCGCACGACCAGCGATTGCTCGGCACCGGAGCGGAAGCCCGCCACGATGCGCGCCAGGTCCCGCGGGTCCTTCACCGTCTCGTTGCCGATCTGCGTGATCACGTCACCCGGCTTCACGCCGGCGGACGCGGCCGGGCTGTCCCCCTGGACCTCGGCCACCAGGGCGCCGCCGGGCGCCGACATGTGCAGGGCCGTCGCCATGGTGGGCGACACGGCCTGGGCACTGACGCCGAGATAGCCGCGCTCGACCTTGCCATTGGTTTCCAACTGGTCGACGACCTGCTTGACGATGCTGGACGGGATCGCGAAGCCGATGCCCACGCTGCCGCCGGACGGCGAATAGATCGCGGTGTTCACCCCGATCACCGTGCCGTCCTGCGCGAACAGCGGGCCGCCGGAATTGCCGCGGTTGATCGGCGCGTCGATTTGCAGGAAGTCGTCATACGGCCCTTCGCCGATCTGCCGGCCGCGCGCCGACAGGATGCCGGCCGTCACCGTGCCGCCCAGCCCGAACGGGTTGCCCACGGCCACCACCCAGTCGCCCACCCGCGCCGCGTTGGAGTCGCCCAGCGCGAGGTGCGGCAACGGCTTGTCGGACCGGACCTGCAACACGGCGAGGTCGGTCTTCGGGTCCACGCCGACCACCTTGGCCGGCATCTTGCGGCCATCGGCCAGCGTGACCTGGATGTCGGTGGCGTTCTTGACCACGTGGTTGTTGGTGACCACGTGCCCCTGCGAGTCGACGATGAAGCCGGAGCCGAGGGCGTGCACCACCTGGGCCTGTTGCTGCTGCTGCGGCATGCCGAAGAAACGCTCGAACATGCGGTCCTGCGGGGAGCCGGACGGGAACGGAGAGCTTTGATCGTCATCGGCCTGCTGCCGGATGGTCGAGCTGATGGTGACCACCGCCGGGCTCACCCGCTGCACCAAATCGGCAAAGCCGGGCAGGGCCTGCGCGGCAGGACGGCCGACATCGATGGGCGCGGTGTGTTCGGCCGGGGTGGCCTGGGCGAAGGCCGGTGCCACCTGCCAGCCCACCGCGCCGGACATGGCGGTGGCGCCGAGCAGGGCGGCGGCGAAGGCGGGGCGGCGGAAGCGGGGGCTGAGCTTCATGGTGGGAGCATCCTCAAGGCCAGCGCCGCAGAAGCCGTGATGGCCGCCGACCGCAACTGGCATGACCGCACCGTGCCGCCGGGCCGATGGAGCGATGCCCCGCGCGATCGTGACGATCCTGTCAGACTCGCGCGGCCGATAGCTCGACCCGCACGGCAAGTCCGGTCCCATCCGGCTGGGCCGCGCCAAGGGTCACGGTGCCCTGATGCGCCTCCGCCGCCGCCTTGACCAGCGCCAGGCCCAGCCCGGTCCCGGGCGTGGCGCGGCTGCGGTCCAGCCGGCCGAACCGCCGCAGCACGACCTCGTGGTCGGTGGCCGGCACGCCGGGGCCGTCATCGGCCACGGTCAACACCGGGCCATCCCGCAGCGTGACGGTGATGGCGCCGGCGCCGTGGGCCAAGGCGTTGTCCAGCAGGTTGGCCAGCATGCGTTGCAGCAACGCCGGGTCGCCGCGCAGGCGCAGGCCGGGGGTGATCCCGGTGGTGAACGGCCGCCCCGCTTCCTCGGCCACGGCGGCGTAGGCGTCCGCCACCGCGGCCACCAGAGCCGACAAGTCGAGGTCCTGCCGCGCCCCCGCCCCCGCTTCGGCGCGGGCGATCCGCAGCAGAGCGGCGAAGGTTTCGAGCACGCCGTCCAGCTCGGCGATCGCTGCCGCCAGCACCGAGCCGTCGCCCGCGTTCGGCAGCGCCCCTTCCAGGGTCTGGCGCAGGCGCTGCAACGGGCCGCGCAGGTCGTGGGCGATGTCGTCCGTCACCTGGCGCTGCGCCGCCATCAGCGCCTCGATGCGTTCCAGCATGCCGTTCACCGTCGCCACCAGCCGGTCGAACTCGTCGCCGCGGCCGGATTGCGGCAGGCGGTGGGACAGGTCGCCCGCGGTGACCAGGCGGGCGACCGTGGACACGGAGGCCAGCCGGCGCTCCAACGCCCGCGCGGCCACGAAGCCGAGCAGCAGGGCGAGCGCGCCGGCGCCCCCGGCGGCGGCCAGCGGGGTCCAGGCCAGGGCGCGCGCGGCATCCTCCGCTGCGGACAGCCGGGCCGCGACAATGAGGTTGAGGCCGCCCGGTAGCAGCGCGCCCAACGCCCGCAGCGCCGGCTCGCCCGGCGTGCGCAACGTGACGAACCCGCGCAGCGCCGTCGGCGCCCCCGCGATCCGCCCGGCGAGCGCCTGCCCGTCGGGGGTCTGCACCAGCACCAGCAGCAGGGCGTCCCGCCGCGCCGAAACCCGTGCGGCGTCCAGCAGCACCTCGGGGCCGATGGCCTGGTAGTCGCGGATCAGCCCTTCCGCCTCGCCGGCCAGCAGCAGGTCGAGTTCCTGGCGTAACGCCACCTCGGCCCGCATCCAGCCCCAGCCAGCGCCGAGCAGCGACAGCAGCAAGGCCGCGCCGGCGAAGGCCAAGGCCGTCCGCAGGGCGAAGCTGCGCAGCAACGGCGACGCCGTGTCAGGCCGGGCGGGCATCAAGCACGTAGCCGGCCCCGCGCACGGTGCGGATCAGCGGCGGGCCGTTCGGCGCCTCCACCTTGCGGCGCAGGCGGCTGACATGGACGTCCACCACGTTGGTGGTCGGGTCGAACGCGAAATCCCATACCCGTTCCAGCAGCATGGTGCGGGTGAGCACCTGGCCGGGCCGGCGCATCATGTATTCCAGCAGCCGCCACTCCGTGGGCAGCAGGTCGACCGCGGCCCCGTCGCGCGTGACGCTGCGGCGGAGCAGGTCCATGCGCAGCCCGCCAACCACCAGCTCGGTCTGCTCCGCTTCGGACGGGGCGGCCCGGCGTGCCAGGGCGCGCACGCGGGCATACAGCTCCGAAAACGCGAAGGGCTTGGCCAGGTAGTCGTCGGCGCCGGCATCCAGCCCCTCCACGCGGCGCTCCACCTCCCCCAGCGCAGTAAGGACCAGCACAGGCGTGGTGACGGCCGAGGCACGCAGCGCGCGGATGATCGCCAGCCCGTCCGGCGCCGGCAGCATGCGGTCGGTCACGATCACGTCGAACGGCTCCGACATGGCAAGGAACAGGCCGTCCTTGCCGGTGCGCGCCGTCTCGGTGGTGTGGCCTTCCTCCGTCAGGCCGCCCGCGATGTAGTCGGCCGTCGCGGGATCGTCCTCAATGACCAGCACGCGCATTGCCCCGCCTCCGCCCGACCCCGGGGTGCCAGATCAGGCCGGACCCGCTGCTAGTTCCGCGGCGACGCCAGCAGCGCCACCAGCCCGGCCAGCAGGACCAGGCCGCGGGGAGCCACCAGCCGGACGTCGTCGTGCCGCACTTCGCTGACCAGCATGAGGGTTGAGACCGCCGCGACGGCCGCGCCGCCCAGGCGCCGCGTGGCCGGCAGCACCATCAGCGCGCCGCCCAGCGTTTCCGCCCCGGCGACGGCCCGCTTCGCGTTGTCCGACCAGCCGAGATGGTGGAACAGCCGCGTGTAGCCGCGTTGGCCGGCCAGCTTGTCGATACCGGCCACCGCGATGGCGGCGCCGAGGATGGGCATCAGGATGCGCATGATCTCTCCTACTTCGCCGCAGCAACGCCGCGGGCAACACCACCGTTCCGGGCCACCGGGCGCACGGGTTGCGCCGGTCAGCGCTACGTTATATCAACGGCGCCCCTGCGATGCGGCCGAAGCTGGTCTGGAAAGGCAAACGACGCTTGCACAGGCTTGCCCCACCGATGCTTGCGGCCGTGGGGCCAGCGTTCCCCCCGTGAACGCGATCGAGTTCCGTGGCGTCAGCGTCGAACTGGCCGGTCGCACGGTGCTGTCCGACGTCAGCCTGGCCATCCGCCAAGGCGAGTTCGTCGGCGTGCTGGGGCCGAACGGCGCGGGCAAGACCACCTTCATGCGCGCCGTGCTCGGCCTGCTTCGGCCCGCAAGCGGCAGCGTGCACGTGCTGGGCCGGCCGGCCGGCCGGGGCAATCCGCGGGTCGGCTACATGCCGCAGCGCCGCGACAGCCACGCCCATGCGCGGCTGAGCGGCTGGAACTTCGTGGCCGGCGTGGTCAACGGCCACAGGCTAGGGCTGCCGATGCCGGGCCGCGCCGGTGCGGCGGAGGTGTCCCGCGCGCTGGCCCTGGTGGGTGCGGGCGAACTGGCGCGCCGGCCGTTGGCGGAAACCTCCGGCGGGGAACGCCAGCGGCTCCTGTTGGCGCAGGCGCTGGTGGGGCGTCCGGACCTGCTGCTGCTGGACGAGCCGCTGATCAGCCTCGACCCGAACCACCAGCACGCCATCGTGACCTTGGCGAAGTCGCTGCAAACCGAGCTCGGCATCGCCGTGCTGTTCAGCTCGCACGAGCTCAACCCTCTGCTGGGGGCGCTGGACCGGGTGCTGTACCTCGGTGGCGGTGGGGCGGCGCTCGGCACGGTGGACGAGGTGATCACCGGCCCGGTGCTGTCACGCCTGTACGGCTCCGCCATCGAGGTGGTGCACGTGAACGGCCGCATCTTCGTCATGTCCGGCCAGGGAGCCGTGGAGTACGAGCCGCATCCGGGGCCGGCCCATGCTTGAGTACGACTTCATGCAGAACGCCTTTGCCGCCGCCACGATCGTGGCGGTGGTGGCGGGGGCGGTCGGCTACTTCCTGGTGCTGCGCGCGCAGACCTTCGCCGGGCACGCGCTGGCCCATGTCGGCTTCACCGGGGCGACCGCGGCGGTGCTGATCGGCACGTCGCCGCTCTGGGGGCTGGTGCTGGTCACGGTGGCGGGCGGGGTGGGCATGGGGCTGCTGGGGGAGCGGCTGGCGCAGCGCGACGTGGCGATCGGCATCGTGCTGGCCATGTCGCTCGGCCTTGGATTGCTGTTCCTGCATTTCTACACCGCGTTCGCGACGCAGGCGACGGCGCTGCTGTTCGGCAACGTGCTGGGGGTGGACCCGGACACGGTGTGGGCGCTGCTGGGGCTGGGTGTGGTCAGCCTGGCCGGGCTGGCCGTGATCTCCCGCCCGCTGCTGTTCGCCAGCCTGCAACCCGACCTGGCCGAAGCCAAGGGCGTGTCGCTGCGGCTGTATTCGGTGCTGTTCCTGGCGATCGTGGCGCTTGCCACGGCGGAATGCGCGCAGATCGTGGGGGTGCTGCTGGTGTTCACCCTGATGGTCGGCCCCGCCGCCGCCGCGCAACGGCTGACGGGGGGCGTGGCGGCCGGCGTGCTGCTCGCGGCCGGGTTGGCCCTGGCGGAAGCGTGGCTCGGCCTGACGCTGGCGTTCTACACGGATTGGCCCACCAGCTTCTGGATCACGGGGCTGAGCTCGGCGGTGTACCTGCTTGCGCTGGGCTGGCAGGCTGCCCGCGGCACGGGACGGTGGACAAACCGCGCGAACCGGGGCTGAGTCGGACCGCAGTCGGGGCGGAGGTTTCACCGTGAACTACACAGCCAACCCGGCCCCGCCGGATGCCCCATACCTGACGACGCCGGACGACCGGATGGCAGCCCTGCTGGCGGCGGTCCGCGCCGGCCGCGAAAGCTTCATGGCCGAGCGGCAGGTCAGCCGCGACATCGTCGAGCAGTTGCGCGCCCTCGGCGTCTACCGCGCCATGGTCGGGCGGCAGTTCGGCGGCGACGAGCGGAGCCCCGGCGATTTCTGCCGCCTGATCGAGTTGATCGCGGAAGCCGACGGCTCCACGGCCTGGGTGGCGAGCTTCGGCGCGTCCGCCACCTACCTCGCCGCGTTGCCGGAGCCGACCTTGCGGGCGCTGTACGCGAACGGGCCGGACGTGATCTTCGCCGGCGGCCTGTTCCCAGTGCAGCCGGCCGAGCGGGTGCCCGGCGGCTTCCGGGTGTCCGGGCGCTGGAAGTTCGCCAGCGGCTGCACCGGGGCCGATGTGGTGGGCGTCGGCATCCTGACCAGCGACGGGCAGGCCAGCGGGCTGCCGCGCTTCGCGGTGATGCCGGCGCAAAATGCCACGGTCGCACCGAACTGGGAGGTGATCGGCCTGCAAGGCACCGGCAGCCACGACCTGGTGCTGCAGGACGTGTTCGTGCCGGAGGAATGGACGTTTGCCCGCGGCGCCCCCGCCTCGGTGGACGCCACCACCTACCGCTACCCGGTGCTCGCGCTGGCGGCGCAGGTGCTCGCCGTGGTGGGGTTGGGCATCGCGCGCGCGGCGCTGACCGATCTAGCCGCCATGGCGGTCGGCCGCGTGTCCATCACCGGCGGCGCGAGCTTCGCCGAACGGCCGTATTTCCAAAGCGAGCTGGCCAAGGCGGAAGCGGAACTGCGCTCCGCCCGGGGCTTTTTCTACGACGCGACGGAAGCGGTGTGGGACACCGTGCTGGCCGGGTCGCGGCCGGCGCCGAAAGCCGTGGCGCTGTTGCGGCTCGCCTCGACCCACGCCGCGCGCACCGGTGCCGCGGTGTCACGGGTGGCGTGCGGCCTGGCCGGAACGGGTGCGCTGACCATCGGGCACAGCCTGTCGCGGGCCATGTGCGACAGCCTGGTGGTGGCGCAGCACGCCTTCCTGAACGAGGGCACGCTGCAAAGTGCCGGCCAGGCCCTGCTGGGGCTGAAGTCGGCGCCGGGCTTCACGGAGTGACCGGCGCTGTCGCGGTCGTCACCGGCGGCGGCAATGGGCTGGGCGCCGCGATCGCGGCCGCGCTGCATGCGGCGGGCTGGCGCGTGGCGGTGGCCGACATCGACGCGGCGGCGGCGCAAGCGGTCGCCAGCGGCCTCGACCCCGCTGGCGAGACGGCCATGGCCGCCCAGTTGGACGTGCGGGAGAAAGCCGGTTTCCAAGACTTGCTGGAGGCGTTGGTGGCGCGCTGGGGTGGCGTCGCCGGGCTGGTCAACAACGCGGCGGTGACCGTGGCCAAGCCGGTGATGGAGATCTCGCCGGACGAGTTCGACGACGTGATCGCGGTCAATCTGCGCGGGGTGTTCTTCGGCTGCCAGGTGTTCGGCACGCATTTCCGCGAGCGTGGCTACGGCCGCATCGTCAACATGGCGTCGCTAGCCGGGCAGAATGGCGGCACCGGCACCGGCGCGCACTACGCCGCGTCCAAGGGCGGGATCATCACCCTGACCAAGGTGTTCGCCCGCGAGCTGGCGCCGCACGGGGTGACGGTGAATGCGGTCGCGCCCGGACCGCTGGACCTGCCGATCGTCCACCGCACGGTGCCGGCGGAGCGGCTGGCGCAGATCCGCACCATGATCCCCGTCGGCGAACTGGGTGACCCGGCGTTCGTGGCGCAGCTCGTCGTGCAGCTTGCGTCGCCGGACTCCCGGTTCGTCAGCGGCGCCACGTGGGACGTGAATGGCGGCCTGTTCATGCGCTGATTGGCGCGCGGTGACGGACGGAGGAACCAGTATGATGCCCGACATGACAGCCTTCGCGGACAGGGCGGCGCGCGAGATCGACGCGCTGCACCGGCTGCTGCAGGCGTGGTTTCGCGCCGAAGGCGACGCCGACCCGGCGCCCGTGCTGGCGCGGTTCGACCCCGCCTTCACCATGATCACGCCCGGCGGCAAGCTGGTGTCCTTTGCGCAGTTTTCCGGCGCGTTCCCGACCCTGCGGGGCACGCGCCCCGGCTTAGTGATGGAGATCAGCGACGTTGTCGTGCGGCACACCGACGCGGCCGCGGCCCTGGTCACCTACACCGAACGCCAACGGCAGGACGCGACGGTGACCGTTCGGCTGTCTTCCGCGCTGCTGCTGGACCGGCCCGGTGCCGCGAGCCCGGCCTGGCGCCACCTGCACGAGACCTGGTTGGGCTGAGCCCGCCGGGGATCAGATCCGCAGCGCCGCGATCGCGTCCACCAGGGCCTGGTGCGCCTTCGCCACGGCGGCCTCGGCGGCATCGACGGATGCGTCGAACTGGCCGTGCTTCGTTTCGTCCGCGTCCAACTGCCGCACCAGCCGGGTGCGCAACGCATCGCCCGGCTGCACCGCGCCCAGGTTGGCACGCAGGCGCTCCTCGTCCTTGTCCACCGCGTCCCGCTGGCTGGCGAGCTGGTCGCGGTCCGTAGACCGGGCGGCTTCCGCGGCGCGCAGGTCGGCGATGTGTTGCAGCGCGGCCCGGGCGGCGGGGCTGGCGCCTTGTAGGTTGAGCACGGCCGCCACCGCGTCGCTGTCGTCGTCGACCAGGGTGATGGCGTCCCGCTCGTGCTGGTCCACGGCGTAGGTGAGCTGCCTTGTTTCGCCCGCTTGCAGGCTGACGGGGAAGCGCCAGGCCGTCGCGGTTTCCTCCTTCGGCTGGGCGAAATCGCGGGCGATCGTGCTGCCGGCGTCCTTGGCGACCTCCACCAGGACCTGCCGGCGGTCCTGCGCCGGTGCGGTGAGGGTCACGTGGGTGAGGTGGCGGGTGCGGCGGTCCACCGTCAGCACGCCGTTGGCGGCGGACAGGGAGGCCAGCGTCACGCTGTCCTCGTGCCGCCATTCCACGCCGCTGCGCAGGTCTTGCGCGAACGCGATGAGCCGGCTTTCGCCGACGGGTACCCCGCCCAGTCGCGCGTCGCCGGCATAGGGGGCGTCACCCGCGGCGTCATACAGCGTCAGCACGCCGGCCGGCAGGCTGGCCTTGCTGTCGTTGGCCAGGCGGATCGCCGACAGCGGATGCGCCTGGTCCGCCACCGCGAGCGACACCCGGCTGGACGGAACCGCGCTGTCCAGGATCGGCACGGACGCGGTGTGGCCTGCGGCCAGGGTGATCGGGGTCGGGATGGTGAACACCGTTTCCTCCGCCCCCTCCTGCGCGGCCACCGGTTCGGCGGCGACCGCCATTGCCCCCGCCGGTGGCCGCACCTTCATGAGCCCCGCCACGGCGGCCGGAGCCGGTGGCGGCGGCGGCGCCACGGTCGGGGCTGGCATGGGCAGGGTGTCTGCCACCCCGTCGCTGCTGCGCGACCGTGTGTCGACATCCGGCAGCAGCCGGCCGAGCACCTCCACCGGCACCTCCGGCCGCGTCACGAAATAGCTGCGATAGATCGCCTGGTGGAACGTGACCGGGTTGCCGTACTGCACCGACAGCGACACGCCGGACCAGTCGTTGTTCGAGTCGTTCTCCAACGTCGCCCAGCCCTGCAACCGTGCCTTCGCGGTCGCCGGATCGGCGTCCGGCGGCGGGAGCACCAGCCGATAGGACGCCTTCCACAACGGGGCGGCGGCGACAAAGCTGACCCGGATGGTGCGCGGCCCGCTGCCGGTGCTGCGGATGGTGATGTGGCGCGCGTCGCGGGCACTCTCGTGGCGGGACGCCGCCAGCGCGCGGGCGATCCGCTCCCGCAACCCGGGGTCGGCCACCTGGACGGCGTCGCTGTCCTCCAGCACGAATTGCTTGAGGCCGTCCGCCGTCAGCAGGCTGACCCGGGTGCGGTCCTGCGCCGGGCCGGGCGCGCCGCCGGGCACCGGCACATGCACGGTTTCGGCATGCAGGATCCGCCCGGCCATCGGGCGCGGCCCGTCCACCGTGACGTCGACGCCTTGCAGGCTGTTGAGGAAGGCCAGGGGCGACGCCAGGCCTTCCGGCCCGAACGGCACGTCGCCGAACGCGCTGTGGCTTTGGTCGCGGCCCGGCAGCTCGATGCCGCCAACCCCGCCCGCGTCGTCGAACACGACGAGCGATTTCAGCACGTCGTCCACCTGCTCCAGCTTCACGTCCAGGCCGAGCGTCACCGGGCCGTCCACCGCCGCCTCGTATTCGAAGTAACCGACGCCGGCGGAGGACAGCATCACGTGCTTGAGCGCCAGTTCCGCCGCGCCGGCGGGCAGGGCGAGGGCCAATTCGGCAGCCAGGGCCGTGAGCAACAGGCGCATGTCGGTGTCCCCCCGTGTGGACGGCCGGCGATGGACCGGTGCCGTTCCCTGCGTCATCTTACCGGTTCGGTCCGGCGGAGCCAGCCGAACTGCGGTGAACAGGGCGAGCGGGGGTTTGATGAAGGCCATGCGATTGGCGTTGCTCGTCATCGGCGTGCTGGGTGCGCTGACCGGGCTGGTTTGGATGGGGCAGGGCTCGGGGGTCTTCCCGTATCCCGCCAGCAGCTTCATGATCGATCAAAGCCCATGGATCTGGCGTGGCCTGGCCGTGGCGGCGATCGGCACGGCGATGGCGGTGTTTTCCCGCCGTCTTTAGATTGGATCAGCCGGCCGCAAGCGCCCAGCGCACCAGCCGTCCGCCCCCAGGCTGGTCGCGCAAGCCGCGCAGATAGGCGGCTTCGGCGGCACAGCTCTTCGCAGGGTCGTCGAACGCGTGCTCCGCGGTTGCGGCGACCGTGAGCGCCCGGGCGCCGTACTGCTCCCTCACTGCCTGCCGCACCGCCTGGTCCGCGCGTGCCAGCGCGTCGCGGTCATCCGGCACGGTGTTCGGGTGTTGGCGCGCGTCCCGCAGCACGGCCACCTGCGCTTGGCGCAGCCGCAGCCGCAAATCGGCCGGGATGGCGCGGAAGCCGGCCAACTGGTCGAAGGTGCCGACCTGCCAGCGCATGCAGGCCTCCGGGTTGCTGGCGCCGGTCGCGTCCATGATGGCGAGCATGGCGTCCACCAGCGCCAAGGCTGCCCCGTCCGAGCTGCGGGCCAGCCAACGGTTGACCACCAGCCCGGCCCACAGCTCGACGGTGTCAGCGGACTCCGCCGGGCTCATGCCGTGCGCGATGCGGTTGCGATGCTCCCATCCCAGCACCCGCCGGGTTGCCGGCTCCAACGCCTCGATGGCCGCAAGCAAGGGCTGCAAGGCCTGCAACCCGGCCTGCGGCCCGTTGCCCATGAACGGCGGCACCACCTGCTGGACGTAACCCGCGGCCACAAGCTCATCCAGGCCGGGGGCGTAGGGATGCTCGTTCGGGGCGTGCAGGGCACGGTTGGCGAAGCCAAGCGACACGCCGCCGCGCACGAACCACGGCTGCTCCAGCATCACGGCGCCTTGCGCGGCCAGGTTGGCGAGGAATGGGGCGGCCCCCAGGTGGAAGCGGAACGTCGCCGACGGCCCGGCGAGCCGCGGTGACCCGGCGACAAAGCCGATCGTGCAGGCGGACGCGCAGTAATCCCACACGGCGGTCGCCAGATGCCGCTGCCTGATCAGCCCGGCGATCCCGGTGGCGACGCCGATCCGCCCGCCCGGGCTGTCGAACTGCACGGTCTTCACGCCCGGTGCCTGGTCCAAGGCCGCCTGCACCGCGGCCGTGCCGCCAAAGGTGAAGCCGCCCTTGAACAGCAGGGCTGTGGCGCGTGCGGGCGTCGTTTCGGTGAAGCGGGCCGCCCGGTCCTGCGCTTTCCCGGGGAGCGGATCGCGTTCCCTGAGATACTGGATCTCGAAGGCGGGGATGTCCGTGCCCCATTGCATCGACCCCAGCCAGGCCCAGAGGGCGACCGCTAACATCATCGAACGTCCTGTTTGGAGCTGCGAACCCTTCCCGCGCGCGTGCCGGGCGCCGCGAACAAATAGACCTGACCGGGCCCGGCGCCGCAACCTGCCGCGGCGTGGCCGGTTGACGCCTCCGAAGCACGGGAGCGGAGCCATGGCGTTGATGAAGGCGGCAACCCTGTCGACCCTGGCCACGGGGATGACGGCGGTGGAGCTGGACGGCGTCAAGCTGTTGCTGCTGCGCGACGAGAGTGGGGTGCGGGCGTTCGAGGGCACCTGCCCGCATGCCAAGGCGCCGCTGGAGCAGGGTGCGCTGTGCCGCGGCCGCATCATCTGCCCTTGGCACATGGGCACGTTCGATGCCGCGACCGGCGCGCTGCTGGAGCCGGTGGCCATGCGCGCGCTGCACCGGCACGCCGTGCAACTGGACGGGCCGGACGTGCTGGTCGACACGGTGCCCCTGCCGGACCCGGCCCCGGCAGCGCAAGTCGACGACCGCGTGTTCGTCATCGCCGGCACCGGCGCGGCGGGCGCGATGGCCGCGGTGACGCTGCGCGACGGTGGCTTCACCGGGCGCATCCGCATGGTCGGCCCGCTGGCCGAAGAGCCGCTGGACCGTACGCAACTGAGCAAGATGGCGATCGCCGCCGACGATTTCGACCGCGGCACGTTGCCGCTGCTGGACGCGGCGACGGCGGCGCGGCTGTCGCTGGACCGCACGGCGGCGGCCGTTGCCCTCGCCGATCCGGCCAGCCACACGCTGACCCTGACGAATGGCGAGGTCGTACGCTACGACGCCGCGCTGCTCGCCACCGGCGCCGCGCCCAAGCCGCCGCACTTCGCTGGGCCGCGGCGGCCATTGACCTTGCGCAACCTGGGCGACGTGGACGCGATCCTGCAACACGTGATGCCGGGCGGCGACGCGGTGGTGATTGGCACCAGCTTCATCGGCATGGAGGTTGCCTCCGATCTGGCCGACCGCAAGATGCGGGTGACGGTAGTCGGGCAAGCGGCGCTGCCTTTTGCCGAGCTGTTCGGCAATCGCGTGGGTGCCGCCATCCGCGCCTTGCACGAGGCCGCGGGCGTGCGCTTCCGACTGGGCGCGGCCGTGGCCAGCGTGGAAGAGGATGCGGTGGTGCTGGAATCGGGCGAGCGCCTGCCCGCCGCGCTGGTGGTGGCGGGGCTGGGCGTGTCACCCGTGCTGGATTACGCGCCCGGGCTGGCGAAGGCCGAGAACGGTGGGTTGGCGGCCGACGCCACCCTGCGTGTCGGTCCGGATCTATGGGCGGCCGGCGACATCGCCTCGCCCGCCGGGTGGCCGCGCATCGAGCATTGGCGGCTGGCACAGCAGCACGGCCGCATCGCCGCCATGGGCATGCTGGGGCAAGCGGCGGCGTATGACGGCGTGCCGTTCTTTTGGAGCGCCCAGGCCGGCAAGCGGCTGCAATCGCTTGGCCACGCGGCAGGCTGGGACGACGTCGCCTATGACGGCAACGTGGAAGCGTTCGACTTCACCGCCTGGTACTTGAAGGAGGGCCGGGTAATCGCCGCCCTGATCTGTGGCCGGGATCGGGCGGCGTCGATCCTGTCCGACGCCATGCGCCAGCCGCTCACCCTGCAGCAGGCGCGCGCCGCCGTCGGTTAAGGCGACTCAGGCGGGTAGACGTCGTGCCGCGGGGCGGGAGTCGCGGCGACCGGTGGCGGCCCGCTGACCGGCGGGGCCGCCGCGGCGGGAACGCGCACGCACTGCACTGCCGCCACATGGTGCACGACGGAGCGCGGGCGTATCCGGCGGGGCGCCGGCGTCACATAGGCCAACGGTGGCGCGTAAACGACGGGCGGCGGCACGTAAACGACCGGCGGTTCCACGAACACCGGGCGGGGCGCAAAGCCGCGGTAGAAGCCGCCGCCGAACAGCCCAACGCCGAAGGCTGGGCCGAACCCATACCCGCGATAACCGCCATAGCCCCGATAACCCTCGTAGCCGCCGCGATAGCCGCCGCGGAACCCGCCATACTCCCCGCGATAACCGCCGCGGAAGCCATACTCGCCGCCGAAGCGCTGGGCGGACGCGGTGGCTGGCGCCAGCCCGATTGCCGCCACGAGGAGCCCACCCAACACCGACGCGACTGGAATGCTTGAACGCATAAACCAACCCCATGTTCTGCCGTGCATCCTCTCGGTCGCATTTGGGGCAGGATCGTGGCCGTCCGGGTGGTGACACGGTGCATCGCGGGAACGTGTATCCCCGGTCGTCGGGAGCGTTCAGGCAGCCGGATCCAAGGCGCGATGGGCCTGTTGCAAGGCGTGCAGCATCCGGTTGCGCGCCCGCACCGCGTCCACCGCGGCGAAGCGGATGGCGTCCGGGTCCGTCGCCGCCGCCAGGGCGCGGACCGGGTCCAGCACCGGCCAGGCGGCCTGCGGCAAGGCCGGGTCGTGGCGGAAGCGGTCGCCGTTGGTGTAGTCCACCGGCACCAACGCACGCGACGCCGCCATCAGGGCGGCGTTGACCGCGGCGGGCTCGCCGGACAAGGCAGCCGCCTTGTCGCGCAGGGCCGAGGCCGCCGCCAACAGCGGTGCCAACGTCAGCCGGTCGCCCAACCGGCCGGCCAAACCCTCCAGCTCCTTCAGCAGGGCCGTCGCGTGCGCGGCGTAGTCCAGCGGCAGCACCGCGTCCGTCACCAGCCGCCAGATCGCCCGCACGAACACGCGCGTGTCGCGGGTCAGGTTGGCCGGGTCGATCTTGTCGAGCAGGTCGTGCGGGGTGTGCCACCACCAGCCCAGCGGGTTGCGCATCTTCACCGAGCCGGGCGGCTGGTGGCTGAGGCTGCCGAACAAGGTCGGGATGCCGACGCCCCAAAACGACATGTCGCTGTTGCGGCCGGCGCGGCGGCCTTCATGCGCCTGGTTGGTTTCCGCCCGGACCACATCGGCGGCGAGCCCGGCGAGCTCGGCCGCCACGGCACTTTCCGTCATCACGCTGGCGCCGATGCCGCCGGTGGAGTCGACGTTCACGTGGACGGCGCAGCGACGCTCCAACTCGTCCCAATGGGTGTCGGCGTACCAACTGGAGCCGGAATAGCGGCCATGCGAGTGGCCGGACCAGAAGCATAGGCGAAACCCGCGGCGCCATTGGTCGCGACCCAGCGCCAGCACCCGCGCCACCTCCAGCATGGTGGCGTTGGCGCTGCCATTGTCCATCACGCCGTAATACCAGGTGTCGTGATGGCCGGAGAACAGCACGAAGGGGCCGTCCGGTTCCGGACCGTCCAGATCGGCCACCAGGATCGGCGTCTTGCGCCAGCCGGTGTCCACGGCGGCGTGCAGCACGACGGCCGGCGCGTCGCCGCGGGCCAGGCGGTCCCGCAGCGCGGCGCCATCCGCGTGGGAGATCGTGCAGGCCACCGTCGCCGGCAGGTCCGCCAGCGTCGTGGCCGAGGGGCTGCCCCAGACTGGGGAGATGCACATCTCGTGCAGGTGCTGGTGCGGGCTGATGTGCAGTTGCCCGGCGGCGCCGGCCCGTGCCGCCCGTGCCGCGACGGCGGGGCTGGCGATACCGTCCGCCATCACGACAAGGCCGCGCAGGTCGCGCCCGGCGAAATCCGCCGCGGTGCCTTCGCCCACATGGGCGAGCGGCGCGGACAAGCCGCCGGGTGGCGAGGCCCGTGAAAAGGAATGGGTGATGGCGGTGAATTCCGACCCGTCCACGACCACGCGCGCCGCTCCGGGCAGGCTGATATACGCGTCGTGCGACAACAGCGTGGTGCGATAACCGAAGCCGTCCAGCTTGGCCTGCACCGCCTTCATGCTCGCCAATTCGTCCGCGCTGCCCGACAGCTTCACCCAGCGGGCGAAATCCTCGCAATGCGCCATGAGGCGCGTGGTGTCGACGGAGTCGGACAGCGTCAGGGCCAGGTCGTTCATGCGGCATCCTCCGTGTTGGCGGGCCAGGCCAAACCGTGCCGCCGTGCAGTCCGTCGGCTCAGGCGGCCATTCCCTTCACCCTGACGCGGATCAGCGCGGCGAGCAGCTCCAGCGTCGGCATCGGCGTGCCCGTCAGCTTCGCCAGTTGCAGCGGCACGTTGTATAGCGCGTCCACCTCCATCGGCCGCCCGGCCAGGAGGTCCTGCAGGATGCTGGGGCGGTGCCCGAGCGCCATGTTGACCGACACAATGTGCTCCACGTCCAGCACGGCGTTGCGGCCCAGCGCGTGGATCAGCGCCGCGGCCTCCGCCAGCACGCGGCGGGAGGCGTCCACCAGCGCGGCCTCCTCATGCGTGGCGCGGACCGGGGTTTGCGTCAGCACGCACATCGGCCCGGCGCTGAGGTTGAACGCCAGCTTTTCCCAGATGCGGTCGCGTATCTGGGTTTCCACGCTGACCGGCAGGCCCGCGGCCACGAACGCCTGCTCCAGGGCGCGGATGCCCGGCGTGGTGTTCCCGTCCGGGGCGCCCAGGATGGTGCTGCGCGATTTCGGGCTCAGCACCCGCACTACGCCCGGCTCCGGCACGGAACTGGCAGGCCAGGCGATGCCGCCGACGGTGCGGCGCGGGCCGACCGCCTTCCAGATGACGTCATCCGGGTCGAGCAGGGGCAGGCGCTGCCCGTCCATCGCGCCGCCATGGCCGTGGAAATACCACCAGGGCACCCCGTTGGTGAGGAACGCCACGGGCGTGTCGTCGCGCAGCAGCGGCGCGATTGTGCCGGCGATCTGCGGCAGGGACGGCGCCTTGACCGTCACCAGCACGCCATCCTGCCCCCCCAGCGCGGCCGGGTCGTCGCTGGCGTGGACCGGCACGGTGAAGCGCTCGTCCGGCGCCTCCACCGTCAAGCCGTTCGCCTGGATCGCGCGCAGATGCACCCCGCGCGCCACCACCGACACGTCGACCCCGCCGCGCGCCAGGTAGCCGGCGATGAAGCCGCCGATCGCGCCGGCCCCGAACACGCAAACCTTCATGGCGACGGCGGCTTCATCGCGGCCATCACCTTGGCCGTGGCGCCGGAGCGTTCGCCAAGCTTCGCGCCCTGGGCCAGGAGGTCCTGGAAGGCCATTCCGCTGGTTTGCCGGGCGATGGCGGCGCGGGCCTCCGCTTCCGCCTCCTGCGGGGGTAGCACCAGCACGCCGCTGTCGTCGCACAGCACGGCGTCGCCGGGCATCACCACCGCGCCGCCGATGCACACGGGCTTGTTCAGTTGACCGCCCAGATCGTACAGCCGCGTGGTGATCGGCGCGTAGCCACGGCACCACATGGGGAAGTCGGACGCCTCGATCTCCTCCAAGTCGGTGCAGGGGCCGTCCACCACCCCGGCCTTGGCGCCGGCGGCCTTGGCGGCCACGGTCACGCCGCCGCCCCAGCACGCGTGGCGGTCATCGCCCAGCCGGTCGACGACCAGGACGTCGCCCGGCCGCAGCAGCCCCAGCGCGTGGTGCAGCATGGTGGAGTCCGGCCCGGGAATGGCCACGGTCACTGCCGTGCCGGCCACCCGGCGCTTGCGCAGCGCCGGCTGGATGCGGCGGTCGACGAACCCCCAATGGCGCCAATGCCCCACCGTCGCGGTCTCGGTCTGCTCCAGCAAGGCGACGATCTCGGCGCTGATCTGCGTCGGCATCGCTTCGATCTCGTAGGTCGGCATCGTTGTTTCTCCTTAGGCGCGGATGGCGGCGAGGTCGCGGCCACTCGCAATGGCGGCCAATGGACGTTGCGGATGGACGACCAGCCAAAGCAGCGCCCCGGCGCCGCCGGCTAGGCCGATGCCGAGCAGCGCGCCCGTCCATCCGCCGGTCCAATCAACCAGATAGGCCATCAGCACGGGCCCGACGAACCCGGCCGAGTTGCCCCAGCAATTGGCCCAGCCGGACACGACGCCGGTGGCGCCGCGGCCGAGGTCCTGCGTGGCCGACCAGATCGACACCTGCGCCAGGCCGATCGCGCCGAGCGACACGCAGAGCAGGCACATCATGGTCACTACGCCAGGCGCGCGCGACGCCAGGATCAGCGCGCCGGCGCTGACCACGAAGCCGGTCATCGCCGCCGGCACCCGCGCCTTCCACACCGAGCCGGTGGCGCGCAGCACGCGGTCGGCGATCCAGCCGGCCACGAACACCATCACGAACAGCGATGCCCACGGCAGGGATGCGTAGATGCCCATCTCCTTGAGCGACATGTGCCGTTCGGTGACCAGGTAGGTCGGCAGCCAGGTCGTGTAGAAGCTCTGCACCAGCACCAAAAAGAAATACTGCATGCCGATGGCCCAGAACTGCACGGAGCGGAGGCAGCGCCAGAACGCGCCCTCGGTATCCAGCGGCGAGTCGCGGTCCTGCCCGGCGGCGATAAAGCTGGCTTCGCCCGGCGTCATGGCCGGATGCTCCGTCGGGTCGTCGCGGAACCAGGTCCACCACAGGATGCCGAGCACCAGGCCGAGCAGGCCGAAGCCATAGAACGCCCAGCGCCAGCCGAAGCTCGCGATCACCAGGGTCGTGGCCGGCGCCGCGGCGATCGGCCCCAGATACAGGGCGCCCAGCAGCACCGAATTGCCTTGGGAGCGTTCCTGCCGCGGAAACCAGCGGCGCAGCGCCATGACGGAAGCCGGCCAGTCCGCCGCCTGCCCGGCGCCGAGCAGCGCGCGGATGCCGACAAAGGACGCCATGTTGAAGCCGAGCGGCGTTGCGATGGTCAGGGCCGACCACAGCAGGTTGGCGCAGGCCAGCGCCCGCCGCGGCCCGAATTTCTGCGCCAGCCATCCCGCCGGAACCTGCAAGGCCGCGTAGGTCCAGGAGAAGCTGGTGAGGATCAACGACATCTGCACCAGACTGAACCCGTATTCGTGCTGGATGGTCGGCGCCGCCACCACCAGGGCGGTCCGGTCCAACGACATCACGAAGGTGATCGGGCCGATCAGGCCGAACACCATCCACCACCGCAACCTGCCGCCCGGTCCCCTCATCGATCCCGTCCCCGTTCGCCGCACGCCGGCAGCTTGCGGCGCATGGCCGCCGGGAGGCAAGCACCTGTTGGCGATGATTGCGGGCGCCGTCGGCGCGTGAAGGCGGCGCCTAACGCGGGCCTGCCGGCAGGAGCAGGCCTTCCGGCCACAGCGCGTTTGGCCCCGCCCGCGTGGCGGAGGGCGATCCCGCGTCGGTGACGCGCCGGATCATGTCGCCGTAGCTGCCCAGGGTGGTGGCGACATCGCCTTGCCAGCCGTCGCGCAGCCCGGGGATTGCCACGCCGGGCAGGTCGGCACGCCACGGGCTCGGCGCCGTTTCGGATTGCACGATGGCGCCCAAGGCCCAACCAACCAGGCCGGCCCATGCGCCATCCGCAACCGGCGTGGCGGCGAAAACGGGCGTGAGGCCCAGGGGTGCCAGGATGCGGGTGGCGGCCCGCGCCGGCGTTTCGGCGCGGAGGTCTGCCAGCTCGGTGGCTTCGCCCGCCACCGCGTCGCAATGCCGCGCGTCGAACGCGTCGTGCATCTCGCCATCCTCCTGGAAGCCGCTGCGAACCAGCGCCGTGCCGGTATGCGCCGCCCAGGCCTCCAGCGCCTGGTGCGCCGGGCTGCCGTTCATGAAGCAAACGGTGCGCCCGGCTAGGCTGGTAACGCCGGGTTGCGCCAGAACGGACAGCTCGGAAACGAACACGGTGGGGCCGGGGATGAGCCCGGCGGCGAGCGCCTGTTCCCGCACCGTGTCGGCGGACAGGAACGACACATCGTCCTCGCCCCGGCGCACGGCGTCGTACTCTGCCGGGGCGGCGTAAAGCCGGAACGATACGCGCCCGGCCGGGCCCAGCACGGCGATCGCCAAGGCGCGGCACAAATCGACCCCCAGCCCGGACACGCGGCCGTCCTCCGCCGCCTCAGCAAAGCCGGTTCGCGCGGCTGCCCCGCAATGGAGCACGCCCGAAGCGCGCACCCGGTCCAAGGTGGCGGCCTGTGCCGAGGCGGCGGCGAGCAGGGCGCCGACGAGCACGCCCAGCCACACGCCGGTTCGGGACTGCCTCTTGGAGAAGGCCTCTTTGTGCGGGTGGCGGGCTGTTTGCTTCACGGGCCGTTGTAGCTTGGCAGCGTGGCAGGCAGCGTGTTGAAGCCGGCGGGCACCGGGGCGCGGACGCCTTGTCGCAGGTCCTCGGGGGTCATGCCGATGGCGCTGCAGCCTTTGCCGCCGTAATGCGGCAACTGGCCCAGATCCGCTTCCGGCACGGTCGCGAGCGAGGCCGGCAGCGGCGGCGCCTGGCCGGACAAGCCGCGCCGGGTCGAACCCGGCCAGCAGGTCGTCGGTTTCCGCGGCGTTGATGTCGCGTGGCCCCAGGTAGTGCTGCACGAAGCCGCCCGGGCCGTTGAAGCGCGGGTCCTCGCCCGCCTTCAGCCCCTGCGCCTCGTCCGGCAGCGATGCCAGCGGCGGCAGGTCGAAGATCGCGTCCAGCGTTTCGATGACGGCGTTGTGGTCGCCTTCCGGGTGCGCCACGACATGGGTCCGCGCATAGGGCGAGATCAGCAGCGTGGGCACGCGGATGCCGCGCGCCAGCGGCAGGCCATCCGGGCCGAAGGACAGGATGCGCGGCGGCACGTGGTCGTAGAACCCGTCCGATTCGTCATACGCGATGATGATGGCGCTTTGCGACCAGATCTCCGGCCGGGAAGCCACGGCGTTGATCACCCGCGCCATCATGGTTTCGCTGAGCTGGCGGTCGCTGTAGCCCGGGTGGTCGTCGTCGCCGCGCTTCACCTTGGCGATCGTCGCCTTGTCCGCGTCGGTCAGCGCCGCCGGAAAGTCCGGGTTGGTGATCGGCGGCGATTGGTTCAGCAGGTTGGTGAAGCCGCCGCGGAGGTAGAACACGCCGCCGCCGGCCGGCAGGTCGCCACGCGCCATGTCGGCGTAGAAATCGCCCAGGCCGCGCAGGTTGTCGCGATAGGCCGGGTTGTTCGCCAGGTAGCCGAAATATTGCGGGCCCTGGTGGTGGCTGACATAGCCGTCATGGCTGGCATCCGCGGCCGTGTCGGTCGGCTCGTGGTCGTAGCCTTCCTGGTACCAGCGCCAGGCCACGGGCTTGCCGGCGCGCGAGGCGATGAACGCCAGGTCCTGCCTGATGTCCGCCTGGTCGTGCTCGGCATCGCGGTCCTGCGCCATGGCGCCGGCGGTGTCCGTGCCGCCCAGGGTGAGCGGGACGGTGGCGAAGGTCAGGTTCTTGGCGATGTTGGTGTTGGCGTAGCTTTCGCCGCCGTGCCCGGCCGGCTGCCGGCCCGTGGTGCCGGTGTCGAACTGGGAGCCCCAGAAGGGTTGCGGATCGTTGTACAGCGGCACGGCCTGCAAGGTGCCGGTTTGGCCACCGACGCTCACCGCCTCGCCGGCGCTGCCGTGCTTGACCCACTGCGTTTCGCCCGCCTGCCCGGCGATCATGGCGATCGCGTTCGGGGTGGACGGCGTGTCCTCCGTGGCGAAGATGTTGTCGAACAGGGTGAAGCGGCTGGCCCAGCGCCAATAAAACGGCACCGTGTCGCAGTCGACGTAGCTCATCACCAATTGGCTGAACTGCCGCCCCATCGCCACGTTGGCCGCGCCGCCGCGCCCGGCATAGCGCGCGTATTCGCCTTGCGCGAAGCGGTCCATGGCCGCCTGCGTGCCGGTGACATGCAGCTTGGCCGCCAGCCCGGTGTGGCTGTGATCCACCGAATCGAGGAAGGAGCTGTTCTGTTCGGGCCCAAGGCGGACCGGGCGCACCATGACCGGTTTGCCGTCGGCGCCGGTGTATTGCTGCTCGAACCCCGGCGTGTGGGCCGCATCCCGCGGCGCGGTGCCGTCGGAGAACAATCCGTTGGCGCCGGGAAAGCTGCCGAACTCGTTGTCGAAGGAATGGTTCTCGTTGAAGATGACGAAGACGTATTTCACCTTCTGCCGCAACTGCGCGATCAGCGCGTTCCGGTCCGGCATGGCGGTGGGGAGCGGCTGGACGAAGGCTTGGATGTCGGGCGTTGGGTCGGGTTGCGCCGTCAGCATCGGGGCGGCGCGCGTGCTGCCCGCGTCGAGCGCCATCGCCACCGTCGCCATCAGCCAAATCCGCCGCCGCATGGTTCTCTCCGTAAGGGTCAGCCGCATAAACCGCGTCGTCCGAAGCGATTGTGTGATTGTTTCGTGAACTCGCCAAGCGGCTGGCCAGGCCGGCGACGCTCTGCGAGAACAGCCGGCGGTCGCGGGGGGCAGGGTGATGCAGGAGGATTTGGGTGTCTGCACCGGGTTGGACGCCTTGCGGCGAACGGTGGGCGATGTCGCGGGCGCCGTCGTGGTGGATATCGGCTCCGGCGACGGCGCGTTCGCCCGCGCCCTGGCGGAAGCGGGGGCGGAGGTCAGCGGGTTCGACCCGCTCGGGCCGGCGCAGCCTTGGACGGAGGCGGGCGCGGGCCGCTTCAGGCTGATTCGCGGCGGGGCGGAGGCGCTGCCGCTGGCGGATGGCTCCGTCGACCTCGTGCTGTTTATCTACTCGCTGCACCACATCCCCGGCGCGGTGCTGCCCGGCATTTTGGCGGAAGCGCGCCGGGTGTTGCGCGACAGCGGGCGTTTGTACGTGGCGGAGCCGCTGCCGGAAGGGCCGTTGCAGGACATCAGCGAGCTTTACCACGACGAGACGGCCGTGCGCCGGCAGGCGGCCGGCATCCTGGCAGCGCACGCGCCGAAGCTGTTCCGCGGCCACGACCGCATCGCCTATCGCAACCGCCGCCTGCATGACAGTTTCGAGGATTATGCGACCCGCGCCGCCGCCGGCATGCGGTTCAACGACTTCACCGAGGCAGAGCTGCGTGCGCCCGCCGTCCGTGCCCGGTTCGATGCAGTGGCCGCCCGGGTCGGCACCGCGTTCGACCAGCCGGTGCAGATCGATTTGCTGCGGCCGTGACTTAGCACGCCCCTATATCTCCCTCTCCCGCTGGCGGGAGAGGGGTGGGGTGAGGGTGGCGCTGCCCGATTGGACTTAAGCCTCGTAGCCTGTTGCGGCGCGGCCGGCCACCCTCACCCTGCCCTCTCCCGCCAGCGGGAGAGGGTTTGTAAGGTGCGTCCTAATGATGCAGTACCTTGGACAGGAACAGCCTTGCCCGGTCGGTTTGCGGGTTGGCGAAGAACTGCTCGCGCGGCGTGTCTTCCAGGATGACGCCGTGGTCCAGGAACAGCACGCGGTCCGCCACCCGGCGCGCGAAGCCCATCTCGTGCGTGACGACCACCATGGTCATGCCGTCCTGCGCCAGTGCCTGCATGACGTCCAGCACCTCGCCCACCATTTCCGGGTCCAGCGCGGAGGTCGGCTCGTCGAACAGCATGATGGCGGGGTCCAGCGCCAAGGCGCGGGCGATCGCAACGCGTTGCTGCTGGCCGCCCGACAGCGCGGCCGGGCGGCTGTCCGCCTTGTCGGCAAGGCCGACCCGGTCGAGCAGGGCGCGGGAGCGGCGATCGGCCTCCGCCCGGCTGCGCCGCAGCACGTGGATCTGCGCCAGGCTGACGTTCCCCAGGGCGCTCATGTGCGGGTAAAGGTCGAATTGCTGGAACACCATGCCGATGCGCGCCCGCAGCTTCGGCAGGTCCGTGCCGCGGGCGCCGACGGAAACGCCGTCCACGATGACCTCGCCCTCGTCGAAGCGTTCCAGGCGGTTGATGCACTTGATCAGCGTGCTCTTGCCGGAACCGGACGGTCCGCACACCACCACGACCTCGCCCCGGTGCAGCGTGGCGGAGCAGTCGCGCAGCACGGGGGTCCGGCCATAGGACTTGCCTAGGTTGCGGATCACTACGATCGGCTCGCCCGTCATGCGGCGGCCACCCGGCCCCGGCGCCCGGCCAGTTGCGACCCGGCGAAGCAGATAACGAAATACACAACCGCGACGAAGCCGTACAGCTCCACCGGCCGGTCGTCCCGCCCGGCGACCACGCTGGCGGAGGTCAGGAAGTCGCGCAACGCCACCACGTAAACCAGCGACGTGTCCTGGAACAGGATCACCACCTGGTTCACCAGCAGCGGCCCCATCGCCACGACGGCCTGGGGCAGCACGACCAGGCGCAGCGCCTGCCACGGCCGCAAGCCGGACGACGCGGCCGCCAGCTTCTGGCCCGTCGGAACGGCGGCGATGCCGGCGCGGATGATCTCGCAATAGAACGCGGCCTCGAACAACGCGAAGGCAATCAGCGCGGACGGCAGTGCACCCACGGGCACGCCGGTCCAGATCGGCAGCATGAAGTAGAACCAGAACAGCACCAGGACGAGCGGCACCGAGCGCATGACCGTGACGTACGCCGCCGCGGGATAGGCGAGCAGGCGAACGCCCGACAGCCGCGCCAGCGCCAGCACGCCGCCGCCCAGCAACCCGCCGGCCGCGCCCACAGCGACCAGCAAGGCGCTCAGCGCCAGGCCGTGCGCCAGGAAGCCGGCGGAGTGCCAGATGATCGCGGGATCCAGCTCCATCATGGGCGGATCGGGCCTGCCAGGCGGCTCGCCAGCAGCTTCATGCCGCCGGTGATGCCGAGGCCGATCGCCAGGTACAGCACGGTCGCGGCCGTGTAGGCTTCGAAGCCGTGGAAGGTCTCGTTCTCGACCCGCTGGCTTTGTGCCGTCAGCTCCAGCACACCCACGGTCAGCGCGATGGCCGACATCTTGAAGGTGGTCAGGAACTCGGAGGTCAGCGGCACCAGCACGGTCCGCAGGCCGATCGGCAGCAGCACCAGGCGATAGGCTTGCAGCGGCCGCAGCCCGGTTGCCAGCGCCGCTTGCAGCAGCCGCTGGCCCGCGGCCGTCACACCAGCGCGCACCTGCTCCGCCACGCGGGCGCCGGCGAACAGCCCGATGGCCAGGCAGGCGGTGCTGAACTCCGGATACGGCAAGTCCCGCTTGATCCACAGCCCGACCGCATCCGGCACGATTTCCGGGAACACGAAGAACCACAGGAACAACTGCACCAGCGGCGGCACGTTGCGGAACAGCTCCACATAGGCGGCGGCGGCGGCACGGACCGGCGCCACCGGCAGGGTGCGGGCGCTGCCGACCACGATGCCCACCGCCAGGCCCAGGCACCAGCTCACGGCCGTGAGCGCGAGCGTCCATTCCACGCCGGTGACCAGCCATTCGGCATAGGGCGCGCGCAAGAGGATGCCCCAATCCCAGCGGTAGTTCACCGCGCTATTCCGGGAACGAGTACGTCTCCCACGCCGCGCGCAGCTTGGGGCTCACGCCCACGCCGAACGGGCCGAACCATTTAGTCACCAGCGTCGCGGCGGCGCCGGACTTGAACATGCCCGACATGGTGTGCCCGGCGATCCAGGCGAAGCCCGGGTTGTTCAGCGGGATGATCAACGCTTCCGGCTGGTAGCTCAGCTCCGGCCCCACGATGGCGAGGTTTTCCGGATGGTGGGAGGCCTGCATCAGGCTGTAGAACGCCGCGTTGTCGCTGAGATACGCGTCGGCCCGGCGGCTTTCCACCGCCAACAACCCGGCCGGGTGGTCGTTCACCCGCATCACGCGGATGTCCAGATGCTCCTGGTCGATCAGGCGTTGCACGGTGGGCTCGCTGGTGCCGCCGGTGGCGATGGCGACCACCTTGCCCTTCAGGTCGGCGAGGTCCTTGATGCCGGACGCCTTCAACACCAGCAATTGCTCCGCCGACACCCAGTGCACCGGGGTGAAGGCGACCTGCTTGGAGCGCGTCCAGGTGCGCACGGTGCCGTCGCATACGATGTCCACCGTGCCGTTGGCGATCAGCGCCTGCCGGGTTTGGATGTTGACCGGCACGTAGGCGAACTTGATCTCCGGCAGCTTCAGCTCTTGTTTGGCGGCCTCGCCGATGTCCTGGCACAGCTCCACCGCGTAGCCGGCCGGCTTGTTGTCCTTGTCGAGGTACGACAGCGGCACGGAGGTTTCGCGGTAGCCGATGGTCAGCGTGTGGGTGGCCTGCAACTTCTTGACGACCGAATCCACTTCCTGCGCGCGCGACGCCGGGCTCAGGCCGAGGAGGAAGGGAAGGACCAATGCCGCATGGCGAAGGCGCCGCAGGGGTGGGGCAAACGTCACGCGCGTCTCCTGTTCGATGGCGGGCATCATAGCCCGAGGCTTCCGCTGGGGTGCAACAAAACGATTGCCCCGGCCGGCATCACCGGGCAGCTTTGCGTCCCATGAAGCCAGGCTTGGGCGGGTAGATGCGGGTCGCGGTGATCGGCGCCGGGGCGATCGGGCTCGGCATGGCCGCGCTGCTGTGCCGCGACGGGCACGCGGTGGCGCTGTGGTCCCCTTCGGGCTGTGCCGAAACGGTGGACGCGACCGGCGTGGTCGAAGGGCAGTGGCGGCCGGAGGTCGCAGCGGATTGCGCGGCGCTGCTGGACGGGGCTGCGGCCGTCGTGATCGCGGTGCCGGGCTACGGCCATCGGGCGGTGATCGATGCCTGCGCCCCGCACCTGTGCAGCGGGCAAACGGTGATCGTCAGCTCCCACATGTCGTTCAGCGCGCTGTATCTGCGGGCGCGCTGCGCGGCACATGGCAGCGCGCCGCCGATCGTGGCCTGGGGCACCACGGTGGTCACGGGCCGCAAGGCCGGCCCCGGCGTCGTGCGCGTGAACCACATCCGCAGCCGGGTTGACCTGGCCGTGCTGCCGGCCGCTGGCAGCGCCGCCGGGCTAGCGTTGTGCGCGGCGCTGTTCGGCGACCGGTTCGTGGACCGCGGCAGCCCCGTCGCCATCGCGCTCAGCAACCTGAACCCGCAGAACCACATGGCCATCGCGCTATGCAACCTGACCCGCATGGAAAACGGCGAGTCCTGGAAGCAATACGCCAACACGACGGAGGCGGTCGGCCGGCTGATGCAGCGCCTGGACGAGGAGCGGCTTGCCGTGGCCGCGGCACTCGGCGTGCAGGTGCGCACCTTGGCGGAGCATTTCCGCCTGTCCTTCGGCGCCGAGGGCGAGACGATGGGGCAGATGGCCGCCAGCCTGGCCGGGCGGGACGGCGACCCGAGCGGCCCGGTGACGCTGGACAGCCGCTACGTCACGGAGGACGTGCCGTTCGGATTATGGCCCACGGTTTGCCTGGCCGGGGTGGCGGGCGTGCCGGTGCCCCTGCATACGGCGGGGGTCGACGTGTTTTCCGCGTTGTACGGGCGGGATTTCCGAGCGGAAAACGACATCCTGCCGGCGTTGGGGCCGTTGGGGCAGGCGATTGCCGGTTAGCCGGCTAAAGGAGGTTCAAGCGTGGCGTGGCGAGTAGGCGTGGATTCCGGCGGTACCTTCACCGACGTCTGCATGTTCGACGAGGCGAGCGGCCGGATCGAGGTTTGGAAGGTGTCTTCCACCCCGGACGACCCGTCCCGCGGCATCGGTGAGGGCGTGGAGCAGGGCATGGCGCAGGCCGGCGCCGACCCGCGCGAGATCGGCTTCCTCGGCCATGGCACCACCGTCGGCACCAACGCGCTGATCCAGCATCGCGGCGCGCGCACCGGGCTGATCACCACGGACGGGTTCCGCGACCTGCTGGAGATCGGCCGGCAGAAGCGGCCCGAGCTGTACGACCTGCAAGCCGACAAGGCCGCCGTGCTGGTGGCGCGCGACCTGCGGCTGGAGGTGCCGGAGCGGGTGCGCCACGACGGCTCGGTGGAAACCGCGCTGGACGAGCAGGCGGTGCGCGAGGCCGCACGGGCGTTGCGGGACGCGGGCGTGCAGGCGGTCGCGGTCTGTTTCCTGTACGGCTTCGTGCGGCCGGAACACGAGGCGGCGGCGCTTCGCATCGTGGCGGAGGAACTGCCCGACGCGTTCGCCTGCACCGGGCATGAGGTGGCGCCCGAGTTCCGCGAATACGAGCGCATGAGCACGGCCGTGGTGAACGCCTATCTCGGCCCGGTGATGCGCGGCTACATCGAACGGCTGGGGGAACGGTTGGCCGCTTTGGGCCTGCGCGCCGCACCCTACCTCACGCAGTCCAATGGCGGGGTGATCGGCTTCGCCCAGGCGGCGCGGCTGCCGGTGCGGACCATCCTGTCCGGCCCGAGCACCGGGGTGATGGCGGCGCAGGCGGTGGGCCGCGCCGCCGGCCTGCCGGACCTGATCACCTTCGACATGGGCGGCACCAGCACGGACGTGGCGCTGTTGCAGGGCGGCGTGTGCGGGCTGACCAACGAGGCGGTCGTGCACGGCTACCCGATCAAGGCGCCGATGCTGGACATCCACACCGTGGGCGCCGGCGGCGGATCAATCGCCTATGTGGATAGCGGCGGGCTGTTGAAGGTCGGCCCGCGCTCCGCCGGCGCGTTTCCCGGCCCGGTTTGCTACGACAAGGGCAACACGGACGCGACCGTCACCGACGCCAACGTCGTGCTGCAAACGCTGAACCCGACGCATCTGCTGGGCGGCCGCATGGCGGTGCGGCAGGATCTGGCGCAGGCCGCGGTGCAGCGCCTGGCGGACCAGCTCGGCCTGGGGCTGATGCAAACGGCGCAAGGTATCCTGTCGGTGGTGACGGCGAACATGGCGCGCGCCATCCGCGTCGTCAGCGTGCAGCGCGGGCACGACCCGCGGGACTACACCCTGGCCGCGTTCGGCGGTGCCGGACCGCTGCACGCGGCGCGCCTGGCGTCGGATCTGGAGATCAGCCGCATCCTGGTGCCGCGCACCCCGGGCATCCTGTGCGCCATGGGGCTGCTGCTGACCGATCTGCGCGCCGACTTCGCCAGCACGCGGCTGCTGACCCTGGCGCCGGCCGCCATCCCTGCGACGGAGGACGCCTTCGCGGCGCTGCAAGCCCAGGCGGAGCGCTGGTTCGCCGCCAGCGACATCGCGCCGCCGGTGCGTCAGGTCACCCGCACGGTGGACATGCGCTACGCCGGGCAGAACTATGAACTGCCGATCGCGGTGCCCGAGGGCGCGGTGACGGCGGCCACGCTGGACACCCTGGCCGCCGGGTTCGCCGCCGCGCACCAGCGCATGTACGGCTTCGTCGCGGAAGGCGAGGCGGTGCAGTTGGTGACGTTCCGCGTGGAAGCCGCCGGGCTGGTGCCCAAGGCCGGCCTGCCGGCACAGCCCGACGCGGGCGCGGATGCCGCGGCGGCGCGGGTGGGCACGCGCGAGGTGTGGCTGCCCGAGGCGGGCGGCTTTACCGCGTGCCCCGTGTACGACCGCAACCGGCTGCGCTCCGGCAACCGCTTTGCCGGGCCTGCCATCGTCGAGCAGATGGACGCCACCACCGTCGTGCTGCCCGGCATGACCGCGCATGTCGAGCCCACCCTGAACCTGATCCTGGAGTTCACCTGATGGATGTCGCCACCGCCCCCGTCACCGTGGACCCCATCACGGTGGAGGTCATCGGCAGCGCCTTGTCCTCCATCACGGAGGAGATGGGCGAGGCGCTGGTGCGGGCGAGCTATTCCACCAACATCAAGGAGCGGCGCGACTGCTCCACCGCGCTGTTCAACCTGCGCGGCGACACGCTGTGCCAGGCCGAGCATATCCCGATGCATCTCGGCTCCTTCATCGGCATCATCCCGCACATCCTCAAGCGCCATCCGACGGCGGAGATGCGGCCCGGCGACGTGTTCGTCGGCAACGACGCGTATGAGGGCGGCGGCACCCACCTGCCGGATATCGTGCTGGCGGAGCCGATCTTCTTCGACGACACGATCGTGGCCTGGGCGGTCAACACCGCGCACCACTCGGACTTCGCCGATCGCGGCCACGCGCATATCTACCAGGAAGGCCTGCGCATCCCGCCGATCCGGCTGTACCGCGCCGGCGTGCTGCAAGCCGACGTGGAGGAGCTGATCCTGCTCAACTGCCAGGTCCCGCGGGAGCGGCTGTCCGACCTGCGGGCGCAGATGGCGGCCAACCGGCTGGGCGTGGACCGGTTCCGCAAGCTGTGCAGCAAATACGGCCGCGACACCGTGCTGGCCGCCGGCGACGCGCTGCTGGACTACGCCGAGCGCAAGATGCGCGCCGGCATCGCCGCCATCCCCGACGGCACCTATGCCTTCGAGGATCTGTTCGACGATACCGAGGTGCCGTTCGAGATCGCCATGCGGTGCGAGATTCGGATCGCCGGCGAGGAGATGCACCTGCATTTCGACGCGCAGGACCAGGTGCGGGCCGGGCTGAACATGGTCCACACCGCCCTGCTGTCCACCGTTTACTACGCGGTGAAGACGGTGGTGGACCCGACCGTGCTGCCGAATGCCGGGCTGGCCCGCCCGCTGCACGTGACGGCGCGCGCCGGGTCCGTGGTCAGTTGCGTGCACCCGGCCGCGGTGAACGGGCGCATCACCACCTGCCAGCGCGTGGTGGACCTGATCCACGGCGCACTGGCGCAGGCAGTGCCGGGCCGGGTCACGGCGGCGCATAACGGCTCCTGCGCGGTGGCCAGCTTCATCGGCACGCAGCCGGACGGCGCCACCTGGATCTACCTGGAAACCATCGGCGGCGGCTTCGGCGCGCGGGCGGACAAGGACGGGCTGGACGGCGTGCACGTCCACATGACCAACACCAGCAACCTGCCGGTGGAAGCGCTGGAGATCGAGTACCCGCTGACGGTGCTGCGCTACGAGCTGGTGGACGGCTCCGGCGGTGCCGGGCGGCAGCGCGGCGGCATGGGTTTGCGCCGCATCTACCGGGCGGAGCTGCCGTCCCGCCTGCGGTTGGCCGGGTCACGCACGGTCTCGGCCCCCTGGGGTCTGGCCGGCGGCATGCCCGGCGGCAAGGGCAGCTTCCGCTACGGCGCCGGCGTCGCGGCGTTCGAGCACGGGTCCGGCCTGTTGCAGGCGGGTGAAACGATCGAGATCGTCACGCCGGGCGCCGGCGGCTACGGTCCGCCGGGGGAGCGAAACGTCGAGGCGGTGCGGCGCGACGTCGCCGAACGCCGCATCGCCGCGGCCGATGCCAAGGCTACCTATCCGCAACTCGCTTCCTGAGGACGCCATGGACTTCCGTCGCCGCACCCTGCTCGCCACCGGCCTGTCGGCCACCGCCCTGCCGTTCCTGCGCAACCCGGCCCGCGCGGCGGACCCGAACAAGCCGTTGCGCTTCGGCCTGTCCAGCTATCCGCCGTCGTTCCAGCCTTGGGCGCAGGCCGGCACCGCGGCGGGCACCATTACGCTGATGACGCATCGCGGCCTGACCTCCTACGACAGCAAGGGCCAGTTGCGCGGCGAGCTGGCCGAGCATTGGGAACGGGACGGCGATGCCGGCTGGCTGTTCCACCTGCGCGACGCCAGCTTCCACAACGGCAGCCCGGTCACGTCGGAGGACGTGAAGTGGACGCTGGAGCAGGTGGCGGACGAGAAATCCACCGCCTACATGCGCGGCCAGTTCCGCGGCGTGGAGCGGGTCGAGACGCCGGACGCCAAGACCGTGCGCATCATCATGAAGCAGCCGACCGTGACGCTGCCGATCTGGCTGGCCTCGTATGAGATGCCGATCGTCGCCAAGGGCACATTGGAGCGCAACGGCACCGGCGTGGGCTGCGGCCCGTTCGTGCTGCAATCGCAGGAGCGCGGCGCGTCGCTGAACCTGGTGGCGTTCGACAAGTTCTACCGCCCGGGCCTTCCCAAGCTGAAGGCCGTGAACGTCGTGGTGTATGCCGACGAAACCGCGCGGGTGGCGGCGCTGCAATCCGGCGACGTGGACCTGATCGAATACGTGCCCTGGCAGTCCATGGCCGCCATCGAGGCCGACCCGAAGCTGAAGCTGGAGAACACCGACGGGCCGTTCATGTACGTCACGTTCAACGGCGCGCGACCGCCGTTCAACGACCCGCGGGTCCGCTTGGCGGTGGCCCACGCCGTCAACCGGGAGGAGATCGTCAAGTCGGTGTTCTTCGGCCGCGGCAAGCCGCTGGAAGGCCTGCCGATCATCGCCGACAGCCCGTTCTACGACGACACGCTGGCCCATGCCTGGAACCACGACCCGGCCAAGGCCAAGCAGTTGCTGGCGGCGGCGGGCCACCCCGACGGGTTCAGTTGCACGCTGCTGTCGACCGCGCAGTACGGCATGCACAAGGACACGGCGGTGCTGATGCAGCAGCACCTCGCGGCGGTCGGCATCCAGGTGCAGTTGGCGCTGCCGGACTGGGCCACGCGCGTGGCGCTCGGCAATCGCGGGCAGTACGAAATGGCCGTCATGGGCACGACGAGCGATGGCAACGACCCGGACGGCATGTCCTCGCTGCTCGACTCGTCCCTGGGGGCCAGTTCGTCGCGCAGCTACGACCTGCACCTGCCGAAGCTGGAGCAATTGCTGGTCGATGGCCGGTCCGAATTCGATCCGGCCAAGCGCCGGGCGATCTACCTCGAGCTGCAGCGGGAAGCGGCCGAGCAGGTGCCGGCGGTGTTCCTGGCATGGCGCTCGCAAGGCTATGCCATGATGCGAACGGTGCAAGGCTTCGCCAACATGCCGGGCGCGCTGACATTCCTGTCGGGAACCACGCTGGAGGATACCAGCTTCGCTTGACGTCCCGACCACGCCGACGCTGCCCTGCCCGGCCGGCCACCCGGTCGAGGGCTGTGAACGCTTGAGTTCAATCGGGCGAGGCCACCCTCACCCCGACCCTCTCCCGCCAGCGGGAGAGGGGGATCCTTGCGACGGAGGATGAATGGCTTGGCTGCTGAAACGAGTGGCCTCGGCGCTGCTCCTGGTCTGGGTGGTGGCCAGCATCGTCTTCCTTGCCATTCACCTGGTGCCCGGCGACCCGGCGGAGTTGCTGCTGTCCCAGGGCGGTGCCGCACCCGACCCGAGCGCGGTGGCGCAGTTGCGGGAGCAGCTCGGCCTCGACCGCCCGTTGCTGACGCAATACTGGGCCAGCATGGAGCAGGCGCTGCACGGTGACCTGGGGGAAAGCCTGCAGGACAGCTCGCCGGTGGGGCCGGAAATCGCCCGGCGGCTGCCCCGCACGCTGGAGCTGATCGGCGCGGGCGCGGCCTTGGCGCTGGCGGCCGGCCTGCCGCTGGGCCTGGCCTCGGCGTTGCGGCGGGGTGGGCTGGTGGACCGCGTCGCCTCCTTGCTCAGCGCGATCGGGCTGGCGGTGCCGATCTTCGTGCTGGGCACGCTGCTGGTGTTGCTGTTCGCGCAAACGCTGCATTGGGCGTCCGCCGGCGGCTACGTGCCGCTGGCTCAGGCGCCGGGCCGGCATTTCGCCCTGCTGGCGATGCCGGCGGCGACCATTGCGGCCGGGCTGTTCGCCACGGTGTTCCGCATGACGCGGGCCGCCGTGCTGGACGTGTCCTGGCGGGACTACGTCCGCACCGCCCGGGCCAAGGGCCTGGCGCAGCGACAGGTGTTGACCGGGCACGTGCTGCGCAACGCGCTGATGCCGGTGGTGACGGTGGTGGGGCTGCATCTGGGCACGCTGCTGGGCGGCACCGTGTTAGTTGAATACGTGTTCAACTATCCCGGGCTGTCCGGCCTGCTGGTGGACGCGGTCAACGCGCGCGACTACCCGTCGGTGCAGGGGATCGTGCTCGTCATTTCCGTGCTGTTCGTCACGCTGAACCTGCTGATCGAGCTGCTGTACGGCGCGCTGGACCCGCGGGTGCGCCAAGCATGACGCGGTGGTGGCCGTTTGCGGCGCTGGCGGTGATCGCCGGGCTGGCTTTGGCGACGCCCTTGTTGCCGCTGCCGTCGCCGCTGGGCATGGACGTGGCACACCGGCTGGCGCCGCCCAGTGCCGCCCATTGGCTGGGCCAGGACGAATACGGCCGCGACGTGCTGACCCGGCTGCTGTGGGGCGCCCGCGTGTCGCTGGCGGTGGCGGCCGCGTCCACCGCGATCGCCTGCGTCGTGGGCACGTTGATGGGAATGGCGGCGGGGCTGGGCGGCGCGGTGGCGGAAGCGCTGGCGGTGCGCAGCGTGGACGTGGTGCTGTGCTTCCCGCCGCTGCTGCTGGCGCTGCTGGTGGTCACGTTGCTGGGGCCGGGCGCGTTGACGCTGATCCCGGTGCTGGCGCTGGTCTACCTGCCGGGCTTCGTGCGCATCGCCTATGCCGGCGTGCTCGCCGTGCGCAGGCAGGAATACGTGGAAGCGATGCGCACCCTGGGCGCCGGGCCGGTGCGCATCCTGTTCCGCACCGTGCTGCCGAACATCGCCGGGCCGCTGCTGGTCCAGGTCAGCCTGGCGGCGGCCTCCGCCGTGGTGCTGGAAAGCGGCCTGTCGTTCCTGGGGCTGGGCGTGGTGCCGCCGGCGGCGTCCTGGGGGCTGATGATCGCCGCCGCGCGCACCACCATGGCGCAAGCGCCGCTGCTGTTGCTGTGGCCCTGCCTGGCGCTGTCGCTCACCATCCTGACGCTGAACGCCGTGTGCGACGCCCTGCGCGACGCGGCGGACCCGCAGCGCGCCGCGCCGCGCCGCAAGCGGTTGCTGGACACGCTGGCGCCGGGGCTGGTGGCGCCGGGCGGCCCCGTGCTGGCCGTCGAGGGCTTGACGGTCGCCATCGACACGCCGGCCGGGGTGATCCGCCCGGTGCGGAACGTGTCGCTGGCGCTGCATCCCGGCGAAACCCTGGCGATCGTCGGGGAAAGCGGGTCGGGCAAGTCGATGCTGGGCTTGTCCGTGATGGGCCTGCTGCCCACCGCGGCGCGGCCGGAAGCGGGCGCCGTGTGGCTGGGCGGCACGGAGGTGCTGCGCGCGCCGGAAGCGCAGATGCGGCGGCTGCGCGGCGGCGAGGTCGCCATGGTGTTCCAAGACCCGATGAGCAGCCTCAACCCGGTGCACCGGATCGGCAGCCAGATCGCCGAAGCGCTGCGGGCGCATGGGCGGTTGTCCCCCCGGGCGGCGGCGGCGCGGGCCGTGGCGCTGCTGGGGCATGTCGGCATTCCCGACCCGGTGCGGCGCGCCCAGGCCTTCCCGCACGAGCTGTCGGGCGGCATGCGGCAGCGGGCCATGATCGCCATGGCCGTGGCCAACGGCCCGAAGCTGCTGATCGCGGACGAGCCGACCACCGCGCTGGACGTGACCATCCAGGCGCAGGTGCTGGAC
The DNA here is from genome assembly GCA_965199555.1 of Acetobacteraceae bacterium. Lineage (GTDB taxonomy): Bacteria > Pseudomonadota > Alphaproteobacteria > Acetobacterales > Acetobacteraceae > LMUY01. The sequence continues at coordinate 26,749 of CBDASJ010000018.1, read as the reverse complement.
CTGCTCGCGGCGCTGAAGCGGGAAGGCAGCATGGGCATGGTGTTCATCACCCACAGCCTGCCCGTGGTGGCGCAGGTCGCCGACCGCATCGCGGTGATGTATGCCGGCGAGATCGTCGAGCAGGGCGACGCCATGGCGCTGTTGGCGGCGCCGCGCCACCCCTACACCGCCGCTCTGCTGCGGAGCGCCCCGTCGGAAGACGGCACGCTGCCGGAAGGGGTGCCAGGCATCGTCCCGCCGCTGCACGCCCTGCCGCCCGGCTGCCTGTTCGCACCCCGTTGCACCCATCGCCGCCCGGCGTGCGAGGCCGGCCGTCCGCCCCTGCTATCCGCCGGGCCGGGCCATCTGACGCGCTGCATCCGCTGGGAAGCGCTGGCCGCCGAGGGCGCCGACCAGGCTGCGGGGGCTGTGGCATGACGGCGCTGGTCGCCGCGGAAGGGCTGAGCCGGCACTTCGCCACCCGCCGCCTGTTCCGCGCCGCCCGTCCGGTGCAGGCCGTGTCGGATGTCTCGCTCGCCGTGGACCGCGGCGAGGCGGTGGGGCTGGTGGGCGAAAGCGGCTCCGGCAAGAGCACGGTGGGGCGGCTGATGCTCGGCTCACTGCTACCCAGTGCGGGCCGGGTGTTGCTGGACGGGCTGGACATCGCCCGGGCCAGCCGCAAGCGCCGGCAGATGGTGTTCCAGGACCCGTATTCCTCCCTGGACCCGCGGCGCCGGGTGGGCGCGCAGATCGCGGACGGGCTGGTGATCCACCGCATCGTGCCGGCGGCGGAGCGTGATGCCCGCGTGGCGGCGCTGCTGGCCCAGGTCGGCCTGCCGGCGGCCCATGCCAGCCGCTTCCCGCACGAGTTCAGCGGCGGCCAGCGCCAGCGCGTGGCGATCGCCCGGGCGCTGGCGACCGAGCCCGATTTCCTGGTGGCGGACGAGGCCGTGTCGGCGCTGGACGTGTCGGTGCAGGCGCAGATCATCCGGTTGTTCGCCGATCTGCGCAGTCGGCTCGGCATCGGCCTGCTGTTCATCAGCCATGACCTGAAGGTGGTGCGTTCGCTGTGCGACCGGGTGGTGGTGCTGTATCTCGGCCGGGTCATGGAAGAAGGCCCGGCGGCGGAGGTGTTGGAGCACCCGCGCCACCCCTACACGCAGGCGCTGCTGTCGGCCTCGCCCAGCCTGGACCCGTCCCGCCGCCGGGTGCGCATCCTGTTGGCCGGTGAGCCGCCCAGCCCGTCCGACCCCCCCTCCGGCTGCGTGTTCCGCACGCGCTGCCCGATGGCCGTCGAGGCCTGCGCGGCGGTGCGGCCGAGCCTGGACCCGGTCGGGCCGGCCCACCGCGCCGCCTGCATCCGGCTGGCCGAAACGGCGGATGCCTGACGCGGCCTGCTACCCGTGCCGGGCGTTCACTGTTTCGAACATCGCCGCGATTTGGCCTTTCTCGGCCGCGTAGCGCAGCGGTTCGCACCGCCCGACCACGATTTCCGTCGCGTCCGGCCGATGGGTCAGGATGTCCATCACCTCCGCGGTGAATTCGGCCAGCGGCATGGCGCGCTCGTCCGTTGCCTGTTGCAGGCCCATCAGCTCCGTTTGCACGTAGGGCGGCACGATCTCGATCACCTCCGTCGACGTGCCGGCGAGCTGGTGCCGCAGCGACATGGAGAACGAGTGTATGGCCGCCTTGGTGGCGGAGTAGGTGGGCGTCATCGCCAAGGGCACGAAGGCCAGGCCGGAGGACACCGTCAGGATGGCCGACCGATCCTGGCGGCGCAGATGCGGCAGCAAGGCCGCCGTCAGGCGGATCGGGCCGAGCAGGTTGGTGGCAATGGTTTGTTCCGCCACCGCCACGCTGCCGGACGCGTCCGCAAAGGCCTCCGGCTGCATGATCCCGGCGTTGTGGATCACGACGTTCAGGGCCGGATAGGCTTGGCTCACCTGCGCGGCAAAGGCGCGGATGCCTGCCGCGTCGCCGATATCCAGCGCCAGCGAGCGCATGCCGGGATTGGCTGCCGTGGCGCCGTCCAGCGCGCGTTGGCGGCGTCCGGCGATGATGACCTGGTTTCCCAGCGCGTGGAACGCTTCCGCCAAGGCGCGGCCGATCCCGGACGCGCCGCCGGTGATGAGGATGGTGTTGCCGGTGACTTGCATCGCTTTGTCCTTCAATGACGGGCTGGACATTGGCGTGACGCTTTCCAACTGAAAGAAGGCACCGGGAAGTGCCATACGCACCACGCGGAGAGTGTCGATGCAGACCTTCACGCCCGAACAGGTCGCCGCCGCCCGCGCCATCGCGGCGCGCGCCCCGCCCGACGATATCGACCCGAAGATCGAGGCGTTGGTGAACGAGCTGATCGGCCGGGTGGCGGATAAATGGACCATGCTGATCCTGGACGTGCTCGCTGAACAGGGGGAGATGCGGTTCACCCGGCTTGGCCGGCTTGTCGGCGGCATCAGCCAGAAGATGCTGACGCAAACGCTGCGTCACATGGAGCGTGACGGTTTGGTCACCCGCACGGTGCACCCGGTGGTGCCGCCCAAGGTGGAATACCGGCTGACGCCGCTCGGCCACGGCCTGGGGGCGGCGTTCTGCGGCGTGTGGATCTGGGCGTCGGAGCATCTGGACCAAGTGGAACAGGCCCGCCGCAGCTTCGACGACAAGGTGGTGGCGAGCGGGCCGTGACCCGCTGCCAGAAGGAGGAACCATGGATTTTTCATTGAGCCCGCGCGAGGACCACGCCGAAATCCGCGAGGAGGTCGGCAAGCTGTGTGCCCGCTTCCCCGGCGAGTACTGGCGCAAGCTGGACGAGACGCGCGGCTACCCCACCGAGTTCGTCGGCGCGCTGACCGAAAGCGGCTACCTGTCCGTGCTGATCCCGGAAGAGTACGGCGGCTCCGGCCTGGGGATTTCGGCTGCGGCGGCGATCCTGGAAACGGTGCAGGCGTCGGGCTGCAACGGGGCCGCGTGCCACGCGCAGATGTACACCATGGGCACCATCCTGCGCCACGGCTCCGACGCGCAGAAGCAGCGCTACTTGCCGGCCATCGCCGCGGGCGAACTCCGCCTCCAGGCATTCGGCGTAACGGAACCGGGCAGCGGCACCGACACGACGTCCCTGCGCACCACGGCCCGGCGCAGCAATGACGGCTACGTGGTCAACGGGCAGAAGATCTGGACCTCCCGCGCCGAGCATTCCGACCTGATGCTGCTGCTCGCCCGCACCACGCCGCGCGACGGGGTGGCGAAGAAGACGGACGGGCTGTCCACCTTCATCGTCGACATGAAGGCGGTGCAGGGCATGACGATCCGGCCGATCCGCACCATGATGAATCACAATTCGTGCGAGATCTTCTTCGACAACATGCACATTCCGGCGGACGCCCTGCTCGGGGAAGAAGGCCGCGGCTTCCGCTACATCCTTGACGGCATGAATGCGGAGCGGCTGCTGATCGCCGCCGAGTGCATCGGCGACGCCAAATGGTTCACCGCCCGGTCCACCGCCTATGCCAAGGAGCGCGTGGTGTTCGGCCGGCCGATCGGGCAGAACCAGGGCATCCAGTTCCCGATCGCCCGCGCGTACGCGCAGATGCGCGCCGCCGAGTTGCTGGTGCGCGACGGGCTGGAGCGGTTCGAGGCCGGGCTGCCCTGCGGCGAGCAGGCGAACATGGCCAAGATGCTGGCGGCCGAAGCAAGCTGGGCCGCCGGCGAGGCCTGCATCCAAACCCATGGCGGCTTCGGATTTGCCGAAGAATACGACGTGGAGCGCAAGTTCCGCGAAACCCGCCTGTACCAGGTGGCGCCGATCAGCACCAACCTGATCCTGTCCTTCGTGGCGGAGCACGTGCTCGGCCTGCCGCGGTCCTATTGATGCGGCGAGCGGCTGCGCGGCAGGCGGCCTAATTCGGGAGCGGGAACACCATGCAACAGCAGCTCGAACTTGGGCTGGACACGTTCGGCGACGTCACGAGGGCGGCGGGCGGTTTGGCCTTGTCGCATGCCCAGGTGATCCGCAACGTCGTGGAGGAGGCGGTCCTCGCCGACGGGCTCGGCATCGATTTCTTTGGCGTGGGGGAGCACCACCGGGTGGACTTCGCCGTGTCCGCGCCGGAGGTCGTGCTGGCCGCCATCGCCGCGCGCACGACGCGCATCCGCCTCGGCTCGGCGGTGACGGTGCTGAGCTCGGACGATCCGATCCGCGTGTTCCAGCGCTTCGCCACCGTGGACGCGGTGTCGAACGGGCGGGCCGAGGTCATCCTGGGCCGCGGCTCCTTCACCGAGTCCTTTCCGTTGTTCGGCTTCGACCTGTCGCAATACGAGGCGTTGTTCGAAGACAAGCTCGACCTGTTCGCCGCGCTGTTGCAGCAGGATGCGGTGACGTGGCAGGGCCACACAAGGCCGCCTTTGACCGACCAGCGCGTGTTTCCCCCCATCGAGCGCGGGCGGCTGAAGGCCTGGATCGGCGTCGGCGGCAGCCCGGAATCGGTGGTGCGCGCCGCCCGCTACGACATGCCGCTGATGCTCGCCATCATCGGCGGCGACCCGAAGCGGTTCCGGCCCTATGTCGATCTGTATCACCGGGCCTGTGCGGAGTTCGGCCGGGCGCCGCAGCCGATCGGGGTGCATTCGCCCGGCTTTGTCGCCGCCACCGACGCGCAGGCGCGCGAAGCGCTGTGGCCGGACTACAAGCAGATGCGCGACCGCATCGGCGCCGAACGCGGCTGGCCGCCAATGGGGCGGGCGGAGTTTGAGGCGGAGGCCGATCGCGGCTCGCTTTACGTCGGCTCTCCGGACACGGTGGCGCGCAAGATCGCCGACACCGCGGCGGCGCTCGGCCTGTCGCGGTTCGACCTGAAATACAGCGCCGGCCCGCTGCCGCACGAAACCATGGTGCAGGGGATCGAGCTGTACGGCCGGGTGGTGATCCCGACCGTGCGGGACATGCTCAGCCGAACACCTGTGACCGGGTCGGCCCGGGACGGCGATCGCCGCATGGCGTGACGCGGCGTGCCGGCCTATCCTGCGGGGGCGAGGGAGGCGGTTCATGGAACTCAAGCGGGCGAACGCGGCGCGGCAAGGGGCGCGGTCGGGCGGGCGGGTGTTGGCCGACGCGCTGGTGGCGCAGGGCATCGACCACGTGTTCGCCGTGCCCGGCGAAAGCTACCTGGACGTGCTGGACGGGCTGTATGCGGTGCATGACCGGCTGAAGCTGGTCACCTGCCGGTTCGAGGCCGGGGCGGTCAACGCGGCGGAAGCCTACGGCAAGCTCACCGGTCGCCCGGCCGCCGCCATGGTCACGCGCGGCCCCGGTGCCTGCCACGGCGCCATCGGCGTGCACATCGCGCAGCAGGACAGCACGCCGCTGCTGTTGTTCGTGGGCCAGATCCCGTTCGCCGAAACCGACCGCGAAAGCTTCCAGGAGGTCGATTACCGCCGGATGTTCGCCCCGCTGGCGAAGTGGGTGACGCAGATCGACGACGCCGCCCGTATCCCGGAGATCGTCGCCCATGCCGTGGACGTGGCCACCACCGGCCGCCCAGGTCCGGTGGTGATCGCGCTGTCGGAAGAAATGCAGAAGGACATCGTGGACGTGCCGGATATCGGCCCGGCACCGGTGTCCCGCCCGCAGCCCGATCCGGACGCCATGGACACGCTGGCCAAGCTGCTCGCCGCCGCCAGCAAGCCGCTGGCGATCCTGGGCGGTGGCGGTTGGACACCGGCCGGGCGCGCCGCCATCCACAGCTTCCTTGCGGCGCACGACATCCCCGTCACCGTCGGGTTTCGGCGGCAGGCGCTGTATGACGGCACCTTGCCGAACTATGCCGGCGATTTGGGCGTCGGGCCGGACCCGGCGCTGGTGGCCCATGTGCGCGACGCCGACCTGATCCTGGCGATCGGCAGCCGGCTGGGCGAGGCGGTGACCCAGGGCTACACGCTGTTCGACCCCGCCGGGGGCACCGCCATCGTCCACGTCCACCAGGACCCGGCGGAGATCGGCCGCGTGTTCCGTCCGCGGCTGGGCATCGCCGCGGATCTGAACGCGTTTGCCACCGCCGCCGCGGCGCTGCCGGTGGGCGACGTGCCGTGGCACGGCTGGACGGCGGAGTTGCACGCCACGCGCCAGGCCGGGTTGGTGCCGGCGGACACCGCGTTTCCCTTGAATGTCGGTGCGGCCATGCGGGCGCTGCAGGAACTGCTGCCGCCGGATGCGATCTGCACCTGCGACGCCGGCAACTTCGCCGGCTGGCCGCAACGCTTCATCAATTTCGGGCCGGACCAGCGCTTCCTCGGCCCCACCAACGGGGCGATGGGCTACAGCGTGCCGGCCGCGGTGGGGGCCAAGATCGCGTTCCCCGACCGCACGGTGGTGTCCTTCGTCGGCGATGGCGGCTTCCTGATGACCGGGCAGGAGATCGCGACCGCGTTCCACCACGGCGTGGCACCGATCGTGATCGTGTTCAACAACTCGATGTACGGCACCATCCGCATGTACCAGGAGCGCAGCTACCCCGGTCGCGTGTCCGGCACCGCGTTGACCAACCCAGATTTTGCCCGGCTGATCGAGGCGTTCGGCGGCCATGGCGAGACGGTGAAGGCCACGGCGGAGTTCGCCCCCGCGTTCCGCCGCGCAATGGAAAGCGGGCGCCCGGCGGTGATCGAGCTGGTGATGGACCCGGAGCAGATCACCAGCCGCACCACCGTGTCGCGGCTGCGGGAAGGCACCGGGGTGGTGAAGGCCGCCGCCAAGCCGCCGACCAAGCCGCCGCGCCCGGCCACGGCGCGGCCGCGGGCGAAACGGTGAGCGCGGAGGCGCTGCCCACCGCCACGGAGGCCTATTCCGCACGCAGCGCCACCGTCGCGCTGTTGCCGTTCACGCTGGTGATGTTCCTCGGCTACGCCGCCGTCGGCTTGCCGCTGTCCACGCTGCCGCTCCAGGTGCACGGGCTGGGCTATGGCACGGCCGTGGTGGGCGCGGTCATGGGGGTGGCACCGGCGGTGACGCTGCTGACGCGGCAGATGGCCGGCGGCCTGGCGGATCGTCGCGGGCCAAAGCTCGGCGTCGTCGTCGGGCTGGTCACCGCGGCGGTCAGTGGCGTGGCGTATCTGCTTTCGGCCGCCTTGCCGCCAGCCTCGGCATTGGTGGCCTTGCTGGTCGGCCGGGTGGCGTTGGGCCTGGGCGACAGCCTGTTCACGACGGCGCTGACGGCCTGGGTCGTGGCGCGGGTCGGGCCGGCCCATGCCGGTCGGGCGCTGTCCTGGAACGGCATCGCCATGTATGGCGCGCTGGCGGTCGGCGCGCCGGTGGGCGCCGGGCTGGAGCGGCTGGCGGGCTTTCCCGGTGTCGCCGTCGCGGTGGTGGTGCTGCCCTTGCTGGCAGTGCCGCTGGGTTTGGCGATGCCCGGGCTCGCCGCCGTGGCGACGCGGCGTCGGTCCGTGCTCGGCGTGCTGGGGGCGATGTGGCAACCCGGGCTGGCGATGGTGATGGCGTCCGGCGGATTCGGCACCATCGCCGCGTTCCTGGCGCTGTACTATGCCGAACTCGGCTGGTCCGGCGCCGGGTTGGCGCTGACGGTATTTGGCGGCGTCTACATCCTGTCCCGCCTGATGCTGGCCGGGCTGCCGGACCGCGTCGGCGGCGTGCGAGTGGCCATGGTGTGCCTGGTGGGCGAAGCCGCCGGCCTGGTGCTGATCGCGGTCGCCGGCTCTCCCACGGTGGCGATGCTGGGCACGGGGCTGACGGGGCTCGGCTACTCGCTGGTGTTCCCCGCCCTGGGGGTCGAGGTGGTGCGCCGGGTGTCGCCCGAGAATCGCGGGGTGGCGCTCGGCGCTTTTCTCGCCTGTTTCGACCTGGGGCTCGGTGCGTCCGGCCCGGTGATGGGCTTGGTGGCCGCCGGGCACGGACTGCCCGCCTCCTTCCTCGCGGCCGCGGCGGCGTGCGTGCTGGCGCTTGGGCTGGTGTGGCTGACGCGCGTGACGGCGCGCGGGAACGCCCCGCCGCGTCAGCGCCCTGCCGCGTAACCCTGCATGCCCCGGGCGTTGGCGCCCGCGTGCATCACGCCGTTGACCAGGTCCGCCGCGGACAGGCGGCCTTCCGACCAGTCCTCTCCCATCGTGACGGCGTGGCCGCGGCGAACCAGGTCGTCGCGCACCGCGGAACTGTAGCGGCCTTCCAGCACCAGCTTGCCCGGCCGTGCCACGCGGGGCCAGAAGCTGCTGGGCCAATGCTCCGTGTGGAAGGACGGCATGTCGATGGCGGCCTGGATGCCCAGCCGGTGATGCAGGCGGCGCAGCAGGAAGATCGGCGACCACTGGTCCTGCTGCTCGCCGCCCGGCGTGCCGAACGCCATCCACGCCTTGCCGTCCCGCAAGGCCATGGAGGGGGACAGCGTGGTGCGCGGCCGCTTCTTCGGCAGCAGGCTGTTCGGCAGGTTCGGCCGCAGCCAGAACATCTGCCCGCGCGTGCCCATGCAAAATCCCAGGCCGGGCACCGCCGGGGAGGATTGCAGCCAGCCGCCGGACGGCGTCGCGCTGACCATGTTGCCCCAGCGGTCGATCACGTCGATATGCACCGTGTCCGCGCCGATGACCCCCATGCGGGCCACGGTCGGCTCCCCGGCGCCGGGCGCGCGGGTCAGCAAGTCGGCGCGCGATGCGGCGTCCCGGTCCACCCAGGGGGAGCGGTTGTCGACCGTGCCGGGCCGCAGGTCGTAGGAGGCTTCGGCCCCGACCAGGCGGCGGCGCTCGTCATTGTATTCGCGGGACAGCAGCGTTTCCAACGGCACGTCGGTGAAGTCGGGGTCGCCGTAGAACGCTTCGCGGTCGGCGAAGGCGAGCTTCATGCACTCCACCACCGTGTGGACGAACTCGGCGCCCACCGGGTCCATGGCGGCGATGTCGAACCCGGCCAGCAGCGCCAATTGCTGCAACATGACCGGCCCTTGGCTCCACGGCCCGCATTTCAGCACGGTGGTCCCGGCGTAGTCGTAGGCGAGCGGCGCCTCCATCGCGGGCGTCCATTCCGCAAAATCCTGCGCCGTCAGCAGGCCGCGATGGCGCCGGCCGGACACGTCCAGCACGTCCGTCTTGGCGAAGAAGTCGCCGACCGCTTCGGCGACGAAGCCCTGGTACCAGGCACGCCGCGCCGCCTCGATGCGGGCTTCCCGGGTGGCGCCGACCGCTTCGCGCAGCAGGCGGCGCCAGGTTTCGGCCAACACGGGGTTGGCGAACAGCTTGTCGACCGCGGGGGTTTCGCCGCCGGGCAGCCAGACCGCGGCGCTGGACCGCCATTCCTCCTGGAACAGCGGGCGCACGCTTTCGATCGTGGCGGGGACACGCGGCACCAGCGGCACGCCGTTCGCGGCGTAGCCGATGGCGAAGTCCAGCACGTCCGCCAGCTCCCACGTGCCCCAATCCCGCAGCAGCACGCACCAGGCGCCGAACGCACCCGGCACCACCGCCGGCAGCACGCCCGTCGCGGGGATTAAATCCAACCCAAGTCCCTCGAACGCGTCCAATGTCGCGGCGGCCGGGGAGGGACCCTGGCCGCAAACCACCGTCTGCTTGCCGGTCTTGGCGTCGTGCACGATGATCGGTGCATCGCCGCCGGGGCCGTTCAAATGCGGCTCTGCCACCTGCAGCGTGAACGCGGTTGCTGCAGCGGCGTCGAACGCGTTGCCGCCGCGCTCCAGCACCGCCTGCCCCACCGCCGTGGCCAGCCAATGGGTGCTGGCGACCACGCCGAACGTGCCGGCGATCTCGGGTCGTGTGGTGAACATGGCGGCGTGCTCCGTTGCGTCGAACGCAGCCTAGCGCCAAGGTCGCGCCGGGCAAGGCGGGGGTGGTCGAACGAATGCTTGTGCTGGTGGTGGGTCCCTCGGGCGCGGGCAAGGACACGCTGATCGATGCGGCGCGTGCGGCACTCGAAGGGGATGGCCGGTTCCGCTTCGTGCGCCGTGTGGTGACCCGCCCGGTGATCGAGGGTGGGGAGAAGCATGAAAGCGTTTCCGACGCGGAGTTCGACCGCCGGGCCGAGGCTGGCCACCTGGCGCTGCAATGGCGGGCGCACGGCCTGCGCTACGCCCTGCCCGGCAGCATCGCCGCCGATTTGAAGAACGGGCGCGTGGTGGTGGCCAACGTGTCCCGTGCCACCATCCCGCAACTGGCGCAGCGCTTCCGCGTGCACGTGGTGGAGGTGACGGCGCCACCGCAATTGCGCGCCAGCCGCCTGGTGGAACGCGGGCGGGAAGATGCGGACGATCTGGCCCGGCGGCTTGCCCGTTCCATCGTGCTGCCGTTGCCGGTGGAGCGGGACACGATCAACAACACCGGCACGGTGGAGGACGGGGCGCAGCAACTGGTGGCCGTGCTCAGGCGAGCAGCGGAACACGCTCTGCAAGAATGAACGGCGCGCCCGGTGCGGCCTGGGTGAACAGGCACAGTGCCGTCACCCGCCGCGGCTGGGCCAGCGCCGCGGCGAAATGCGCCTCCGCCTGCGGCTGCACGGTTTCCCGCTCCGCCGGGGACAGCCGCCGGGTCAGCGTCATGTGGAAGCGCCAAGTGCGCAGGACGTGGGGATAGCCCCAATCGAGCAGCATGGCGTCCTGGTCGGCAGTGAGCCCGGCGTGCCGCCGACGGGCGATCTCGGCCGCGTCCGCCGGCAGCCGGTGGCTGTCCAGGCCGGTGACGCAGGCATCCGCCAGGTCGTGTAACGGCTGGCACGGCGCGGTTTCCCGCAATGCCAGGAAGCTGCCGAGGGCTGCCACCTCCAACGGTGGCAGGTCGAAGGGCGCGATGCCGGTCGCCAACGCCTTCGCGTCGTCCAGCAGGGCGTGCCATGGGTGGGCCAGCCGCATCGGCGGCTTCAGGGTGGCATGGAAGCCGTAGAGGCACGGGTCCGCGGTCAGTTCGTCACGGTCCGAATGGCGGATGCGGCGGCCGGTGTGCGGGTCGCGGCCCAGCCAATCGCAGCCGGCCGCCCAAAGCGGGTCGTCGAGGGCGGGGGCGTAGTAGACCGCCGCCCGGGCGGTCAAATCACGCGCTCACCGGCGCGCCAAACCTGGCGCACGATGGGCAGCCCGTCATGCACCCGCACCCGCACCAGGTCGGCGCGGAACCCGGCGGCGATGCAGCCGCGATCCGCCAGGCCCGCCATGCGCGCCGGGCTGTCCGTGACCAGCGCGATCGCGTCCGGCAGGGTGATGCCGGTGTCGCGCGCGCAGCCGAACGCCGCTTCCACCAGGCTGGCCGGCACGTAGTCGGACGCGAAGGCGTCCACCACCCGCGCCCGCACCAGGTCGGCGGCGGCAACGTTGCCGCTGTGGCTGCCGCCGCGGACGATGTTGGGCGCGCCGGCGATCACCTGCATGGAGCGGTCGCGGGCGGCGCGGGCGGCCTCCATGGTGACGGGGAACTCGCTGATCCGGATGCCGTCGCGGTGGTTTTCCTCCACCTCCTCGGCGGTGCGGTCGTCATGGCTGGCGAGCACGGTGCCGCCGGGGCGCACGCGGGCGAGCAGCGCCCGGCGGTTCGGGTCGCGCAAGCGGGCGCGCTGCTCCTGCAACTCGCCGATGCGGCGCTCGATGGTCGCGGGGTCGGCGCCTTCCTTGGCCCGCAGCGCGCGGTAGCGGTCCAGGTTGACGTATTGGCCGACGCCGGGCGAGTGGTCCATCAAGCTGATCATGCGGACGCGGGGATGGTCCGCGACCGGGTCCAGCAACTCGATCACGTCGGCGGCCGGCATTTCGCAGCGCAGGTGGAGGAAGTGCTCGCTTTTCAGCAGCCCGGTCGCGGCCAGGGTATCGCCGTCCGCCACGCCTTCGCGGAAGGTGCGGATGCGGTCCTTGTCGAACCCGAGGTCGCCGAGGCACAGCGCGTCCAGCACCGTGGTGACGCCCGCCGCGGCGCATTGCGCGTCATGCGCCACCATGGCGGAGCGGGACGGCCAGCGCGCATTGTTGCGGGGCTGCACCTGGCGTTCCAGGTTGTCGGTGTGCAGGTCGACCACGCCGGGGATGACCGTGTCGCCATCCAGGTCCAGCGCGCCGGGGGCGTGGGACAGGCCGGGTTCCACGGACGCGATGCGCGCGCCATGGAGCACGATCGTCCCGTGCAGGACGCGGTCGGGCAGGACGAGGCGGGCGTTGGTCAGGCAGGTCATGCAAGGGTCCTGGAGCGGGGGAGGGGAAATGGTCTGCCACATGGGGCCGTGTCCCAGCATGAAGCTACGATGACGGCGGCTCCACAATCAGCGAAGCGCCAGGGCTACGGCGCAGGCTGCGCGGCCGGCTTCCGGTTCGGGTCGGTCGGCACGATCACGTCGCGGTAGAAGAACGGGCCGCTGCAAGCAGACACCGCCAGGGCCAGCGCGACCGCGGCTGCGACCCGGGCCACGAGGCTGCGGCGCCACGGCACGCGAGCCGCGTCCGATCCACAACCGGGCATCAGCTTGCCGGCAAGCCGGGGATGTCGACCCCGAGCGTTTGGAGGATCAGGATGGTGTTGAGCGCCAGCACCACCACTGTCCCGGCGACCGTGCCGAACTGGGTGAGGCGGCCGTTGGCGAAGGCGCCCATGATGTCGGGGCGGCGGGTCAGCAGCAGCAGCGCGATCATGGGGATAGGCAAGGCGAAACTCAGCACCACCTGGCTGATCACCAGCGCATCCGTCGTGCTGACGCCGAGGCCCACCACGACAAAGGCCGGAACCATCGTTACCAGGCGCCGCAGCCAGACCGGGATGCGGAAGCCGACAAAGCCCTGCATGATGACCTGGCCCGCCATCGTGCCCACCACCGAGCTTGATACCCCCGACGCGATCAGGGACACGAGGAAGACGCTGGCGGCGCCGAGCCCGAGCAGCGGGGTGAGCGTGTGGTACGCCGTCTCGATCTCCGCCACGTCGGGGTTGCCGGCGTGGAAGGCGCCGGACGCCATCATGACCATCGCCATGTTGACCAGGCCGGCCAGGGTCAGCGCGATGATGCACTCCAAGTTGGAAAACCGCACGAGCTTGCCCCGGTCCGCGTCGTTGTCCACGACGGTCCGGGCCTGCGTCAATCCGGAATGGAGGTAGATGGCGTGCGGCATCACCGTGGCGCCGACGATGCCCACCGCGATCGTCGCGGCGGCGGCGTTGTCCAGCCGAGGCAGCACGGAATGCAGCGCCGCCGATCCCCAATCCACCGGGGCGATGAACAGCTCCACCAGGTAGCTGAGCGCGATCAAGGCGACCAGGCCGCCGATGACCAGTTCCAGCGGTCGGAACCCGCGCGTTTCCACCAGTAGGATGGCATAGGTGACGAGGCCGGTGACGGCCATGCCGTACAGCAGCGGCATGCCGAACAGCAACGACAACCCGATGGCGCCGCCCAGGAACTCCGCCAGGTCGGTCGCCATGGCGGCGACCTCGCTGGCCAGCCACATCGCGAGCACAAGGGGCCGCGGGAAATGCAGGCGGCACAGTTCGGCCAGGTTGCGGCCGGTGACGATGCCGAGCTTGGCGGACAGCGCCTGGAACAGCATGGCGACCATGTTGGCCAGCACTACGACCCACAGCAGCCCGTAGCCGTAGCGGGCGCCGGCCTGGATGTTGGTCGCGAAATTCCCCGGGTCCATGTAGGCGATGGAAGCGACCACGGCCGGGCCGGCAAACAACAGCAGCGACCGCGCCGTGCCCCGCCCGGCCAGTGCGCGGCGGATGTCCAGGTCAGTCCGTTCCGTCAGCGTCCGCCTGGCCGCAACATCGCTCATCGCCATCTCCTGCGGCCAACCGTAGCCCAGGCTACATTATTGTCAACAAGCATGGCTTCGATGCGCTAGCACGACCTTGGCACCGGCGCGGCAAGGTGGTGCATCAGCACGGATCCGTGATACCGACGGCGCGCGCGGGGTAACCGCCAATGCTTTTCGTGTGTGGGGGAGGCAATTTGACCCGCCAACCGGCCGTGACGCCCAGCGAGATGCCGGCGGAGCCCACCCAGGCGCTCCGTTTCGGCAAAGCCCGTAGCGACCGGTCCACGGCCTTGCTGGAGGACTACGTCGAACTAATCGCCGACCTGCTGTCGGCCCACGGGGAAGCGCGCGCCACCGACGTCGCCCGGCGGCTCGGCGTCACGCATCCGACGGCACTGAAAAGCATCGCCCGCTTGAAACGGGACGGGCTGGCGACCGCGCGCCCGTATCGCGGCATCTTCCTGACGGAAGCCGGGTTCAAGCTGGCCAGCCAGGTGCGCGCCCGGCACCGCCTGATGGTGGAATTGCTGATCGCCGTCGGCGTGCCGCCCGACGCCGCCGAAGCGGATGCGGAAGGCATGGAGCACCATGCCTCCGAAGCGGCCTTGGCGGCCTTCACCAAGTTTCTAGCCGACCGGGGCTAGGATCGGCGGCCGCCAGCCTGCCCCCGCGACCCGCCGTGCGATCAGTCGGCATATCCCGGGACCACGCGGACATCGACCACCACGACCTGGCCTGCATCCAGCGCCCGCAGTGCCTCCGTCAGCACGCCGGGGAGTTCGGCGAGGTCGCTGACCGGGCCGAAGCCGGTGGCGCCTTGGCCGCGGGCGAGCGTCGCCAGGTCCAGCTCCGGGTCGGCCATGCGCTGGCCGATCCATTTGTTCTCGACTGGGCGGTTGCGCTGCCGGGCCATGCGCTCCTGGTGCAGCTCGTCGTTGTAGAAGGACTGGTTGTTGCAGACCACGATCATCAGCGGGACGCGGTAATGCACCGCCGTCCACACGGCCGTGCACCCCATGACGAAGTTGCCGTCGCCGAAGACCGCGATGGGCAGCCGCGCCGAACCGTTCTTGGCCGCCTCGCGCAGCGCCAAGGCGGCGCCCACGGTAAGGCCCGGTCCGCTGCCGATGCCGCCGCCGCCATCCGACCCGATGTAGTCCAGCGGGTGGCGGAAATGCCAACTGCGCGTGTCCCACGACAGCGGCACTTGCAGCAGGGACACGTCGCGGTCCGCCACGACGTCGCGCAACACCCGGGCCAGCGCCGGCGTGCTGATCGGCCCCGGCTTGATTGCGGGGGATAGCAGCTCCCGCGTGACGGCCGGGATCGCGCGCGGCGCGGCGTCCGCCAACTCCTCCAGCATCGCGGCCACGGCCTGGTCCGGGTCGGCGGCCATCATCAGGTCGACCGCGGGCAGGCCGTGGTAGTCGAAGCTCCAGCCATTGTGCAGCACGTGGTCGAGCGTGACCTGGACCAGCTTGCCCGCGAACGGCGCCTTGGCCAGCGCGCCGTTCATCGTGCCGGCCAAGTCTAGCCAGTCCAGGCTGAGCACCGCGTCGGCGTCGCGGATCGCCTCGAAGATGCCGGGTGTGCCGCCGCCGAAGCCGTTGCCGGGCGCGCCCAGATGCAGCGGATGGTCGGTCGGGAAGCTGGCGGCGACCCGCGTGTCGGTGGCGACCCGGGCGCCGAGCAGTTCGGCCAGGCGAACGCGGCGGGCCCAGTCTTCCGTGCTGCGCGACACGCGGCCGGCCAGGATCAGCGGCCGTTTGGCAGCCCGCAACAACGCCGCGGCGGAGGCTGTGTCCCGCTTGTCGGGGGCGTTGCGGACGGTTGGCATGAGACGCGCGGGCTCCGCTACCGGCAGCGCGTCGGGGGCGGGACGCTCTTGGATGTCGACGTCCAGCACGACATAGGTGGGGGCATACGGCGCCGTGCCGGTCAGCCAGGCGGCGCGGTATAGCGACTCGACGGCGGATTCGAGCGAGGCCGGCTGATCGTCCCATTTTACGTAGTCGCGGACCAGCGCCGCCTGGTCGCGGGAGGTGTGGATCCATTCGATCCAAGGCCGGCGCCGCGATGCGTCCACGGCGCCGGTGGCGCCCAGGATCAGCATCGGCACCCGGTCGCACCAGGCGTTGTAGATCGCCATGGTGGCGTGCATCAGCCCGACATTGGAATGCAGCGCCACCGCCATGGGGGTGCCCGTCACCTTGGCCCAGCCATGGGCGATGGCGACGGCGTGCTCCTCGTGCAGGCACAGCAACATGGCGGGCTGCTGGTTGCCCAGATGGTTCACGATGCTGTCGTGCAGGCCGCGGTAGCTGGCGCCGGGGTTGAGCGCGATGAACGGGATATTCAGCGAACGCAGCGCGTCCGCGATGACGTCGCTGCCGAACCGCGCGCCACCGGCAGCGGCCGGGTCCTGCGGCAGGCTGGCTGGCCGTTCGATCGGTGACGCGTCCTTACCGTGCATCTTGCTTCTCCATCATGGCCGTTTTCCCCGGCTCCAGCATCATGCACGTTTCGCCCGTCGCTGTCGGCCCCGCGCGCGATCACCATGGCACGGCCTCGCCATGCCGGTCGATGAAGCGCAAGCCGGGCGTGCCCTGCTGGGCCACCAGCGTGTCGACCAGTTGCGGCACGGCGTCCTCGATGCCGAACGGCGCGTCCGGCCCGCCCAGTTCGGTGCGGATCCATCCCGGCGCCATCAGCACCATCGCCCGCTGGCCGTCGGCATGGCGGGCGGCGTAGCTCCGCATGTATTGGTTAAGCGCGGCCTTGCTGCCCCGATACACTTCGCGGCCGCCGTTCAGGTTGTTGGCGATGCTGCCCTGGCCGGACGACATGACGCCGATCAGGCCGGCGGCGCGTACCAGTTCCTGCAACCCTTCCACGGCGCGCATGACGCCGAGCGCGTTGGTGAGCATCACGCGCACGAACTCCTCGTTCGAGGTGTCCGCGATGGTTTCGGCCTGGTCGTGGTTGGTCGTGCCGGAATTGACGAACAGCATGTCGAACGCGCGGCCGTGGAGCCGGCTACGCAAGCCTGCGATCTGCTCGGGCTCGGTGATGTCGAGCCGTTCGATCGTGACCTGGCCGGGGTGGGCGTCGGCCAGGTCGTGCAGCGCGGTCCGACTGCCCTGGCGAACCGTGCCGACGACGTGCCAGCCTTTCTTGACGAACTCGGTCGCCACCGCCTGGCCAAGGCCGCGCGACGCGCCGACCAGCAGGATGGTGCCGGGTTGCTGCTTCGGGGAAGGGATCATGCCGTGGTTCCTTTCATCATCTCCAATCATACATGAGGACGTGGCAGCCATGGCGCCACGCGCACAGCATGCAATGTATGATTGTGCCGGGCGCTATGTCCGGGGCGGGGATCGAGCTATGTTTGCGTATGGCATCCGTTGACCTGAACTTGCTTGCCGCGCTGGACGTGCTGCTGACCGAGTGCAGCGTGACCGCCGCCGCCCGCCGGCTCGGCATCAGCGCTTCCGCGACGAGCCGGACCCTGGCGCGTCTGCGATCGGTAACGGGCGACCCGTTGTTGGTACAGGCCGGACGGTCGCTCGTGCCGACGCCTCATGCGGAGAAATTGGCCGATCGCGTTCACGCGCTGGCCCAGGACGCGCGGGCGGTGCTGGCGCCGGCAGCGGATCATTTCGATCCCGCCTTGCTGGAACGGTTGTTCACGATCCGCGCCAACGAAGGGTTCGTTGCGCTGTTCGCAGCGGGCTTGGTTGCCGCGATCACCGAAGCGGCCCCTCATGTCCGGCTCCGCTTCGCGCCCAAGCCCGACAAGGAGGCGAACCCGTTGCGGGAAGGAGCGATCGACCTTGAGGTCGGCACAACGGGCGCATCCGCACCGGAGCTGCGAAGCCAGCTCATCTTCCGCGACCGCTTCATCGGTGCGGCACGCATTGGCCACCCTTTGCTTGAAGGAGGAGCCATGACGCCGCAGCGTTATGCCGCGTGCGCGCACGTCGTTGCGTCGCGTCGCGGCGCATCGACAGGTCCGGTTGACGACGCGCTCCGGGGCCTCGGTTTGAAGCGCGCGATCGTTGCGATCGTGCCGAGCTTTCCCGACGCGCTGGGCATCGCGCGCCGGTCCGACCTGGTCGCGTTGGTGCCGCGCTCCTGCATTCGCGAAGGGCAGGTGGCGGCGCAGGGCCTCGCCGGGTTCGATCTCCCGGTCTCGACACCGGAACTGGCGATCAGCGTTATGTGGCACCCGCGCCTCGACGCCGACCCGGCGCACCGCTGGCTGCGCCAAACGCTTTGGGCAACCTGCCGGGCAGCCGCTTAGCGAGCTGTTGCGCGGCGGATCGGGACGCTGTCCCGGGAAAGGTGTAAGCCCCCGCGCCCTCAGCCGGCCAGGGCGCGTTCCACTCCGGCGGCCAGGTCGAACAAGGCGCGGTCGCCCATGGACGGGCCCATCAGCATCAGCCCGGCCGGCGGTTCGCCGGGCTGGTGGCAGGGCAGGCTGATGGCGCAGCGGTCGAGGAAGTTGCCGATCGCCGTATTGCGCAGCATCAGCGCATTGGTGCGGAGGTAGGCGGCCTCGTCGGCTTCCAAGGCGGCGATCGGTGCGGGCACGGTGGGCACGGTCGGCATCACCAGCGCGTCGAACGGCGCGGTCGCCAGCGCCATCGCTTCGCCGATCGACCGCCGGGCGGCCAGCGCGTCCAAATAGTCCGCGGCCATTGCGCTGCCGCCCCCTTCGATACGGGCGCGGACCCGCGGGTCGTAGCGGTCGGCCCCGCGGGCCAGCAGCGTGCGGTGCCAGGCATACGCCTCGCAGGCGGCCAGGCTGGTGCGGGCGGTGGCCGCGCCGATCTGGTCCAGCGCCGCGAACCGCACCTGCTCGACCCTGGCACCGGCGGCGGACAGGGTGCCGAGCGCCCGCTCGAACGCTGCGGCGGTGGCGGCGTCCATGCCGTCGGTGACGATCCGGTCCGGTATCGCGAGGCGGATGCCGGCCAAGGCGCGGGGTTGCGGCAACTCCGGCGGCTCCCCGGCCAGCACCGCATCGACGATCGCGCAGCAGGCGACGCTGTTGGCGAGCGGCCCCACCGAATCCAGGCTGAACGACAGCGGCACCACGCCCGAGATCGGCACGCGGCGCGCCGTCGGCTTGTAGCCCACCACGCCGCACAGCGCGGCCGGCACCCGGCAGGAGCCGCCGGTGTCCGTGCCGAGCGCGGCGAACGCCATCCCGTCCGCGACTGAAACCGCGGCACCGGAGGAACTGCCGCCGGGGATGCGCCGGGTGGCGCGATCCCACGGGCTGGCCGGGGTGCCGTGATGCGGGTTGATGCCCAAGCCGGAAAAGGCGAACTCCGTCATGTTGGTCCGCCCCACCGGGACGAAGCCGGCCGCCAGCATGCGCGCAACCACGGGGGCGTGTGCCGCGGCGGGCGCCGTGTCGGCCAGCACGACGGAGCCGGCGGTGGATACCTCGCCGGCTACGTCAAACAGGTCCTTCAGGCTGACGGGAATGCCGGCATAGCGCCCGGCCCCGCGGCCATGGCGGCGCAACGCGTCGGCCGCGTCCGCCTGGGCCCGCGCCGCCGCTTCCTGCACGGTGATGAAGGTGCGCGCGCCCTCGCCGGCCGGGTCGGCGATGCGGGCCAGGCATTCCTCCACCAGGGCGCGGCTGGTGGTGCGGCCCGCGTCAAGCGCCGCGGCGAGGTCGGTGAGGGTCTGCATAGGTGGGGCCTCGAACATCGACGGGAGCCGCATGCTAGCCGGCAAACGGCCGACGGCACCATGCCCGCACGGGGCCGGTCCGGCTTTGGGGGACCTGTCGAAGCCGAATGGAGCACCGGGCCGGGCCTGGCTTCCCCGGGGTGCGGCCCGTATAACACCGGCATGATCCTGGTGACCGGCGGCGCCGGCTTTATCGGCTCCAACCTGAACGCCGCCCTTGCGGAGGCCGGGCACGAGGTGGCCGTGGTCGACTGGCTCGGTTCCAAGGGGAAGTGGCGCAACCTGGCGGCGCACCCGCCGGCCACGGTGGTGTTGCCGGACGCGCTGGACCGCTTCCTGGCCAAGAAGCCGCCGCTGGACATGGTGTTCCACCTCGGCGCCATCAGCGCCACCACGGCGGTGGATGGCGACCTGACTTGGGCAAGCAATGTCGAGCTGCCCGTCACGCTGTGGAACTGGTGCGCGCAGAACGACGTGCGCTTCGTGTATGCGTCCTCCGCCGCGACCTATGGCGACGGGGCGGCCGGGTTCGACGACGACATGGCGGCGCTGCACACCCTTCGGCCGCGCAACCTGTACGGCTGGACGAAGCACGCCTTCGACTTGCGCGTGGCCAAGAAGCTCAGCCAGGGTGCGCCACGGCCGCCGCAATGGGCCGGGCTGAAGTTCTTCAACGTTTACGGGCCGAACGAGTACCACAAGGGCTCGATGATCTCCGTGGTGAAGATCAAGCACGACGACGTGCTGGCCGGCGGTGCGCCGAAGCTGTTCCGGTCCACCGAAGCCGGGCTCGCGGACGGCCAGCAGATGCGCGACTTCATCTGGGTCGGCGACGTGGTGGACGTCATGCTGTGGCTGCTCGCCTCGCCCGGCGTGAACGGCCTGTTCAATCTCGGCACCGGCCACGCCCGCTCCTACGCGCATTTGGCGGAGGCGGTGTGCCGCGCCGCCCGGGTGCCGGAGCGGATGGAGTTCGTCGACATGCCGGAGTCGCTGCGGGCCGGCTACCAATCCTTCACCCAGGCCAGCATGGATCGGCTGCGCGCGGCCGGATACACCGGGGAGTTCACCGTGTTGGAGGAAGGCGTGCGGCGCTACATCGTGGACTATCTGGAGAAACCGGACCCTTATCGTTGATTCCCGTCCTGCTGTTTCCCCAGTTCGACCCGGTGCTGATCCAGGTCGGGCCGCTCGCCATCCGCTGGTATGCGTTGGCCTATATCGGCAGCCTGTTGCTGGGCTGGCGCGTCATGCGCCGGCTGGTGCAGCGCAGCCCCGTCGTCGCCACGCCCTTGCAGACGGACGATTTCCTGACCTGGGCGACGCTGGGCGTCGTGCTCGGCGGCCGGCTCGGCTACGTGCTGTTCTACCAGCCGTCGCACTTCCTGGCGGAACCGCTGTCCATCTTCGCCGTGTGGGAAGGCGGCATGAGCTTCCATGGCGGGGCGTTGGGCGTGGTGGTGGCGCTGGTGCTGTTCTGCCGGCAGCAGCGCATCCCGCTGCTGGGCTTCGCCGACCGGATCGCGGTGGTGACGCCGATCGGCCTGGGCTTCGGCCGCATCGCCAACTTCATCAACGGTGAGCTGTGGGGGCGCCCGGCGCCGGATTGGCTGCCCTGGGCGATGGTGTTCCCCAATGGCGGCCCGGTGCCGCGGCATCCCAGCCAGATCTACCAGGCGCTGATGGAGGGCCTGCTGCTGTTCGTGCTGCTGTGGGTGCTGGCGCGGCGGGAAGCCGTGCGGGCGCGGTTCGGCCTGCTGACGGGCGTGTTCCTGGTCGGCTACGCGGTCGCCCGCAGCACGGGGGAGCTGTTCCGGCAGCCGGATGCCTTCCTCGGCTATCTGTTCGAAGGGGCGACCATGGGCCAGTTGCTGTCGATCCCCATGCTGGTGGCCGGGCTCGCGCTGATCGTGCTGGCCCGCCCCCGTCCCGCGCTCGCGATGTGATGGAACGGCTGGATTTGTTTATGGCCCGCGCCAACGCCCTGTACTACGCGAGCCACGACCCGTTCGCCGACTTCACCACCGCACCGGAGATCAGCCAGGCCTTCGGCGAGGTGCTGGGCGCCTGGGCCGCCGTGACGTGGGACGCGATGGGCCGGCCGGACCCGGTGGTGTTGGCGGAGGCCGGTCCCGGGCGCGGCACGCTGATGGCGGACGCCCTGCGCACGGTCGCGAAGGTTGCCCCGGCTTTTCGCGCCGCGCTGCGGTTGCACCTGGTGGAGGCGTCCGGGCGGCTGCGCGCCGTCCAGGCCGCGGTGCTGCCGGATGCCACCTGGCACGACCGGGTGGAGGATGTGCCGGCCGGGCCGCTCATCCTGCTGGCCAACGAGTTCCTGGACGCGCTGCCGGTGCGCCAGTTCCTCCGGCGCGGCGATGGCTGGGTTGAACGCCATGTCAGCAACGGCGGCTTCACGGAATGCCCCTGCGCGGATTTGGCACGGGACCTCCCCGAGGGCACTGTGCTGGAGCAGCGGGACCCGGCGCTTGCCCGCCATCTCGGCGACCGCCTGCGCTCGGCACCCGGCGCGGCGCTGTTCCTGGATTACGGCCCATTTGCCAGCGGGCCGGGCGACAGCCTGCAGGCGCTGCGGGACGGGCAACCCGCCGATCCCTTGGCCGAGCCGGGCAGCGCCGACCTGACTGCCCACGTCGATTTTGCCGCCTTCGCGCGCGACGCGGGCGTGCCGTTCCACGGGCCAGTGCCGCAGGGCAAGTTCCTCGCCCGGCTGGGCCTGTTCGCCCGCATCCACCGGCTGGCGCAGACCGTGCCGCCGCGGGAAGGGTTGCGCTTGACGGAAGCCGGGCGGCGGTTGGCCGAACCGGACCGCATGGGCGCCTTGTTCAAGGCGCTGGCGCTGACTTCGCCCGGCCTGCCTGTTCCAGCAGGGTTCGAGGAATGACACCGCATCTACGCGCCGACGCGCTGCACGCGCCGCACGGCTTCTTCACCCGGGCCGGCGGCGTGTCCACCGGCCCGTTCGCCAGCCTCAATTGCAGCCTGTCGGGTGCCGACGACGCGGATGCGGTGGCGGAGAACCGCCGCCGCGCCGCCGCCGCGATCGGGGTAGACCGGCTGGTGGGGCTGACCCAGGTGCACGGCGCGGAGGTGGTGGCCGTCGAGGCGCCGTGGCAGCCGGGCCAAGGCCCCCGCGCCGACGCTATGGTGACGCGGCAGCCGGGGCTGGGCCTGGCGATCGTCACCGCCGATTGCGCGCCCGTGCTGTTTGCCGCGCCGGGCATCGTGGGGGCGGCGCATGCCGGGTGGCGCGGCGCGCTGGCCGGCGTGTTGGAGGCGGTGGTTGCCGCCATGGGCGGGCGCGGCGTGCAGGCGGCCGTCGGTCCTTGCATCGGCCCGGCGTCCTATGAGGTGGCTGTGGACTTGCGCGATGCCGTGCTCGCGCGCGACGCGGCCGATGCGCGCTTCTTCGCTGCCGGGCGGCCGGGGCATTGGCTGTTCGACCTGCCGGGCTATTGCGCGCACCGCCTGCGCGCGGCCGGGGCAGAGGTCACCGTGCTGGCGGCGGACACCTTGCCGGACGACGCTCGGTTCTTCAGCCATCGGCGCCGCACGCTTGCCGGCGGCGGCCCGATCGGCCATCAGGTCTCCGTCATCGCATGCCCTACCTCCCCCTCGCCGTCATCCTGATGATCGTCCTGTTCGTGTTGTTTGGCTGTGTGCTCAACTGAGGCCGCCCGAATGATGCGGGTCGTCGCGCTCGGCACGCTGGCGCGGCGGATCGCCGCGCTCGGCGCGTTGGCGCTGCTGGCCGGCTGTGGCGACCTGCCGCAGCCCTTCCTTGGCCGGCCCGGCGCCACCGCCATGCGGCTGGCCCAGCCGCCGCCGTCGCGCCTGGCGATCCCGCTGCCAACGGCGTCGCTGCTCACCGACAAGGCGGCGCAGGCCTGGTCCAACGCGCTGGCCGACGCGCTGGTGGCGCAGGAACTGCCCGCGCAGGCGACGACGGAGGCTGCGCGCGGGGATTGGCGGCTGGTGCTGACCGCCGACATGCAGAACGGCCAGGTGGTGCCGACCTACACCGTCACCGACCCGCGCGGCGTGTCGCAGGGCGCCAGCCAAGGGCCGCCCGTCTCCGCCAGCGATTGGGCGGCGGGGCGGCCGGACACGCTGAAGCAGGCGGCGGATGCGGAGGCGCCCAAGGTCGTCGCCATGCTGAACGGCATCGAGGCGCGGCGGCAGATGAGCGACCCGCACAGCCTGCTGAACCGGCCGCCCGTGGTGTATTTCAAGGGCGTCATCGGCGCGCCCGGCGACGGCAACACCGCCCTGGCGCGGCTGATGAACAGCCGCCTGTCCAATCTGGGCGAGGTGGTGCAGGACAACGCCAAGAACGCCGACTTCACCGTGGTGGGCGAGGTGAAGACCGCGCCCGGCGCCAACAAGACCACGCGGGTGGAACTGCAATGGATCATCACCGACGCGCAGGACCGGGAGCGCGGCCGGGTGGTGCAGTTGAACGAGGTGCCGCCCGGCTCCCTGGACAGCTATTGGGGCGAGGTCGCCGTTGCCGTGGCCAACGAGGCCTCCGCCGGCGTGCACGAGGTGGTGGTGCAGGCGACCGGCCGCAGCACCAATGCGACGCCCGCCCCCGGCACCGTCAAGGGCGCGGTGCCGGCGAGTTGATGACAGGTCGGTGAAGCGTTGCTAGAACCCGGCACGCTGCGAACCGGGACTGCCACCAATGAAGATCGTCGCCTGTAACAGCAATCGGCCGCTTGCCGAGGCGGTCGCCGCCAATCTGGGCATCGCCTTGACGCGCGCCTCCATCCGCCGCTTCGCGGACATGGAGGTATTCGTGGAAATCCACGAGAACGTCCGTGGCCAGGACGTGTTCGTGCTGCAATCCACCTCCTACCCGGCCAATGACAACCTGATGGAGTTGCTGATCACGCTGGACGCGCTGCGGCGTTCCAGCGCGCGGCGGGTGACGGCCGTGGTGCCGTATTTCGGCTATGCCCGGCAGGACCGGAAGACCTCCTCCCGATCCCCGATCAGCGCCAAGCTGGTGGCCAACCTGATCACGGAAGCCGGGGCGAACCGCGTGCTGACGCTGGATTTGCATGCCGGGCAGATCCAGGGGTTCTTCGACATCCCCGTGGACAATCTGTATGCGGCGCCGCTGTTCACCACCGACATCCAACAGCGCTTCGCCGGGCGCGAGGTGATCATCGTGTCGCCCGACATCGGCGGCGTGCTGCGGGCGCGCAACCTCGCGTCCCGCCTGAACTGCGACCTGGCCATCATCGACAAGCGGCGGGAGCGGGCCGGCGTGTCGGAGGTGATGAACATCATCGGCGACGTGGCCGGCATGGACTGCATCCTGGTGGACGATATCTGCGATTCGGGCGGCACGCTGTGCAACGCAGCCGTGGCGCTGATGGCGGAGGGTGCGCGCTCCGTCAGCGTCTACATCACGCACGGCGTGCTGTCCGGCGGCGCGGTCGCCCGCATCGCCGCCTCGCCGATCGAGATGCTGACCATCACCGACAGCATCGAGCCGACGGAGGCGGTGCGCAGCGCGCCCAATTTGCGCACCTTCACCATCGCGCCGCTGCTGGCCGAGGCGATGCGGCGCATCAACGACGAGAGCAGCGTCAGCTCGTTGTTCGATTGAGCATGCTGCCTGCCCGCGCCTTCTGGTTCCTCCGCCACGGCGAAACCGACTGGAACGCCGAAGGGCGCAGCCAAGGCCGCACGGACGTCCCGCTCAACGCGACCGGCGTGGCGCAGGCGGACGCGGCGGCCCAGTTGCTGCGCCGCCGCGGCATCGCCAGCATCGTGTCGTCCCCGCTGTCGCGCGCCCATGCCACGGCCCTGGCGGTGGGCCAGGTGCTGGACCTGCCCGTGGCGCTGCTGGACGATTTGCAGGAAGTGGCGTTCGGCGTGCACGAGGGCACGATCCAGAACGCCGCGTGGTTCGCGGCGTGGATCGCGGGCGAGGCGACGCCAGAAGGTGCGGAGAGCTTTGCCGAGCTGCGCCAGCGGGCCAGTGCCGGGCTAAAGGCGGCGTTGGCGCACCCGGCCCCGGTGCTGGTGGTGGCGCACGGGGCGCTATTCCGCGCGCTGCGGGCGGAGATGGCGCTGCCAATCGATGTGCGCACGCCGAACGCGCTGCCGATCTTCTGCGAGCCCGGCACGCCATGGGTGCTGACGGCGGCGACGTGAAGATGCCGATCCGTAAAAGAGATGATCCGATGGTTGACCTGGTGCCTGTTCCCTGGTAGCCACCGTCGGCATAGTTCGGGTAGAGCGGGCATGTACGATCGCTGCGGGCGACACTTTGAGATAAAGGGGCTGCCGATCGTTGACGTGCTTGGCGCGAGGGATCAGCGGCTTGGTCAGCGACCACTCGGCATCCGTCAGGTCGCTTGGATATCGCCGCGGTTCTCACGCCGAACGCGCTGCCGCTCTTCTGCGAACCCGGCAGACTATGTGGCACTTGTTGATCTGGCGTGTGAGCGGGTCCGTGGGTTCTTACCGCGGCCACGTAACCGGCCCGGGGTCAGATCCGGCGTGCCGAACCCACAATCAGATCGTGCCCACCGTGCGGATGCGCGCGCGCGGGAAGATTTCCGCCTGGGCCAGCACCGGCGTTGACGGGCCGGATGCGTTCCACCACGGCGCGCAGATGCGCGCGGATGCCGCCGGATGACAGCAGCACGGGCATTTCACCCAGGGCCTGCGCCGCATCGAAGGAGGCGCGCAGCCGGCCCATGAACTCACCGAGTTTAGATGGTGCCATGGCCAGTTGGCGGTCTTCCGGTGGGCCGACCAGGCTTTCGGCGAAGGCCAGCTCCCATTCCGGCGACAGCGTCACCAGCGGGATGTAGCCGGCCGGGCCGGTATGGCTGTCGCTGATCTGCCGGGCCAGGCGGCCGCGGACATGCGCCACGATCATGCCGGCCGGGCGGGAATGGCCGCCGCATGCCTCGGCAATGCCTTCCAGTACGGTGGGTAGGTCGCGGATCGACACGCGTTCGGCCAGTAGGGCCTGCAACACGCGCTGCACGCCGCCGACGCTGATCTGCGACGGGACCAGGTCGGACACCAGCTTCTGTTGTTCGCGCGGCAGCTCGTCCAGCAGCTTCTGGGTTTCGGCGTAGGACAACAGCTCCGCCATGCTGTCGCGCACCAACTCGGTGATGTGGGTGGTGAGCACGGAGGGCGGGTCGACCACGGTGCAGCCGCGCGCCATCGCCTCGTCGCGCCGCGCCGGCTCGATCCACATGGCGGGCAGGCCGAAGGTGGGCTCGGTCGTGCGCTCGCCGGGGAAGGGCGGGACGCCGCCATTCGGGTCCATAACGAGGATC